>NZ_BAAILK010000001.1:0-3235 GCF_054589475.1 Rhodococcus sp. no. 34
TTCTCATCAGTATCTGTGTGTTGTTTCAGATACCGCACAGTGGACGCGTAGCTTCTTTGTGGTAAGTCCTCGGCCTATTAGTACCAGTCACCTGCATGCATTACTGCACTTCCAGTTCTGGCCTATCAACCCGGTGGTCTGCCGGGGGCCTTACCCCCTCGAGGGGGTGAGAAACCTCATCTTGGAACAGGCTTCCCGCTTAGATGCTTTCAGCGGTTATCCCTTCCGAACGTAGCTAACCAGCGGTGCTCCTGGCGGAACAACTGGCACACCAGAGGTTCGTCCGTCCCGGTCCTCTCGTACTAGGGACAGCCTTCCTCAAGTTTCTAACGCGCGCGGCGGATAGAGACCGAACTGTCTCACGACGTTCTAAACCCAGCTCGCGTGCCGCTTTAATGGGCGAACAGCCCAACCCTTGGGACCTACTCCAGCCCCAGGATGCGACGAGCCGACATCGAGGTGCCAAACCATCCCGTCGATATGGACTCTTGGGGAAGATCAGCCTGTTATCCCCGGGGTACCTTTTATCCGTTGAGCGACACCGCTTCCACTTGCCGGTGCCGGATCACTAGTCCCGACTTTCGTCCCTGCTCGACCTGTCAGTCTCACAGTCAAGCTCCCTTGTGCACTTGCACTCGACACCTGATTGCCAACCAGGCTGAGGGAACCTTTGGGCGCCTCCGTTACATTTTGGGAGGCAACCGCCCCAGTTAAACTACCCACCAGGCACTGTCCCTGAACCAGATCATGGTCCGAGGTTAGAGGTCCAATTCGATCAGAGTGGTATTTCAACAACGACTCCACGATAACTGGCGTCACCGCTTCACAGTCTCCCACCTATCCTACACAAACCGAACCGAACACCAATACCAAGCTGTAGTGAAGGTCCCGGGGTCTTTTCGTCCTGCCGCGCGTAACGAGCATCTTTACTCGTAATGCAATTTCGCCGAGTCTACGGTTGAGACAGCTGAGAAGTCGTTACGCCATTCGTGCAGGTCGGAACTTACCCGACAAGGAATTTCGCTACCTTAGGATGGTTATAGTTACCACCGCCGTTTACTGGGGCTTAAATTCTCAGCTTCGCTCCCGAAGGAACTAACCGGTCCTCTTAACCTTCCAGCACCGGGCAGGCGTCAGTCCGTATACATCGTCTTACGACTTCGCACGGACCTGTGTTTTTAGTAAACAGTCGCTTCTCACTGGTCTCTGCGGCCCCACCCAGCTCAGACAGTAAATGTCGTCACCAGACAGGGCCCCCCTTCTCCCGAAGTTACGGGGGCATTTTGCCGAGTTCCTTAACCATAGTTATCTCGATCGCCTTAGTATTCTCTACCTGACCACCTGTGTCGGTTTGGGGTACGGGCCGTGTGAAAGCTCGCTAGAGGCTTTTCTCGGCAGCATAGGATCACTGAATTCGCCTCAATCGGCTACGCATCACGTCTCAGGCTATGTGCGACCCGGATTTGCCTAGGTCACGCCCTACACGCTTACACCAGTATTACCACTGACTGGCTCAGCTACCTTCCTGCGTCACCCCATCGCTTGGCTACTACCAGATCAGGTCCCATGCATCCACCAACTCGAGACCCGAAGGTCTTCTCGTGGCTTCAGGATGGTTAGTATCACTGATTCACCATGGGCGCGTTCACACGGGTACGGGAATATCAACCCGTTGTCCATCGGCTACGCCTGTCGGCCTCGTCTTAGGTCCCGACTCACCCTGGGCGGATTAACCTGGCCCAGGAACCCTTGGTCATTCGGCGGACGAGTTTCTCACTCGTCTTTCGCTACTCATGCCTGCATTCTCACTCGTGTGGCCTCCACGGCTAGGTCACCCTGCCGCTTCCATGGCCACACGACGCTCCCCTACCCATCCACACACCTGCCAGAAAATCCGTGGATCAACTGGGGGCTATTGCGTGAATGCCGCAGCTTCGGTGGTGTACTTGAGCCCCGCTACATTGTCGGCGCAGGATCACTTGACCAGTGAGCTATTACGCACTCTTTCAAGGGTGGCTGCTTCTAAGCCAACCTCCTGGTTGTCTTCGCGACCCCACATCCTTTTCCACTTAGTACACGCTTAGGGACCTTAGCTGGCGATCTGGGCTGTTTCCCTCTCGACTACGAACCTTATCGCCCGCAGTCTCACTGCCGCGCTCTCACTCACCGGCATTCGGAGTTTGGCTGATTTCGGTAAGCTTGTGGGCCCCCTAGACCATCCAGTAGCTCTACCTCCGGTGAGAAACACGCGACGCTGCACCTAAATGCATTTCGGGGAGAACCAGCTATCACGGAGTTTGATTGGCCTTTCACCCCTACCCACAACTCATCCCCTCAGTTTTCAACCTAAGTGGGTTCGGTCCTCCACGACGTCTTACCGTCGCTTCAACCTGGCCATGGGTAGATCACTCCGCTTCGGGTCTAGAGCATGCCACTGACTCGCCCTATTCGGACTCGCTTTCGCTACGGCTACCCCACACGGGTTAACCTCGCGACATGCCACTAACTCGCAGGCTCATTCTTCAAAAGGCACGCCATCACCCCCAGCAGTAAACTGCTCGAAGGCTCTGACGGATTGTAAGCGCACGGTTTCAGGTACTATTTCACTCCCCTCCCGGGGTACTTTTCACCTTTCCCTCACGGTACTAGTCCGCTATCGGTCACCAGGGAGTATTCAGGCTTATCGGGTGGTCCCGACAGATTCACACCAGATTTCACGGGCCCGGTGCTACTTGGGTTTCCATTACAACAGTCACAAAGTTTTCGTGTACGGGATTCTCACCCTCTACGACAGGCCGTTCCAGACCACTTCCACTAACCCTGTGATTTCTTACTGTTGGCCTGCTCGGCAGAACAGACAAAATGAACCCCACAACCCCACGAATGCAACACCTGCCGGCTATCACACACCCATGGTTTAGCCTCTTCCGCTTTCGCTCGCCACTACTCACGGAATCACGGTTGTTTTCTCTTCCTGTGGGTACTGAGATGTTTCACTTCCCCACGTTCCCTCCACACGCCCTATATATTCAGGCGCGGGTAACACGACATCACTCGTGCTGGGTTTCCCCATTCGGACATCCTCGGATCACAGCTCGGTTGACAGCTCCCCGAGGCTTATCGCAGCCTCCTACGTCCTTCATCGGCTCCTGGTGCCAAGGCATCCACCGTACGCTCTTCATTACTTACAACAAAGATGCTCGCGTCCACTGTGCAGTTCTCAAACAACACACAA
>NZ_BAAILK010000002.1:0-18613 GCF_054589475.1 Rhodococcus sp. no. 34
AAGCCCGCACCAAGACGGTCTCCCGCCGTAGTGCGCCGCTGCCTGGATGGACTCAAACGTCCCCGCTGTCGTGGGGCACACGGTGATCCGGGGAGATCGGTAGCCGAACAACTGAATATCCCCGGCCTGCAGGCGGGGCACTGGAGAGTAAACCGCCAGTGGTGGCGGGACCGCTTCGAACGCGGCACGGGCCGAAAGGCCAGGGGTTCAACTCCTCTGCTCTCCGCTTGAGAAGCAAGCATGGCGATGGGAGTTCACATGATCCTCGACCTGATCGAAGCAATCCGAATCATGTGGGCGCTCATCGCGTTCTGGGTGATCTGATGCCCAGCTTCGAGCTAATCCGTTGGGTCATAGTCCGACTCATTCACATGTGGAGGTCATGATGCCCAACCCACTACTCATCGCGCCCGACATGGCGACCATCGTTACGTACCAGATGGTGCACCCCGAGGCTCGACACTGGGCTTACATGACACCTCGATCAACCAAGGGCGCACGCGGTTACTCATGCTCCGAGGTGAAGATCCTCAGCCCGGTCACGATCACCGAAGAGATGTTCGCCAACATCGAACTGTGCCTACTGCACTTCGAGGTCAACTGATGGCCAACGAACGCAGCACCCGCCGACACAAAGCACTCAGGGCTGAATTCAGGCAGCAATGCGAAAACCGACGCGCAGCATGCCACCTGTGCTCGCAGCCCATCGACTACAGCCTGCCCAAAGACCATCCCGACGCATTCGAGAACGACCACTTCTACCCGTTCTCCACACACCCCGAACTAGTCGACGACCCAGCGAACTTCCGCCCATCCCACAAGAGCTGCAACAGCTCCCGAGGCAACGCAGAGGTCACACCCACGCTCGGACCGCCCAGTGAGCCTTGGTAGTGCGCCTATCACTCGTAGAGTGACAACCCGCCAGTCTCGGTGAAGAAGGCGGTCGCAACGATCGTATGCTCGCGATCCTCGGCAGTTGGGGCTTGCGCATCGACCGAGAAATATCTGACCGAGCGCCAGTTGATGATTTTGACATCTTCGCCCACTCCGTTCGCGTCCTCAAAACAGAAAGACGATATTTCTCCATTCCTGATCCAATCTTTGACCTGCCGAGCCACCTTGTCGGGACTCTCAAGTTCAAACAGAAATCCGTAGATCAGCTCCGGTGAGGACAAATATGCAGTCATCCCTGAATGTTACTGCGATCCACACCAAGCCAGGGGGCCTCGACATCGCTGGCCCAGCCCAGCACGGACCACTTCCACCGGCGAGTGGCTCTCTCCCTCCTACGGGCTGAGGGGGCTCGCGCGCGCGAGTAACCCAGTATCGGAGGTTGCATCATGGCGAGAAAGACGCAACTTTCGGAGGTCAACGCAGCAGTCAGAGCAGCCGATCACCTCAAGGACTCCGAGCAATATCGGGCCTCGATCGAGCAGGCGCGGATGTTGGCGCGGGTCATTGACGACGCAGTTGCCGAGGGGCCGGACGCCGCGACGAAGGCAACCTTCGGTCCGGTGCCGACACTGCACAAAGTGCTCACTGGGTTGGGACTGACTCCGGAAGGTGCGGCGAAGTTGAATCTTCAGTCCGCACCTGAAGGCGACGAAGTGGATGCGATCTTCAATGACCGCCCTGCTCTCAAGTCGGTCTGACCTCAAGGGCTGCACCGAACCTCGACTCTTCACTCCCCCGCTCCGCGAGCTGACTCCGGCGACGAGCGCAGGCTTCGAGTGCATCCGCTTCGCCGAGACCGTCCTTCGGATGACGCTCCTGCCCTGGCAGAAGTGGTTCCTGATCCACGCGCTCGAGCTCAACGACGACGGCACTTTCCGCTTCAAGCGCGTACTGCTGCTCGTCAGTCGTCAGAACGGGAAGACGACGCTGATCAAGGCGCTGATTCTGTGGCGCCTGTTCATCGACGGTGCGGAGTTGGTGATCGGCGCAGCCCAGTCGCTCGGTGACGCCGAGGACATCTGGGAAGACATCGTCGATCAGGCCGAAGCTATCCCTGCGCTGAAGAAGCGGATGTTCAAGCCGAAACGCGTCAACGGCGCCAAGGCGATGCGACTGCGCCCGAACAAGAAGACTCCGACCAAGCGCGGCGGAAAGTACATCGTCGAAACGCTCGAACGTGACGCCGGCCGCGGCAAAACCGCCGACCTGTTGTTCCTCGACGAGTTGCGCGAGCACAAGTCCTGGGAGGCCTGGAATGCGCTGTCATCTACGACACTGATTCCGCCTCGTGCACAGACGGTCTGCGCATCGAATGCCGGTGACGTCCACTCGGTGGTGTTGCGCGATCTTCGGGGCCGCGCCAAGAATGCGATCGAGACCCACCGCACGGACGAGGTCACTCTTGCCCTGTTCGAGTGGTCCGGCCCGGACGGATGCGATCTCGACGACTGGGACGCTCGCGCACAGGCGAATCCGTCGCTCGGTTACACCCTGACACCGGCAGCGCTGCAGGCGGACCGGGAAACGAAAACGGACAACGGTTTCCGTACCGAGAACCTCTGTCAGGAAGTCGAGCAGATCCAGGTCGGCATCATCGACGAGGAGGATTGGCTCGGCCTGATGGACAAGGCGTCTCGGCGCGCTGACGGTACTCGGGTCGCTGTCGCTGTCGATGTGTCGTGGGATCGCAAGCGCGCTCACGTCGCCATCGCCGCTGAGCGCGAGGACGGTCTGGTGCACCTCGAAATCGTCGCCTCCCGCGTCGGTACCAGCTGGGTCAAACCCTGGCTCGTCGAACGCAAGGAGATCGAGGACGGATGGTTCAACGGCCAAGTCGCCCTGCAGGAACGCGGCGCCCCGGTGTCGAGCCTGACCGACGAGCTGACCGACGCAGGCATGACGGTCGTGCCCATCGGCGGCGGCGAACTGTCGAAGTCCTCGGGCGCGTTCTTCGACGCGATCAAACAATGCAAGGTCCGTCACCGCGGCCAGCAGGTCGCAGACGAGTCTGCTCGAACGGTCCGCGCTCGCTCTGCCGGTGATGCCTGGTTCTTCGATCGCAAGAACTCGCCCGGTGATGCGAGCCCGGTCATCGCCGAAGCGTCGGCGTACTGGCTGCTCGGCCAGAAGGTCGAGGAGATCGTCGAATCCGCCTACGAGACAACCGGCCTGTTCACCGTCTAGGAGACCTATGCAGTACAAGCATTTGCACGCCAAACCGAGAGTGGTCGTCAACCTGCTCTCGGGAACATCGATCAGCGGCGTCATCGTCTCTACGCGGGGCCCGCTCGTCACAGTCAAGTCCGCATTCATCCACGAGGACGGCCGCGAGGCTATGTCCGCTGACGGTGAGATCGCCATCGACAAGGCGAACATCGACTTCATCCAAGCCCTGTAGGAGGTGCCGGCATGGCGTTCGTGACCTCCGACGGGAAACTGAAAAGCATCTCGCGGCTGGAGCTTCCACCGCCTGGACGCATTCAGCTGACCGATTCACTCTCGCTCGCATACTACGAGTTGTGGCGGACACAGCCCGCGGTCCGAACATCGGTGTCGTTCCTGGCCCGCAACATCGCCCACCTCGGCCTGCATGTGTTTGCGCGCAAGGGTGATGCGGATCGGCAACGAATCACCGATCATCCGCTCGCACGGCTGCTGTCGAAGCCCAGTCCGTACACCACGCGATACCGACTGATGGACGCACTGATTCACGATCTCGCGATCTACGACATGGCGTTCTGGCAGAAGATCACCACCAAGGACGGTGTCGAAGGACTCGTCCGGATTCCGCCGGACTTCGTCACTCCCAAGGGTGAGAGTTGGCTGACGCCGGAGTACTTCGAGGTGAAGGGTTCGGCCGGGAAGATCGACGTCAAACCTGATCAGATCGTGTTCTTCCGCGGCTACTCCAACACCGGCATTGCAGGTGAGTCCCCACTCGAAGCGCTCCGTCAAACCTTGTCGGAGGAGTACGAGGCGGGCCGGATGCGTGAGCAGGTCCTCAAGAACGGTGCTCGCGTGAGCGGCTACCTCGAACGGCCGGCGCGCACGGCCGGTGTCGCCGACTGGTCCGACACTGCGCGTGAGCGTTTCCGTGAAGGGTGGCGCGCTCAGTACACCGGCAGCGGTCCGCAGTCCGGTGGCACACCGATCCTCGAGGACGGCATGAAGTTCGTCAGCGCGTCACAGACTGCCGAACAGTTGCAGTACATCGAGGCCCGCAAGCTCACCCGCGAGGAAGTCGCAACCGCGTACTTCATCCCACCGTCGATGCTCGGCATCATGGGCTCGGCGACGTTCTCGAATATCCAAGAGCAGCACAAGATGCTGTATCAGGACACTCTCGGGCCGTGGCTGCAGATGATCAAGGAAGAGATCGAACTGCAGCTCGTCCCTGACCTCGCGGACGAGAACGTTTACGTCGAGTTCAACCTGCAGGAGAAGTTGTCCGGTTCCTTCGAGGAACGCGCTGCGGGCATTCAGTCCTCGGTCGGTGGACCGTACATCACCCGCAACGAAGCCCGCGCTCTCGACAACCGCCCACCGGTTCCTGGCGGCGACGAGCTGATCACACCCCTGAACGTCATCATCGGCGGCCAAGCCTCCCCGAGTGACATCACCCCGACCGAGCCCGGCGTCTCCAACGGCACCGAGCCCCTGGCCGACGAAGAAACCGAGGAGGAAACGCAGTGAGAACCAAAAGCACTGCAGCACAGATCAAAGCCGAACCACCGGACGAAGACACCGGCGAGAGCGGCGTCTTCACCGCCTACGCCAGCGTGTTCGGAAACGTCGACAGCTACGGCGAGATCGTCATGCCGGGCGCGTTCAAGGCGGACCTCGAACGGTGGGCCGAGAAGGGTGACCCGATCCCACTTCTGTTCGGGCACAACATGGGTGATCCCGACTTCAACATCGGACACCTGCTCTCAGCGGAGGAGGACGACGTCGGACTGCTCGTCAAAGCGCAGATCGACCTCGACTCTCCGAAGGGTCCGTACACGTACAAGCTCCTCAAGGAGCGGCGGATCTCGCAGATGTCCTTCGCGTTCGACGTCCTCGATGGTGCGCGGTCCCAGCGCCCGAAGGCGGACGGTGACGGCGAGGACGAGGTCTTCGAACTGAAGGCCCTCAAGCTGCACGAAGTCTCGGTGGTGCCGCTCGGCGCCAACCAGGAAACCGATGTCCTCATGGTCAAGGCAGGTCGCGCTCTCTCGTCCAAGAACGAGTCCTCACTGCGCGGCGCCTATGAGGCGATCGGGCAAGTGCTCGACACGCTCCCCCCGGCCGAATCGTCGGAGAAGTCCCCGGCGGTCCATCGCCGAAACCTCGCTGCGGCAGACGCTCTCAGCGCGGAGCTTTCACTTCACTAGCCCTTGAAAGGGGTACGCCATCATGGCATCCAGCATTCGTATTGCCCGGCTCAAGGGCGAGGCCGAAGCGGCCGTCAAGAGCATGAAGCTCATCGCCACCAAGGCCGACGAGGAAGCTCGCGACCTCACTGAAGACGAGCAGGCCGAGTTCGACAAGTACAAGACCCAGGCCGAGGAACTCGTCAAGAACCTCGAGGCCGCCCGTCACGACGTCGAGGTCATCTCGGCGGCAGAGACACTCGCCAAGCAGGTCGGCGCCGAGCCCGTCGAGGAACCCACCTCTGACGACACCACCAAGGCGAAGGCTCAGTCCCTCGGCTTGCAGGTCGTGGGCTCCGCGCAGTTCAAGTCCGCGATGGCGCCGTACAAGGGCGCCGGCCAGGTCCCCGAGCGTTCGCGCTTCCAGACCGACCCGATCGGCATCAAGGGCCTGTTCGTCGGCGCATCGCCTACCTCGGGCGGCGCGTTCGTCACGCCCGAGCAGACCGGCATCGTCGAGATGCTCGGCCGCAAGGAACTGACCATCCGCAACCTGGTCAGCGTTCGCCGCACCGGCTCCGACACCGTGGAGTACGTGGCGCAGACCGCGCACACCAACGCCGCGGCAGTGGTTCCCGAGGCTACGTCCTCGGCGGCACCGACCGCACCGGCATCCGGCGGCGCCCTGATCCCCAACGCCGGAGGCGGCTACAAGCCCGAGGGCAGTTGGGCATTCGAGCGCAAGACCGCGGTCGTCAAGACCATCGCCGAGTGGGTGCCCGCCACCAAGCGCGCACTCGCCGACGTCGCAGCCCTCGAAGGGTTGATCAACGACGAACTCCGCGCCGACATCACGGAGAAGGAAGAGCAGCAGATCCTCAACGGCACCGGTGCCGGTGAAGACCTCACCGGCATCAACGCCACCTCGGGAATCCAGACCCAGGCGTTCGTCGACGACCTGTTCACCTCGGTCCGCAAGGCGATCACCAAGGTCCGCACCATCGGCCGCGTCGCCCCCACCGCGATCGTCGTGTCCCCGGAGGACGCCGAGCTGATCGACCTCGCCAAGGACGGCGAGAACCGCTACTACTACGGCGGCCCGTTCGCCTTCGGCAACCGCACCCTGTGGGGCGTCCCGGTCGTCGAATCCGAGTCGCAGCCTTCCGGTACCGCGACCCTCGGCGACTACAGCAAGGCAGTCCTGTGGGACCGCGAGCAGACCACGGTCACGGTCACCGACTCGCACGCGGACTTCTTCATCCGCAACATGATCGCCATCCTCGCCGAGGAGCGTGTGGCCTTCGCCGTCACCCGCCCGTCCGCGTTCGTGAAGGTCGCGACCCACGCTTAACTCGCTCACCCTGGCCGGTCTGACCACCGGCCGGGGTGGCGGGCCGACCGGGAAGGAGGACGAGATGGAACTCGACATCTACGAAGTGGACGTCAACGGCCGAACCACCACACTGCAACTCACCGCAGAAGACGCGAAAGCTCGTGGTCTGACGCCGAAGACCAAAGCGGCACCCGCGCCGGCCAACAAGGCGCGCACCCGCTCCCGCACCAAGGCGGTCTGACATGGATCCGCTGATCAGTCCCGAACAGTTCACCGCCCTGATGGCCGGGACCGGACTCGAAGAGTGGCGCCTCAACGTCGCCTCTGCTGCGATCCGGTCCTACTGCGGCTGGCACGTCGCACCGGTGCTCGAGGAAACAGTCACCCTCGACGGCATCGGCGGCACCGTGCTGATGCTGCCCACCCTGCATCTGGTCTCGCTGGACGAGGTCCGCGTGCACGGCGAGGTGGTCGGCGACGTCGAATGGTCGCACATGGGTGCGCTGCGAGGGCGGTGGCCGAACCGGTGGCGCTCGATCCAGGTACGCATGCATCACGGTTTCGACGCACCGGCGGATCTGCTCGGCGTCGTTCTCGAAGCGGCAGCGCGAGCGGTCAATTCGGAACTCGGCGGCCAAGCGGAAACGATCGGCCCGTTCAGCTTCTCCGCCTCCGAAGGTTCGACGGCGCTCTTCGATCACGAACTGCGCGTGCTCGACCGGTACAGGTTGGAGCGGCAAGCGTGAGCGAAACAGTGATCCGTATCCGCCGCACACCCGGCGGGCTGGACGACAACAACGATCCGATCCCCGGGGCGGTGACCAAGGTTCCGTTGCGCGCCAAAGCTGTTGCACCCGGCGCTTCCAAACGCAACCAGTCGCAAGAGCGTCAGGGCGAGACGATCGAACACACCGTCTACTTCCTGCCGGCGCCGGACCTGACCGACGACGACGAGCTCGAGATCCGCGGGCTCGTCTGCAAGGTGCGGATCCTCGACTGGCGCTCGGCCTACGGGACGGGACGGCGCGGCATGGAAGTGCTCGCCTACCTCGGAAGGGGGTGACGATGTCCGGCATAGATTTTCAGATCGACCACGACGGCATCAACGAGATCCTCAACTCTCCCGAAGTGCGAGCACTCACCGACGCCGCTGCAGTCGAGATCGCGGCTGCAGCCAGGCAGGTGGCCGGTGACGGCATCCTGATCGAAGCGGACCCGTACACCACCGACCGCCCCGTCTCGTCAGTCGCGATCAAGGAGATCAGCGGTGTTGCCCGACAACTGAAATACGGCACGCTCACCAAGGCTGCCGGAATGGTCGGGCTGACAGTGAGGGGACGATGAAACCGGCGCGCAAGGCATCCGACGCAGTCAAGCCGGTGAAGGAATTCCTCGCCGGAATCCTGGCCACTCGCGAGCCTGGTGTGCGGGTGGCGCTCTCACTCGATTCGAAGTGGGTTCCCGAGGTCGACGGTGTCGCCGCCGCACCGTTTGTCGTCGTTCGGGATGACGGTGGCCCGATGGAGTGGCCGATCTTCACCGTGCCGCAGATCGGTGTCACCGTGTGGTCCAACGGCCGCACCCGATCACGCGAACTCGCAGCCCTGTGTCAAGGACTGCTTCTCGCACATCGAATTCCAGGCATCACCAACGTGATGGCCGGTTCGTCGATCCTCGACGACGTCGACCCGGACAACGGCGGCCGCATCGCCGGTTTCACTGTCCCGGTTCGCATCCGCACCACCCCCATCTAACCGCCTCCCTTCGGAGGAACTGAGCCCTTGAAAGGGGTCATTTGTCATGGCTGTTATCAATCCCGACAACGCGTCGGTCTTCGACGAGGGCGAGGGTTACCTCCTCGATCCCGAGTACACCGGCACGCTCGAAGCTGCCATCCCCGCACCCGGTCAGGCACCCGGTGCAATGTGGCTCGACTTCGGTCTCCTCGGCACCGAAGGTGTCACCTACACGCCCGGTCTCGAAAAGACCTTTCACGACGGCTGGGGAAACCCGCGCTTCAAGGGCAAGACGAGCAAGGGCACGCTCGAACTCTCGCTCAATGCGCTGGAGCAGAACACCGTCACCAAGCGCATCGCGTACGGCAAGCACGAGGGTTACATCTCGCTGCCCAAGGGCTTCCACGCGCACCTGCTGCTCGTCACCCGCGAGGATGACGTCGAAGAGATCGAAGTGACGACCCGTCCGGCGCTGCTCACCTCCGGTGCATGGACGAAGTCCGAGTCCGGTGTGCGGACCTTCCCTATCACCGCGGACCTGTTCGCCGACGCCGAGGGCCGGGTGCTGCGCAAGATCGACGAGGTGAACGCGGGCCCGAAGACGTTCACCGTCACCGTGCCTGCGGGCACCACGGCGGGCACCTTCCCGCTGCGCGTGGACAACCAGACCGTGGTGGGCATCGCCTACAACGCGGCCAACGCGGCAGTGAAAGCAGCCCTCGAAGCTCTTTCCACAGTCGGCGTCGGCAACGCGACCGTAACCGGTTCGGCCGGCGGCCCGTACACGGTCGTCCTCCCGAACGGCGGCACCCTCGCGGCTCCGCCCGCATCGCTCACCCCGGCAGGCGTCGTCACCGTCGTCTCCGCCTGATACCCCGATCGCCCGCCGGTGTGCAGCCCGGCGGGCGATCGGCTCCACCTGCTGCATAACCCTTTCTGCACAAAGGAGTTCGCATGGACACCTCACGCATTCCGCCGACATGGTTCTTCGCACTCGTGATGACGGTCGGCGCACTCGAACTCGCCCGAGACCGGCAGCGGACGTGATTACTCCTCCGCGCCTGCGCACCCCGAGTGACGCCGAAATCAATGCCGCGGCACTCGCACTCGACGTGATCACGCCCGGCGAGCGCCTCCGTCCCCGCGATCGGGCCAAGGTCGCCAAGACCATTCAGATCGCCGAGCAGCTACCGAACGAAGGCGACGAGGACGAACTACCGCCGTCTGATCCCATCGCGCTCATCGCGCAAACCCACGCCGACCTGATCAAGGCCGGACTCACAGACCTCGCCGCCGACCGAATCACGGCGGCAATCGCACCACAAATCTGGCGCGACAACCAAGGAGCTGCACATGCCCTCAAACAATGACTTCGACGACTTCGAGAACACTCCGGACGCCGACGAGCCCACCGCCGCTGAGATCGAGGCCGCTCGCCGCCTCCTCGCGAAGGTGGATCAGCCCAGCGATGTCGAAGACCTCCCTGACGTCGTTGCGCCGCAGGTCGGCGAGGATGTCGAATACGCGTCGGAAGCTGTCGCGCACACCAAGTCCAAGAAGGGCAACCGCAAGCAGCGGCGCTCCGCCGGCAAGATCCCGGACAACGCGCCCAAGCCGCAGGATCACCAGAAGGCCACCGCGGCACGTCAGGGCGAAGCCACCGACGCGACCATCGTCCTCACGTTGTGGGGCGAGGAAATCCGAGTCGACCGCTCCGCTCTGATCGACAACTGGGACTGGCAGCTCGGCGCGATCGGCAAGAACCCGCTGCACATGGTCAAAGGCCTGCTCGGTGACAAGCAATTCTTCTGGTTCTGTGCGCGCTCGCAGGCCGAAGGTAAGCCGCCGATGGAAGCAGCGTCGGAGATCATGACGATGTTCGCTGAGGAAGCGGGCATGGTCAACGAGGGAAACTCCTAGGCCTCCTCGCTGTCCTGCAGTTGCGGGGCGACGACATCGAGGCCGACCTCCGACGGTTCTACCAAACCGATCTGCGAGACCTCTGGCGTCCCGGTGGTGGCGACTCACAGCTGACCTTGCGTCTGCTGTGGGTCTACATCCGCCGACTTCCGCACACCTCAGCGCTCGCGATCTCCGACAACGGCGGACGCATGCCGTGGTCGATCGAAGACCACCTGCTCGCAGACCTGTGGGCACTGCAGGCGAACCGCGGCAAGAAGCGTGGGGCGCGGTGGCACGACTACCCGAACCGCCCGAAACCTACTGCGAAGAAATCGAACTCGAAGCTCGACGACGAGCGGATCAGGCGCGGCCAGCAGCGATTGGCTGAGCGGGCACGCAGACTGGAAGAAGGTACCTGAGCATGGCCAGATCTGTCGGCTGGGCCTCACTGCAAATTCTGCCGACCATTCCCGGCATCGCGAACGAGATCACACGGCAGGTCTCGGGACCGATCCGCCAGGCCGGTACCGCAGCAGGCGCGAGCCTCGGGTCGGCGATGGCCGAGGGCGTCAAGAAGTCCGAAGCCGAAGTGGTTTCCGCGACCAAGAAACTCTCGGCTGAGCGGGACAAGGCCGCGGACTCCTCGAACAAGGTCCGCATCGCCGAACTCAAGCTGCAGGAACTTCGCGACTCCGGCAAAGCGAAGGCATCGCAGATCGCGACCGCCGAAGCAGCGGTAGAGAAAGCGCGACGCGACAACAACAAGCAGGCGGGCGCAGCCGAAGCAGCGGAAACGCAACTCACACAGGCACGCAAGCGTGCCGCCGATGCTGCCGAAGCAGCGGCGAACGCCAACGACGACCTTGCCGATTCCAACGACGATGTCGCCGGTTCCGCCGACCGAGCAGGCGGCGGACTCAAGAGCATGTTCTCCGGACTCGACTCCGGCACCAAGAAGCTCGCCGGTCTCGCCGCCGGTGCCGCGGGTGTCGGCGGCGCGATGGAACTCATGGGCAAGTCCATGGAGCAGGGCAAAGTCGGCTCCAAGCTCGCCGCATCGTTCGGTGAGAGCGCCGAGGAAGCCAAGCGGTACGGCAAAGTTGCAGGTGACCTCTACGCCGGCGGTGTCGGCGACTCGATGGACACCATCCGAGAAGCTGTCTCCGCTGTCGGCGGCTCGTTCGGTTCCCTCGACTCGATGGGCGCTGGGCGACTCGAAGAGCTGACCACCAAGGCCGCAGGGTTCGCCGAGATATTCGATCAGGATGTCGCCGGCGCCGTGCAATCTGCGAGCCAGCTCATGGAGAACGGTCTCGCCGGTAGCGCCGACGAAGCGTTCGACATGATGACCAAAGGCATGCAAGAGGTCTCGGTCAGCATGCGCGACGAGTTGCCCGAAATCCTCAACGAGTACGGCACCAACTTCCGCGCCCTCGGCTTCGACGGCAAGGACGCGTTCAACCTGCTGATCTCGGCATCGCAGGGCGGCGCGATCGCTCTCGACAAGACCGGTGACGCGCTCAAGGAATTCACCATCCGTGCCACTGACGGGTCGAAGTCGACATCCGAGGTGTACGCGGCGCTCGGTGAGGACGCTGAGGCGATGGCCACGAGCGTCGCATCGGGTGGTGAATCGGCGCAGCTCGCCTTGCAGTACACAGCTGAGGCACTGCTCAAGGTCGAAGACCCTGCATTGCAGGCGCAGCAGGCAATTGCACTCTTCGGCTCACCCCTCGAAGACCTCTCCGTCGACAAGATCCCCGGGTTCCTTGCCGGTCTCGCCGGCGCGGACGACGTCATGGGCGACTTCACCGGCACCCTCGACGGCTCGATCGACGTCCTCAACGACAACGCCGGCTCCGCATTCGAGACCTTCAAACGCGGGCTCGAACAAAACGTCACGAACATGCTCGGCGACAACGTTATCCCGCTCCTAGGGAACTTCACCGGCGCACTCGAGGAGAACGAAGGTTCCGCTCTCGCTGCCGTCGCCGGCATGACCGGAATGAGCGGTGCGATCGCCGGATTCGAGACCGCGCAAGGCGCATTCGATTCCGTCAAAGAAGGCGCTATCGGCCTCAAGGACGGTTTCGTCTCCGCTAAGGACACCGCAGTCGGCATGGCTGACAGCGTCAAGAAGGGCGTCACTGCGGTCAAGGACTTCGACGTCGCATCCAAACTGTCGTCAGCCACCACGAAGATCTGGTCCGGAATCCAGTTGGCGTTCAACGTCATCATGTCCGCGAACCCGGTAATGCTGATCGTGATCGGCATCGGCCTACTCGTCGCCGCAGTCGTCCTGATTGCCACGAAAACAACGTGGTTCCAAACGATCTGGGATGCAGTGTGGGGCGGGATCACCGCCACCTGGGACTGGGTGTGGGGCAAACTGCAGGAAGGGTGGGAACTTCTCAAGCAGGCGTTCGGCTCGATCGGCGACAAGGTCACTCAGGTCAAGGACTGGATCGTCGGAAAGTGGAACGAGCTGGTCGACTTCGTCACCGGCATCCCCGGCCGGATCGCAGCAATCGCTTCAGGGATGTGGCAGAGCGTTGTGGATTCCGCTGGCGGCGCCAAGGACTGGGTCGTCGGCAAGTTTGACGAGTTGGTCGGATTCGCAACCGGTCTACCGGGTCGAATCAGAGATGCAGTCTCCGGAATGTGGGACGGTATCAAGGAGTCTGCGAAGTCAGTCTTCAACACTGTCGCAGGCTGGTGGAACAAGAGCCTCGGATCCATTAAATGGACGGTGCCGTCCTGGGTGCCAGGACTCGGCGGAAAATCGATCGGATTCCCGCAGATGCCAATGCTCGCCAGCGGCGGCATAGCTGGGCGCAACAAGGACGGAACACTCTGGGGTCCGGGTACAGGAACCTCCGACTCCATTCTTGGTGTCGACATGTGGGGCATGCCCACGGCACTCGTTTCAACCGATGAGGGCGTAGTCAAAAAGTCCGCCATGGACAACGGTGGATCCGAACTCGTCGGTGCGCTCAATGCCGGCTGGACACCGACCGCGGCCGAGCTGCACACGATGTTCCCAGACCTGCCGAAGTATGCGGGTGGCGGTGTTCTCGGCGGCATCCAAGCTGGCGCCAATCAGCGCAAGCCTGTCGACGTCTACCGGGACTGGAGCATGGTCCCCACAACACCGCGGGCGCCCGCACCTGTCAACCCTGAAGTATTCGGCGGAACGAACTGGACTCCCCCAGTGCAGAACGCGGGCGGCAACGGTGTCCAGAACACCAGTGCGTCCGGCACATCGGGAGTATCCGGTACCTCAGGATCCCCAGGGACACCAGTCGCATCGGGTGCTTCGTCAGGCGGCGGCGGCGTAGGTGAGCCGTACGGTCTTCCTGCTGGCTCCAGCATCAGCTACGGGTCGGCTGGATTCCCCGATTGGGTAACCAGCCTGGCGGGGACCTACGGATTGCAGCCGAGCACGTATCCCGGACACCAGGAGAGCGATCGAGGAGAGGCGGGCTACGCCCCCAATCCAGATCACCTCAACCGAGGGATCGACTGGTCCGGGCCGGTCACTGCGATGCAGACCTACGCCGAGTGGCTGCTGTCGATCGCACCGAGGTCCACAGGGCTCGAGCAGATCATCTGGCAAAACCCGAATACCGGTCAGAAGATCGGTTGGGCCGGTCGAAGTCCGGATGCCAGCGGGAGTTACTTCGCCGCGGACTATTCCGGACATCAGGATCACGTGCATACGCGCACGTCAGCTTCCATCGGCAACGTCGCGCCCGCTGAGGCTGCACCGACAAGTCCTGACACGGCGACGTCGACATCGGGTGTCGCCGGGACGACGTCCACCACCACCGAGACCACCAAGGAACCTGAAGCGCAGAAGGTGTTCTCAGCGCGGGATCGGATCAAGACGATGTTCACGGATGTCGCCGGGATCTGGGCGGACTCTGCGATCGAGATCGCGGGTGTCGGTGAATGGCTCGACCTCGCCGACCGGTACACGATCACCGACAGTGCGAAGTCCTCTTCGACGTCGACAACGGAAACGATGTCGAAGAAGGAGGCGGACGACGCGATCGCCGCGGGCACCGTGCCGCCCGTCGATACGGTTCAGCGCACCGGTCACGATCTGTACGCGTACGAGATCGCCCGCGCAGCGAAAGAACTGGGACTCGGCGAGCATGCCGCTGTGATCGGTGAAGCGACTGCCCTTGTGGAGGTCGGCGACCCGCTCAAGATGTTCGCGAATTCGGGACTTGCTGCATCACTGACGTTTCCGCACGATGCTGTCGGCTCCAACGGCAGCTCGACGGGACTGTTTCAGCAGCAGGACTTCCCCGAGTGGGGCACGCTCGAGCAACGGATGAATCCGTTCGAGAGCGCGAAGATGTTCTACGAGCATTTCCCTCTCGGGTGGGAACTGATGGATCCGGGCATGGTCGCACAGTCCGTGCAGCGCAGCGCATTCCCGGCCAAGTACGGCCAGGCAATGGGCCGCGCCCGCGAGTTGGTCGAAGGCACATCGCTTTTCGATACCGGTGGCGTCTGGGAACCGGGAACCCTCGGGTTCAATGGACTCAACGATCCGGAATTCGTTCTCAAGGACGCTCATTGGAAGGTCGCCGAGGCGAACATCGACAAGGTCGACGAACTAGTTTCTGCCGGTGCAGGTGTCGGCAGTGGTCCGCGGGTGCAGATCACCAACAACAACCATCAGATCATCGCTGACCAGGCGTCCTGGCAGCGTGATCAGGCGAGCCGTGAGCGGACCGCCATCATGCGATTCGGGGTGAATTAGTGCTCGACATTGCCATCATCGGCGCGAACGGCCACCGACTCGACGTCAGTGGCCGTAACGCCGGCAAGCAGGGTGTGATGATCAAAGCCGGTCAACTCCAGGGGATCCTCAACCCGCCGATCAGTAGCGAATGGACGCGGGCGGCAAGGGAGCGTGGCGGTCGGTTCAAGTCTCGGACCTATCCGTGGCGCGATATCACCATGGGCCTTCATCTCTTCGGAGATGAAGGCCCCATGGATATCGAGCAGCTCGACGGGCTGTTGGATCAGATGATCACCGACGCTCCTGACGAGTGGGACGAGGATGAGCAGCTCGCCCGGATCGTCGTGAAGTCCAAGCGCGACATCCGGCGACTGTTCATTCAGCGCTACGACACCACTGATCTGGATCCGGAATTCGATCCGACGCTCGACGATGAGCAGTATCTGAATCCGATCTACAAGGTGCGCTCCGCTCAGCCGTTCTGGGAGGGTCGCACGGCTGTCACGCATTTCGAGGCAACCACTACGTCAGCGTCCGGGTTCATTGCAGTCTCGAATCCGACGCCGATCACCATGATTCAAACGTGGGTCCTCACTCGGGCGCAGTGGAATGTCCCGGACTTCTCGTGGAAGGGCAAGAAGGGCAAGCGCGTTCAGGGCGGCAAGTATGCGAATCGGATCGTGCCACTGCTGCCGATCGATTCCGTTCATGCGGGCGCCCGGATCAACTACGACCCGATGCGCCTGATGCTCGAATCCTGGTCGGGAACGAACCTTCTCGGCGAGAACGGCGGCCGGGAGTTCTTCATGCACAAGATCCCGCCCTTCACCCCGCGCACTCTGCTCCCGATCAGCTACACAGGCGCACCTGCAGGTGGGGCTCGGGCCGAGCTACATCAACCGCGTCTGTGGCCGAAACCATTCGGGGGTGAATTGCTATGACTGCAGTCGATTTCGATCTATCCCTGGCGGAGCAATGCGCCGCGATCATGCTCGAAACAGATCGCGTTCATCGCGAGCTCGAGATGATGCGCCGCACTCCGGCGCTGGTTCGGCTCTGGACCGGCGACAACTGCGACCTCGTCCACGTCATCGAGTGCGAAGACGAGGCCGAATGGGAAGACATCGAACTCGACGCCGGTGTCGGAACACTGAAACTCGACTTCTCGATGCCGCAAGCGCAGTGGCTCAACGACATGTACGGACGCGTGCAGCGCGGCGAGAAGATCAACGTCATCGTCTCGGTCGACTACATGGGCACCCGCTGGTCCGGCCTGATGAAAAGGGTCGGCGTCGCGACCGACGAACTCGGATATTCGCAACTCACGGCGACGTTCCTGTCGGATTTTCAGCAGCTCAAGACGAAGCTGTTGTGGTCGACACCGGTCATGCCAGCCGCATTTCAGCCGATCAAGGTGTTCGGCCTCGCGGGACCAATTCCGTGGGTGGTTCTCGGAGCTCTGCACATCAACCTGTGGCGCGAGAACATGCCATTTCTCACCTTCCCGGATGATCCGCTCAAGCCGTCGGCATGGTGGGAAGGCTTCGACATGTCCACCTGGACAGTCGTCGTTAAACCGGGCAGCTTCATGGACGGCGTTGCCTCCGGGGTGCCATGGGGCAAGCTCACCTCGCGCTTCAAGTACTGGCACGAGGCCGCGACCGCGATGCTCGCCGACGGCGAACTATCGCTGCAGTGGCGCCGCTGGTTCACCGGCGACCCGCTGCCGTGGCCAGGCGCGAAACTTCGTCACGGCGTACTCGTGGTGTGGGTGGAAGACAAGTCCGGTGTGTTCGCCGGAACCGCGAACGGCGGAACATGGTTCGACGGACTCACGCGCACCATCCGCTCGTACACCGACGACTTCGTCGAGGACATCGACCAGGCGACGACCGGCATGCCGACAGTCGGCGACTACCGAATCCCCGGCAAGCGCCTGACCGATCCTCGCGTTCCGTACGCGTACTACCCGCCGGACAGTCCGGGAATCCTGCGCTCGAACTTCGACCAGCAACTACCGGGCCCGATACAGCTCGTCACCGGTGGCCACTCGATGCCCGGCGTCAACGAGACCATGGGCGCGCTCGTGCAAGGCATATTCGATGTCGTCGGAAATCTGTTGCAGTTCGGAAGCATCGGCGGATCCGTCGACCGGATCTTGGCCCCGTTCTACGAGGACACCGTGCTCGCCTGGATTGCGGTCAAGATGTTGCGCCGCGCCCAAACATCGGGCGATTTCCGCGAATTCGAGTACTTCATCACCTCGGGCGGTAAGGCATACACCCTCGACTCGCTCGCAGTCATCCGGCAAGGCGCGTTCGAGACGCGGGCGATCTTCTCCGGGGCGCTGGAAATCATCAATGCCGCACCGTATGTCATCGGGGCCCCCGGCATCGGACACTTCGGGCGCGGCGACCGGGTAGCCACCCGCATTCCCGGCGACCTCACTCAACGCATGCACGTCGAACGAGTGTCGAAAACAGTTCTGTCCTGGGGAGTGGATCGATCGCCGGACATCGCCATCACGCTCGGCGGCGAAAAGCTGCAACAAGATCCGATCCTGCGCCTGATGGCCGAGATCGCGAACAGTAAATCCGAACTCAAGGAAATGGGGGTCATGGGATGAAGAAGGACGAGATACCGCAACGCGAGAGTTGCGACGTCGACGACCCGGAAGAGATGTTCTGGTGGATGTTCGTCTCGATGCCCGGCCTCAAGGGCGCGCTGGCGATGGTCCCACTCGAGTACTACCGGCTGATGTCCAAACGACTGCACGACCTCGGCGCACGCCTCAAGTGTGACGCGTGCGGACACATGGCCAAGCCAACGCTGAAGTTGCGGCTGCCGCAGACCGAGGAGCACTGGATGACGGGCCTGGGCAAGTGGGTGCCGATCGACGAACCCGACCCGCCGCGCACCGAAGAAGCGAAAGAGATTGTGCGCAAGTTGCCCAAGGAACTGCGCGACCAACTCACCGACGCTCTCGACGCCGTCGAAGCCGAAAGCATCGCGAACCCGCACCCACCGACGCTCCAGGAGGAGACATGACCTTCCGCACCGCCTACGGCAACACCCGCTCCGAAAACGGGTGGCGCATGTGCAACCGCGACGCCTGCGAACGCATCCTGATACCCGGCGCCGACAATCAATTCCTCGCTGCGATGATCGTCCGATCAGGACCGTCCGAGGTCGTCCTGCGCGCCTGGGCGATCTGGTACCACCGCAACGTCGAACGCCTCGACCTGTTCAAGTCCGGCGTCGGCGACGACTGGGGATGGTCCGCCGTCAACGACGTCGCGAACTCGAACCACCTCTCCGGCACCGCGCTCGACTTCAACGCCGTGCAATACCCATGGGGACTGCGCACGATGCCAGCCGGGCGCAGGCAGAAGATCCGCGAAGGATTGAACCTGTTCGAAGGCAACATCTTCTGGGGCGCCGACTGGTCCCGCGCCGACGAGATGCACTACCAGCTCAACGGAGGCACAGCATCCGGCGACGGTGCATCCGCGAAGCTCATCGCGTTCGCGCAGCGTCTCGAAGCCGGGTACCTCGGGCTGCTGGCGGGTAAGACCACCCC
>NZ_BAAILK010000003.1:0-11762 GCF_054589475.1 Rhodococcus sp. no. 34
CCCCGGATCACCGTGTGCCCCACGACAGCGGGGACGTTTGAGTCCATCCAGGCAGCGGCGCACTACGGCGGGAGACCGTCTTGGTGCGGGCTTGGATTCCGTGCTCCCGGCGTGTGAGTCGGGACCGGGCGGTGACTTAAACCTGGATGGAAGATTGTGGCGTTGATTCCTGGAGCACCCACCGGTGATGTTTCGGCTAGTGCATCAACAGATCCAGACGCGCCCCTGGACGACGAAAGCGCGAGGCGGACTTTCATCCACTACTCGCGCCAGCGCGCTTAGCCTAACACCTCAGGTGCCGCTATTCCGCTAGCCGCCGTTCGTCTTCCAAGCGCTGGTCCTCTTCCAATCGCTTCGCAGCTAGATAGCGCACCTCGTCTAACTCACGCATCCGCAGCTCGTCGAACCTACTCATCTCCGTAGCGGCCATAATCTCGCGCATCTTGCGACTCTTGGCCGCTCGGCTACCTTCGCGAAAAGCCCGATTGAAGGTATCTTCGTCTCGACGCAGGTCGCCCTCTGAGAGAAGCTGAAGGATCTTCAGCGCAGCTTCAGCACTCACCTCGTCGAACTCGCCAATCCCCTCAACCATATCCAGAGCCCGTCTAACGTGCTGATATGCCGAACTTCCCGTGGGGTACCGCTCAAACGCAGTTTCGTAGAGGCTACTTAGCGAAGGGTGCCTAAGCTTACTCAGCAAAGCGTATTTCTTCACATTCTGTTCATTAAGAGATCGAACAGTATCTAGAGTGGTCTCGTCAATATCGGCACTGAGATACGTACGCGCCAGTCGAAGAAACCCTTCCAGCGACTCTTGATGGTATTGATAATCATCCGTCTTGACGCATTCACTGAACTCTCGACGCAACTCCGGTCGCGGACCAATTATTCTATTCTTCCCCTTCTTGTCGTCGATAAGATACCAATCTTCTTTCATGTCGTTCGTAACCAATAACACGTGGCTCGGATTTTTTTCAACCCGCGCCTTAATCTCGGCCCAAATCAAATAATCACCTTCAGGGTCATCTTTCTTATCCGGACCCATTGCATCACAGTAACCAGGCGGGATCTTCTTGGGGAACCTGTTTTTTATCGCTTCGGTGGTTCGTTCTTTCAGTTCCTCCACCGAAGGTGCCGGACCGCTATCGATCGCCCCAGAGAGAAGTTCATCTATAGCCTCCCTAATAGGGTCATTCGCAACAATTACATCATAGTCAATGACATGCGTGAGGCGTAGAGACTCAACCAGCCTTGAGCCTTCATCAAATAGGCTATCGAACTTATCGGTTAATTCCTTACTTACCGATTTGTCTTTGATCGATTGCCTAACTGTATCCGCCAGCTTTTTCTTAGCGGAAGTAACTGTTTCAGCAACTTCACGAAAGGACGAAATCTGTTCACGCGCTTTGGTTAAACGATTCCGCTGAAACTCATGCGCTACCTGATGCGGAACCCACACCCGCGACTTCACAGTCTCCTGTGAAAGAAAATTCAAGACCTCCGAGCGCTGCCCCTCCCCAAGCCTATACAACTGAAGGAGAATATTTGCGTCGAGGACGATTACTCCATCGACAAAGACCTGACGAAGCGTGTCGTCGTCCAACTTGTACCACTCGGGCATTAGATTCCGCACAGGACTCCCTTATTCATTCTCGGTGCGACAGAAAAATTTGATACTACAAGCTGCCATTTTCCTGATGCAATCAGGACGATCGCGCCCGGGATGGAAACATCAGGTGGGCGTCCAGAACATCGCCCAGAATGAATAGTTCAGCACGGGTTGAGACAACACATCGATCGCCATGTATTCGTCCAGCTCTCCGCAACGTATCCACCCGCTTTGGTGTTAGGCCGGCAAACTCGGACCCGAGCTGCTTAGCCACTGCGCCGATGGCGGCGCGATGCAACAAGGTGTTTCGTGCTTCGAGGTGCATTGCGGGGCTGACACAAACCACGTCATCAGCAGGCAAATCCATCGCTCGACGGCACCGTCCCATTGCCCCCTCAATACCGCGGTAAGCCTCTTCGCTCCCTTCCGTCATGGCGAGCGAAACCACGTTCTGGTCTAGCCATTTGCCAATACCGATGATCGAATCTGATCCGTCGTAAGTGATCCCGCGTGACTCACAGACATGACGCACCCAACCCGCAAGCTCGTTTCGCAAGCCATCGCTAGCAGCGGAAGCGCCTATGTTGAGCGGAAGCGGCTGCTCGTCACTACCTGATCGGATCCGTACCCCTCCTTTTCCCGTTCGATCCTGGCGAGTGATCGTGATCGCGAGATCATCCACAAGGTCTGGGATTTCACGCAACAAGGACACAAGTTCCCGCTGGCCGACCTTTGGAATGAAATACACAACCTCTTCCGTGCTCACGCGCCCCCCTCCTTAACCGTTACGAACAGAGCGTCTGCGATGTCGTGCAGGACTCGGGCGATGGAATCCCGGCGATTACTGCCGCCGATGTCGTACCCGCGCTCCAGATCCTCTGCCGCCTTGCGGTATGTCAATGCGACAGTGTCATTCGGCCCGAGATAGAGCATGTACGGCTTCGGGATGGTCACGGTCGTTCCGGTTTCGGTGGGAGCAGAGCCAACCGGCGAGGAGGCGGGTGCGTGCACGATCGCATCGGCGAGGTCAACCGGATCCCAATCGGCGGGGAGGTGCCATCCGCAATCATCAGATTCGAGGACGCCTTCGAGGAATGTCGTCAGTGCCTCCGCTTTCGTCTCCTCCTCGGTGGCTACAGGACGGGCGTCATCGCGCATTTCGTCTATTGCCGCCGCAAGCTCCGATCCGATTCGTGTGAACTTTGCAATCCGGCTTTCGGTCATGAGTTCTCCTGCGTCAGTGTGAAGTTGCGGGCGAGTTTGCTGGCGAGTCGTGCGACGTCGTAGGCCGACCGTGCGTGTCTGAGTTGGCCGCCACCGATTCGTGCTTCCCATCCGGCCTTGCGTCGTTCTCCGGGTGAGACGAGCACTCCGGGGTAGGTGCCGAGTGGTTGTGAGCCGTTCTTGTTGGGTCGGATCTGGATGACGTGGTTGGTCCAGGGGAAGCCGAGGATGGCGCCGAGTATTTCGGCGGTAGCGAGCAGTGCTGTGGGGTCGACTGCAGCGCGGCCTTTCATGTGCCAGCTCGGTCGGTTGATAGTCTCGACAGCGACGAGGTCTACGTCATGGATTTGCAGGAGCGTCGCGCCAGCTTCGAGGACTGCGAGGACGTAGCGCCGTTCTGCGGGAAATATCTCCCCTTCTGAAGTGATTGTGCGGTGGGCGATGATTTCATCGCCTGAGAGGACGCAGAGCCCCGTTGCGCGCGCTCCGGGGTCGATCCCGAGGACGGTTCTCACGCGACACCTGCACTCAGTGGCCCTGTGGATAACTCGATTTCAGTTCCACGCCGGCCGCGCGAAGCAGCGGCATCCACGTTCGATCCGCTCACATCCGAGGGAAATCGTCCTGCCCCCCTGTGCGCGTTGCTTACAGATACCAAACGAGATTTTGCTGTTAGTAGTTCTTCGTTAGTTACGTCCGTCCGTCCGTGCACGTGCTTGAAGCAGTGCTTAGGGACAGTGCTTAAGCACGTGCTTGAGGCACTGCTAAAACTGCCAACATCCGCATTCGATTCCATGATTTTTGATGCACCCGCCCTTCTTCGCTCGAAGCTTCCTGGCTTTCGATTCGTCATCGCTGAGCTGGTATTCGTCCCATCCGTGGATCTCCCATCCACCTGCCACCACGTCCCACATTCCGACTTCGACGAGCTTGTCCGCGTCGGCTTTTCGGGCGTGAATGAACGGCAGAGCACCCTTCGGAATGAACCCATCGGTGCCGTGTTTCCCGCTGTAAGTCATCGCCATCACCGCCGCAAATGCCGCGCGATACTGGCCGGAGTCGACGAGTTCAAGCACTTTCGGATGGTCTGCAAGGCTCGTATCGAGCCGAATCCATGGCAGTCCCACTACTTCTGGCCTTCTTTTTTCAGGTCGTCACGCTCGCGGTGCAGCAGCTCGGCTTCAGCTTCGAGCTGCGCCAGTTCCGCCCGGTTCAACTGCGTGTACGGACCCTCGATCGTGCTGTGGGTGATTCGATCCCGCAGACGCTCGGACTGGGTGTGGATACCGTCCAGGCGCTCGTCGAGCAGACGGAGCCTTGCGGTACGGATCTCGTCGTCGGACATGTGGAAAACTCCTGTGCATAAGCCGGGCCGCCACCATCGATGGCGGCCCGGATCAGTTGCGAGTAGGGACTACTGGGCGGGTTCGCCGTTGGTCATGAAGTCCAGGACCGCGGCGACCTCGGCGCTGGTGAGGTCCTTCGACTTCTGAATCTCGGGGCGGTTCGTGCGAGCACGCAGGAACGCAATCGCCTCGTCCTTGTCTGTGATACCGCCCTCGGCCAGAGCGTCGACGAGAGCCTTGATCTCGGCATCCGACGCCAGGACAACTGGCTCGGACACAGGTTCGGTCACCGGATCGGGAGCGGGTTCCGGGGATTCCGTCACTCCGAGCTTCGCGGCCAACCCAGCAGTTCCGCCCTTCGGCGCCGCGACGCGCTCAGACTTGACCCGCGTCGGGTCCGCGGCCTCCTCGAGCTCGAGCTCCTCGCGGGTGTACGCGATGCCGAGCAGGATGTCCGGTGCGATCTTGCGGCAGACCTCGGATGCGGCCTTCGCGTAGAGCATCGCCTGAGGATCCTTGAGGTACTTCTCGTTTCCGATCAACTTGCCATTGCCGTTGAGTGCGAACTTTCCGGTCTTCTCGTCGATCGTGGGCACGTAGCCCGCGCGCTCTGCACGCTCCATCGTCCAGGTGCTCGTCTCGACGTGAGACTCGTTGTGGCGCTGCGCTGACACCGTCACGGATTCATCAGTCGATTCCTCGGTCCACACCTTGTGGCCCTTGGACTTCATCAGCGCCACCATGGTTCGGGCGTAGATGGCCGGCATGCCGTGGACGACGAAGATCTGCTGCAACGACTGGATGGGGTTCAGCCCCAGTTCGGCGCCGTAGAGGATGGCGGCAGTTCCGTCATTGGGCTTGCCGCGGTAGATCGACGGGACGAGCGAGGTGTTGCACATCTTTTCGGCCAGGCTGAACGCTGCGTCCATCGCCTCGGCGTGCTGCATCAGTTGCCCGATGGCGGTCTGCGGCTCGACAGGCAGAACGACGGACTGTGCTTCGTAGTGCTCGATTTCGGTGCTCATGCTGAGATTCCTTCGATCGTGGCCGGATCGGCCTTGGTGTTGGAGCGGAGTGAGATTGAATCGCCACGGCCCGGTGTCCGCGTGGCGATCTTGAGATCGATAACGACTGCGGTCTGTGCATTGCCCATGACGTCGAGGACGCGAGTCTTCAATCCGCGCAGGCGCTTCGTGATCCCTTTGTCGTCGGCCACTGCGGTCAGGTAGTCCGCGGCGAGGTCGGGATCGAGTTGGACCTCGCGGCCGTCGATCTCGGGGTGCAGTCGACGGACGGTCTCGTAGGTGCTGATCGTGTCGTCGAGTTCGGGCGGTTCACCAGCGGCCAGGCTGGCGTTCCACTTCCGCACGGCGGCCAGGATTGCTGCAGCAATATGCGCGTTGTATTCGATGACGTAGATCCGCGGGCGCCCATACTCAGGGCACAAGATCAGGTTCGCGGGCTCGTGGAATCCGGTGATGCGCTGCTGCCAGATGATCTGCGCGGTGTAGTCAGCCGGGACTTCTCCGGATCCGTCATCGCCATACTCCTGCAGGTCTCGCGCCTTCTTGACCTCGACAACCTTGCGCCGTTTGCCACGTGAAGCCCGGCGGTCGATAGTCGCGGCATTGGGGAATTCGAGCTCGTCGTCGGTGTACTGAACCTCGCGCTGCGAGATTCGCCAGCCGGGATTTCGGCGCAGCCAGTAGTCGCGCGCGGCGAGCTCGAGCGAGTGGCCCCAGTCGTAATCGTCTTGTCGGGCTTCGCCGACAGGTTCGGCGGGGAGGTTGCCGGCCATCTCGTGCCACAGCGAGTACTGGGATTGCCAGCGAGAGAGGCCGAGGATTGCCGGGATCTTCGAGGCGGTAGGCATTCTCAGCCACTCGGGCGAACCAGGCTCTGCCTTGTCGGTGACGATGCGCGAGGTCATGATTCGCTCCTCATTTCCTGAGATCGGGCGTGTGCGTCCAGGTCTCGGCGGTCGAGAGTCTCGCCATAGCAACCGGCGGAACGGCAATTGGCGGATCGGATCATCGGACAGGTTCCGCACTGCCAGGTGTTGAGCGAGGAATTCACTTGCCTGCCTCCTGTGCATGGTCGCGGTCTGCTTGGTCCCAGAACTCGGCTGGATCGTCCTGGTCGTCGAGACCGTCGTCGTAGTCGAAGTGCGTCATTTCGTCGTCCCTGGAGATGGGCTCATGTCGGCGAGGTTGGCCGTCTTGCGCCCTGCATGACGAAGCTTCAGGCAGTGGTCCCACCAGCGGCCCGCCTTCTCGACCGTCGATTTCAGTCGCCGAATCTCGCTCTCGTAATGCACGCGGGTCGACTTCTCGCGAGAGCGCGACTGTTGCAGCAGGAGTTGGTAGCGACTGATGACGTCGACCTTGTCTAGACAGAAAAGGAACTCTGGATCGTGGGCATCGATAACGGTGCCGTCCGCCATTTTCTTGTCGACCCATGCCTGAACTGCGGCCTTGGACTCGTCGGTCTGCATCTCAGGTGACCATTGCCAGGGCAGGCGAGTCATGACTTGCCGCGATCCGCGCCGATGATGACGAAGTTGCCCTTGGCGTTTGCCCGATCAATCACGTAGTCGAGCGCTTCGGGAAGGATTGCCACCATGCAGCCGTGTCGCGCGGCGGTCCACTCATCCTTGGTGTTCGTGCCGGCAGTGGAGATCACGAGGTCCGCCGTTGCCGGAAGTTTCGCCGTTTCGTGAACCGTAAGATTTTTTTCGCCGAACGCCTCTCGCATGGACTTGATGAGCGACGCGTTTTTTGAATAGAGCGCAACCTTGGTCATGCCACCTCCTCGTTTGAATTGGTTCGGTAGGTACGGCGCACGCCGGTGTGGCCGTGCTTTACCTCGACGTCAGTGCTCCCGAAGCGCTCGATGATGTGAGCTTCGAGTGCTTCGGGAGTTGTGAACGTCCGCTGGATGAATCCAAATGGGTTGAGTAGTAGGTACTTGACTGTTGATTCGCTCATCGGACACCGCCGAAAGGTGTGTAGGCGCCGAGGAATACGAGCCCGTTCAGGATGACGAACGTGCAGACGATCGCGATCAGGTACTTCCACCACTGCAACTTCGGCGCGGGTTCGAGCTGCACGGCGCGGTGGCTACCCACGCGCTTCGGCTCGGCTCGCTGCGCTGCACTGTGGGTGTCCCAAAAGTCGGCGATCTTCGAGTCAGTTGCGTTGTCTGGCGGGGTGTTTTGGGTATGCGTCATCGCAAAATGTCCTTCGCAGGAGAATGGGAGTGCGGGAAGTTTGGGCCGGTGGCGTCGGCTTGCCGGCCATCTGGACCGGCACGGTCCTACGGTGGTGACGACACCGGGGTCGGTGGGTTACATCGGAAGGATGTGCAGCTCGTCGCCGTAAGCGGAATCAGTTCCACCGCCGACGTACTCGAAGCGGAAGAATCCGCCATACTCACGATCGGACTTCTGGGCTGGCTTCACACGGTCGAGAGTTGCGATCGGCAAGCCATTGAAGGTGAGAGTCATGCTGCAGCCTTCCGATCACGAATACGCTTGCGAATCAGATCGATTCCGCGCGGGGTGATGCGGAGCGTGTAGTGATTGCACGAGCCCCAGGTGTGATTGACGACTGTCTCGCGCGCCTCGAAGTGCGGCGCGAAGTCCGCGTAGAAGTCGTAGAGGACGTTCCCGCACTGTGCATGCCGGACAAAGATCATCCGCTCTTCGAGCAGGAACATCCGAAGTTCCTTCTCCTTCATATCGAGGATCTTCGCGGCCTCGCCGACGAGCCGACTGCCAGCCGACGCGGTGAGATAGTTCTCCGCGAGTTCAGCCTTGGGCTCAAGCTCTGCCACGCGCTCGGTGAGTGCTGCGACGCGGGTGGCTGAAATCGAGAGTGCTTGGTGGATCAGTTCGTCGTCGGTGAGCGCCGGCGCCGTGGAGTAGGTGCCGGTGTTCCGAATTGCGGGCCACACCTCATGGGTGAGGAAGCGGCGAAAGCGGCGTGCTTCAGGCTTGCGGGAGTCGAGAACGAGATCTGTTGCGCCATCCTCGGACACGACCCACATGTTGCGGTTCTGTCCTCCCGACCTGATTGGGGTTAAAACCCGATCAGCTTCGTCGAGCCGTTCGACAGCGGTTCGCACGTCCTTAATGTCGAGCACCTGACAGATGTCGAGGGCAACCGCCCAACGCTTGCCGCCGATGTCGACGGTCCGGATCTCGGTGGACTCGTAGGAGAACAGTTCGATGCTCATGCGCCCTGTCCGATCCTGTTCGATGGGGTAACCTCAGTCATGAGATTCCTTTCGTGAGAGTTGGGAATTGATTGGCCGTCATCTGTTCGCGCAGGTGGCGGCTTTTTCATGCGGTCTGGTCGAACTGCTTCCGTCGGCGCTTTGCGACCTGCCCGGTCGACAACTGCTCTTCTTCGCGCAGCCATTGATCGAACGTGTCAGCTTGAACTCGGACGGCATTGTTGCCGGTTCGAATATGGGGGAGTGGATGGTCTTTCCGGTCGAAGAGCCGGTAGACCGAGGTCGGATTCATCGACAGTGTTTCGGCGATCTGGGCCGCTGTCAGTGCGGGCCGGATGGTACGAGTGCTCACGGTGGCACCTTCATATCGATCCTTCTTTCACTCTTGCGGAACGTGTCCACGTCCAATGTGTCGGACGTGTTGGACCTGGTGGCATCGGTCGGCGCGTTACCTCCGCAGTGTCGAATGTTGCTGCGGGTCTGCACCTTTGAACCAGTGGCAGGTGTATGAGCGGCGCGCTCGCCAGGTCGGTCTATTCGCTATGAAGATGTCAAAGGTCGCGCCAGGTGGTCGCCTGACGAAAGATGTTGCGAGAGTTGCCTATGCGGCCGGAATGGCGATTTCGTGGACGAGTGTGTCCAGCGGCCTGCCGGTGGCCTTCTTGAGTGCCATCAATGTGGCAATCGTGGGGGTCGTGCGTCCCGATCGCAGGTTGGCGACCGTGCTGCCCGAGAGATTGAGCTTGTGGGCGAGCTTCTCATCGCTACTCAGTCGATAGATGCGACGAGCTTCGTCGAGAACCTCAGGATCTAGGCGGATCATATTCACCTCCTCGGCTGCTCTTGCTGATGCTCGGCAACTATTGCATACGGTCGGCAATGATTGCAAGCGTGTAATTCGAAATGGGTTGTATTCGCAGATCAAGACCATCGGCAAAACTTGCGCATCACCCATTGCTCTGGCATGATTCGGGCCATGGATCACAGTGACTGGCTTGAGCGCATTGCACCTGCGGAAGCTGCTAACGCGATTGCGAAGCGCTCCGGGCTATCCCCACGGACGGTTGCCCATCAGGTCAAGCAGGGATACTTTCCCGCAGAGAATGTGATTGCGATTGCGATCGCATATGGCGCAAACCCTGTCGGCGCGCTCGTAGATACGGGGTATCTGGCGGCCGAGTACGCAAAGCAGGTTGACCCAATGACTGCGCTTCGTGAAGTCTCAGATGAGCAGATCGCAGACGAGGTACTGCGTCGTATGACCGCCGGAAGCCATCCCGCGTTTGAAACTCCGATTGATGAATACATCAGCGACTCCGATCGACACCTGCGTTCCGTCGCGGACAACTCACCCCGCGAGGACGGACACGGAGGTGACGAGAGTGCTTGGGATGCTTGAGCGCATCGCCTCTGGGCTGGGGGTCAGAATCGTCGAAGCGGAGCCACCACAGGGGAAGGGGTGCTACACCCACCAGTCCGGGGTGATCCTCCTTGCGCCGTGGCTGAGTCACCGCGAGAAGGTTGGCACGCTGGGGCACGAACTCGGGCACGCAATCGCCGGTGACGAAGCCGTTGAAGATCCGCGTTTCGCCGCAAGGCAAGAGCGCGCGGCCGATCAGTTTGCGGCAAGGCTCCTCATTAACCGCCGCGAGGTCGAAATCGCCGAGCGCGCCTACGGCCCGAACTGGCCGAAGATCGCACACGAACTGGGAGTGACCGAACATCTACTCGGCGTATGGCTGGAGATGCACACAAACCGCAACTAGCAATCAAAAGCCCACGCTCCGAGGCACCGGGGCGTGGGCTGAACTGTCCAGGAAGGGACACGATGAACGTACCTGACCCGAGGCTCGACGACGATCTCGACGTCGAGGCGCTACTCAAAAGTGACAAGCCATACCTGGCTTGCACATTCTTCGGCGAGCCTGACGAGAGGGATGTGTGGGACACGGAAGTGGAAGCCGCCGACGACCCAGGGCCCGAGTGGGGCGCATAAAAAGTGAAGCCACAGAAACGAACCCGCAACGGCAAGGTCCGCTGGATAGGCCGCTACTACGGCAGCGACGGCCAGGAGTACAGCCAGACCTTCGATACTCAGGGCGCGGCAAAGGACTGGACCGCCGATCGCGAGCGCGAGCTGCGACGTGGCGAGTGGATCAACCCCAAGGATCAAGAGGTCACCGTCGGCAAGATGTGGACCGACTGGGAGAACGCAGCCAAGACGGACGGCACCCGGAAAGTGCGCGAGCTTGTCGGCCGCAATCTCGGTCGACTAGAGAACGCGCCGATCGGAGCCGTTAAGCCATCAGACGTGCGCGCCTGGAAGCAGCAACTCGAAAGCGGTCGACACTGGGTGAAGGGCTGCAGTGGACTCAAGCCCAACACTGTCGACGGATGGTGCGGACAGATGGCCGGATTCTTCAATATGCTTGTCGCCGACGGGCTGCTAATCAGATCGCCCGCCGCCGGCATCGGCAAGAAGCGCAAACAACAGAACACGGTCCGACCGGTCACCCGCGCCGAGCTTGTCACTGCCGACGAGGTATGGAAACTCGAAGAGGCCGCACGCCTTGGAGTGCCGAAGGGGCGCGGCAGCGTGCCGCCGTACCGGACTTTCGCTCGCATGATCATCGTCGGCGCGTCGACCGGGTTACGCGGGGGAGAGATCGCCGGGATTCGCATCAGATCGGTCGACTTTCTTCGGCGAGAAATGACCATCACCGAACAGTCGAAAACCGCCACATCGACCTTCACATGGGCGCCGTTGAAGACGGCTGCAGCGGAGCGAGTGCTTCCACTTTCGGATATGGCAATTGACGCGATCGCGGAAGAGTTGGCCGAGAATCCGTGTGAAGACCGGTCGATGCCCGTCTTTCGCACTATGCGCGGTCGCATGTGGTCGTCGTCCACTGTCGCCCACTCGTTCAAGGCCGTGCGGAGGCGTGTAGGCCTAGACGAGCAAGTGACCTGGCACAGTCTCCGACACTTCTATGCGAGTGCACTGATCCATGCGGGAGCGTCAGTGAAGACCGTCCAAGTCAGGCTCGGACACGAGTCCGCAGAGACGACTCTCGAGATATACACACACCTTTGGCCGGGTGAAGACGAGCGGACCCGCTCGGCGGTGGACAACGCTCTGATGCGGGACCAGTGCGGGACCGATGGGGATTCGGAGGCAAAAACGAACGAAAACGCCCCGGCCGAACCGAAGTCGACCGGGGCGAAGACGAAGCTGAAAGCGGTTCGCAAACAAGCTATTTAAGCTCTGCGGATGTCTTTCCGAGCAGGCGGCGTGCGACGATGAGTTGCTGAATCTGCTGCGTCCCTTCGAAGATGTCGAGAATCTT
>NZ_BAAILK010000004.1:0-8130 GCF_054589475.1 Rhodococcus sp. no. 34
CCCCGCCGGTGATCCCCAAGCCCGTCGCACGCCCGACGCTGCGGCGCGGCTCCACGGGCGGAGACGTGACATACCTCCAGGCGTTGCTCAACCGCATGTTCGCGAGTTACTCCAAGCTCGCCGTGGACGGCGACTTCGGTCCCGCAACCGAATCGGTGGTGCGTGAGGTGCAACGCCGCTCCAATCTCGCCGCCGACGGAGTCGTGGGTCCGGACACCTGGCGAGCGATGGGCGTCCGATGACCGCCCTCGCCGTCGCTGCCGTCGTCCTCGGTGCCACCTGCCTACTCGCGTGGGCCGGGTGGCGCTGGGCCACCGGTCACGCCCTCATCATCCACCGCGATCAACTCGAACGAAGGAACTACTGACATGTCCAAATTCATCACCACCAAGTTCTGGGCCGATGCCACCGAGCGCGCAGTCAGTACCGCAGCGCAGGCCGCAGTCGCCACCCTCGGTGCAGGCGTCTTCGGCATTCTGGACGTCGACTGGGCCAACGTCGCATCCATCTCGGGATTCGCTGCAGTCCTGTCGATCCTGAAGGCTCTCGCGGCCAGCGGGAAGGGTGATCCAGATTCCGCCAGTCTGATCGGCTGAGCGCGTGACATGGCTGCAAGAGTGGTACGACACGATCGGCGTCAGCACCTTCCTGCTTGCAATCATCGCTTGGCTGATAGGCCGCCGGAAGGGTAAGGCCGACATCGGAAAAACGGAATCCGAGTCGGGGAAGATCGACGTCGAGGCGGCACAGATCATCGCCCAGACCGCGACGGACCTACTCGTTCCGCTATCAGAGCGCGTAGGGAAACTCGAAGCGCGGATCGAGGTCCTCGAAGAGGAGAACGAGCACAAGACGAAACTGCTCGACTCGGCGATCCGCTTCATTCGAGAACTGCTGCTGTGGATCGAAAACCATGCCCCCGGTCGACCACCGCCGACGATCCCGCCGGAACTGGAAAGCGAGGTTCAACGATGACGTCACCCGATCCGACCCGACCATATCCGTCGGGGATGCTCGACGGACTCGGAGGAATCGAAGCGTGGGCGAACAAACGTCGAAGCGACTACGAGGCAGATACACTCGCGGTTCTTACCGAGTCCACTGGCAAGCTCCAGCAGTTCGGCGAGGCATATCACGACGGGCAGCTCGACCTCAACGGGCGGCTCGACCTGCTCGAAGGTGTGCAGGGTTACGGCGCCGCCTACATGACGAAGAACCCTGCCGTCGTGTCAGGTGCCACTCGGATGCCGTTCACCGGCCAGTTCGGACCGCTCAAGGGTGTCCGAATCCTTGCCGGTGGTGGTCTGCTACTGGAATCGAAAGGCCTGTGGCAGATTTCGGCAACCACGCTCGCGAAATCCACGGTCTTTGGTGGCGGCGACGAGACGGTCATGTACCTGTCCGTTCGCTATCCGGGCGGCGCCATCTTCTCCGAGGTCCCTGATGTGAAGCGGCCCGGTGGAGCGCGACTCACCCACCATATGACCGCACCGTTCGTGATCCCGGACCCGAACTTCGAAGTTCAGGTCTGGGTCACCTCGGCGAAATGGCGCAACTTCGCCGGCGGAACGCTCTACTCCCGGTTGTCCGCAATCAAGCACGACAACCGGGTGGTTGCCACCGGCACCCCCGATTACCCCGACGAGCCGATCGAATAGGAATACGTATGAGTGCCAACGAAATTGACGTAGAGGAGGTGGATAGATGATCGGCTGGGAACCGCTACGCGATGTCATGAGCATCACCAAGGGTGATTTGATCTTCTCCCGCACCCGAAGCGAAGGGCCGATCCCCACCGGAACCGTCATCGAGATCATCTGGGACGACGGCCCGACCTGGCCCGCCACCTCGATCGCCGGAAACACGGTGAGTTGGCGCATCGAATCGGCCGAACTCGCCGCCATCGACAGCGGCGACACCTTCACCATCTGGGTCCGATACCCGAACGGCGAAACCGAAACCACTGACGACTACGAGTGGATCACAGGATCCGCTCAACGCCCTCTAGACGAAGGATTCTGACATGGCACTCGTATGCCCCGTCGCAACCGCCAACAGCATCGCGACATCCGCTGCAGCACTCGGCTCCACCTTCGGGCTCCACACCGGCAGCCCCGGCCCCGCAGGAACCGCCAACGAAGCGACAGGCGGCTCGTACGCACGCCAGACCGCCACACCCGGCACTGCCGCGCTCGGCGTCGTCGCGTGGTCGCAGATGACGTTCCCGGTCGCCGCGAACACGTACACCCACATGACGCGCTGGAACGGCTCGACGCTGGTCGAGGTGATCGACAACCCGGACATCGTCATCAGTCCGTCGGGTGAAGCCAAGGTCAACCACAAGGTGACCATCCCGTACGCGCCCCCGGCCTAAGCCATGAGGTTCCCGGCCCCGGACGTCGGGGTAGCCCGCTTTCCGGGCGTCGACGAAGCCTCGGTCGCTTTTCCGCCGGCGCCGAAGCTGGTTGTGCGCATGTCCACCGAGACTGTCATCGACATCATCTCGACGGGCGTTGTGGTCGGTGTGCCGTGGCATCTCACCGAGACTGTAGTGGATGTCCTCTCGTCAGCGACGGTCAGCGCGTCCGTCACGGTCGACACAGAGAGTGTCGTCGATGTCGTGTCGGAGACAATCCACATCGTCGATGTCGTGAGTTCAGAGACGATCGTCGACATCGTTTCCGAAGCAACGGTGAAGCCGTCACCGACCATTGGCACGAACACGGTGGTGGACATTGCGTCCACCAGTTCGGTCACACCGTCACCGACGATCAGCACCGAGACCGTCATCGACATCGCGTCCACCGCTGTCGTTGTCCCGTCACCGACCGCGGCGGGCGAGACGATCGTCGACATCACATCGACCTCAACGGTGGCGCCGTCGCCGACGATCAACACGAATACCGTCATCGACATCATTTCCGAGGGAAGCATCACCACGTTCACGACGTCGGGTGCAACACTCACCGCCGAGAACCAAACCGGCAGCACGACGCCGGCCAAAACCACAGGGTGGGTTGCCGATACAGCGACGTACCCAGGCAGCACGATCGTGAGCAACGGCGTGCAAATGCGCGGCACCAAGACCGGTGCCAAGTTCAAGTTCGCCGGGCCGCTCTACTGGACATGGTCGGGCAACGTCAACATTGCGGCGTACGTCAACGGCGTGCAACGAGGTGCCACTGCGGTCGTCAATATCCCGAACGCGTACACCGAGTATCAGCGCAGCGGCGAGATAACCATCGACGTTGCCGCCGGTGAGATCGTCGACCTCTACATGTGGGCCGGTCAATCCTTCGGCGTGACACGTCGAGTCGGATTCAAATACTGGGTCGAATGACTCGCACGACAAAGCCCCCGACCTTTCGAGGTCGGGGGCTTTTCATCTTCGACGAGGACATTCCGTGAAATCAAAGACTCGACAGTAATTCCTCGAGAGCTTTAGCCTTGTCGCTCGCTTCTAGATACTCACTGTACTGATGCCGTGCGTTCGAAATCAGGTTGTCGTACAGAACGTAGCGGCCATTGATAATAGACAGTTGCGTGTCGATTACCTGTTTTGCGGAGAGGTTTGAGTATCCGACCACCTTGGGATGATCGCCGAGTACGAATATCACCTCAGTTTTTTCTGAGGCCCGGTCAGCTGTCTTGAGCACCGAATCGAGAGCCTCCAAGTACTTTCCGCCTTGCTCTACGAGTTCAGATACTGTAACCGATCGTCCGTAGCGCTTCAGCTCCACTATCACATTCTTTCCGCCAGAAGTGGCGTAACGAATATCGATTCGACCTCGGATTTCTTTTCCTGCCTCGTCCATGGCATACTCACCCGGCGATATTCTGCGCAAGTCCTGCTCGATCACAGCGCTACTTGCCGCGCGCTCCCAGGACGGGTCGAGTAACCATAGGTTCTCAAATAGGTGCTGCTGGAGAACCTTCTCTTTCTCATCGGCATCGGAAATTTCCCTGAATTTTGTAATTGCCTCAAGTCGCGAGCTAAGGATATCGATGTAAAGAGCTGATTCGTACGATGTTTGCTCGGCCAGCACGGGTAGCAAATCCTCGGCGGTGACGTTACTCAGTTTTTCCAAGTCGTTGACGGTCTGTCGAAGACCTAGGCGCTCGAACGCGAGGATGCCGGATCGGAATAAGGTCTTGCGATCATCCTCGCTCTGCTTGCCCTCCAGTGCGAGGGTTGCAATTGTTCCGATCATTTTCTTAGCGTGTTCTTGCTGCCATGCCGGACGACTGTCCACCCAGGCTTTCACCTTCGGAAACTGGGCCAAGGCATCAACGGCACCCTTCGAGGGACGCGCTTTCGCCCACTCCTCGCTGGCGATAAGAAACTGCTGGCGAAGGAATTTTTGGAGAGCCTGAACCCGCGGATCGTCTTCGATCAACCGCTGCCGGTCGCTCGTTGCGATGTCATCCTTGTCGTCTAGGTCCAAAAAGTTCGCCTCTATCTGCCCGGTAACGTAGTTTCCGAAGATGCGACTGAAGTCGAGTTTCTCAATGATTCCTTCCTGAATCGGTCGCTTCCGAGCGAGAACAATGATGTTCTTGAGTGATCCTGCTTCGTCATCATCTGTTAGCTGTGTCGGGGTCTTCGCGGTTCCGATCCAGCCGTTTACTGTCCACCCCATGGCTGCATCTACGACATTGTCCTTTAATACAAAACGATTGATTTTTGTTGGTAGTGCAATCGTAGGCAATGTTTCTTTTCCGAACTCCCAGATAAACTCAAGTTTTTTGAGTTCTTGACGATCTGCATAGGTGACGCGTTTACCGTCTATATGAATCTGGAATCCGCCCTCATCTTCTGGAGTTTCGTCCAGTACATCAAACCTTCGTGCAATTCGTTTCCGAAGGGCAGACGCTGTGATGTCTGCGCGCGAGTGCTTCAGACTGCTTAACACGATAGTAGTTCCTGGGCGATCGAACTCGAAAGGAATTTCGATTTCGTCAGGATTGTACGGGTTATTACTTGCGATGCTGTGTCGAAGGTCGTCAACGTCGATCTTCAATCCGAATTTTTCGTCACCTTTTTGGGAGAATACTTCAACAACATTGGCGATAGAAAAGATGGAAAGCTTTCCAATTCCTTTTCGCCCCATGAAATCGCGGCCCCATTTCGGCGACTGGGCTCCATCGGAGACGCGTTTCTGATAGCCGACCTTCAAGAACTTGTTGTTCACGTCGTTTACGGTCATCCCGCAGCCTGTGTCATGCACGACGACAGATTTGTCGGTAGTCTTCCGCCAATCGATTTCGATCCTCCCAGCATCCGCATCCCAAGCGTTCGCGACCAGTTCGGACAGCACCGCAGCAGCGTTGCTGTACAGGTTGATGCCGAGCGCCTCCAGTACGGACATGTCCACCGTCATCGAGAACTTCGGTGTAGGACTACTCATGCGGCGTCTCCCAATTCGATTTCCCTGACCTGCTGCAGGATTTGGTTTCCGATAATTTCACCGAGCAGCGGAGGTACGGCGTTCCCAATCAGTCGGCCAAGGTTTGAGAGCTCGACTCGCGAACCCGGTTTAACGAAGGCGTACTTTTTGGGGAAACCTTGTAACATTGCAGCCTCACGCAATGTGATCGCACGGTCTTGGTCCGGGTGTCCGAATCTTCCCGTTCCAAAATTATGCGACTGAGTCGTCACTGTTGGCGACGGCTTATCCCACTCCATGCGGGAGTATACGCTTCGGAATGAGGCGCCGGACGCTCTTTTGTGGCATTCCGCCAAAAGCTCATAGGGCCAATCGTGCCAGGTGCCGCCGGGACGCGAGGCTTGGATCCTGGCAAGATTTAGGTCTGAGAGTTTTCTAGTGACATGGAGGCTATCTTTCGGATGTGCCACGCCGGCTTCTACTGGAGCAAGTTTGCCAATCACGTCTCGCACGGTGCGGAAATTCGACTCGTCGAACCGCCCCTCGGGAACCTCGATCTCCCCGAGACGCGACGCCAAAAGTACGAGACGCCTGCGGTTTTGGGCGAGGCCGTAGCGTGGGCAATAGCATGATTTGAAGGAAACAGAATACCCCAAGTCGGTCAGTAGGGCAGTGAACTCAGAGAAGACAGAAGAACTCGCGATGCGGGGCACATTCTCCATTGTCACGAAGTCCGGGAGACTGTCGTTGACCAATCTGCCGAACTCCCGCAATAGCGGCCAGTTGTCCTCGCTAGACGTGTTTGCGCCACGCCGGTAAGAGGAGAACGGCTGGCAAGGAGCACAGCCTGCCAGCAACCGATATTCACTATCGCGCCAGAGGGCATTGAGATGTTCTGCCGTGATGTCGCGAACGTCTTCCTCTAGAAACGCGGCATCAATGTTGCGTTCAAACGGGTATTTGCAGGCCGAATCCGTATCGACGCCGGCAACGACGGACACCCCGGCCTTTTGGAGACCGTAGGACAGACCGCCAGCTCCACAGAACAGATCAACAGCGGTGATCTTGGATTGCACCTTCGACATCCGCTAAATGTAGACCGTCAGAGGTATGCCCGTCGACCGCGGCGCGCATTCCTGCACAGTAGCTTCGGAAGTGGGAAGCAGTTCCAACTCTGTCGGTCGGTCAAGCGCGATGTCATCCGGACACTTTTAGATCCGTGCGCGCACCTCGGCCGGGGCGAGACTCCGCCTATGCGTCGACAGGCTTCCTGTACCTCAGCCGGTTCTGCACCTGGTAGACGACGATGCCACCCCAGACAATCCAGAGCGGCCAGGGGGCCGACAGGATCGCCAGGACTGCACCTGTGCTGATTGTTCCTAGGATGTCGTAGTTGCGTTTGAGCATCTCAGTCTCCTTGCTGTGTTGTCTTCTATGATGGACCCTTGAGGTGGGACCGGGGTGACTCCTTCACCCCGGTCCCGTCTCAGGTCAGCGTTTCCGCTTCCGGTGTTTGCCTCGCTTCCTCGTTCCCCGATTCTGGACTGCCATCCAGATGTTCGTGATCAGTGTTGCAATCCCGACGATCAGGGCGATTCGGCTTTCGGTCATTCACTCACCCCCTCTCTGCTGTTGTCTCATAACTGTAGCACCCTTAAGGGTGGTTTGCAAGACGTGAAAGTTGTTTGATTCTCAATCTGGATAGACTTCTTGACCATCTTTAAGGGTGCTATCATGAGGGGTACCCGAACCAAGGAGAGACCGTGATCCGCTTCATGTCGCGCGGCGAAATCGCCGACTACCTCGGCGTCACCCTCGCCACCGTCAAGCAGTACAAGACATTTCCACCGCCCGACGCGATGATCGGCCGCAACCAAGGCTGGACGAAAGAAACCGTCGACGAATGGGTCAAGTCCCGCAAGACATGAGACGCCCCAATAAAGCCCCGCCTCGTGATGAGGTGGGGCTTTTTGTTGTTTGTGCGGGGCCGAGCTGGTCTTCCCTTACCCTCCCGACCCCGCGCGACAGACAGTAGGTGAAGGCACCGACAAGTTCGTCAGCATTCACCGCTCATTGCGGCGTCAAATGCGCGATTCATGCTTGCCTGCTCACTCGCTGTCTTCGATCGCCAGTCCTCCGAGGCAGCACTCTCGGCACGAAGATTCGTCAGAGCTTCTCGGCGCTCCTCGGTGCTAGTCCCTGGGAACTGCTCCATCATTTCCATGAGGTCGCGACACATTTGTGACTCGCCCGGCAGATTGGCCACGCTCGCGGACGTCCCCTCTTCGAGTTCAGCTGACGGCTCAACGATCGCGGTCGTCGCGTTCGGCGGAGTCGTCTCCGACTCAAGGACAAGACCATCCAGCACGTTGAAAGTCGATGTGGCCGAAGGCATCGGGTCGCCCTCGGTCGGACTGCTCGAGCACCCCGACAGAATGAGCGAGGCCGGGATTGCGAGAGCGAGCAGGAGTCGTTTCATTCTCAGATCAAACCAGACGGACCGTACGGACCGTACGTGACGGATTACTACTTCCGGTAGTCAACGCCCGAGGGTTGATTTCGAAGAGTCAACCCTCGCCAGATTTCCTGTGAAATCCCCTATTTGGTCCCGCACTGGTCCCGCATCAGCACCGAAAGCGGTCGAAATACTGCGAACCTAGAGAATCTCAACAACGCTGTGAACTGCATCGATACGATATCGCAGGTCAGCCGAAAGGGTCGGTAAGATTCTCGACATCTTCGA
>NZ_BAAILK010000005.1:0-204 GCF_054589475.1 Rhodococcus sp. no. 34
CAGGTCGGCTACCCGTCGTCGCCTTGGTAGGCCATTACCCCACCAACAAGCTGATAGGCCGCGGGCCCATCCTGCACCGATAAATCTTTCCACCACCCACCATGCGATAGGAGGTCATATCCGGTATTAGACCCAGTTTCCCAGGCTTATCCCGAAGTGCAGGGCAGATCACCCACGTGTTACTCACCCGTTCGCCGCTCGTGT
>NZ_BAAILK010000006.1:0-34168 GCF_054589475.1 Rhodococcus sp. no. 34
CCTTGTAGTCATGCACATTTCCCTCCGCCGTCACCGGAGCCGCACCAGCAACCCCGACGCCCGCAACCACCGCGAAACCCGCAGAAACAGCAAAAACACTCAACCCACCGACAACACGACGAACACCACTCACGGACATCCAGATCCCTCTCGACAACGGGGCAGACAGGCGTCCAGGACAAGCGTCCGTCTGCTTTCGATGCCGTGACGTTATCCCATTGACTGTAAAGTAACTACGCTTTTCGCAGATTTAGTTCATCGGCGACATCGCCGAACTGCAGTAACAGTGGGCTGAACGTCCCGAACCGCACATCTGGATGCGTTCTTACCTGCGCTAAAGACAAAACAGTCGCCCGAAAATAGCGAATTACAAATCTCTGATATCGGCGTCATATTCGATTTCGGGCGTGATGCCAGAAGGTCGCAGGAGCCTCGAAGATCTCTCTCGGCTACAGGCTTGCGGCCAGAGCCAACTCGACCCGAACAGCAACGTCGACGCTCGCGTTCTCACACGAGAGATACAACTCGTGCGCGTCCAGTCGACCTATCGCGACCGCATCGGCGACTACTTCGTTGAGCAGAACTTGAGAGATTCCACCGGAAGCGAGGTCGTGCACGGTACGCAAAGGCGTGGTGATGCGGATGGGCCCGATCTGTTCACACTCGTCGTCCGCGAGCGGCAGTCGGTGCAGTGCCACCTGGCGGGTCGGCGCCGCGAGAGGGTGCGCAACGGAGAGGTGAATGAAGCGAGGTTGCAGGTGCCCGAGGCCATGCAGATCTGCGGCACTGTAGTGCGAGACGGTGGCGCTACCGGCGAACCACGTGCACCACTTCGCAAATTCGTCCAAGGCGGTATGTCTGACGCGTTCGAGGCGAAAAAGCCCGCGGCACTCACATGTCCATGTTCCGGATTCCGTCATTTCTTCCATCAACGCCAGACCGAAACCCAGTTCGGATGCCTGGAGAGCCGTGACAAATCCGCACTGTCGCAGCGCCAGCAGCTCGAGTGATTCGTAGTCCGAAGCCATGACCACCTCCGGTGACCGTCGAAAACGCCGTTTCGAACAGACTACGGGCGAGTGTGTCGCGCATCACAGGAATGAGGAAGTGCGTATTCACAGAGTTCGTTCAGACTCGTCGGGAAGAATCTGGCGAATGACTGTCGCAGCGAACAACCCTCGTCCGCGCAACCGAGTGCTCATCATCCTTCTCGTGGTGATCGCCGTACTCGTCGCGGCGCTCGTCGGTGGAGAACTGTACGTACGCAACCAGGTGAAGACCTGCATGGCCGATCAGTTCCAGAGCGAACTGGGATCCCAGGTCGACGTCGGGTTGAGCTGGAAGCCCGTACTCCTGCAGGCAGTCGACAAGAAGGTGCCGTACATCAGCATCGACAGTGACGACTCTTCGTTCGGCCCCGCAACGGGAATGCAGGTTCACGCGAAGGTGAACGACATCAACTTGCAGCCCTCGGCGGGCAACAGCGGCACCATCGGCAGCTCCAGCGCCGACGTCACCTGGTCTACCGCAGGCATTCTCGCCACCTTGCAGGAACAGACCTTCGGCGGGCTCGTCTCCGGCGTCACCGCCGACTCGAGCGCCGGAACACTCGCGTTCGACGTCGGTCCGGTCGGGCTCGCGAAGCTCACGGTCAAGCCCACCGTCACCAACGGTGTGGTCGACGTCCAGACCGTCGGCGCCGAGATTCTCGGATTGGGTCTGCCGACCGATCTGGTCGACGGCATCGTCCAGACACTCACCGACAGCCTGCAGACCTACCCGCTGGACATGAAGCCCACGAAGCTGACCGTCACCGACGACGCTATCCAGATCTCGTTGGAGGGCGGCGCTTACGCCATGCCCGTCGCCGACGCGAACAACCAGAACACCTCGGCGGTTCCGGACAGCTGCGGCCTGCTGACCTAGTCGGCCAGACCGTCCAATACTGCTCGACTTCCGGATAGTCCGAGGCGGGTGGCGCCGGCCGCGATCATGTCGAGCGCTGCCTGCGTCGTACGTATTCCGCCACTGGCCTTGACTCCCACGCCCGGGCCGACCGTCTGCGCCATCAGTGCGACGGCCTCGACCGTCGCTCCACCCGCGGGGTGGAAGCCGGTGGAGGTCTTGACGAAGTTCGCTCCGGCACGCACAGCTGCGCGGCAACATTCGACGATGGCCTCGTCGGACAGCGCTGCGGTTTCGAGGATCACTTTGAGGATCGCACTCTCCCCCATCGCCTCGCGGACGGTGAGGATATCGGCCAACACCGCGCTGTAGTCGCCGGCGACCGCCGCTCCTACGTCGATGACCATGTCGATCTCGGCTGCGCCTTGATCGACGGCCAGTCGCGCTTCAGCACCCTTGACCAGCGAATGATGCTTCCCCGACGGGAATCCGACGACGGCCGCCGTCACAAGTCCCTCGGCGCGAATCGGCAACATCGACGGCGAGACACAGACAGCCAGCACACCGAGGCTGCGTGCTTCGTCGATCAGGGCGGTCACATCGGCCGCGGTGGCTTCGGGTTTGAGGAGAGTGTGGTCCACCATCGCGGCAACCTGGGAACGAGTGAGTGCAGCTTCAGACATGTTGGAAAGCTTGGCACACCACCACGCGACCGTCGCTGCAGCCGCACCTGAGAGACTAGGCCGCATGACCGCTGCACCATCGATCGATGATCGTCGCTATGTTCTGTCCCTCGGCTGCCCCGACACCACGGGCATCGTCGCACGCATCTCGACCTTTCTCACCGACGTCGGTGGATGGATCGTGGAGGCCGCATACCACGCCGATGCCGACACCGGATGGTTCTTCACGCGTCAGGCGGTCCGTGCATCGTCGGTGAGTATGAGCATCGACGAGCTTCGTGAACGGTTCAAAGCTGTTGCGGCCGAGATCGGTCCGGAAACCGAGTGGACTCTTCACGACTCCGGCGCACCCAAGAAGATCGTGTTGCTCGTGAGCAAGGAAGGTCACTGCTTGCATGACCTCCTTGGCCGCGCCGCGGGCGGGGAACTCCCCGCAGAAATCAGCGCCGTCATCGGAAACCACGAAGATCTGCGCAGTGTCACCGAGCGCCACGGGATCGACTTCCACCATGTTCCGTTCGCCAAGGACCCGGCAGAACGGGGACCGTCCTTCGAGAAGGTCCGCGCCCTGGTCGACGCTCACAATCCCGACGCCGTGGTTCTTGCCCGATTCATGCAGGTGCTGCCCGAATCACTGTGCGAGCACTGGGCCGGGCGCGCGATCAACATTCACCACAGCTTCTTGCCGTCGTTCATCGGTGCCCGCCCCTATCACCAGGCGTTCGCCCGCGGCGTGAAGTTGATCGGCGCCACCTGCCACTACGTGACCGCCGAACTCGATGCCGGTCCGATCATCGAGCAGGACGTGATCCGTGTGGACCACGCCGACGATGTCGCCGACATGGTCCGTCAGGGTCGAGACATCGAAAAGCTCGTGCTCTCCCGCGGACTGCGCTGGCACCTCGAGGATCGTGTGCTGGTCCACGGGCGCAAGACGGTCGTCTTCAGCTAAGGCTGATCAGCAGGCAAGAGGGCAAGGACCTCCGGTACCGGCCGGAGATGTGCGGCCAGAATTTCGAGAGCCTTGTCTGCATCGGATTCGTCCAGCGCCGCAACCAAGGCGCGGTGCTGGGCATTGATCGTGTCGAGGCGGTGCGGTCCCACGTTGAGTGCGCGCACCGCAACTCTCTGCTGCCGTGACCGCAGCGACTCGTAGAGTTCGGTCAGTACCGAGTTCTGAGCAGCTCTGACCATCGCAAGATGGAACTGCCGGTCGAGACCGGAAACCTCGAACCAATCACGTTCGCGCCCTGCTGCTTCCATCGGTTCGATCAGCTCGATCATCGACGTCGGTGCGCCGAAGCCTCGGGCGCACAGCACAGTCACCGCGTGACCCTCGATCAGTTGCCGGCTCTGGTAGACCTCTTCGAGCTCTCGGGCCGTCACCGTTCGTACCTGCGCACCCTTGCGCGGCAGGAGGGTGATGAACTTTTCGGCGGCGAGCCGATGGAATGCCTCTCTGACCGGTGTTCGGGACACTCCCATGGTTCCGGAGACCCACAGCTCGTCCAGGAATCGGCCGCCCTCGATCGATCCACGAATGATCTCGTCCCGCAACCAGACGTAGACACGGTCGCGTGCCGGCCCCTGGGCGGCTGACGGGTCGGCAGTTGCCGGTGTCGACATCACAATCCCTTCGCACTGGCGTCCGCCGGGTTGACGAACTTGTAACAAATTCATCATACCGACTCTGGACACACCAAGTATTCACTGTGTATACATGACGTATACGACAGCTGTGCGGGTCGTCACACCGATCAGATCAGTCGTAAAATCCCTACTGCCAAGGAGCCCACCAGCATGTTCAGCACTCCCGCCGACCGCCGTCACGCGATCTGGCTGTCCGATCCAAGCTTTGCCGCAGCAGAAATTGCGCGTGGGCTCGGCTACGGCGCGGCGATCCTCGACATCGAACACGGGTCGTTCGACCTTGCCGACCTCGAGCGATTCATCCCCTTCCTTCGCGGCCTGGAAATGGAGGTTCTCGCGAAAGTACTGGGACCCGAGCGCGGACCCATTCAGCAGGCTCTCGACTTCGGCGCCACTGCCGTTGTCATTCCGCACATCGAAAATGCTTCCCATGCAAAGGAAGTCACTGCGTTCGCCAAATTCCCACCGCTAGGCGACCGTAGTTTCGCCGGCGGGCGCACGACCAACTACGGCGGTTTCACCGACGACTGGGTCCGTCGCCAGGACACCTTCACCCGTTGCTACCCGATGATCGAGGACGCCGGAGCAATCGAGAACATCGCAGACATCCTGGCACTGGACACCGTCGACGGCGTCTTCGTGGGCCCGTCTGATCTTTCGCTGCGCCGAGAACGCGGTGCATACGCACGTAACGAGGGCGATTTTGCCGACCTCGCTATCGTTGCCGCAGCGGCAGCCGAAGCAGGCAAGCCGTGGGTACTGCCGGCGTGGAGCGTGGAAGAGAAAGAATTTGCCGTCCGACACGGCGCTGATCAGATGGCGTTGATCATGCAGCACGGTGCCCTCGCTGCCGGCTTTGCCGGACCGCTCGATCAGATCACTCGGATTCGGGAGTCTCGATGACAACACAAACCTCGGAACCCGGCTCGTCACCGATAAAGGCGGCCGTCCCGCCGAAGATCGGCCGTGCCCGTTGGGGTATCGCCGGAGTTCTCGGCGTCGGCATGTTCGTCAACTACATCGACCGCGTGAACCTCTCCATTGCCGCACCGGAGATCATGCGCGACTTCGACATCAGCGCTTCGCAAATGGGAATGGTCTCGTCCGCGTTCCTGTGGACGTACGCCATGCTCCAGATGCCGATCGGTTCGTTCATCGACCGCATCGGCGTGCGGTGGGTCAATCGAGCTGCCGCGTTTCTCTGGGCCGTGGCGTCGTTCGCCTCCGCTGCGGCAGGTGGACTGGGAATGCTCCTGGTCGCCCGACTCGTCCTCGGTGTCGGCGAAGCGCCTACTGTCCCGGCCGGCTGGAAAGCAATCGGCCAATGGTTCCCGAAGCAGGAGCGCGGGACCGCGACTTCCATCTTCGACGGGTGCGCCAAGATCTCGAACGTGATCGGCATCCCGATCATGGCGTTCTTGGTCACGACGTTCAGCTGGCACGCGGCCTTCATCTTCACCGGCATCCTCTCCGTGGCCTACCTCGCGATTTGGTGGCTGCTGTATCTGACGCCCAAAGAGGCACTGGCGAAAGGTCGGCTGAGCCAAGCGGAGTTCGACTACATCCGCGAGGGCGGCGCCGAAGACGAGGACGCAGAAACCAGCGGTTCGCTCAATGGTTTGGGCTACCTCCTGCGGCGACGCAAGACTTGGGGACTCGCACTCGGGTACGCGTCCTATACGTACGCCTACTACGTGCTCTTGACCTGGCTCCCCGCCTACTTGGAGAAGAGTTTCGGGGTCAACCTCCTCAAGGGCGGCATCTACACGATGATCCCGTGGCTCGTCGCCGTGATCGCACAGTTCCTCATCGCCGGCATCCTGATGGACAGGTGGTTGGCCAAAACGGGTGACGTCACCAAGGTCCGCCGTACGGTCCTCGTGGTCAGCCTCCTGGCATCACTTGCTGTCACGGGAGCGGCATACGCGGGATCGATCGCAGTCGCCCTGATCTTCCTCTCGATCGGAGCCGCAGGACTGGCAGTGTCGGTCCCCGCAGGTTCGTCCATCGTGGCGCTCATCGCGCCGGAGGGATACACCGGGTCGCTCGGCGGCATCGTCAATTTCGTGGCGAATCTGCTCGGAATCGCGGCGCCCATCGTGACCGGCATGGTGGTCGACGCCACCGGTTCGTTCGCCGGCGCGTTCATCGCGACCGGTGCGGTACTCATCGGCGGAATCTTCTGTTACACCGTGGTGCTCGGCAAGATCGAGAGAATGCCGGCGCCCCAAGCCCAGAAAGGCACAACCACATGGTCGACGTAGCAATCGCACAGTACGCCCCAGGACTCGACAAGCAGTCGAATCTCGAGCAACTCACGAAACTGGCAAGCGAAGCGGCGGAATCCGGTGCTCGCATCGTGGTCGCTCCCGAGTACGCGATGTTCACGGCGCCGAGCATGGACTCACGTTTCGTCTTGACCGCCGAGTCGCTCGACGGCGAATTCGTCTCAGCGCTGGCAGACCTCGCAACAACTCTCGGCATTCACATCGTCGCCGGGATCAACGAGGCAGTTACGGGCTCCGACAAGATCTCGAACACCTTGGTCGCCCTGGCCCCGAAACTCGGTGTCGTTGCGATCTACCGCAAGCTGCACCTGTACGACGCTTTCGGTTACAAGGAATCGGACGTCGTCCGTGCCGGTGAGATTCACGACCCCGAAACCTTTGTCGTGGAAGACGTCCGGTTCGGTCTTCAGACTTGCTACGACCTTCGCTTCCCGGAAACGACACGACGGATCGTCGATGCAGGCGCCGACGTTCTCCTCCTCCCGGCAGAGTGGGTGCCCGGTCCGTTGAAGGAAGATCACTGGACAACTCTCGTCCGCGCCCGCGCGATCGAGAACACGATCTACGTCGCGGCGGCCGACCAATGCGCACCGGCGGGATCAGGCGCGAGCATGATTGTGGATCCGATGGGCGTCATCGTCGCATCTCTGGGAGAACGCGTGGGTATGGCGACTGCAACCGTCTCCCTCGAACGAATCGCGGAGGTTCGGATGAAGAATCCGGCTCTCGAACTACGCAGATTCGGAGTCACCGCGCGCTAGAGATTGCGCAGTCGCACGATTTCCTTGTCGAACTCGTCGATGTTCTCGATCGACGACATGTGACCGACGCCCGGCAACACGATCAACCGTTCGAGGTTGCCGGCGTCGTCGAGGACCTGCGCAAGCTTGCGCGCATGGACCGGCGGAGTGAGCCGATCGAGCGAACCGACGAGCACGGTGGTCGGCACTTCGAGATTGTCGAGTCCCTCGTGAATGTCGAGGGTGCTCAGCGCTGCTCCCCAACCTCCACGGATGCGGGGCTTGCACTCACGAACGATGTTCTCGCAGAACTGAATCTCGGCCTTGGTCGCGTTCGGTGACATCGAGACGTACTGGATCGCCTTCGTCATGGCGCCCGAGGAGACGAACGGAACGGGCGAACTGAGGATGGCGCGGCCCACGGGGACCGGCACGCGAGGGAAACGATTGGGCAGTGGGATGACCGTGGTCTCGGCGATCAACCTTTCGCTCGCGGTGCTCGCGAGCATGACCGCCGACGCGTACTTCTTGACCTCGTCGGGGTGACGACCTGCCCAGGCGATGATGCTCATCCCGCCCATGCTGTGACCGACGATGACGGCCTTCTTGTCCTCGCGAACCGTGGCCGCCAGCACTGCAGAGAGATCGTCGGCAAGGACGTCCGGGCCGAGCGGAAGATTGCCGACGGTGCTGCGGCCGTGACCGCGCTGATCGTAGGTGATGACGCGATATTCGCCGGCAAGCGCATTGACCTGCGGGTACCAGAATTCGGTGGAGCACGTCCAGCCGTGACTGAGAACGATCGGATCGCCGTCGACGGGACCGTAAGCCCGGACATTGATGATCGCACCGTCGTCGGTGGTCAGTTCGCTGATGTCAGCTTTGAGAGTCGGAGTCTTCAGGAGTGCATTGGGCTCGACGTCGCTCGAAAGAGTCAACCCACGCGTGGATCGCCGATGACGGATCCCAGCGACGGCCGCGACGAGTGCTCCCACTCCGACGGCGCCTGCCAGTACTCGAAGCTCTGTGGTGCGCGAACGACTGGACATGCATTTACCCCTGACTGCTGCTGACGACAGACGGATGCAATCTATGTGTGACTGCCGTTAACCGACACTATCACTCGAACAACGCCCGTTGTCAGCGTTGGAGAGAAGAGTGGGGCAGCACACCATGAGCCGGGAACCACGGCTCGGAATGAGCGGGAGTGCGGCAAACTACCAGCGAGAACCGCCGTGCTGAATGTCGTCCACCCGCGGGCGAACGTCGACGAGATACACGCACACTGCAACGACCGCGATGATGCCCAGGAGCCCGACAGGGGACGTCGCCAAGAGGATCAACGCCGCGACGATCAGAATTCCCAGCCAGATCGGCTTGGTCAATTTGTTGACCGCGGTGAAAGCGTCAGGACGCTGCCTGACGGCATGAACGATCGCGTAGACAGCACCCACCAATGCGAGCACTTTGAGTGCGAGAAAGATCAGACCGACTAGCCCATCGACTTGAGTCACAACTACATCCTAAGTTCTCATCCGGTTCCCGACGAACACGAAGGCTCCCACACTCGGCTGAGCGCGGGAGCCTTCGTCAGGTGGAGCTGGGCAAATCAGGCCTTCTTGGCCGGAGCAGCCTTCTTGGCCGGAGCCGGTGCGGTGGCCTTGGCCGGAGCAGCCTTGGCGGGTGCAGCCTTGGCCGGAGCGGCCTTCTTCGCGGCGGTGGTCGCGCGCTCCTGGACGTCGGAAGCAGCAGCAGTCACGCGAGCGGCAGCTTCCTTGGAAGCCTCGTCAGCCTGGTCACCGAGGTCGAGGACCTTCAGTGCAGCCTCGTCGCCTGCGTCGGCGATCTTCTCACCGGCGTCAGAGATCTTCTCGCCGACCTCTTCTGCGGTGTCGGAGATGCGTCCGGCAGCGCGGCCGGCCAGCTTGGCAGCCTGCTCGCCTACGGCGCGCGTCTGACGAGCAACGGTTCCGAGTGCGTCTTCGGTCAGCTCGACGGCGTCGCCGAGTGCCGACTCTGCAGCAGCGATGCCTTCTTCGACTGCGGGCTGCTTGCGGATGCGCTCGACTGCGTCTTCGCCACGTTCTGCGAGGGAGTTGTACAGATCTCCGGCAACCTTGAGGTATGCCTCGGCGACCTTGCGGAGTTCCTCGGGTGAGAACTTCTCGCGCAGCTCGGCGAGCTCTTCGGGCAGCTCGGACGGCAGGCCGGCGAGACGCTCGCGCAGCGCATCGACGCTCTCGGCAACGTCACCCTGGACGGAAGCGAGCTTCTCGCGAGCACCGTCGACACGGCCGTTGACATCGCCCTGGGTGTTCTCGGCGCGCTCACGAACCTGAGCAACTACATCGGCCACGGCCTGGACAACCAGGTCGCCTGCGCCGACGGCGGCGTAGAGCGAGGTCTTGACGCTGTCGATGGCGTTCTTGTCAGTCATCTTGTTCTCCTAGTGAAGTCTCGGTGTCTGGAATTGCGGCCGATTCAGCGAAATCGGGCGCTGCGGCTGGTCGTGACGACTCGTTCTCGCGACAGAACGAGTCGTAGATTTCGAGCAGTACTTGCTTCTGCCGTTCGTTGATGGCCGTCTCGGCCAACACCGCGTCCCTGATGGGACTGTGCGGGCGTTGCTCGAGATATCCCGCTTGGACGTACAGCACTTCTGATGAGACTCGAAGGCCCTTGGCGATTTGCGCCAGTACGTCCGCCGACGGTTTGCGCAATCCGCGTTCGATCTGACTCAGATACGGATTGCTGACGCCGGCGAGTTGAGCGAGTTGGCGCATCGAAACTTGGGCGGCTTCCCGCTGTGCACGAATGAACCCCCCGATGTCGTGTGCCGCAGAGCTGACGACGCGAGCTGCCAAGTCGCTTGCTCCGGCTGCGGCACCGGATGATTCACGATCTCCGTCATCGGAGTTCGTCGACTTCGCTGGCATTGCGTCCTCCCTTTCCAGTGGACATTTCCCAGAATAGGAGAGGGTGCTAACTATTGCAAGCACTACTGCTAGCACTCGTGGTGGACGTCACATACCGGACAGCTCAGCCGAAGATGAGCGTCGAAATCGTGTAGATCAGCAGCCCGGCGATCGAGCCGACAACGGTGCCGTTGATACGGATGAACTGAAGATCTCGACCGACCTGCAACTCGATCTTCTGGCTCGCCTCGTCGGCGTCCCACCTCTCGACGGTGTCACTGATGACTCCAGTGATCTCGTCGGTGTAGTTCTCCGCGATGTACTTGGTGCCCTGCACCAGCCAGCCGTCGACCTTCTCACGCATGGACTCGTCGTCACGCAGCCTGACTCCGAAGCCGGCCACGTTCTCGGCGACCTTGGTCCGCAGGGTGCTGTTCGGATCGTCGACGGACTCCATGATGAGCCGCTTGGCAACCTGCCATGTCGACGACGCCAGACCCGTCACTTCCTCGCGACCCATGATCTCGGCCTTGATCCCCTCGGCCTTCTTGATGGTCTCCGGGTCGTTCTGCAGATCATCGGCGAAGTCGATCAGGAAGCGGTTGGCGGCGAGGCGTACCTCGTGTTCGGGGTTGGAACGGACCTTCCAGGTGAACTCGACGAGTTCCTTGTATATCTTCTCCCCCAGCATGGCGTCGACGAACTTCGGCGACCACGCGGGCGAATCGCGAACGATCACACGATCGATCGTCTCCTGGCTGCCGAGAGCCCACTGATGTGCCCGCTCGGCAAGCAATTCGATGATCGGCAGTTGCTTGTTGTCCTTGAGAAGTTCACCGAGCACTCGGCCGATCGGCGGTCCCCACATGGGCTCGGCCAGACGCTTCACGATCGTGTTGTCGATGATCTGGGCGATGTCCTCGTCGCGAAGAACCTCGACCATGCCGCGCAAGACCGTCGACGTCTCGGCGGCGACGCGAGCGGCGTTGGCAGGTTCGGCCATCCACGTGCCGAGCCGCAGCGGAATCTGCGCCTGCTGCACCTTGGCCGACACAACCTCGGGAGCCAGGAAGTTTTGACCGACGAATGAGCTCAGGCTGGCTCCGAGCTGGTCTTTCTTACGCTTGATGATGGCAGTGTGCGGGATGGGAAGGCCCATCGGATGACGGAAGAGCGCGGTGACGGCAAACCAGTCGGCAAGCGCGCCGACCATGCCTGCCTCGGACGCGGCCCGGACGTACCCGACCCACTCTCCGGCGCCGCGGGATTCCTGCCACCGGCAGAAGATGTAGACCACCGTCGCGAAGCCCAGAAGGCCAGTAGCGAAGACCTTCATCTTGCGAAGGTCCCGACGCTTGGCGGCGTCGTCGAAGGCGGAGAGGCTCAGTTGCTGCACCCTCGCCATTGTGCCGAAAGGTGTGACGCGGCGTAGCGCGAGCGACACGAAGTCCGATTCTGCAGGACCTAATCCCCCGAACTGCGGATGTGAGTGCCCGAGATAAAGGCGCGGACATTAAGCTGGACCGGAAAGTAGACCGATCGGACGTGGCTCGCACCACAGATATGAGATGACTCGTGGCCAAGAATGCCGTGCAGGACAACGAGCAGGTAGACGGCCCAGTCGTTGCTGATGCGAAGCCCGAGAAATCCGACGGTCGGAAGCGTCGTTGGCGTGAGCACAAGATCGCTCGCCGCGAGGAACTCGTCGACGGCACCATCGCCGCCATCCGCGCGCGCGGCCGTGAGATCGGCATGGACGAGATCGCGTCCGAGATCGGTGTCTCCAAGACCGTGCTCTACCGATACTTCGCCGACAAGAGCGACCTCACGACCGCCACGATGATGCGGTACGTCGAGACCATCCTGTCGCCGCGTATCTACGAAGCGATCAGTGGCGATCTCGACGATTTCGAACTCACTCAGGCGAGCATCACCGCATACGTCGAGACGGTGGCATCCGACCCCGACATCTACCTCTACGTCATGGCCAACGGCGCCGGCGCCAACCGCGACGTCGTTGCCGATTCCGAGCGCATGATCGCCGAATTGCTCTCCACGGTGTTGGGCAATCGTCTTCGCGAGATGGAGATGGATTCCGGCGGTTCGCTGCCGTGGGCGTTCGGGATCGTCGGCGGAATTCAGCTCGCGACGCACTGGTGGATCTCCAACAAGTCGATGTCCGCAGAATCGCTGATCGACTACCTCACGATGATGACGTGGGGCGGCATCACCGGCATAGCGGCGGTCAACGGATCACCGGCCAAGTTCAAGTCGGTTCCGCATCCCCTCGTCAAGCCTGCCGAGGACTGACTCGCCCGAGACCGAACTTTCGAGCCGCCGGGCGCGATCCTGTGGCACTCTTTCGGCATGGCACAAGACTCGCTGTGGGAAACACCGGCCGCCAAGACCCTGCGGGCGGAGCCCGGGTTCGAACTCGATCAACTCGATCGCAACAGCACTCCGGGATTCACCGGAAACAAAGCTGACGGCGAACGTCTGCTCGAGGAGCGCGGCGCGGTTCTGTCCGACCTGCAGGAGTTGCTGTACGCCAACGGCCGGTCAGGGGACAGTCGTTCAGTCCTGCTGGTCCTGCAAGGAATGGACACCGCAGGCAAGGGCGGCATGGTCCGACACGTGATCGGTCACGTGGATCCTTCGGGAGTTCAGCACGCGGCCTTCGGCGTCCCGACCGAAGAGGAAAAGCAACATCACTACCTTTGGCGGATCAAGAAGGAACTCCCCCGCGGCGGCTATCTCGGTGTGTTCGATCGCTCCCACTACGAGGACGTCCTGGTAGTGCGCGTCCACGATCTTGTCCCGGAGGATGTCTGGAGCAAGCGCTACGACGAGATCAACCAGTTCGAAAAGGAACTCGTCGACGCCGGAACCACCATCGTGAAAGTCGCGATGTTCGTCTCGCTCGACGAGCAGAAGAAGCGACTCGAAGAACGTCTCGACCGCCCGGACAAGTATTGGAAGTACAACCCCGGCGACGTGACCGAACGCGGTTTGTGGCCTGCATATCAACAGGCGTATCAGGCAATGCTCGACAAGACGTCGACCGAGCACGCGCCGTGGTACGTCGTGCCGTGTGATCGGAAGTGGTACAGCCGCATTGCGGTCACGGAGCTACTGATCGACGCTCTGGAAAAGCTCGATCTCGACTGGCCCCCTGCCGACTTCGACATCGAGGTGGAGAAGGCACGACTCGCACAGTCTTGATCAGAAGCAGGCCCGATCAGAACAGGTGTGGGGATTCGCGGTGCACTTTGTGATCGTGACGCACAGTACTGGCGTACAGGGCTACCGCGAGGCCGATGCACGCGACGCCGGCGAGGCCGGCGATCAATGCCCAACCACCCTGGCCTGAACCTGCCGCCACCAGAAAACTGCCGAGGCAGACCACTGTGGCCAGCACCAGGAAATACGACGCCCACGCTGCAAAGAGATTGAGCTTCATCGTTCGCTCCTCCGGTCGGATCTCTTTCGTTTCGACCGTACGCCGGAGCATGACGGTCGACAAGACACTGCCGCCTCGAGGTTTCCCGACGTCTACGCCGGGTAGCCGAATTACATGGACATCGGAACTCTTTATCGCGGAATCGAATCCGCTCGCGGACTGGACGGTCCGTCCACTGGCCTCAGGCGCAGAATCCTCGAGATCACGGAGCGATCCGACCGATCGCGCACTGTCGCGGCACTTCTGCGCGGCGCCGCCGTCGGGCATCCCATCCATCCTGCCCTCGTGACCATTCCCGCGGGCGCGTGGACGGCTTCGTTGATCTTCGATGTTCTAGGCGATCCGCAGACTGCACGACGGCTGATCGGGCTCGGATTGGTTTCGACTCCGCCGGCTTTGCTGACGGGATGGCTGGACTGGTCCGAACGTGGCGACGTCGCACGCCGAGTGGGACTGGTGCACGCGGCGTCGAATGCAGTGGGGATCTGGTCTTTTGCGGCGTCGTACAGGCTACGCGGAAAGGACTCACTCGCGCTGGCGCGAGTGCTGTCGGTGCTGGGGCTCACCGCGGTCGGTGTCGGTGGCGCGCTCGGTGGTCACATCGTTTTCAAGCTCATGGACGATCCGGCCGTCGAGGCTGCAGCGACTCCGGTTCTCGATCCCATCCTGGATGTAGTCAACTGAGCCGATCGGACCTCGATACTGTTCAGGCGTAAGCACTTCCGGAGTAGCTCCGCAGTTCTCGCGCGGTCTCGTCCGAATCCGCCAATGGTCTGTTCATGACCCAGTGTGGGCTGCGCGTGCCCAGTGTCGCGGCAAAATCGGCGACGGCGTCCGGGGTCGGCACTGCGTGTTCGCCCAGATATCCGAGAACGATGAGGTCCTCCCCTGATCTGGTCTCCACGGCCAGGGCCCAACCGCACGTCTCCTCCCACAGCAAAGCCACCTCGCGCCCGGGGAAACGCGGCACAGTTCGGTCCAATGCGATGTAAGCCTCCAGAGGGTGCTCGCGCCTGCAACACCACTGCTCGATGCCGGCCCCCACACCGACCGCCACCCGTTGTACGTACCGCTCGAACCCGAGTCCGACGGTTGCGTCGACCAGCATTTGTTCTGTCATCGAACCTCACTCCTCGCCATCGTGTTTGGAATGTGCCCAGCGCTGACCGCGTCGAAACCCGGTTCAGATCACGGACTCCGGGTATCCCCAGACGAACCGATCAAGTGGAGAGGGGACCCGATGAAGTACTCGCCCGCTATGGCTCCCGGACGAATGCTGAAGATCTCCATGGTGTCGGTGAACGCCGATCCACTCGCACCGGTGGGCTGCTCGGCAGCCGGTGCACAGAACCTGCACGTCGACGAACTGTCTGCCGCCTTGGTTCGTGCCGGACACGACGTCACCGTCTTCACCAGGCGTGCCCACGTCGGTGGGCCGGACCGCGTTCGCGCCCGCGCCGGGTACTCCGTCGACTATCTCGAGGCCGGCCCGACGCAGGCTCTCCCGGATGCCGATATCCTCCCTCACCTTGGAACCTTTGCCAGCATTCTGCGCGCTCAGTGGAGTACCGACCGACCCGATGTGGTGCACTCGCACTTCTGGATGTCCGGTGTGGCAACGGAACTCGCGACCCGATCGCTCGGCATCCCCGTACTTCAGACATTCCATTCCCTGGGATCTGCGGCGCACCGCCACCTCGGAGCAGCCGACGACAGCCCCTCGGAGCGGACTCACCTGGAACCGTTGATCGCCAGGGGCGCAACCCATGTCATCGCGACCAGTTCGGACGAAATCTTCGATCTGGTCCGGCAGGGATCACCACGATCACGGACCACGATGGTGCCCTCGGGCGTGGACACCGAAGCATTCACCCCGGAGGGACCCGCCGCGAAGAAAACCGCACCGCATCGATTGATCTGCGTCGGAAGACTGGTGGAGCAGAAGGGCTTCGATGTTGCCGTCGCCGCGCTGGCTTCGCTGCCGGATACGGAGTTGGTGGTGATCGGCGGGCCACCCGTCGCGCAACTGAGCACCGACGAAGTGGCGATCCGCTTGGTCAAGCTCGCCGAGCGCCTCGGCGTCGCAGATCGCGTCCAATTGTTGGGACGGGTTCCGCACCGCCAACTACCGAAACTGATGCGATCGGCCGACGCCCTCGTGTGCACCCCTCGATACGAACCGTTCGGAATCGCGGCACTGGAAGCAATGGCGTGCGGAGTTCCCGTAGTCGCGACTCCTGTTGGCGGACTGCGGGATACGGTGATCGACGGACTCACCGGGCGTCGGGTCCCGGTCAACAACCCGGTGGAAACCGCGCGCGCAGTCCGCCATCTTCTCGACGACGAGGACGAAGGCGCGGCGTTTGCACGGCAGAGCCGGGCCCGAGCGTGCGAATCGTATTCGTGGGATCACGTCGCCACCGAAGTGGTCCGCACCTACGGCCGCTGCGTCACAGCACCGCCGAGAGCCCGCCAACACAAGGGCACTCACCGAAGTGAAGTGCACTGACGCTGACGGGCTCTACGAAACTGAATTTCACGAAGCTTGGACTGAAACTGCGTGATCAAGCGGGGAAACGTCGGGTCTCTTCGAGTCCGATTGCATGATCGAGCGACTCGTAGCAGGCAAACATCGACTCCTGACCAGCTGCTTTGAGCAACCTTTGCACCGGGCGGGCGCAGACGAGCGCGAGTGTGCCGCCCACGTCGCGTGATCGAGTCGACAGGACCGACAGCACCGACAAGCCGCACGTCCCCATGAATTCGAGTTCGGATAGATCGACGACCAGCGTCCGGTCCGCGGCCACGTGGTACGTCAAGAAGTCACGAAAAGCATTGGCGCTCATCAGATCGATCTCACCACGAACTTTGATCACAGCGGTGTGTGCACTGATACGGTGCGCGTGAAACGATGCGGTCGCTGTCCCGGTCGCGGGAGGTCCGTAGTCTACCGATCCCTTCGCCGCGTTCGTAAAGCCTGAAATAGATGATCCTGGAACAACAGTCATGGTTCTCCCATCCCGCAACGGTTTACACTCTGCAAAAGAGAAGGGACCTCCGAAGGAGACGCACGATGAACGGGTCTCCAGAAATACGGATAAATCCCTCATCGGCTGTGTGCTCAACCTCGGTTTGAAACAGTACGCCAGCATGACGGACGTCACAAGTGCGTTGCGACCATTCGTTTCGGTGTTCCGAACAAAAATGTGGTTTGGTCTGCGGTTCCGCGAGGTAATCCGATGTTGCGATCGCCAACGGTCGTGAGCAGAATCGTGTCGTTTACCCCGGCACCACCATCGACCAAATTTCGTGTTCGGGGGTCACTGTGAAGGTCGGGATGGGTATCGTTCTCGGCACCAGACTTCACCGCGACCCCTGGTACGACGATCCGGAGAACTTATGGCACACCTCAGCGCACTCGAGCCCGATCAGGATCAGACTCAGCCAGTTGTGGAGTTGAGGATTCAAGCGACTCTCGATCAGCTGTCGATTTTGCGTGCACTGGCCGCCACCGTTGCCATTCAGGAAAACTTCGACCTCGACGCCATCGCCGACATCAAACTGGCCATGGACGAAATCTGTACGCATCTGATCGTTCGCGCTGCGCCTGATTCGGTTCTGGTGTGTCGGTTCGTCTTCACGCCCCCGCAATTGCACGTGTCCGTGTCCACGACGACCACGGAGTACGAGGACAGCAGTCAGCGTTCGTTCGGGTGGCACATCCTCACCGAACTCACCGATTCGATTTCGCTCGACCAGGAAGAGAACCTCGGCGGCGTCGGCTACATCACCACCATGAAGTTCACCAAGGCCCTCAGCGGGCGCCTGTGACCGCTTCCGCAGACGGCCCGTCACGCCCGCGTCGGCGGTCCACCGACGAATATCGGGACGTAATACCAGTTTTCGAGGAACTGCGGACCCTCGAGCCCCACAGCCCGGAGTACGAACGAGTGCGCACTGCACTCATCACCAGATGCCTACCGTTGGCCGAGCACATCGCCAGACGATTCGACGGTCGTGGCGAGGCACACGACGATCTGGTTCAGGTGGCGCGTCTCGGTCTGGTCAACGCCGTCGACCGTTTCGATTCCACGCGCGGATCCGATTTCGTCTCGTTCGCAGTTCCCACCGTCATGGGCGAGGTTCGACGACACTTCCGCGACACCGGTTGGGCATTGCGGGTTCCCCGCCGGATGAAGGAGTTGCACTTCCAACTCGGGCAGGCCATCAGCGAGCTGTCACAACAGCTCGGGCACGCGCCGACCGTCGACGAGTTGGCCGAGACGTTGGGGATCGAACGCGAAGAAGTTGCCCAGGCCTTGATCGCCGGCAACGCGTATCAGACGGTCTCAGTCGACGGTGCCGCGTCCAATCACACCGACGATCTCCCGCTCGTGGAGACACTCGGTGACTACGACGCAGCTCTCGAGAACGTCGAGAATCACGAGGCGTTGCGTCCGCTTCTCGACAAGCTGCCCGAGCGAGAGCGGACGGTGTTGATGCTCAGATTCTTCGGAAATCTGACGCAGACACAGATCGCCGAGAAAGTCGGTGTGTCCCAGATGCACGTGTCGAGGTTGCTCGCGAAGACATTGAGTAATCTTCGCGAGCAACTCGACTGAGCTCCGCGAACAATTCGACTGAGCAGGACCGAGCGGGTCAGATTGTTGCGGTGTCGATCACGAATCGGTATCGGACGTCGCTCTTGATCACGCGCTCGTAAGCGTCGTTGATGTCGCTCGCCGGGATCAGTTCGATTTCTGCGCCGATGCCGTGCTCGGCGCAGAAGTCGAGCATCTCCTGTGTCTGCGGGATACCGCCGACCATGGAGCCGGCGAGGCTACGACGGTTTGCGGCGAGCGAGAATGCTCGAACTTCGATCGGCTTCTCGGGCAGGCCGAGTTCGACGAGAGTGCCGTTGATGGCGAGCAAGGACATGTAGGCGTCGATGTCGAGGTTGACCGAGACCGTGTTGAGGATCAGGTCGAACTCGCCACGAAGAGCCTTGAACGTCTCACGGTCGCTGGTCGCGTAGTAGTGATCGGCACCGAGACGAAGGCCGTCTTCCTTCTTGCCGAGCGTCTGGCTCAGGACGGTGACTTCCGCGCCGAGCGCCTTGGCGATCTTCACACCGACGTGACCGAGGCCGCCGAACCCGATGATGGCGACCTTCTTGCCGGGGCCGGCATTCCAGTGCCGCAGCGGTGAGTACAAGGTGATGCCCGCGCACAGGAGCGGCGCTGCAACGTCGAGTTCGATGCCCTCCGGGATCGAGAGCACGAAGTGCTCGGTGACGACGATGTGCGTCGAGTAGCCACCCTGAGTGCGCTCGCCGTCGCGGCCGGTGGCGTTGTACGTACCCGTCACACCCTTGCGGCAGTACTGCTCTTCACCGGCGGTGCAGGCGTCGCACTCCCCGCACGAGTCGACGAAGCAGCCGACGCCCACTCGGTCGCCGACCTTGTGCTTGGTGACATCGGACCCCACGGCGGCGACGACGCCGGCGATTTCGTGTCCGGGGACGATCGGGTACTTCGCTCCGCCCCACTCGTTGCGAGCGGTGTGGATGTCGGAATGGCAGATGCCGGCAAATTTGATGTCGATGAGAATGTCCAGTGGACCGAGCTCGCGGCGTTCGACAGTGGTCTTCTCGAGGGGACCGTCAGCGGACGTCGCGGCATAAGCAGCAGCAGTAACCATGCACACATGCCTACCCGTGCATGGAGGGACCTGCAACTCGCAGGCCCCTCCATGACTTGTTCTTTACGTGACTTACCCGGCGTCGCGCTCGGCTTGCTCGGCCCGACGACGCAGGCGCCTCGCGGCCGCAACCATATTGCGCAGCGAAGGCTCGAGTTGCCACGGATGGCGGGTCTTGAGGCCGCCGTCCGGGTTTGCCCACAAGCGATCGAGAGAGATCGATTCGCTTGCCTCAGTGAGCAATTCGTCGAGTTCGTCGATGTCGGGAATCCGAGCCGAGCGAGATTCGTAGACACCGGGGCCGACGCCGTGCGTGAGCGCGCCTTCCTTGAGTGCTTCGAGAACCCACGTGATGGAGCGGGTCGCGACGATAGCCGTCACATCGGCGTCCAACCGTTCGATGGCGTCGACCACCGACGACCGAGCGGAGTACGTCAAATGTGTGTGGATCTGTGTTTCCGGCTTCGCTCCACCTGTTGCCAGACGGAACGCGTCGACGGCCCACTCCAGGTAGGCCTCCCGGCCGTCCTCACGCAGTGGCAGCAGTTCACGAATTGCCGGTTCGTCCACCTGGATGATGGCGATTCCGGCAGCTTCAAGATCCGCGATTTCGTCTCGAATGACAAGTGCCAGTTGCTCTGCCGTTTCGTAGAGCGGCTGATCCTGGCGAACGAACGAACGGGCGATCATGGTGACCGGACCCGTCAGCATGCCCTTGACCGGCTTGTCGGTCAGCGACTGCGCGTACGCAATCCACTCGACCGTCATCGGCTTCGGACGTGCGATGTCGCCGTAGAGAATCGGCGGACGCGTGCACCGAGATCCGTAGGCCTGAACCCAACCGTTGTGCGTGAAGGCATAGCCCTCGAGCAGTTCGGCGAAGTACTGGACCATGTCGTTGCGCTCGTGCTCGCCGTGCACGAAAACATCGAGACCGATGTCCTCTTGCAGACGGATTGTGCGCTCGATCTCTTCCTGGATGCGCTTGTAGTAGTCGTCCCACTCCAAACGCCCCTGGCCGAGTTCGTAACGAGCCTGGCGAATCGCGTCGGTCTGCGGGAACGAACCCAGTGTCTGGGCCGGCACCAACGGCAGATTCAACCGTTCCTGCTGAGCCTTACGACGCTCCTCGTACGGTGCACGCACACGATCTTCGGGCTTGATCGCGTTCACCCGAGCACGGACAGCGTGCTTGAGCTTGAAGTGCACCTTCGTCGGACGCTTACGCCACTTGTCCGAAGGACCTTCGGTGAGCGCCTTCGCCAGTGAGACGACTTCGCCGACCTTCTGCTTCGCAAAAGCCAGACGGTCTGCGACGTCTCCCGGAATGTCGTACTCGGAGAGCACGTCGTACGGCACGTGCAGCAGCGACGACGACGTGGAGACGACGAGGTCAGGCACAACGTCTTTGAGTTCGTTCAGGTACGTCAAGGTGTTGAACCTGTCGACGCGCCAGACGTTGCGACCGTCGACGACGCCCGCGTAGATGCGCTTGCGCTTGATGTTCGGCACCGCGGCCAGTTCCTCGGCCGTGATCTTGCCGTGCACCAGGTCCAGACCGAAGGCTTCGATCTTGGTGGGCGCCAAGATGTTGAGGGCTTCGCCGAACTTGCCGTACGGACCCGTCACCAACAGGCGCGGGCGCAGCGGGGCCGTCGAAAGCTTCTCGTACGCACGTCCCAGAGCGGCTAGCTCCTCGGGGGTGCGGTCCTCGGTGACCGAAGGCTCGTCCAACTGAACACAGGTCGCACCGGCCTTGGCGAGCTGCTCGAAGAGCTTCTCGTACTCGGGCAGGAGCGCGTCCAACAGGTCGAGCGGGGTGAAGTTCGGATCGGACTTCTCGGTGGCAGGTCCGACCTTCGAAAGCAGAAGCAGCGAGACGGGCCCCATGATGACGGGGCGCAATTCGATGCCGCGCGCCTTCGCACGTTCGAACTCGTCGAGAAGTGCATCCGAGTTGAGCGAGAACACCGTGTTCGCGTCGATCTCGGGCTGACGGTAGTAGTAGTTCGTACCGAAGAAGCGCACCAGCTCGAGAGGCGGGAAGTCCGGGCGGCCACGGGCCATCGTGAAGTAGAAATCGAGCGGCTCGAGGGCGCCCTCGAGCGGCTTGAACCGCTCCGGCACTGCGCCGAAGAGCAGCGCATTGTCGAGCACGTGATCGTAGAAGGAGAAGGTGTTGCCGGGAACCTGGCTCAATCCCGTCGCAGCCAATTCGCTCCAGGTCGATTCCTGGAGTTCCTTGGCGACCGCGAGAAGTGCGTCCTTGTCCGAAGTGCCGTGCCAGTAGGACTCGAGGGCGCGCTTGAGCTCACGGCGCGGCCCGATGCGCGGATACCCCAGGACGCTGGAGCCGAATGCTGCAGTGCTGCTGGACATGCGGTCGACCTTTCTAACCGAGGGGCGCGAGCGCCCTGTGCGCCTTTGTGGTAGCCGGAACTACCAGAAAGGCGCACAGGGGCGTTGGGCCTTAGCTTGCCTGCTTGGTGGAGCGACCGTTGTCGGCGTATTCGTAGAAGCCCGCGCCGGACTTCTTGCCGGTCAAGCCGGCTTCGACCATACGCAGGAGCAGCGGCGGAGCGGAGTACAGCGGCTCCTTGAACTCTTCGTACATGGAGTCGGCGATGGACTTGACGGTGTCGAGTCCGACCAGGTCCGTCAGAGCCAGCGGACCCATGGGGTGCGCGAGGCCGAGAACCGTTGCCTTGTCGATGTCTTCCTTGGTCGCGAAGCCCGACTCGACCATGCGGATCGCCGAGAGCAGGTACGGCACCAGGAGTGCGTTGACGACGAAGCCGGAGCGGTCGGCACTGCGGACGACCTGCTTGCCGAGGATGTCGCTGGCAAAAGCCTCGGCGCGCTGCGAGACGGAGGCACTGGTCTTGAGCGTCGTCACCAATTCGACGAGCGGCAGAACCGGAACCGGGTTGAAGAAGTGCATGCCGATGACTCGCTCGGGACGCTTGGTCGAGATGCCGAGCTTCATGATCGGGATCGACGACGTGTTGGACGCGAGAACCGCATCCGGGTCCGTCACGACCGCGTCGAGCTCGGCGAAGATTTCGCTCTTGATCTTCTCGTCTTCGACGACGGCCTCCACGACGAGCTGGCGGTCCGCGAAATCTCCCAGATCGGAGGTGAAACGCAGACGCCATGCGGCCTGCTCACGCTCACGTTCTGTGATCTTTCCGCTGCTCACGCCGCGGTCGAGCGAACGCAGGATGCGTGAACGCCCGGCTGCTGCAAGCTCGCGAGTCTGCTCGAAGACCAGAACATCGACATGTGCGCGGGCGCACACCTCGGCGATTCCGGCACCCATGATTCCGGCGCCGATAACGCCGACGCGCTGAATTTTTTCGCTGGTCACGTCAGCTCCTTGTTTGTCTCGTGGAGTTTGTCTGGTGAAGGTGTTGCAAAACAAGCACTTCGAACTGCGTCGACGCTGGTGGCCGACGCAATCGGAACTGCCTTGAAGACGAGAGAAAGTAGTGCGGTGATACAAGCAGGGGAGAGACCCGAAGCCGAGCCTCTCCCCCACCCGAAGTCAGTTCTTAGTGGAACTGTCCCTCTTCGGTGGAGCCCTTGAGAGCTGCCGTCGAGGTGTTGGGGTCAACGGTGGTGGCGATGGTGTCGAAGTAGCCGGCGCCAACCTCACGCTGGTGCTTGATGGCGGTGAAGCCACGCTCTTCGGCAGCCTTGAACTCGCGCTCCTGCAGGTCGACGAATGCCGTCATGCCTTCGCGGGCGTAGCCGTAGGCAAGGTCGAACATGCCGTAGTTGAGCGAGTGGAAGCCGGCCAGCGTGATGAACTGGAACTTGAAGCCCATTGCGCCGAGCTCCTTCTGGAACTTCGCGATGGTCGCGTCGTCCAGGTGCGCCTTCCAGTTGAAGGAAGGGGAGCAGTTGTAGGCCAGGAGCTGGTCCGGGAATTCGCTGCGAACGGACTCGGCGAACTTCTTTGCAACCTCGAGATCCGGCACGCCGGTCTCCATCCAGATGAGGTCTGCGTACGGTGCGTAAGCCTTGGCGCGAGCGATGCAGGGCTCGATGCCGTTCTTGACGCCGTAGAAGCCTTCAGCCGTGCGGGTTCCGTCGAGGAACGGGCGGTCACGCTCGTCCACGTCGGAGGTGATGAGGGTTGCGGCCTCAGCGTCGGTGCGGGCGATGATGACGGACGGAACGTCCGCGACGTCGGAAGCCAGGCGAGCCGAGGTCAGGGTGCGGATGTGCTGCTGCGTGGGGATGAGCACCTTGCCGCCGAGGTGGCCGCACTTCTTCTCCGAAGCGAGCTGATCCTCCCAGTGGACACCGGCAGCGCCGGCGCCGATCATGGCCTTCTGCAGCTCGTAAGCGTTGAGAGCGCCACCGAAGCCGGCTTCGGCGTCGGCAACGATCGGAGCGAGCCAGTTGCTGACGGAGGTGTCACCCTCGGTCTTGGCGATCTCGTCGGCGCGCAGCAGTGCGTTGTTGATGCGACGGACGACGGTCGGAACCGAGTTGGCCGGGTAGAGGCTCTGGTCCGGGTACGTGTGGCCCGAGAGGTTTGCATCGCCGGCAACCTGCCAACCGGAGAGGTAGATGGCCTTCAGGCCGGCGCGAACCTGCTGCACAGCCATGTTGCCGGTAAGTGCACCGAGGGAGTTGATGTAGTCCTCGTTGTTCACGAGATCCCACAGGATCTCGGATCCGCGACGAGCGAGGGTCTGCTCCTCGACGACGGTGCCCTGGAGCTTGACGACCTGATCGGCCGTGTAGTTACGAGTAACGCCCTTCCAGCGAGGGTTGGTGTCCCAATCCTGCTGGAGCTCAGCTGCGGTCTTCGGGGTGCCGGTGGTCGACATCAAGACTCCATCTCTTTGATCTGCTGGTCCGGCCTGTTGTGAGCAGTACGTGCGTACTACTTCACATACTTGCCAGGCCCTTCTTGTGTACTTACCGAGAATGGCACATCGAAAAAGTGCCGTCTACCTGTTGCTAATGCCAATCTTCGCTACCTTTTCAACACACTTTGCTAAGTCTGTGAAGATTCCTACGCGGCTGGTACTACCCAATCGGACAGGTTCCGTACTGGCGAGTAGGAAAGAAACCGCAGGCTGTGAACGAAATGCACTCAACTCCGCCGCTTGCGAATTCGGGCAGTTCGCACGGCACTCGGAACAGGCCCGTCCGCTACTTCGGAGCCAACTTCACTACCCGCGAGTGACCGCAATCACTCCTCGGCAACAGCCTTCGCTAGGACAATTCCGGGATCTACCCCTGGGAAAGCCGGAGACAACCCGTTCGCCGGCCATATGCTGTCGAACCATGACTTGTCGTTCGACGCCCCCGACCGGGCGATAAAGCGGTGCCGGACAACTATCAGCGGCCACCGAACAACCAGGCATGGTCGCAATCCGGTCCACAGCCGCCGCAGTTGGGCTACCGAGCCGCGCCGCAGTCGTATCCCCCGCCCCAGGGATTCCCGCCTGCACCGCCACGTGGAAATCCGCCGCCGCGTCGGCCCGGCTGGGTGATTCCGGTATCCGTAATCGGAGTCATCACTGTGTTGGCTCTCTTCGGCGGGCTTGCCTGGGTCCTCTGGCCGAAGGACGTCCCCAACTCGGCCGCCGGTGGCGCCGCCCACACCACCATCGGCGCCGCGAACACACCCGGCACCACGACAACCGCTCCCAGCACGACATCCCCGACGACCACACGCGCCGCGAACTTCCCGGCCGGTGCGGCCGCCTGCCCCGGCGGGCAGCCGGCCGGAAGTTACAAAGAGTCCGCGACAAGTGGGGGCAAAACTTCATGTGAGTTTGCCGAGGCGGTTCGGATCGCCTACGGAAACTCCGGTGCAACCGGTGCATCCAGCACCGTGTCCGCACGTAGTCCGGTGACCGGCAAGGAGTACACGATGGCATGCAAGGTGACCTCCGGCATCGTCACCTGTACCGGCGGAGACAACGCGGTTGTGTACTTGCGCTGACGGGCGCAATTGCGGCATCGGCAACCCGGTGCGTGTCGTTCCAGTGTCGCACTTACGGATCCTCCGATAGCGTGACCGCATGCCTCTGTACGAGTTTCGCTGTACCGGCTGCGGCCCGCTCGAGCGGTCGTTCGCGATGGCCGAAGTGCCCCAGTCGATTACTTGCCCCCAGTGCAGTCTCGAGTCCAAGCGGGTGGTCTCGTCTCCCCGGTTGAGTCACAGCTCGTCGGCCGCGATGGGTCTACTGGACAGCACTGCTCGATCGGCTCACGAGCCTGCCGTGGTCAGTGGGTCACTACCCGGCCGCGGCCGGCAATCTGCGCCGACTACGTCCAATCCGTTGCACCGCAAGCTACCTCGCCCCTGAGCGTCCTCACCGCGCGTCCTCGCCGTGAGTCCCGATCCGACACGAAAGTCCTGCCGCCACGAGTTTTCCGTTTCTTCGAGAATGAGGAGTGCATATGCCTGAACTGCTGTTTCCACTCGATTCCGCCAAGAAATTCACCGACCAGGCAATCGTCGGCCACAATCGGTGGCACCCGGACATCCCAGCGGCGGTGACAGTGAAACCCGGTGATGCGTTTCGTGTCCATTGCCGCGAATGGTTCGACGGCGCAATACACAACGACGACTCAGCCGACGACATTCTCAATGCACCACTGACCACGGTCCACACGCTGTCCGGCCCCTTTGCCGTCGAAGGCGCGAAGCCCGGCGACCTCTTGATCGTCGACATCTTGGATATCGGGCCTATCCCCCAAGAAGATTCGGGTCCGTTGGCCGGCCAAGGCTGGGGGTACACGGGCATCTTCCCTCGGAACAACGGCGGCGGCTTCCTCACCGAACAGTTCCCCGACGCGTACAAAGCCGTCTGGGATTTCTCCGGCCAAACGGCGACGTCGCGTCACATTCCGCACGTCTCGTTCACGGGCATCGTCCACCCGGGACTCATGGGCACGGCTCCGTCGGCAGCCTTGCTCGCCAAGTGGAATGCCCGCGAGGGCGCCCTCATTGCCACCGATCCCAATCGGGTTCCCCCGCTTGCACTTCCGCCCGAGCCCCGCGATGCAGTACTGGGAACCTTGACCGGTGACGAGTACACACGCGTGGCCGGCGAGGCGGCGCGCACCGCTCCCCCTCGCGAGAACGGTGGAAACCAGGACATCAAGAACCTCACCAAGGGCAGCCGAATCTTCTATCCGGTATTCGTGGACGGTGCGAATCTGTCGGTCGGCGATCTTCACTTCTCCCAGGGCGACGGAGAGATCACTTTCTGCGGTGCCATCGAGATGGGCGGCTTCATCGATCTTCGTGTGGACATCATCAAGGGCGGAATGGATACCTACGGCGTTTCCGAGAACGCCATCTTCATGCCGGGCAACACGGATCCGCAGTATTCCGAGTGGCTTGCGTTCTCGGGCACTTCCGTCACGTTGGACGGCGAACAGAAGTACCTGGATTCACATCTGTCCTACCAGCGTGCGTGCTTGCATGCGATCGAGTATCTGACCAAGTTCGGGTACGCGCCAGAGCAGGCGTACCTGCTACTCGGCGCGGCGCCGATCGAGGGTCGCCTGTCGGGTGTCGTGGATATCCCCAACTCGTGTTCGACGGTCTATCTCCCGACTGCGATCTTCGACTTCCCCCTTGCACCCTCGTCGAGCGGGCCGTTCCAGATCGATCCCGGAATCGGCGCCCCTCGTTCGGAGAACAGGGTCTAGGCCTCCGGCCCCGTGAGTGGTTAGGGAGTGCCGAGGCTCCTCAACCACTCACGGGGGCGGAGCCCCTGTGCGAAGACTGCGAACCCACCTTTGCGAAGCCGGACTGTCACTCGTATCCTGGGAAAATGTCGAAAACCTTTGTCGGTGTCCGGCTCCGCCAACTGCGGACCGAGCGCGGGTTGAGTCAGGCTTCGCTGGCCAAGACGCTCGAGATCTCGGCAAGCTATCTCAATCAGATCGAGCACGACGTCCGGCCACTCACCGTGCCGGTGCTCCTGCGAATCAGTGAAGTCTTCGGTGTCGACACCACCTTCTTCTCCCCGCAGGACGACACACGCCTGATCGCGGAAATGCGTGAAGTTGCCCTCGATCAAGAGATGGGTATCGACGCCGACGCCCACGAAATCGCGGAGATGGTCTCCACCCACCCGGGCCTGGCCAAGGCGATGGTGAACATGCATCGCCGCTTCCGCAACACGACGGCCCAGCTCGCCGCAGCCACGGAGGACCGTTTCTCGGACGGCAGCGGCAGCGGTTCGATCACCATGCCGCACGAGGAAGTGCGCGACTACTTCTATCAGCGACAGAACTACATCCACGATCTCGACACCGCGGCCGAAGAACTCACTGCCCGGATGCGCTTTCACCGTGGCGACGTCGCCGGCGAGATCGCCAGACGCCTCGAGTCCGTCCATGACGTGCAGATCGTTCGACGAGTCGACTTGGGCGAGAACATACTTCATCGCTACGACCCGGACACCAGGGTCCTGGAAATTTCCGCAAGGCTCTCCGGCGGGCAACAGGTCTTCAAGTTCGCGACAGAACTCGCATACCTCGAGCATGGCGACCTGCTCGACTCGTTGGTGGCCGAGGGCAACTTCACCAGCGAAGCGTCGGTTTCCCTGGCGAAGCTTGGTTTGGCCAACTATTTCGCCGCGGCCACCGTGCTGCCCTACAGCCAGTTTCACGAGGTTGCCGAGGACTTCCGGTACGACATCGAGCGCATGTCTGCCTTCTATTCCGCGAGCTACGAGACGATCTGCCACCGCCTCTCGACCCTGCAGCGCCCCAAACTTCGCGGGGTTCCGTTCATGTTCGTGCGTGTCGATCGTGCCGGAAACATGTCGAAGCGTCAGTCCGCCACCGGATTCCACTTCTCTACCAGCGGCGGTACGTGCCCGCTGTGGAACGTCTACGAGACGTTCTCGTATCCGGGCAAGATCATGCCTCAGATCGCGCAGATGCCCGACGGTCGTCGATACCTCTGGGTTGCGCGCACGGTCGAACGTCGAGCGGCTCGATACGGACAGCCCGCAAAGATCTTCGCCATCGGATTGGGATGCGAGATTCGACACGCCCACCGACTCGTCTACAGCGACGGTCTGGATCTGGACGAGTCGAATCCGGGAACGCCGATCGGCTCGGGCTGCCGTGTCTGCGAACGCCTCAATTGTCCGCAGCGTGCCTTCCCTCCGTTGGGTAAAGACCTCGACATCAGCGAGCACCGGAGTTCGATTTCGCCGTACGTGATTCGCTGACCGCGCTAACGCACGTGGTCGCGTAGGAACGCGACTGTGCGATCGAACGCGATCATCCCGTCCACGGTATCGAGGTCGAACTGATATTCGTGGTCCAGCGCAGGCTCGTGATCTTCGGGGTAGAACAGTGCGTCTACTTCGACGCCCAGATCGGCGAGCCGTTCTGCCAAGGGTTTCGACTGGCTGGCGGTCAGTGGGTCGATGTTTCCGCCGGTGATGAACGTCGCTGGAAAGTCCGAGGTCACATGGCCCAGTGTCGACATCTGACCCACTGCAGTCGACCCGTCGAAGTCCCTCGTTCCGAGATACCCCCACAGCGACTGCTTGTCGACGCCCCAACCGAAGTACTTCCCCTGCGACAGCAGGGGTTTCAGATCGAAGACCCCACAGTCGAGGACAACTCCGCGTATCTGCTCGGGACGTAATGCCGGCTCCACACCCATTTCCGACGCGTAGTCAGGGCTGGTCATGACGGTCGCCAACTGACTGGACAACTGCGCGCCTGCCGAATCTCCGGCAAGAAAGAGGTTGTTCGAATCGACATGCAACCTGTCCGCATTGCTCACGATGAATCGATACGCGTCGTTAAGCTGATTCACTGCGGTGGGGTAATACGCGTCCGGCCCCAGTGAATAGTCCACCGAAATCACAGTGAAACCTTGATTTGCCAACAGTTTGTAGTAACCGTCGGCATCAGCTCTCGACCCTGATATCCAGCCACCGCCGTGCACCCAGACCACCGTGGGTAGCGCCGAAGTGGACTCCGACGGGTAGTAGACGTCGAGTTGTGCATCGTCGTCGCCTTCGCGGTACGACTGATCGAGAATCGAGACGATTCCTGACGGTGCATGCCTGTCGAGTTGTGCGTGAGTCGATTCGGAGCCACCCGCCGACATCCACCGTACGAGGAGAACTCCTGGCCACGGACTGACGAGTGCCGCGGTTACCCCGGACAGCAGAATGACGACGAATACCGCCGCGATTCCGACAATGCGCCTTCGCCGTCTGTCGGGGGAAGACGCGCGCACAACAACTCCTGGGGTCGGGTCGGATTCACCCAGGCTAGACCAAAAGGACTAGTCGAGAATTCCCCGGCAACACACCCGCGGCGCTTTGTCTGAAATGACCATTTCTTCAGCGTCTCAGCATCATCCGACAACTAGCGGGTGTGTGCGTCGAGAAACTGAACCGTGCGATCGAGGGCAGTGAGACCGTCGGCATTGTCCAGATCGAACTGATACTCGTGACCGAGCGCCGGAACGTGATCGGCCGGATAGAACAGTGTGTCGACCGCAACTCCCAACCCCGTCAATTTGTCAGCCAACGGTTTCGACTGAGAATCTGTCAAAGGATCCGCGTTGCCGCCGCTGATGTAGGCAGGCGGAAATTGAGCGCTGACGTAGTTCAAGGTCGACATCTGATCCGCTGCGTCGGTACTCATGAAGTCACGCACGCCGGTATACGCCCAGAGGGACCGATCAACCCCCCAACCGATGATGCCGGGTCCGCCGACCATGTTCCCGACGTCGTAGATTCCACAGTTCAGTATTACTCCACGTAACTGATCCGGCCGCAGCGACGGGACCACGCCCACACGGTTCGCATACGCGGGATCAGTGATGAGAGTGGCGAGCTGACTCGAGAGTTGCGCTCCCGCAGAATCACCGGCGAGAACGACCGTCGTCGGATCAACATGCAGCCGTTCCGCATTCGCGACGACGTACGCGTGAGCGTCGTTGAGCTGCCGCACCGCTGTCGGATAGTGATGCTCAGGTCCGAGTGAGTAGTCCAGGGACACAACGGTGTAGCCACGAGAGGCCAGCAACTCGTAGTACGGCGCGTAGTTGGACTTGCTTCCCGAGATCCAGGCACCGCCATGAGTCCAGATCACCGTAGGCAATGCGGTCGTCGTCGCTGCGGGAAAGTAGACATCCAGGTATGCGTCGTCGTCATCGGCGCGGTACTGCTGGTCCTTGATCGAGTCGACGCCTTCGGGCGCGTGCTTCTCGAGCGCCTCGGTGACTTTCACGGCATCACGATCGAAGACCCATCGCACGGTGAGTGCGCCAGGTCTCGGGCTCAGAACGAAGGCCAGAACCACGGCTCCGACGAGAACGAACACAATTGCAAGAGCCCACAGCAAGCGCCTGCGCCACCGATGCGGTGAAGGGTTCGTCATCGGGTTTCCTTCACTCTCGGCACAATGTCCGGATCAGCGTAACGCGAAGCCGGTACCGCCAAGTGCGATCAGCCGAGTTCAGCGATCCGCCTCTGCGCGAGTGCCTTGACTTCACCCTTGGCTACTTTGCCGCCTGCCGCCATCGGCAATTCGGCGACCGTCATCACGTACTCGGGTATGTACTCGCGGGTCACTCCTCGGCTCTGCAGCCAGGCGGTCAGATCCTCCGAACTCAGATCGTCATCGGCGGACACGACGACCGCACAGACCTTCTCACCGAACAGCGGATCGTCGACCCCGACCACGGCGACCAACTCCACCGAAGGGTGCGCGCGCACGTACTCCTCGACTTCGACCGCGGAGATGTTCTTGCCGCCACGAATGATGATGTCGGCTTTGCGCCCGACCACACGCACCCGTCCTGTCTCGTCGATCTCGACGATGTCGCCGAGAAGCATCCAACCGTCGTCGGTGTACAACTCGTCGTTCGCATCGGTGTCCCCCCAATAGCCCTGACACATCAGCGGTCCGTTCACCCCAGGCTGACCGCGGCGGACGGAGCCGGTCATTTCCTTTGCCGCATCGTCGAATACACGTACTTGCATGCGATCGATGACGTGGCCGCACGTCTTCAGTCGGGTGTCGGAATCGTCCGAAACCGTCGTCACCGAGACGGCGCCGGTTTCGTTCGATCCGTAGAACTGCAGGACAGCCGCTCCGGTACGTTGTTCGAATGCCAGCGCCTCCGAATAGGGCACGGCTTCACCACCGGTGAACATGAAACGAAGTGACGAGAGATCGGCCGATTCCGCGGCCTCCGAACGCAACAGCATCTTGAATTGTGTACTCACACAATTCAAAGCAGTCACCCGTTCGCGCTCGATCAACTCGATCATCACCGAAACGTCGAAGCGTTCCATGACGACATTGCGAGCACCGAGTAGTGCCGGCAGGAAATGCGAAGTCCAGAGGCCGAATCCGAAAGGTGCTGGAACCGCGCCGAGGAACACCTCATCCGAGCCGATCGCCGCCGCCTCGGCGGCAATCTCGGAGAAACCAACCCAACGATCCTCGGTTTGTGTGACCAGTTTGGGTAGGCCCGTTGTGCCGGAGGTCGAGTTCAGCATCGAAACGGCTGACGTGACAAAACACGGACTGGTTGCGGGGAACTGCTTTAACTCGACCGGCAACGAGGTGAGTTCGCCGTTTGCGCTCACGCGTTCGAAACTCACGTCGGCGCGTTCGTCGGCGAAGACGACGTCCAGTCCGGGATGCTCTGCCCGCAGACTCGCCACGAGTTCGGCGGTATCGACGCCGCGCAGCGTGCGAGTGGTGACGAGAACGGAGGCTTCCGAGCGGGCGATCAGATGAGAGATCTCGCGAATACCCGAGCGCGAACCGATTCCGACCGCGACGCGGCCGGTACGAAATGCTGCGCAGAGAGCCGCATGAAAGACAGCGGTGTCGGGGAGCAACACGGCTACATGTCCGTACCCCTCACCAGCTAGATCCAGCGCCGACGCGATCGCATCGGCAGCCGCGTCGTACTGTTTCCACGACACCCTCGATTCCGGAGTGACAAAGGCGGTTTCGTCCGGGATGGTCTCAGACCAATGCCTGACCATTTCGCTGATGCTGACGCCGGCGAACCGGTCCGGATTCGTGGCGAATTCACCGACGGTGAAGTCGAGTGTCTTCGTTTCCAGCATGATCGTCGATCATCTCCCGTCGGCGCTGAGTACGCCCATCGATTGTTTGTACGCGTTGTCCAGTGTCGCTGCGGAATCGCATTCGCGGACGAGTTCGCCGCGCTGCATGACATATCCGCGGTCGACAACCGATTTCAGTGCAGTAAGTGCCGGTTCCGTCACGATGACGGTCACACCCTCGGCGGCCAGACCCCCGACCAGCGCTCGCAGCTCCGCGACGATTTTCGGTGCCAGTCCGGTCATCATCTCGTCGAGGAGCAACACCTTCGGGGTTTCCAGAAGGGCCCGCCCCAGAACCAACATCTGCTGCTCACCACCGCTGAGGACCCCGGCATAACTCTCCGAGCGTTCACGCAGGATCGGGAACCTCTCGAAAGCTGTTTCCACGGCTTCGGCTTTCAATCCCAGCAGGTCTGCGCCCACGCGTAGATTCTCGCGAACGGACATTCGCATGAACAGTTGCCTGCCTTGGGGAACGTAGGCAAATCCGCTGCGGACACGATCCAGTGCCGATAATTTCTGGATCTCTCGACCATCGAATTTGATTGTCCCGGTGGCGGGAACCGAGCCGTAGATGGATCCCGCCAAGCTGGTCTTGCCTGCACCGTTCGGCCCGACGATCGCTGTCACTTCACCGGCGGGGGCGACAAGGGAGACTTCCCGGACGGCGACAGCGGATCCGTATCGAACTGTGACTCTGTCGAGTTCAAGCATGTCAGGCGCCTTCCTCGTATTCGGAACCGAAATAGACTTCTCGCATCGCGTCGCTGGCCAAGCACTCCTGCGGTGGTCCGTAGAACGCCACTGATCCGAAATTGAGCAGCACGATCTTGGTGGCGAGCGCCGCGATGAGATCGACGTTGTGATCGACCAGGACTACTCCCTTGCCCTGCGCGGCAATCGATCGCACGGCACCGGAGATGGCAGCGATGCCGTCGTGATCCGCACCGGCAAACGGTTCGTCCAACAGGAGGACTTCGGGTTCGGTCGCCATCGCCCGCGCCACCTCGACCAGACGCTGCGCGCCCAAACTGAGATCCCCGCAAGCACTCTCGACGTCGGTGACCGAGTATCGCGCAGCAATCTCCCGGGCCCGCTGTGCTGTCCGGTCCCAGTTCTCGAAAGGTCCTTTGATCGCCCACCACAGCGAGTGCAGCGGTGAGGTGATCTTGTACCCGTACAGTCCCGGGATGATGTTGTCGATCGCGTCGAGTTCCGCCGCGAGCTGCGGATGTTGAAACGTGCGCGAGAGCCCTTGCCGTGCACGGCGCTCCGACGGCCCGGTCAAGGGAGCACCGGCGAGCGCGACGGTTCCGGAGTCTGCTTGCTGTGTGCCGAAGATGCAGTCCACGAGTGTGGTCTTGCCTGCCCCGTTCGGGCCGACCAGGCCGATCACCTCTCCCGGTCCGACGCTGAACGAGACATTGTCGACAGCGCGAACGCCGCCGTAGGACTTGTGGAGACCGCTCACTTCGAGTAGCCGAGTCATCGATTGCCACGCTCCTTGTACAGACGGTTCATTCGACCCAGAACGTTCTGACTCCACCCGATCACCCCACCAGGCGCGACGATGAGGATCACCAGGACGGCTCCGGCAAGCAGGAGTTCGCCGCTTCCTTGGTAGCCGGGCATGTTCAGCGTCACGATCACCACGATCAATGCACCGAGCGGAGCACCCCACGCCGAACCGCGACCGCCGATGATCGGCATGA
>NZ_BAAILK010000006.1:34237-84075 GCF_054589475.1 Rhodococcus sp. no. 34
AGATCGCAAGGAAAACAATACTGAGAGTGAAGGTTTCAGGAGTGACAGCCTGCACCGACACGGTGAACAGCGATCCGCCGGTCGACGCGATCGCAGCACCGATCGCCAGCGCCACGACGGTTAGATGAGCGGGATTGACGCCAGAAGACCGTGCGACATTACGATTGTCGCGGGCAGCTTGCAACATCAGCCCCCACACCGATTTCCGGAGTCGATCGACAGCGACCGCGATCAGACACACGAACAAGATCGCGAACACGACCAATGCGTAGCGCGGTGGCTCCCAGCCGAACATCGTCACAGTCTCGACACCCGAGATCCCGGCCGAACCTCCGGTGAAACTCGGCCCGTCGATCAAACAGTGCTCGAAAGCGATGCCGAACAACAAGGTCACCGCGGCAAGGTAGAAGCCGGAGAGTTTCTGCGTTGCCAAGCTGAGGAGTACCGCAACCGCTGCAGCGGCGAGGGCCCCGAGAATCCATCCCCACCACATCGACAACCCGGTCCGAACCGAGATCAGCGCAACGGCATACGCGCCGATCGCCGCATACGCGCTGTACGCCATCGACAGTGATCCCGCGAGCACGAATGGCACGTACATGCCGAGTGCGATCAGCGAATACGTCGCAGCGAGGAACACCAGATCCTGCCGGTACAGACTCGGCCCCATCCACAGCAGCACGGCAGCAACCACGACCACGGTGATCAGCGCTTCTCGTGACACGGCGAGCATCCTCGTCCGGGAACTGCCGGCCGGAGTGGGCGGACTTGACGTCGGCGGACTGGTAGAAATCGAGGCCATCAGACGCGAACCTTCCTCGAGAGCAAGCCTTCCGGACGGAAAGCGAAGAACACCAGGGCAATCAACAGAATCGCGGTTTGAGCAGCACTCGCACCGAAGTAGTACGGGGCGAATACCTGGACGACACCCAGCACCATTCCGCCGATCAGCGGAGCCCAACTCCGGCCGGTACCACCGATGACGAGTGCGATGAATGCCGTCAGCGTCCATGACAGACCGCTCGTGAACTGAACACCGGCCTTGGGAGCGAACAGAAGTCCGGCGACGGCGGCAATCACACCCGCGAGGGTGAACGCGATGAGGCGTACCCGATCCACCGGCAAGCCCAGGACGCGGGCGGCATCCGGATTGTCGCCGACGGCGCGTAGCAGACGGCCCGAGGTGGACCGGTTCAGCCACAGTCCGATACCGACGAAGATCACGGCAGTTCCGACGACGAGTACAACGGTCGAACTGTCGACGGTGGCACCGAGCACCGATATCGGATCGAAGTCGAAGATCTTCTGTCCGGGAAGTGGTGTGCGGCCGAAGACCGTGCCGGCGAGCTGCTGGATCCCGAACAGTACTGCGGTCACCGCCACCAACGCCGGTAGTTCCCCACGACCCGAACGCTTCTGAACCTGTTTGACCACAAGCTTTTCCGTCAGGATCGACAGCGCCACCGCTACCGCGATCCCCAGCGGCATGGCAATCCAGAGAGCGAGCCCGTAATTGATCGCGACCCAACTCGACGCCATAGCCGCAGCCATCGCGTACGGGCCCATCGCAAAGTTGAAGAAATCTGCGCCGACCACCACGAGATACATTCCGAGGGCTATCAGTGAGAAGAATGCACCGATCTCGATGGCTGCGAGCCACAGTTGTGCGTCTGTCATGTCAAGGCTCCTCGGTTATCCGCACGGGGGTTGGTAGGAATCCCACGGATGGGCCGGCTTGTTGTCCTCACCGAATTCGACGAGCACCAGTCCGCAGAGGCTGTCCGGAGCCAGGTGATCCTGCGAGGAGAACGACAGTGTCAATCCGTCCTGGCCGAAGCTGGCGGGAAGTGCCGAAACCTGTTGAAGAGCATCACGAACGGCCGTCCGATCTCGGTGGTCGCCGGCAATTTCGATTGCCTCGGCCAACATCATGACGGCGTCGTACGCCTGTGCGTCGTAGGCGGTCAGTTGATAATCAGGCCCCTTCACCGCCTGCACCTTGCGACGCAGTTCGGCGGTTCTCGGGTTGTTCTCACTGAGCGAGCCCATGTACACCATGCCGCTCAACGCCTTCGGGTCCGCCAAAGCCCAAGATGCGGGCTGGTTTCCGATGGAAGCGAGTGAGAAGCGTTGCGTCTGCGGGGTGACCTTCGACAAGGTGTTGTGCGCGAGGATTTCGAAGTGCCCGCCGATACTGGCGACCAGAATCGCGTCCGGTTCGGTTTCCGCGAGACGTGAGACCTGTGCGGTGATGTCCGCGGCATCGACCGGCGCCTTTTCGACGCCCGTCACTCTCGCGCACTTCTCGAGCGCCGGCCGCAGGGTCTTGATGATTCCGTCGATGGACGCACTCGCGTCGCCGAGAATTCCCAGGGACTTGTACCCCATCTTCTCGAAAGCCCCGCAGTACACCTGGGCGTACTGCTTCAACGAGTTCGGAATCATGAACGAGAAGTCGTTGTCGGGCGCCGAGGCAAAGGCGTCGCTGAGAACGACCGGAGCTATCGCAGGAATCTTCGACTGCTGGAGAATCGACTTGGCCTGCAGCACCGACCCGCTGCCCGTGGCGAGGATGACCGCACTGGACCCGTGATCGACCAACTTCCGAATGATCGACGGGGTCTTGGTGGGACTGCTCTCGTCGTTCTCGACAACCAATTCGACTTGCTTACCGTTGATTCCGCCCGCCTGGTTGATCAGGTCGACGGTCATCCGCACCGTCTTGCCGGCGATCGTGCTGTACGACGCACCGGGCCCGGTGGAGTCCTCGTCCAAACCGATGACGATGGTGTCTTCGGGAATGACACCGGCAGATGCGCACGCGCTCGCCCCGAGCACCACTGCCGCGCAGACGGCGATCGCCTTTCCGAGTCTCACATCGAACTCCCGTCCAAACTATGCTTGGTAAATCAAACAAGCGCTTGATTTACGAATGTGGACAGAAGTATGCACTGGGTCACACTGATAGTCAAAATCCGAACTACACGCGCCGGAACTGCGGTGTTACGGCTTCTGCAGCTGCCGGATCGAGGAGCTGAGTTCGCGAATGACGGACTTCAATTCGTCGACATCAGAGCGGAGTTCGGCAAGGTCCGAGTCGAGAGATTCGGTCTGCGCTTCCTTCTTCGCCGTGCGCCGCGCAATGCGTGCCACCGGCTCGCCGTCGACGGAACGTGCGGCAAAGCCGTCCAGGAAAACCGAAATCAGATTGCGCTGCAGATCTTCGGCCAATTCGGAAAGCTGCGGGCGATACTGCGCGACGGTGGACCAGACGGATTCACGCAGGAGACGGTGAAACTGTTCGGGATCGATGTCTTCCCGAAACTCCGCGTCGGCAATTCCGCGAGCGATAGCCGATCGCCAGTAGCTGTGTGCCTTCTGAACCAGGATGGTGATGGGCGCGTCCGCCGGTTGCGACGAAAGTATGGCTTCTCCCTGATAGACCTCCGTGGCATACGGGTGATCCACCGCCGAGGCAAAAGAGACCGACACCATCGTGGCCAGGCGATTTCGAGCCGAACCTTCCGGTTCGATCGAGTCCTCGTACCGGACGTTGAGATCTTCGAGGAACCGGACGACGATCTCGTTGGCTATCGCATCCTTGGAGTCGAAGTAGTGATAGAGGCTGCCGGAGAGGATCCCGACTTCGTCGGCGATGTCTCGCACCGTCGTCGCGGCGATTCCCCGCTCACTGAACAGCTTGGCCGCATGAGCGAGTATTTCGTCCCGTCGGGTCGAGCGCACGAGAAGATCCTTCCGACGTTCCGATCGTCAAGCGAGTGCTTGATCAATTTCTCGTCGATGCTAACACCGCACCCTCGCTGACCTGCGGTGTGAGGTCCTGGACACCCAATCGAAACACCGGACACACACTTGTCACCGACAGTCATTCCACCGCAACAACTTCCACCTACTCTGTGCACTCGACGAATACAGCGTTGTATACGCACTCCGGATACAGATCTGTCAGAGCCATTGTCTGCCAGAGCCATCGACACGAAAGGCCCGTACATGCGAACCTTCTCGAAGCGCACCCTTGCCGCGCCGGCCGCTCTCGCCGCGCTGGGCTTGGTTCTCACCGGCTGCGGAAGCAAGGCAACCGACACCGCATCGGGAGATTCGACGGCTACGTCGTGCGTCGACACCTCGGGGGACACGATCAAGGTCGGTTCCCTGAATTCACTCTCGGGCACCATGGCCATCAGTGAAGTGACGGTCCGCGACTCCATCTCGTTGGCGGTGCAGGAGATCAACGATTCCGGCGGTGTACTGGGTAAGAAGATCCAGATCGTGGCAGAGGACGGCGCGTCGGAGCCGACAGTGTTCGCCGAGAAGGCAGAGAAACTGATCAGCAGCGATTGCGTCGCAGCAGTTTTCGGTGGCTGGACCTCCTCGAGCCGCAAGGCCATGCTGCCCGTGTTCGAGGACAACAACTCTTTGCTCTACTACCCGGTCCAGTACGAGGGACTGGAAGATTCGAAGAACATCTTCTACACGGGCGCAACGACCAACCAGCAGATCATCCCGGCTCTGGATTACCTGAAGGAGAAGGGCGTCAAGTCGCTGTATCTGGTCGGCAGCGACTACGTGTTCCCGCAGACCGCCAACCGCATCATCAAGGCGTACGCGGCAGCGAACGGCATCGAGATCAAGGGCGAGGATTACACGCCTCTGGGTTCGACCGACTTCTCCACCATCGTGAACAAGGTCCGCACAGCCGACGCCGATGCCGTGTTCAACACACTCAACGGCGATTCGAACGTTGCGTTCTTCCGTGAATACTCGAATGTCGGCCTGAAGCCCGCCGACATGCCCGTCGTCTCCGTCTCCATTGCGGAGGAAGAGGTCGGCGGAATCGGAGTCCAGAACGTCGAAGGCCAGCTGACGGCGTGGAACTACTACCAGACGATCGACTCCCCCGAGAACAAGAAGTTCGTCGCGGCGTACAAGGCAAAGTTCGGCCAGGACAAGCCCACGTCCGATCCGATGGAAGCGGCATACACCTCCGTCTACCTCTGGAAGAACACCGTCGAGAAGGCCAACTCGTTTGCGGTCAAGGATATTCAGGACAACGCCGACGGTGTGACCTTCCAGGCGCCCGAAGGACTCGTCACCATCGACGGCGACAACCACCACATCACCAAGACTGCCCGGATCGGCGAAATCCGTTCCGACGGACTGATCTACACGGTCTGGGATTCGGGACAGCCGATCGAGCCGGATCCGTACCTGAAGAACTACCCCTGGGCTGAGGGCCTCGGTAGCTGATCGACAAAAGGCGGAATTGACGGAATCGACGAGTAGAGAGGTGGAGCGTCTGTCATGGATGTTGTGATCGGGCAGTTGTTCACGGGTTTGAGTATCGGATCGATTCTCCTGTTGGCAGCGTTGGGGTTGTCTCTCACGTTCGGGCAGATGGGTGTCATCAACATGGCACACGGCGAGTTCATCATGGCCGGCTCGTACACCGCATACGTAGTGCAGCAGGTGATCTCGAATGCAACGGGATCGTTGATCATTTCTCTGCTCGTCGGTTTCGTCGTCGGCGGACTGATGGGTGTCTTGCTCGAAGTGGTCCTGGTATCGCGGATGTACCACCGACCCCTCGACACCCTGTTGGTGACATTCGGCGTCGGATTGATCCTTCAGCAGTTGGCGCGCGACATCTTCGGCGCGCCGGCAGTCAATGTTTCGGCGCCGAGCTGGCTTTCGGGCGGGGTCGATATTTTCGGCGCCGTGGTGCCGAAAACCCGCATCTTCATTCTGGTGTTGGCGATCGCAGCGGTGATCGCACTTTCGGTCGCACTGAAGCAGTCGTCGATGGGTAGACGCATCCGGGCCGTCGTCCAGAATCGCGATCTGGCCGAGACGAGCGGAATCTCCTCTCGTCGTACGGACATCACGACCTTCTTCCTCGGTTCCGGGCTCGCCGGCGTCGCGGGTGTCGCGTTGACGCTCATCGGTTCCACCAGCCCGACCATCGGCCAGTCCTATCTGATCGACGCCTTCCTGGTTGTTGTCGTCGGCGGTCTCGGTCAGATGAAGGGAGCCGTGATCGCAGCCTTCGCCCTCGGCATCTTGAACTCGTTCATCGAGTACTCGACGACTGCGTCGATCGCGAAGGTGATCGTGTTCGTCATCATCGTCGTCTTCCTTCAAGTTCGGCCGCAGGGCCTGTTCGCAGTCAAGACGAGGAGCCTCGTATGAGCATCCTGAACAATTCCCGAATTCGGGTGTGGGGCGGTTTCGCACTTGCCGCGATCGTGCTGTTCGCCGTCGCTCCGGTTGTGCTCTCGGACTTCAGGCTGTCACTGTTGGCCAAATTCCTGTGCTTCGCCATAGTCGCTGTCGGCATCGGCTTGGCTTGGGGCAGAGGCGGAATGCTCACGCTCGGCCAGGGCGTCTTCTTCGGAATCGGCGCATATGTGATGGCGATGCACCTCAAGATCGCCGATGCCGAACTCAAGGGCGACGCGGTACCGGACTTCATGTCCATCGCGGGCAAGACCGAACTTCCGGGATACTGGCAACCGTTCGCCTCGCCATTCGTGGCGATCTTCGCCATCCTTTTCCTGCCGGCCGCTGTTGCCTTTCTCCTCGGACTCGGTGTGTTCAAGCGGAGAGTCAAGGGCGCATACTTCGCGATCCTCTCGCAAGCACTCGCCGCGGCTTTCGCGATCCTCTTGATCGGCCAGCAGTCGATCGGTGGCAGCAACGGCCTCAACCGCTTTCGCACGTTCTTCGGTTTCAACCTCAACGATCCGGCGAACAAGCAGATGTTGTTCTTCATCGCCGCCGGAGTTCTTCTCGCATCGGTCGCTCTGATTCGCCAGCTGATGAACTCCCGATACGGCGAACTCCTCGTCGCCGTTCGTGATCAAGAGGAGCGAGTACGTTTCCTCGGATACGATCCGGCGAACATCAAACTGGTCGCCTACGTGACCGCGGCGTTCCTCGCCGGTATCGCCGGCGCGCTGTTCGTTCCGATCGTGGGCATCATTTCCCCCGCCGACGTCGGGATCGTCCCGTCCATCGCTTTCCTCATCGGGGTCGCGATCGGCGGCCGCGCAACGCTTCTCGGTCCGGTACTCGGTGCGATCGGCGTCGCATGGGCACAGTCGACATTCTCGGAGAAACTCCCTTCGGGATGGATCTACGCGCAAGGGCTGATGTTCATCGTCGTGGTCGGATTCTTCCCGGCAGGTGTGGCCGGATTGTTCGCCCTGATGCGCCACCGCAAGAAGCGTGAGACCCCGGCCGACCCACCGGTCAAGGTCTCCCAACCCGAACCAGTGGAGGTGTCGTCATGACCAACACAACCGCCACCAGCGAACCCACACCAGCACTGGGCGGCAACGCCGGAATGTCGTCCGAGTACCTCGAAGTACGGAATCTTTCGGTCAGCTTCGACGGCTTCAAGGCCGTCGACGGCGTCGACTTGACCCTCATGCAGGGTGACCTGAGGTTTCTCATCGGCCCGAACGGGGCTGGAAAGACAACGTTGGTCGACGCCATCACCGGACTCGTTCCCGCGACGGGTTCCATCACTAAGTCCGGCGAGCAACTGCTCGGCAAGAAGGTTCACAAGATCGCCCGCCTCGGCGTCGGGCGAACCTTCCAGACGGCAAGCGTCTTCGAAGAGCTCTCGGTGCTGCAGAATCTCGACATCGCGGCGGGAGCCGGTCGCTCGGCGTGGAACCTGCTCCGAAGGCGCAAAGGTGTGCTTCCCGAGATCGAGGAGGCTCTGGAGACAACCGGCTTGGAGCACCTCAGAGACACTCCCGCGGGCATTCTGGCGCACGGACAGAAGCAGTGGCTCGAAATCGGAATGTTGTTGGTACAGAACTGTTCCGTGCTCCTGCTCGACGAGCCCGTCGCAGGCATGAGTCTCGAGGAGCGCGAGGAGACCGGGAACCTTCTGCGGCGCATCGGCGGTGCGCGAACCGTCGTCGTAGTCGAGCACGACATGGACTTCATGCGATCCTTCGCCACGTCCGTCACAGTGCTCGCCGCTGGGAAAGTACTCGCCGAAGGAACTGTGGCGGAGGTCCAAGCCGACCCCAAGGTGCAAGAGGTCTACCTCGGCACAGCCGCTGCCGGAACCGATCTCGGCGCCGACACCGAACCGACCCCGGAGGACTGAATCATGCTCGAACTCGTCGACATCCGCGCCGGCTACGGACGCACCGAAGTGATCCACGGCGTATCCCTGCTGGTTCCCAGCGACGGGGTTGCGGCAGTCATGGGTCACAACGGTGCGGGTAAAACCACCTTGCTACGCGCCGCCGTCGGACTGATCAAACCCACACGGGGAAAGGTACTTCTGAACGGTGAGGACATCACCGGTCTACGGCCGAGCGCCCGCGTCGCTCGCGGACTTGCCTACGTACCCCAGGGTCAGCAGTCGTTCGGACAACTGACAACTGCCGAGAATCTTCGGGTGGTCGCCGACGGGCGCAAACGCGGAAAGGCACTCATCGCAGAGGCATTGGATCTGTTTCCCGCACTCACCACGCTCCTCGACCGTCGCGCGGGACTTCTCTCCGGTGGGCAGCGACAACAGCTTGCCATCGCTCGCGCCCTGATCACCGAGCCCAAGATCCTCATTCTGGACGAACCAACCGAGGGCATTCAGCCCAACGTGGTCGCCGAAATCGAAAGAACCGTCATGGAACTCACCGAGCGCGGCGATCTCGGTGTCCTCCTCGTAGAGCAGCACATCGGTTTCGCGCTCCAATCTGCTCAGCATTACAGCATTCTCGCGGCCGGACTCGTGACCTCGACCGGTGAGGGCGGCACCACGTCCACCGAGGCGGTTCGTCGAGCGATGGCAATCTGACATGAGTGTGCGGCCGCCGCTGCGCGAACAGGTTTACCGGTCGATCCGAAACGATCTGATGTCCGGTCAGATCGCGCCCTCGGAACGACTGGGCGAGGAACGCCTGGCCCATCTCTACGGTGTCTCGCGAACACCGGTGCGCGAAGCGCTCGCGAAGTTGGAATCCGACGGGCTGGTCGAGCGCGACGAACACGGCCTCTTTCCGTACCGACCGCACCTCGACGAGTTGGGTGGCCTCTACGAGCTGCGCATACTCCTCGAAGTGCACGGGCTTCGGCGGGTACTAGACGGTGAGGCCCCCGCTCATGATCGAGGCGCGCTCGGTTCCGAACTCGACAAGTGGTACGCATTTCTCAAACAGATGCCGGTACCGGACGCCGGCTTCGTGACGCTCGACGAGGAGTTCCACATCGCGCTCCTCGCCTCGTCCGGAAACCACGCGTTGGTCGACGCCTTGCAGGCCGTCAACTCGAAGCTGCGCCCCGTGCGGATGTTCGACTACCTGACTCCCGACCGTATGAAGGCCACCGTGGAGGAACATATCTCCGTCGTCGAACTGGTGCTGGACGGCAAGATTCCGCAAGCACACGAGGCACTGGTGTCGCACATCGACATCTCTCGTGCGGTTGTCCTCGACCGCGCTCGGCAGGCCCTCTCGTTGGCCGCCATGGCCAACGCTGTGCGGAACTGATCAGCGTCGTGTCGCTGACTTCAGGGTGAAGACTTCGGTGACGTGGTCTCTCGTCAGGGGGATCCTGAGATACTCCCCCGCTACGGTTGGCTGCGGGCCGAGTTCAGAACCGGGGACCGTACCCGTTGTGCCGTCCGAGCATTCGACTGCAACTTCGCTCGTGTAGTCCGCGTCAGGAGCAACCTCGCAGGAGAGTCCGGTATCCGTGGTGAAGGCGGAGATGCTCGAATCGGCGGGGCCGTGGATCGCTGTCCCGATTGGATCCGCCGGCGCCGGTGTGCTCGTAGTTGGTGTAGCCGTCGTTGTCGGGGTTGCTGTCGATGTCGGGGTTGCTGTCGATGTCGGGGTTGCTGTCGGTGTCGGCACAGACGCGGTGGTCGTCATCCCTGCAGTGTTCTCAGCTGCCGTGGTCTCAGCTGCCGTGGTCTCAGCTGCCGTGGTCGAAGAAGTCGTGGTCGAAGAAGTCGTCGATGACGGGGGTTCGCTCACCGAAGTAGACGTCGGGCTGACCGCACGCGCAGCAAATCCGGTTGGGAGGCTCAGCGGCGTGACCGGGTATGTCGCGCTGCCAATTCCGCATTGGGCCGTTACAAGATTGAATGTCACGTTTGTGGTGCCCAGTATCTGCGCCCCCAGAATCGCAAAAGCTGCCATCGAAAGACTCACGCTCAGCGTCGATTGCGCCGTTGTTGCCGTGGACGTTCGCGTGCTCACGAGCTTGATGTTCGTGTATTGAATCGTCGCCAAGCCAGCGGCGTTCACAGTGGCGTCCGCCCCTGTTACCGTCACCGATGCGTTCTCGGCAGGCTGTGGAATCGTGAGGACGCGAGATCCCACCGTCACCTGATTCGTGGGGCTACTCGCCGATACCGATGCCCTGTTCGAGGTATCGCACGCAGCCCCTGCCGTAATCGGCGATGCCACAGTGACTATCGGCGCACTGACCAGATCAACCCCCAGTAGAGACAGCAAGTTCACTGTCACGGTCATCGAGGTGAGTGTCGACGTCGCATCGGTATCCGAAACAATTGCCGACTGGCAGCGGCCGCTCGCAGGCTGCCCGACCGAGTAGGCAGCGCACGACGAGATCGATCCGGTCCGGGACAACGAGTTGACGCCCAGTAGCTTTGCAACCACCAGATTGGTTGTGTCCAGGTCCTTTCCAATCGTGTTCTGTTGTGAGACACCTTCGAACATCGAACTGCCGAAAAGATCTATCACGATTCCGCCACTGGACAACCCGAGCCCGCCGGCGCCTCTGCCGTACCCACTCGTCGTCCATGAACCGGTGGAAATCGGGCCGGTAACGTACTCGGAGTCTGTCCACGCAGCTTCTGTCTCTCCGAGGAGTGGGTGAGACGAGAAACCAGAGCCCAGAACAACCGCAACTGCCAATACGATGACTGAAAATAGGTGGCGACGCTTCATTGTCTACCGCCGTCTGGCGGTAGAAGAACCTGAATGGGTTCGGTTTTCGGGTCGGCCGAGTCGGCATCATCGTCGTCATCGGTATTGCGCGGCCAGAATACCGCGACCACCAAAGCGGCCATGGTCAGCGTGATCGCCCCCAGAACAAGAGGATTCGAGAAGTAGACGATCACCCGCGCCAATCCCGGAACGTGCCAGAGCACCTTTCGGACCGTGGTGACCTCGTATACCGCGGGATCAGCCGAAGCGTTGGCATCACCCTTGAGATCGAGAATCGTGATGCCGTTGTCCTGGGTACGAGCGGAGACGACCCGGTGGGTCACCGGCAGTTCGGACACTCCCCGATCGACGGTGACGACGTCGCCCACCTCGACGGAATCTGCCGGTACTTCCCGCACAACTGCCAGAGATCCGGTCGGAATGGTCGGCGACATCGATCCGGTCTTGAACATGATCAGTGTGATGTCGAAAACGAAGGCACAGATCACCAAAGCGATACAGATGACCCCACCGACTGCAAGAACCTGAAGGATGCAGTCCCCGATGATCGTGGGGACCGAACGCTTCTTCGTCCGGGCATGTGTTGCCCGGGCATGTGTTGGCATTGCAGCTCCTTCAGGGTGTTGCACTGAACTGCCAAGTGGGAGTTGCCGTTTTACCGGTCAGCGCCGAGTTGCTCCAATTAGCCGAGGTCGCGGGCAGCGAAATCTCGAAGCACAGCGCCACCGCGGCGCCCGGGGACGCTCCACCGGTGGGTAGCGCGATGGCCCCGACTGCGGAACCAGTTGAGAGCGACGGAAACACCGTCGCACTTCCCACCACGAATTGTGGTGTTCCCGTGGAGAAGGCCGACGCATCACAGGTCGTCGACTTGACCACCCGATACCGCAGCGCCGACGCCAGAGTTGAGTCGCCGGCAACCGTGGCCGCCTGCAGAGTGACGGATGCTGCCGGCGAGACCGGCACTGTTCGAAGAGATATCGGGCCATACGAGAACGCACCGGGGCGAATCAGGAGCGCCGAGGGCGTGTACGTGAAAACGCCAGGGGCACTGGATGAATGCGACGACCATCCACCGCCGACGTTCGACTCGATTCCGAATGTTCCGGTGCGAAACGATGCATCGCCCATCGTGCTGTCCACCCAACTGGCCGCCACGGTGGTTGCACCGATACCCAGGACGAGTCCCGAGGCCGCCAGTGCGTACACCTGACGCATTCGCCGTGTGACCACGCAGGCGTCAGGGGGTGGACTGGCCGGTGAACTGCCAGAGCAAGCGCCCGGTGTCCTTGCCCGACACGATCGAAGGGTCGACTCCGGCAGGCAGCGTGACCGCGAAGCACAGTTCCACCGGCACGCCCGTGCCTAGCAAGGTGACATCCGAACCCGAACCTGCCGTCAAGGCCACCGGACTAGCTGTCGTGCCCACCCATGCTGTTCCTGCTCCAATTCCCGCCGCCGTGCAGGCCGTGGAGGAGACACCTCGATACACCGAGTACCGCAGGGCGGGTTTGAGATCGGCATCACCGCCCGTCGCACCGAGTAGTTGTACCGTCGCGCCGGAAGTGCTGGCCGTGGGACCGATCCGAAGCGCTACCGGCGCATATACCGTCGTTCCGGGTGCGAGTGTGTTGAATCCCGTGCTGAATTGGAAGTGGCCGGCGGAAGCGTCCACTTGATACTCACCCCAGGTCGTCAGTCCGTCGAAACTGCCCTGGAGATTCCAACTTCCCGTCTTGAACTGCGCGTCGCCGAAAACATTGTCTGTCCACGCCGCCAAGGTGACAGCGGCGCCGATACCGAGGACAAGTCCTCCGGCAAGTAACGCACGTACTTTGCGCTTGTTTACAGCCTTCCGATCAGTGGCCATGCTGGTCTCGATTCACTTGGAATGCGAAAGAACCTCCGATTCGGGAAATCTAGCCCCCAATTTCATCCGAAATATCCGAAATGACCGAAATCGAGACAAGAACTTCACGCCTTGTCCGCCTCGCCACCATTCGTGGGCGCTGACCAGGCGGAAATAGGAAAGCCGGCCAGATGGTTGCACCTTCCAACGACGTTTGCGTTCTATTCGCTGAGAAAGGCACCACATTCATGGCCGTCCCACTTTCCATCCTCGATCTCGCCCACATCGGCGACAACGAAACCGCCAAAGACAGCTTCGACGCCAGCGTGACCTTGGCGCAGCGTGCCGAGGAGTGGGGTTACAAGCGAATCTGGTATGCCGAGCACCACAACATGGGTTCCATCGCGTCTTCGGCCACCAGCGTTCTGATCAGCCACGTCGCCGCGCACACCAGCAAAATCCGCCTCGGCGCCGGTGGAATCATGCTGCCCAACCACGCGCCGCTGACGATCGCCGAGCAGTTCGGCACCCTCGAGACTCTGCACCCGGGTCGCATCGATCTCGGTCTCGGTCGCGCGCCCGGTAGTGATCAGAAGACGATGCAGGCTTTGCGACGCGACCCGAGTTCTTCGGACAGCTTCCCGCAGGACGTACTCGAGCTTCAGGGCTACCTCGGCGACACTTCGCGCGTCCCCGGAATCAATGCCGTTCCCGGTAAGGGCACTCACGTTCCGCTCTACATTCTCGGATCGTCATTGTTCGGAGCCAAGCTCGCCGCGATGCTCGGCCTGCCGTATGCATTTGCCTCGCACTTCGCCCCCAACGCCCTGCGCGACGCCGTCGCGATCTATCGACGCGAGTTCAAGCCGTCGGAGCAGTTGGCGGAGCCGTACGTCATCGCGGGCGTCAACGTCATCGCCGCCGACACCCATGAGCAGGCTCAGCAGGACTTCCTTGCGGCCAAGCGTTCGCGCGTCAGCCTTCTTCTCGGACGCGGACGCAAGTTCACGGACGACGAAGCGGACATGCTGCTCGACTCCCCCGCGGGTCAGCAGGTTCTGCAGATGACCAAGTACAGCGCCATCGGCACGCCCACGGAGGTCCGCGCCTACCTCGACGAGTTCACCGAGCATGCACAGGCCGACGAGCTGATCACGGTGTCGACCGGCACCAACCGCGAGGCTTGGTTGCGCACGTTCGAACTCCTCGCCGACGTGAGCGATCTGGTACCCGCCTAAGCTGCCGGTATGGGCGATCCATCCCGTCGCGGGTTCATCTCGGTACTGGCAGTTCTACTTTCGACGGGTTGGGCCGCCAACCACTTTGCTTCGCTCATCCCGGTTCTCCGGGTGGACGAGGGCCTTTCGCATACCGTGCTCGACGGTGTTTTCGGTATCTACGCGCTCGGACTTCTACCCGGCCTGTTGACCGGTGGAGCACTGTCGGATCGCGTCGGCCGAGCTGTAGTCGTCCTGCCCGGAGCGCTCATAGCCTCGCTCGGAACCTTGATTCTTCTTCTCTGGCACGACGCGCCCGGGCTCATGGTCGGGCGCCTCGTTGTCGGTATCGGTGCCGGTCTGGCAATCGGCGCCGGTACCGCGTGGGCGGCTGACCTTCGCGGCAAGTCCGGAACCGTGATGGCGGGCGTAGTACTCACCTCGGGTTTCGCACTGGGACCACTGTTTTCGGGTCTGTTGGCACAATTTGCCGCCTTCCCACTCGCTACGCCCTTTGTCGTCTCGGCCTTCTTGTCGGTGGGTTCGGTTACCGCGGCAGCTGTGTGGAGTCGTACACCTGTTTCCGTAGAAGCCGCGACCGTCACACCCGTCCCAGACGGCGCGGAGCGCTCCGTCGCAAATGCGCCAGACGGCGCGGAGCGCTCCGTCGCAAATGCGCCAGACGGCGCGGAGCGCTCCGTCGCAAATGCGCTGCTCTGGGCACTTCCGTTGGCGCCGTGGGTGTTCGCCAGCGCAACAGTCTCTTTTGTGACCATGACGGCCAGGCTCGGAGACCGCTACTCCGGCCCTCTCCTTCCGGGTTTCGCGGCGGCGCTGACTCTGGGTGCTGGAATCTTGGTTCAAACCGCTGCGCGCCATCGCAATTGGGGTCCTCAGGCCGGCACGGTCGGCGCCGCACTGGCGGCGCTCGGATACTGCCTGGTCGCCGTCGGCGGCGCACACCCCGCGCTCGGGTTGTTCATCGTCTGCGCGCTCGTCCTCGGTACGGCCTACGGACTGTGTCTGCGTGAGGGACTGCTCGACCTCGAGTCGCTGGCTCCCCCGGCCTCGAGGGGCGCTTTGACCGGGATCTTCTACGTCGGCACCTATCTCGGATTCGGACTGCCGGTGCTATTGGTTGTCATCGAACCCACGATGGGCCCGTCACTGCCGTTGGTGATCCTCGCCGCTGTTGCCGCCGTCGTTGCCGTGGTCCGATTCCGTCGATTGCGGTCGACCCAGGCTTCCGCCTCACATCCGCGTCTCGAAGCCGCATCGGTCTGAGCGTCCATTCGGACGGAGTTGGCGGTACTTGCAGTCGCAGCTACCCGGCGGTGTTAGCGTCGGAGGACCAGAAGGTCACTGCGTAGGGACACAGCAATGGGCAAGAGCGAGGCGGGCAAGGCCGAATCGGCCAAGAGTAGTGCGGACGACCTGACGGGTCGGCGCATCCTGATCACCGGCGCTGCCCGCAATATCGGTTCTTCGCTGGCCAGACGCCTGTACGACCGTGGTGCGTCCGTGGGACTGCTCGGCCTCGAGCCTGAACTTCTCGAGCAAGTCGCCACTTCCTGCGGCCGCGCCCCCTGGCAGTTGTGCGATGTCGCCGATCTCGCGCAGGTATCTCGCGGCGTCGACCACATCGCTGAGAAGCTGGGAGGCATCGACGTCGTCGTCGCCAATGCCGGGGTCGAGGCGAACTCGTCGATCCTCGGCGGCGACCCTGCGGACATGCGCCGCGCCGTCGAAGTCAACCTCATGGGCACGTACTACACCCTGCGCGCAGCAGGTCCGCACATCAGTCACGAAAACGGTTACGCCCTGGTGGTCGCCTCGGCTCACGGCGCCGCCAAGCATCCGTTTCGCGGACCGTTCGGTGCTTCGCGCGCCGGCGTCGAAGCGTTGGGCGACGCGTTGCGCTGGGAAATGAAACACCTCGGCACCAAGGTGGGCGTCGCGTACATCGGCGACATCGACACCGATACCACCGCACTGTCGTTCGACGGAGCACGCGGAACCCTCGCCAGCGTCGGCACCACGACCATCGCTGACGCCGTCGACGCGTTCGAGCGCGGTATCGTCGGCCGGAAGTCACGCGTACACGCGCCCCGCCGCAGCGCCGCGGTTCGCCACATCGCGCAACGAGCTATCGACCTCCGTCCCTCTCACATCCGTGGAGTCGCATGAACCCCCGCATCCCGCCCGGCCGATTCAAAGACCTCGGTCCGATCAACTGGGGAATCTGGCGTGTCCTGTCGAAGGCTGCCGGAGCACCCGACGCGCATCTGTTCAGCACCTTGGGCCGCACGGGTGGACTGTTCCGCGGTTGGCTGCACTACTCCGGCTCACTCATGCCCGGCGGCAAGATCTCTCGCCACGACACCGAACTGATCATCCTGCGGGTCGCGCACCTGCGGGACTGCGGTTACGAGATGGATCACCACATCAGGCTCGGCCGCAAAGCCGGAATCGACGCAGAAGAACTGGCCCGAATCATCGAGGGCCCTGGCGCTTCCGAGTTGAGTCCGCGTCACCGTGCGATCTTGACTGCGGTCGACGAGTTGGTCACCACCAAGGACATCACCGACAACACGTGGGGAACGCTCTCGCAGCATCTCGACGATCGTCGGTTGATCGAATTCACCTTGTTGGTCACTCAGTACGACGGCCTGGCCACCACGATCGGAACCTTGCGGGTTCAGCGCGACTTCTCCTGAAGTTCCGCGGCGGCCGTAACTCAGCTCTAACCCGAAGACATCTGGACGAAACACCTGATCAATAGCGTATACAGGTATGTCGACAGGGATGAATACGGCGCCGGAGCCACTGCGTGAGGTGGTCTACCGGGAACTACGCACCGAACTGGTCAACGGGACTATCGGGTTCGATCAGCGCCTGACGGAACCGAAACTCTCCACGCGTTTCGGCATTTCTCGCACACCAGTACGGGAAGCGTTGACGATGCTGTGCGCCGATGGACTCCTGCGCCGGGAAGAGTACGGGTTCTCCGCCGTGCGCCCGAGTATCCCGCGGATCCGAGATCTGTATGAACTCCGAATCACTCTGGAACTACAGGGAATTACCCGGGCGATCGCAGATCCGACGATCCGGCACGACCGAACAATCCTCGACGACGAATTGGTGCGGTGGCGTGCCCTGGCTCTCGATCCGCCCGCTCAGGAACCGGGGTTCGTCGAACTGGACGAGGAATTCCACGTCGCCGTACTGAGGGCGTCGGGAAACAATGAACTGGTCGCGTCGCTGCTGTCGGTGAATTCCCGTATCCGGCACGTTCGGATGTACGACTTCATGGTCAACGGCCGCATCGACACCTCGATCGCGGAGCACATTCGAATCCTCGAAGAACTACGTGCCGGCAATCTGCCCGAGGCCCGCACGCTTTTGCACCAGCACATCGGCGAGTCTCTCGACGTCGTCCTCGACCGGGTGACCCGCGCGATCACCGCGCTCTCACTCGCCAACATCACGGACTGATCGGAGCAGTACACACCATGACCATCGCAGCAGAAGTTTTCACCCCGACAGCCCGGGTCGAGCAGGCATTCCAGCGGATCGAGGAAGTAGATCGCCCCGAAGTCTGGATCACGTTGCGCCGCAAGGAAGATGTGCTTGCCGATGCCGCTTCGGTCGAAGCCAGAATCGCCGCGGGCGAGCATCTTCCTCTGGCTGGGCGTCTGGTCGCCGTCAAGGACAACGTCGACGTCGCCGGTCTGCCGACCACAGCGGCGTGCCCCGAATTCGCGTATTCGCCGGACGAAACCGCCAGTGCCGTTGCGCGGTTGATCGAGCACGGGGCTGTTGTTCTGGGGAAGACCAATCTGGACCAGTTCGCCACCGGACTGGTCGGAACGCGCAGTCCGTACGGAGCCGTTCGCTGCGCCTGGGACGAAGAGTTGATCTCGGGCGGTAGTAGCTCCGGATCCGCCGTCGCTGTCGCGCTGGGAATTGCAGACATCGGAATCGGCACCGACACCGCCGGTTCCGGCCGGGTGCCGGCAGCGTTCCACGGGATCTACGGACTCAAGCTCTCGCTCGGCGTCATCCCAGCCCACGGAGTAGTGCCCGCCTGCGTCGACTACGACGCTCTGACGGTATTTGCCGACGACCTCGAATCGGCAACCGCGGCAGCGGCAATCATGATCGGCCACGAACCTCGAGATCCCCGCAGCCGCGTCTGGCCTTCCGACGTTCGTCTCGCGGCGGCGCCGAATCCCCGCGTCGCCGTCCCCCGAATCGAGGATCTCGCTCAACTGAGCCCGCCGTATCTGGCAGCATTTCAGGACACTGTGACAGCTCTGGTAGCCGGCGGCGCCGAGACCGAGACCGTCGACATATCCGGACTGCTCGACGCGGCCCGATTGCTCTACGACGGCGCCGTGGTGGCGCAGCGGTACGCCGCTGCCGGCGAGTTCCTCGAAACTCGTCCTGCCGGAGCAGATCCCGCGGTGTCCGACATCGTGCTCGGTGCGAAGCACCCCACCGGATACCAGCTAGTCGACGATCTCGATGCTCTCACCCGCGCCAAGGCTGCCGCCCGGGAACTCCTCGCCGGGTTCGACGCCCTACTGCTTCCCACCACCACCGAACACCCGACGATTGCCGCCGTGACCGAGGATCCGTTCGGAATCAACCGCCGGATGGGAGCTTTCACCAACTTCTGCAACCTGCTCGACATGGCGGCCGTCGCGGCGCCCGGACACCGCACTGCCGAAGATCACCCGTTCGGCGTCATGTTCGTCGTACCCGCTTTCGACGACCAGATCGCCATCGACCTCGCTGCGCGACTCGGCGGTGTGCCTTCACCCACCCTCGTCGATACCGGAATCGACCTCGCAGTATTCGGCGCTCACCTGCGCGGGCAACCCCTCAACACACAGTTGGTCGACCTCGGCGCGCGGTACGTCGAAACCGTCACGACCTCGGATGCCTACCGGCTCTTCGCTCTCGACACGACGCCACCGAAGCCCGGCCTGGTACGCCGTGGCCCTGGACTCGGCGCACCGGTCGTCGGCGAGATCTTCCGAATCTCACCGGCCGGGCTGGGAACGTTCCTCGCCGCCTTGCCTGCACCGATGGCGCTCACCAGCGTCGAGTTATCCGACGGCAGAACGACAGTCGGCTTCAGCTGCACTCATGACGCCGTAAACGGCGCAGCTGACATCACCGACTACGGCGGTTGGGCCGCGTACCTCTCTCGCTGACAGTCACGGCTTGCAGATTCGAGTGACGGCCTCGCGCACCACTTCACGGCGGCGCGCGATCTCGTCGGTGTCGACGTTCTGGTTGTCGGCCACACCGGGGGCCACCACCCAGCCGAACACGAGGCCGAACAGCATCGTGATCAGGTCCTGGGGGTCCCAGTGCTTCGAGATGAGGCCGTCTTCTTGAGCCTTGCGGATCGTGGCCATTCGCGGAACCCAGCTGGAATGTTCCTCGGCCAACTTCTTCATCCGTGGTGCCTCACCCTGCAATTGACCCCAGATCATCATCCGTTGAATCTGTGGTTTGCCGAGCATTGCGTCGAACAGTTCGACAGCATGCGCGGGCATGTCTTCACCGGTGAACTCGACGGATTCCATCGCCTGCTCGAAGTCGACGTCGAGCACCGCGTGGAACAACGCGACCTTGTCACCGAAATAGGCGTAGAGGCGCTCCTTACTGGCGTTTCCGTTCTTCGCAATCCGATCGATGCGCGCACCGGCAAGCCCGTAGGTGCCGAATTCTTCTTGCGCAGCGTCGAGGATTCGCTGTTTCGTCGCGGTCACGTCAGTGGGAGCCATAGTGATGATGGTAACCGAACGAACTATTTCGTTTGACTCACCCGAGAAGGCTGGAATACCTTTTTCCAATGACCACCACGTCCCACGTCGACGGCGGCACTCTGCCACCGATCCCGGCTGTCTCCGAGAATCCGAATCATCAACGTCGCTGGCTGGTGCTCTGCATCGTCGCGTTCGCTCAACTCATGGTGGTGCTCGACGGCACCATCGTTTCCATCGCCCTACCGGCAGCCCAGGAAGAACTGGGCATCAGCGACCTTGACCGCGCGTGGGTGGTCACGTCGTACGCCTTGGCGTTCGGTGCGCTGCTGCTCCTCGGCGGACGTATCGCCGACTACTGGGGCCGCAAGCGCTCCTTCATCGTCGGCATGGCGGGCTTCGCGGTTGCCTCCGGCATCGGCGGCATCGCGCAGAGCGGTATCGAACTGTTCATCGCCCGCGCCGGCCAGGGCGTCTTCGCAGCACTGCTCGCGCCCGCCGCGCTGTCGATGCTCACCACCACCTTCATCGGAGAGAAGGAGCGCGCCAAGGCTTTTGCCGTCTACGGCGCGATCTCCGGCGGTGGCGCTGCTATCGGCCTTCTCCTCGGTGGAGTGCTGACGCAGTACGTCGACTGGCGCTGGTGCCTGCTCGTCAACATCCCGATCGCGCTGATCGCCATCGCTGCGGCCGTCCCGATCGTCAAGGAAACCAAAGCGCACGGCGACACGAGCTACGACCTTCCCGGCGCTGTCCTCATCGCCCTGGGGCTCGGCTCACTGGTCTACGGATTCACACGCGCCGAGCACGGCTGGGGTCAGGCGGACACTTTGCTGTTCATCGCACTGGGTCTGGTCTTCCTCGCGATCTTCGTGGTCGTCGAGAGCCGCAGCAAGAATCCGCTTCTACCGCTGAGCGTTCCGTGGCATCGTGATCGCGGCGCTGCTCTGATCGGCTCCATGCTGGTGGGCGCCGCCCTGCTCGGCGGCACGTTGTACCTGACGTTCTACCTGCAGATCGTGCTCGGATTCAGCCCGGTCATGGCCGGCGTCGGATCGCTGCCGATGGCATTTTTCATCGTCTTGGCGTCGACCATCGCAGCGCAGTTGTCCACCAAGATCGGCCCCAAGCCGCTCATGGTCGCCGGCCCGCTGGTGGCAGCGGTAGGACTGCTCATGCTGACCCAGATCGAGGTACACAGCTCCTACTGGACGCACGTGTTCCCCGGCCTCGCCATCTTCGGCTTCGGACTCGGTCTGCTGATGGTGCCGATGCAGAACCTCGCACTGATCGGTGTCCCCGACCACGACGCCGGCGCTGCCAGTGCCCTGGTCAACGCCACCCTGCAGATCGGCGGCGCACTCGGAACCGCACTGTTCACCACGATCTACGCTTCGGCAAAGTCGGCCTTCACCGCCGACAACGCGGCGCCGATCCCGCCGGAAGGCATTCCTGTCGACATGTCGAACGCGACCATCCCGACTGGTGACCAATTGGCGCTACTCCCCCAGCCGGTGCAGGACTTCGTCGCCTCGATGACGGACTACTTCTTCGGCGCCGAGGTATCCGGATACTCGGCCGCATTCGGTTGGGCGGCAATCCTGTTGGCGATCATCGCACCGGTAGTGCTGGTGCTGGTCCGCGCCAAGAAGGGTGATCTGCCCGCCGAGGGTGCAGTCCACATGGGATAACCCCCTGTGCGCCTTTATTAACCGCCCGCGGTTGATAAAGGCGCACAGCAGGTCAGGCCTTCCTCAACACCTCAGCCACCGGAGTGCTGCTGCGGCCGATCAACTTCTGCAGGTCACCCGACTCGGTGTCCAACGCCCCCTTGGCAATTGCAGCATCGGAATCGGCGAGGATCTGCGCAACCGGTGTAGGCAGTCCGACGCTCTCGAGAATGCCTTCGTATGCCTCCGCGTCCACAAACTGGTACGCGACGGGCTTGCCGGCGAATTCGCTTATCTTTGCGGCCAATTCGGCGTAGGTGAGCCTCTCGTCACCGCCCAACTCGTACACTGCGCCTTCGTGGCCATCGGTGGTCGCGACTACTGCTGCGGCGTCGGCGTAATCCGCACGCGCCGCAGCCGCGATCTTGCCTTCCGCTCCCGCACCGACCAGTGCGCCGCGTTCGATCACACCGGCCAGGTCGTTGGTGAAGTTCTCCCAGTACCAACCGTTTCGCAACAGCGCGAACGGAATACCGCTCCGAGTGAGCACGTCCTCGGTCGCCTTGTGCTCGGCAGCAAGCTTCATCGGCGTGTCCTGAGCATTCAAGATGCTCGTGTAGGCGATGAATCCGACGCCGGCAGCCTTCGCCGCGTCGATGATGTTGGTGTGTTGCGCGAGCCGTGACCCCACTTCACTTCCCGAGATCAGAACCAGCTTGTCGACGCCCGCCAGTGCGGTTTCCAACGCCAAGGCATCGGCGTAGTCCGCTTGGCGTACAACTACTCCGCGGGCGGCGAGGCTTTCCGCCTTCTGTGGATTGCGGACCACTGCGACGATGTCGGACGCGGCGGTTCCCCGCTCGATCAACGACTCGACTACCAGTTGTCCGAGGTTTCCGGTTGCGCCGGTGACTGCAATGCTCATGCGAACTCCCGATCCAGGTTGAAGCGTAAATGCGTTCTGCAACCATCATGCACTTATTATTCGTAAGTGCAACACGTCGAGTTAGCGCTATGGGATCGTGCAGTAGTAGCCTGGGTTCATGACCAGCACCGACTCACCTTCACGTGCTGCCCAGACTCCTGATCCGAATGCCGACGTCGTGGACCCAACCCTCGAGGCTGACGTCTTCGCTCGCGGGTGCAACTCTCGGGCGGCATTGCAGAATGCAACCGGACGCTGGGGCGCACTCGCACTGGCAGCACTGAACGAGGGTCCGTACCGATTCAGTGCCCTGCGCCGACGCGTCGACGGAGTCAGCGAGCGCATGCTCTCGCAGACCCTGCAAACACTCGAGCGGGATGGCCTCGTGCACCGTGAGGTACTCGAAACCATCCCGCCCAAAGTGGAATACAGCCTGACCGAACTCGGCGCCGACGTCGCCGCAAAGATCACGGCCCTGATCGAACTACTCGAATCGCAGGTGCCGAAAATCGTTGCGTCACAAGCGTCGTACGACGCCCGGAATCAGCTCAACTTGTCCGAGAGCTGAGCGATGAACTCGTCGAATGCGTAGGGAACGCTCAGCACCGTCGGAGCGGACGTAGCCATCGCGTAGTCCATTCCGACCAGACGAACCAGACGGCCGTTCGACACCGAGGTCATGTTCGCGAACGGACCGAAGGACATGAGCTTGTCCAGGTTGGTGCCGTCGGCGTCGACGAGAATGAAGACGTCGGCGTCGAGTGTGTCGATGGATTCCATGCCCACGGACACCGAACTGTCGCCGGAAGTGCACACTGCGTCGACGCCGGGCGAGGTCTTCACCCCGAGCTGGCCGAGAAGACGGATCCGCGGGTCGGTGCCGCAGAAGACGATCAGGCCCTCGTCGGTGCGCATTGCATACGTCGCGGTTTTGCCCTGGAACTGTGGGTGATCAGCGGCCTGCTTCTCGAAGTACGCCCCGGTCTCGTCGATCAGCGTCTGAGCCTGCTCCGGCTGTCCGAGCGCTGCACCGATCATGCTCATCTGCTTGTCCCACGCCGTATCCCACGGCTGGTCGGGGAACGCGACGGTCGGCGCGATGTCACTGAGGCGCTTGTACTCGCCCTCGTCGATGCCGGAGTAGACGGCGAGGATCACGTCGGGATCGAGCCCGAGGATCTGCTCGAACGGGATATCGGGATTGGTCGTCATGAGAACGGGCTTGGCACCGTTCAGACGCGAAGCGTCCCAGGGCAGGATGTTGTTCTCGATGCCGTCGCCGGAGAAGCTCTCCATGGCGACCGGAACCTTGTTCAGTGCGATCACCGCATCCTGGCCACTCCATCCGATGGTCACGATGCGCATAGGCTCCGCGTCGATCGTCGTCGAACCGTAGGCGTGGTCGACGGTCACGGGGAACGCCCCCGCCTCGGCGGCACCCGAAGCTTCGGTGTCCGATCCGGAGTCACCTGAGGTTCCACAGGCGGAGAGCGTCAGCGCGACGCAAGCCGCGAGCAGTACGGAACGAGTTTTCATGAGTGGTCCTTCGAAAGCCGGATGGTCGACTCGGGACGCTAATGCGTTGCGCGCCTACACCCCGACTCGAAGGCCTCAGATGGCGGTTTCGCAACACAACTCGACACAAAAGACGAAAAACCCCGTGCGCCTTTCCGGTAGTGCGAACTACCGAAAAGGCGCACGGGGCCGAAGGCCCTGCCGTCAGAAGTTGATCATGTGGCCGGCGAGGCCGTGGATCGCTTCCTGCAGTGCCTCACTGAGTGTGGGGTGGGTGTGGACGTTGCGTGCCAACTCGTTGACCGTGAGGTCCCACTTCTGGGCCAAGGTCAGCTCGGGCAGCAGTTCCGAAACGTCCGGTCCGATGAGGTGCCCGCCGAGCAGTTCGCCGTACTTCTTGTCGGCGATCAGCTTGACGAAACCGGTCGGGTCACCGAGACCGTGTGCCTTGCCGTTGGCAGCGAACGGGAAGTTCGCGACCTTGACGTCGTAGCCCTCGGCCTTGGCCTGCTCCTCGGTCAAACCGAACGAGGCGACCTGCGGCTGGCAGAACGTCGCACGCGGCATCATCCGGTAGTCACCGAGTGTCTGCGTCTCCGCGCCGCCGATGGTCTCGGCAGCGACGACAGCCTGAGCTTCTGCGACGTGCGCGAGCTGCAGCTTGGCGGTGACGTCACCGATGGCGAAGATGTGCGGGACGTTGGTGCGCATGTAGTCGTCGATCGCGATGGCGCCGCGATCGGTCAACGCGACACCGGTGTTCTCGAGACCGAAGCCCTCCACGCGCGGTGCGAAGCCGACGGACTGCAGAACCTTGTCGACGACCACGGTCTCGATCTCGCCGGACTTGTTGTCCTTGATCGAGACGGTGACCTTGCTGCCGTCGTCGCTGATGGACTGCACAGCGGCACCGGTCTTGATGGTGACGCCGAGCTTCTTGTACTGCTTGGCGATTTCCTTCGAGACGTCGGCGTCCTCGTTGGGCAGTGCCCGATCGAGGAACTCGACGATCGTAACGTCGACGCCGTAGTTCTTGAGGACGTAACCGAACTCCATGCCGATCGCGCCGGCACCGACGATCAGGATCGAACCCGGAAGGTCACGGGTGAGGATCTGCTCTTCGTAGGTCACGACGTTCTCGCTCAGCGAGGTGCCGGGCAGCAGCTTGGTGTACGAACCGGTCGCGATGATCGCGTTGTCGAACGTGATCGTCTCGGTGCCACCCTTGCTCAGCTCCACGCTGATGGTGTTGGCGTCGACGAACGTGCCCTTGCCGTCGTACTCCGGGATCTTGTTCTTCTTCATCAAGAAGTGAATGCCCTTGACTCGCCCGTCCGCGACCTTGCGGCTGCGATCGAAAGCGGAGCCGAAATCGAAGGACACGTCTCCGGACATGCCGAACGTCTTCGCTTCTTTCGTGAAGATGTGCGCGAGTTCGGCGTTACGGAGAAGCGCCTTGGACGGAATGCAGCCGACATTCAGGCATACACCGCCCCAGTACTTCTGCTCGATGATGGCGGTGCTCAGGCCCAGTTGTGCCGCGCGGATAGCAGCGACGTACCCACCGGGGCCGGCTCCGAGGACAACGACGTCATAGTGTGAGGTCACGATTCACCAGGGTAGTCCTGCATCGTTTCGCTGTCCCCAGATGGTCGTATTACCCGTCGGTAGCCCACACTTCTCGGGCAACTCGGGCGAAATTTCCGCCGTACACGGCCTCGATCGACGGCTCGTCGAAGCCCCGCTCACGCAATACCTGATCAAGTGTCAGCACCTCCTCCGGAGGAGTCCACTGCAGTGGCCCCCACGCGGTGTACGCCTCGGAGAACGACGACGGGTTCTGCTCGATCTCTTCGCGGAAGTCGTCGGCGTCGAAGGAGAAGTCGGAGCCGATCCCGACATGATCGATGCCGACGAGTCCCACAGCCTCTTCGATGTGGTCGGCCATCGCGGACAGCCGAGCCTGGTCGTCATCCGGTCCGTTGACGCCGAGGAATATGCCCACGCCGTTGATCCCGACGACGCCGCCGGTCTCCGCACACGCTCTGGCCTGATCGTCGGTGATGTTGCGCGGATGCTCCCACAACCTTCGGAGGTTCGAGTGGCTGTAGATCATTGCTCGCTGGGTGATAGCTGAGATGTCCAACCCCGTCTGTACAGAACAATGTGAGCCGTCGACCGTCATTCCGACGCGATTCATCTCGGCAACCAGGTCACGGCCGTATCCACTCAACCCCGTGTCCGCCAGGTCCAAGCAGCCGCAGCCGGCAGCGTTCATGTAGTTGTACGTCGGCAACATCGAGCGGACTCCGAGGTCGTAGAAGTACGAGACGTTGGCCAGGTCTCCCTCCAGCGGATTCGAGTCCTCCAGGTCGAAGGCCAGGGCGATTCCGCCGGACTCCTGAATCTCGACGACGCCGTCGACGGTGAAGACAGGGGTGATCTCCGGGAACTCGACCCGCGCCTGCCACGCGAAACTCTTGGCGATTGCCGTCGAGTCCGCGCGAGTCTGCGGCGAGTAACCGACGTTCACCGAAACGTAACTCCCCGCTGGGCGCTGATATCGGAGAAGATCTTCGACAGACGCGTTCGACTGCAGAGGTAGGCAACAATGTTGTTCCCATAGTGGATATGTCCGGTTCACTCACTAATCCCGTCGATGATCAGGGAAATTCACCTGAAACTGGTCGTACGTTCAGCAAATCTCTGGTTCACTGGCGGATAACGCACCGATGCGGTAGAACTTACAAGACTCACACGCCCTGTACCTATCGACAGAGCATGTACCCAGCATGAATTCCCGTACGGGAACAGCAACAAAGGACCGTTCACTCCTGGGCGGATTCGAAGGAATTTTAGGTGGAGGTTTCTGAACGTATGCGTGCTCGCACTTTCAAGCGTGGCCGTCTGGTCGCCGCTGTAGCCGCAGTATCCGTGCTGCCGATGCTGATCAGCCCTGCAGTGTCGTCCGCAGGCGGAGATCCGTCGACCACCACGGCAACTGTTGCCAAGGCAAACACAACGGGTTCCAAGCTCTCGAGCCGCACGGACAACGGGCGCATCGCCACCATCAAGGTGTACTCACCTTCCATGGGACGCGACATTCCGCTCGAGGTCATCCTCCCGGCAGACGGCAGCGAACCCCGCCCGACCCTCTACCTGCTCAACGGTGCAGGCGGCGGCGAAGACCGGGCGACGTGGCAGCGTCAGACCGACGTCAACGAGTTCTTCGCTGACAAGAACGTCAACGTCGTCACCCCGCTCGAAGGTGCATTCAGCTACTACACCGACTGGGTGAACGACGACCCGTCCCTCGGCCGTCAGAAGTGGCAGACGTTCCTGACCCAGGAACTCCCGCCCGTCATCGACGCCGAGTTCAACACCAACGGCGTCCAGTCGATCTCCGCGATCTCGATGACCGCGACCTCGGTCCTCAACCTCGCCATCGCAGCTCCGGGCCTCTACAAGGGCGTCGGTGCATACAGCGGATGCGCCGAGACCAGCACACCGGTCGGCCAGTCCTCCATCGAACTGGTTGTGGGCATGCGCGGCGACGCTGACGTGACCAACATGTGGGGCCCCCTCGACGGCCAGGGCTGGATCGACAACGACCCCGTCGTCAACGCCGAGAAGCTCCGCGGCACCGAGCTCTTCATCTCCACCGGCTCCGGACTCCCCGGCCCGCACGACACCCTGAACAACGAGGCGATCAACGGACAGGTCGGCACACTCGCCAACCAGGTGATCGTCGGCGGCGTCATCGAGGCAGCAGTCAACTACTGCACCCACAACCTCGCCTACCGCCTCAACGATCTCAAGATCCCGGCCACCTTCGACTTCAAGCCGACCGGCACCCACTCGTGGGGCTACTGGGAAGACGATCTCCACAACTCCTGGCCGATGCTCGCTCGTTCGATGGGCATCTGACCGAAATCGTTCCGACTCGACCCCGCTCCCTGCACTTCCGGGAGCGGGGTCGAGTGCTTGTCTGGGCCGATTCGGGGGTTAATTCGGGGGTTAATTCCGGGGTTAATTCCGGGGCCAATTCAATTGTCAGGCAATCGAATCGCGTCACTTTCTGCGCCCGCTCTGCTTTACTGACACATAACAAAAAGTGAACCTGTTCCAGTAAGGGCTCACAGGCACTTCGATCCGTTCCGGATCCGAAGACATTCAGGTGGAGGATCCGAACGTATGCGTGCTCGAATTTTCAAGCGTGGCAGTGTGATCGCAGCTCTCGCAGTGGCCACGGTGCTGCCGATGCTGATCAGTCCGGCGACAGCTTCTGCGGGCGGTGACACGTCCGGATCGCACGTCGTGAGCAACACCAAGACCGGCGACCGCAAGGTCACCATCTCGGTCTTCTCCCCGGCGATGGATCGCAACATCCCGCTCGAGGTCATCCTCCCCGCAGATGGCAGCGAACCCCGCCCGACGCTCTACCTGCTCAACGGTGCAGGCGGCGGCGAAGACTCGGCGACCTGGCAACGCAAGACCGACGTCATGAACTTCTTCCAGGACAAGAACGTCAACGTCGTCACTCCACTCGAAGGCGCGTTCAGCTATTACACCGACTGGGTGAACGACGATCCGGTTCTCGGTCGCCAGAAGTGGCAGACGTTCCTCACCAAGGAACTCCCGCCCGTCATCGACGCCGAGTTCAACACCAACAAGGTCCAGTCGATCTCCGCGATCTCCATGACCGCGACCTCGGTCCTCAACCTCGCCATCGCGGCTCCCGGCCTCTACAAGGGCGTCGGGGCGTACAGCGGATGCGCTGAGACCAGCACCCCCGTCGGTCAGAGTGCGATCGAACTTGTCACAGGTACCCGCGGCGGAGCTGACATCACCAACATGTGGGGCCCGCTCGACGGTCAGGGCTGGAAGGACAACGATCCGGTCCTCAACGCCGAGAAGCTCCGCGGCACCGAACTCTACGTCTCCACCGGCTCCGGACTCCCCGGCCCACACGACACTCTCGCCAATCCCGCGATCAACGGTCAGGTCGGTGCGCTCGCCAACCAGGCGATCGTCGGCGGCGTCATCGAGGCAGCGGTCAACTACTGCACCCACAACCTCGCCTACCGCCTGAGCGATCTGAAGATCCCGGCCACCTTCGACTTCAAGCCGACCGGCACCCACTCGTGGGGCTACTGGCAGGACGATCTCCACAACTCCTGGCCGATGCTCGCTCACTCCCTGGGCGTCTGACCCGATTCGTTCTCACTCGACCCCGCTCCAGTGTTTCGGGAGCGGGGTCGAGTGCTGTCGGGAGCGAGCAGTAAGAATGGACGTATGACTTCCGATCAGCAGCCCACCACCGGCGACGACCCCTACCTCTGGCTCGAAGACGTGACCGGTGAGTCTGCACTCGATTGGGTCCGTCAGCACAATGCCGTGACCGAGGAGCAGCTCACCGACAACGAGCGCTTCGATCGACTACAGAGCGACGTGCGCGAGATCCTCGATACCGACGCGCGAATCCCCTACGTCCGCCGTCGAGGTGAGTTCCTCTACAACTTCTGGCGCGACAGCACCCACGTTCGCGGATTGTGGCGACGCACGACGTTCGATCAGTACGTCACCGACGACCCGGAATGGGACGTCCTGGTCGACCTCGACGCCCTGGCCGAGGCCGAGGGCGAGAACTGGGTCTGGAAGGGCACGCAACTTCTACGGCCACACCGCAACCGTGCATTGATCAGCCTCTCCCGCGGCGGGGCAGACGCGGCGGTCGTTCGCGAGTTCGACATCGACAAGCGCGAGTTCCTCGCTCCCGAGGGCGAGAATCCCGGCTTCTACCTTCCCGAGGCCAAGACCGACATCGACTGGATCGACATCGATACCGTCTACGTCGGAACGGATATCGGACCGGGGTCGCTCACCGATTCCGGATATCCCCGTCTGGCCCAGCGGTGGAAGCGCGGCACTCCCCTCTCCAGCGCCGAGACCGTCTACGAGGGCCAGGCCACGGACGTGGCCATCTCGGCTTCGCACGATCCGACGCCCGGGTTCGAACGGGACTTCGTCACTCGCTCGGTCGATTTCTACAACTCTCAGCATTTCGAAGTTCGCCCCGACGGTGAACTGGTGCTCGTGGACGTCCCCGAGGACGCCGGGATCTCGATTCACCACGAGTGGTTGTTGATCCGCACCAAGTCCGTGTGGGCCGTCGAGGACACCGAATATCCGACCGGCGCACTGCTTGCCATCCGTTACGACGATTTCCTTGCCGGCTCACGAGCACTGACATCGATCTTCGAACCCGACGCACATTCCTCGCTCGAGCACTACACCTGGACACGCGATCATCTGATTCTGGTGGTCCTGACCGACGTGCGCACGACGCTGCGAATCCTGACGCCGGGCGAAAACGGCTGGGAGGATCGACCTTTCGAAGGGCTTCCAGAACTGACCAGTATCGAAATTCTCGACACCGACCCTGATGTCAGCAACGAGTACTTCGTCAATTCGAGTGGATACACCTCCCCTGCAACTCTTTTGCACGGCGTGATCGGCGAAACCGAACCCACTGCCCTCAAGCAGGCTCCCGCGTTCTTCGACGCCGAGGGCATCACCACGGAGCAGTTCTTCGCCACCTCTGCCGACGGCACCCAAGTTCCGTACTTCGTGGTGCGCAGTCCGCGTAGCGAGCCCGGCCCTACCCTGCTCTACGGGTACGGCGGATTCGAGATCTCGCTGACACCGTCGTACAGCGGTTCTCTGGGCCGTGCCTGGCTGACGCAGGGCGGAACCTATGTGGTTGCGAACATTCGTGGTGGCGGCGAGTACGGACCCGGTTGGCACACACAGGTTCTCAAGGCCGGGCGCCACAAGGTGCACGAAGACTTCGCTGCCGTCGCGAGAGACCTCGTCGATCGCGGAATCACGACCCCGGATCTTCTGGCAGCTCAGGGCGGTAGCAACGGCGGCCTGCTGATGGGCATCATGCTGACCAAGTACCCCGAGCTCTTCGGCGCCATCGTCTGTCAGGTCCCGCTGCTGGACATGCGCCGATTCCATCTCCTGCTGGCCGGCGCGTCCTGGATGGCCGAATACGGTGACCCCGATGTCCCGGAGGAGTGGGCATTCATCTCGGAGTATTCGCCGTATCAGAACATCGACGCCGCCGCGTCGTACCCACCGATCCTGATCGCGACGTCCACCCGCGACGACCGCGTCCACCCCGCGCATGCCCGCAAGATGGCCGCACGGCTGGAAGAGCTGGGCAAGCCGGTGCTGTATTTCGAGAACATCGAGGGTGGCCACGGCGGCGCCGCGGACAATGCTCAGCTGGCCTTCAAGACTGCGCTGACCTACGAGTTCCTCTGGCAGAAACTCGGCTGATCTTTCAGCGGTCGCGCAACCACGCGACGACGCGCTCGCTCACAGCGGTGGGATTGCGTATCCAACCGTTGTGACCGAGTGGTTCGTCGATGTGCGTCATCGTCACTTGGGCCCCGGAGAGCTTGTCCACCAGGTTCTTTGCCGACCGGCGTGGAGCGAGATCGTCCCCTTCGATCGTGATCGACAGAACCGGCAAGGTCAGGCGGGCGATCCGCTCCTCGTAGTCGATATCCGCACCGACGGGTTCCATGCGACCGGTCCTGGCGAACCGGGCCCAATCGGTGATCAGAACTTTCGACTGTCGACCGAAGCCGCCGACGTTGACCCGGTCTCCCGGCCAGAAGCCGGCGATGTTGGCTGTCACCGACATCGCGGACGAACCCAGATAGAGTCCGGGCGCACGGATTCCGGGGAATCCGCGGTGATACGGCGATCCGGAGGCAACCAGGATCAGTCCGCCGAGCCGGCCCCGAATCCTCGACGCGTACATCACCCCGATCTGGCCGCCCATGCTGTGCCCCATCAGAAAAGGTGTGCTGGCCGGGAACCGCTCGCGCACTACCTCGAATGTCGCCGGACAATCGATCGAGACCAGTTCCTGATATCCGTAAACACTCGACGCGCTCGGGCGCGGTTTGCTGTCACCTTGGCCACGCAGTTCACCGATGGCCGCATTGAAGCCGGCTTCGACCAGGGCCTGCGCCACCGGATCGTAGAACCCGGCGGGAACTCCGAGCCCGGGCAACATCACCACCGCGGGTGCGTCGTCGTTCGGTCCGGGAAACAGACGGATCGGGGTCACGGTGCCGTCGGGGAGTTGGATCGGTACGGTCTCCATTCAACTCACACTAACCACCCACGCCGCGGATGGGCAGAGCCCACGCGCCGACTATTCGAGGCTTCCCACGATCAGCGGATCCGGAGTACCCACGATCTCGTAATCCTTGTTGTCGTAATCGAACTGACTGAGCACGTGACGCATCGCGTTTATCCGCGCGCGTTTCTTGTCATTGCTCTTGATGACGGTCCACGGAGCGGTGTCGGTATCGGTGAACCGAATCATCTCTTCCTTCGCCGCCGTGTACGCATCCCACTTGTCCAGAGAAGCGATGTCCATCGGCGAAAGCTTCCACTGCCGAACGGGATCGACCTGTCGGATCGCGAACCGCGTGCGCTGCTCCAGCGGTGAAACCGAGAACCAGAACTTGATCAAGCTGATGCCGTCGTCGACGAGCATCTGCTCGAACAACGGCACCTGGCGCAGAAACCGCTCGTGCTCCTCGTCGGTGCAGAAGCCCATGACCCGCTCGACCCCGGCCCGGTTGTACCAAGACCGATCGAACATCACCAGTTCCCCGGCAGCCGGAAGGTGCTGCACATAGCGCTGGAAGTACCACTGCGTCGACTCGCGAGCCGACGGCTTCTCCAATGCGACGACCCGTGCGCCGCGAGGATTGAGGTGCTCCATGAATCGTTTGATCGTTCCGCCCTTGCCAGCAGCGTCGCGTCCTTCGAACACTATGGCGTGCCGTGCGCCGGTTTCCTTCGACCAGTTCTGCAGCTTGAGGAGTTCGATCTGCAGCAGACGCTTGGACATTTCGTACTCGTCCCGAGGCATCCGTGCGTCGTACGGGTAGCCCTCCCGCCAAGTGTCGACCTCGAAACCGTCCGGCGACGTCAGCAGCACCGGATCGTCGTCGTCATTGTCGTCGACGGTGAAGGCGGCGGTGTCGGCCAGATCGACGGCGGTCGAGAGATCCGCGAAGGTGCTGAGGAACGGTCGGCGTTCTGCTAAATCGGTCACCGCCGACAAGTTAGTCTCCCGCAGCAACCGTTCGGTGAAGCTGGGATGAACTACCGGGGTATGACACGGCGGCCTCAAAAGATCAGGGTGCAGATGGGGGTCGTCCCCGATGGTGCGCGGCGCCATCTCGCTTCAGAATTGAAGCATGACATTCGAAAGCAACACACCTCGCCCCTTCACCCGTTCCAACGACAAGAAAATGTTCGCCGGAGTGTGCGGCGGAATTGCAGATTACTTCGGCGCCGACGTAAATCTTGTCCGTCTACTCGCGGTTATCGCCGCTATTTGCACGGGTGGAACCGCGGCTTTGGTATATCTCGCCGCCTGGATGCTCATGCCGTTAGGTTGAGAATTCCGGCAATTGACATGGCGAGAATTACGCGCCGACAAAAGGTATTTCGGGGCCTACGCGCCAACACGAGCAGGCCCCGAAATCGACAATCTACTTGGCGGCCTTCAACTCTCCACCGCTGAGCGCAGCGAGGGCCTCGAGACCCTTGACGGCCAGGCCACTGACGCTGCCCAACCCCTGACCGATGATCGCACCGACTGAGCCGGCAGCGTCCATGACAGATCCTTCAAGCATGACGTTCTCCTTTAGATGTTCAGTGGTTCACTTGGGACGAGCAAATGACGCCGATCAGAAAACTCAGGGAACGACAGGCGGCGTAAAGCTGAGGGTGTCGAGAGATCCGAAGATTCCACCGGCGGTATCAGCCAGTGAACCGAAGAGGTTTGCACCGACATTGTCCAATCCCAGCAGCATTGTCAGCAAAGCCTGCATCGGTGCACCGTCCCCATTCGGACCACCGAGAATATCCATCAACGAACCCATGTTCAGCTCCTCGCGTAGGTGATTCTTTTTACCGTCGGTGACGATTATCGAACCAGTCCGGCGGTAGACACTCGACGTGTCGACAGTCACATTAATCCGCGAGATAACGACTCGACACCACTACGGACAATTACCTTAATTAGGACGAATTCGACAGAAATTTCCCGAACACAAATCGTCGATTCACCACAAGTTCCGACGCAAGTTACTCTTTATCGTTCGACTACCTCACGATTTTGGTCAGAATTTTGGTCAGAAACTGCCTGCAGAAGCGTCGTGAACCCCACCCGCAACAATTCGACATAGTGCTCGATATCCGGCATCGTCTCTCGCGAGACGATGACATTGAGCGTCAGAGAACCTCCACGCGCGGCAATGAGGAAGTGGCGCAGAATGTCTCCGTCGACCGGCGCCTGCCCGCCGAGAACTGCCACCGCCGGCGCACCTTCGAAAACATTGCCGTCGACCGATACCGGGACATTGCTGATCGTCGTGTTCTGAATGACCTTGTGCGAAGGGTCCAGCTTGTTGAGCCGACGCGAGAGACCGGTGAGTCTGAGCAGAGCCGCAGGCGAGGTTTCGATGCGTGTGCCGTAACGACGGACGGCTGGGTGCGAACTCCGCCCCTTTGCCATCAGCGCCGAATCCCTGATCAGTGTCAGCCGCTCGACCGGATCTTCGACGTCCGTGTGCAGATCGACCGTCAACAGCGCCAGTTGGTTGGCCGATTCCCATTCGGCTATCTGCCGCATCGATCGGGGAACCATCGCCGCCAACCCACTGGCCGACTTCTCGCCCTTTTCTGACAGGTATACGTCGAGAGCACCGGCGACGACGGTCAGGAAGATGTCGTTGACCGTCACGTCCGGAACGGCCGCTCGGATCGCTTTGATGTCTGCGCCGTCCAGCGTCAGGAAATCGATCGTGATGTCTCCACCCAGCACGCCGTTGAATCGGGTCGGTAGGCGGTCGGCCGAGTACGTAGGCAGCTCTCCGGCCTCTTCCGCCTCCCGAACCGTCTCGGCCGCAACCTTTGTCACGGACAGACCCCGGCCGAAGCGGATCGCCTGGCCGGGCAAACCGACGACCGTGCGCCCGATCAAATCCAGCGACGAAAGCCCCGAGCCGGCACGCTTCGTCTCCGGCTTCGGCGGACCGGAGAACAGAAGGTTGGTCAGATCGCGGATCGCCAGACCGTCACCGGCCCCGTGGTGGGTCTTGAGCATGATCAGCGTCAGATTGCCCGGCAGCTCGTCGATCCCGCGCACTCCGGTCATGACGTGCAACTCCCAGGGCGGCCGGGACAAGTCCATCGGCTCCCCGAGCGAGCGCCCGAGCAATTCACGAACCGGGGCCCACCCGGCAACAGGGGCATGATGGACGTGCACGTGATCATCGACGTCGAAATCGGCCGGGACCCAATAGGGATAGTCCAGATCCAGCGGAACTCGCTGGAGTCGACTCGTGAACAGTGGCCAGTACCCGAATCTTTCGGTGATCCACCGAACCGCGTCGTCGTGCGTCATCTCTGCGAGCGGATGGCCCGTAGAGTCGAAGAAGTAGGCGCAGACCATGTGGCTCAGATGTCCGCCGGACTCGTTGTAGACGAACTCCGCGTCTCGCGGTCCCATCTGAGATACCGCGGCTGGCAACGAGTTCCGAAAGATCATGCATGCCCCTCAATTCCGACGCTGAACGAATGTCCGAATTGTAGCGAGCTGACATGCAGATCCTCTGGGTTCTGCTCGGAATCGTTGACTATCACCGGATCCAGCAATCGGAGAAGGTGCCTGCGATTCCTATCGATCAGGTGGCAACCTCTTGGTCAGGTGAATCCTCAGTCTGCATTGAGGCTGCCGCTGCCAAGTCATCGAAACTTGCTCGCAGTAGTTCGATGTAATGGTGGAGATCGGGCATGGTCGCGGTATCCGCGATGACGTTGAGGGTCAGTCCCCCACCTGCTGCGGCGACCATGAAATGCCGTAGCCCATCCCCGTCGATGGGCGCTTGCACTGCAAGCACAGCCGCGCCCGGGGCGCCGGCAAGCGTCAACCCTTCGACCGAGAGTGGAATGTTACTCACCATCGTGTGCTGGTAACGCGGTCGATCGAGGCTGTGATCGTTCTGCTTGCGCGCATACGCCATCAATCTCATCAAAGGCGCGGGCGTGGTCTCGACTGCGGCCCCGGCACGCCTGACCGCGGGATGGGACGTGCGCGCCTTCTCCGACCGTGCCGAACTCGAAATGAGCGCCAACCTCTCCAATGGGGACTCGACCTGGGTGTGCATATCCACCAGCAGAGCCACCAACTGATTCGCCGACTCCCACGCTTCGACCTTACGCACCGAGCGAGGAACCATCGCGATCAAGGAATCGCTTGGCCTTTCATCCTTTTCCGTGAGGTAGCGCGTCAGAGCGCCTCCGACAACGGCGAGTAGAACGTCGTTGACAGTGGCACCGGGCACCGAATCCTTGATCTCACGGACCTGCTCCCCGGACATTGTCATCGGTTCGAGTGAGGCAGCTCCACTCACCTTGCCGTTGAATCGAATTGCAGGCCTCTCGTTGAGGCTCTCCACCCATTCTCCTGCCTTCTTCGCAGCGTCAGCATCTCTCTGAGCGCGTCGGTTGCCTGGTACCTGCCTTGCGAAGCGATATATTCGGCCGGGAAACCCCAGTAGCGACTTGGTGAATATCCTCGCTCGCACAAACGGCACAGACGGTTCGGACCCAGCCTGCTGCACCTTGCCCGAAAAGATAGCCTCGCCCAACGTCCTGATGGCGATACCGTCAGCTGCACTGTGGTGAGACTTGAGCGCCACCGCCGTCAGTCGGCCCGGCAATTCTTCAAGTCCCTCCAAACCTACGAAGAAGTGCAGTTCCCACGGCGGACGGCGCAGGTCCATCTTCGTGGTCAACAACGCGCTCAACGGCTTTTGCAGCGCTGCCCATCCTGTGTCGTTGATCTTGTTGACGTACACGTGCTTTCGGACGTCGAAGTCAGGGTCTGTCACCCAGTAGGGATGGTCCAGTCCCAACGGAGTCCGTTGGACTCGTTGAGTGAACATGCGATCACATCCGAGGCGTGCGGTAACCCAGTCCACTGCCTGTTCTGCCGTGAATTCCGCGCTTGGGTGCAACGATGTCTCGAAGAAGTACACAGCGATCAGATGGTTCAGGTGACCAGCGCCCTCGTGATAGATGAATTCGGCATCGCGTGGGTTCAGCTGCGCCATCCTTGCGCCTGACGTGTTGGACGCGCCCATTGAACTCCTTGTATCGCGGCTGGTTGCCCGCACATTCGCCTGAGTGCAAAGCTTGTGACTATAAGTCCAGTGATTGCAAAACCGATGGTCCCCGAAGCCAGAGGGCTACGGGGACCAAAGTTTCAAGCAAGTGCAGGTTGTGCAGGTTCGCCTGACTGCTCCGCTACGATGCTGTCCTCGACAACCGAACAATATGATGCAGTCGCTGGAGTGATCACGGCTTTTGTGGAGGATCCTTGATGATCTTGCTTCCAGTGGAAGTGAGACCAAGCATGTTCGATACCCACGTGATCATTCCGGTTAAATAAGTTTGCAGCATGACCGATTCCGTTCTTTCTATGGCGTGGGGGAAGACGACAGCGCGTTCAAATACTTCACAAACGTGCCCACGAGATCGACCGATCCGAAATCGACGATCTTGGACAGGTAGTCCAGGAAGAGATCGAACATCTTTTCTCCTTCTCCTTTTACAGGCCGGCTACGGAGCCGAGGACCGATTGGACGCTGCCCGCCGCAGCCTCACCGAGCGCACCGCCCATGTTGAGGCTTCCGGTGATCGACACGAAGATTCCGTCAACGACCTTGACCAAGTAGAACAGTGGATCCACGAGGGATCCGACGTCAACGCTTGCGAGCGCACCTATCAAACTAGCTGTGTCCACCGTATTTCACACTCCTTGAGATTGATTTCGTTCACTGGCTAAAGCAATTCACTTCTCAGTCGACGTTCGGGAACCAGCCGAAGCCAACCGAGGCGATAAACGGGGTAAACAAAGCCATCCCGAGAATGTTTTTGATCAACCCCCCGGCCTCGCCCTCGAGAACGTCCGCAATCGATCCCAGATCCATCATTCGCTCCTGTCATCAAAAACATTGGAAGAAGAACTTGCAGGTGCCGTCAACTGAGGTCGATTGCCGAAACCAACGATCCGGTAACTCCGTCGATTCCCGGCATGAGCGAACCGGACCAGACGTTACCCAGCAGGTCGGTGAACAATGCCGCCGTTGTCTGCAGGAACATGACGATCATATTGAATCCCACGCTTTCGATTGGCCGCGAATACTCACGGAACATTTACATTGGAATGCTTGATGCAGCCCACAAAGAGCCGGTCCAAGTAGCAATTAAAGAATCTCTGTCGAACGATGTAACCGAGATCCTCCGGGGTTGGTGCCCACTTTCCGCGGCTGTGACTGACATCAAGGTAGTGCAATAGGATCCGGTTTGGGTGCCTTTTGCCCAAGAATTTCAGATGGATCTGAAACCTGTTCCATATTCGCAGGTCTAGCGTCCAAGACTCCTGAAAATCAAGCAAAATGGAATAGCAACCGGAATTCACGTCGTCCGAAAGGCTTAGTACTTGAGGGTATTCAGGACAGAATTATCCACCAAAAGAACTAGACGTATCCGCACTTCACAGGTTAGCGGAGGCGAACAATCGGGACGGAAAATATCAAACATCCTTCAACATTCGGATAGATGAAGCTTCTCGTTCCCCACCTTCTCGATACACCTGTTACGCCATGAGGTTGTCCACACACACGCGGCCATCCACAAAGTGGCTTCTGAATCCGCGCCGTCAGGCCCTTGCCGCCACAGTGCATACGTGGAAGTTGTCACAAGAAACCAGTTGCTCGAGCAGGGCACTTCGAGCAGTTCGATCTCCCGATCCACGCGGTCAGGGCGTCTCCATCGAATCCTGCCGTCGGTGTACTCCACCGAAGAACCTGGATACTTCGAGCGTTGCGTCGCGGTCACACTGTGGAAGCCCGAGGCCGTCCTCAGCCATACCAGCGCGGCCTGGCTGTGGGATCTCCTGCCGGAAGAACCACGCTTCGTCGAAGCCACCGTAGCTCCCAGCGTCCGAGCAGGCAGTCCGCAGTGGGTACGGCTTCACCGACGAACAGGAGTCTCGTCGGATGAATGGATGGGTTTACCGATCGTGCCGATCGAGCAGTGCTTCATCGACGTCGCGACCACGTTGCCACGGCCGGAACTCGAGGCCTTCTTCGACGCGGCGGTATCGACCCGAGTGCCGTGGAAGTCGATAGCCGAACTGTGTGATGCGAGCCGCGGCAGGCACGGGATCCCCGCCGTACGCGAACAACTCCGCACCTGTTGCCCGCTCACTCGTTCGGAACCGGAGCGAGCAGTCGCCCGTGCGCTGACTGCGCGCAACGTCCACCTGGAGATCAACGCTCGGGTCGGACCCTACTTCGGCGATCTGGTCGACACGCGAGCCCGGGTGATCGTGGAGATCGACGGGCGCGAATTCCATACCGACCCCGCAACTTTCAACAACGATCGACGGCGTCAGAACGCACTCGTTCTCGACGGATGGATGGTGTTGCGTTACTCCGCCGCCACCGCGATGGCCCATCTAGACGCTGTGGCGGACGAAATCATCACAGTGGTCCGAAGACGCCGACACAACCGGGCGTAAGCGCGGGCGTAAACGCACACAGCATCGAGCGTGCAACGGGAAACCGCGATCGCGTCGCAGTAGTGGACAAAAATGCCCGCATTATCTCCAGACAAGCAAAAGCCCGGCCCACCGAATGGTGGGCCGGGCTCTAGGAGCTAGGTGGAGATGGACTCAGAAGTCCATGCCGCCCATGCCGCCGGTCGGATCGCCTGCAGGCGCTCCGGCCTTCTCGGGCTTGTCAGCGACAACGGCTTCGGTCGTCAGGAACAGAGCCGCGATGGACGCTGCGTTCTGCAGTGCCGAGCGGGTGACCTTGACCGGGTCGTTGATGCCTGCAGCGAGCAGGTCGCCGTACTCGTTGGTCGCAGCGTTGAGGCCGTGACCTGCGGGCAGGTTGGAGACCTTGTCCGCAACAACGCCGGGCTCGAGGCCTGCGTTGAATGCGATCTGCTTGAGCGGAGCGGACAGTGCAACGCGAACGATGTTCGCGCCGGTTGCCTCGTCACCTTCGAGCTTGAGGTCGTCCAGTGCGGGAGCTGCCTGGAGAAGTGCAACGCCACCGCCGGCGACGATGCCCTCTTCGACGGCTGCCTTTGCGTTACGCACTGCATCTTCGATGCGGTGCTTGCGCTCCTTGAGCTCGACCTCGGTAGCAGCGCCGGCCTTGATGACTGCAACGCCGCCGGCCAGCTTGGCCAGACGTTCCTGCAGCTTCTCACGGTCGTAATCCGAGTCGCTGTTCTCGATCTCGGCGCGGATCTGGCTGACACGACCGGCGATTGCGTCGGCGTCGCCGGCACCCTCGACGATGGTGGTCTCGTCCTTGGTGATGACGACCTTGCGTGCCTGGCCGAGGAGCTCGAGGCCTGCGGTCTCCAAGGAGAGTCCGACCTCTTCGCTGATGACCTCGCCACCGGTGAGGATGGCGATGTCGGCGAGCTGAGCCTTACGACGGTCACCGAAGCCGGGAGCCTTGACGGCAACAGACTTGAAGGTGCCACGGATCTTGTTGACCACGAGGGTGGAGAGAGCTTCGCCCTCGACGTCCTCGGCGATGATCAGGAGCGGCTTGCCGGACTGGATGACCTTCTCCAGCAGGGGCAGCAGGTCCTTGACCGTGGAGATCTTGGAGCTGACGAGCAGGATGTACGCGTCTTCGAGGACGGCTTCCTGACGCTCTGCATCGGTGGCGAAGTACGCCGAGATGTAGCCCTTGTCGAAGCGCATGCCCTCGGTGAGCTCGAGCTGCAGCCCGAAGGTGTTGGACTCCTCGACCGTGATGACGCCTTCCTTGCCGACCTTGTCCATAGCCTCGGCGATGAGCTCACCGATGGACGGGTCGCCGGCGGAAATACCGGCGGTAGCAGCGATCTGCTCCTTGGTGTCGATCTCCTTGGCGGTCTCGAGCAGGCGAGCTGTGACAGCCTCGACAGCCTTCTCGATGCCGCGCTTGAGGCCGAGCGGGTTCGCGCCGGCTGCGACGTTGCGCAGGCCTTCACGGACCAGAGCCTGTGCGAGAACGGTAGCGGTGGTGGTGCCGTCGCCAGCGACGTCGTCAGTCTTCTTGGCGACCTCCTTGACGAGCTCGGCGCCGATCTTCTCGTACGGGTCGTCGAGTTCGATCTCCTTGGCGATGGAAACACCATCGTTGGTGATCGTGGGGGCGCCCCACTTCTTTTCGAGAACGACGTTGCGACCCTTGGGGCCCAACGTCACCTTGACAGCGTCGGCGAGGGCGTTGAGGCCTCGCTCGAGGCCACGACGTGCCTCTTCGTCGAACGCGATGATCTTTGCCATTGCGAAGTGATCCTCCGGATAGGGGGTGACACACAAGGTGACCGCTCGTCGGGTCACCTCATCGGCACAAGGCGACCGTTTGACCAGTCACCTCATTACACGGGCGACCGATTTGCCTGGTCACCCATCTACGCCTGTGGTCTAGTCAGTGCCCGCGACGGACGACCGGGGGTGTCTATGGTTCCCGGTCTCACTGCCTCGACCTGGCACTCACGGTTCGTGAGTGCCAACTGCATTTTTAGCACTCGAGCGTGCCGAGTGCAAGGTTGAGCCTCAGCCCGCGATGCAGAACTGTCCGTTACTCAAATTGACCGCAAATGAGAGCACTCCGACGCAGTCGACGCCGTTGGCATCGGCCGTAGCGCCCGCCCCGTAACCGGCGATGGCGAAGGTGACATTTCCGTCAGCCGCCCCGGCCCGCGCGATACCGCCGCCGAGCGCGAATGCCTGCGCCTGACCGTTACCGCGAGAAGCCCCCAGCGCGGTTCCGAAGCCGTTTGCATATGAATTTGAGTAGCCGTTGTCGGCGGCAACGCTCACTGCCGTACCGCTCTCGGCAGCACCGGCCTGCGAACGGCCGGCTCCGACGGACTGCGCGCCGCAGCTCGCGGTCTCGGAGACCTGGATGTCATTGGCCGACGGCGGCGAGACACACGTGACGGGGGCTGCCGAAGCAGCTCCCGCACCGGTCAGCGCCAGCCCGGCGGCGAGCCCCATACCTACAGTCATCACAGCCCCTGTTCTCGCCAGGCGGCCCCCCAACCGACTACTGGAAATTCCGCTGACTCGAGAGGATGAGCGACGGAACCAGACTGACGAGATCAAGGGCATAGAAAACTCCTTCGTGGAACAAGTTCATTGGATTCGGGCGCGAGAGTACCCGCTCGAGTGAAGTCCGTCACCCCCGCCTGGTCAAGCCTCGAGGACGACCCCGAGAAGGGCCGGAAGATCCGCGACCGAATCGATGACATGATCAGGCTTCTGAACCGACAGATCGAGCACTGTTTGCCGAAACTTGCCTGTGCGCACCAGAACTCCGGTCAAGCCGACTCGTTGTGAGGAGAGGACGTCCCCGATCAGGTCGTCGCCGACCATCACCGTCGCCTCAGGTTCGACATGCATCAGCTCCGTGGCTGTCAGGAACCCCGTGAGAGACGGTTTACCCACTGCGGCGATATTTACACCTGCCACTTCCTCGAAGCCCGGCAAGTACGTTCCGGTGTCGATCCGAAGGCCGTCTACGGTCTCCCACATCATCCCGCGGTGCATCGCGACGACGGGCACACCGGCGAGCAGAAGTTCGAGCACTCGGCTCAGCGCCTCGTGAGTGAACTCCGGGCCGGCACCGCCGAGAATCACGACCTCAGGATCGGCGTCGTCGAATTCGATTCCCTCGAGATCGGCAGACACGTCACCGTGATTGAGGACCCACGCCCGCGCGTCCGGATACGTCGCCCGCACGTACTCCCCTGTGAGCCTGGCGGCAGTAACTATCTGGCTCGCCTCGACCTCGATACCGGCGTCGCACAACCCCTGCGCGATGAGCGACGAACTGCGCGAAGTGGTGTTGGTCAGAAACCCACAGGCCAATCCCCGCCGCCGAACTTCGCGTACGGCTTCCCCTGCTCCCTCGATCGGCTGCCAGGACGTGAGCAGGACTCCGTCGATATCGAACAGAACACCTTCGATGTCGGCCATTGCACCAGCCTATATTCGCCATCGAGGTCCTGCCGAGGCGTCGGAACCCGAAATCCGTCGATCGCTCAGTAGGCTCCCACCCATGGACCTGCGCGACGACGACCTATTCTCCGTTGCCGGTTCTCTGGCCGAATTGCTCGGCGCTCCCGTCACGATCGAGGACGAGAACTCGACTGTCCTCGCGTACTCCGGCGGCGAGCAGGCCGTGGACGAAGCTCGCATCGGCACGATCCTCGGCCGGCAGGTACCCAGCCGATTCCGCCAATTACTCTCCGATGCAGGAGTATTCGATCGTCTCCACCGAGAGAGTGACCCAATCTACGTTGATCTCGAAGACCCTGCGATCACGCCGCGCCTGGTCATCGCAGTTCGCGAGAACGATCACCCCGTCGGCTCGATCTGGGTCGCACTCGCCGGAACACCGACGCCCACACAGGAATCGATACTTCGATCCGCGGTATCTGTCGTGGCCGAGAGAATCGCCTCGGAGCGTGACCGGGTCGACAGCACACGCCGTCGCCAATCCCAGCGCGTCCAAGCTCTGATCGGCGGTGGCGAACCCGCATTCCGCGCCGCAGACGACTTGCGGTTGGCAGGCCCGCTCACCGTCGTCGCCGTCGGAACCGTTGCGGGACCACTGCCGGCGGGGTTGGTCGCGTCCTTGAGCTTGTACCTCGACACTCTGGCCGTCGACGCCGTTGCCGCTCAACTGTCCGAGACCATCTACCTCGTCATCGCGACCGACGAGACCAACGCTCGCCGATTGTCCGCCGACTTCCTCACCCGCGCCCGTGGCCGCGAATTCCTGGCAGTGGCCGTCGGTCGGACAGTGAAGTCTGCAAGCGAATCACATCTTTCGCGCTCGGACACCGACCATGTTCTCGGAGCGCTTCGTCATGGCCGGTCCGGCGGAACCGTCGCGGGAATGAGGGACACGTTGGCCTCCGTTCTCGCCCTGCACGTCGCCGACATCATCGACGGACTCGGCGACTCCACACCACTCGGAAGCCTCGAACGTCACGACTCTCAGCACGGCAGCGATCTGGTCGCGACGGCAAAGGCCTTTCTCGAGCACGGCGGTGACGTGGCGAATTCTTCTGCCGCACTGCATGTTCACCCCAACACGCTCCGCAACCGCCTGCGTCGAGGCAAGGAGATGTGCGGCGTCGACCTGACCGACGCCGACACCCGCTTGATTCTGATGCTGCAGTTCAAACTCGCTCGCTGAGCAGGCACGGCGGTGCGTTGTGCGAATCCACAACGAGGTAGCTCCGACGATGGCCGAACGGCCAGTCCTTTTGCCGCCCCCGCGATTCATGCTTGAGAGAAGAGCCGGATGTGACCGGCGTCTCGGTTCGAGCAGAGTCTGTAGAAGGAGTGCGTCATGGGAACTCGTCAGAGCCCCGATCGTGTGGTCGTGGTCGGTGCGGGCGTTGTCGGATTGTCGACGGCCTGGTTCTTGCAGGAACGTGGAGTCGAGGTCACCGTCGTCGATCGCGACGGCGTCGCAGCCGACGCGAGCTGGGGCAACGCCGGTTGGCTTGCCCCCGCATTGACGCTTCCGCTGCCCGAACCCGCAGTGCTCCAATACGGCTTGCGCGCGATGCTCAGCCCGTCGTCCCCGGTGTACGTGCCACTGACCACCGATCTGAAGCTGATTCGGTTCCTGGTCGGGTTCGCGCGCCACTGCACGCCGTCGAAGTGGCAGGAAGCGATGTCGGTCTACACCGAGGTCAACCGAACAGCCTTGGGCGCGTATGACGAACTCGCCGACGGTGGCGTCAAAGAGCTGACCCGCCTGGCCGATCCTTTCCTCGCCGCGTTTGCATCCGAGAAGGACCGACAGACTTTGGTGGACGAGTTCCATCACGTCGAGGCCGCGGGCGGCGAGGTCGACTTCGACCTCCTCGACTACGACGCGATTCATTCGCTCGAGCCTTCACTCGGCCAGGGTGTGAAAGCCGGTTTGCGCCTGCGCAATCAGCGTTTCATCGATCCCCCGTTGTTCGTGAACTCGTTGGCGGACGCGGTTCGTGAACGCGGTGGAGAAATCGTCAGCGGTTTCGACGTCACGCAGATCGACGATCGGGTCGGCGGAGTCACTGTTCGCAGTGCACACGGTGATTCACGCGACGGTGACTCCGTAGTCATCTCGAGCGGTGCCCGCTTGAACAAGCTCGCAGCACCGTTCGGTGTGCGCAAACTGGTGCAGGCCGGACGCGGATACAGCTTCAGCGTCAAGCCCGAGCACCTCCCCAAGAACCCTGTGTATTTCCCCACCCAGCGCGTCGCATGCACTCCGTTGCACGATCGCTTCCGAGTGGCCGGAATGATGGAATTCCGCAGCCCTGACGCGCCGCTGGATCCGCGCCGCGTGCAGGCGATCATCGATGCGGCCAAGCCGATGCTCAGCGGCATCGACTGGACTGCGCGGGAAGAGGAATGGGTGGGATCACGACCGTGCACTACCGACGGCTTGCCGTTGATCGGAGCCACGCGCTCGCCGCGCGTGCACGTCGCCGGTGGCCACGGGATGTGGGGAATCGCTCTGGGTCCGTTGACGGGAAAGATGGTGGCCGACTCGATGACCGGTGCTCAGACGCCGACCGTCATGAGTCACTTCGATCCGCTGCGCTGACAGCCGGTTTCACCCACTTGTAGTACGCGCCCGTCAGCAGAACCAGCCATCCGGCGCCGACGAGCAGCGCAACTCGGGTATCGGCGATGACGCCGAGCAACACGATGACAAAAGCCAGGAACACGATCGCGAAGATCTGACCGTACGGCCACAGCGGCACTGGAAACTTCAGTGCCGCTGTTTCGTCTGCACTCATCTGAGCGCGGGAACGGAACTGCGAGAGCAGGATCATGATCCAGACGAAAATGGTGGCGAAGGTCGCCAGCGAGGCGATGACGAGGAACACCTGGTCCGGGATCAGGTAGTTGAGCACTACTCCCACCAACAGGGCAACGGTCATGATGACAACGGTCATCCACGGAACACCGTTGGCGGAGACTCTCTTCATCACCTGCGGGGCCTGGCCGGCATGCGACATTCCGAACATCATGCGACCCGCACCGAAAACGTCGCTGTTGATGGCTGACAGGGCCGCGGTGATGACGACGATGTTGAGGATCGATGCGGCCGTTCCCAATCCGAGGTTCTCGAAGATCTGGACGAACGGGCTGTTGTCGGAGTTGATGGTCTGCCACGGAATGATCGCCATGATGACGGCGAGGGTGCAGATGTAGAAGAGAATGATGCGCACCGGGACCGTGTTGACGGCTTTCCTGATGGTCTGCGCCGGATCCTCGGCTTCGCCCGCGGTGATACCGATGATCTCGGTGCCACCGAACGCGAACATGACGATCGCGAAACACGCGACGAATCCGCCGAAGCCCGTCGCGAAGAACCCGCCGTCCGACCAGAGGTGGCTGATTCCGGCATCGGTGTCGTGAACGCCGAATCCGAACACGATGATCGCGATGCCGCCGGCGATCATCGCGATGATGGCGGTGATCTTCACGAGCGTGAACCAGAATTCCAGTTCGCCGAACACCTTGACGCTCAACAGGTTTATCGCGCCGATGAAGAAGACGACAGCCAGAACCCAGATCCATCTCGGTACGTCCGGGAACCAGAACTGCATGTACAGGCCGAAGGCGGTGACGTCGGCGAGGCACACGATCACCATCTCGAACGTGTACGTCCACCCGGTCATGAAACCGGCGAGTGGTCCGAGGTGCTTGTTCGCGTACTCGCTGAACGAACCGGAAACCGGGTTACGGACCGCCATCTCGCCGAGCGCTCGCAACACCAGGTAGACCGCGATACCGCCGATCAGGTAGGCCAGGAGCACCGACGGGCCGGCTCGTTTGATGGCCTCGGCGCTGCCGTAGAACAGTCCGGTTCCGATGGCTGATCCGAGGGCGATGAAGCGGATATGGCGCGCTGTCAGCCCTCGCTTGAGGCCATCCTGCGTCGCGGCGTCGCTGTTCACTTCTCGGTACTCCAGTCGGATGGATCGTCATACGTGCGCGAAACCATTGTCCGCTACCACCGCGCGTGTTCCCGCACGACCCTGTTGGACGGCCGTACAGTGACCTGACACACATGGTCCATTGACGGATCGCTTACGATCGACAAAAGTGTTTGTAACTTTACGTAGCATCAACTCGACTGGAGAGACTGTGTCCAACACCCTCGAAGCAAGCATCGACATCGACGCATCACCGCAGGACGTGTGGGCAATCGTCGCCGACCTGCAGCGCATGGGCGAATGGAGCCCCCAGTGCAAGGTGATGAAGGTAATCGGCGGGACCGTGCGTGAGGGCGCCAAGACGATCAACGTCAACCGCAAGGGCCTGCTGGTCTGGCCGACGTCGTCGAAGGTCGTTCGCTTCGAGCCCAACAAGTCGGTGGCGTTCCGCATCGCGGAGAACCGCACGATCTGGTCCTACGAACTCGAGCCGACCGCTACCGGCACCAAAGTGACCGAGCGTCGCGAGGCTCCCACCGGAACGTCGAAGGTCTCGCAGTTCCTCGTCAAGACCGTCCTGGGCGGAAACGCCGACTTCGAGGTCGAGCTCGTTGAAGGCATGAATGCCACCTTGAAGCGTGTGAAGAGCGAGGCCGAGGCGGCTGCACGCACCTCTGCTTGACCCTCGACCTGGTCGAGGCATCAGGATCCGTTCCATGGATCCCGTGATGACACAGATAGCGCAGGCACAAGAATTGGCGAGCTCCGGCGATCGAGCCGGGGCTCGCTCTGCGTTCGAGAAGGTGTGGGAAGAGATCAGCGCCGCCCCCGATGCGCTCCACATCGTCTCCCTCGCGCACTACATGGCCGACGTTCAAGACGATCCGGCTCAAGAGCTCTGCTGGGACCTGCGCGCCCTCGACGCTGCAGATTCGTTGACCGACGCGCGAGCCCAGGAACACCACGCATCGCTGCAGGTCGCCGGTTTCTATCCATCGCTGCACCTCAACCTGGCTGCCGACTACCGCAAACTCGGACGCGACGCCGAGGCCGTCGAGCATCTGACGAAGGCCGAGGCGTCGGTCGGCACACTCGCCGACGACGGTTACGGCCGGATGATCAGGGGCGCTATCGAGCGACTGCGGGCAGAATTGATCCGTGACCACTAGTTCCGCCCTCTTGACGATCGGCGAGATGTCCAGGGCGTCGGCGCTCCCGATCAGCGCGCTGCGGTTCTACGACAAGGAAGGCGTGCTCGTCCCGCATTCCGTCGATCCGCACACCGGTTACCGCTGGTACACCGACGACCAACTCCGCGACGCACGCGTGATCGCCGGTATGCGGCGCGTCGGTGTTCCGATCCGCGACATGATGGCCGTCCTGACCGGACCGGAACCCCATTCGTGCCTCGACGCCCATCTGCGCAACCTCGAGGACGGTCTCGCCGACGCCCGGGCCGAACTGGGACGAATCCACCGCCTGATCGACGCGCTACCTATCTCCGGCGGCGTGGACATCGACTCGTGGGATCTACGACGCGCACTCGACGCCGTGCTGTTCGCCGTGAACGAGGAATCGGAGTTCCCGATACTTCGCGGCGTCCACCTCGACATTCACGACGGCGTCGCTGCGTTTGTCACCACTGATCAGTTCCGGCTCGCGGTCGCCGAGGTGACAGTTCACTCCGCTCTGACGGTGTCCGCTGTCGTTCCCGTCACCTTCGCGCGATTGTTGCGCGACGTCGCCGGCGTCGTGACGCTGACTTTCTCCGCGCGCACGGTGACTGCGTCGTATCCGGGAGGTGAGGTGTCCAGCCCCCTGATCGAGGACGGAGAGTTCCCCGATCACCGAATCCTGCGCGAGCACCACAACGCCGTCGAACTGAGCGGCGACCACCTTGCCGCCCTGCTCAACGGCACCGAGGACAGTGCCGTCGTCAGCGTCGGCGAAGACGGTGGTGCCCGGGTGGATCCGGGCGGAACGGATCCCCGTGAGAAGTTCCGAGTACTGGTCGACCGGCAGCGACTGCGCGACGCCGCCGCAGCCCAACCGGGGCGGCAACTGGTGATCCGAGTAAGCGGTGCGACGCTCCCGCTGGCGATACGCACCGGCGACTGTGTCGGGTACTACTCGTACTTGATGCCACTACAGCCTGTAGGAGAGAAGGCGTTCACGTAATCTATGGATGCTCTACCACCCCGTACTGTCAGTGCGACCAGCAGAAGACCTACCGAGTAGTTAGAGGAGCCTGTGGCACGCCGACCCACACCCCCCGGAACCCCGCAACCCACCGGGATCGGACATATCGTCGATCTGGTTCGCCATGCGATTCCGCCACTTCATCCCGCCGGCCTGCCGTTCGTGCTGGCCCCGCTGGGAGTTGCAGCTCTGGGCCGCAACCGTAAGTGGGTGCGCCGAGCCGGTCTGACCACCGCCGCCGCATGCGCCACGTTCTTCCGTCACCCGCACCGGGTGCCGCCCAACCGCATCGGCGTCGTCGTCGCACCCGCCGACGGCGAGGTGGCGTTGGTCGACAACGCCGTTCCGCCCGCCGAGCTCAATCTCGGAAGCGAGCCGCGCCCGCGCGTCAGCATCTTCCTGTCGGTTCTCGACGTGCATGTCCAGCGCAGCCCTGTCGGTGGAACGGTCAAAGAGGTCGTTCACCAGGCAGGCAAGTTCCTCTCCGCAGATCTCGCCGACGCCAGCGAGGTCAACGAGCGCAACAGCATGCTGATCGAAACCGCCGATGGTCACGACGTTGCGGTTGTCC
>NZ_BAAILK010000006.1:84145-90687 GCF_054589475.1 Rhodococcus sp. no. 34
AGATCGCGGGACTGCTTGCACGCCGCATCGTCTGCTACGCCGGTGTCGGTGACGTCCTGCCGATCGGCGACACGTACGGACTGATCCGTTTCGGCTCACGCGTCGACACCTATTTCCCCGCCGGAACCACACTCCTGGTCGAGCCGGGACAACGCACGATCGGTGCTGAAACAGTTATCGCGCAACTGCCGTGAAGACGCCGAAGATGAAGTCAGCCGTGAAGAAGCCGGGAGCAGCCCAACCCGGCGCGAAGATGCCCAAACGCACCCAGGCGGTGCGGTTGCTGCCGTCCGTCATCACCATCCTGGCGCTGTGCGCCGGGCTGTCCGCCGTCAAATTCGCTCTCGACGGACAACCCGGTACCTCGCTCGCGATGATCGGCGCCGCTGCCGTCCTCGATTCACTCGACGGCCGCATCGCGCGACTGCTCGACGCCACCAGCAAGATCGGCGCCGAACTCGACTCACTGGCCGACTCCATCTCCTTCGGCGTCGCCCCGGCCCTGGTCCTGTACGTGACCTTGCTGGACGGCACCAGCATCGGCTGGATCATCGCGTTGATCTACGCGGTCAGCATCGTGTTGCGACTCGCACGTTTCAACACTCTGCTCGACGACGACGACGTCCCCGCGTACGCACGTGAGTACTTCGTCGGCGTTCCGGCTCCGGCCGGCGCACTCATCGCCCTCACTCCCCTGGCCGCGACGGCTCAGTGGGGTGACGGCTGGTGGTCTTCGCACTTCGTCGTCATCGTGTGGACGCTCTTCTCGGCTGCACTGATCGTCAGCCGCATCCCGACGCTGGCGATGAAGTCGGTATCCGTGCCGCCGCACATGGCGGCCGGCCTGCTCGTCCTGGTGACGTTGGCTGCGGCCGCACTCATCACCTACCCGTACATCCTGCTGATCGTTCTCATCGCGATCTACCTGGTGCACATCCCGTTTGCCGTGCACTCGAAGCGGTGGGTGGCAGCACGTCCCGAAACCTGGGACATCAAGCCTTCCGAACGCCGCGCGATCCGACGCCAACCCAACGTCGGTGGTCGCCGCTCGGCCGCTCGTCTCGGATTGCGGCGACCCCGCTAGTCCACGACGTACTCTCGAGAGGTGACTTCGCCGGAACTCGCCCTCACCGTTCGACTCAACACCTCTGCCGCCGACCTACGCCGCGGGGTAGTGCGCTTGCACCCCGAAGCGTTGGCGGCGTTGGGCATCCGCGAATGGGATGCCATCGCACTCATGGGAGCCCGCGGCACCGCGACCGTCGCGGGCCGTGCGCCCACCGGAACCCCGGCAGGCACGATCCTTCTCGACGACGTCACCATGTCGAACGTCGGCCTGACCGAGAACTCTTCCGTCGTGGTCGGTCCGGTGACGGTGTACGGAGCGCGATCCGTCTCCGTCACCGGCTCGTCCATGGCGACAAATTCGATCAGCTCGACGGTTCTGCGACAAGCCCTTCTGGGCAAGGTCGTCAGCGTCGGCGACACGGTCTCGCTCCTCCCCCGCGATCTCGGTCCGGGTACGAGCACTTCCGAAGCCACCCAAGCGCTTTCCCGTACCTTCGGCGTCGCGTGGACATCCGAACTGCTCACCGTCACGGCCGTCGAACCTGCCGGTGGTCCGGTCAGCGTCCAGCCGAATTCGGCGGTCAACTGGGGTTCCGGCTCGGCGGGCACACTGACACCGAGTGCGCTTGTTTCCAGTCCGGCCGCCGTCGCAATCGAGCCTGCACCGTCGGTTCCGCTGGATCACCTCGTCGGCGCGCAGGCGCAGGCAGCCAAGCTGACCGAGTGGCTCGGCCTGGCACTCGACGAACCAGAACTGCTCCGTACGCTCGGCGCCTCACCGCACCTCGGCGTCCTCATCACGGGCCCCGCCGGCGTGGGCAAAGCCACGTTGGCCCGCTCGGTCCTGTCCTCGCGCAAACTTGTCGAACTCGACGGCCCGGGAGTCGGTGCCACCGAGGCGAATACCCGCCTGCAGCGAATCGTCGACGCCGTTGCTGCCGTGCGCGGCGGTGGTGTACTGCTGATCAGTGACATCGACGCTCTGCTTCCGGCCACCGCGGAACCGGTATCCGCACTGATCCTCGAACAACTGCGCAGCGCCGTCGCAACCCCGGGCGTGGCATTCGTCGCGACCTCCGCCCATCCGGAGACCGTCGACGCGCGCCTTCGCGGCCAGGATCTCTGCGATCGAGAACTCGCACTTACCCTGCCGGACGGCGCAACCCGCAAGGCGTTGCTCGAACTCCTGCTCCGCCGCGTGCCCACCGGAACCCTCGAACTCGACGCCATCGCCTCGCGCGCACCGGGATTCGTGGTCGCCGACCTCGCGGCGCTCTGCCGTGAAGCTGCCTTGCGAGCGGCGACGCGGGCGTCCAAATCCGGTGATTCTCCGGAGATCACGCAGGAAGATCTTGTCGGTGCCCTCGAAGTGATTCGGCCACTGTCTCGTTCGAGTACCGAAGAACTGTCGATCGGCAGCGTCACCCTCGACGACGTCGGCGACATGGTCGAAACCAAACAGGCCCTCACCGAAGCGGTGCTGTGGCCGCTACAGCACCCCGACTCCTTCGCACGCCTCGGTGTCGACCCACCCCGCGGCGTGCTCCTCTACGGCCCTCCCGGCTGCGGTAAGACGTATCTCGTTCGCGCCCTTGCCAGCTCGGGGCACCTCAGCGTTCATGCCGTGAAAGGCGCAGAGCTGATGGACAAGTGGGTCGGCGCCTCCGAAAAGGCCGTAAGAGAGTTGTTCCAGCGCGCACGCGATTCGGCGCCCTCGTTGATCTTCCTCGACGAAATCGACGCGCTTGCCCCGCGTCGTGGTCAAAGTTCCGACTCCGGGGTGTCGGATCGCGTCGTAGCCGCGTTGTTGACCGAACTCGACGGCGTCGAACCGCTACGCGACGTCGTGGTGTTGGGCGCCACCAATCGACCGGATCTGATCGACCCGGCTCTCCTGCGCCCCGGCAGACTCGAACGTCTCGTATTCGTACCGCCGCCGGATGCGGAGGCTCGCAAAGCGATTCTGCGTGCTTCCGGCAAGTCGGTACCGCTCGCCGAAGATGTCGATTTGGACATTCTGGCCGTCGATCTCGAGGGATACTCGGCAGCAGACTGCTCGGCTCTCCTGCGTGAGGCTGCACTCGCCGCCATGCGTCGGAGCATGGACGCGGCCGACGTGACGGCCGCGGACGTGGCAACCGCCCGTGAGAAGGTACGTCCCTCACTCGATCCCGAGCAGGTGGCACACCTACAGGCGTACGCGGACAACCGATAAGGACTGACCATGGCTGCTGATCTGGTTCTGTACGGCGACATCGTGACCATGCACGAAGAAGCACCACGCGCCCAGGCGCTCGCCGTGACGGGCGGCCGGATCACAGCCGTCGGCGCGCGCGCGGACGTCGAGGAACTGGTGGGGCCGGATACCCGCGTCGTCGACGTCGGAGGTGCCGCTGTTCTGCCGGGGTTCATCGAGCCGCACGGTCACCCCCTCGAAGAAGCGATCGTGCTCGGACCTGACGTCGTCGACATTCGGCCTGTCACGATCGCCGAGGCGGATGCCGTAGTTGCTGCCGTCGTCGACACTGTTCGTTCGCGAGGCGCTGCCGGCGCTTCTTTGAACGGTTGGGACCCGTTGCTGCAGAAGGGCCTACCCGATCCGACCATCGACTGGCTGGACTCCGTAGCGCCGGAGTACCCCCTCGTGATCATGCACAACTCGGGACACGTCGCGTATTTCAACACGGCGGCAGCAGTGCAGGCCGGCATCACCCGCGATACCCCCGATCCGATCGGCGGATCGTACGGCCACGACGCGACGGGCGCACTCGACGGATCCGCGTACGAAATGCCCGCGGTGTTTGCAGTCGCGGGCCACGCAGTCACCATCGGTGACGACTTCCCCGCACTGGTGGCGACCGAATGCGCCCGGCTGAACGCCGCGGGAATCACCACCATCGCCGAATTGTCGTTCGACCCCAAGATGCGGCCCGCCCTGGCAGCGATAGCCGACGCCGGACTGCTCACCACCCGCCTGCGGCTCTACGAGATGTCCAACGACGCGCGCACTACCGAGGCGTCACCGGGCGACGGAAACGACCTGGTGCGCCAGATCGGCATCAAGGTCTGGTCCGACGGTTCACCGTGGGTCGGTAACATCGCCACCAGCTTCCCGTATCTCGATACCGAAGCCACCCGCGCGCTCGGGATCGCCTGCACGCACGGGCACGCCAACTACACCGGCGAACAGATCCACGACATCAGTTCCGCCTACTTCGCCAAAGGGTGGCAGATGGCGTGCCACGCCCACGGTGACGACGCGATCACCATGGTTCTCGACGCGTGGGAGCAGCTTCTGAAGGAGCACCCGCGGCCCGATCACCGGTTGCGTCTCGAACACGTCGGCGCGATGCGTCCGGATCAGTTCGTCCGCGCGGCGGAACTGGGCGTCACGGTCAGCATCTTCATCGACCACCTGCACTACTGGGGTGACGTTCTGGTGGATGACCTGTTCGGCCCCGAATACGGATCCGTATGGGCCGCAGCAGGTTCTGCACTCGCGGCCGGACAACGGTTCACCTTCCACAACGACGGTCCCGTCACCCCCGCCAATCCGCTACGAAACATGCAGGACGCCGTCACCAGGCTTTCGCCGAGTGGGCGCGTCGTGGCACCCCAGGAACGGATCCCCGTGGACGCCGCCGTGCGCGCCCACACGGTCAACGCCGCGTGGCAGCTGTTCAGCGAAGATCACATCGGGTCCATCTTCCCCGGCGCCTACGCGGATCTTGTTGTCCTGTCGGCGAATCCCCTCGACGTCGAGCCGACCGAGCTGGCCGACATCACGGTGCTCGCCACCGTCCTGGAGGGCCGGACGGTGTACGGGGATCTGAGCGCGATCGGCTGATCGGTCGCCGAACGCCGTGGACAAAGGCCGATAACCTTCTCTGCTCGAGTTCCAAGGATTGTTGCGAACCGGAGACGGCGCAGGTGGTCTCAGGGTTCAGTGCGGATGTCGTCAATGACCTGGGCAATCGCATGTTTCGCCCAGGCCGTGATCTGCTCGTTCGTGTCGCGGTAGTACGGCAAGGCAACCAATGCAATCGACAGAGCCCATGCGCGGCCACGCGTCCAAGTGCCCTCGTCCACGTCAACATGAAGCCGGAATGTATGCCGAGTGCTCGGCGTCAGCAGAGTCCATGCAATGAGGCAGTCGATTGCCGGGTCTCCGAGAGCGAGTCCACCCCAATCGATCACGGCCGAAAGGCTGCGGTCGCTCACCAGGATGTTTCCCGGGTGCAGATCCGAGTGCATCCACACCGCTGCGCCTGCGTAGTCGATGACGTGGCGCGCCTTTTCCCACGCCGCCTCCGTCAGCGCTCCGTTCAGCAGGTCGCCACACGCTGCAATACTCGCTCGAGTCGCTGAATCTCGTCGCTCAATCGGATCGGCCCGGTAGTAATGCAGCGATCCCTGCGGGCGCAATCCGAGTGTGTCGATCCGACGTGGACTGTTCACGAAGTCTGCGAGTTGGATGGCCAGGTGGTCATCGACCATGCCGGGCACAGGGTTTCGCCCTGGCACCCACGGGTGCACCGACCATTGCCACGGGTATCCGAAGGCCGCCTCACCCACACCTACCGGAACGGGCACGGGGACCGGTAGGTGTGGAGCCAGATGCGGCACCAACTGTTGCTCCTTTGTGATTCCCTCTGCCGCACCTGGGGTGCGGGGCATACGGATTACGAGTGAATCGCCTACTCGGACCATGACGTTGTCGGTGCCGATCGACTCGACCAAGCGCAACGGCAGATTGGCCCACTGTGGCATCTGACTCGAGAGCAATCGCCGCACCAACGCAACATCGATGTCTGGTTCCTCCATGTGCAACTTCCGAATCTGCATGACATGAGCAGCATCACCGACCGCGACACATCCAGACCTCCTTCGCCGTGACTGCCGCAGATCGAATGAACATCCGAAAAGTCCCAAAAATCGGAATTGTCGAAAATTATTGCATAGGAACAGTTTTCGAGATACAAGTCTTGTGTTCGAAACTTTGTTCGATTAGACTTTGAGCATGGACAGTCGGGAAGCGTGGCAGCTGGATGGTGAGGGCCTCAAGAGTGAGGTTCTGGATCTGGTGCGCGCCCGGCACGAGTTGCAGTCGCGGATGGTGTTGCTGATCGTCGAAATGTTTTCCCGGGACGTTCTCGGCGGGAAGGGTTTTCGGGCGATCGCGCTGTGGTTGCACGGGTCGACGAATCTGGAGATCGGTGAATGCAGCCTGCTGGTCGGGTTGGCGCGGTTGCTGATGCTCGAACCCGTGGTCGGCGATGCGTTTCACCGGGGTGACGTGGATGCGTTGAAAGCTCGTCAGGTGGCGTCGTTTTGTCAGCATCCGCCGAAGAACATGACCCTGGCGGATGTGGACAAGGCCCGCGGGATTTTGTTGTCGTTGGCGTCGAAGAATATTGCGGATTGTGATGCGGTGCGGGCGGCGATTCGGCGGATCGAGAAGCAGTACGGCAAGC
>NZ_BAAILK010000007.1:0-332 GCF_054589475.1 Rhodococcus sp. no. 34
TCTCCGAAGATTGCTGTGGTGAAGTCTTCTGATCCGGTGTCGGGTTCGAATGTTGTTGCCGGTCAGGACATCAAGTACACGCTTTCGTTCACGAACACCGGTAACGGTGCGGGTGAGGTCGCGTACTTCGATGATTTGCGTCAGGTTGTGGACAAGGGTGCATTGAGTGGTTTGACTGCTGATGCTCCGTTGGTTGCGACGATGGTCGGCACGGATGGTTTCTCGGTGACGGGAACCTTGGCGGCCGGCGAGAGCAAGACGGTGACGTATTCGGTGAAGGTCAATGCCGATGTGGTCGGTGGGGTGTTCGTGAACAACTTCGTTGTTCCGGG
>NZ_BAAILK010000009.1:0-480 GCF_054589475.1 Rhodococcus sp. no. 34
ATCGGCTCCTGGTGCCAAGGCATCCACCGTACGCTCTTCATTACTTACAACAAAGATGCTCGCGTCCACTGTGCAGTTCTCAAACAACACACAACCCCAGAACTCCCGTGAGCACCAGCCGAAGAAAACAATGATCGAAACCATCGCAACTCCGCGGTATGACCCACATTCCAGTGTTGTCGTTACTTCCCAGAGAGGAAACACTCGCGTGTTCTCTCAGGACCCAACAGTATGTCGATATATTGCACTCGCCGGCAGATCATGTGATCTGCCGTGATGCGAGGAAGTTTGTCAGCGTCCACCCATGAGCTACTGCCGGACCACAAGTGGATCCGAAACAGGCTCTGCCAACCAACCATCCACCTGTGTGGATATTGGACTGGAGAATGCTCCTTAGAAAGGAGGTGATCCAGCCGCACCTTCCGGTACGGCTACCTTGTTACGACTTCGTCCCAATCGCCGATCCCACCTTCGACGGCT
>NZ_BAAILK010000010.1:0-893 GCF_054589475.1 Rhodococcus sp. no. 34
GTTGTCGCGGATGCGTTTCACCGCGGCGATGTGGATGCGTTGAAAGCGCGGCAGGTGGCGTCGTTTTGTCAGCATCCGCCGAAGAACATGACGCCGGCGGATGTGGACAAGGCCCGGGGGATCTTGCTCGGGTTGGCGTCGCAGAACATTGCTGATTGTGATGCGGTGCGGGCGGCGATTCGGCGGATCGAGAAGCAGTACGGCAAGCGTGAGGACGGCGTTCCGGTGGGTGAGGATTCGGAGCGTAACGAGTTCTACGCCTCGAAAGGCTTGTACGGGCGTGTGTCGGTGAAGGGTGATTTGGATGCTGTAAACGGGGCCCGTCTGATCACGTTGTTGTCGAGCCTGTCGGCGCCGACGCCGGAGAAGGACGGCGTCAAGGACACCCGTACGCCGGCGCTACGACGGGCGGACGGGTTCTGCGAACTACTGCGGCGGTACGAGCGGGCGGGGCTGGGTCCGATCGAGGGCGGGGTGAAACCGCACATCACGGTGACTGCGTCGGCAAAAGACATGACCGACCTCAAAGCGTTGAAGGACCTGCTGCCGTCGACAGAAGAGCTCGGGTTTGCGTGGACGGATTGGGTAGGTCCGATCAGTATCGACACTGCGCGGATGTTGGCCTGCGACTGCACGGTCACCCGGATTTTGTTGGATGAGAACGGGGTTCCGCTCGACTGCGGCAAGGAAGCGCGAACGGCAACGGTGCCGCAGAGGCGGGCGTTGGCGGTGCGTGATGGTGGGTGCGCGTTTCCCGGGTGCGGGACACCGTCGGGGTGGTGCGATGCCCACCATATTGTTCACTGGAACGATGGCGGCCCAACAGATCTCGACAACCTGATCTTGTTGTGCGGTCATCATCATCGGACGATGCACCACACCGAATGGCGGGT
>NZ_BAAILK010000011.1:0-6786 GCF_054589475.1 Rhodococcus sp. no. 34
CACCAGCAAACCGCCCATCCAACACATCCACCAACGTCAAACCCCCCACCACAACCCCCACACCATCCCAACCACCCACCACCAACCCACGCTCACCGGCGACAAACACGTCGACCTCACCGACCGGTGTATCCGCGTTCGCTGCGAAGGCGGCAAGAATCCGCGACATTCGCTGTGCAATGGTGTCGACCGCGGCGCGGTCGAATGCCGCCGGCTGGTACCGCAGGCTGACCTGCAGCGTCGGTTCCGCGACCGACAGCACGGTGAGCGGGTAATGCGTGGCGTCGCGGGCATTCACAGCGGTGACGCGCATACCGGCAATGTCGGTGTTCCCGCCCATCCCCGAGGTATCGATCGGATACGACTCGAAGACCGACAGTGTGTCGAACAAATTGCCTGTCCCTACGACAGATTGAATCGCGCCGAGTCCGACATAGTGATGATCGAGCAGAGCTGTCTGCTCGCTTTGCAGTCGAGCGAGCAGCTGCGTACACGTCTCGTCCGGATCCAGTTGCACTCGGACAGGCAACGTGTTGATCAGCAGCCCCATCATGTTTTCCACACCAGACAACTCGGGTGAGCGGCCCGAAACCGTGACGCCGAAGACTACGTCGTCACGGGAAAGCATCCGAGACAGTAGGACACCCCACGCCGCCTGGATCACCGTGTTCATCGTGATCCCGCTCCGCTGGACCAGCGCACCGAGTCCGTCGCGCACCGAATCCGGTAGATCGACGGCAACCTCTTCGGGCACCAGCTGCTCCGCGATCGGCGTCGAAGGCGCCAACAACGTCGGCTCGTCGACGCCTTCCAAGGCGTCCTCCCACGCCGCGAGCGAGGTCTCCATATCGCGGTGCATCAACCATTCCAGATAGGTGCGGTACGACGGAGTCTCCGGAAGATCGGCCGGGGCCCTCTCGACCGGGAGACCGTCGGCCGCGTATCTCATCAACAGTTCGCGAACCAGCAACGGTATCGACCAACCGTCGAGGACGATGTGATGGTTCGTCACCACCAACACGCACCTCGTCGGCGAGGTTCGCAGCAGCGTCAGCCGAAGCAGTGGCGGCGAAGAGAGGTCGAAGGGTGCACTGCGATCCTCGTCGAGGCGGCGCTCCAAATCTGCGTCGGTTGCCGATCCGCGATCACTCAGGTCGACCTCGGTCCAGGGAATCACTGCATCGTCGACAATCAACTGCACCGGTAGGCCGTTCACGTCGTAGAGAAACGCTGCACACAGATTCGGGTGGTTTGCGAGTAGTCCGGCAGCAGCGCCGCGCAAACGCTCGGAATCAACCGCTCCTTCGAGCTCGACGCACAACTGCGCTGTGTAGACGTCCGTCGACGTGGCCGCCAGTGAGGCATGGAACATCAGCCCGGCCTGAAGGGGCGACACCGACCAGACATCGTGCAATCCGGGGAAGTCGTTCTCCCAGCGTTCGATCTGTTGTTGGTCGACCGAGACGAGGGGAATGTCCGACGGCGTCAGACCGCCCGCATCAGGTCGCGACGCGTGCGCGGTGAGTCCGTCGAGCGCACGACGCCACAGTTCCGCGAACTCCGCGATGTCAGACCTGTCGAGCACTCCGCGGGGAAAGGTGAAAGATGCTGTCAGGCACGGCCCGTCGACGTGGTCCTCAACCGCGGCGTTGATGTCGATCACGGACGCCACAGGCATGGACGGGTTCTGGGTTCCGCCGAGCCTTCGATTGCCCTCCACCGGCAGCCAGTCCTGTGTTCCGTCAGAGGAGCTGATCCGGCCCAGATAGTTGAAACTGATCTGAGGAGAACGGAATCGGCCGAGTGGGTCGCTCTCGCCAGACAGGTACCGCAACATCCCGAATCCGATTCCATGATCGGGGATCGCACGCACGTACTCTTTGACAGCTTTGAGGGCCCGCCCGACGTCGGCGCCACCGGCCAGTGCGTCGTCGACGTCGATTGCGCCAAGTTCCACGCGCACCGGGTAGAGCGTGGTGAACCAACCAACGGTGCGACCGAGGTCTGCGCCAGGAACCACCCCTTCCTCGCGGCCGTGTCCTTCGAGCGTGATCAGGGCGGCAGCGGTATCCATACCGCGGCGTCGTCGCCACCCGATCGAGGCCAACGCAACAGCGGTGACGAGTCCGTCGTTCACGCCGGCGTGGAATGCCGCAGGAACCGTGGTGAGAAGGTGCCTGGTCGCCGAAGGCGAGATGTCCACTGTAACGGTGTCGACCGTGTCGTCGACGTCGATCGTGGGATCGAGTGGGCGCGAACCGATCAACGGGTCATCGCCGTCCAGGATCGTTCTCCACATGTCCAGTTCGACGCTCCGGTCGCCCACGTGCTCGACAAGCCCATGCGCCCATCGCCGGAACGACGTTCCGATCTGTGGCAGTTCGGGCGTGACACCGGCCTGGAGTTGTGCTGTCACCGACGCCAGGTCGGTGACCAGAATGCGCCACGAGACCCCGTCGACAACCAGGTGATGAATCACCACAAGTAGTCGGCCCCGCCCGGTCGACACGTCAGGTTTGTCGGCCAGGTCGAACCAGATCACGCGCACCATGTCAGCCGCGGCGGGATCCAAGCTGTCGGCCACGGCCTCGAGTTCTCCCGACGCCAAGGCCCTGAAACCTTCGTCGTCCACCGAATCGACGGCTATGCGGTGGATCAGTCCTTCGGCCGAGATCGAGCCGGGTGGTAAGACTTCCATGACCCGGTCACTCTCAACCAAGCGAGCTCGAAGCATTCCGTGGCGGTCCAGCAACACCTGGAGACCACGGACAAGGAGGTCTTGGGTGAGATCAGCGGGAGCTGTCAGCAAGAGCGCCTGAGAGAACCGTTTCACTCCGCCGCCACGCAGCCCGCCACTGCTGCGGTCGAGCATCCACTGCGCCACCGGGCTCAGTGGAACAGTTCCGACAGCGGATCCCGGTAGCTCCGCGAGCACATCAGGCCTGTCCTGCTCAAGGTGCGCCGACTCGGCAAGCGCGGCAACGGATTTGTGGTCGAATACATCCCGGGGTGAGATGATCACACCCGCATCGCGAGCGCGGGCCACCAATTGGATGGACATGATGCTGTCGCCACCGAGCTCGAAGAACGAATCATGCACTCCTACCGAGTCGAGCCCGAGAACTTGCGCGAACAGAGCGGCAAGAAGATTCTCGGTTTCCGTTCGCGGTGGCCGGTCGGGTGTGGCGGCGGACGAGAAATCGGGTGTGGGAAGCGCTGCGCGGTCGAGTTTTCCGTGAACCGTCAGCGGAACGGCGTCGAGCACCACCACCGCCGCCGGCACCATGTACGACGGCAGGCGCTTGCCTGCATGGGCGAGGACGTCTCGCGGATCGACACTCGCTCCGCGATCGGGAACCACGTAGCCGATCAACCGATCCCTGCCGTCGCCGTTCCAGACGGCCGTCACCGCCTGGGCCACGCGCGGGTGCGTCTGCAGTGCCACCTCGACTTCCCCGAGTTCGATGCGGAACCCACGGACTTTGACTTGGGCATCGGTGCGCCCGAGATACTCCAGCCGTCGGTCGGGCGTCCACCGCACGCGATCGCCCGTGCGATAGATCCGCGTTCCCGGCGCACCGAAGGGATCTGCGACAAACTGCGTGGCGGTCAACGGGTATCGCCGGTGATAGCCGCGAGCGAGAGCCGGCCCGGCAAGATACAACTCCCCCGCGACACCTACCGGTACCGCTCGCAGACGCGAGTCCAGCACTACCTCGCTGAATCCGCGAGTAGGTGTGCCGATAGTGACCGGGGCGTTCGGAGCCAGTGCCGCACTGATGCTCGACACGACAGTTGCCTCGGTAGGACCGTAGGCGTTGAACATCTTTCTGCCCGGCGCCCAGCGGGCCACCAATTCCGGCGGACACGCTTCCCCACCTGTCACGACACAACCGACAGTGGTGAGACCGTCTGGGTCGACGGACATTAAGGCCGCCGGAGTCACAAAACAATGGGTGACGCGCTCGCGCTCCAGTAGCGCCGCCAGTTCCGACCCGCCGTAGACGGTCGGTGGCACGATCACCATCGTGGCTCCAGCACCAACGGCCATCACGAGCTCGAGAACCGACGCGTCGAAACTCGGCGAAGCGAAGTGCAGAGTTCTGGATCGGGTCGTGGCGGCGAAGGTCTCACGCTCCTGGAGCGCGAAGTCGCTCAACCCGCGATGTGTGACCGTCACGCCCTTGGGTGTTCCTGTCGACCCCGACGTGTAGATCAGATAGACCGGATTGTCGATGCGAATCGGCGCGTTCCGATCCGCGTCGATGACTTTCGATGGCGAGTACGCCCGCAGCCGTTCCTCGAAACCGGCATCGTCGAGGACCAGCCACGGCACGAGGCCGGACAATGCTGCGTTGTGAGCTCGAGACGTTATCCCCCACCCTGCACCGGAGTCGCCCAGCATGTGCTCGATACGAGCAGCGGGATGTCCCGGGTCCACGGGAAGGAATGCCGCACCTGTCTTGGCAATGGACCACACCGCCAGAACGGACTCGACGGAGCGTGGGAGACACAACGCCACCACCGATTCGGGACCCACTCCGGATTCGATCAGCATGCGGGCCAATCGGTTCGACTGCGCGTCGAGTTCGAGATAGGTCACTTCACGTTCCTCGAACACCAGCGCAACGGCGCCGGGATCCTGGGCGGTCGCCATATCTGTTGCTGCAGTCAGCAAATCCGGAAGGGTCTGAACAGCGGCGGAAATCTCACCTCGCACGGGTACCAGTTCGGCTGACTCATAGGCGTCGAGGATCTCGATATCTCCGATCCGTGATTGCGGATCCGTGATAACGCGCTCGAGAATCCGTTGCAGGCGGCCGGCGAAGCCCGCTACCGTTTCCTCGTCGAAAATATCTGTGGCATATCCGAATTCAGCACGAATACCATCCGATTCGCCGGCTGCGCCGGCGTTCTGCGTCACCGTCAACTGAAGATCGAAGTTGATGGTGTCGATCTCGACGCCCACGTCGGTCACCTGCAGGTCGGGGAGTTCGAGTGCAGGCCGTTCGATGTCTTGGAACTCCAACATGACTTGAAACAGGGGCGAGTACGCCGTCGAACGTGAAGGATTCACGATCTCGACGACTCTTTCGAACGGCACGTCCGCATGAATGAAGGCGCTCAGATCTACGTTTCGGACCTGGTCGAGGAAGTCTCCGAAAGTCGCGCCGCGGTCCACTGCAGTGCGCAAGACCAACGTGTTGACGAACATGCCCACCAGGTCGTCGAGTTCGCGCTCCCCACGCCCGGCGATGGGAGTTCCGACGGCTACGTCGTCCTCATCACTGAGCCTCGCCAGCAGCACTGCCAAGGCTGCGTGCACAACCATGAAGACCGTGGCGTTGTGTTTGCGCGACAGGGCAACCACACCGGCATGCACCTTCGGACCGAACACGAACCTGATCCGTCCGCGTCGAAGCGAACGCACATCACCGCGCGGTCGATCGGTCGGAATGTCGAGAACCTCCGGTGCGCCCGCAAGATTCTCGGCCCAATAGCCGAGCTGTTTCGAGATCAGAGACCGAGAGTCCGATTCCGAGCCCAACCAACCACGTTGCCACAACGCATAGTCGGCATACTGAATCCCGAGCGGCGTCCACTGCGGTGCCTCACCGTTCACACGGGAGGAGTATGCGCTCATGAGATCTCGAGCCAGCGGTACCGTCGAGAATCCGTCGGCGGCGATGTGGTGAATCACGATCACCAGGACATGCGAGTGGACCTGGTCATCTCGCCGCAACAAGGTGGCGCGCATCGGGACCTGCTGCGTGACGTCGAAACCAACCGAAGCGATCTGCCGGCTACGCTCGCGCAGCTCTTCCTCTCCCTGCACAAGTATCGGCACGAGATCCGATACCACCTGTGAGGTGGACATGATCACTTGACGCGGTCCGTTGTCCGTCAGAGGAAAAACGGTGCGCAAGGACTCGTGCCGCTCGACGACGTCGACAAATGCAGCGTGAAGCGCACTCACGTTCACTGGACCGTCGAGCCTCAACGCGCACGCGACGTTGTAGGCGGCGGACTCGGGGGCGAACTGATTCGCAAACCACATTCGCTCCTGCGCCGGTGAAAGTGGGATATCTGTCGTCATACCCCGCGGCGTCAACGCCGGCTTGGCCCCCTCTCCTCCGCGACACTGCGCCAATTCGGCCAGCGCTGCAACGGTAGAAGCATCGAAGACGTCACGAATGTTGATCCGTTCGCCGAGAACAGAATTCACTCGCGCAACCAACCTGGCCGCACTGAGAGAGTTCCCACCCAGGGCAAAAAAGTCGTCGTTCACGCCCACCGTCGACGTTCCCAGCAGATCATCGAAGATTGCGGCAACCGTCTCCTCGACCGGCGTTCGTGGCGCAACATACTGCAGCGCTTGAGGTTCGAAGTTGACGTCCGGGAGGGCTTTACGGTCCAACTTCCCATGCACCGTCACCGGAAACTCCCCCAACACCACCACCACCGACGGCACCATGAACCCCGGAAGAGACCTCCGCACCCCCTCCAACACCACCACCTCATCGACCACCACCCCCACCTCACCCACCACAAACCCCACCAAAAAATCCCCACCCACACCCGACCGCAACACCACCACCGCACCAGCCACCCCCACCTGAGCAGCCAACACCGCCTCCACCTCACCCAACTCCACCCGCTGCCCCCGCACCTTCACCTGAAAATCCGTGCGCCCCACAAACTCCAACACCCCACCACACCCCCACCGCACCACATCACCCGTCCGATACACCCGAGCACCCACCACCCCCGACACCGGATCCGCCA
>NZ_BAAILK010000012.1:0-32156 GCF_054589475.1 Rhodococcus sp. no. 34
TCGGCTCAGTCGTCGTCGTCGGCTCAGTCGTCGTCGTCGGCTCAGTCGTCGTCGTCGGCTCAGTCGTCGTCGTCGGCTCAGTCGTCGTCGTCGGTGTCGGAATTACGGTCGTGCCGCAGTTGTGACGGTGACAATGCCAGCCATAGTTGCCGTTGCCGTTGTTGCCGCCACCGTTGCCGTTGTTATTGCCGCCGTTGCCGTTGTTATTGCCGCCGTTGCCGTTGTTATTGCCGCCGTTGCCGTTGTTATTGCCGCCGTTGCGGTTGTTGCCGATGTGACCGCCACCGTTGCCGTTGTTATTGCCGCCGTTGTTGCCGTAATTGCCGTTTCCATTGCCGTGGTTGCCACCACCGCTGTTGCCGCCAGGTTGGGCGGCGACGATGGCAGGGAAGACCGATACGGCAAGGACGCCGATACCCATCAGGCACATCACAGCAACAAGCATCATCGCTAGCCGTCGTGGCTGGCTCATCGACATTCCTCCCCGACACATACGTCCGACCTGCGGAAAACTGCGGCAGACTCACCGTGCCTATCGCACCGGACACACCCTCGTTACATTTCCGGCAAACATGTATCCGCCCAAGGATCATCCCTCACTTGGAAGCTCAACGGTCCGGATCAGCGGTCGCAATCGTATGAAACGGCGCACACTCAGATCGAATCTTCGCAATTCGGGCAGGCCCTGAAAATGCAGGAAAGGGTCGTTCAACTTTCGTTGAAAGACCCTTTTCGCTGGTACTTCTTGGTGGAGCTGAGGGGAATCGAACCCCTGACCTCTTCGATGCGAACGAAGCGCGCTACCAACTGCGCCACAGCCCCGTGCCACCGCCTCAGCGGTGCTCGGCAACTCTAACAGGAACGAATACTCCCGTTGGAATCACCCGACACGAACTTTCGGCCCGACAAGATCGGCCCAGAAGATCACTGACCGGACGCGCGACGCATCTCGGTGTGCCTGATCTCTTCTTCGTAGTGATCCAGGTGATCGAACACCGGATCTTCGTCGTCGACCTCGAGGACAACCGCTCCTGGCCGACGCAGTCGCGCCGGAATCAGGCGAAGCTCTTCGTCGGTGTGCGATTCGACTCCGAGTCGCGATCGGTTGAGGCGTTCGGTACGACGGCGGCGAATCTCTTGCTCGATCCGAACCTGCCGACGCAAGTACGCCATGTACCCGCCGAGGCCGCACACGGTCAGCGCAAACAACCACCACACCATCGGCGAGATGATCAATGCAAGAGCGCCCGAGAGAATCGCGACGAACGCAAGTCCCAGCAATGTCCGCTGACGGAATGCATACCGCGCCTCCCGGGCGATGGCATCCGCCTCGGGGTCGAATCCGCCTCGGCCGCGCCGAACCGGAACAAATTCTCCGACCGGTGCACGACCGCCGGCGTAGTCGTCTTCTGCGTGAGTGTCCATCTGGTCCTCCGCGTCGTAGCTGCTGCGCACTGGTTCTGGTTGCCAGTTCGGATCGCTTCGATGTCCTGCTGCCGGCCCGCGCTGAACAGGGTTGCTGTCGCCGCGGTGGAGTACTCGAGTCGCGAGTGCCGCGTCACTCGTCTGCCGGATCCTGGGGCGCTTGTTGACAAGCATCGGCACCAGGACGAACAGCCACACGGCCACCAGCCCGATCCACACGAATGAGCTAGGCATGCCGCGGCCTCCTCCCGATCACCTACCAGCACCTATGCCAGCCGTTGACGAGTCAAGGTTAACGGCCGACGCCCTCGCATCGTTGCCGACGCGCCGAACCCCACCATACTCATGTGTCACACGCGTACCGAACTGAACTTCCGGTTCAGTCCCAAAAGTCTCAAGTTCTGGTTGAATCAAAAACCACATTTTCCCGCCCGAAAGTAGGACTACTCAGCGGTAACTGCTGTTTAGCTCGCGTTTCTCACGCTTCTGGCGCCGTCTTCGTCACACCCACGAAGCGCGTCCGGACCGCACCAATCTGTCGACGACGGTGGTGGGTACTTCCTCGATGGTCATTCCGACCAGAAGATGATCACGCCATTGGCCGTCGACATCGAGGTAGCGCTTGAGAAGACCTTCCTCCCGGAACCCAACATTTCGTAGGACTGCGCGACTCGACGCGTTCTCCGGCCGAACAGTGGCCTCCACTCGATGCAGACCGACCTTCGAGAATGCGTGATCGAGTGTGAGTGCAACGGCAGCTGTGGCTACGCCCCCACCGGTCACGTGCGAGGCGACCCAATAGCCCACCCAGGCGGACCGCAGAGCGCCGCGCACCACATTTCCGATGGTGACCTGCCCGCAGTACTTCCCGTCGAGTTCGATCACCAGGGGAAGGATCCTGCCCTTGCGCGCTTCGGAGCGAAGGTTTCCGCACAGGGACGGCCAGACGGTGATGTGGTGGCGAGCATCCCAGGGCGATTCTCCGGTGGGCTCCCACGGCTCGAGGTGCTCGCGATCGCGAATGCGGAGACGACTCCACACAGCAGCGTCACGGAGCTTCACGGGGCGGACGGTCACCACTCCCGCGGGCACTCGCAGCGGGCCGAGATCTTCCGGCCATCCTGGATGGACTGACATCACACCCCACTCGGATCGGCGTTACCCACGTTGGGCGAGAAAAGCTACGTCGACTTCTTCACCGATGTGCACTTCGGTGACGTCTCGATCGACCAGAACCAAGCAATTGGCTTCCGCCAAGGTCGCGAGGAGATGTGAGGACGCACCGGGCGCACCCCCGAGGGCCTGCACCAGGTACTCCCCTGTCGCTTCGTCACGCATCAGCTGACCACGCAGAAAACCCTTGCGATCGGCAATCGACGTGATGGTTCCCACTGTCCGCGCCTTCACTACTCGCCGCATCGGCTGGCGGCGTCCGAGCGCGATTCTGATCAGCGGGCGAACCATGACTTCGAATACCACCAGTGCGCTGACCGGGTTGGACGGTAGGAGAAAGGTCGGAACCTCGTCCCTTCCCAGCTTTCCGAAGCCTTGCACCGATCCCGGATGCATGGCAACGCGCTCCACTTCGAGCGTCCCCAGGTCGGCAAGCGCCTCACGAACCTCGTCGGACGCTCCGCCGCCCACGGCACCGGCGATGACAACGATTTCCGAGCGAATCAGCTGTCCCTCGACTACTTCGCGAAGACGACGCGAGTCGTTGCCTGCGATTCCCACACGGTTGACGTCGGCGCCGGCATCGCGCGCTGCGGCGGCGAGGGCATACGAATTGACGTCGTATACCTGACCAGGTCCCGGCGTGCGATCCACGTCGACGAGTTCTCCACCGACGCTGATGACGGAGAGGCGCGGACGGGGATGGACGAGTACTTTGTCGCGGCCGACCGCGGCGAGCAACCCGACCTGTGCGGCTCCGATGATGGTGCCTGCCCGAACGGCCACGTCGCCCGGCTGGACGTCGTCGCCTGCACGGCGAACGTAATCGCCCGAACGCACCGGCTCGAAGATCCGAACGCGAGCGCGACCACCGTCGGTGTTCTCGAGCGGAAGAACTGCGTCGGCCAGCGTGGGCAACGGCGCGCCGGTGTCGACTCGGACGGCCTGGCGAGGTTGCAAGCGGATCGGTTGGCGTGAGCCCGCCGTCACCTCACCGACCACCGGCAAGCTGAGTTCGGTAGGCTCGCCGTCCTCGCCTCGGAGGTCGGCTCCAGCGCCGGCGACATCGACACTACGAACCGCGTAACCGTCGATGGCAGCTTGATCGAATCCCGGCAATGGGCGTTCGGTCACCACTTCCTCGGCACACAGCAGTCCCTGCGCCTCCGAGATGGCGACCCGAACCGGACGGGGTGCCACTGCAGCAGCGGTAACCCTGGTCTGCTGCTCCTCAACCGACCGCATCTGGTCCGCGTCCTCCTGTGTCTGGAAATTCGGTGATATCCGTCAGCTCATGATGCCTTGCCGCCGAAAAGGGACAAGCACATTGATACTGCGTTATCGGGCGATCAACCACCGTGGCGACACGCTCAGCGGTCGAGCCGATCCGCGAGCCACTTACGCAAGGACGGGCCGTAATCGTCACTGTCGAGTGCCAGGTCCACCGAAGCGCGGAGGTACCCGCCGGGGTTGCCCAGGTCATGACGCGTTCCGCGGTGCACCACCACGTGAACCGGATGGCCCTCGGAAATCAGGAGAGCGATGGCGTCGGTGAGTTGCAACTCACCGCCGGCTCCCGGCTCGATGCGACGAAGTGCGTCGAAGATCGCACGATCGAGCAGATAGCGACCTGCAGCGGCAAAGGTCGACGGCGCGTCTTCCACAGCCGGCTTCTCGACCATGCCGACGACCTTGAGGACGTCGGGATTGACCGCGTCGGGAACGATCTCGACGTCGAAGACGCCGTACGCGCTGACTGCGTCTTTCGGGACGTCGATTGCACAGAGAACGGACCCGCCGCGCTTGGCCCGAACACGCGCCATGATCTCCAGGACGCCACGCGGTAGTACGAGATCATCGGGCAGAAGGACCGCGATGGCGTCTTCGTCGTCGTCGAGAACCGACTCGACGCAACCGACTGCATGCCCGAGGCCGAGGGGCTGCTCCTGAATCACGGAATCGACTTCGAGCAAACCCGGCGCTTTGCGCACCTTCGCCAGGGCAGCGAGTTTTCCGCTTGCTTCCAGCTTGCTTTCGAGCACGAGATCCTCGACGAAGTGGGCAACCACGCCGTCTTTGCCCGGGGACGTCACGATGACGAGCCGCTCGGCTCCCGAGTCCGCAGCTTCACCTGCCACCAGTTCGATACCCGGTGTGTCCACGACCGGCAGCAATTCTTTCGGAACCGTCTTGGTGGCAGGCAGGAAACGCGTACCAAGTCCGGCTGCGGGAACCACGGCCGTACGGAAGGCCCTCGTGCTGCTAGCGACAACGTCTGTCATGCCAACACCTTAGCCGCCGCTTGTTACCGCTCGGTCAGCACGACGAATATCGTTGCGGGGTGACACCTCAGACAAAAGCACAATGGCGACAAATCACACTCGCAGCACGTGATGCAGTCTCCGAGCACACTCGAAACACGGAAACTGCGGCGTTGATCACGCACATACGTTCAGCGATCGTCGACGGCTCGATCGTCTGTGCGTACGTCCCCACCCGCACCGAACCAGGATCCACCGACTTGCTCGACGCCGTTGCCGAGATCGCTCAGCGTGTACTACTTCCGATCACCGGGGAGCCGGGACCGTTGTCCTGGGTCGAGTACAGCGGCGCGGACGGTTTGCGCCCCGCGAAGTACGGCATTCGGGAGCCCGTCGGACCCGTCCTACCACCGGAAACCCTGTCCGACGTGGAATGCATGCTTGTCCCTGCTCTCGCGGTGGATCTTCGCGGAACACGCCTCGGCCGTGGCGCAGGCTTCTACGACCGGACGCTCGGGTCGGTCGGACCACAGACTCGGCTCGTGGCAATTGTCAGAGACTCCGAACTCGTCGAGACCTTGCCTGCCGACGACCACGACATTCCCATGGGCTGGGCATTGACGCCGCGCGGCGGCCTCACGCAACTCAAAGGCGATTGATCTGCGGGAATAGATCCCTGATTAGCGCTGTTGGCACTGTCACTTGTAGAGTGCTAAAGGCTGCGGTGTAAATACGCGGCTGCTCGAACATCACAGTGCGGAGGAAGCCCGGTGCCCACCTACTCATACGCATGTACGGAATGTGACAACCGTTTCGACATCGTCCAGTCCTTCAGCGAAGATTCGCTGACGGTCTGCCCAGCTTGCTCAGGCAAGCTCCGCAAGCTGTTCAACTCTGTTGGCATCGTGTTCAAGGGCAGCGGCTTCTACCGCACCGACAGCCGCGGCGGCTCCGGGACTGCGAGCGAGCCCGCCAAGAGCGATTCGGCACCCGCTGCGAAGTCCGAGTCCAAGTCGGACTCCTCTTCGACATCGAGTTCGTCGACCAGCACGCCGGCGCCCGCAAAGGCTGCCGCAAGCTGATTTCCACAACCTCCGGGTTGTCCACAGGTCCACATCGTTAGGGCCGGAAGCACCGCTTCCGGCCCTAACGTGCATGAATGCCGTCAGTACGTTCTCGTTCGCCGAGGCGCTCCCATCCATTGCGCGCCCAGCTCGATCTCACGCCGAACACCTTCGATCGCGTCGTCGAACTGACACGCGGCACACGGTTTCGCTCAGCGACCGTCCGCAAGATCGCAGCCGTTGTCCTGGCCACACTCGGCGTTGTTCTCTTCTTTCGAGGCGATCCCGCGACCGACACCGTCGCCGTAGTTGTCTCGAGCCGCGATCTCACTCCGGGGCAGGTGATTGCGGATTCGGACGTCGAGGTCCGCGAGATCGACTCGAAACAACTTCCCGAAGGAGTTGTCTCCGATGCCGACCTGGTGGTCGGAAGAACCGTTGCCGGCCCGATTCGCTCCGGAGAAACCGTCACCGATGTGCGTGTTCTCAGCCCACGGCTGGCCGGGTTGTCGATAGGAACCGACGACGCCCGCATCGTGCCCGTGCGACTTGCCGATGCGGCCGTTGCAGAAATTTTGCGCAGCGGCGATGTCGTCGACGTCCTGACCGTCGGCCCTGACACATCCCGCCCAGACACACCCCACCCCGACACACCCAACGAATCAATTGCCGACAAGGCCCCACAAATTCTTGCGGCAGGAGCGGTAGTCGCGTTGGTCACCACGTCGGAAAGTACACGTAACCAGCAGGAACAGGTGATTTTGCTGGCCCTGCCGACACCGGCAGCCAACGTCGTAGCCGCGGCATCCCTGTCCAATGCGATCACCGTGACATTCCGCTGACCGCACAAAGCGGCCGAAGCTCCTCTAGGATTTTTCCAGTCGGTTCGGTATCAACGGACCATCTGGCACTTGCCATCGGAGACTCGAGGGGACACCGACATGCTCAAGGGATTCAAGGATTTCCTGCTTCGCGGAAACGTGCTCGACCTGGCCGTCGCGGTTGTCGTGGGCGCAGCCTTCACCGCCATCGTCACGGCATTCACCAGTAACATCATCAATCCGCTCATCGCCGCAATCGGCGGTTCCGACGAGTTGGGCTGGGGTGTCGAAATCATCTCAGGCAACCCCGAGACATTCTTGAACATCGGCGCCGTGGTCACCGCGATCATCAACTTCATCATCATCGCGGCAGTCGTCTACTTCGTGCTGATCGTCCCCGCGAATGCGGCGAAGAAGAAGTTCGTCTCCGAGCCCGAGGACAAGGAAGCCAGCGAAACCGATCTGCTCATCCAGATCCGCGACATCCTCTCCGCCAACGGAAGCGGCGCCGACACCGGAGCTCACGCCAAGACGCTCGAATAGTCAGCGCTCACAGAACAAATCAGGCCCTCGGACATTTGTCCGGGGGCCTGATTTACTTCTAACCGCCGTGGTGCGGGGGCCGCTGACTGCGCAGCCAGTCGTCGTCCGAGGACCGCGAGGATCCTTCGGGACCCCGCTCGTCCGACGTCGTCTCGGGAAAGACGTCCCCGAAGATGCGCGCCAGGCGCTTCTTGTCGACTGACGGCTTCTTCGGGGTATCTGGTTGCTCCGACAAGCTGTCTCAGCCCTCGAGGCTGGACAGCTCGGCGATCACGTGACTCGCCAAAGCCGTCAGGGTTGCCATGCCGTCGCGAATTGCCGGCCTGGTCGACGCCAGATTGGCTACCACGGTGCTTCCCGAAACCCCGACGAGGCCGCGGGACAAGCCTGCTTCGAGCGATCCGGCCGAAAGACCGGAAGCACGAAGTGCTTCGGCAATTCCCGGGATCTCGCGATCGAGAACCTCAGCGGTCACGTCAGGAGTGACGTCACGCGGGGATACCCCGGTACCGCCGACCGAGATGACGAGGTCGACGCCACCGATGACTGCGGTGTTGAGAGCGTTGCGGATCTCCACTTCGTCGGCGGCGACGGCGACCGTCGCATCGACGAGAAAACCCGCTTCGTTCAGCAGTTCCGTGACCAGTGGACCGATGGAGTCGGTGTTGTCGCCGTGGGCTGTGCGATCGTCGACGATGACGACCAGAGCGCGGCCGGCCGATGTGGCTTCGAGTTCCATGACTCCTACCGTAGTGTCCGATCCCGACGCCGTTGCGATCTGGCCGAAGATCGGGTCGATCGTCTGCTGATCGCCGAACATCATCGGCCGCCCTGCGCTGCCGCGGTTCCCAACGTGACGTCGACGGTCTTGGTCTGCCCGCCGTCGCTGTACGTGATCGAGACCTTGTCGCCGGGAGCATGTGAACGCACTGCCGCGATCAGCGAATCACCATCTGCGACAACACGATCGTCGACCTTGGTGATGACTGCACCCTTCGGGATACCGGCCTTGGCTGCCGGCCCGTCAGCAGTGACATCCATGACGGTTGCGCCGTCGGCGTTGTCCTGCGACGGCACGGTCACGCCGATCATGGCCTGAGTCGCCTTGCCGGTCTTGATCAGTTCGTCGGCGACGCGGCGTGCTTGATCGATCGGGATGGCGAAACCGAGGCCGATCGAACCGCCTTGGGTACCCGACGACGCTCCGAGCGAGGCGATCGCCGTGTTGATGCCGATCAGCTGGCCGTCCATGTTGACGAGGGCGCCACCGGAGTTGCCGGGGTTGATCGCTGCGTCGGTCTGCAGAGCGTCGATGACGGTGTTCTGATTGCCGGACTCGCCGCTCGTGGACACCGGGCGATCGAGTGCGGAGATGATGCCTTCGGTGACCGTGCCGGCCAGGCCGAGTGGGGACCCGACGGCAACCACCTGCTGTCCGACCTGGACGTCGCCGGAGTTGCCGAGATCGATGGGGGTGAGGTCGTTTCGACCGTCGACCTTGATGACGGCGATGTCGGAGACGGGATCGGCACCGACAAGGGTGGCCGAAGCCTTGGTTCCGTCGGAGAACGCAACGCGAAGTTGCGCTCCCTGTGCGCCGGCAACGTGGTTGTTGGTCAGAATCAGACCGTCGGAGGACAGGATGACACCGGAGCCCTCACCGCCCTGTCCCTGCGCGGTGGCCACCTCGATCTGCACGACGCTGGGCACGACCTTCGAGGCAACGGCCTGAACCGAGCCGGCGGGAGCGTTGGACGTGTTGGTCGCGGTGGGCTTCGGAGCGTTCAGAGAGTTGGTGACCGTCGCGGTTCCACCGTTGCGGTCCGCGACGACGGCGCCGACCACGCCACCGACACCACCACTGACCAGGACCAGGGCGAGAGCGCCGGCAACCAGCGCCATGCGTCCCGACTTCGGCTTGGTGGTGGTCGAACCGGAGTTCGGCCCCTGCAGCGGTGTGGGGATCTGATTGTGGCCGCCGCCCGGGCCGTTCGGACCGCCGGGGCCACCAGGGTTGGGTGCGCCGTACGGGGCGCTCTGCTGGTACGCGGCCTCATGGGCACCGTGCGGGTGGCCGAAAGCCTGCGTGGGCTGCTGCTGTGCCTGCCCGAAGGCTTCGGTGGGCCTGCCTTCAGTGGGTCGGGCAAAGGACTCGGTCGGCTGGTACGGCTGCTGAGGCGCCTGCCCCTGAGGCTGCTGCGGCGACACGGGAGGCTGTGCCTGAGGTGCTGTCGGCTGCGCCTGGGTGGTGGGCTCGCTGTTGGGCTGCTCGGGCCGGGTCGGCCCGACGTTACGGTCCTCGGTCATCGGCTCGCTTTCGTCTACGGTGACCACCGGACGGGCAGTCACAACTGTTCTGCCGACAATGCTGCCTTGCGCTGCTGAGAAGGCGCTGAGACGTGCCTGTCACTTTACCCAGAGTTCGACGTGAAAAACCGGTGTTGTCGGTTCGGCCCGAAAGACTTTCGGGCCGAACGCATTAAGCCGTGACGTCAGTCACCGAAGCGCGGGACCAACGGTCTACAGAACACGCTACTCGGCACTCGGCCCCGGTTCACCGGGAAGCACGATACGAACAAGCGCTCCCCCACGATCGGATTCGTCGATCGCGATGGTGCCGCCGTGCTTGACGACGACCTGACGCACAATCGCAAGTCCCAGACCCGATCCCGGCATCGAACGTGCCGCGGTCGACCGGTAGAAACGATCGAACACCAACTCCCGATCCTCCTCCGGAATGCCAGGTCCCGCATCACTTACGGTCAATTCCAACAATCCTTGACCCACCGGTCGCATTTCGACGCGTACCTGTTCGCCCTTAGGACTCCACTTCGCAGCGTTGTCGAGGACGTTCAGCACGGCACGCGACAGGCCCGCTTGATCTCCGTAGACGTACCACGGAGTCGTGACCGCCTCGAACTCGATTTCGTTGCGCCTGCGCCGCGCTCGTTCGAGCGCACGCTCGACGACGTCGCTGACGTCGACGCGCTCGTACACGGTTTCGGGCGCGTCTTCGCGGGCCAGATCGACAAGGTCACCGACCAGAGTCGACAGTTCCTCGATCTGCGCAACGACATCGGCACGAAGTTCCGCCATGTCCTCGTCGGGAATCTGCGGCGCACCGGGGCGACTGGACGCGATCAGCAACTCCATGTTGGTGCGCAACGAAGTCAGCGGCGTCCGCAACTCGTGTCCGGCGTCCGCGACGAGGCGCGACTGACGCTCACGGGACTCGGCGAGCGCCCGCAGCATCGTGTTGAAACTCTCTGTCAGGCGCGCCAATTCGTCGCTGCCGGTAACGGGGATCTGCGTCAGATCGTCGGTCCGAGCGACTCGTTCGGTGGCAGCAGTCAGCCTGGCAATGGGTCGTAAACCGGTGCGGCCCACGGTAGTACCCGCCACTGCCGCAAGTATGACGCCACACCCGCCGACCACGAAGAGCACCCAGGCCAGACGGTCCAGTACCGCAACGGTCGGCGCGAGCCGCTGACCGATCACCAAAGTGCTTCCGTCATGGGTTCGTTGAGCCAGCACTCGCTGACCGTCGACGGTTCGCAGCGAGGAATCCGATTCGCCACGCGCTACGGCGTCTTCGGCTTCACCGATCGGCACGTCGGAACCGGGCGGCTGGTACGTGCTCAGGTCCGAGAAGATCAGGGCCACACTGATGTCGGTGGTGTACAGCGTCGCACCGGAGATGTAGCGAGGGTCGAATCGCACGACATTGCTGTCGATCAGCACCGCTGCCCTGGTACGCAACTGGTGATCGACGTCCGCGTAGAGCGCACGCGAAACCACCGCGTAGGCAGCGATCGCCATGACTGCGACGGCAATGGCCACCACCGACGCGGCGAGCAGCGTCACACGCCAACGCAATGACACCGAACGGGTCAGTGGCATCGGTGGGCGCATTTCGACGGACGCTTGGGTGGTGGAGGATTTCTTCGGTTCGGCGTTCTTGCCGAACGGAGCGGTGATCACGGAGGCGTCTCCCGCAGGACGTAGCCGACTCCGCGGACGGTGTGGATCAACCTCGGTTCGCCGTCGGCTTCCGTCTTGCGACGCAGGTAGCCGACGTACACCTCGAGGGCATTGCCGGACGTCGGGAAGTCGTATCCCCACACTTCTTCGAGAATGCGTCCACGGGTCAGCACGCGGCGTGGGTTGGCCATGAGCATTTCGAGGAGGGAGAACTCGGTGCGCGTCAGGCTGATCGATCGTTCGCCGCGCTTGACCTCACGGGTGACCGGGTCGAGGGTGAGGTCCTCGAACGCCATCATTTCGGAATCGGCGTCCAGATCGGGCGCGGTGCGGCGAAGTAGTGCACGCAACCTGGCAAGCAACTCTTCCAAAGCGAAGGGCTTGGGCAGGTAGTCGTCCGCTCCGGCATCGAGGCCGGCCACTCGCTCGCTGACCGAATCGCGGGCGGTGAGCACGAGGATGGGCAGGTCGTCGCCGGCACTGCGAAGACGACGGCACACTTCGAGTCCGTCGAGTCGCGGCATCATGACGTCGAGAACGACGGCGTCGGGCCGGTTGGCGAGGATCTTCTCGAGTGCGTCGAGCCCGTCGACCGCGAGCTCGACCGTGTAGCCGTTGAAGCTGAGCGACCGCCGAAGCGACTCGCGAACCGCCCGGTCGTCGTCGACCACCAAAATACGCATACCGACAGTTTGGACTGAAGTGCTGAGATGCGGCTGAGAGGGTCCGATTCCGGCCTCCGGCGTGTCGCGGTCAGTCCCGGGTTCGCCTCGGCCCGGGCAGGCTCCAATGACGCCATAACGCAAGCAGTCTGAACACCGCGGCGAACGCTGTGCCGCACACCAGCGCGGCGTTGGTGGACAGTCCAGCTTGCGAGACTGTGACCACCAACGCAGCGCCGAGCAGTGCGGGAACCGCGTACAGGTCCTTGTGCAGGAGCAGTGGCACCTCGTTGACGAGAACGTCGCGGATCACGCCGCCGCCGATCGCCGCGGTCGCACCGATCAACGTCGCCGCCAGCGAACTGGCGTTGTTGTCCAGCGCGATGACGGCGCCGGTGCTCGCGAACAAGCCCATCCCCAGTGCGTCGAGCGCCAGGATTTCACGACGCAGTCGATTGAGCGGCTCGTGGAGGTAGAACACGGCGAGTGAGGTGGCGGCGGCCGTTCCGAAGTACGGCCAACTGCTCAGAGAGCTGGGCGGATGGACGCCGAGGAGAACGTCGCGGACGATACCGCCGCCGATGCCGGTGAACACACCCACCGAGCACACCCCGAAGATGTCGAGTCGCTTGGTGACGCCCACCAGGGCACCCGAGGCCGCGAACGCCACGATGCCCACCAGTTCGAGGATCCTCAGCAGCACCGGCCAAGGATCGCACGGTCAGATGCGGCTCGGGTCGATCACCCCGAGTCGAACTGCTTTGACCAGTCGCCGAGGGACTCGGTGGGTCTGGCCGAAGGCTGTGACCTCGACCAGATCGGGCGCCGTCGCCTTCCACTGGGCACGACGGCTGCGCGTGTTGGAACGGGACATCTTCCGCTTGGGAACGGCCATCAGAGTGCCTTGCGCTTTCCGTAGCGCCGCTCGAACTTCTCGACGCGTCCGGCGGTGTCCATCACACGTTGCGCTCCGGTCCAGAACGGGTGAGAGTCGCTCGTGACGTCGACGACCAGCAGCGGGTACGTGCCACCATCTTCCCATTCGACGGTGCGCTCACTCGTCACGGTCGATCGGGTCAGGAAGCTCTTGCCGGTGCTGGCGTCCTGGAAGACCACCGGGTGGTAGTCGGGGTGCATCTGCTTCTTCATTCGTTTCCCTCTCGCGTTGATTCGGTTTCGGCATAAGGTGATTCGGATTCGTCACACGGGTCTTCGTGAAACTCGCCGAACGGGTCTTCCCACGTTGCCCACGACGCTTCGTCCGCCAATTCGTCGTCGGTGACCAAGGCGTGCTGCAGTGTTCGGTCGATCTCGAGCGGGTTCGCACCGCACGTCAGAACGACCATCGAGGTGTCGCGATCACCGAAACGCTCGTCCCATTTCAGGGCCGCGAGTGCACGGCGTTCAGCTGGAACGCGGTCTCGTTCCTCCGGCGTCATCGCGGCCAGCCAGGTGTCCGCGCTGGCAACTCGCAGGCCACCGCCCGCCGATTCGAGCCAGAGCGCTTCACCCGGTTGCGTCGCCACCCAGACTCGTCCGCGGGAGTACACGACGCCTTCGAGCAGGACGTCGATCGCCTCGTGCAGACGACCGGGGTGGAACGGCCGGTTCGCGGTGAACTCGACGAGCATCACTCCGCCGTCGTCGTCGAGCGGCGGCTGGCGACGCAACAGCGGTGAGTGAGCGTCGGCCAGTTCACCGCGTCGCGCATCCGCAGGCACCTCGAGGAGCAGTGCCTCGATGTCGTCTCCCTCATCGAAGACGGGTACCCGCGGAGCGATGCGCGCGAGAACCGCGTTCAGGCGGGACCGCTGCCAGCCGTCGAGTCCGTCAGACCCGCGCAGGACGAGCGCGTCGGCGAAGTCGACCTGCCCGACGACGACCTGAGCCAGGGTGCGGTCGTCGTCGAGGGCTTCGTCGCCGGTGGCGTCTGCCAGCCAGGTCACCGCGTCGATGCACGTCACGACGGCGTCGACGCGGACGTCCCGCTGCGCCGGTCCGTCCAGTTGGCCGACGACGCCGGTTACGACGACGTGCTCGATCGCCCAGCACAGCGCCTCGGGCTCGAGTTGGCGGTCCAACAGCAACACGATCCGCTGCACAGAACTGTGCGAGTGAAGCCGGCGCAGGAGCGGCAGCAAGTCTTCGCGCAGGGTGCAGGAGACGCAGCCGTGCGCGAGCTCGAGGATCGTCTCGCGCTCGGACACCGTGCCGGCAGACCCGGCACTCCCGGTCATCGAGGTGACCGTCCGCCGGACCACCCCTTCACGGACGTGGCTCAGGTCGTGGTGGACCAGAACAGTTCCGGTTCGCAGCAACGCTCGTGCGGTGTGTGGGGTGGATTCGCTCATGCCGGCGACCAGGACCAGCGGAGTCCTGCCGTCCAAGATCGTGTTCACAGCGGGCCTTTCTGGGAATGATTGTCATTACCGAGGTTGAACGGTACATTGATCTCACCGCATTGTCGAAAATGATTGTCATCTGCAAGTTGAAAGGAACACCCATGTCGGCTCACTGCCAAGTGACCGGACGTGTGCCGGGGTTCGGAAAATCCGTCTCGCACTCTCACAAGCGTTCGAACCGTCGCTGGAACCCGAACATCCAGCGCAAGACCTACCTCCTGCCCAGCGAGGGGCGTCGCATCACACTCACGCTCTCGACCAAGGGCATCAAGACGATCGACCGCGACGGCATCGAATCCGTCGTCGCCCGGATCCGCGCGCGCGGCGAGAAGGTCTGAGCAGATGGCACGCAACGAGATCCGCCCGATCGTGAAACTCAAGTCCACCGCGGGCACCGGGTACACGTACGTGACCCGCAAGAACCGTCGTAACGACCCCGATCGACTCGTACTGAAGAAGTACGACCCGGTGCTGCGAAAGCACGTCGATTTCCGAGAAGAGAAGTAGGCATGGCCAAGAAGTCGAAGATCGCGAAGAACAACCAGCGACGGGTCGTCGTCGAGCGGTACGCGGAGCAGCGGTCCGCTCTCAAGGAGACGATCCGCTCCCCGAAAAGCTCGGCAGAGGAGCGCGCGAAGGCCCAAGCGACCCTGCAACGTCTACCACGCGACGCCAGTCCGGTACGATTGCGCAATCGAGACGCTGCGGATGGACGTCCGCGCGGCCACCTGCGGAAGTTCGGGCTCTCCCGGATTCGCGTGCGAGAAATGGCGCACCGTGGGGAACTGCCTGGCGTACACAAGTCGAGCTGGTAAGGAAGTCGGATGGCAGTCAAGCGTTCACCGTCGAAGAAGCCACGCCCCGTAGAGGGTCGTAAGCCCAAGAAGAACCCGTTGTTCGCAGCGAAGATCACGCATGTCGATTACAAGGACATCAACTTGCTTCGCACGTTCATCTCGGACCGCGGCAAGATCCGCAGCCGTCGCGTCACGGGCCTGACCCCGCAGCAGCAGCGTCAGGTCGCCGTTGCAGTGAAGAACGCACGCGAAATGGCGTTGCTCCCCTTCACCGCCGCCCGGTAGTCATACGTGCACGGTAGTCACACGTAGAAGTACCGAAGAGGTCGCGCAGTCACTCGACTGCGCGGCCTTTTTGTTGCCCGGACTAAGATTTCCCGAAGTTATTCATTCCAGTCGAGAGGTGCCCGCAGCGTGTCGGGAGTTGTTGCGGGTTTCACCGTAATTTTTGTTGTCATCGCGGTCGGGTATCTCCTCGGCCGTCTCGGCACCCTCGGTAGCCAAGGACAGTTCGTTCTCGGTCGACTCGTCTTCTTCGTCGCGACGCCTGCCCTGCTGTTCACCACCCTCGCGTCGTCCGATCTTTCGGTGATCTTCTCGCCGACGCTCGCCGTTGCGTCGGCTACTGCCTTTGCCGTCGGCGCTCTGTACGTCGTCGTCGCAAAGATCTGGCTCAACCGGCCGCTACCCGAACTGACCATCGGCGCGCTGTCGGCTTCGTACGTGAATTCAGCCAACCTCGGAATCCCGATCGCGGTGTTCGTGCTCGGCGATGCCACGTTCGTCGCGCCGCTCCTGCTCTTTCAGATCGTCGTGTACTCCCCGATCGCCTTGACGATCCTCGATCTGACGGCCCTTCGCGGCGCGGATGCCGAGAAGCTCTCGTTGATCGACACCGTCACCGCCCCGTTCAAGAATCCGATCGTGCTCGCGGGCGCTGCGGGGTTGATCGTCGCGTTGATCGGTTGGGTACCGCCCCGGCCGCTGATGCAGCCTTTCGAATTGATCGGCGCGACGTCCGTACCCGGTGCGCTGTTGGCATTCGGGCTCTCGCTCTACGGCGTGCGGGTGCTGGAGAAGGGCTCGAGTCCACGCCGCGACGTCGCGCTGGCATCGACGCTCAAGATCGTGGTCCAACCTGTGCTGGCCTATCTGATGGCGCATTTCCTCCTCGGCATCGACGGTCATCAGTTGTTCGCCATCGTGGTCGTCTCGACGTTGCCGACGGCGCAGAACGTCTTCATCTACGCAAGCCGCTATCGGCGCGGAATGGTCCTCGCCCGAGACAGTGCCTTTGTCACCACTTTGGCGTCAATTCCCGCAATTGCGCTGGTCACAGCGCTACTCGCTTGAGCAGGGTTACGGTGGATTCATGCGTGTACTAACCCTCGCCGTTCTGGCCTGCCTTGCTGTGGCCGGATGCTCCGTCGGGGCCCAGACCACGGGGCCGGTTGCCGCACCGAATCCGATGGCGGCCAACGAAGCAAGTCCCGCCGACTGGTCGCTCGGAACCCCCGTTCCCGACGAGGTCGACGACAGCGAGATGGGCACGGAGTTCGACAGCCGCACCGACATCGTGGGTGCGACGGCCACGATGTTCGAATCGTGGTCCGAGGTCGACGATCACACGGTGGCCGTCCACTTCGTGACCGGCACTCCGGAGTGCTACGGCGCGTACGCAACCGTCGAAGAGACCGATACGACGGTGATCGTCACGCTCCGAACCGGAGCATTGCCGGAGGCCGCGGACAAGATGTGCATCTTGGTTGCCGTGTTCGGCAGCCTGGACGTTCCGCTGAGCCGACCGCTCGGCGATCGTCACGTCGTCAACGGCTAGCTGCGCGCCTAAACGGCACAAGTTCGACGATCGAACACGCCGTTTCGTCAGGTGTGGTGTGCGTCTCCTCGGGACAGACTGAAAACCGACACCCGTTCACTCGCTCGTCGGCAGCTTTCGACTCGAGCGGTGCTCAACATGAAGGAGCTCGCAAGTGCCTAATCTCCAGAGAGACGTTGCAATCGTCGGCGCCGGCCCCTCTGGCCTGGCAGCTGCAACCGCGCTGCGCAAGGCCGGTTTGACCGTCGCTGTGATCGAAGCGCGCGACCGCGTCGGCGGCCGCACGTGGACCGACACCATCGACGGAGCAGTTCTGGAAATCGGCGGCCAGTGGGTCTCCCCCGACCAGACCGCGCTGATCTCCTTGCTCGACGAACTCGGCCTGAAAACTTTCGAGCGCTACCGCGAGGGCGAGTCCGTCTACATCTCGTCGGCAGGTGAGCGGACGCAGTACACGGGTGATTCCTTCCCCACGAACGACACCACGAAGAAGGAGATGGACCGTCTCATCGACGAGATGGACGATCTCGCGGCCCAGATCGGCGCCGAGGAACCGTGGGCACATCCCCTCGCCCGCGATCTCGACACAGTCTCCTTCAAGCAGTGGCTGATCAATCAGTCCGACGACGCCGAGGCACGTGACAACATCGGCCTCTTCATCGCCGGTGGCATGCTCACCAAGCCCGCCCACTCGTTCTCTGCCCTGCAGGCCGTACTCATGGCCGCTTCCGCAGGCTCGTTCTCCCACCTCGTCGACGAGGACTTCATCCTCGACAAGCGAGTGATCGGCGGAATGCAGCAGGTATCGATCCGCATGGCAGAGGCCCTCGGCGACGACCTCTTCCTCAACGCACCCGTGCGAACGGTGCAGTGGAACGAATCCGGTGCAACGGTGTTGGCGGACGGCGATGTTCGCGTCGAGGCAAGCCGAGTGATCCTGGCCGTACCGCCCAACCTCTACTCCCGGATCTCGTACGATCCCCCGCTGCCGCGTCGTCAGCACCAGATGCACCAGCACCAGTCCCTCGGCCTCGTCATCAAGGTTCACGCAGTGTACGAGACGCCTTTCTGGCGCGAAGACGGCCTCTCCGGCACCGGCTTCGGCGCGTCCGAGGTAGTGCAGGAGGTGTACGACAACACCAACCACGAGGACGATCGCGGCACCCTGGTCGCTTTCGTATCCGACGAGAAGGCCGACGCGATGTTCGAGCTTTCCGTCGAGGAGCGTAAGGCCACGATTCTGGCCTCACTTGCCCGCTATCTCGGCCCGAAGGCCGAAGAGCCGGTTGTGTACTACGAATCCGACTGGGGCTCGGAGGAATGGACCCGCGGTGCGTACGCAGCGAGCTTCGACCTCGGAGGCCTGCACCGCTACGGCGCGGATTCCCGCACGCCCGTCGGCCCGATTCACTTCTCGTGCTCCGACATTGCGGCCGAGGGGTACCAGCACGTCGACGGTGCCGTTCGGATGGGTCAGCGAACCGCTGCCGACATCATCGCTCGCAGCAAGGCCTGACGGCCGCTTTGCCAAGTCTCGATCATTGCCCGGCAGTCACGATTGCCGGGCAATGATCGAGAGCAGTAGTTCGGCCCGAACCCTGGCCACTTCCAGCCGACAGTCGATCAGGCTCTCCACCTTCGCCATTCGGCTCCGCAGTGTGTGCCGGTGAACGCCCATCGTGATGGCGGCCGCTTCCCAGTGTCCGTTGGCCTCGAGAAATGCCCGCAGCGACGCCAGCAGTTCGGTGCCGTTGTCACGGTCGTAGTCCTCGATCGGTGTGATCATCGTTTCCGCCAACGTGTTGAGCACTTCACGCGTCGAATCGAAAGACAGCAGCACACTTCCGGTCAGCGCCGCGAATTCCAAAGGTTCGCCACCGATTTCCGCCGCCGACGCACACAACTGGGACTGTTCGACGGCGACCGCCAGCGCAGCGACCACCCGTCGCGCGCTCAAGCCGACACGAAGCGCGCGAAGATCCGACCTCGATACCCCGCCGAGCAACTCTCGGGCGAACTCGACGTCGTCGGTTCCACGCAGCAGCACCGTGACGCGAGTGTCGTTGATCCGCGAGAACAACTGGCGCCCTGCCTTGTTCATGAACTCGGCAATCTCGGCTCCGACGCGTCCCGCTACGTCGGACGTGTCGGCAAGAACTGTCAATCCTCGGATCATTCCCTCGCCGTCGGCGGCCTGCCTGATCTGTTGCCACGCCGGCGCCGGGTCGCGATCCTCGGTGAGCAGCAGCCCGAGGGCGTGCGAATTCAACTGATCCTGAGTAGCACGCAGGCGCGCAGGTTTCTCGAAGTCCAACGCCAACAACGAGTTCGCGTGACCGAGCAGTATCTGATCGACGTAGCTGAGCGCCGAAGCACTGATCACCGCCAGGTATCCGTACGGCGTTCGCCCGACGCTGATCTGCTGCACCGCGATCGACGCTCCAGACCTGGCGAGCGTCACGCTACTGGAGGCACCGCCCCCGAGAGTTGCTCGCAGTTCGTCGATCACGTCGTCCGTCGGCAGTTGAGGTGAGCTCTCGAGAACTCTTCCGGCGACGTCGAGAAGAAGCACCGTCGCCGAGGTTGCGATCGCCAGTTCACGCACGGTTGCGGCAGTTCCGCCGGAGATGACGGCACGCGTCATCCGCGGTTGCGCCCGCGACGCCCGGAGGACCGCTTCGTATTCCTGCTCTGCCAACCGGCTCATCACACGCTTGACGACGGCAGCAAACGGCGTCGGCAGCGGCACCTCGATCAGCGGGAGTCCGATCTCGTCGGCGACAGCCACCAGATCGGCCGGAACCTCGGGATATGAGAGTCCGGTCCCGAACCCGACCGCCGCCACACCTGCCGCGTCGAGCATTCGGAGATAACGGCCGCGCTTTTGCTGAGTGGACGGCAATCGGATGCCGGTGGTGAGGATGAATTCGCCGCCGGTCAACCATCGAAACGGGTCGAGCAGCTCCGTGGCGTGCGCAAATGTGATTTCGCGACCGACACCCTGGGCGCCGCCTTTGAGTTCCAGCGCGAGATCCGGCTGCGCCAACATCCACCGCACAGCGATCGTCATGGGCAGGACTGTACAACTCGGCGCGTCGGCGATCAAAGATTTCACCTTTTTGGCAGCTGCCTTTACTTGTGAGTCAGCGCACACTTGCTCACACACGCCCCACAAAGTGCGAGTTCCGTGCTGATCACCTCGGCCGGAACTCGTTCGACCTCGAGAGGAACCGGTACCGATGTCGATCGTCGTACTCGAGAACTACATCAACGGTGAATTCGTCGCCTCAGCCGCGACGGAAACACTCGACCTGATCAACCCCGTGGACGAGAGTGTGGTCGGGCGTACGCCGGTCTCCACGAAGGAAGACGTCGACGCCGCCGTCGAAGCCGCACAGAGAGCATTCGAGACCTGGGGCAAGACGACGCCGAGCGTGCGGCAGGCTGCACTCCTCAAGCTCGCCGACGCCATCGAAGCGCACAGCGACGAAATCGTCGCAGCCGAAAGCGCCAACACCGGCCAGGCCCACCAGATGATCGCCGACGAAGAGGTCAAGGTCGGAGCCGATCAGATGCGGTTCTTCGCCGGAGCCGCACGACTTCTCGAGGGCAAGGCGGCCGGAGAGTACATGGAGGGTTTCACCTCCTACGTCCGTCGTGAACCGATCGGCGTCGTCGGCCAAGTCACTCCCTGGAACTACCCGTTCATGATGGCGCTGTGGAAGATCGGGCCCGCCCTCGCGGCCGGCAACACGATCGTCCTCAAGCCCAGCGACACCACACCGGGCAGCACGCTGGTCCTGGCGAAGCTCTCGAAGGGCATCCTGCCGGACGGTGTGTTCAACGTCGTGCTCGGCAACGGCGGAACCGGCGCGACGTTGGTGGAGAACCCGGCCCTCGGTCTCGTCTCGATCACCGGTTCGGTGCGGGCAGGCATCGCTGTCGCCGTGTCCGCAGCACAGCAGCTCAAGCGCGCGCACCTCGAACTGGGCGGCAAAGCGCCGGCGATCGTCTTCGGCGACGTCGACATCGAGAAGACCGCCACCGGCATCGCCGAGGCAGCGTTCTTCAACGGCGGCCAGGATTGCACCGCGGCCACTCGCGTGATCGTTCACGAGTCCATCCACGATCAGCTCGTCGAAGCCCTCGTCCGGAACGCCGAGAAGCTCCGCCCCGGAGCGCCTTCCGATCCTGATGCCTTCTACGGCCCGCTCAACAACATCAATCACTTCAACGCCGTGAGCGACAAGATCGCGAACCTGCCGGCGTCGGCCAAGATCGTTACCGGCGGAAAGCGTTCGGGTGAAACCGGATTCTTCTTCGAGCCGACCGTCATCACCGGCGTCGCGCAATCGGACGACATCGTGCAGGAAGAGACTTTCGGTCCTATCCTCACAGTCCAGAGCTTCTCCGACGAGAAGGAGGCGATCACGCTTGCCAACGACGTTCGGTTCGGCCTGGCCTCGAGCATCTGGACCAAGGATCACGGTGTCACGCAACGCGTCTCCGCTGCTCTCGACTTCGGTGCGGTGTGGATCAACTGCCACATCCCGCTCGTCGCCGAAATGCCGCACGGCGGCTTCAAGTATTCCGGTTACGGCAAGGATCTCTCGGCCTACGGAGTCGAGGACTACACCCGTCTCAAGCACGTCATGAGTTCGCACGACTGAGTCGCCGCCCCTCCTGCTGTGCGCCTTTATCAACCCCCCGCGGTTAATAAAGGCGCACAGCAGATTCCTCCAATCCGGAAAAGAGCCACCATGCGCCTTATCGTCGGATACCTCGCCACACCCAGCGGTAAAGACGGGTTGGTCCTCGGGGCCCAGCTCGCGCGCAGTCTCGGCGCGCAACTCGACATCTGCATGGTCCTCCCACCGGATCGGACACTGCCGGCCAAGGTTCCCTCGGAAGCCGGCTACGACGACATCCTCGCCGCGCGTGCACACGACTGGCTCGCCGAGGCGAAAGCGTCGGTGCCCGAGGACATCCAGGTGGAAGTACACCTGAGCTTCCACGAGTCGTTCGCTCAGGGCCTGCTCGACGAAGTGGACCGACTGAATGCGCTCGCGATCGTGGTGGGAGCTTCCGGCGACGGTCTGCTCGGCCGTCACGCGATAGGTTCGGTCTCGACCGAACTGCTTCACTCCGCCCATGTCCCGGTAGCGCTGGCGCCTCGCGGAACGCGGCACTCGGCGGCCACTGCGATACGAGAGGTCACCTGTGCACTCGGCACCCGTGTCGGCGCCGACATCGTCTTGAACACCGCCGTGCGCGCCAGCGAACTGATGCAGGTTCCGTTGCGACTGGTCTCACTGGTAGCGCTCGACCCCCAGAACGATCTGCGCGATCATCGCGACACCGCCGAGTCGGCCAGGGAGCGTGCACGAAATCACGCTCAGGACACACTCGACGTCGCAAGAGCGGCGCTCCCCGCGGAGTTCCCCATCGAGGTCATCATCGCCGACGGATCTACCGTGGAATCGGCAGTGCGTCAACTGGACTGGCAGGACGGCGACCTCGTGATGGTCGGTTCAAGTCGACTCGCACAGCCCCGCAAACTGTTCCTGGGCTCGACCGCCGCCAAGATGCTGCGCGTACTGCCCGTACCCATGGTCGTAGTGCCCAAGCACGAATTCACCCAGCCGGAGGCACTGTCATGACCAGCACCGAACTGAGTTCCAAAGGACTCGCTACCGGCAAGATCGGCATGATCTCCGGCGCAGTACTCGGAATTTCCTCCGTGGCACCGGGTTACACCCTGACGGCCAGTATCGGATTGATCGTCGCTGCGGTCGGTCTCAAGATGCCCGCCATCTTCATCGCCGGCTTCATCCCGATGTTCCTCACCGCGTACGCGTACCGCGAACTGAACTCCGACACACCTGACTGCGGCGCGTCATTCACGTGGTCCACCAAGGCATTCGGACCGTACGTCGGCTGGATGTGCGGCTGGGGCATGGTGATCGCCACGATCATCGTGCTCTCGAACCTCGCTGCGATTGCCGTCGACTTCTTCTATCTGTTCATCGCGCGGGTGGTCGACAATCCGTCGATCGCCGATCTGCCGGGCAATAAATTCGTCAACGTCGGCACCACGCTGGTATTCATCGCGTTGGCCACCTGGATTGCCAGTCGGGGAATCACGACCAGCGAGCGCGTACAGTTCGCGCTCGTCGGCTTCCAGATGGTGCTGCTGGTCGTCTTCGCCGTCGTTGCACTGGTTCACGTCGGCGCCGGCGACGCCCCGGCCGGATTGTCCTTCGACCTGAGTTGGTTCAACCCGTTCAGCGGACTCGCCATCGGTGCGTTTGTCATCGGACTCACCGGATCGATCTTCGCGTTCTGGGGCTGGGATACCTGTCTCACGCTGGGCGAGGAGTCGAAGAACCCCAAGAAGACCCCCGGCCGCGCCGGTTTGCTCTGTGTCGCAACCATTCTCCTCACCTACCTGCTGGTCGCCGTTGCCGCGATGATGTACGCCGGCGTCGGCGAGGAAGGCCTCGGCCTCGGCAATCCCGACAACTCCGAGAACGTCTTCGGCGCTCTGGCCGACCCGGTACTGGGCAACTGGGGCGGAATGCTTCTGTTCCTCGCGGTCTTCGTCTCTTCAGTCGCCAGCCTGCAGACCACGTTCCTGCCCGCGGCACGAACCATGCTCGCCATGGGTGCATACGGAGCTTTCCCCAAGAAGCTCGCCGAGGTCTCGCCTCGGTTCCTGGTGCCGTCGTACGCGACCGTCGTGGCAGGCGCGGTAACCGCAGTGTTCTACAGCGTCGTCACGTTCCTGTCCGAAAGTGCTCTGCTCGACACGATCGCCGCACTCGGCATCATGATCTGCTGGTACTACGGCATCACCGCATTCGCGTGCGTGTGGTACTTCCGCAAGACGCTTTTCGAGAGCGTACGAAACTTCGTCTTTCGGCTCGCGTTCCCACTCATCGGTGGCCTCATGCTGCTTGCGGTGTTCGTCATTTCGGTCCAGGAGAGTATGAATCCGGACAATGCCAGCGGAGCATCCATCGGCGGAATCGGCCTGGTCTTCTTCCTCGGCTTCGGAATCCTCATCCTCGGCGCGGTCCTGATGATGGTCATGCGAGTGCGCAATCCCGAGTTCTTCGAGGGCAAGACCCTCAACCGCGACACGGAGGCTCTGCGCGACGAGAACGACCTCAGCGTGTCCTAGGAGACAGTAGATTCGGGGGCCTGCGCGATCAGGCCCGCCATCAACACGCGCAAGCCGAATTCGAAGGCGGCGTCGGCACGTTCGGGATTTTTCCCGGATGTTGCCAACGCCGCCTTCATCGCGTCGTTGGCTTCGGGTCCCGACGCCCACTGGACGTCCGGCGCCGCCAGGTCCAGGGCCGAACCGAGAACAAAACTGTCGACGGTCGTGATCGCGTGCAGTGTTTCGGTCGGGTCGAAGCCACCATCGGCAAATGCCTGCGCCAATGCGTTGTACAGAGTGAACGCCACACCGGCCTGCACCGTCTGGGCCGTGAAGAGCGGAATCAGACGAGGATGCGCGGCGTAGCTTCGCCGGTACTCGGCTGCCAGCGCCGCGACGGTCTCACTCCAAGTCCCCGAGGCCGACTCGACGTCGATTCCTGCCATCAGCTGAGCCCTCATCAGTTCGACGATCTCGGCTCGTCCGGAAACGTGGTTGTAGAGCGAGGACGGTCGAACCTTCAGTCTTGCGGCGAGTCCCGGCATGGTGAAGTCGCCGGATTCGTCCACCGACTCGATCGCTGCCTCGGTGATGATCGCCGGTGAGAGCAGTCGTTGCGATGGCCGCGGCATATGTCCTCCTGTAGTGATCCACACCGTTCGGGGCGCCGCAAAAAACAATTCCTCGAAAGTCCTTGATCAATCAGCGCTCACCCACCATACTTAACGAATCACATTCGTTTTACGTTGAACGTCGAATACCCGAGCACCGAGGAAACCCCATGCTGACGATCACCGCCCTCACCCCACCCGAGTCACCGGCCGCGACTTCGCCGTCCACGTCCACCCCTCTGCGTGTAGGTCTCGTCCAACATCGCTGGCACGAGGACCAAGACGACCTCCACGCTGAATTGAGCGAAGGCATTGCGTCCGCAGCGAAGCTGGGCGCTTCCGTGGTCTTTCTTCCGGAGCTGACGCTCAGCCGCTACCCCGCCTCCACCCCGGCCGGCGACAATCCCGGACGCGCGGCGGAAGACCTGCTCACCGGACCCACTTTCGCCTTCGCCACCAAGGCCGCCGCGGAGAACCAGGTTCTCGTTCACGCGTCGTTGTACGAGCGCAGCGACGCCGAGGACGGCCTGGGCTTCAACACCGCGATCCTGGTCTCGCCCGGGGGTGAACTTCTCGGTCGTACCCGCAAGCTCCACATTCCGGTGACGGCCGGGTACTACGAGGACACGTACTTTCGCGGCGGTCCGTCCGAGGACGCATACCCCGTTCACGAGGCACTCGGCGCCAAGTTCGGACTCCCGACATGCTGGGACGAGTGGTTCCCCGAGGTCGCACGTGCATACTCCCTCGCCGGTGCCCAGGTCCTGGTGTACCCGACGGCGATCGGCTCGGAACCCGATCACCCGAACTTCGACACCCAACCGCTGTGGCAGCAAGTGATCGTCGGAAACGGTATCGCCAACGGCACTTTCATGGTTGTCCCCAATCGCCACGGCAGTGAAGGTCTCATCACCTTCTACGGTTCGTCGTTCATCTCGGACCCGTACGGACGCATCCTCGTTCAGGCTCCGCGCGACGAATCAGCCGTCCTGGTCGCAGATCTCGACCTGCAGCACCGTGAAGACTGGCTTGCGCTGTTCCCGTTCCTGGCCACTCGCCGACCCGACACCTACTCGGCCCTGACCGCACCGGTGAACACTGCAGGAGCCAACCGATGACCTGGCGCATGCCCGCGGAAAGTGAACCGCACGAACGTACCTGGATGGCGTACCCGAGCGCCGGATACTCTCTCGGGGACACCGCGGAAGAACAGCACGAAGCGCGCTCGACGTGGGCGGCCGTCGCCCACGCCGTCGCCGAATTCGAGCCGGTCACCGTCGTCGTCGATCCCGCCGAAGTCGAAGAAGCACGAAAGTACCTGTCCGAGAAGGTCGACATCGTCGAGGCACCTCTCGACGACGCGTGGATGCGCGACATCGGGCCGACGTTCGTCCTGTCCGACGAAGGCCGTCTCGGCGGAGTCGACTGGGTGTTCAACGGCTGGGGTGCACAGGATTGGGCGCAGTGGGACAAGGACTCGAAGATCGGCGCATTTGTCGTCGAACAATCCGGTGCCCAGTTGATCGACTCACCAATCGTCAACGAGGGCGGCGGTATTGCGGTCGACGGTCTCGGCACCGTCTTGGTCACCGAAACCGTCCAACTCGATCCGGGACGAAACCCCGACCTGACGAAGGCCGACATCGAGGCCGAACTCGCCCGCACCATCGGCGCCAAGCACGTGATCTGGCTTCCCCGCGGATTGACTCGCGATCAGGAGACGTACGGAACGCGCGGACACGTCGACATCGTCGCTGCCATCTCTTCCCCCGGAGTGGTACTCGTCCATGACCAACGCAATCCGGTGCACCCCGACTACGCCGTCAGCAAGACGATCATCGAGTTGTTCGAAAGCTCGACGGACGTCGGCGGTCGGCCGTGGAAGGTCATTCGGGTACCTGCGCCCGAGATCCTGCGCGACGACGAGGGATTCGTCGACTACAGCTACATCAACCATCTCGTGGTCAATCGCGGAGTGATCGCCTGCAGCTTCGACGATCCGGCCGACGCCGAAGCGGCCCGGATCCTTGCGGCCGCCTACCCCGGACGCACTGTCGTCACCGTCGACGCCAGACCATTGTTCGAACGTGGCGGCGGCATCCACTGCATCACCCAGCACCAGCCCGCTGAACAAGACTGACGGCGGCAGAATTAACGGCGACCTCGCATGTAGTCACTCACGACGGCTGCGCCGAGGCCGTCCAGGTCCGGTGCGATGACGCGTCCACCCACCCGGTGCGCCATCCGGTCGACCACCCTGGCCAGACCTGGATCCTCACCGAGGCGGAAGAATGTGACCTTGGCGCCCAGCCTGGCCACGGCGTCGAGTGCTCGAACCGTCAAACCGAGGGTTCGCGCACTCGGCGGGTAGTCGAACCTGGCTTCTCCGTCCGCTTCGAGATGAGCCGTCGGCTCACCGTCGGTGACGATCAGTACCACCGGCTGTGCGTTAGAGTGGCGTCGAAGATGCCTGGCCGCCAACAACAGTGCGTGGTGCAGGTTGGTTCCCTGGTCCCACGCGCCGTCCAAACCAGCGAGCTCCGACGGGCTCAGTACGTGCGCGTGGCGTCCGAAGGCGATCAACTGCAGCTCGTCGCTGCGAAACCGCGTGCTCACCAGATGATTGAGTGCCAGAGCGGTGCGCTTCATCGGCACCCAGCGATCCTCCATCACCATCGAGAACGACGTGTCCACCAACAGAGCCACAGCAGCCTGACTACGCTGCTCGGTTTCGGCCACCTCGACATCGACGACGCTCAGCCGCACCGGCATTCGGCCCGGGTCACGTAGGACGGCGTTGGTGATGGTTCTCGTGACGTCCCACGGTTCGGTGTCCCCGAACTCCCATTCGCGGGAAGCTCCGGTCGGTTCGCCCATCGCACCTGCCCGACGCGTATCGCGTTGACCGGTTCGCGACGACAGTTGCCCGGCGACGTCACGCAGAGCGGTCTGTCCGAGCTGTCGCATGGCTTTGGGCGACAAGCGCCATTGACCGTCTGGTGCGCGATCGAAGAAACCCTGTTCCTGTAAAGCCTTTTCGAGATCGGCCAGGGTGCGAGCATCAGCGGCGGCTTCGTCGCCGAGTTGCCGCGCGAGTAGCTCGGGGTCGATGTCGTCGAGCGCTGCGCCTGCATACTGCTGCGACAGTTGATCTGCCAGCGATTCCAGCTCGGCGATGTCCTGCAGGGCACCGGTTCCCTCACCCAACCCCATTCCGTTGTCGCCGCGGAACTGTTGCGAACCTTCCCAGTCCTCACCTGGCCGAGCCGCCTGAAGAAACTGGTCGAGTTGACTCAGCTCACTCATCAGGCTCGGATCGCCGAACGCCTGCTGCGCCAACGCATCCAACTCGTCACGCTGCTCCTGCGAGAGCGAGTTACGCAATCGTTGTGCGGCCGCCGCGCGCTGCGCCAACGAATCCAGAAGTTCGTCGACGTTGCGCGGGTTGTCCGGGAAATACTGCCCGTGCTTGTCCATGAATTCCGCAAACTGCTCCGGAGTGTCGACACCCCGAGAGTGCGCATCGAGCAGTTGATTCAGATCTGCCAGCATCTGGCGAATCTGCTCACGATCCTCGTCGGTAGCGCCCTCGAGTGCCTGCTTCATTCCCGAGAAGCGTTGATCGAGGACCTCACGTCCGAGCAGATCACGAATCTTCTCGTAATCCGCGCGCGCCTGTTTGCTGCGCCAGTTGTAGTCGGCCAGATCTTGCACGGCCTGAGCTGTCGACGGCGGTAACTCCTCGATCCGCATTTCGTTGAATCGTGCGTCGTCGTCGAGAGCACGTGCCAATTCTTTGCGCTCTTCGAGCACCGCCTTGTCGAGAAGCTTACGAACCTCGTCGAGAGTTCCGTCGAGATTGTTGCGGCGCAGCAACTCGCGTCGACGCCGGTTCGCCTGGGCGGCAAGGTCGTCGAGCCCGCGCATGTCCCGGTTGCCTCGGCGCAGGAGCTCTCGGAGGGCATGGCGCGGCGACGTGCCCGACAACACGTCGTCGCCGATTGCTGCCAGGGCCTCGCGCAGATCCACGGGAGGCGCCAGCGGATCGGGACCACCGTCGTAAGGCCCGTACCGCGGATTGTGGATCATCACTGCCCCTTACGAATACACCGAGCGGCCGCCCGGGCCTTGATCTTTGGAGATCCGGCGCGCGAGGTAAAGCCCTTCGAGGGCAAGTTCGGCACCGGCGGCACGCTCGCCGTCGGATTGCGCACCGAGACGTTCGGCTACTTCGTCCAGGACCTCGAGGTCCGGAAGCTCGTCGAGAAATGCCTTGGCCGTGACAGATTCACCGGTGACGATCGTGTTGCCCATCTCCACCGCAGCAACCAGCATCCCCAGGTCGATCCCGCCGAGACGTACCCGAACCGTATCGGCCGTCGCGCGACGCAGCAGGTGCTCGAGCACCTCCAGTTCTCGTCCCTCTTCACCGGATTCGAACTCGACCTTGCCGCGAAGAACCTCGACCACGGACTCGAGATCGACGGGCCGTGCAACAGGATCGGCTTCGCCGAGCACCGCTGCCCGTCGTACCGCGGCGGCACTGACGGTTTCCGCGCCGGCGACGGCAAAGCGTGCCGACACACCCGATCGCTGGTCCACCGAGGTGGATTCGCGTAGCAAGCGCGTGAACCTGGCAAGAATTTCGAGAAGGTAGTCAGGCACCTCCGCGGCCAGGTGCGCCTCCTGCTCGATCACCGCGATCTCGCCCGCCAACTCGACGGGGTAGTGAGTGCGGATTTCTGCGCCGAAGCGGTCCTTGAGCGGTGTGATGATGCGCCCGCGGTTGGTGTAGTCCTCGGGGTTGGCGCTCGCGACCAGAAGAACGTCCAACGGAAGCCGAAGCGTGTACCCGCGGACCTGGATGTCCCGCTCTTCCATCACGTTGAGCAAGGAGACCTGGATGCGCTCGGCGAGGTCGGGAAGCTCGTTGATGGCCACGATTCCGCGATGCGCGCGGGGCACGAGACCGAAGTGAATGGTCTCCGGATCACCGAGGCTCCTACCTTCGGCCACCTTGACCGGGTCGACATCTCCGATCAGGTCGGCGACCGAGGTGTCCGGCGTTGCCAGTTTCTCGGAGTACCGCTCGCTGCGGTGTCGCCAGGCGATCGGGAGGTCGTTACCCAGTTCCTTGGCTCGACGTATCGAAGCCGGTGTGATCGGCTCGTACGGGTGCTCCCCCAGTTCCGAGCCTTCGATGACGGGCGTCCACTCGTCGAGCAGGAGCCCGAGAGTGCGAAGCAACCTCGTCTTTCCCTGACCTCGTTCGCCGAGCAGAACCACGTCGTGGCCGGCGATCAGCGCCCGCTCGAGTTGCGGGGCGACCGTGTCCTCGAACCCGACTATCCCGGGCCAGGGGTCACGGCCGTCCCGCAACGCGGCGAGAAGATTCTCTCGTAGTTCTTCCTTGACACTTCGCTGTACGTGTCCGGAGGCGCGTAGCTCTCCGAGGGTTTTTGCGACAGTCACCACTCCACGCTACGAGTGTTTTCGGGGTTTCGCCTCTCGCCGAGGAAGTTCGGTCGCTCAGCCCTCGATGTTCTCGGGATTCATCCAGATGATTTCCCAGATGTGGCCGTCGGGATCCTGGAAGCTGCGGCTGTACATGAAGCCGTGATCCTGCGTCGCGTTTCCTTCGGAACCGCCGGTCGCGAGCGCCTTGTCGACGAGGGCGTCGACGGCCTCACGGGTCTCGGCCGAGAGACCGAGCAGCGCTTCCGTCGACGTCGAGGTGTCGGCGATGCCCTTGGTGGTGAAGGTCTTGAAGAAGGGCTCGGCCAACAGCATCACGACGATGGTGTCACTGATGACCATCGACGACGCATTCTCGTCGGAGAACTGCGTGTTCTTGGAGTATCCGAGGCCCTCGTAGAAGGTGGTGGCCTTGCCGAGGTCCTTGACGGGCAGGTTGAGGAAGAACATCGGCTGCGGGTTTGTCGCCATGAAAGGTCCTTTCCGAGACTTTGCTGTGCGCCTTTATTAACCGCCGGCGGTTAATAAAGGCGCACAGTAGACCTAAACTCCACCCATGGATACCTGGGTGTTGCCGGCCATGCTCGGCCTCGGACTCGCCGCAGCGTCCGGAATGCGAACCTTCCTGCCCCTGCTGATGCTCAGCGCTGCCGTCCACTTCGAACTGTTCGGGATCACCGTCGGCGAGTCGATGCGGTGGATCGGATCGACCGGCGCGCTGGTGGCATTGGCAATCGCCGCGGTGGTCGAACTGGGTGCCGACCTCATTCCGTTCGTGGACAACGCACTCTCGGTGATCGGGAACGTCACGGGGCCGATCGCCGGAGTGATCGCGGCCTGGGCGGCCTTCAGCCATCTCGACCCTGCGATGGCCGCGTTGGCGGGCATCATCGTCGGAGCGCCGACGGCGTTGACGTTCAGCGCCGCGCAGACCGGCACTCGCGCGGTCAGTACGGCCACTACCGGTGGGCTGGCAAATCCCGTCGTTTCCGTCATCGAGGATGTGCTGACTTTCTTCACTTCCTTGATCGCGATGATCTTGCCGCTCCTGATCATTCCCCTGCTCGCCGCGCTCTTGTGGTTCAGCTGGCGTGGCTGGCGTCGTGTCCGGAGTCTGCGCACCGCCTGACCGCACCGACCTGGTAGACAAGTCGTCATGTCCGACACCGAGATCTCGTTCCAATCCGGCGACGTCACCCTGTACGGGAGTCTTCGCCTGGCCGCCTCACCCGACGCCCCTGCCCCGGCCGCGCTGATTCTGGCCGGCAGTGGCCCCACCGATCGCAACGGCGACAGCGCCCTCCTCGAAGGCGACATCGGAACTCTGCGGTTCATCGCGGATCTTCTTGAAAATCAAGGGATTTCAAGCCTGCGTTACGACAAGCTCGGCAGTGGCGAAACCGCCCTCGGCGACTACGAGATCGAGGACATCGCCGATCTCGGCTTCAACACTTTTGTCGACGCCGCCTCCGACGGACTGGACTACCTCGCCGGGCAACCCGGTGTCGATCCCGAGCGCTTGTTCGTGGTCGGACACAGCGACGGCGCCGTAGTCGCACTGGCTCTCGCCACCGCGAAGGAGGGCGCCAGAGTCAGTGCCCTCGCACTGCTCGAGCCACTGAGCGTCAGACTTCTCGATCTACTCACGACGCAGATTCACCGCCAGCTCGATGCGGTCGTCGGCGCCGGTCAGTTGCCGGTCGAACTGGCTGACGAACTGCGCGTCGCGCTCGCCGATGCCGTCGAGTCGCTGCGATCCGAGGGCACTGTTCCGGATGACCTGCCCGAGCCGCTGCAGAATGCGGGACTCGTACACGCCAATGCCAAGGCACTCGCCGAGGAAGACGCATTGGACCCGGTTGCGCTCGTGGCGGCGCTACCGGCGGGCATGCCCGTTCTCACGAGCTGCTCGGACAAGGACATCCAAGTCATTCCCGCC
>NZ_BAAILK010000012.1:32242-166705 GCF_054589475.1 Rhodococcus sp. no. 34
CAGCGCTGACTTCCGTGCGGATGCGCAACGCCAACTTCGTACTCAAGGACATCGGCGACGAACAGTCCACCGGTGCCGACTACGTCGCGCCGCTTCCGTACTCGGCAGAGTTCTCGGAGCCCTTCACAGCGTGGGTCCGTTCGTTCTCCTGATCACGCACAGACCGAACGTCCTCTTTTTCAGGTAGAAAGTTCCCTCCGCGAACCATCGCGGAGGGAATTCTGCTTTCTACGCCTGACCTGCAATGAAGACTCTTTCAATCCAGCGAACCTGGGGACAGAAGTCACCCGGAGTTTACGTTCGCGGCGCTTTTTCTTGGTGCGAACCCTCGATCCGTGCTGTACGGTCATCCATTAACCAGCAACGCCACACAGAAAGGAACGGACATCATGTCGCTACACCCGCACGTCGTATCCGTACCTTCGTGGCGCAGCTGCACCGCAGACAAGCACATTTTTTCGGCCGCAATGTCGGCCAAGCACATGGGCAACAAGCGCGGTGTACCCCGAGAATGATCCCCAGTTTCACCGGATTCGTTCTCGGGCACCCAGGGCAAACGCCTCGGGTGCCTTTTCTTTTACCTTTCACACGCAGGAGCACCACATGAAACTTCGAGTCAACCAACTGTCCATCGCGCCGCCGTATGTCGATCTGCCCGGTGACCTCACCGGATACGCCGTCACCCTGGATCTTTCACACTCCGATGCGGCCCACGAAGCTACCCTCGGCGCATTGATCAGCGAGATCCGCAGTCGCGGAGCCTCACGCGTCGTCATCACCGGCTCACCGCGCGAACTCCAGGGCACCCACAGCAGCGCCGCCTGAAAGACCCGGGCGGCCTGAATGCAGAACGGGCCCCGAACTCCCGTTGAGGAGTCGAGGCCCGCTACCGACGTAGGAGTCAGTGCGCGAAGTGGCGCGCACCGGTCAGATAGAGAGTGACACCGGCTTCCTTGGCTGCGGCAATCACTTCGTTGTCGCGAACCGAACCACCCGGCTGCACAACAGCCTTGACGCCGGCGTTGAGCAGCACCTGCAGACCGTCAGGGAACGGGAAGAACGCGTCCGAAGCTGCAACCGAACCTACGACGCGGTCACCGGCTCGCTGAACAGCCAGATGCGCTGCGTCGACGCGGTTGACCTGGCCCATGCCGACGCCGACAGAGGCACCGCCGGAGGCCAGCAGGATCGCGTTGGACTTCACCGAACGGCTGGCGCGCCAAGCAAATTCGAGGTCAGCGAGAGTCTCGGCATCGGCAGCCTCACCGTTGGCGAGGGTCCAGTTGGCCGGGTTGTCGCCGTCGGCGTCCAGGACGTCGCGCTGCTGGAGCAAGGTACCGCCGGAGATCGGACGCAGTTCGATTCCGGTAGCGGTCGGAGCGGCTGCCTTCAGAACACGAATGTTCTTCTTACGCTGCAGAACCTCGACAGCTCCGTCTTCGTACGAGGGCGCGATGACGACCTCGGTGAAGATGTCGGCGATCTGCTCGGCCAGTTCGACGGTGACCTCGCGGTTGGCAGCGATCACACCACCGAAAGCACTGACCGGATCGCATGCATGCGCCTTGCGGTGGGCGTCGGCGATGTCGGTGCCGATGGCGATGCCACACGGGTTGGCGTGCTTGATGATTGCGACGGCCGGATCAGTGAAGTCGTACGCTGCGCGCCACGCTGCGTCGGAGTCCGTGTAGTTGTTGTACGACATCTCCTTGCCGTGCAACTGCTCCGCCTGAGCCAAACCTGCAGGCGCAGCCGGGTTTTCGTACAGCGCAGCGTCCTGGTGCGGGTTCTCGCCGTAGCGAAGAACAGCGCTGCGGTTCCAGGTCGCACCGACCCAGGCCGGGAACAGCGAACCGTCCTCGTCAGCTGCGATCGTGCTCGTCATCCAGCTCGCAACCGCGACGTCGTACGACGCAGTGTGCTGGAAAGCCTGCGCCGCAAGCACAGTGCGCTCACGCAAGGTGAATCCGCCACCGGCAACGGCAGTCAGGACGTCGGCGTACCGAGCCGGATCGACCACGACGGCAACCGACGGATGGTTCTTGGCTGCAGCACGCACCATCGACGGGCCGCCGATGTCGATCTGCTCGACGCACTCGTCCGGGCTAGCGCCCGAGGCAACCGTCTCGGTGAAGGGGTACAGGTTCACGACCACCAATTCGAAGGTCGCGATGCCGAGTTCCTCGAGCTGAGCGAGGTGATCCGGCTTGCGGGTATCGGCGAGAACGCCGGCGTGGACGCGCGGATGCAGCGTCTTCACACGGCCTTCGAGGCATTCCGGGAATCCGGTCAGAGCCTCGACCGGCGTCACGGGGATTCCGGCGTCGGCGATCTTCGACGCGGTCGAACCGGTCGAGACCAACTCGACACCGGCCTCGTGCAGGCCCGTGGCCAGCTCGATCAGACCACTCTTGTCGTAGACGCTGACAAGTGCACGGCGCACAGCCTTGCGTTCACTCACTGGGGATCACGGCCTTTCGTCCATCGGAAACCACTCCGCGCGTAGCAACAGCGGCGATGACGTCCGCCAACAACCGTCGCTCCACAATTTTGATGCGTTCATGCAACGAAGACTCGGTGTCGTCGTCGTGCACCGGCACAGCTTCCTGCGCCAAGATCGGCCCGGTATCAACTCCGCCGTCGACGAGATGCACCGTGGAACCGGTGACCTTCACGCCGTACGCCAGAGCGTCGGGAACCGCGTGCGCGCCGGGAAAGGCAGGCAGCAACGCGGGATGAGTGTTGATGATTCGGCCGCCGAAACGCTCGAGAAAGCTGGGGCCGAGGATTTTCATGAAGCCTGCGCTGACCACGAGATCGGGTTCGTACTCGGCCACTGCTGCTGTCAGCGCCTCGTCCCAGGCGGCACGATTTTCGTAGGTCTTGATCGAGACCTTGAAGGACGGGATCTTCGAATCCGCAGCGTGCTCGGCGGCGAGGCAGTCACGATCTACACCGACGGCAACGATCTCGGCGGGGTATCCCTCGGCATGCGAAGCGTCGATCAGCGAAGTCAGCAGGGTTCCAGCGCCGGAAGCGAGTACGACTACCCGCGCGACAGAGTCGCGAAATTGGACCCTGTCGGGCATTGTCGGCTGCGGATTGTCGGCCGAGGCAGTCAGCGCACTACTCCTGAGAACTGGAAGATGATGCGGCCGGAGTATCGGCCGCATGACAGCCTAGTCGCTGGACTCCTGCGACTTCGAGGGCAGGTCGGTCTCCGGCTCCGCCCCGGCTGTGGGGTCCGCCTCGGGTGCCGCGACAACCTCCGCGTCGACTACTTCGATCTCGACGGTTTCCTCTGTCACTACCTGCACGGGTTCGCCTGATTCTTCGACAATTTCGGCTTCGACGACCTTGGTCACTACCACCGCAGATTCCTGGGCGAGCACTTCGTCGGCGTTTTCGTCGTCCTCGCCATCCGTTGTGGCCGCGGCCGTGATCGCAAGTTCGGGCTCGGATGCTCGAGCCGGTTCATCCGTCGGCGGCGCAACCTCGTCCTTCATGTGTCCGCGGTGTGAGAACCACATCGCGAACAGCGCCGAGACGGTTCCGAACAATCCCAGCCACGCAAAAGTCAGAAGACCGAAGCCCCACCACAGGACCTCGACGGTGCCGAACTGCCCGAGGTCTCCCCCCGCAGCAAGGGCAAGCAGAGCCATGACGACGCCGGCACCGGCAGCTGCCGTCAGCACTGCGAGCACACTGTCCTGCCCGGCGATGCGTCGAGCGCAATCACGGCCGAGCATCACACCCACCGCAGCCGGAACGACCAACAGCACCGGCCAGATTCCGCCGGCGACGCCTTCCGGAACCGCTCCGAGAAGGGGCAAGGGTGGCAGATCTCCACCGATGTTGCCGAACACGCTGATGGAGACGTTTCCGAAATCGGCCGTCGATCCCGTCATCACCGCGGCTGCACCGACCACGAGGTTCGGCAGGTAGAGCAGCGACAACACCGTCAATCCCAGTACGCCGACAAACCCGTTGCCTCGTGCGAGTAGGTCACCGACCGTCGACCACGACACGAGTAGCGACACCACGACGGCCACGGCGCCCGCAGCCAGCAGCGCTGCCGACGCAGCCGCGGCCGGACGAACAGCGGCAGATGCCCACGGCGGAATCTCGGCGACGACGCGATCCCAGTGCGCAGCAGCAACACCGACGGACGCGGCGATCAGGTGAATCCCGGCGACCCAGCCGAAAGCGGCCAACGTGTTGGGGCTCGACAGCGGAATTGCCGCGGAGGCGTCGGCGACAACGGCGAGAGCGATTGCCGTGATAGTCAACGGCCCGGCTACTGCCGCCCCCACCAGGCGGAGGGTGTCGTCACGGGAGTCGGTGTGCACCGCAGTCGACGCGCATCGGCGTGCGACCACCCACATCATGACCGCCGTTGGAAGCAGTGGCAGTACACCGAGTTGGACGCCGCTGATAGTCGCCGGCACCTGGTGGATGACCAACCATGTAGTGGCAATGGCGCCGAAGGTTCCGGTCAGGTCGCTGCTCGCCGATACCAAAGTGACCACGACGACAGCCGCGATCAGCAGCATCGTCAGGCCCGACGGTCGGAAGGCGACAGTCAGCAACTTGCGCGCCAGGTCCGGGTTCGGTCCCGGGCGACCGCCGCCGACGCGGCCGCTGCCAGTACGACCACGTCCGGGTCGTGAGGACGTGGGACGGGACCGGGTGCCATCAATCAAAGAACTCATCCCCTCGAGGGTTTCACTCGACAGTGCGCCGCGCACTCAGGCGCGCCGTCGGGCTCACGGAATGTGGCCTCCACCCGCAGCGGGTCGGAGGCCACATTCATGTTCGTGAAACGAAGAAGTACTACTGCTGACGCTCGTCGGGGTTCTGCGAGCCGAAGACCTTGGTCTCGGCCGCGGAATCGCTGCTGCCCTGGTCAGGTTCCGCAGACGGCGTCGGCGCTTCGAAGGTAGGCGGCTCGAAGCCCGTCGGCTGCTCGGTCGAGCCAGTCTGCTGCTGGTTGTACGGCTGGCCGTAACCGCGTGGAGCGGTGAACTGATCCGACGAGTAACTCGGGTTCGGCTGACTCGCGGGCTGAGAGGTCAGCGGATGGTAAGACGACGTCGTCGCGGCCGACGAGTCGGTCTGTCCGGGATTCTGCACCGGGTTCTGACCGTAGGGAGACGCAGTCTGGCCGTAAGGCTGCTGCGAAGCAGCCGGGTCGACGGGGGCGGCGTGCGCTCCCCCGTATCCCTGCTGCTGCGCCTGCCCGTACTGCGGATTCTGCTGGTACTGGCCCGGCTGCTGAGCCTGCTGCGGCTGGCCGTACTGAGCCTGTCCGTATCCCTGTGGCTGACCGGGCGCCTGCCCCGGCGCCTGGCCGTAAGGCTGCTGCTGACCGTACTGCTGAGCTATCGGTCGGGGCGCGGGCGCCCTCAGGATTCCGATCTCGAACAACAACGCGGCGACTGCGACGACCGTCTGCACGAACGAGAGGATCAGCACGATGATCAGACCCCAACCGAGGCTGATGTCGACGTAGTCGCTGGTACCGACGGAGAATGCGGCGAACACCAAAGCGAAGAAACCCGTGAGGGTGAGCGCTGCTGCAATGCCTGCATACGACTGCTTCGGGAGGAGCGATACGCCCGCGACCACACCGCCGGCGAAAACGAATCCGAGGCCGTAGATGCTCGACTCGAAGAAGCTCGAACTGGTGTCCAGGCCGCTACCGATGCCGCTGCTGCTTCCACTGATCGACGTGAAAGGCGCAAAACCGAGCAGGAAATTGATCAGGCCGAGTGCCGCGACGGCGATGAGCAGGATGAATCCGAGATTCTTGGTTCCACCGCCCGCTGCCGGCTGATTCGGTGGCCCGAAGCTGGGCCCTTGCGGCGTGAACGTCATGACTTCTCCTCGTAGACGGTCTTCGATGGTTACCAGCGTATGTGTCTCGACTTCGCACGCTAACACCGACAGGAGACAATGGGCAGATGCCCTTCACCCTCGCGCCCGGCGCCGACCACGTCGTCGAAACCGAGGTGAAGCACTCACGATTCATCGCCGCGCTTCACCGAGTAGACGACGCCGAAGCCGCCACGGAGTTCGTCGCGGAGCAGAAATCGCTGTATCCCGATGCGCGCCATCATTGTTCGGCTTTCGTGATCGGATACGAGGCGAACTCACGCGTCGAACGTGCACACGACGACGGTGAACCGGGCGGCACTGCCGGGGTGCCGATGCTTCAAGTTCTCAAGTCTCGAGATCTGGTCGATGTGATTGTTGTCGTCACGCGCTATTTCGGCGGAATCAAGCTCGGCGCCGGTGGATTGGTCCGCGCGTATTCGGGAGCGGTCTCGGTGGCTCTCGATTCGGCCGAGCTTGTGGCCAGGGAGAGAAAGGTCCTGCGCACTTTGGCGATCCGGCACTCAGAGGCCGGTCGGGTGGAAGCGGAGCTGAGAGCGCGGGGCGTCTCGGTGCTCGGAACTACGTATGGATCGAAGGCGGTGATGACGCTCGCCGCCGGTGACGCCGACGATCTCGATTCGATCGTCGCATCCATCACATCCGGTGCCGGGCAGTTGGAACCTGCCGGGTCGATGTGGGTCGATACCACTGTGCGTGGTTAAGGAGTCCGGAGACTCCCTAACCACGCACGGGGGCGAAGCCCCTTACAGGGACTGAAGAATCTCGCGAGCGAGAGCAGCGGTGGCGGACGGCGTCTTGCCGACCTTCACGCCTGCAGCTTCGAGAGCTTCCTGCTTGGCCTGAGCCGTACCCGAGGAACCGGAGACGATGGCGCCGGCGTGGCCCATGGTCTTGCCTTCGGGAGCGGTGAAGCCTGCCACGTAGCCGACGACCGGCTTGGTGACGTTGGCCTTGATGTAATCGGCTGCACGCTCTTCCGCGTCGCCACCGATTTCACCGATCATCACGATGACCTTGGTCTCGGGATCCTTCTCGAACGCCTCGATGGCGTCGATGTGGGTGGTTCCGATGACCGGGTCGCCGCCGATGCCGATGGCGGTGGAGAAGCCGAAGTCACGGAGTTCGTACATCATCTGGTAGGTCAGGGTGCCCGACTTGGAGACCAGGCCGATGGGGCCGGTGCCTGCAATGTTGGCGGGCGTGATGCCGACGAGGGCCTCACCCGGGGTGATGATGCCGGGGCAGTTCGGTCCGATGATGCGCGTCTTCTTGCCCTTGGACTCGTTGTACGCCCAAGCGTAAGCGGAGTCCTGAACCGGGATGCCCTCGGTGATGACCACGAGGAGCGGGATCTCCGCGTCGATGGCCTCGACGATGGCGTCCTTCGAGAAGGCCGGGGGAACGAATGCGATGGAGACGTCTGCGCCGGTCTCCTTGATTGCCTCTTCGACCGTCGCGAAGACGGGGAGCTCGACAGGGGAACCGTCAGCAGCAACGTGCGAGACCGTGGTGCCGGCCTTGCGAGCGTTGACGCCGCCGACGACCTGGGTGCCGGCCTTGAGCATCAGAGCGGTGTGCTTGGTGCCCTCGCCGCCGGTGATGCCCTGGACGATGACCTTTGAATCCTTGGTGAGGAAGATTGCCATTGTTCTGTGAGTCCCTTACTTCGCTGCGTGAGCGAGTTCGGCGGCCTTGTCGGCGGCCTCGTCCATGGTTGCGACGACCGTGACCAGCGGGTGGTTGGCCTCGGCGAGGATGCGACGACCCTCTTCGACGTTGTTTCCGTCCAGGCGAACGACGAGCGGCTTGTTGGCCTCGTCACCCAGGGTCTTCAGTGCGCCGACGATGCCGTTGGCAACTGCGTCACACGCGGTGATGCCGCCGAAGACGTTGACGAACACGCTCTTGACCTGTGCATCGTTGAGGATGACATCCAGGCCGGCAGCCATGACTGCAGCGGAAGCTCCGCCGCCGATGTCGAGGAAGTTGGCGGGCTTGACGCCACCGTGGTTCTCGCCGGCGTATGCGACGACGTCCAGGGTGGACATGACCAGGCCTGCGCCGTTGCCGATGATTCCGACCTCACCGTCGAGCTTGACGTAGTTGAGGTCGTTTTCCTTGGCCTTGAGCTCGAGGGGATCGGTAGCGTCGCGATCCTCGAATGCCTCGTGGCCGGGCTGACGGAACGCTGCGTTCTCGTCGAGGGTGACCTTGCCGTCGAGGGCGAGGATCTGATCGTCAGGCGTACGAACGAGGGGGTTGACCTCGACGAGGAGTGCGTCTTCGCCGATGAAGACCTCCCACAGCTTCTGGATCGTCACGGCCGCTGCGTCGAGCACCTCTGCGGGCAGCTTTCCTGCCTCGGCGATGCTGCGCGCGAACGCGAGGTCGACGCCCTTGACTGCGTCGACGGGGATCTTGGCGAGAGCGTCGGGGTTCTCCTCGGCGGTGACCTCGATCTCGACGCCACCCTCTACCGAGCACATGGCCAGGTAGGTGCGGTTGGTGCGGTCGAGCAGGAAGGAGATGTAGTACTCCTCGGCAATGTCACTTGCCTCTGCGACCAGCAGCTTCTTGACGACATGGCCCTTGATGTCCAGGCCCAGGATTGCCTCGGCGTTTGCCACTGCGGCATCCACGTCGGGCGAGTACTTGACGCCACCGGCCTTGCCGCGGCCGCCTACCTTGACCTGTGCCTTCACCATCACGGGCTTACCGATTTCTTCGGCAATCTCGCGTGCGCCGGCGACTGTGTCTGTAACACGTCCAGCCGAAGTCGGCACTCCGTGCTTGGCGAAGAGTTCCTTCGCCTGGTATTCGAAGAGATCCATCTGCTCACCGTCTCGTCTGCGTTGTCACCCGCTCGAGGGGTAGGAGCGGGTCTGTTCTGGACTTTAACCAGTTGCCGCGTTCGGTTTGCGCCCGCATTGATGCTATGTGGCCCAAGTCACGCGCAATTGCCCGATGAGGCACGCCTCACCGATTCGGCAAGGTGGCCACACCGAATTTGTCAAGCATCAGTCTCACTGATTCTTGCGCTCGAGAACGCTGCAACGAGAAGCAACACTATGCCCGTGGCCGCTGTGATCGCACCCACCCCCACGGTTGCGTCCGATATGCGCGATGACGTGAGCGGCCACTCACCGACGTACACCAGAGCTGCCACGGCAGATCCGATCAGCAATGCCGCGCCCCGCGACGGCCGCGCGGACGCTGCGATCACAGCGGCGATCACGACGGTGACGCCGACGAGCAGTTGACCCCAGACGTCAATTCCCCACGGCCACTCCAGAACTGAGGCCGCCGTATAGGTGTCGCCCTGATAGAGGGGAAGCGCGGTTCCGATCAGGACAGCGACGGCGCCGATCCCACCGACGATAAGCACCAGCCCTCGCGAACCGCCACCTACCGACGTGTCGACATCCTCACGCTCGGCGCTTCCCGCCAGCCAGACGAGCAGTCCCGTCGCCGCAGCGAGGAAAGCCGCGCCGCAGAGCACGAAGGCGCCGGCCCCCAACCCGACGCCCGGTACGTCCGTCGCGATGACCGCCGACTGCATGACAGCGGCGACTCCCATCACGACCGTGGTCCACAACACGCCGACGGCCGGCCGCACCACCGCGGCGCGGCCCGGGGCGAACAAGCCCAGACCGGCGACCAGCAGTACAGCAGCCGCGAGCAGGACAACTCGAGACGAGAGCATGGACGGTTCGGGGATGTTCTCCGGCAACGACAGGACCGGAAGTGCCACGCCCAGGGCTGCCACTGCTGCGGTGACAACTGCGCCGATACCGGCAACGCGGTGAAGTCTGTTCACCCGCGCTTCCGCCGCCCGGGACTGAGCCACCATCGCCGCTTTCAGCGCACCCTTTGTCGTCTTCGCGGGTGCGCGAACCACACTTTCAGCGGGAATCGCATCTTTTTCACGCCTGGAAGCGAGGTAGGGAGCTGAAACGCCGATCACGGCGATGACCACGGCGGCCAGTGCCCCGACCACCGATCCCGAACCGACGCCGATCCGATCGCCGGCCGCGAACCCAGCCATCACCCTGGTTCCACTGACTGCGAGTGCGCCGAGACCGACACCGATCAGGGCGCCGCAGCCCACCGGTAGCGAGATGGACGTCAATGCCGCCGCGACCGCAACGAGTACCGCGACGCCGACCAATCCCGTACCGACGGCGGTGGCCGCCGCCGAGTCGACGAGCGGTTTGACCAGAAAGATCGGATCCTGCGAACTGAAGGAAGGACCGAACAGGGAGAGCACGAACACCACCGCGGCCAGAATCAGCAGCGCTGTCGGCCACCCACCGATCCGCCCGCCAACCGATCGCCCGTCGAATTCCGCGGCGCGAGCGCTGCCGTATCCGTCCCGCTCCGATTCACGATGGACGACCATGAAGCCGAGGACACCGGACACCACAAGAAGTCCGTGGCCCGCGAGCGCGAGATAAGCGCCCGGACCCGCATCGATCGAACCCGCCGAAATCGGACGGAAAAGGTCCAAGCGGTTTGCATCGATTGCGTCGACGAACAACTGAACGTCGAGGACCGCCGCGCCGAGGGACACCGCGCCGATACCTGCCAGGAGTCCACCTGCGAAGGCGGGCCTGCGCCCCGAGGTGAGCACCGCAACCAGCGGCACGACGATCGTGCAGACGGCAGCGAAGAGAGCGGCAGAAGCAAGAGCCCCCGTCGTGTCGACCCCGCGGCCACTCCCGACTCCGACGACGGGACTGGCTGCCACTCCGACGGCACCGAGCAGTCCGATTACCGCCGCGAGTGGCGCCCCGGACTTCACTCCGGGGTCGTCGATACGCGCCTGCGACGTAGTTCCAGGTGTTGTGGACACTCGATCGACGGTAGTGCCTGAATGGACCGGTGATCCGGTTGTGACACGCGCGATCACGAAACGAGATGATTCGTCCGTTTTGCCCGAATCGGCATATTCCCAGGTCAAGCTGTGAGGCACGTCACATAATCGGACAGGTTTCCGCTACGGCTTGCGCCCATCGCAATCATTTCGTTACCGTCAGTCGGTCTAAGTCACGGGCTGATCACGAACTCGAGGAGAGAACCGGCATATGCATCACCGCAGCCAGTTCACCGCTAGTAGGTTCTCGAACTCAGCTCCAGACGAGGTCACGACCACTTATCCAACGCACTCGGCCAGGCGTTACACCGAGACCAAAAGTTCTGAGATCTCTACCGATATGTTCACTCGAAATTCATCCTCCACGTCGTCAGATTCCGACTCTCACGAGTTCGTCGAGTCCGACGTGATCAGCACCCCCACTTACGCCTCCTCCGCACCGACAGTCGATGTCGAATCTCCGGTTCGCCGCAGCGGTGCTCACCGACTCCCCACCCCTCCCTCCGCTCTCAAGGGCCGCGCCGCCGTTCTGGCAGTTGCAGCCGGCGCGGTTGTCGCCGCGGGCCAGGCAGTTGTCAACGACGGTTCCTCTTCTGCCGCCGACCACTCGGAAGTTGCACTCGCCAACGAGTCCTCCGCGATCGGTACCACCGCAGAACCGCAGGCCGCTCAGTTCGCTCCGGCCACCTCCACGGCAGCCACCACCGAGGCCGACGCTCCGCAGGTCCTCAACGTCGCAGCGCCGACCGACCTCTCCCAGTTCAGCAACCTGCTTGCCAAGGGCCAGCGTTTCAGTGACGAGCGCGCAGCACGCGAAGCCGCTGCCCGTCGCCCGCTGTTCGTCCTGCCGGCAGTGGGCACCTTCACGTCCAACTTCGGCACCCGCTGGGGCACCCTGCACGCCGGCGTCGACATCGCCGCCCCGATCGGGACGCCCATCGTCGCCGTCGCCGACGGCAAGGTCATCGATTCAGGTCCGGCTTCCGGGTTCGGCATGTGGGTACGCCTACAGCACGCAGACGGAACGATCACCGTCTACGGCCACATCGACACGTCCACCGTCACGGTCGGTCAGCAGGTCATGGCCGGCGACCAGATCGCCACTGTCGGCAACCGCGGCTTCTCCACCGGCCCGCACCTTCACTTCGAGGTTCATCTCGCCGGCGAGAACAAGATCGATCCCCTCCCCTGGCTCGCCTCACGCGGCATCAGCCTCGGCGTCGAGCAGGACTGATCGCAAGCCCAACGCTTCTGATGAAAAACTTCCGGCCCGCACCTTTCCAGGTACGGGCCGGAAGTTTTTGCCTGTCTTCTACAGCTTCACCATCGGCACACCGCCGATGAGCATCAACCGCACCTTGCCCGCGCTACCGAAGTCGATGGTGACCGTCGCGGTGGGGCCAGTGCCCTTGGTTTCCAACACGGTGCCCAGACCGTACTTGTCGTGACTGACGCGGTCACCCGTGGCGAGGACCAGAATGTTGTTGCGGCCACGCGCGGCACCGAAACTGGGAGTCGACGCGGCCTTGCCGGACCCTCCCCCGTAGTTCTGCCCGCCGCCGTATCCCTGGCCGCCCTGGCTGCCGTAGCGGCTTCCGCTGCCGTAACCCGGCCTGCCGCTTCCGAATCCGCCACCGGTGCCCGGATCCTCACGGCGCCAGTTGATCAGGTCCTCCGGGATCTCCTGGATGAACCGCGACGCCGGGTTCTGGATCGGTTGCCCCCACGCCGAACGCATGATCGCGCGCGTCAGGTACAGGCGCTGCCTGGCACGGGTGATGCCGACGTAAGCAAGTCGACGCTCTTCGGACAACTCCGCCGGATCGCCGAGGGCGCGCATGTGCGGGAACTGCCCATCCTCCCAACCGGTGACGAAGACGACCGGGAACTCGAGGCCCTTGGCGGTGTGAAGCGTCATCATGGTCACGACGCCGTCGTCGGAGTCCGGCAGTTGATCGGCGTCGGCGACAAGCGATACCCGTTCGAGGAAGGCGGCAAGCGAACCCGGATCGGGTTCGCCTTCACGCATTGCTGCGGTTTCCTCGTCGTCCGGATCGATCAGCCCGGCCGCGTTTCGCGCGTCGGAACTGAATTCCCTTGCCACGCTGACGAGTTCGTTCAAGTTGTCGAGTCGCGCGCCGTCCTGCGGATCGCTGCTCGCCGCAAGCTCGGCGCGGTAGCCGGTGCGCTCGAGCACCGCCTCGGCAACCTCACCGATGTCACCGAGCTCGAACGGTTCGTCCTCGTCGGCGGCTGCTGTCGGTAGCAGGGCCCGCAGCCCGTCCATCATCTCGAGGAACGACGCGATGGCCTTCTGTGACCGCGTATTGAGCAGCGCCACTTTGCCTTCCGCGCCGTCACGGAGAGCGGCGGCGAAGCTGATGTTGCGGTGCTCGGAGTGCACGGCGACGCAGGCTTCGGCTCGATCACCGATACCGCGTCGGGGCGTGTTGAGAATGCGTCGCAGGCTCACGGTGTCGTCCTCGTTGGCGAGGACGCGCAGATACGCGACGATGTCCCGAACTTCCTTGCGCTCGTAGAAGCGAACGCCGCCGACCACCTTGTACGGCACTCCGAGTCGAATGAAGATCTCCTCGAGCGCGCGTGAGGAGTTGTTGGTCCGGTAGAACACCGCGATGTCGGCGAACTTGGTCTCGCCCTGGTCCACCAGCCGATCGATCTCCGAGGCGACAAACGATGCTTCGTCGTGCTCGTTGTCTGCAACGTAGCCGACGATCAGTTCGCCTTCACCCGAATCGGTCCACAGACGCTTTTCTCGTCGGCCGGTGTTCTTGGAAATCACGGAGTTGGCCGCAGACAGAATGTTCTGCGTCGAACGGTAGTTCTGTTCGAGAAGGATGGTCCGAGCATCCGGGTAGTCGCGTTCGAACTCTTCGATGTTGCGGATAGTGGCTCCGCGGAATGCGTAGATCGACTGATCGGCGTCACCGACGACGCACAGTTCGGCCGGGGCAACGGCGTGGTCGGACTCTCCGGCTCCGCCGACCAGTTCACGCACAAGCATGTACTGCGCGTGGTTGGTGTCCTGGTACTCGTCGACGAGCACGTGACGGAAGCGGCGGCGGTAGTACTCGGCGATCTGTGGAAACGCCTGAAGAAGCGCGACGGTCTCACCGATGAGATCGTCGAAGTCGAGTGCGTTCGCAGCACGCAGCCGCTGTTGGTAGTGGCCGTAGACCTTGGCGATCAGCCGCGGCAGTTCGGCCGGATCCTGATCGGCTGCGACAATCGCCTCTTCCGGTCCGACGAGTTCGTTCTTCAGGTTGGAGATGTGAGTGGCGAGAAGCCGCGCGGAGAATCGTTTGGTGTCGAGCTCGAGGTCCTTCGAGATCATCGTCAGCAGTCGACGCGAATCGTCGGAATCGTAGATCGAGAAATTCGAGTTCAAACCGGGCAGGAGCGCCGCCTGTGCTCGCAGGATCCGCACGCAACTGGAGTGGAACGTCGATACCCACATGGCGTTGGCACGCGGTCCGACAAGAGCTGCCACACGCTCGCGCATCTCGGCCGCAGCCTTGTTGGTGAACGTGATGGCCAGGATCTGACCGGGGGTGACACCCCGTTCGGCCAACAGATAGGCGATGCGACGCGTCAGCACTGCAGTCTTGCCCGAGCCGGCGCCCGCGACTATCAGCAACGGCGAACCGGCATGGACCACGGCCTCGCGCTGTTGCGGGTTGAGACCCTCGAGGAGGGCGTCCGAACCCACGTCGTGTCCCCGCGCGCCGCCCCCGTCGTGCTGGGAATGTCCGTCGTGCTCACCGAGTGCTGGGTACGTGTTCATCGCCTGTCCACGCTACCGGCGTCCACCGACACGGTCGTCAGTGCGTCCACCTGCTGGTAGAGGCACTTGGATTACCTGTGTCGAGCATGGCAAACTGGACGCTATGTTCAGCATTTCCGTTCGCGACAACACGGCCGACCCCGTCGGCCCGCTGTGGCGTTACTTTACGTGCCCCGGACCTCGGTGCACGTGATCTGAACAGCTCACCCGCCCCTGGTCCGAATCGGATCCGGGGCATTTTCGTCAGTGTGCCTGGATCGGTAACGACCCGAGCCGAGACCACGATCCACGCAGTAGGAAGAGGAGACGAATAGCAATGAGCACCCAGGCTGCAGCCCCCCATGGAAATACTGTCGATACTGTAAAAACTGCTCCGACAGACGTCGAGATCCCCCAGAGTGAGGCGGAGATCGACGGACTACGGAAAGAAATCGACCGTCTCGACGCCGAGATCCTCGCGGCCATCAAACGCCGCTCCGAGGTCTCCCAGATCATCGGCCGTACCCGGATGGCATCGGGTGGTCCGCGTCTGGTGCACAGCCGCGAGATGAAGGTCCTAGAACGATTCAACGAGCTGGGCCAGGAAGGCCACACTCTCGCGATGCTGCTCCTGCGCCTGGGCCGCGGACGCCTGGGCCACTAGCGCACACCCAGATCACTTGCGAACGGCCACATCGGATGCCTCTGGCAGTCCCGATGTGGCCGTTCGCGGGTGTATCAGCTCTCGAGCGCGATGTACTTCGTGTTCAGGTATTCCTCGATCCCCTCGGTCCCGCCCTCGCGGCCGAATCCGGATTCCTTCACGCCACCGAACGGCGCTGCCGCGTCCGAGATCACTCCGCGGTTGACGCCGATCATTCCTGATTCCAGTGCATCGGAAACCCGAAGCGCACGGTCGAGATCCCTTGTGAAGATGTACGCGGCCAGTCCGAACTCGGTGTCGTTGGCGGCTGCGATTCCCTCGGCTTCGGTGTCGAAGCCGGTGATCGCGGCGACGGGTCCGAACACCTCTTCTTTCAGAATCCGCGCGCTGGACGGAACGTCTGCCAACACCGTGGCTGGATAGAAGTACCCTTCGCCACCCGGCGCTTCGCCGCCCAGTCGCACCTTCGCCCCGGCATCCACCGCATCTGCAACCAACTCCGCGACCGTGTCGAGCTGGTTCTGGTTGATCAGCGGCCCGAGCTTCGTCTCCGGGTCGGTACCGGGTCCCATCGTGAAAGTCGCCATCTTCTCGGTCAGCTTGGTCGTGAACTCTTCACGCACGGCGTTGGCGACGTGGAACCGGTTGGCGGCGGTGCATGCTTCGCCACCGTTGCGAAGCTTCGCCAGTACCGCGCCCTCGACTGCCTTGTCGACGTCCGCGTCGTCGAACACCACGAAGGGTGCGTTGCCACCCAATTCCATCGACGTGCGGAGCAATCGCTTCGCGGACTTCTCCACCAGCATCTTGCCGACGCCGGTGGACCCGGTGAAGGTGAGCTTGCGCAGTCGAGGGTCGTCGATGAGAGGGCCGGTCACTTCACCGGATTTCGATGTCGGCAACACCGAGAGGACTCCGTCGGGCAACCCTGCTTCGGCCATGAGCTGAGCAAGCAACAACATCGTCAACGGGGTCTCCGAGGCGGGCTTGACGATGATCGTGCAGCCGGCGGCCAATGCCGGGCCGATCTTGCGGGTACCCATCGCCAACGGGAAATTCCAGGGAGTGATAGCCAGACACGGTCCGACCGGCGCCTTGGTGACAAGGATCCGGCCGTTGCCCGCCGGCGCCGGCGTGTAGCGCCCGCCGATGCGAACGGCCTCCTCGCTGAACCACCGGAAGAACTCCGCCCCGTATTTCACCTCGGCGCGACTTTCGGCGAGTGCCTTGCCCATTTCGAGGGTCATCAGCAGCGCCACGTCCTCGGCTCGCTCGGTGATCTTCTCGAAGACGGCTCGCAGGATTTCACCACGCTCGCGCGCAGGTGTGCTCGCCCACTTCGACGAGACGGCGACGGCTTCGTCGAGAGCGCGCAGCGCGTCCGCGGGGCTCGCATCGGCGACATCGGTCAACGATTTCCCGGTCGCCGGATCCGCCACCGGGAAGGTCGCGTTGTTCTCCGCGGGCACGAACCGACCGCCGACGAACAACTGGGTGGGAACTGATCGAATGAATTCGAATGTGTCCATGGGTTCCATGATGCTCGTCGGAGCCGCGTCCGTCTGCCCGCGAGCGAGACTCACGCGGAAGTTTCCAGCTTGTGCCACTAAAGTCGATGATCGTGAGCACTGACATCACCGGAACCTCAGCCTGGCAGAAACTGCGCGCTCATTACGCCGACATCGAAGGCGTTCACCTGCGAGAACTCTTCCAGGACGATCCAGCCCGCGGGCGAGAGCTGACGATCGACGCCGGTGATCTTCACATCGACTACAGCAAGCATCGCGTCAGCCGCGAAACTCTCGCGCTGCTCGTCGACCTGGCCCGCGAGGCCGGCGTCGAGGCACGACGCGACGCGATGTTCGCGGGCGATCACATCAACACTTCCGAAGACCGCGCCGTACTACACACAGCGCTGCGTCTGCCCAAGGATTCTGCGCTGACCGTCGACGGTCAAGACGTCGTCGCCGACGTTCACGAAGTTCTGGACGCGATGGGCGCTTTCGCCGATCGTGTGCGCAGCGGCGAGTGGACCGGAGCTACCGGCAAGCGCATCCGCACCATCGTCAACATCGGCATCGGCGGTTCCGACCTCGGGCCGGTGATGGTCTACCGCGCACTACGGCATTACGCCGACGCCGGAATCAGCGTCCGGTTCGTCTCCAACATCGACCCTGTCGATCTGGTCGGACAGCTCGACGACCTCGATCCGGAGACGACGCTCTTCATCGTCGCATCCAAGACGTTCTCCACCCTCGAGACCCTCACCAACGCGACAGCGGCAAAGCGTTGGCTGTTCGCCGGTCTGGGCAGCGAAGACGTCTCGGCCGTAGCCAAGCATTTCGTCGCAGTCTCCACCCATGGTGATCGCGTGGCGGAGTTCGGCATCGACACCGCGAACATGTTCGGGTTCTGGGATTGGGTCGGCGGGCGCTACTCCGTCGACTCGGCGATCGGCTTGTCGGTCATGTGTGCCGTCGGACCCGTTCGCTTTGCGGAGTTTCTCGACGGTTTCCACCAGATCGACACGCACTTCCGAAACCAACCGCTCGAGCAGAACGCGCCGGTCCTCCTCGGCCTCATCGGGCTCTGGTACTCCAACTTCTTCGGCGCACAGTCCCGCGCAGTGCTGCCCTACTCCAACGACTTGCTGCGCTTTCCCGCCTACCTGCAGCAGCTGACCATGGAGTCCAACGGCAAATCGGTTCGCGCCGACGGCTCACCGGTGACCACGTCCACCGGTGAGATCTTCTGGGGCGAGCCCGGAACCAACGGCCAACACGCCTTCTACCAACTCCTGCATCAGGGCACCTGGCTGGTGCCTGCCGATTTCATCGGGTTCGCGGAATCCACCGACGATCTGCCTACTGCGGACGGCACGGGATCAATGCACGATCTGCTCATGAGTAACTTCTTCGCTCAGACAAAGGTTCTCGCGTTCGGCAAGACTGCCGAAGAGATCGCGTCAGAGGGCACGGCACCGGAGTTGGTGCCGCACAAGGTGATGCCAGGCAACCGACCGTCGAGCACTATCTTGGCGAAGGAGCTGACCCCCTCGGTCGTCGGTCAGTTGATCGCGCTTTACGAGCACCAGGTATTTGTCGAAGGTGCTGTGTGGGGTGTCAATCCGTTCGATCAGTGGGGCGTCGAACTCGGCAAGACGCAGGCACTGGAACTGGGGCCTGCGCTCTCTTCCGAAGCAGCACCCGGCGACCTCGGCGACACATCCACAGATGCTCTGGTGCAGTGGTACCGCAGAGAGCGCGGACGGGCCTGACTCACGCGGCGGCCGGGCCGAACCAACTTTCCGTTGTGTACACGCGTCCGGATCGGTCGACGAGCCGAGCGCGAAGCTCTTGCTGTTCAACCCATTTGATGGCGCTTATCCCCCGGATCAACGCAGCTTCGCTCGCGGCGTACGCCCACACCGCGTCGTCAGCAATCACCGAGACCTGTGCCCATTCCGTGGAGGGCCGCTCCTGGTTCGGCTCCCAGGAGGGCAGCTCCAGCGCCCGCGCCGTCGCCATCGCGGTTCCGTTGATCAGTTCGACTTCTTCGCTGTCCGGCACCGGAATCTGCCAGCCACCAGCCGGTGCATGGCCGGCCGTGGCGATCACGTCGCCGATCCGCACAGCAACGCCGCATTGTAATTCGGCGGCGACGATCTGCGCGGCGCGATCGACGGTGTCGGCCTTGGCAACTCCGGTGATGTCGAACGACGCACCCCAGGGCGCGTACACCACGTCTCCGTCGAGCTGTACGTCCTCGAACGTCGGGGTCGGGTGGACCGGAGGGATGGACTCGTCCTCGGAGTAATTGTCGGCAAGCGGATTGACTGCGCCGCCGGTCATACGAGCCGCCCACAGCGCCGACCGCAAGAGAGCAGACATACGCCGAGTCACTTTGACCGGAGTTCCCTGAGCGAGGTTGACGGCGTGAATCTCGGCGTCACCCCGGCGAAGGTCGCAGACCGCTTCGGTTTCGTCGATGGCAGCTGCGATCAACGCGTGCGCAGTGGGCAGCGCAGCGCCTTCGGTGACATCCACCTCCACGGCGGAATCCCACATCGCCCACTTCTCGACACTGACCATGTCAGTCCTGCCCTTCGAACACACCGCGTTGTAACCAGTATGCGCCGGTCAGCAAGCCCCGTGCCATAAGCCGCTTCCGAGGCCGAGGCACGCATCCTGCAGGAGGAGCAGCCCACGGCAGGGGCTGATGGTAGATCTGTGCGACAGAATTGCCGCCCGGACTGTCGCCCTCCGTGTGCAAGCCGCGTATTCCTTCGAAGGGTCCTGACCGCACCCGACTGCGACTGACGTCGACTACTACCGGCGCAGCGGGCTATTCCGATCCGAAAGACGCAAAGGCGACGGTCGACATGTCGTGCCGGGACGCTGCGCCTCGAGCTCGGTCTGCCGCAAAACACGTCCGGGCGACGCTGATATCACCGCAGGAGATAGCGGCGACTGACGAGAAGCACTGTGTTCCAACGTCGATGACATACCAATCGGCCGCTTTCGACGCGCGCCACTTTCAACAGGTCGACACACCTGCCCGCTCACTCTCGACTGCCGAGAAAAATACGCGCCCATCACTACGCGCGAGCGTCGAGCAGAGCACCGAGAAAGAGTTCCGAACACGCGGCTCGCCAACCGCCGGAGAGAGTGACGCCCGGCGCCCGGCGGCAGTGCTCGCACGTTACAGACAGGGCCACAATGCATCGACGCAGCTACATAGGACCGGCCGAAAGAACCTGCAGCGCAACGGCGTAACCACCGACATTTTGCTTATACGCCACCCGCACGCCCGTTGGCAAAACGAACGGTCAGTACGCGGTGTAAATCACATACTTTACAAAGTCTTTGGAATCTCTCCGCGCCAAATATCCGCAGGTGAAAGGACTTTCGACCGGAGTCCAGAATAACCGTGTCGTCTACTATGTGAAAACTGCGAAGTAGCTGTGACGCTGGGTCACGCTCGAGGGAGGAATTGTGACCGATTCATTCAAGGACCGTTTGAACGCCTTGTACCCGGCCACAGCACCGAGACTCACCAACGCACAAGTTGTGGAAGCCCTTTCGCAACGTGGATGCAAGATTTCGACACCGTACCTCTCTCAACTCCGGAGCGGTGTGCGCACAAATCCGTCGGAGCAAGTCGTTTTGGCATTGGCCGATTACTTCGGCGTAGCAGCAGAGTACTTCTTCGGCCCGACACCTCGCCAAGATCCCGAACTGATTCCGGAAGAAGACCGTTCGGTTGTCGAAGAGTTTCACGACAGCGAATTACGTTCTCTGGCCATAAAAGCGGTCGATCTCTCCCCTGAATCGCAGGACTTGCTCTCATCGATTGCGGAGAAACTTCGCTCGTCCGAAGGACTCCCGGCCGTCCCTCCGGATTGCAGCACCTACACCCCACCGTTCACTCGCGACTAGTCCGGAGCGAAGATCAGCGAGTCAGATCAGCGAGTCAAGCGGCCCAATAGTGCCGAAGCTGTGATGATTCCGAGCAGCGCGGCCCCGATCAGCACGCCGAAGTCGACGAGGTAATCGGTCGGCATTCCGATCAGCAGACCGCGCAGCGCTGACACCTCGTAGCTCAGCGGATTGATGCGACTGAGCCACTGAACCCACGTCGGCATGAGTTCGACCGGGTACAGAGCGTTGGACGCGAAGAACAACGGCATGGTGATCGCCTGGCCGATGCCCATCAATCGATCTCGTTTGAGCACGATCCCCGCGATCGCAACCGACAGACAGGCGAAGAACGCCGAGCCGAGGACAACGACAGCCACGACGCCGAGCAGCTTGATCGGGTTCCACGTCATGCTCACGCCCAGCAGCGCCGCTACAACGACTACGACCACGGCCTGGGCGACCGCACGGATACCGGCTGCAAATGCCTTTCCGGTGACCAGCGCGGCTCGTGGCGTCGGCGTCACCATGAGTTTGGTGAGGACTCCCGCGTCACGCTCCCAGATGATCTGGATTCCGTAGAAGATCGCAACAAAAAGAGCGGACTGCGCAATGATGCCCGGCGCGAGAAAGTCGAGATACGGTACGTCGCCAGTCGGGATCGCTCGGATATGACTGAACGTCTGACCGAAGATCACCAACCAGAGGATCGGCTGGATTGCGCGCGTGACCAATTCAGATCGGTCGTGCCGCAACTTCTGAACCTCCACGAGGCAGAATGTGTAAATTCTCGAGAGCAATCGAGCAAGACTGTTGGTAGTGGGATCAGCCCAAGCGGCGCGCTGTGCGACGGGCACTGCGGACATCGCGGAGACCTCCTGACTTGTCGCCGGTGAGATCGTCGCCGGTGTAGTGACGGAACACGTCTTCGAGAGTGGCCTCCGGCCCCAGTTCGGCGGCCAACGCGCTCGGCTCGCCCACTGCACGAAGTTCACCGTGATGCATCAACGCAACACGATCACACAACTCCTCGGCTTCTTCCATGTAGTGCGTCGTGAGCAGCACAGTCATGCCGTACTGCTTCTGCATCTCCGCCACTCGCTGCCAGACGGATTCGCGGGCAATGGGATCCAGCCCCACCGTCGGTTCGTCGAGCACCAGCAACGACGGTCGGTTCACCAGCGCCTGCGCAAGTTCGAGACGTCGTACCATACCGCCGGAGAAACCCGACGCCAGACGATCACCTGAATCGAGTAGGTCCACCATCTCGAGCGCCTGGTCGACGCGCTCGCGTCGTTCGGACCGCGGAACGTCGTACAGTCGCGCGAACCAGGTCACGTTCTCGCGTGCGGTCAATGCGCTTTCGATCGAGAGCTGTTGTGGCACGTACCCGAGGTAGCGCCGAATGGTCATCGCCTCGGTACGAACTGAGCGACCGAGAATCCGAATGTCACCGTCTTGCAGAGGAAGTAACGTGTTGAGCAACCTGATCGTCGTAGTCTTTCCTGCGCCGTTGGGACCGAGCAGGCCGAAACACTCCCCCGCATTGATGACCAGACTCAGGTTGTCCACCGCGCGGTGGTCGCCGAACTTGTATGTAACCGAGTCGATCTCGACCGCGTGTGCGCCGGGGTCGGGTGAACCTGCCGCTCGGCTCTTCCACCACTGTTTCAGCATCTCACTACCCCTCACCTTCTGATCCGGCTGCTGCCAGAGCGCTCGCCAATCGCGACAGGGCTGGTAGCGCAGCCTCGATCCTCGCCCTGTCTTCTCCGGTCAGACTCGACAATGCCTGACCGACAATCACACTCCGGCGATCACGCCACACCTCGACGCGGGCGCGCGCCTCGTCCGCGAGTACCAATCGCGCGACGCGGCGGTCTGCCTCGTCGGCAACGCGTTCGATCACTCCATCGTCGACGAGCTGCCGCACCAAGGTGGACACCGTGTTTGCCGCGACACCCAATCGCCCGGCGGCCTCGGCCACCGACAGACCCGGGTTGCGTCGTAGCAGCCTGACGAGTTCGATCTGGGCGCCGGCGAGCGGTCGTTCCGCAAACGGCCGCCCCGACGCCTTCCTCGTGCCCCGGCGCAATTGTCCGAGCGTCTCCAGGACGTCATCCGCAAGATCTGCTCCGTTTCCATCCACAACCTCACAATAGCTCTGTAACAGAGCTATTGTCGAGGAATCCGGACGCCCGGCGTTTTCAGCTCGTCCGCAACGGGTATCCCCGATTGCTTGTCCCGAGCACTCCCGCCCAGAACGGAGACGTCATGCGCAGACAGTGGTTGTTCGCGACGGTTGCGAGTACCGCCCTGATCCTCACCGGTTGCTCGCCCGACGCCCTCGATTCCGGGGACAGCGCAGACAACGTCACTGCCATTGCGACGTCGCTGTCGCCACCCGCCGCCGCTGATGCACCCCTGCTGAAGACCGCCGACTCCCCACTCGGGACGATCGCCGTCGACGGCGAAGGCATGACCGTCTACGTCTACAACCCGGACGAGGAGAACTCACAAGCCGGGTCGTGCGACGAAGCTTGCCTGCGTTACTGGCCGGCGGTCACCTCGGTCACGGATTCGCCGATCGTCGAAGGAATCGACGCCGTCATCGACACTGTCGACGGGCCTGAAGGATCTTTCCAGATCACCGTCAACGGCAAGCCCGTCTATCGGTACCTCGACGACAAGGTTCCCGGAGACATGCTCGGACAGAGCGTCGGCAGCCTGTGGTGGATGATCGACGCCGCCGGAAACCCCGTGTTCAAGACTGAGTAACCCTCAGTTGTACGGCTGCCGAGCGGTTTCGGGGTCGCCGTACGTGATTGCCCGTTCCCGACGCGTTTTCGACGCCAGGGTTGCGCCCCAGTTCAGCACCGTGCTGGCGCGATTGCGGAAACCGGCGAGGAATGCGATGTGGATGATTCCCCATGACACCCATCCGATGAACCCGGACAACTGGACCGGCCCTGCCTGAAGCAACGCGTGGCGTCGCGAAATGTAGGCCGCGGTTCCAAGATCGCGGTACTTGAACGGTTTTCGGCTGGGCACTCCGTTTTCCACGGTTGCAGCGATCCGGGCACCGGCGTGCCGACCACCCTGCATCGCGACCTCGGCCACCCCGGCAAGTTTGTCCCGCGACATGAGGTCGCCCACCACGTAGACGTTCGGGTGGCCGGGAACGGTCAGATCGGCTTCCACCTCGATGCGGCCACCGCCGACCTGCTTCACACCCAGCGCCGTGGCCAGTGCCTCGGCGAACGGCACTGCTTCGACGCCCGCGGTCCACAGAATCGTGCGGGTCTCGTACTGCCGCTTCTCTTTTGTCTTCTTGTCCGTCGTCTCGATGCTGGTCTCGCACACGTCGGTGACGTGCACGCCGAGGTGAGTCTCGACGCCGATCCCGTCGAGAGTACGTTTGGCGGCGGCCGAGAGCTTGCGACTGAACGAAGGGAGCACCCGATCGTCGCCGTGGAAGAGCAGCACCCTTGCCTCGTCCGGGTCTATGGACCGGAACTCGTTGGTCAGCGCGTGCATCGCCAATTCGCGGATCTGCCCGGCTAATTCGACGCCGGTGGGTCCACCGCCCGCCACGGCGAATGTCAGCCACGGTCGACGTTCTTCCGCCGTCGGGAGCGATTCGGCCATCTCGAACGCAGCAATGAGACTGCGCCTGATCGCCAAAGCGTCGTCGAGGGTTTTCATGCCAGGCGCCCATTTGATGAACTCGTCCTGGCCGTGGTACGACTGCCGCATTCCGGCCGCCACGATCAGGTAGTCGTACGGCAGTTCGAAGGTTGACCCGTCGAAGCGACTGGCAGTCAGTATCCCGGCGTCCGCGTCCACCGACTTGGCCTCGCCCAGAACGACGTTCGTGTTCTTGTTGTCCTCGAGCAGATGCCGCAGCGGACTTGCGATCTGCCCTTCGGAGAGCAGACCCGTGGCGCACTGGTAGAGCAGCGGCTGGAAGACGTGGCTCGTTCCCCGGTCGATCAGCACTACCTCGACGTCAGCCTTCTTGAGTCGTCTCGCTGCATACAGTCCACCGAAGCCGCCACCGACGATCACTACCCGGGGCTTACCGTTCGAGATGTGGATGCTCATCAGACAAACCTCGCTGTCACGGAGTTGGGCAGGAATCGTAGGGCCGCATCTATCCCTTGCCACTTGAGGCCGGGTAGCGCCGCTCGGGTGGTTTCCTTCTCGATGGCGTCGACCATGGCACTGACGCCTTCGTCCAGACTGGCCATGAGCGCTGCGTCGTCGCCGGCGCCGGCGGACATGTCGGTCTTGATGAAGCCCGGCAGCAGGGTGGTGACCCGAATAGGTGTGCGCGCCAACTCGATACTGAGCGCCTCACCCAGAGCCGCTACCCCGGCCTTGCTTGCCGAATAGGCCGCTTTTGGCCCGGGTAGCCCCCGATCCGCGCTTATCGAGGACACGAGAACCAGGTGTCCGGCGTCCTGCGCGCGGAAGATCTCGAGCGCAGCTTCACACTGCGACAGCGCGCCGACAAAATTCGTCTGCGCTGTTGCAAGATTCGCGTGCGCTTTTCCGGTTCCGATCTTGGCGCCCTTACCGAGCCCGGCGTTCACGATCACCCGGTCCAGGCCACCCAACTCGTCGCGCAGCTCACCGAAAACCCGGACGACGGAATCGTGTTCGGTCACATCGAGTTCGCGCACTGCGACGCTGATCGACGGGTACTGCGCCACCAGCTCCCCACGCAGCGCGTCGAGACGATCCGTCCGCCGGGCACACAACGCGAGGTCGCGACCGGCCGCGGCGAATCTCCTGGCCATCTCCTCTCCCAGACCCGAACTGGCACCGGTGATCAAAATCTTCTGCCGCGTCATGGGTGCAACTGTAACCATCATCGAGTTCTCGTACCCGGCGGTAACCGAGCGAACTCGGACCGATCCGACATACCGTGGAGGCATGACCGACGAATTCGATGTCATCGTGATCGGCGGTGGGCCCGCCGGCGAGAACGCCGCCGCGTACGCCATCGCCGGAAGTAATCGCACCGCCGCAATCGTGGAACACGAACTCGTCGGCGGTGAATGCTCGTATTGGGCCTGTATGCCCAGCAAGGCACTACTGCGCCCGGGGCAGGTCCTCGAGGCGGCCGACGCCTTGCCCGGGATCCCGGCCGGACCGCTGGACGTCGATGCCGTTCTGAAACGGCGCGACTCGTTCACCCACAACCACGACGATTCGTCCCAGGTCGACTGGGCAACCTCGGCGGGCATCACCGTGATCAAAGGCCACGGGGTCATCGACGGCGAGCGAGCAGTGACCGTCGACGGGACCCGTAAGCTCCGCGCCCGCCAGGCCGTCGTACTCGCCACGGGAACGACCGCCACCGTCCCGAAGACACCGGGATTGCGCGAGGCACTCCCGTGGACCTCGCGCGATGCGACCAACCTGCACGAGGTTCCGTCGCGAGTGGCGGTCATCGGCGGCGGAGTGGTCGCAACGGAGTGCGCAACGTGGTTGTCGTCGTTCGGCGCTCACGTGACGTTGCTCGTGAGGGGCGATGCTCTGTTGAAATCAGCAGAACCGTTTGCCGGAACGATGGTGGCCGAAGCACTCGGCGCCCGCGGTGTGGACGTTCGACTGAGCACTGCCGTCAACTCGGTCTCACGCCCCGATGCCAAGGACACCGGCGAAGGTCACATCCACGGTGGACCCGTCAGCATCGAGACATCGTCCGGCGTGATCGAAGTCGACGAGGTCATCGTCGCGGCGGGCCGCGGCCCGACCTCAGCCGATCTCGGCTTGTCCGTCATCGGCCTCGAGGACGGCAAGTACGTCACGACCGACGATCACCTCTGCGCCCAAGGTGAATGGCTATACGCAGTCGGCGACATCAACGGTCGTTCTCCCCTCACCCACATGGGCAAGTATCAGGCGAGAGTCTGCGGAGACGTCATCGCCGCGCGGGCCGAGAGTCGCGGGCTCAGTGGACCTCGATACACCGCGTCGGCGGACAACGGACAGGTCCCCCAAGTGGTGTTCACCTCACCCGAGATCGCCTGGGTGGGACGCACCGAGAAGAAAGCTCGCGACGACGGCTACGACGTCGAAGTCGTGGAGATCGAACTCGCCGTCGCGGGATCTTCGCTGCTGCGCGACGACTACTCGGGGCGCGCGAAGTTGGTGATCGACAAGGCCACCGACGTGATCCTCGGCGCTACCTTCGCCGGGCCCGAAGTATCCGAGCTGGTGCATGCGGCGACAATCGCGGTCGTCGGCGCCGTACCACTGGAAACTCTCTGGCATGCGGTGCCCTCGTATCCGACGGTCAGTGAAGTCTGGCTTCGATTGCTGGAGGCTCGCCGCTGACGCGCTCCCGAAGTACGTATAGTCGCGACATGGCGTCCGACATACTTGTGACCACGGCCGACGGCACCCTGCGCGGCCGCCGGGTGGGAAAACTTCGTGCCTGGCGCGGAATTCCCTACGCCCGGCCGCCGGTCGGAACACTGCGTCTGACGCGACCCCAGCCGGTCACGCCGTGGACCGGAGAACGCGACGCGACCAGGTTCGGCGACGCGTCTGTCCAACACAAGAAGGGGCTGTTGCTCGCGCCCGGGAAGTACCAGCCGAGCAGCGAGGACTGCCTGACGCTCAACGTGCTCGCCCCCGCGAACACCGGCAATACTCCGCGTCCCGTCATGGTTTTCATCCACGGTGGGGCAAACACCATCGGGACCTCGGCCACCGGCTTGTACTCGGGCGTGTCCCTCGTCGAACGCGGCGACGTCGTCTACGTCTCGATCAACTACCGGCTCGGCGCTCTGGGCTACCTCGATTTCACCCCGTTCTCCACATCCGAGCGCGTATTCGACTCCAACCTCGGACTGCGCGATCAGGTCGCGGCCCTGCAGTGGGTGCAACGCAACATCGCCGCCTTCGGTGGGGATCCTGAAAAAGTCACGATTTTCGGTGAATCCGCCGGAGCCACCGCCGTCACCACCCTGATGGCGACTCCGGCCGCCAAGGGACTCTTTGCCGGCGCTATCGCCGAGAGTTCGGCTCCGGATCTGGTCTCGAGCACGCAGCGATCGCATGCCTGGGGCGCGCGTTTCGTCGAGATCCTCAATTCCGGCCTACCACCCGCGAAGGCCCTGACCTCGGCGACAGCCGTCGAATTGGGCAGAGCCGGAAGCAGACTGGGCGCCGAGGTACTCGCGAACACACCTGGACTACATCCCTTCGGACCGGTCGTCGACGGCGACTTCCTGCCGCGCTCCCCCTTGGACGCATTCAAAGAAGGATCGGCACACCAGGTGCCGATGATCATCGGCACCAACAGACGGGAGGGGACGCTGTTCCCGAAGGTGCTCGACGCACTTCCGACCAACCCGTCGCGCATCGACACCATGTTTGCCCTCACCGATCCCGAGGCCGGGAAGCGCATCCTCGCGACCTATCCCGGCTACCCGGACGAGCAGTCCGCGATCGACGTCGGCGGAGACGTCACGTTCTGGCACCCGTCCGTGGAGTTGATGCAAGCGCACGCACAATCGGCGCCGACATACGCCTACCGATTCGACTTCGCGCCGACGATGATGCGCTGGCTCGGCCTCGACGCCACACACGGATTCGAGATGTTTGCAGTCTTCGGCATCGGTGACACCCTTGTCGGGCGCGGCCTCACCCTTCCCGGCGGTCGACGCGGACTGCGCGCAGTCACCGAATCTGTTCAGGGACACTGGCTTCACTTCGCCGAGCACGGCTCGCCGCGCGGATCGTGGCCGCGCTACGAGGGGCAGGAGCGTCGGACCATGATCTTCGACGAGATCGTCCGCGTCGAGAACGATCCCAGACGTGAACAACGCTTGGCCTGGGCGGGATACAGCGGTTACCGTAGCCACGGCACCGACATCTCCCTACCGTGACGAGCCCCCTCGAGATCACTCTCGATTCCGGGGTCGTACGCGGGCGCCTCGATCGAGGACTGCGCACCTGGCGAGCAATCCCCTACGCAACGGCCCCGACCGGTCCTTGGAGATTTCGCGCACCGCAGCCGGTCGAGGCTTGGCATGGTGTCCGCCCGGCGGAAGCATTCGGCTCTCCGTCTCCGCAGCGCAAGAGCAATTTCGACGAGAACTCACTCTTCGTCAATGTCGTGGCTCCGCAGGTACCGTCGGATTCGTTGCGACCGGTCATGGTTTTCATTCACGGCGGCGCGTACAACGGCGGGAATCCGTCGACGCCCATGTACCGCGGAACGAGCCTGGTCGAACGTGGCGACATCGTCTACGTCTCGATCCAATATCGTCTCGGCGCGTTGGGCTACCTCGATTTCAGTGAATATTCCACTGCGGAAAGATCATTCGAGACGAACCTCGGATTGCGCGATCAGATCGCCGCGATGACGTGGGTCCAACGCAACATCGCCGCTTTCGGCGGCGACCCGAACGCCGTCACCGTCTTCGGTGAATCGTCCGGCGCCAACGCGGTCACCACTCTGATGGCAACGCCGGCGGCACGAGGGCTGTTCGCCCGGGCCATCGCTCAAAGTCCGCCGGCTGCTTCGGCATACGGAAAAGAGCGAGCGCACCGTTGGGCACGCGAGTTCCTCGAGATCGCACAGGCTCCGGATACCGATCCGGGATCGTGGCTGCGCTCCGCTTCGGTGAACGACCTGGTCGCTGCCGGCGAAGAACTTGCGCGCCGCGGCGCGGACGAAGAACCCGGAACGCGGGCATTTGCCCCCGTGGTGGGTGACGACGTCCTTCCCGAACACCCGCTCGACGTGTTCGCCGCCGGACGCGCCCACCCCGTTCCGCTGCTCGTCGGTTCGAATCTCCACGAGGGAAGAATCTTCCCGCGCGTTCTCGACATCTTGCCTACCGACCCGGTTCGGATCGAGAAGATGTTCTCCCACACCACCCCTGAAGTGAAAGCACGTGCGCTCGCGGCGTATCCCACGTATCCGCACCGGTTTGCTGCCGCAGATCTCGGCGGCGACATCACGTTCTGGGAGCCCGCGATACTCTGCGCACAGGGTCATTGCCAGGTAGCTCCTACCTACAGTTACCGCTACGATTTTGCGCCTCGCCTGCTCAGACTCGTCGGCATGGGCGCTACCCACGCCACCGAATTGCTTGCGGTCTTCGGGCGTTCGGATGCACTCACCGCGGCCTTGACCGCGGTCGGTGGGCGCCGCGGACTGACTGCGGTGACCTCCACCATGCAGCGCCACTGGATCCATTTCGCCCGCCACGGAGTGCCGGACCGGGATTGGCCCGCCTACTCCGTACCGGAGCGGCAAACAATGATCTTCGACGAGACGTCCCGAGTGGAGAACGACCCGATGGGTGAGCGTCGACGGGCTTGGATCGGCTACGAGCACAGGCGCTGAAGCCCGATCAGAAGAACTGACCTTTCACGAAACCTGCGAGTAGTACGGCAAATCCGCCCACCTCACCGAGGATCAGCAGAAACATCCCGAGGTGCAGGGGCGGACCGGCGGACTCGAACTGATTGTCGGTGTCCTTCATCGCACCGTGAGCGATGTAGCTGAATATCGCTGCGAGAAAGAAGAACACGACCACTGCGGCACTGGTCAGGTTGATCCACGTCGGCCACGCACTGAGTTCGACGAACACCGCGATCAGCAGCGTCGCAAACGAGTACATCAGGGCAGCGCGGTGTGCGATGTCGACATACGGATGGGCGAGGTGATTGTCCGAAGTGGCCATCTGTCGGTATTTCCAGATTCCCAGGCACAGGGAGAGAAGGAAGATCAGACCGGCCGCGAGAAGCGTCAGTGTCGTGTCGATCCCCAGCGTCATCTGCCCACCCCGCAGTGCGTTTCCAGCGAGTCACCGCTGGGTGATCCAGCCGAAGGCTTGTCGTAGACGACAACCAGCACCACCGCACGATCCGCCGACACCGACCGCATCCGGTGCGGCGTATTCGCGTCGAAGTACAAGCTGTCGCCGGCGTCGAGGTGCATCGTCTGCCCGGGGATTTCGAATTCCACGGATCCGGAATGCACGAACACGAACTCCTCTCCCGTGTGGTCCATGAACTTGGGACCCATCACGGAGGCCGGATGAACCACGAACGGCTGCATGGCCTTTCCGACCAGTGAGGGCGCGATCGGATCGTAGACGGAAGACTGCACGGAGTTGGCCGGGTCGATCACGCGGTCCTTCGCGCGCACGATCGTCATGGCATTTCCCTCCATACTGTCCGAGAACAGTTGCCCCACATCGGCGTCGAGCACACGCGCAATCTTGAGTGCCACCGCGATCGACGGGGTACTGATACCCCGCTCGACCTTGGAGAGATAGCTCTTCGTCAGACCGGTCTGCTCGGCCAGGCCCTCGAGCGTCAGACCGGCACGACGCCGATGTGTTCGCAAAAACGCTGCCATTCGGTTCCCCTCACGAGACTTTGTGTCATTACCCTACCAATACATTGACCTGCGGTGATCAGCGATGCAGGAATCGAGGGTTGCACATTTCCGCCCTATATGACACTTTGTGTCTTATAGGTGACTGAATGTCATTGATTCCCGGGTCCCGAGAAAGGCACACCCTATGACCGACACGATGCATGCGAGCAAGCAGGAACTCATGGCCACCGCCGAGACGAAGATGCTCACCGAAGTAACGACAGGTAGTTGGACTCTTCGACAGAAGATCGCACTGACCTGCCGGGCACTGTCGGACGCCGGCCACGACTCCGGCCTTGCCGGACAGATCTCCGCCCGCGGTGAGCAGCCAGGAACGTTTGTCACACAGCGACTCGGCCTCGGGTTCGACGAGATCACCGAGGACAACCTCCTGCTCGTCAACGAGGATCTCGAAGTCCTCGACGGGGAAGGCATGCCGAACCCCGCCAACAGGTTCCACAGTTGGATCTACCGCGCACGACCCGACGTCAACTGCATCGTCCACACACACCCACTACATGCGACGGCGCTGTCGATGCTCGAGATTCCCCTCGTCGTCTCCCAAATGGACATCGCGCCGCTCTACGACGACTGCGCATTTCTCGCCGACTGGCCCGGGGTTCCCGTGGGAAACGAGGAGGGCGAGATCATTTCGGCTGCACTCGGCGACAAGCGGGCAATTCTGCTCGCCCACCACGGCCAACTCGTCGTCGGCAACACGGTCGAAGAGGCATGCTCTCTCGGGCATCTGATCGAGCGAGCGGCCAGACTGCAGTTGCTGGCGATGGCTGCCGGAGACATCAAGCCGCTACCGCCTCGCCTGGCGAAGGAGGCACACGATTGGACACTGACTCCTCGGCGCAGCGAGGCGAACTTCGCTTACTACGCCCGTCGCGCTCTCCGCAATCATCCCGACACACTGACCAACTGACTTTTGTTTCCCACCAACAGAACTGAGAGCCTCATGAGCAGCACCATCAAGGGAATCGTCGCCTATCCCATCACCCCGTTCGACCGGGACACCGGAGCATTCGACCCCAAGCCGCTACACACGCTCCTCGACAGCATGATCAGCAGTGGTGTCGACGCGATAGCCCCACTCGGCAGTACGGGCGAGAGCGCCTATCTCGACGATGCAGAGTGGGAGACGGTAGCTCGGGAGACTGTCGACTACGTCGACCGCCGAGTCTCCACCGTCGTCGGAGTGTCGGATCTGACGACGACGGGAGCACTCCGCCGAGCATCGATCGCGGCAGACGCCGGAGCCGACGCAATGATGATCCTCCCCACGTCGTACTGGCATCTGGGTGAGCAGGAGATTCGTGAACACGTCACCGCGGTGGCCGATTCCGTCGACATTCCCACGATGATCTACAACAATCCGGCCACCACCGGGATCGACATGTCGCCGGAGTTTCTCGTCGATCTCGTCTCCACCGTCGACGGCATCACGATGATCAAGGAATCCACCGGCGACATCACCCGGATGAACCGCATCAACGAACTGAGCGGTGGCACGATCCCCTTCTTCAACGGCAGCAATCCTCTTGCACTGCAATCTTTCTCTGCCGGTGCAAGCGGATGGTGCACGGCAGCCCCGTGTCTGGCCCCCGAACAGGTGGTGCACTTCTGGCGTCTACTCGAATCCGGTGATCGGTCGGGTGCCGCCGCTGTGTTCGAACAGATCGAGCCGCTACTGAAGGTCCTCGTCAGTCGCGGACTGCCGTCGACGGTCAAAGCCGGGTTGGAATCTCTCGGCGTCGACGCCGGCCTTCCCCGCCGGCCCCTGCTGTCCCTCGACGACAACACCAGGACAGCTTTGTCCGACGCTCTGTCGGTGGCTCGCGGTGTAATCGTCGCGTCGTGACCTGACGTGGGAGTGGGTTCCGGCAAGATGGGATGCACACCGACGAAGGAGGGGCACCATGTCCGTAGATTCACGGTCTGCGAGGATCGCCGTCACCGGCGCGACCGGTCATATCGGCGGACTGGTGGCCCGGTCGTTGGCCGACGCCGGTGTCCCGCAGCGGCTGATCGCACGGTCGGTCAACCGATTACCGCAGCTCCCCGGTGCCGATTCGGCCGAGACCACGTACGGGGATCAGGAGCGCGCTCTCGCGGCTCTGGCCGGAATCGACACCCTCTTCATGGTCTCGGCGGCCGAAAGCGCAGATCGCCTGGATCAGCACCGCACCTTCATCGACGCCGCCGCGGAGGCCGGGGTCAGGCACATCGTGTACACGTCTTTCCTCGGCGCTGCTCCGGACGCGACGTTCACGCTCGCTCGCGATCACTGGGTCACCGAAGAACATATCCGCGCTTCCGGGCTCGCATTCACCTTCCTGCGCGACAGCTTCTACCTCGATTTCCTACCCGCTCTCGCCGGTGAAGACGGTGTGATCCGCGGACCCGCAGGGGACGGTCTCGTCGGCGCGGTAGCGCGCTCCGACATTGCTGCCGTCGCTGTGTCGGTTCTGCAGGATCTGGATTCTCATGTCGGACAGACGTACAACCTGACCGGACGGGAGGCACTGACGCTCTCCGAGGCCGCGAGCATCATCACCGAAGTCACCGGCAAGCGGACCACGTACGTCGAGGAAACGCTCGAGGAAGCTTACGAATCGCGGGCGTCGTACAACGCACCCGCTTGGGAACTCGACGCATGGGTGTCGACGTACACCGCAATCGCGCAGGGTGAATTGGCGCTGATCACGGGCACCGTGGAGGACCTTGTCGGCCGGCCCGCGCTCACGCTGCGTGAATTCCTCACAGCAGAAACCGCCTGATGCCACCACGCAAAGCAACCACGGCACGCAAGACTGCCGCAAAGAAGGCTGCACCGAAAAAGGCTGCACCCAAGAGGAACACGACCAGAAAGACCGCCCCGAAGAAGACTGTCGCAAAGAAGAGCTCACGCGCGACGATCCCGGATGTGCCGACTGCCGGCCCTGGTGAGAGAGTCTGGCTCCTCGACGTTCCCTTTCGGACGCCGGCGCCTGGTGCGCAGTTCGTCAAGAAATGGAAGAGCTACGCGTGGGTCGGTACGGAGTTGCCCGTAGAACTCGCTCCATTCACGGCACTCCCCTTCTCTTATCAGCAGTGGGTAGAGGACGACATCAATGACAGCACCGGTGAACGTCCCGTTGCTGCACCCAAAATTCCTCGGCCCGAGCAGGTTTCGGGGGCTGCAGCCGTCGTCGATGCCGCTCGCGCCGGCAAACGCGGGTTTCTGTTGGCAGACAATGCAGGCCTGGGTAAGACGCTGATCGCAGTGATGTCGGCCAAGACGATCGCCGAGGAGCGCGGCGAAACCAACATCCTCGTCCTCGTCGATCGACCCGCACAGATCACCATTCCGCATTGGCGCTATTCCATCGCCTCGGTGGGCGACGGTGGATTCCGCTGGCTGATCATGTCGCCTGACCAATTGAAGAAGCTGATCGCGCGAAACGGCCGCCCCAAGTACACGTTCGGTGTGGTGATTGCAGACGAGGCCCAGCTGTACAGCAACGACACACAGCGCACGGCGGCATTCGAGAAGGTCGCGCGCTTTTCGAATGCTCACGAGCAAGCGCCGTTCGTCCTGTCCGTGACGGCAACACCGGGACACACGCCGGCCGACCAGCGTTACCTGGCACCGCTTTTCGCGCAGCTGCATTCAGAACCTTCGGAGTACTGGTCCGACCTGGGCGCCAGGCTGGTCGAGTCCGGCCTTCCGCTGGACAAGTCCTACGGGAAGTGGACGTGGAGCGCAGAGGCGAAGGAATCACCTACGCTGCAATCTCGAGCGCTCGAGACCGTGCGTGGGTGGATGTCGAACAGCAAACCGCCCTTGATGATTCATCGACCGACTCCGTGGGGACCTGTTCCACTCGACGGTATGCCGATCGACCTCACCCATGCCCAGCGCGCCGAGTACGAGACCGAGTGGGCCGAGTACGCCTACGAAATGGGATTGGCCCGCAAGAGTCGCAACATCGCGCGCGGCCGTGCGCTGGTTCTGCGCTACCGACAGAAAGCGGGCATGATCCGCGCCGAGTCGACGGCACAGTGGGCGCAGGCGCAGGTCAAGGCAGGCAAGCAGGTGTTGGTGGCCGTCGAATTCGTCTCCACGGCAGGTGATCCACTGGTCGAGATGATCGAAGACGCCGGGATCTCGGTGGCAAAACTGTTCGGTGCGGTGCCGGACAAGGAGGGTCAACGTCTGCGGTTTCAACGCGGGGACGCACCGGTCATCGTCTTCAATGTCACGACCTCGATCTCGCTCCATGCCAACGAAGCACTCCCGGACGGCACTCACGCGTCCCCGTTGCCACGGACGGGAATCTTTCATCAACCGCGATACTCAGGGATCGCGGCAGAACAGACGTTCGGTCGGTCGCATCGCGACTACCAGACGTGCCCGTGGGTCATACCCTTCGGCGTAGGCACCAAGGAAGAGGACGTCGCCACGGTCATGTTGCGCAATCTCAATTCGGTCACAGGTCTGAAAGGTGGTGATCGATCCGGTCTGCGGTCGCTGTCCGAACTGCTCGGCGTCGAGTGGCTCGAGCCTGATGTCTTGACCTCGGAGGGTTGATCTTCCAACGACCGTCCAACGCGCACAAACGAACGGTTTCGGCGGTATGCCCCAATTCTACTCCACCAAAACCGAATTCGGCTGACCGCTTCATTCCTTTCGGGACCTTGGGACTCAGGTATCTGTGACCAGACGTGGCAGACTCTTTCGAGTCGAGGTGCACCAGCCTCGAAACAGTGCCGAGAATGCGAGGGGTCCGATGCGCAATATCTACCGGTCATTGATGCGCAATGTCGGCCATACACAATGGTTCTCGGATCTCGGCAAGGATCTGGTTCCGCTCGATCGAGCAGTGCAGAGAGTGTCGGGAGGCAAGCTCTCGCTGGTCGGAGAGAACACCGTGACTCAGCTACTGCTCACCACGACGGGCCGTAAGACCGGCCGTTCTCGAACCACGCCACTCCTGTACGCACCCGACGGCGATGCGTTTGTCGTCGTCGGTTCGAACTGGGGGCAGGATACGCATCCAGCATGGACACTCAATTTGATGGCAAACCCCACCGCAATCGTGACAGTGAAGGGCGTCGAAATACCGGTCGGTGCGAGTCTGGCGGAGGGCGCCACGCGTAAGAAGCTGTGGGAGCTCGCGACCACCACGTGGCCGCCGTACGAAACCTACGCCGATCGAGCATTCGGGCGCCAGATCCGCGTATTTCGACTCCAACCTGTCAAATAACTGCTGCCGGGCGCAGGATGGGAAGGACCACCCTGCCGATCTCAGGAGCATTCGCGAATGTCCACAGCACTGACTCACGCAGAAGACACACAGATCACAGCTTCCAACGGGCGGATCGCACTGGAGCCGAACCCCCGCCGAATTCGAGCCTTCTTCGCTGGTCACGCCGTCGCAGACACCACTCGTTCGGTATACCTTTTCGAACGCGGCCGCCTGCCGATGTACTACATCCCCCTCGCGGACGTTCGTACCGAATTCCTCGTCCCGACGTCGACGACCACCCATTGCCCATGGAAAGGTGACGCCACCTACTGGACGATCGAGATCGGGGATCGCCGGGCCGAGGACGCCGTCTGGACCTACCCTGAACAGTTCGACGGTTCCCTGGATCTGAGTGAGTACGTCGCATTCTATTGGGATCGCATGGACGCCTGGTACGAGGAGGATCAACAGGTCTTTGTCCACGCCCGCGATCCATACGTACGTATCGACGCACTCCCCTCGTCCCGCCACGTCCAGGTCTTTGTCGGCGACGTACTGGTCGCCGAGACGAGACGACCCAGACTGCTCTTCGAAACCGGACTGCCCACGCGGTACTACATTCCGAGAATCGACGTTCGCAGCGAGTACTTTGCGCCGTCCCCGACCACCACGGCCTGCCCCTACAGGGGCACTGCGTCGTATCTGTCGTTCACCGGCACAACCGAACTCGCTCCGATCGAGGATCTGGCGTGGTTTTATCCGTTCACTACCGCCGAAGCGTCCGGGATCGACGACCACGTGTCGTTCTATCCCGAACGCGTCGGCAAGATCCTGGTGGACGGTGCCGAAATCTGAAAGGTGCTGGAGCCGAGAAGGTGTGGGTGCCTACCCCACTGCAACAGGGGATTCCGGGATTCGCAGTTCAGCCGTCTCCAGTCGGCGATCATGCACCCACACCATCGCCGTTGCAACGGAGAAGACCAACCCGGCGATGCACACTCCGTTCCAGCCGTACGACTTCCACACCACTGACCCCACCGCCGAGCCCACGGCAGCACCGACGAAGTAGGTGGTCATGTACACGGAATTCACACGCGAACGTGCTTCGGGGACAAGGGCGTAGATCACGTTCTGGTTGCTGACGTGCACTCCCTGCAGCGCGAGGTCGGCAAGGACGATGGCAACGAGAAACCACACCACGTGGGTGGCACCGGCGACAAAGGGAAGCCACGACACCAAGAGAATCGCGATGGCGCCGCCGGTCGCCAGCTGACCCAATCCCTGATCGGCCAGTCTGCCCGCCACCGTCGCCATCAAAGCTCCCGCCACACCGAGTAGTCCGACCAAGCCGATTTGAGTGTCGCTGTAGCCGAATTCGCCGGACAGAAGAAAGGCCATCGTCGTGAAGACGGTGCTGACAGCAGCAAAAGCCAGTCCGCCCATGGCCGATCGGGTTCTCAGGCGCGGCAAGGTCGCGGCCAACTTCCCTACCGAAGCGAGCGTTGCGCGGTAGCTTGCCTTCGGGCGATCTGCGGAATCGGAAGGCAGAGATCGCCACAATGCCACGGCCATCACCACCATCAGCACCGCCGCAACCTTGTATACCGTCGACCAACCTCCCAGTCCGGAGAGGACGCCGGCAACGCTGCGCGCCAGCAGGATTCCGATCAGCAGTCCGCTCATGATCGTGCCGACCACCTGACCGGACCTCTCAGGTTCGGCCAGTGAGGCGGCAAACGGAATGAGCACCTGGGCGGCGACCGAAAAGACTCCAGCGACAGCGATTCCCACGGCCAGCGTGGCAAAGTTGGGCGCAAATCCGCTGACCGCTTGACCGGTCGCCGCCAGCAGCATGAGCCCTACCGTCAGCTTGCGTCGGTCCACCATGTCGCCCACCGGAACCAGAAGTATCAATCCGAGTGCATACGCGACCTGCGCGATGGTCACCGTCGCGGCCGCTGCGGAGGCCGACACATTCAGGTGATCTGCGATGGAATCGAGGAGTGGCTGGTTGAAATAGTTACCGCCCGCGCACAGGCCCGTCGCCGCAGCCATCAGCAGCACTATCGGTAGTCCGAGCCTCGGACGCGCGTCGCTTGAAATCATGTCGTCAAGCATGACCGCCTACACCGACGCGCGTCCAATAGATAGATATGCATGATCTATCTCCAGAAACGATAGATTGGTGCAATGGAACTACGTCACATCCGCTACGCCCTGGCAGTCGCGGAAGACAGACACTTCAGCCGAGCAGCGTCGCGGTTGCACGTTTCCCAGTCCGCCTTGAGTGCCCAGATCAGAGACCTCGAAAAGGAACTGGGAGTCGAATTGTTCAACCGGAACAGCCGAAACGTCGGCCTGACTGCTGCAGGCGAGGTTTTTGTCGCCCGCTCCCGCGAGGTACTCGGCGCCGTGTCGAGACTCGTCAGTGATGTCTCGGCACGGAGCAACGAGCAAGTGCGGTTGACGGTCGGCACCATCACCTCGGCGGGGCGCGTCGACGTCGGACGCGCGCTGGCAGATCTGACACGGCGCCACCCTGCAATCAACATCACCGCGCGACCGTACGGCAGTGAAGTAGTTATCGAAGGAGTCCGGTCCGGTGCAATCGACGTCGGCATTGTCGGATTGGCCGCAGGTCGCCTACCCAAGAGCTTTGCCGCCGCGCCGCTGTGGAGTGAACCCACCGCAGCGTTCGTTGCTCCTGACCATCCCTTTGCCCAGGCTTCGTCGATCAGGCTCGAAGACCTACGCGATCACACTCTCGTGGACTTCGCCTCCGGCAGCGAGGCCCGTGTCCAAACCGACCAAGCCTTCGCCGAATCACAGGTCCCTCGGGGAAAAACACTTGAAGCCAACTCGGTAGACCTGATCTGTTCACTGACCGCCAACGGCCTGGGCGTAGGTTTGCTCCCCCAGTCCATGAGCGCCCTGCACCCCGAATTGGTCTGTATTCCGATCACCGATGCGCCGCATCGGATCGTCCACGCAATCACCGAACCCACCCATTCGTCGGCACTCGCCCGCGAGTTCGTCGAACTACTCGCAGCACAGTTCGCTACTTGAGCAGTTTCGACATTCGCCTGTCCGCCAACGGCTTACCGCCGGTCTGGCACGTCGCACAGTATTGAAAAGAACGCTCCGCGAACGACACTTCGCGTACGACGTCACCGCACACCGGGCACGGAAGTCCGGTACGAGCATGCACTCGCATCCCCGAGCGTTTCTCACCCTTGAGCCGGGCCGCGTCCTGACCTTCCGAACGCTCGATCGCGTCGGCCAGCGTAGATCGCATCACGGCATACAGCGTCGAAATCTGATCCGGCGTCAGCCGCGACGAGGTCGCGAAAGGCGAGAGTTTCGCGGTGTGGAGGATCTCGTCCGAGTAGGCGTTCCCGATACCGGCGATCAACGACTGCTCGACTATCGAGTTCTTGATCCGCGCCGACGTTCCGCCCAGAATCTGTGCGAACTCGGCTTCGGTCACGGCCATCGCGTCCGGCCCCAACCGGGCGATGCCCGGAACCTCCTGCGGATCGTTCACGACCCAGACGGCGAGGCGTTTCTTGGTGCCGGCTTCGGTGAGATCGAATGCCGGCGTCAACCCTTCGGGTGTGAAGAAATGAACGCGCAGCGCCAACGGCCCCTTCCCCGGCTTCGGCGGCGTCGCCGATGGATTGTCCAGCCAGCGCATCCAGCCGGCACGGGAGAGATGCGTGACCAACCACAACCCGTCGCAATCCAGAGCCAGATGCTTCCCGAAGCGGGCGGCGCCCGTGACGTCACGCCCCTGCAGAGCAGTGATCGGCGGATCGAAGGTCTTGAGCACACTCAATGCAGCGATGTCGACGCGTCCCACCACTGCGCCGACCGCGTGCTGACGAAGGAACCCTGCCAGCGCTTCCACCTCGGGTAGTTCAGGCATGGCAACAGACTAACGCCGACCACGGACACTCACAGCGCGCTCAGTCCGTTTCCGTCTGCAGCACCACCGAATGCCCACCGCGTGCCTTCGCGGAGTACATCGCCCGATCCGCTCGCCGCAGCAGAGTCGGGTAGGCGACCAGCGCATCATCCGCTGATTCGAAAGGCCCTGCGATCTTCGCGATTCCGACGCTCATCGCCACCTCGGGATGATCGGGCGAGGTGATCGTCGAACGGAGTAACTCATGTTCGAGTCGATGGAACGAGCGTTGATCGACCGAATCGACGATGACGAACTCGTCGCCGCCTATCCGTGCGATCAAGGCCGCCGGGCCGGCGCATTCGACCAGCCTCGATCCGACTTTTTCGATCACGGCGTCACCGACGGTATGTCCGTACTCGTCGTTGATGGCCTTGAATCGATTGATGTCGACGGCGGCGACTACCAAGAGCGCCGAGTGCGTGTACGACCGCTCCAGCAACAGTCGTACTTCGTCGGCCAGTCCCCTCCTGTTGAGCAGTCCCGTCAGTGGGTCCAATTGCGAGTTCAACGCGTCGGTGCCGAGGATGGAGAAAATGAACTGACAGGCAAAGGGAATCACGTAGATTGCCGCGCCGACCAGTACTACCAACGCGACCAGAACCGGAACATCCACATCGTTTTCGACCACTGCCGTACGTGTCACGATGCCGATGACCACGACGAATACCCACAACATGTGAAGGCTCTGTATTCGAGCATTGTGGAAGAACGCGATGTATCCGCCGATCACCGAGAACATCACGGCGTGTGCCAGTGCTGCAAGTGGATTGGAGTACAGCAGCATTGCGGCCGCTATTCCCACTTCCGAGTAGAGCACAAAGGCGTAAGACCAGGAACGGGAGAGATTTCGCCTCGTCGAGAGGGCGACGGCCATCATCACGGTTATGACCATGATGACTGCGTTCGCGGAGCGCGCGTGCGCAGTGGTCGGTCCCTGTGGACTGAAGCGAGTGAGGAACATGATCACGGTGACCAGTACCAACGAGCAGACGACGAGAAACCGCGAGGAGACGGTCAACCCTTTGTCCGCGAGATAGCGATTGAAGGTGTCGAATTGGTCCGGACGCCGATACCAATCGACAAGTTGAGAAGAGATCAGCCGGAACGCGGGACCCGAGAGCGGTCGTCGAGACGCCACGGCGTCCGAACGCTCAACACTCTCGGCAGATTCCATAGTGTCAGGGTAATCCAGTCAACTCCCCGCAATCAGACAATTTTCACTGTTTGCCGTCCCACATCACAACCTGATCGCCGCCGGCGGCCTTCGCGCGGTACATCGAGGCATCGGCTACTCGAAACAGTTCCGTCAACTCCTCGTCGGAAATAATCGACGACCATTCGGCAGAGGTGATCGCGACTCCGACGCTGGTGGTCACTACCGGATCACGATTGTCGATTCGCAAGTGCCTTCGCAGATTGTCTTCGAACGCAGGCGCTGCGCCGACGTCTATCGTGTCTACCAACACGAACTCGTCCCCACCGAATCTGGCGAAGAGCGCCTTCTCGCCGCCGCACCACCGCAGTCGATCAGCAATCTGGCGAAGTACGAGATCGCCTTCGTCGTGCCCCTGTGAGTCGTTGACGCTCTTGAACGAATCGACATCGACAATCGCGACGACATACGACGACTTGCTCGACGCATGCCCCGTCGCCCCCATTTCGACAACAGCTCGCTGCAGCCCGCGCCGATTCAGAAGCCCTGTCAACGGATCCACATCCGAACTGTCCGCGTCGGAGCCGAGAAGTGAGAGGACGAACTGGCAGGCGAACGGGATGACCACGATCCCGGTGGCGATGATCAGGCACAGTGCTGTGGCCAACGCAGGATCCGCGTAGACCGCAACCTTTCGGCCGACCACTGCCAGAACCACGATGGACAGCGCGATGTGAACCGCCTGGAGTCTCGCGTTGTGAAAGTACGCGATGTAACCACCGATCAGTACGAAGAGCACACACTGGATCAACCCGATGAAAGGGTCGTTGTTCAAGAACACACCGACGAATACGCCGACCTCGCAGTAGGCGACAAAGAAGTACGACCACCGACGCGTGATTTCGGGCAGAAGGCAGAAGAGCACGATCACCGCAATCGTGACGGCGATGATAACGGCGTTGACGACGCTGGTGACGTGGTTGTGCACGCCAGCGTCGCTGAAGCGCAGCAGAGTCATCGCAATGATGACCGTCGTCAGCGAGCCGATGACCAGCAATCGGACAGCTAGCTCCAGGCCCTTCGTGGCGAGGTATCGATTGAAACTGTCGAATTGATCAGGACGCCGATACCACTGAACCAGAAGGTCGAAAGCCGACTTCACAGCTGATTTTTCACGGCCACGCGGCGCGGGCAGAATCGACTGCAGTCGGTCCTGCCCGAACGATGTCATGCGCAGATCATAGGTGCGCAGACCGTCGTTCGGGATCAAGAGTGCAGGATCGAGGCGGCAAATTCAGGGTCGGTTGTCAGCGCCGAACGAGGTACGTATCCATGATCCAACCGTGCTTCTCACGCAACTCCGCCCGGCGAGCGACGATCTGATCTTCGACGTCACGCAGTTTGCCGGAAATCAACTCCTCGTCCGGGGTCCCGAGGTACGCGCCCCACCAGATCTCGGCGTCGTTTTCGCTTACCTGAGTGAAGGTGCAATGCGCGTCGAGCATCACGACGGCATTGTCCACGCCGTCGGGCAATCCCTCGGCCAGTTTGCGGCCGGTCGTGATGTGGATGGGTTCGCCGATTCGGTTCAGGACGATCCGGTGTTGTGCAGCCAGCGACTGCACGCTGGTGATTCCCGGGATGACGGAGTAGTCGAACGAAACTCTCCCGCGAGCGAGCACGCGCTCGACGATCCGCAGAGTGCTGTCGTAGAGGGAAGGGTCACCCCAGACGAGAATCGCGCCGACGCCAGGTTCGGCCGCGAATTCCGCTTCGAATTTCGCGGCCCGACGCTCGTGCCAGTCCTCGACAACCCCCTCGTAATCGGTGGGGGTTCGGTCCCGCGGCGGGTCCGTGATCTCGACCACCTTGTAGTCGAGGTGAACGTGCTCGTCGAGAATGCCGGTGCGCAAGTCGACCAGGGCCTGCTTCTCGTCACCCTTTCCGATGATGAAGAAGGTATCGGCCCTGTTCATAGCCTTGATCGCCTGAACCGTCACCTGGTCGGGATCACCAGCACCGATACCGATCACCAAGAGTTCGCGCATGTGCCGAGGCTATATTGCCGTGCGCCTTTATTAACCGCGGGAGGTTAATAAAGGCGCACAGCAGGGCAGGCCCTAGACTGATTCCCGTGACTGTCTCCACTGCTTACGAAGACCTCCTCCGGCTCGTCATGGAGACGGGTACCGCCAAATCCGATCGAACCGGAACCGGCACCCGCAGCATCTTCGGTCACCAGATGCGTTTCGATCTTGCCGACGGCTTTCCGCTCGTCACCACCAAGAAGGTCCACCTCAAGTCGATAGTCAACGAACTCCTGTGGTTCCTGCGCGGCGACTCCAACGTGGCGTGGCTGCACGAGCACGGCGTCTCCATCTGGGACGAGTGGGCCGACGAGAACGGTGAACTCGGCCCCGTCTACGGCGTCCAGTGGCGTAGCTGGCCCACCCCTTCGGGCGAGCACATCGACCAGATCACGCAGACCGTCGAGACCCTGCGCTCCAACCCCGATTCGCGGCGGATCATCGTTTCGGCGTGGAACGTCGCCGACATTCCGCAGATGGCCCTGGCGCCGTGCCACGCTTTCTTCCAGTTCTACGTCGCCGACGGCAAGCTCTCCTGCCAGCTGTACCAGCGCAGCGCCGACATGTTCCTCGGCGTTCCGTTCAACATAGCCAGCTACGCGCTGCTCACCCACATGATGGCCCAGCAGGCCGGACTCGACGTCGGCGAGTTCGTCTGGACCGGCGGCGACTGCCACATCTACGACAATCACGTCGACCAGGTGACCGAGCAGCTTGGCCGCGAACCGCTGCCGTTGCCGACCCTGAAGCTGAACAAGCGCGACTCCATCTTCGACTACACATTCGAGGACGTGGAGATCGTCGACTACCAGCACCACCCCGCGATCAAAGCCCCGGTAGCGGTCTGACGATGACCGATCGCACAGTCACCCTCATCTGGGCGCAGGCCCACGGCGGCGTCATCGGCGCCGACAACTCGATCCCGTGGCGCGTGTCCGAGGACATGGCTTACTTCAAACGCGTCACCATGGGCCATCCGGTAATCATGGGGCGGCGCACCTGGGACTCCATTCCATCGAAGTTCCGTCCGTTCAGCGGGCGTCGGAACATCGTCGTCACACGCGATCCGCAATGGCACGCCGAAGGCGCCGAGGTGGTCCGCAGTCTGGACGACGCCCTGGCGTTGCCGGACGGTGACGTCTTCGTCGTCGGTGGCGGGCAAATTTATTCGGCTGCACTGCCATTCGCGACGCATCTACTGGTGACCGAGATCGACCTCGACATCGCCGGTGATGCTTTTGCTCCCGAGATCGGCCCCGAATGGAACCTGAAATCCGACGAGCCCTGGCAGACCTCGGAGAAGAGCGGCCTGCGCTTCCGCTGGTTGGAGTACACGCGCTGACCGACTTCCGCCGATAACGAGGCACCTCGCGAGTGAGTCGGTCATACTCCAAGAAGGACATTCACCGCTTCCGAGAGGTCTTCGATGGACAAGAAGTCACTGACCGCTCTCGCTCGCCAACAGTTGAAACTGGCGGGCTCGGCGACCAGCGGTCGCAGTTCACAAACCGTCTACGGTGGCCACCAGCGCAGCCTGCGACAGACGGTGATCGCGCTGAGCGCCGGCAAGAGCCTCGCCGAACACGACAGTCCGGGCGAAGCCACGTTGTTGGTCCTGAGCGGGAAGCTGAATCTTGTATGTGGGAGCGACCAGTGGAAAGGATCCACGGGTGATTTCCTGACCGTCCCGGCCGACCGGCACAGCGTCGAAGCGCTCGAAGACGTTGCATTTCTACTGACCGTCGCCATGAAGGGCTGAAATCGGTAGCGTCTTCCGCGTGAGCGAAACCGTGATCGAAGTGTCCATCGTCGCAGCCCCGTCCGTACTCTGGCCCGCGCTGCGCGACCCGTCGCTGATTCGACGTTGGTTCGGCTGGGAGTACGACGGACTCGACGACGAAATCACCCAGATCTACTCCACCGCTGAGGCCGACCCCGAAGCGTTGACGCTGAAACTCGGAAACGGCGACCGTTTCTCACTTCGCGAACAGGACGGCAAGACGGTCGTCCGCATCGACCGACCGGCCAAATCTGCCGACGACGACTGGTACGACGACATCACCGAGGGCTGGACGACATTCCTCCAGCTGCTCAGATTCGCAGTGGAGCACCACGGACTGGCCGAGCGTGGAACCATTTATCTCGACGGCCTTCTGCTCCCCGGTGAGAACGTGGCAAGCGTCCTCGGGCTCACCGAAATCGAATTGGAAGCAGGAAGTCGGTACGCGGTGACAATCGCTCCCGGCGACTATTTCGAAGGCGTCGTCGACTACGTCACCGACCACCAATTCGGGTTGACAGTCGAGGATCTCGGCCCTGGCCTGCTGTCTGTCGCCACCCAGTCGGTGACGGCGCAGCGGCCCGACGGAGGCATGTCCATCCTGCTGACCACCTACGACCTGAGCGATGACGAGTTCGACGAGATCAAGCATCACTGGTCGTCGTGGTGGGAAGGTCGCCGCCAGGAGAGCTGACGTTCGGTGAGGCGATATGCTTCGACCATGGTCGAAGCTTCGGGTCACAGTCCGGCACGTACGTTCGGCGAGTTGCTCGACCGCCTGGGCGATTCCAATGCCGACATACCGACACTCCACCGCCTGCTCGAGGCGGTCCTGGTGGTCGGCTCCGGCCTGGACCTCGACCTGACGCTTCAACGGATCATCACCTCTGCGACAACGGTTCTGGATTGCCGCTACGGCGCCCTGGGGGTCGCGGCGCCGGGGGGCGGGCTCTCGGAATTCGTGTACGAGGGAATCTCCGGGTCCCAACGCGCGACCATGGGACATTTCCCCGAAGGTCATGGCGTGCTGGGTGTTCTGATGAATCACCCGCAGACTTTGCGTGTGGCCCATCTCGGCGACCATCCCGAATCGGTGGGATTCCCCGCAAATCATCCACCGATGGAGAGCTTCCTCGGAGCGCCGATCATGATGCGGGGAAAGGTGTTCGGAAGCATCTACCTGACCGAGAAGCGGGGACAGGCCGAGTTCACCCAGGAAGACGAGGTCATTCTCGAAGCCCTCGCCATCGCAGCCGGTATCGCTGTGGAAAACGCCCGACTGTTCGAGCAGTCACGAACTCGTGAAAGATGGCTCACCGCAACATCTGCCATCCGCTCGCGGTTGCTGGCCGGTGACTCGCTCGAGGACGGCCTGCAACTTCTTGCCAGTCGCGTTCGGGACCTGACCGGCGTCGACGACGTGATCGTGGTGATCTGCGAGAACGGCTACGCACAGGTTCACGCCGCGGCCAGCGCCCGGACCACGTCACGTGGAGTCAGAATCCCGGCGACCACTTATCCGTTCGACGTGGTGCGGAGCACTCGAAAGCTACAGGTACTCACCACTTTAGGCGCACTCACCGAACTGGTGCCGTCGGCTGGGAGTGCGGTCGTGGCACCGATGTGCGTCGCCTCGGGTGTAGTCGGCGCGGTCATCGTGGCGTCGAATTCCACCAACACACACTGGGATCACGACGAACTGACCCGGATCGAGTCGATGGCCGAACTCGGCTCCGTTGCAATCGAGTTCGACGAGAAACAAAAGGCGCAACGCCTGTTGTCCGTTCTCGCCGACCGCGACCGCATCGCACGAGACCTGCACGACAACGTCATCCAGCGACTGTTCGCGAGCGGAATGAGCCTGCAGAGCACGCTTCCGGACGAGACCCTCCCGGAGTCGGCGCGCGCGATTGTCAAACGATCTCTCGAACAGCTCGACAAGACAGTCCGCGAGATCCGGACAACCATCTTCGATCTGCAGACTCCGACGGCCACCGATTCGTCGAGCCTGCGCCGGCGCCTCCTCGATGTCATCGGCGACGCCACCGCACAGTCCGCTGTGACCCCGAGCGTCCAATTCTCCGGCGCCATCGACACTCTGGTGAATCCCGGGATCCACCAGCACGCCGAAGCCGTGCTGCGTGAGGGGTTGAGCAACGTCCTTCGGCATGCACACGCACGCCACATCACCATCGCTGTCACCGCGGACGTCGAATTTGCGATCACGATCGAGGACGACGGCGTCGGACTCCCCTCCGACTTCCACAAGAGTGGACTGCACAATCTGGAGCGCCGCGCCGAACATTGCGGCGGTACGTGCACGATCGTCAATCACGATCCGAGCGGTGCACGCCTGCTCTGGCGAGTACCGCTCGGTCGCACCAACTCGAATCGACCGAAATCCGGTCGTTAGATCCTAGCGACTGCCGCTACGGATTTCGGTCGCCAGCACCGCAGCCTGAGTACGACGCTGCATGCCCAGCTTCGAGAGCAGACGCGTCACGTAGTTCTTGACCGTCTTCTCCGCGAGGAACAATCGCGCGCCGATCTCCCGGTTGGTGAGCCCCTCTCCGATGAGATCGAAGACTGCTCGCTCCTGATCGGAAAGTTCGGCCAACGGATCAGCTGTACGGTCGCTGCGGATCCGCTGCATCAGCGCCTCGGTTGCACGACTGTCGAGCAGTGAACCGCCGCGCCCGACTGTGCGGACTGCAGCGACCAGATCGGTTCCGAGAATCTGCTTGAGGACGAATCCCGAGGCGCCCGCCATGATCGCGTCGAGCAACGCCTCGTCATCGGCGTACGACGTGAGCATCAGGCAGCGGAGGTCGGGAAGCATCGAGCGGAGTTCTCGGCACAGTTCGACGCCGTTGCCGTCAGGCAGGCGTACGTCCAGAACAGCGACGTCGGCGTTGCTCTGCGGTACCGCGGCCAGCGCTTCCCCCACGGACGCCGCCTCGCCCACCACCACGAAGTCCTCGACCCCACCGAGTAGGTCGAACAATCCGCGTCTGACGATCTCGTGATCGTCGACCAGGAATATCCGCGTTGTCATCGAACCCCTCCAAAAGACATCTCACGTCGAACGGTACCGGAGACGGTGGACTCAGAACTCATGGAATGCATTCTCTTCACTTGTTGACGTGCCGGACGATGAGAACCGGGCAATCCGCGGTGTGCAGGAGCGCCCGACTGGTCGATCCGAGGAGCATCCCTGCGAATCCGCCGCGCCCGCGACTGCCGACGACTATCAACTGCGCCGTCTCCGCGTATTCGCTCAGGACTCGGACCGGACGGTCACGCGCGACGACTCTTTCGACGACGACGTCCGGGTAACGCTCGGTGAATCCGGCCAATTGCTCGGCGAGGACAACTTCCTCACCCGTCTGGATGCTGCTCCACAGGGGGTCGTCGGGGGTGGCGCCCAACGAGGGCTGCACACTCACGTCGCTCCACACGTTGACGGCAATCAAGGTGGCGCCCCGCGCGGAGGCCTGCTCGAAAGCGTGCTCGACTGCCTCGATGCTGCTTTCGGATCCATCGACACCGACGACGACGGGGCCCTCGGTCGGCGGCCGACCGTCGAGCGTCCGTCCTCGGACAACTGCAACCGGAGATTCGCCGTGCGAGACAACCGAGACCGTCGCAGAACCGACGACCAATCCGGTGAATTCGCCGTGCCCGCGAGGGCCGAGCGCAATGATGTACGCGCCCTTGGACAATTCGATCAGGCGATCGGAGACGCTGCCGTCGAGTAGTTCGGTGACGATCTCGAGGTCGTCGTCGATGCTTTGCCGCGCGAGAATCTGTGCGCTGTCCAGACGAGCGGTGGCAGTGCGCCGCAGTTCGTCCTTGAAGCTCTCGGCGAGGTAAGGCTCGGAGTAGTAGAAGGCTGGGATGTGCACCACCGTCGCGATGTGGAGCGGTCGACCGAGCGCCACCGCGGTCCTCGCCGCCCAGACGACAGCCGACGACGCCGATTCCGAACCGTCTACCGCTACGACGACGGGTTTGGTTGCACTCATGTTCGTCCCTCCACAATCGACCACAGAATCTCTTCGCCCTCACACTATTGCCCAATGACGGCAAAAAGGATTCATCAGCCGACGCGAGTCCCGAATCGGACATTGGGTGTTCGGGTGGACTGCGGCAACGGCCCCGCCAACATCCCTTTCGGGCGTCAACGAGGCCACCGGTGCCGGATTCGCACGCAAACCCTGGCTACTCGATCCACGTTAGGTGAAGAACCCGACCGGTCAGAAGTGAAAAAAGTCCTGTCAACAAGCGCCCAAAATCGGGTTTCGTACGCAGGAGATCCTGAACCACTCGCTCTGCTGTGCGCCTTTATTAACCGCCGGCGGTTAATAAAGGCGCACAGCGGGGTCAGTCACAAATCTTGCGGAACTTCTCGATCAGCTGCACTCGGCCGTTGCGGTCGGCCGCCAACGGCGTGACGTTGAGCGTCGTGACACCGGCTTCGGCGAAGGCCGCGACGCGTTCCTTGACGTAGCTCTCGGGACCGATCAACGACACTGCGCGAACCAGTTCGTCCGGCACTGCTGCTGCGGCTTCGTCCTTCTTGCCCGCGAGGTAGAGATCCTGGATCTTCTCGGCGGCCTCTTCGTAGCCGTAGCGCACCGCGAGATCGTTGTAGAAGTTCTTGCCCTTGGCGCCCATGCCACCGATGTAGAGCGCAAGGCTCGGGCGTACCCAGTCGAGCATGTGGTCGACGTCGTCACCGATGGCCAGTGCCGGCGACGCGTACACCTGAAGCTCACCGAGGCTCGGATCGCGCTTGGCCTTGCCCTTGGCGATCGGCTCACCCCACACGCTTGCTGCCTTCTCCGGATGGAAGAAGATAGGTTCCCAGCCTTCGGCGATTTCCGCCGTCAGCTCGACGTTCTTGGGTCCGAGCGAAGCGATCAGGATCGGGATGCGCTCACGCACAGGATGATTGATCAGCTTGAGCGGCTTTCCGAGTCCGGTGCCCTTCTCGGCGGGGAGGGGAACCTGGTAGTACTTGCCCTGGTACTCGACCTTCTCGCGGCGCCATACCTGACGGCAGATCTCGACGACCTCACGTGTGCGTCCCAGCGGAGCGTCGTACTTGACGCCGTGGAACCCCTCGATCACCTGCGGTCCGGAAGCGCCCAGTCCCATCACGAAGCGACCGTTGGAGACGAAGTCCAGGCCAGCCGCCGTCATGGCGGTCAACGAAGGGGTACGGGTGTAGATCTGAAAGATTCCCGAAGCGAGTTCGATGGTCGACGTCTTGGCCGCCAGGTAACCGAGCTGGCTGACGGCGTCGAAGGAATACGCCTCCGGGACGAAGGCGATGTCGAGGCCCGCCTTCTCCAGGTCACCGACCTCTTCGACGGTTTCAGCGAACCCGCCGCTGTAGTTCAAACCCATACCGATACGCACGTTGTAACCCCAATCCTGACGATTGCTGCCGTGTGCGACGCGCACACGAGCAGTGGTACTCCCATCGAACACTTACTCACATCGAACACTACGGAACCTGAGTCCGCATTCATGTGACTACCCCGTTCATATTCGATGACCGAAATGAACGGGGTAGTGGGAGAGCCTGTCGAGGGTCAGGATTCTTCGGGGCGAACCACCATGACGGGGCACTTGGCCGAAGCGATCAGGGTGTTGCTGGTCGAGCCGAGCAACATGCCGCGGAATCCACCACGGCCACGGCTGCCGACTACGACGAGCTGCGCTTTTGCCGACCAGTCCAACAGCCGTCCGCGTGGGTTGTCGAGGTATACCTCGCGCCGGACCTTCACGTCCGGGTATTGCTCGGACCATCCGGCCAAGCTCTCGCTGAGTACCGCGTGCTCTTCCTCTTCGAGAGACTGCGGGGCAAGCGCAGCGGCCCTCGGGTCTTCGAATGCCGCACTGCCGAGGTCACTCCACACGTGCAACGCCACCAACTCGACTCCGCGGAACGACGCTTCCTCGAAAGCCGCACCGACGGCCTGGGCGCTCAACGCGCTGCCGTCGACGCCGACCACTACGGGTCCTTCCGAGGGCACCGCACCATCGCGGTCCCGAACGACGATGACCGGACACTTGCCGTGACTGGCCACACCGACCGCGGTATTGCCGAGGACTGCTGTCGCCGCCTTGCCTGACGCCGACGCTCCGACGACTACCCGCCTGGCTTGTGCCGAACTCTCGATCAGCCACTGAGTTGCGCTGCCGATGGCGATTTCGGTGTGAACTTCGAGTTTCGGATCGATCTCACGGGCGAACTGTTCCGCCTCCGCCAAGATCGCTTTTCCGGCCTCTTCGACCCATTCGTACACCCCACCCGCGTCGACGTACGGTCCGCCGAAACCGTAAGGCGCGAAGTCGAGAGCGTGGATGATGTCGAGTCGCAATTCGCGCTGGGCGGCGATTTTCGCGGCCTCGCGGAGCGCTGTGGACGCAGTGTCCGAACCCTCGACTCCGACAACAACACTGTTATGTTCGCGTGAACTCATGTGCCCACCTTCCTGAAGAAGTAACCGAGCCACTTTCACTCTAACCATCCCACTTGTCCGGCTTTTTTGGGGTCGCCCCCTCTTCATTTCGGGGACTTAGGTCCCCGAAACTGTTGACGGATAGGAGAATTAGCAGAGCAATCAAGACCAGGTGTGAACAGGATCTCCCGTCCGCATGTTCTCCACGTAACCGCGGAGCATTCCGGTGAGCGCAGTCGAGCGGTCCGCGCCCGAGGCCTCCGCGTGCGCCACTTGCTCGCGTTGCCAGGCGGCACCGGTCTGCCGATTCATGCACCGCCCTTCGATCACGCCGAGGTACCGATCGCGGGCCGCGGCGGACAATCCGAAGTCGGCCAAACCCTCGTCCGCCAACGGCAGCAGCCTTCGCAGGACCAACTCGTCGGCACCGACCCAACCGATCTCCGGCCAGTACAGGGTGGCGTCGAGTCCGTACTTGGCGCCGATGTGCAGGTTCTCTTCTGCCGCATGGAACGACATGTGCGACCACAGTGGCCGCTCCGCGTTCACCAATGCGCGGACGGTTCCGTAGTAGAAGGCCGCATTGGCCATGATGTCGACGACGGTCGGCCCGGCCGGCAACACCCGATTCTCGATACGCAAGTGCGGCTTGCCATCCGAGCAGTCGTAGACGGGCCGATTCCAGCGATAGACCGTGCCGTTGTGCATCTGAAGCTCGCTCAACTCCGGAACCCCGCCCGCCGCGAGCACTTCCAGCGGATCGGTGTCCGAGACATCAGGGAGCAGCGCCGGGAAGTACCGTGAATTCTCCTCGAACAGGTCGAGAACCGAATGGATCCACCGCTCACCGAACCACACTCGCGGTCGCACACCTTGGTTCTTGAGCTCGAAAGTTCGGGTGTCCGTTGCCTGTTCGAAGATCGGAATGCGCGATTCGTGCCAAAGTGCCTTGCCTGCCAGGAAAGGAGAATTGGCAGCAAGCGCCACCTGCACTCCGGCCAGACACTGCGCGGCATTCCAGTGCGCTGCGAATTCTTCCGGCGCGACGCGCAGGTGCAACTGCATGGACGTACATGCCGCCTCCGGCACCACCGAATTGGTGTCGGCCCGAAGGATTTCCACGTCGCCGCCGGGTAGCGCGACACCTTCGACGTCGAGTTCGATGTCCTCTCCTCGCGCGGCAAAAATTTGCTCGTTGAGCAATTCGTAGCGCGGGTTGGCGGTGATCCACTCACGATCGAGATGCTCGAGCTGCAGTGTCGGCAGCATCCCGATCATCACCATCTCGGCGTCGTGCGCGTGGATTCGCGCGTCCGCGACGTCGAGGGACGCCCGCAGTTTCTTCTCCAATTCGAAAGTCGCATCACCGGTGAGTGGGCCGGGCTCGACGTTCATCTCGACGTTGAACTGTCCGAGCTCGGTTTGGAAAACCGCAGAGTCGTCGATGGATTCGAGCACTTCACGGTTGGACATCGCGGGCGTCATGTCGCCGGTCACGAGGTTGAACTCGATCTCCATGCCCAACAGCGGAGCGGGCTTGTCGACGGCGTCTCGGAAGTCACCACCGTCGAGCATCTGCTTCATGGCGTCGACGCACGAGCGCACCTTCTTACGAAAGAGCCTACGGTCGGCTCTGGTGAATTCTCGCGCCGTGACCTCTGCACCCATTGCGCATTCCCCCTTCGACGATCAACGTCACTGAAGGCTATCCGTCCGGTGTCACCGACAAACGAGAACTGCGGTGGCACCGGGAAGAATTTCCCGACGCCACCGCAGTTCTCCGAAAGTTTCTTCTACGAGTTGTCGACCCAGGTGACAGCTACGCCGCGAGCCTGCAGCCACGCTGCGGGATCGACCTTTGCGCCGTTCTCGGCAACCTCGAAGTGCAGGTGCGGGCCGGTGGACTGGCCACGGTTACCCACGGTGGCGATCTGCTGGCCGGCGTTGACGCGCTGGCCGACGTTGACCTGGTAGTCGTTGACGTGGCCGTACGTGGTGACCGTACCGTCGTCGTGCTGGACGCGGACCCAGAGGCCGAAACCTGACGCCGGGCCGGCGTCGATGACCTGGCCGTCGGCTGCAGCCAGAATCGGCGTACCGATCGGAGCCGCGATGTCGAGGCCGCCGTGGTGTGCTCCCCAGCGCGAACCGAAGGTGGAGGTCAGCGTTCCGGACACCGGCTGCACGGTACGAGCTGAGGTGCCGGGGTTGATCCCAGCGAGGAACTGCTGTGCCTGCGTGTTGAGGTCGGCAGCAAAATCGGGAAGCTCGGGGATGTCGAGAGCCGGAAGTGCCGCCAATTCAGCCGGAACGACAACGCCCTCGGGGAGCAGACCCTGCGGGATTTCGATGCCGGCGATGGTCTGTGTTGCCGGCGCCGCAGCAGCGGTTCCTGCACCCATCTGGCCTGCACCGACGAGGAGCGCACCGGTAGCCGCAGCTACGACACCTGCCTTGACACCGGCACCAGGGCCAGCCGACGGGGTGCGGTGGCGGCCGCTTGCTGCCTCGGGATCGATCTCGAAGACAACATCGTCATTGCCCGTGCGGTGGTGGTTTCCCACAGTGTGTACTCCGTCAGTCGTCGGCGTGCAGCGTCCTTCTGATGAAGCCCGCTCCTCTGTCTGCCGAAGAATGTAACAGTTTGATCAAGGCGGCCGCCACCGTTACCCGATCTTGACCAAAACTATTTCTCGCCGTTCTGTCGGCTGGCGTCCAGTTCTGACTTGAATGCGTCGTATCGTGCCCGGTGAGCGGGTCGACGCCGGATGATCGCCCACGCGATGCCCAGAACCACGAACCAGATCGGCGTGACGAGAAGTGCCTGCAGGGTGTCGTCCTTGGTTGTCAGTGCCCAGAGAATGAAGACGAAGAACGCGAGCACGACCCAGCACATCACGATGCCGCCGGGCATCTTGAACTTCGACGCCTCGTGCAGGTGCGGACGACGCTTCCGGTACACCATGTAGCTCGCCAGGATGATCGTCCACACGAACATGAACAGCAGCGCCGAAATGGTCGTGACGACGGTGAAGGCCTCGATCACGGAATCGCCCGAGAACAGCAGGATCAACGACGCCAGCAGGAAGATGCACGAGAACATCAGGGCGTTCGCGGGGACCTTGCGTGAGTTCAGCTTGCCGAGGGCCCTCGGTGCGTCGCCTTCCTGCGCAAGGCCGAACACCATGCGCGAGGTGGAGTAGATACCCGAGTTGGCCGAAGATGCAGCGGAGGTCAGCACGACGAAGTTGATGACAGAAGCAGCGATGCCGAGGCCGGCGAGTGTGAACATGGCGACGAACGGACTCTTGTCTGCGCTGATTTCACGCCACGGAGTCACCGCGATGATCACGGTCAGTGCAACGACGTAGAACAGCAGGACACGAATGGGGATGGAGTTGATGGCCTTCGGCAGGTTCTTCTCCGGGTCCTTCGCCTCGGCTGCCGTCGTACCGACGAGCTCGATACCCACGAAGGCGAACACGGCGATCTGGAAGCCGGCGACGAAGCCCATGAATCCGGTCGGGAACATCCCGCCGTCGTTCCAGAGGTTGTCGATACCGGAGGTGGCACCGTTCGGCGCAGTGAACCCGGAGACGACCATGACGATGCCGACGACGATCAGGCTGACGATGGCGATGATCTTGATCAGCGCGAACCAGAACTCGGTTTCACCGAAGGCGCGAACGGTCGGGAGATTGAGGAGCAACAGCGCCGCGATCGTCAGCAAAGCAGGAATCCACGCCGCGAGCCCTGGCCACCAGTACTTGAAGTACCCGGAAATCGCGATGACGTCCGCGATGCCGGTGACGATCCAGCAGAACCAGTAGGTCCAGCCGGTGAAGAATCCCGCCCAGGGGCCCAGCAGATCCGCGGCGAAGTCGGAGAACGACTTGTACGCCATGTTCGAGAGCAGCAGCTCCCCCATCGCCCGCATGACGAAGAACAGCATGAATCCGATGATCATGTACACGAAGATCACGGAGGGCCCGGCGAGCGAGATCGTCTTGCCCGATCCCATGAACAGTCCGGTGCCGATGGCACCACCGATGGCGATCAGCTGGATATGCCGGTTGGACAGCTGACGTGAGAGGTGGGGGTCTTCGCCGGACGGCTTCGTCAGGTCTGGTGTATTCGCGTGGTCGGACACGGAGGATCCCCCTCGTCATACGGTTCATCCGGGGCATCGAAATCGTGCCCGTCGGGGGAACCTCGGAAAATGTGCTCTCTCAAAGTACGCGTGCACTGGCTCACATCACGCATCGGAAAGCGGACGCCGATAACCTGTCGAGGTGAACACTGACAGCACGGCCCATCAAGACGGACATATCGCCGCGACGCTGTTCGATTTCTCCGGAACCCTCTTCCGTTTGGAGGAGAGCGACGATTGGACCGAGCACCTCGTCGATCACCAAGGCGATCCGCTCGACGTGCACGCTCAAGCCGAGCTGATGCGTCGGATGACCGCGCCGGTGGGCAGAACCGTGGAGATGGACGAAGCGGGGATCTACGCGTGGGAGAACCGCGACCGGGATCCGAAGTTGCATCGTCAGGCTTACCTCGACGTGTTGAGTAAGTCCGGGGTGCCCGATCCGGTTCGGGCCGAAGCCTTCTACGCCCTGCTGGTCGATCCGGATCAGTGGTCGCCGTACCCGGATACCGGCGAGGTCCTGAAGTCACTGTCGGAGAAGGGCATACGCACTGCCGTCTTGAGCAACATCGCCTTCGACATCCGTCCGGCGTTCGCCGACCGCGGCTGGGACGTCTGGGTCGACGAGTTCGTCCTCTCGTTCGAGGTAGGTGCAGTCAAGCCCGAACCGGCGATCTTCGAGTACGCCCTCGCACAACTCGATGTGGATGCGGCGCAGACCCTGATGGTCGGTGACAGCGACATCGCCGACGGCGCTGCCCGTGACGTCGGTTGCCAGTTCGCACTCGTCGATCCCCTGCCGACGACCGAACGCCCGCACGCGCTACTCGACGCAGTGCGGAAGTTCGGGCTTCTGTAGGGAGCGCTCAGACACCTTCGGTGAGTTCGCGCAACGACGCGTAGCGCTCGCGCACGTGGGGAGCTGGTTCGGCGTCGAATCGTCGCTCTTCCGGTTTCGGCCACACCGGCGGCTGCGTGTCCCCGGACAGTGCCCATGCTGCTTGCCTGCATGCCCCTTCGGCGACGTACTCACCCGGAGCAGGGATCACGACCGGCACTCCGAGAATTGCCGGCGCGATCTCACAGAGAGCGCGCGACTTCGCTCCGCCTCCGACGAGGAGAACTCGCTTCACCTCGACGCCTTGACGAACCAGGTCGTCGACGCCGTCGGCCAAGCCGCACAGGAGCCCTTCGATTGCGGCTCGTGCAAAGTGCGCAGGCGTCGAGTTCTGCAGCCGGAATCCGTGCATGGCCCCCGTGGCGTCAGGGCGGTTGGGCGTCCGTTCACCCTCGAAGTACGGAATCATGACCAGCCCGTCGTTTCCGAGGGGCGCCGTCAACGCCAACCGCGACAGTTCGGCGTGATCGACACCGAGAATGGACGCCGACGCATCAAGAATGCGCGCGCCGTTGAGAGTGCACACCAGCGGCAAGTGCAGGCCGGTTGCGTCCGCGAATCCTGCCACGTTCCCGCCGGGATCGTGCGTGGGGGTGGCCGATACAGCCGAGACGACGCCGGATGTTCCGATCGAGAGGATCACGTCACCGGGAACTGCCCCCAAACCCAGTGCGGCTGCGGCATTGTCACCGGTGCCAGGCCCGACAATACCTCCGGAACGTGTACTTCCGATCTTTTCGTTCGGCGATGCAACTCGGGGAACATGCGGGGTTCGACCGCGAAATGCCAACGCCAGCAGATCTTTACGATATTCGCGCGTCGAGGCAGCATAATAGCCGGTTCCACTGGCGTCGCCCGCGTCGGTGGCAAGCTCCTCGATCGAGCCGGACCCACCCAACTTCCAGGACAACCAGTCATGCGGAAGACACACCGCGGCAGTGCGATCGGCGTTGCCGGGTTCGTGATCTGCCAGCCATCGAAGCTTGCTTGCCGTGACCGCGGCGACCGGAACTACACCAACTGCGTCGGCCCACGCCTTGGGTCCGCCGAGCTCTTCGACCAGATCGGTCGCAGCCTTCGCCGACCGAGTGTCGTTCCACAGCAACGCCGGTCTGACGACCTCGCCGCCACTGTCCAGACACACCATGCCGTGCTGTTGAGCTCCGACCGATACGGCTGCGACGTCGCCGAGCCCACCCGCTGCGGCGATTGCACTGTCCATCGCCTCGAGCCAGCATGCCGGATCTATCTCGGTACCGACGGGATGCGCCGCCCGCCCTTCTCGTACCAGCTCTCCCGAATCGGCATCACGGACAATGACTTTGCACGACTGGGTAGACGAATCGATACCGGCTACGAGGGTCACACTGGCGTCCTTTCCGAAGGACCGTCAGCTCGCGTTGGCGACCGCGGGCATCCGGTTGCTGCGCTTACGCAGCGATCGCACATATTCTGCGCGCTCGGTCTCCGTCATTCCACCCCAGATGCCGTACGGCTCGTGGACGGAGAGTGCGTGTTCGCGGCACTGCTGGAGTACAGGGCACGTCGCGCAGACCTTCTTGGCGTTGCGTTCACGGTTCTCGCGGGCGTGTCCACGCTCGCCGTCCGGATGGAAGTACACCGCGGAATCGTGCCCGCGGCACGCTCCCTGCAGCTGCCAGTCCCACACTTCGGCGGTCGGGTACGGCATCGGAAGGTGCTTGTGCATGATGGCGACCTCAATTCCTTACTCGGGTGACATGGATTCGGGTGACTCTGGGCTGACGCCGGGTCGGACTTATCGACGCCTGGCCGATTGGCCGAGTCGATGTGCACAGACCGTTGCGAGTTCGCCGGTGACCGGCGGAGCCAGCGCTACGACGCCGTCGTCGAGAATTGCCTGCAGCCTGCGGAAATACTCGTCCGGGGCGAGGCCGAAGGTTACGAAGATCTCTTCGTCAGGTCCACCGTCGAACTGCTGCCACTTACGTGCGAACTCGACGATCTCTTGTGTATCGGTGCGGCTCATCAGGTTCTCCCCTGTTTGTGCGCCCTGCTTCACAGAAACTGCGACTCGTCTCCTCGGACGCCCGTGGCAGTGAGTCAAGACACAGACTATGCCTACTTCTGCTTTTTCACAAGACCTACTTACGTCTTTTTGTGGACAAAGTATGCGAACTTTCGCACGCTGAAGTTACCGACGAGGAATGCTTGAATAGGACAATGACCCGACCGTCCACGACTCCGGCTACCGCGGGAGAGGTATTCACGCTGATACGCAGCGGTTCCGCGACCACGCGCAGCGAGATCGGGAAGCTCACCGGCCTGTCCAGGACGGCGGTATCGGCCAGGGTTGCAGCACTTCAATCGCTTGGTTTGATCGCCGATGACGACGAGGGCCCGTCGACGGGCGGCCGGCCGCCGTCCACTCTCACCTTCGCGAACTCGTCCGGCGTGGTTCTCGTCGTGGCAATCGGTCGATCGCGGGCACAACTTGCCGTCACCGACCTGGCGGGCACGATCCTCGCGGCAGAAGACATCGACAAGTCGGTCGGGGTCGGCCCCGACGAACTGATGCCCGAAATTGCCGAGCATCTTTCGTCACTACTGGCCCAGGTCCACCGCGCGTCTACCGAGGTCATCGGAATCGGACTGAGCATTCCCGGAACGGTCGACGTCGCCGCGGGAGCAAGCCTCGACTCTCCGATGATGGCGGGGTGGGACGGAGTCGCGCTTGCCCCCTATCTGGCATCGGTGACCACGGCTCCGCTGTTCGCGGACAACGATGCCAACGTGATGGCTCTGGCCGAATTGAGCGAGCGACGCGAGAGTGCGCCCAACCTCCTGATGATCAAGGCGTCAACCGGCCTCGGCGCAGGAATCGTCATGGGCGGAGTCCTCCAACGCGGTTCACTCGGAGCGTCCGGCGAGATCGGGCATACCAAAACCGCTGCAGCGCGGGGCATGAAGTGTCGCTGCGGCGACGTCGGCTGCGTCGAAACTGTCGCCAGCGGTTGGGCTCTCGTGCACGCCCTCCGAGATCAGGGCCGAAGCGTCGGTCACGTGCGTGATGTCGTCCGCCTCGCCCTGGACGGCGACAGCGAAGCCCGCCGGCTCATCAGAAGCAGCGGCCGACTGATCGGCGACGTCATTTCCGGCGCGGTCAATCTCCTCAATCCCGAGGTCCTGATCATCGGCGGCGACATGGCCGAGGCGGACGAACTCTTCCTCGCCGGGCTTCGGGAGTCCGTCTACGGCAACGCAACGGCGCTTGCCACCCGAAAGCTTCAGATCGCTTCGGTCAGCCACGGCGCACAATCCGGCATCCTCGGTTGTGCGGTTCTCGTCCTCGACCATCTGCTCAGCGCCAGGGAAATCGATCTGCGGATCGCGGCGTCACTCCACCCGTGAGTCGCTGACTTCTCGCACGCTCCGCATCAAACAATCAGACTTTTCCGGCATCGCTTGTGTTGACGCTCACACTTCTGCATAATTCATTACCTACCGATCATTCGGTTGCCGAAATCGACGATGAGATCGCGCAGGAACGCTCCGAGTCAGCCAAAAGCATGCACCGAGCACACCGGCAACGTCGCAGATCGAACAGCGTTTCTCCCCTGTTCCGACTTCGCAGTTTCACCGTGTCGGTGAACCACGTGACTGGCAGAAAGTAGCTCGATGACCACAACCAGAACTGGCACCAAGCCCGCCGCGAAGGAATACGACCGCGCCGCGATGGCGTCGATGGTCGGCACCACCGTCGAGTGGTACGACTTCTTCATCTACGCCCAAGCTGCAGCCCTGATCTTTGCCGACCTGTTCTTCAAGCCGATGGGCTCGGCCGGCCAGATCGTCTCCTACGTCACGGTCGGCATCAGCTTTGTCTTCCGTCCTCTCGGTGCCATCGTGGCCGGCTATCTCGGCGACAGGCTCGGCCGCAAACGTGTCCTGGTCGCGACGTTGGCGATGATGGGTGCCGCGACGGTTCTCATCGGCGTGCTGCCGACGTATGCATCGATCGGAATCTGGGCACCGATCCTGTTGATCCTGCTTCGCGTCGTCCAAGGATTCTCGACGGGCGGCGAATGGGGCGGGGCCGCTCTTCTTGCCGTCGAACACGCACCCACCAAGCGTCGAGGGTTCTTCGGAGCGTTCGTGCAGATGGGAGTACCGCTCGGAATGTTGCTCGCCACCGGCGTTTTGGCACTGTGCACATTCACCCTCACGGACGAACAGTTCACCACCTGGGGATGGCGAGTGCCGTTCCTGCTCAGCGTCGTGTTGATCGGCGTCGGCTTCTACATTCGAAGCAAGGTCAGCGAGTCACCCGTATTCGCCGAACTCAAGGAACGCCGCACCGAGAGCAACACGCCTATCCGAACTCTGTTCAAGAAACACCCGAAGCAGGTCGTACTCGCGGCGCTGTCCTTCATCGGCACAAACGGCAACGGCTACATGGTGATCGGCGGATTCATCGTCGCGTACGCAACCAAGACCTATGGCCTGGGTAAGACCGAACTACTGATTGCCACGCTCGCAAGTGCCGTCACGTGGGGCGTTTTCACCATGATCGGCGCCTACTGGTCGGATCGACGCGGCCGCACCACGGTGATGAACGTGGGCAACCTCGCAATGGTCCTCTTCGCGGTGCCGTTCTTCCTCCTCGTCGACACCGGGAATCTCGGCTGGATCTACGTGGCGATGATCCTGTTCTCGGTCGGACTCGGGCTGTCGTACGGACCTCAACCCGCATTGTTCGCCGAACTGTTCCCGGCTTCGATCCGTTACAGCGGTGCGTCGATCTCCTACGCGGTAGGCACCATCTTCGGCGGCGCCTTTGCTCCCACCGTCGCACAGTGGCTCCTCGGCAAGACCGGTGGCACCCTTGCCATCTCGATCTATCTCGCCCTGTTGGCCGCAGTGTCGTTTGTCGCGACGATGCTCATCAAGGACCGATCTGGCCGCGACCTGATGGTGTGATCGACCTCGATGTGGACGCCCCGCGGCGTCGCGACGCCGGAGTTCGTCAGCCGAACTTTCGAAAGGCGAACTCCGGCAACTTCTTCGCGGCATTGGCGGTGCGTACGATCTTGTGGTTCTTGCCTCGCATCAGCGCCAACTGAATCCGCGACTCGATCCAGAACGCACCGCGAGGCGAGCGGTTCCAGGTCTTGTGCAGCAAGGTCTTCGTTGCTGCGACGGCATCCGGCGAGCGAGTCGTGATCTGCGACAACAGTTCCTGTGCCGGTTTGATCGGATCGTCGCTGACTCCGCTCACGAATCCCCACTCGAGAGCCTGATTTCCGTCGAACAGTTCAGCAGTCATGGCAAGGCGCTTCACGACGTCCATCGTCGCGAGTTCGCGCATCGTGACCGTTCCGGTCATATCGGGGATCAATCCCCACTTCGCCTCCATCACCGAGAACGTGCAATCGGGCGTGGAGAATCGAAAGTCTGCGGCGAGCGCCAATTGCAGTCCACCACCGAAGCAGTGCCCGTGAATGACCGCGATGACCGGAACGGGCAATTCGCGCCACACCCAGCACGCGCGTTGAAAGAGGTTGGTCTTCTGACCGGGAAACTTCGCGAAGGCCTTCGCCATGCGCCTCGGTTGCTTACCCGCAGAGGCGAAGTCCAACCCGGCCGAGAACGCGTCACCCGCGCCTTGAAGAATCACGCCCCGGATCGAACGATCAGCTTCGATAGTTCGAGCGGCGTCCACCAGGGCGTCGAGCATGTCCAGATCGAGACCGTTGAGTTTCTCCGGTCGGCTGAGCGTCACGTACGCCACCGACTGCACTACCTCGACACGAACGCGATCACTCACGGCTACTCCTTCGGTTAGACGGACCCCCGACGAACTTACCTGAGAGTAAGTTCGTCGGGGGTCCGTCATGCCATCTCCGCAAGAAGTTCCATGGTCACTTTGCCGGCAGGATCCGAATCAGTGGATGAAGGCACGGCCACGACGGAGTCCACTCCCGCCGCTCGGTACGCCTCGAGTTGCTCGCGGGCATCGGCCGGAGTCCCGACGATTCCCACCGTTGCCACCATCGCGTCCGAGACCTGGCTCAAGAGCTCGCGCGGCGCGGCCCCGGCCCTGGCTGCCTCGATCACATCAGCGAAGCCCGCGCGGACGAACATGTCCGAGTACCCCGGAGCAGCCAGATACGGTACGAGCCCGCGTCGAAGTTGATCGATCGACACCTGTGACGGTCCATTCTCGGCGACGGCAGCCGGTGCCCACACCGACACGAAAGGCATGCCGGTTTCCAACTCGGCAGCGATTTCCTTGCACCGTGTGATCAGGCGCCCCGCTTGCTCCGGGCTGACCAGATTGAGCACCAGTTCGTCGCCCAACTCCACCGCGGCCCGAAGCGCCTTGTCCCCGAATGCCGCAACGATCAGCCGGCCGCCCGGCGGTTGAAGTCGCAGCCGGTATCCACTGGTCCGCATCACCGTGCCGGCGACTTCACCCCGCTCGCCGTTCATGAGCGCTCGCACACCGCGGGCGGACTCCGCGAGCGCCCGAGCTGCCCCGGACCTGCTTCGTCCATGCCATTTTTCGACCACGACAGTGCTGGACGTACCCAAGGCGATCGACACGTGGCGCCCGGTGAGATCGGCCACCGACGCCGCCCCGATCGCGATCATCGCCGGATCACGAACCGTCACCGCGAGTGGGCCGACCACCAGTTCGGAGTACTCGAAGCCGACGCCGACCGACGTCGCCAGAGCAAAGGCGTCGTACGTCGCCATCTCCCCCACCCACACTCGGCCGAACCCGAGTTTGTCGGCGAGGCGCGCGGTAGTGGTCACCTCCCGCGGCGGACGGTCCTGCCACAACCCCAGGGAGATGTCGATGGTCGGCAAACCTCTACTCGAAGTCGGAGACAAGACCCATTCCCTTCAAGAGTGTCGGACGGTCGTAGTATTCGAGCCACTCTGTGACCAGCCCGTCTACCATGCTGAGGATTCCGACAACAGGAACGACGCCGTGGGTCCCGTCGAAGTGGAAATCGTCCACTCGCTGGACAAAAACCCTGCCGTCGATCACACCGAGCGACTCGATCTTCAGGGTGATCCGTTCACACTTGCTTGCCAGCAATGCAATTCGGCCAGCTACAGCCTCCTTGCCGACAAGAGGTTCCTGCATCACGCTGTGGAGCACACCGTCTTCGGCGAACAGGTCGACGACGCGTGCCCAGTCCATGACGTCCCACGCCTGGAACATCTCACGCGCCAACGCAAGCTTGTCACTGTCGTTCATCACACTCATGCCACACTCTTCTGTCGAAGCTCACGCTTGAGGATCTTTCCAGTCGAATTGCGCGGCAGTTCTTTCCGAATCTCCAGCCGCTCGGGAAGTTTGTACGACGCGATGCGCTTGTCCTTCAGGAACGCAACCAGAGCATCGAGTTCGAGTTCCGTCTCGGGTCGAAGTGTCACCACTGCTGCGACGCGCTCACCGAGCACTTCGTCGGGGTCGCCGATGACGGCCACGTCCGCGACGGCCGGATGCTCGGCGATCAACCCCTCCAATTCGGCCGGAGCAATGTTCATTCCACCGCGGATCACCAGGTCCTTGCCTCGATCCAGGTAGCGGAGAAACTGTCCGTGATCACCGGCAATCTCGAAGATATCTCCGGTGCACAAGAATCCGCGCTCGTCGAACGGAGACGGCCGATCGCCGAGATAGCCGGCAAAGACCGTCGGTCCGCTGATTCGCAACTCACCCGGGTGCCCGACTTCGGTGATGTCCTCGCCGGTGACCACGTCGACCAAGCGCACGTCCATCCAGTCGGAGATTCTGGTGCTCCAGCGAAAGTTCTCGACACCGAAGCGGGGGAAGTACCGTGCGCGGTCGTCCGGATCCGGCATGTCCGCAGGCGAGGAGAGCAGACTGATGCCTTCGTTGGATCCGAAGAAGTTGATGACTCCGATTCCGTATCGCTCCTGCCATCCCCGGACCATCGGAGGTTGCAGTGGCACCGAACCCGAACCGATCCGAGTCAAGCTCGACAGGTCGACCGCCGCGAGCATCGACTCGTCGGCGAGCAGCATCCACAACAGCGCAGGCGGCGCTACCGTGTACGTCACGCGCTCGGCCTCGATCTGCCCGAGGAAAACTCGAAGATCGAACGGGTGGTGCTGTACCAGTACACATCCCGTGCGGAGCCACGGCAGGAACATTCCGTTGATTCCGGCCATGTTGACCATCGGGAACGGGTTCAACAAGACGTCGCCGACGACGATGTCGGGAGCGTCGATCGTGGCCCAGCAGATGGCCAGCCACTCGTAGTGCGAACGTGGGACCCCCTTCGGTTCGCTTTCGGTCCCGGAGGTCCAACAGATCGTCATCGCATCGTTGGGGTCGTTGGGATCTTCGGTGATTCCTACATCCAATTCACTGCGCTGTGTTTCGGTGGCCGCCCGAGGACTCAGCCCCACGACACCGGCGGGCAACTGGGCCGGAAGCTCGGATGCGGGAGCGTAGGCGAACACCGATCTCAGAGAAGGAATCCGGGATCTGATTGCAGCGATCTCCGTAGCAGGGAGTCTGTCACCAAAACTGGGTACGGTGACAAATGCTGCAAACGCCGCCTGGTTTGCCATTCCTTCCACTTCACGTTCGCGGTACTGCATGGGCAATGGCGAGACCACGATCCCCAGAGACCACGCTGCAAGGTAGACCTCGACCAATTCGACGGTATTGGGCATCTGCACGCCCAGAACATCTCCCCGGCCCAAACCCACCTCGGAGAAGCCGGCAGCGAGCGCGATGACTTCGCTCTCCAGTTGGTTCCAACTGAGGCGTCGCGGATCTCCGCCGGACAACTCGCTCCGGTTCGCCGGATCAACCACGGCAAGTTCGTCACCGCGTACCCGCACCTGCGCCCGGAACACCTGATCGATCGTCTCGGCGGACCACCACCCTTTCGAGGTGTATTCGTCCACCTTGACGCGAGGATGCAATCCCCTGTGTGCCTTGTTCATTCGCGTACTCGTTTCAGTTCTCGTAACGGCCGGAAATGTCGATCACGTCGCCCTGCTTCTCGAACGCCTGGGTAGCGGCGTTCCACTCGAACGGCTGGAATGCCAGGATTCCCAATGCATGGTCCGCGGTCATCGTGAATTTGATTCCGTCGATGAACATCGGCGGGTGGTAGTCCTGCGTTCGTGCGGCACTCATGATGCTGGCGCGTGAGAGTCCGTCAGACGACTCAGAGGCCCGAGTGAAGTTGTCCACCAACAGGTCACCGATGGCCCAGCCGTTCACGGTGTAGCTGTTGGTCGGGGAATCGGCACCGTGAGCAGCCGCACCGGCCAGGTAGTCACGTACCGCCGCGTCGTCCTTGTAGAGGGCGTTGTTGGGATCCTTGAGCCACACCATCACCTGCTGCCCGTCGGCAGCATCACCGGCGGGCGCATACAGCGTCGCACCGTCGACGCAGTTCGACGGTTGAATCACGGTGTCGGGCTTCCATCCGACACGTCCGATCGCCTGGGTGATCGCGAGGCAATCGGTGGTGACACCGGCCACCACCAATACCTCGGCGCCACTGGCTTTGAGGGTCGATGCCGCCGTCTTGGGGTCGGTCAGCGCCTCTTCGGCTGCGATCTCGAAGTTCGTTCCTTCGATCGCGGACTTGAAGCCGTTGGCGATCCCTTGTCCGGACTCGGTCTGGTTCGTGGCCAAGGCAACCTTGGCGCCGCTCGGATACTTCTTCTTCAGGCTTTCGACCACTACCTCCATCTCGACGCCCGGATCCGGTAGATACTCCGTGGTCCACGGAAAGTCTTCGATCACCCGGAACTCGGGCATGCCTGCCTGCGCGAAGAGCAGTGGAACACAGGCAGTGGTCTGGTCGTCCGCGATGGCGTTCAACTGGCCTGCTCCGAACGTGCCCAGAACGTCGACCTTGTCCTTCTGAATGAACTCTCCGACATTGGCTTTGGCGCGCTCCGGGGAGAAGGCATCGTCCTTGACCACGACGTCGAGCTTGACGCCGCCGACGCCGCCGGCCGCGTTCTCGACCTCGAACCGTGCTCGCATTCCTTCGATCACGTTGCCGACCGCGTCGGCGAGCGGGCCGGACGTCGGCCCACTCCACCCCACCGTGAGTTTGTCGGTGATCGGCGCCGCGGCACCACTGGGATCGCTGCAGTCGTCGACCGATACTGCTCCGGCCGAGGTCGACGTGTTGCTCTCTGCGTCGGAGTTACCTCCGCAGGCCGAAAGGAGTAGTGCCGCAGCGGCGATGACTGCGGGAATCGTGGTCTGCCTTTTCATATCGTCCAGTTCCTTGCTGTGAGTTGAGAGAAACGAGAGTGGGCGAGGGAGACGGCGCTCAGGTGCGGGGTTCACCTTCGCGATACTTGGGATGATCTGCGGGAACCACCAGGACAAACCGTCGGAGAACGCTGTTGATCCGGCCGACGATTCCGTCCGGCATCAAGAACACGATCGCGATCAGCACCGCGCCGAACACCACTCCCGACACGGGGCCGTCGGTGACGCTTCCGGTGTAGTACGGCAGGAACACCACTGCCGTAGCCCCGACGATCGGGCCGAATTGCGTTGCGATTCCGCCCAACACCAGTCCGGTGATGAACTCGATCGACTTCATCAACGAAAAGGACTCGGGTGAGAGCGCGCCGATGTACATCGTGAACAGCGAACCTGCCAGACCGGTGATCGCGCCGGAAAGTCCGAAAGCGAGAATCTTGACCCGCGCGACGTTGATGCCGTTTGCACTCGCCGCAATCTCGTTGTCGCGCACCGCAACCATTGCCAGACCGAATCGACTCTTGACGAGATTGCGGATCAGGAGCATGACCACTGCCAGCGTCACTACCGAAACCCAGAAGATCCAGAGATAGGTGTCCGCGCGGGTCAAACCCGTCCATTTCGGCGGGACCAGAAGATTCGCACGAACGACCATGCCGGCCGCGCCACCGGTGAGATCCCCGGTCTTGCGGATCACTTCGGGAAACGCCACAGCGACGGCGAGGGTAACGAGGGCCAGATACAGCCCTTTGATCCGCAAGGAGGGAAGCCCGACGAGAAGTCCTAGTACGAAACACAATACGACTGCCATCGGGATTGTGGTCAACGGCGAGTATCCGCGATCGACGATCAGAACGCCGGTCGTGTACGCGCCGAGGCCGAAGAAGGCAGAATGGCCGATCGACAGAAGTCCGGTGTACCCGCTGACGATATTCAGTCCGGCGATGGCAATCGCGATGATGAAGACACTCGTGAACTGCCCTACGCGAAACGGCGCGCTCTGCGACACGAGGAGCAGGGCACAGACGGCAGCCACCAGCAGAACCAGTTGGAGTATCCGGTACGACGTCGATCCGGCAACCACCACACGCGGCTGCCTGACTGCCTTTTCGGCGACCGCGGGTTCATTTCTCTCGGCAAGCGTCGTCATACCCGCTCCAGTTTCTTGGTACCGAACAGTCCATTGGGTCTGACGAAGAGGATCACCACGATGATCAGTAGCGCGGATGTCTGCTGCAGCGAACCGCCGATGACCGAAATGTAGCCGCTGAGCATCGATTCCAGAACACCGATCGTCAACCCACCCACAACTGCGCCGACAAGACTGTCCAGACCGCCGAACAGCGCTGCCGCAGATGCTGCGATGAAGATCGGGAACATGGTCGTGAGGCCGAGTTGTTGCGGCGAGAGCGGAGTGACCAGGACACCGGCCAGTGCGCCGATCGCTGCCGCAACACCCCAGCCGATTGCGAGTATCCGGCTGGTCGGAACTCCGGCGAGAGTGGCAGATTCGGCATTGTCCGCGACGGCACGCATGTGCAGACCGACTCTCGTCTTGCGAAAGAGCAAGGACATCAACACAAGTAGGACAACGAGCGCAACCAGTACGCCCAGTGCGTCGCCGTACACGCGCGCGCCGCCCACTGAGATGTAGTCGGTGGGACCGTTGGGAAACGGGCTCGGCATGATCTTCGTTTCGCTCCCCCACAGCATTCCGGCCAACGAGTTGAGCCCGGTGAACAATCCCAGTGCCACTATCAGCACTGCCATGTCACTTCTACGTTGAACCGGCCGGATGAGCAGACGCTCCATCAACGCCCCGAGCAGGAAGCCGAGAGCGAGAGCCGCTCCGATCGCGGCCCAGATCGGCCAGGACATCGTTGTGAGCCACCACGCCACGAAGGTTGTGAACAGGGCCAACTCGCCCTGAGCGAAGTTGATCGTGCCGGTGGCACGGAACACCACCACGAGTGCCAGCGCGAGAATTGCGTAGATCGAGCCGTTGGTCAATCCGGAGATGAGTCGTTCGAGAAAGAGTGTCACCGTTTACTCCTGGTACCCGAGATAGGCGCTGCGCACGACGTCGTCCGAACGAAATTCCTCGGGCGTGCCGGCAGCGACGATGGTGCCTACGTCGAGCAGGAAGACCTTCGACGCGAGTTTCATCGCGAGATCGGCATTCTGTTCCACGATCAGCAGTGCAGTTCCGTCGCTCCGGTTGATCGCACCGAGCGTGTCGAACAATTCGGCGATGACGATGGGCGCCAGACCCAGGCTCGGTTCGTCGCACAAAAGCAGGGTGGGACGGCTCATCAATGCCCGCGCGACCGCGAGCATCTGCTGTTCACCGCCTGACAGCGAACCTGCCAACTGTGTGGACCTCCTCGCGAGCACCGGAAATGTCTCACACCACCGCTCGATGTCGGCCTCGATCTCCGCCTTGTCGTTGCGAAGCGCAGCGCCGACGAGCAGGTTGTCACGTACCGACAGTTGACCGAGAGTTCCACGGCCCTGTGGGACAAGGCTGACGCCGGCGGCCACGGCGCGTTCAGGTTTGGATCCGAGCGGCGAACCGTTGAAGGTGATCGTTCCCTGGTGCGGAATCAATCCGGCAAGCGCACGCATCATGGTGGTCTTGCCGGCACCGTTCGCGCCGAGAACAACAGCGACCCCGCCGGGTTCCACGTCGAGCGAAACCCCGTGCAGTACATTGCCTCGCCCGTAACCGGCATGCAGATCATCGACGCTCAGCAGGCTCATGCCGCTCGCCCCAGATAGGCATTGATCACGGCGTCGTTCTGCTGGATCTCCGCCGGAGTACCTTCAGCGATCTTGTGGCCGAAGTTCAGTGCGACAACGTGATCGGAGATACCCAGCACCAATCCCATGTGGTGTTCGACCAGAAGCGCTCCGAAGCCGAAGTCGTCGCGGAGCGAGACGATCAGTTCTCCCAGCTCCTTGACTTCGCTGTGTGTGAGCCCGCCGGCGGGCTCGTCGAGCAGAAGCAGCGAAGGCTCGGACATCAATGCTCGTGCCAGTTCGACGCGCTTGAGTGTTCCGAACGGAAGGCCTGCTGCCGGCGCGTTCGCGACGTCGACGAGTTCGAGGCGTTCGAGCAGGTACCAGGCCTTCTCTCGCAGTTCTCGGACTCGGGCGCGCGCTGGAGGCCAGCCGAGAACCCCGCTCGCCAGTCCGAAGCGGCCCCGAGACGATCCGCCGACCATGGTGTTGTCGAAGACGCTCATGCCGCTGAACAGTGCGAGATTCTGGAAGGTCCGAGCGATCCCTGCAGATGCCAATGCATAGGGCCGCAATCCCAAGAGGTCGGTTCCTTGCCAGGTGATGACACCGCGACTCGGTTCGTAAATCCTTGTGATGCAGTTGAACAGCGTGGTCTTACCAGCGCCGTTCGGCCCGATGAGTCCGCAGATCTGGCCGGCGTGGACGTCGAAGCCGACGTCGTCGAGAGCCGTGACTCCGCCGAATTCGATCGATACATCGGAGAGCGTGAGTACGACCGGGTCATTCGCAGGTTGTGCGGGTGGTGTGTTTCCAAGCATTGGTTTCACCTCCTCGTGACACTTCAATTAACAGTGTGATAGAGATTACTACAGTAAACAGAGGCACTCCGTCAACGTGCGGCCCCCGATCCGGAGCCGAGAAGGGACATCATCGTGAGGTCCAACAACATTCACGCAGTCGACAGCGGCGGGGGCCCAGACGTCAGGGACTACAGCCGGGTCGACGCTCTCGTCGCCAAGCAGGAAATCTACGAGGTTCTGGCTCGTTTCCTCCGAGCCGCCGATCGCGGCGACGTCGAGGACGCCAGGCGGTGTTATCTACCCGGCGCAACCGAAGACCACGGGGGTGTCTTCACCGGCACCGCCGACGACTACATCGACCACATCGCCGGGGCCATCACCCACCCACGGTCACTGACCACCCACGCAATGACCAACGTCTTGGTCGAACTCGACGGGGACACAGCACACGTCGAGTCCTACGTGCTTGCCTTCGCGCGAATCAAGCACTCGGACGGCATAGCCGACACACTCACCTCGGCGCGCCTGATCGACCGCTTCGGCTACGAGGACGGCAGGTGGGGAATCCGCCACCGCGCCCTGCGGTGGGACTGGAACCACGACATGGCCACAGCCGAAGGCTGGATCTTCGGGATGCTCGCGCCTGAAACGTCTTTGAAGAAGAGCAAGAAATTTCCCGACGACCTCATCTACACCCGGCAGACACAGGAGCACTCATGACAAGGTTTCGCGGAACGCCGATAGAGGGCGCGACTGTCCTCGTCACCGGCGCCAATCGAGGGCTCGGCTTGGCCTTCGTCCAACAGGCGAAGTCGATGGGTGCCGCCAAAATTTATGCAGGGGTGAGAAATCCCGACGAGGCGCCCGCCGAGCTGCGATCCACCGGAGCACACATCGTCGAACTCGACGTGACCGATCCAGGACTCGTCGATGCAGCGGCCCGGGCGTGCGGTGACACCACAGTGGTCGTCAACAATGCCGGACTGTTCACCGGGAATCGGTTGATCGAGGCCGACGACCAAGCGGCTGCGCGAGCCGAGATGGAGGTCAACTACTTCGGGCCTCTGACGATGATCCGCGCCTTCGCGCCGGTACTCGCCGCCCGCGGCGGAGGATCGATAGTCAACGTCCTGTCGGTGGCCGCAATCGCTCCGACCGCCTTCATGGGTGGCTATTCACCGGCCAAGGCGGCTGCTCTGTCGCTCGGCGGCATCGCTCGCGCCGAACTCGAACCGCACGGCATCACCGTCACGTCGTTGATCGTCGGCAGCGTCGACACCCGCATGGCGTCACATGTGCAGGGCCACAAGGAAAACCCTCTCGACATCGCGGCAACCGGACTCGCCGCCATGCAACGCGGCGAGTGGACGTGCGACACCGATTTCATGGCAATCGACGCGCGTGCGCGCCTGGCCCGCGATCCGATTCGGTACGAACGCGGACTGGGCAAGCTCCTCTTCGCCGGCGAACTGACCACCCGATCATGAGCGATCCGATTCGTGTTGCCCAGTGGGCGACCGGCGCCATCGGCAAGACGGCGCTACGCGGAATCATCGATCGTCCCGACCTCGAGTTGGTCGGCCTCTACGTGTACAGCGACGCCAAGGCGGGTCGAGACGCCGGTGACATCGCCAGACGAGCACCGACGGGGGTGATCGCTACACGCGACGTGGACGAGATCATCCGCTCGCGCCCACAGGTTCTCATCCACAGTCCACGGTTGCAGATTCCGTACGAACGCCACGACGACGATCTGTGCCGTCTGCTTCGCGCCGGGATCAACGTGATCACGACGGCCGGGCAGCATTTCCCCCGCGCACACGGCACCGAACGCGAGCACATGTTCGCCCAAGCATGCAAGGAAGGCGATTCGACGCTCTACGGGGTCGGCGTGAGCCCAGGTGTCATCGGCGAGCGATTGGCGTTGGCGCTGACGGGAACATCGATCGAACTCGACCGAATTACGATCGACGAGGTGCTCGACGCTCGCGGCATGCCTGACCCCGACTTCGCGTTCACCGTGATGGGAATGGGTTCGCCCCCGAAGGACCTGGACGGCACCGGGCCGTTGCCCTCGCTGTACGCGTCGCTGTACCTCGAGACCATCGCGTTCATGTGCGAGCGCCTGGGCGTCACCTACGACGAGGTCGTGTCCGATCACAGGGTCGTTCCGGCACGTACGGATCTCGACGTCGCCGCCGGACGCATCGCCGCGGGAACCGTCGGAACCACCGAATGGCGCTGGCACGCAATGGTCGACGGAAAGCAGTTCCTCACCCTCGCCATCATCTGGACCATGGAACCTGATCGCGACGAATACGCGGGACGGGACCAATGGGAAGTCCACCTCTTCGGCAAACCCGAGATCGTGATGACCGTCAACCTGGTCGAACCACAAGATCCGAACAGTCGCACGACAGCCGGTCAGTTCATCACTGCAGGCCCGGCACTACGCGCCGTCGAGCATGTACTCGCTGCTCCCGCCGGCATTTTCGAACCCCCTGTCTTTGCCCCCTTCAGATTGGAGCATTCAGCATGACAACTCAGCCGACGGACGTAGGTTCGACTGCCACCCGTGAACCTGCCACCCGTGAACCTGCCGTCCGTGAACCTGCCGTCCGTGAACCTTCCGTGAACGCGCTCCTGCCCGACGGTCGCCCCGTGCAGAATCTGGAAGACTTGCTACGCAGCCGGGCGATTGCCAGTCCGGAGAGCACCGCCGTCATCTCCGATGACGGGCGTACCAGTTTCCGCGAACTCGACATCGAAACAAATCGTGTCGCGAATGCACTTCTGCGCGATGGTGTTCGACCCGGCGACCGGGTGGCGTACATCGGGGCCAATGCACCGTCTTTCCTCTCCGTCCTGTACGGATCTTCGAAGATGGGCTCGATCCTGACGGCCGTCAACAATCGGCTGGCACCGGGCGAGGTCGACTACATCCTGAGCAACAGCGAGCCGACCGTTGTCGTACTCGGAGCAGGCGATGAGGGCCTCTCCGACGTCGCCGCGGCGGTCGGTAGCGTCCGGACCGTCGTCACGGTGGACGGTTCCGGAAACTCGATCTCGTGGAACGACTGGCTTTCCGGTGTCGGCGACGACGATCCGGGGTCGTCGCGCCGCCCCGACGACACAGCGCTGATCTTCTACTCGTCGGGAACCACCGGTCACCCGAAGGGAATCGAACTCACCGGCGCCAACCTCGGCCGTGCCCTCGCCACCATGTATCACCTGCTCGATCTCGACACCGACTCCGTGGCTATGTGCCCGGTTCCGTTCTTCCATGTGGCCGGACTGGGTCTCGCCCTGGTCACGACGCTCGGCGGTGGCGCTCTACTGCTCGAGACCATCGCCGGACCTCTCGAACTCGTCGCGCTGATGCAGGAGTACAAAGTCACGCATGCGGTCGCCGTTCCCGCGGTGATCAGCGTCCTGACCTCCCTTACGGCTGTGCGCGAGGCAGATTGGAGTGCCCTGCAGTTCCTGGTCTACGGAGCCGCGCCGATGCCACTGCCCCTGTTGCAAGACGCGACCGAGGTCTTCGGGTGTAGTTTCCTGCAGGCATACGGACTCACCGAGTCGACCGGCGGCGTCACCATGCTGACCCCGGAAGATCATCGGGCGACCGACGAGTCGACCGCGCATCGGTTGAAGTCCGTCGGGCAGCCGATGTTCGGAGTGCCCATCCGCATAGTCGATCCCGTGACGCTCGAAGACGTCCCGGTCGGTACCCGCGGCGAGGTCGTCATCGGCGGCCCTCACGTCATGAAGCGTTACTGGCGTAACGAAGCAGCCACTGCGGCCACCATGTTGGACGGCGACTGGCTTCGCACCGGAGACGGCGGATCGTTCGACGAGGACGGCTATCTCTACCTCCACGACCGCCTCAAGGACATGATCGTCTCCGGCGGTGAGAACGTCTATCCGGCCGAGGTGGAGAGTGTTCTCTCCGGGCACCCCGGCATCCGCGAGGTGGCGGTAGTCGGCGTTCACTCCGATCGGTGGGGTGAGACTCCCCTTGCCGTGGTCGTTCGAGCTGCTGATTCGGATGCAACCGAAGCGGAGATCATCGAGTGGTCACGCGAGCGACTGGCTCACTTCAAGTGCCCCAGTGCGGTTCGGTTCATCGAGGAGCTGCCACGCAACGCTAGCGGGAAGCTGCTCAAGACTCGTTTGCGACAGGACTTCGCTTGAGTCCATGACACGAATTCGGGGCCGGTCGCTTCGAGCGATCGGCCCCGATTTCTGTCGTTCGATGTGAAGCACGCTCAGCGTGGGTGAATCCGGAACTCCACGCCGCCGACGATCAGCCCCGGCTCGACGGCAGACGCGCCGCTCGACGCCGCCAGATCGATTGCAGTGAGCATCGATCGCTCCCCCGGAACGAACGACACGACGCGTGATCCCAGCCTGATCGAGAGTGGTTGCGCCGAGACCGGTTCCTTTCCGAACACTTCGGCCCACAGCGTCGCCGTCCTGGCCGGATCGGGCGAGGACACGTCGACGCCGAGGATGTCGTCGACCCAGGGATCGAGGGAAACTTCCTTCTCCGTCTCATCCCAGAACCACTCGTCGGCGTCGGGAATCTCGTCGAGTTCCACGAGCAGTCCGAGATCACCGGGATGAAGTTGGACGATCCGGTGACCGTAGGCCTCGAGATCGGCCACCGTCCGAACATCGGCCGCAGCTGCACGTTCCAGATAGGGCTCGATGTTCGAAACCTGGATCGAGAGTGCATAGCCGCCCTCCCCTCCGCCCTTGCGGATCCATCTCGCCAGCGAGACCGTCTCGTCGAGCGGCGCGACGATCTCGAGAAATGCCTGCGGCCCGACGGCCAAGGTCTCGTCGGCCAAACCGATGCCTTCGAGCAGTGGATCCGCGAATCCTGGTGCCAGATTCAATGCTTCGCGCAATTGGTGACCGGTCTTGTCCACGTCTCGTGCACCGATCACCACCTGTCGCAGGATCTCCCACGTGCCCGCGTCGTGCGTGCCCGTCACAGTCCGACCGCTTCGGCGGCGGTGTCGGCACTCTGCCAGCGTCGGAGCTCGGCGCCCGGAGCCCACGTCGAGTGCGTACCACTCGAAATTCGTTCGGGAAGGCGAAGTTTACACAACGGTCCGTCTCCGACGCGGGCAGCGTCGAAGATCAAGCAGAAGGACGCATCCTCGTTCATGTCAGTGGTCAACGTGATGAGATAGCCGTCGTCTTCGGCGGTACCACCCACGCGCGGCGCCATCGAAGTCTCGCTGCCGTACACACCGTCACCGAAGGAGAATCGTTCCTCGTTGCCCGTCAGCAGGTCGTGTTTGACCAAGCCGTCGAACAGGAACCACGACGGTTTACCCGAAGCCGCATAGGCGTATCGGTACTTCTCGCCCGCGAAATTGCCGTTCATCATGCCGAATTCGGTGATCGAGTCACTGAGTTGCTCCTCACGCGTGGCTCCGGTGACCAGGTTCAAACGCCAGCGGTGAAGCCGGGTCTGCATACGATCGAGAGCGAGGAAACGGAAGGCGCGCTCCCACTGATTGCCCATACCGTTGTCCGACGGTTCCGGATCGCCCTGGTAGAAACCGTCCAGAACAATCTCGTCGCCCTCTTCGTAGGCGTTCACGAAGTGCAGGACATAGGTCGGATCGGCTTCGAACCACTTGATGTCAGAGGTATTTCCGCGGCGTGGGATGACTCCGAGACGCAGCGGGATATCGGGATGGAAATTCGCGACGTGCGCGCCCTTCTCCAGCAGAACCGGATCCCAGAACAAGGGGCAGTCGTTGAGGATCGCGTAGTTCTCCGTGAAGGCCATGTCGTGCGGCAAGCGCGGACCGGGAAGTGGGACGTCGACGTAGTGGACCAACTCGTTGGCCGAGTCCACGACGCCGTAGTGCATGTACGGCGCTTCCTTGCTGTAGTTGAAGAACAGCATTTCTCCGGTCTTGTCGTCCACCTTCGGATGCGCGGACACACCCCATTCGAAGGGGAACTTGCCGTTCCAGCTTTCCTTGCCGAGTGTCTCCGCCGACATCGGATCGAGACGATACAGATCTCCGCACTGGTAGAAGCTGGTGAGAGCAGTCCCCCGGTGAACGACGACGTCGGTGCTGGACGCGTCCTTCATCCGGGTGCGCGCACCCTTGCCGCCCTCGGGGCGACTGAGTTTGGGAGACTCGGCAAGCCCGGCCCACAACGCAGCGCCGGCATCCTGCTCGGCCGCCAAGCCGTCGGTACGTACGAATCGGTTGCGGTAGAACGACTCTCCGTCGCGAAAGCCCACGATGTGAATCATGCCGTCACCGTCGAAGGGGTGATACGCCTTCATCGAGGGATGGAGCGGATTCTCGGTGTTACGCAGGTAGACACCGTCGAGGTCTTTCGGAACCTCACCGAATACGACTTCGAGGTTGTCCGCTTTGAACTCGGTGGTCTGGGGTTGCCACGGGCCGGTGCGATACGGGTGATCGTCATCGGCGGGAAGGGTGGACAACAACTTGCCTACGATTTCGACGTCCATGGAATTCTCTTTTCGACTGATTGGGAAAGGCTGGGTTGGGCTGCACTTTCAGGAAACTGCGTCGACGACAAAACTGACGGTGGTGGCCGTACTTCCACCGAAGTTGAGCGTCGCAAAGCGGCTCGCACCCTCGACTTGGAAACCGCCGGCCGTTCCCGTCACCTGATGGGCCGCGTCGAGAAGCATTCGAACACCACTGGCACCCACCGGATGACCACCGCCGATCAGACCGCCGCTGGGGTTGATCGGTAGCTTGCCGCCCATGGCGATGTCACCACTCTCGATGGCTTTCCACGACTCGCCGGGCGCGGTCAGACCGATGTGGTCGATCGCGAGATACTCACTCGCCGTGAAACAATCATGTGTTTCGATCCCGTCTATCCCGGCCAGGTCGACTCGGGCCCGGGAGAAGGCACCCATCACCGCATCCCGAACGTGTGGCATCACGTAGGGATTATCGGCGTCGCGGGCCAGCTTCTGCTCGAGACCTAAACCAACTGTCCGGTGACCCCAGCCCGCGATCTGGGCCAGCGGAGTCGCCGCGGCATCAGGATGCTCTCGGAGGTACTTGTCCGTCACCAGCACAACCCCGGCGCCACCGTCGGTCACCTGACTGCAATCGAATCGTCGAACACCACCTTCCACAACAGGATTGGTGGCGTCGTCGCCGCCTGCATTCCCGAGTAGATCGGGCACCGCCCAACCGCGTGTCTGCGCGTTGGGGTTGTTCTTCGCGTTTGCGAAGTTGATCTGCGAGATCGCGCGAAGGTGAGATTCGTCGATCCCGTAACGCCGCCCGTACTCCTTCGACACACGGTCGAACATGTACGGCCACATGAATTTTGCTTCCTGACCTTCGTGTCCGACCCAGGCTGCAGCGCCCAGATGGCCGGCCGCGTCATCACCCGGAACCGTCTTCTCCAGTTCGATACCCATCACCAGAGCCACGTCGTAGTTGCCGGCGCGCAGGTCTGCCATCGCTGCAAGTACAGCGATACTGCCCGATGCGCACGCCGCCTCGTGCCGAGACGAGGGCACACCCCACAGGTCTGGATGCACGGTGGCGGGCATCGCGCCCAGCTGACCTTGGCCGGCAAACAATTGACCGAAGGCATTACCGACGTGGATCACCTCGATGTCGGTGGCAGGAACCTTCGCCGCGTCCAGGGTGTGGTTCACCACCTCTTCGGCAAGGTTCGCGAAATCGAGTTCCTCACGGGTGAAGTTCCGTGCGAAGTCGGATTGGTACCCGCCGAGAATCCAAATGTTCGAAACAGTCATGACCTCTCCCCTTGCCGATCCGGCCTCGGTGACGTCACCGAGATACCCGCGCAACGGCGGTTGTAATTTCACCGCAACCGTACTACAACTAGCAGAGTAACTCTACTAATTGAAGGGTTGAAAATGACTGATGCTTTTGTCCTCGACTACGTGCGCACACCGCGCGGCCGAGCATCGACGCGAGGTGCCCTCCACGAACACAGCCCAGTCGATCTTGTCGTCCACCTGGCCAAGGCTTTGCAGGGTCGAACGAACCTCGCCGCAGAACAGATCGACGACGTCGTTCTCGGTTGCGCATCGCAAGTGGACGAGCAGGGCGCGAACATCGCTAGAACTGCCGCACTCCTTGCCGGTTGGGGCGACTCCGTCCCCGGCGCAACCCTCAACCGATTCTGCGCATCCGGCGTCGACGCAGTCGGCCAGAGCGCGGCCCGCATTCGCGGCGACGACGTGTCCCTCGTCGTGGCCGGTGGCGTCGAAAGCGTCTCCCGGACTCCGATGTTCAGTGATCGCGGACCGCTGTGGACCGACCCGGCAACCATCGCGCAGATCGGTTCCATCCATATGGGTGTTGCCGCCGACTTGAATGCCACGATCGAGGGGTACTCCCGCGACGAGTTGGATGCCTACGGCGTCGAAACCCAACACAAGGCTGCCGAGGCCTGGCGCAACGGCGCATTCGAGCGGTCCGTTGTGCCAGTTCCCGGCAGAAATGGTGAAGCCGGAATCGCGCACGACGAACTGGTCAGGGCCGACACGACGGCAGAGGGACTCGCAGCGCTGCCTGCCGCCTTCGAAGGGCTCGGCGCCGCCGGTCAGGATGCACTCGCGCTCGCTGCCTATCCCGAGGTAGGAAAGATCGAACACCTGCACACCGTCGGATCCTCTCCCGCCATGGCCGACGGCGCAGCGCTCCTACTCCTCGGATCCGAGAAAGCCGCGGCGAGAGCCGGCCTGACCCCTCGCGCACGGATCATCGGATCCGCCTCGACTTCGGTGAATCCGGTCCTCATGCTCACTGCGGGTCAGAGCGCCGTGGAGGCAGTCATCGCGCGAGCCGGGCTTCGTCCACAGGACATCGACGTGTTCGAGTTCGCAGAGGCCTTCTCCGCGCTATGCCTACGGTTCCGCCGCGACCTGGACGCCGGGCCGGACCGCATGAACCCCAACGGAGGCACGATGGCGATGGGCCATGCATTCGGCGCCACCGGAGCAATTCTCGTCGGCGCATGTGTCGACGAACTGGTACGGAGCGACGGTCGCTACGGTGTGGCCGCGGTCAGCGGCGCCGCCGGTGTCGGAGTCGCGGTGCTCGTCGAACGGATCGCCTCATGACCGTCAGTTCACTCTCCGGCCGCGTTGCCGTCGTCACGGGAGGGGGTAAGGGCCTCGGCCGTGCCGTCGCACTGCATCTCGCGAGCCGAGGGGTCACGGTGATCGTCAACAATCGGAATCGCACACTCGATTCGAGCGGCCGAGGCCCCGCAGATCAGGTTGTCGACGAAATCCTCGAAGCCGGTGGACAGGCCGTCGCCAACCACGACGACGTCACCGACCCCGACGTCGGCCGAAAGTTGGTGGACGACGCTCTCACTCGGTTCGGACGACTCGATTTCTGCATCACCAGCGCCGCGGTCAGCGCACCGCAGATGCTTCATCGCACCACCGCCGAGAACCTCAGCACCGTCATCACGACAAACGTCGTCGGAACCGCACTGGTCGCCGCCGAAGCCTCCCGAGTGATGCGCGAAGCCGGATTCGGGCGCATCGTGATGATTGCCTCGACCGCAGGACTGCACGGAGAACCCACCGTGTCCGCCTACGCCGCCAGCAAGGGTGCCGTCATCGCATTGGGACGCACCGCAGCCGGCGAAGGTGCGAGTCGCAATGTGTTCACCAATGTCGTACTGCCCTATGCCACTACGCAGATGACCGAATCCGGAATGGATCCACGATTCATCGACATCATGGGGGCCGACCTGGTAGCCCCGGTGGTCACCGCCCTCGTCGATCCCGAGTCCACGACCAACGGGCAGGTGATCGTCACGGCAGGCAACGGGGTGCGTTCGGCCGACGCCGTCGAGGGCTCGACCGAATTCTTGCCCACCACCACAGAACTCGATGCCAAAGCGCTCGACGCGCTACTCGTGACCAGCCGACTCGGCGCTCCTCACACCTATCCGAGCGCACAGGAAGCCTTCGCGGACTTCGCTTCCGAACTGCTCGACCACCACAATCAGAAAGCGCGCGCATGACCGACATCCCACTGGGCGACCTTGCACTGAACTTCGGTGTGAGCGCACTCGCCGTCCTCGTCTTCATCGCAGTCGTGATGGCCGTCGCCATCCGCATGAACAATCACTCGATCATCGACATCTGCTGGGGGCCTGGCTTCGCCGTCGTCGCCGTCGTCTCGTACCTGACGTCCATCGGGTCGGACGGCAACGATCTGCGTCGCCTCGTCGTGCTGGCTCTGACCGTGGTCTGGGGAATGCGACTCGGCCTGTACATCGGCTTCCGAAACCGTGGGCACGGGCAGGACAAGCGCTATACTGCCCTGCTCAAACATCAACAGGGACCGCTGGTTCCGTTCCTGATTCGCAAAATCTACGGCCTCCAGGGCGTTCTCATTCTCGTGGTGTCGCTGCCCGTCCAGTTCGCGATGTACGAGTTTCGCGCCCTCGGAGTCCTCGGCGCGATCGGCATCGCGGTCTGGACCGTCGGCTTCGTCTTCGAATCGGTTGGAGACTACCAACTTTCCCGCTTCAAAGCTGATCCGGCCAATGCCGGGAAGGTGATGGACCGTGGGCTCTGGGCCTGGACCCGCCATCCCAACTACTTCGGTGATGCATGCGTCTGGGTCGGACTGTTCATCCTCGCGCTTGGTGATCCATTGGCGCTGATCACGATCGTCTCTCCGATCGTCATGATCAAACTGCTGGTGAGCTACAGCGGTAAGGCCCTTCTCGAACGCGGCATGCGCAAGAGCAAGGGGCAGGCCTACGACGACTACGTCGCCCGGACCAGCGGATTCTTACCTCGTCCACCCCGTCCGGCACGAAACCACGCGTCGTGAGCGCCCCCACGAGTGGTCTCGCCGACGTCTTCGATCTGGAATCGACCGGCCCGGACCGGTGGCAAGGGTCGAACGACGGTGTTCGGCTGCCTCAGCTGTTCGGCGGCCAACTGGTAGCCCAGTCGATTCTCGCAGCCGGGCACACGGTTACCGACGGCAAAGCGATCAGTTCCGTCCACACCCACTTCCTTCGCCCGGGGTCGACGAATCGCGCGACCGAGTTCTCGGTAGATCGCCTTCGGGACGGAAAACGCCTGTCCACCAGAGGCGTCGACGTCCACCAGGACGGACGACTTGTCTGCCGTTCGACGGTCTCTGCCTCCTCGATCGACGAGGGCATCACTCACAGTCGCGCAGTACCCGCCGCACTCCCGCCCGCTGAGTGCGTGACGTTGCAGGAGTTGGCCGAGGCAGACGGTGGGTTGGGAGAGGTGTGGGAGGAGTTCTCCGCCATCGAGATTCGTGTGTCCCCCATCGATTCGCAGTCCCCCACGACGCATTCGGCGGCGCCTCCGCGCAACATCTGGATGCGTTCGGCTCAGCGGCTGAGCGACGATCCACTGATTCACGTGGCTGCTCTCGCCTATGCCAGTGATCTGATGCTGATGGCAACCGCGCTGACTCCGCACGGCTACGACATCGGGCAGGAGCACTCGCTCGACACGGACTGGACTGGTGTGTCCCTCGATCACACGATGTGGTTTCAACGCCCTGTGCGGGCGGACGAGTGGCTGCTCTTCGAGCACTCGACCCCCACAGCTCACACCGGCAGAGCAGTAGTGAATGCGGCGGTCTTCGATCGATCCGGACTCCAGATCTGCCAGATCACTCAGGAAGCGTTACTCATTGCCCGCACCGAGTGATTCCCGACTCTTTCTGCAGACCATTCGGTACGGTCTCGCGGTGCCGCAGGGTGCGCGGCCTATGATTTCGGGGTGGTACGAGTGAATGCAGCCGGATCTTCGACACCCACCGCGTCGGCGGGCGTCACCGAGTTGCCTGCCGGCGGCCCGAACGCACTGGCCGTCACGCTCGGGTTGTTGGGGGACGAGTGGAACCTCTGGATTCTGCGATTCGCCCTGTTGGGGTCGCGGCGATACAACGACTGGCTCGCCCTCGGGGGAATCTCCAACTCCGTATTGTCCTCACGGTTGGCGGTCCTGACGGCCGGCGGAATGCTCGAGCGTCGTGAGTATCAGCAGAACCCGCCCAGACACGAATACTCGGTCACCCGCAAAGGGCAGTCGATCTGGCCCGTCCTCATCACCATGTGGTCGTGGGAGAAGCAGTGGGCGCCCAACGAAACCCAGCCGCTTCCACCACTGCGGCACAGCACCTGCGGAAACGACTTCACCCCGATCCTGCGCTGCAAGGAGTGCGGCGAGGACGTGGACGTACGATCCCTGGACTCCCAAATGGGTCCGAGTGGGGACTTCTCACGCAGTGTCCCGGAAGCAACATCGCGGCGACGCTCCACCAAGTCCGAACGCCGTCCGGAAATTCTGGCTCACACGATGGAACTTGTCGGCAATCGCTGGTCAGCGGCGATCATCGGTGCAGCTTTCCGAGGCGCTCGCCGCTACGGGGAGTTCGCCGAGATCACCGGTGCACCACCGGCAATAGTCGCGGATCGCTTGAAGCACCTCACCGAGATCGGTGTAATGGAAACGCGTCCGCTTCCGGGTCGCCCACAGTGGTCGGAGTATCGACTCACCGCCAAGGGCACGGCGTATTTCCCCGTGGTGATGTGCATGATCTCCTGGGGTCAGCGTTGGTTCAGATCCGCGGACGGCCCGGACATCGTTCTCCATCACAAGGCCTGCGGTAAACGGTTCGAAGCGCGCTTGGGTTGCAGTGTGTGTGGTGAAGAGTTGAGGTCTTCGGACATCGAGGCCGTCGACCTCACCACCTCGGTTCACGTACCCGGGTCCGGTTGGTCCTGAGGTCCCCGCTCAGCCGGCAGTGCGGATCCGGTCGAAGCTCCGGCCTCGGTGTTCGAGCGGCAGCCTGTCCCCTCGCCCGAACAGTTTGTTGCGCAGCGTTCCCTCATCGTAGTCGTCCTGGTAGGCACCTCGTTTGGTCAGCTCCGGAATCACATGCTCCACAATGTCTTCGAAGGTTCCGGGAGTCACCGCGTACGCGAGATTGAAACCGTCGACGTCGGTCTCGGACACCCACTCCTGCAACTCGTCGGCGACCTCCGCGCCGGAACCGACAACGATCGGGCCGAGCCCGCCGATGCCCGCCCACTCCGCGATGTCCCCCACCGTCCATTCGCCACCTTTCTCGTCGGCCTGACGAAACGATGCGACCGCGGATTGAATGGCATTGCTCTCGACGTTCCCGATCGGCTCGTCCGCTCGGTATCCGGAGAGGTCGATTCCCATCCACCCCGAGGTGAAAACGAGCGCGCCTTCACTACTCGCGTAGCTGCGGTAGTCCTCGAGCTTCGCCTGGGCCAACTCAGGGGTTCGGTCGGTGATGATCGTCAACAGTGTGTAGATGCGGGCCGAGTACGGATCTCGCCCGACCTTCGTCAGTTCGTTTCGGATTCGAGCAACGGTGTCTTTGAGAATCGCCTTTGTCGGTGCACCCACAAAGATCGCCTCGGCATTCTCGGCGGCGAACCGCACCCCACGAGGCGACGCGCCGGCCTGGAAGATGACCGGCGTCCGCTGCGGAGAAGGTTCGGAGATGTGGATGCCCGGAACCGTGAAGTGCTTGCCTTCGTGCTCGATCGGATGAACCTTGGCGGGGTCCGTGTAGACCCCGGTGGTTCTGTCACGCACCACCGCGTCGTCTTCCCACGACGTTTCCCACAACTTGTAGAGAACTTCGAGGTACTCGTCCGCGTGGTCGTAGCGATCGTCGTGCTGGAGTTGGTCGTCCTCGCCCATGTTCCGCGCGGCCGAGGGGAGGTATCCGGTGACCACGTTCCACCCGATTCGCCCGTTCGTCAGGTGGTCGAGGGTGCTCAAGCGCCGAGCGAACGGGTAGGGATGCTCGAAAGCTGTACCTGCGGTGATCCCGAAGCCCAAGTGCTCGGTCACGGCAGCCATCGCCGACGCCAGCAGTAGCGGGTCCGAGACCGGTACCTGCGCGCCCTGCCGCAGCGCTGCGTCGTGATTGCCGCCGTACACGTCGTACGTTCCCAACACGTCAGCCAGGAACAGCCCGTCGAATCGTCCACGCTCGAGGAGCTTCGCCAACTCCGTCCAGTACCTCAGATCCGTGTACCTGGACGACTGGTCCTCCGGGTGGCGCCACAGACCTGGCGATTGGTGGGCGACGCAGTTCATGGCAAAGGCGTTGAAGCGGATTCTGCGGGTCATTCCCGCACGATGCCGTGCCTGCTCCGCGGTGAACACCATTGCGATCAGTGCGATCGGTACGGCTCCTGCTTGCACCCGGCGATACCGTCGACTTCGCGACCTCGTCGGCGGGCCGCTACACTGACTAGCGCAGCTGTGACGCCCGAGGCTTCGTGCCGACAGGTCGAGCGGACGCAACAGCAGTATCGAGAAGCGAAAACCCCGGCAGCACAGGGTTTTCAGCGCTTGTCGGTACGCTCCCCGCCCTCGTAGCTCAGGGGATAGAGCATTCCTCTCCTAAAGGAAGGGTCGCAGGTTCGAATCCTGCCGAGGGCACCAGGTGGGACTCTCCCCACATCGGCGCCACCAACGTGCCATTCTTGACTTCATGACGATGCCTCACTCCACGGCTACTCCCCCGAAGAACATGTCTTTGATCCCGGGTGGGACGTACTGGATGGGCTCCGAAGATTTCTATCCGGAAGAACGCCCAGTTCACCAGGTCACAGTCGACGGATTCTGGATGGACACGACGGCGGTGACGGTCGCCGAGTTCCGACGCTTCGTGAAGGCAACCGGCCACGTCACCACTGCGGAAATCGCCCCGGACGCCGCCGACTATCCCGACGCCGATCCAGCCCTCCTCGTCCCGGGATCGTTGGTCTTCAATTCGCCACCCGGCCCGGTTTCACTTGACGACTACACCCAGTGGTGGTCGTTCACTCCCGGCGCCGATTGGCGCCATCCCGAGGGCGCCGACAGCAACATCGGGGGACGTGAACGGCACCCCGTCACCCACGTGTCGTACTTCGACGCCCAGGCCTACGCCGCGTGGGCCGGCAAGGAACTCCCGACCGAGGCCGAGTGGGAGTTTGCCGCCCGCGGTGGACTCGATCGCCAGGCGTACGTGTGGGGCGATCACGACTCTCCGGGCGGGCGGCCCGGTGGCAACGTGTGGCAGGGCCAGTTCCCCTGGGAGAATCTGCTCGAGGACGGTTACGAGCGCACCGCTCCGGTCAGAAAGTTCCGGCCCAACGGCTACGGACTGTTCGACATGGCCGGGAACGTGTGGGAATGGACGGCCGATCACTACACGTCCGACCACGCCCACAGTTCCAAGAACGTCGCGCCGGCCTCGTCGTGCTGCATTCCTCGTAATCCCCGAGCGGAGTTCGCCACGGAGGCGTTGGCGGGCGAACCCTACGCACGACGGGTGATCAAGGGCGGCTCACATCTGTGTGCACCGAACTACTGCCTGCGCTACCGCCCTGCCGCGCGGCAGGGCGAATCCGAGGAGTCCTCGACCTGCCACGTCGGCTTCCGGTGCATCATCCGCATTCCGCAGACGTAAATCAGAAGGGCACGTCTCCGAGGATTGCCACCCGCTCCATCACGCGGCGATGAGGGAAGTAATCACTCGCTGCGTAGTGCTGGGTAGCCCGGTTGTCCCAGAAGGCAATGGAATTCGGCGCCCACTTGAAGCGGCACTGAAAGTCCGGGACCTTGACCTGCGCGAACAGCAGGTTGAGCAGATCGTTGCCTTCGACAGGATCCATGTCCGGAATGTGGGTGGTGAAAAGGCTGTTGACGAACAGAGTCTTACGCCCGGTCTCCGGATGCTTACGCACCATCGGGTGCAGGACCGGCGGGTACTGCTCCTTCATCTGTTCCAACTTCTCCGGGCTCATGCCGCGTCCGAAGGACGGCACGAAATCGTGGATGGCGTCCTTGCCGTCGATCAAGTCCTTGATCTCGTCGGGGAGGCAGTCGAAGGCGTTACCCATATCAGCCCAGAGCGTGTCACCACCGGCAGGCGGTACGTCGATCGCCCGAAGTACTGAACCGAGCGGCGGCGTCTTCGTCCAGGTGACGTCGACGTGCCAGATGTTCTCGGTTCCTGGACTGTCCTCTCCGCGTTCGAATCTGACGACTGCCGGGACCTCTCCCTGCGGGAGAAGTGGATGAACCTCGAGTTCACCCCAATGGGCCGCGAAGTCACGATGATTCACGCTCGAAATCGGCTGGTCCCGAAAGAACACGACCTTCCATTCGAGGAGGGCCCGACGCACGTCCTCGATCTGCTCCTCCGACGGGTCACGCAAGTCGATATCGCTGATCTCGGCACCGATGAATGGTGTGACGGGTGTCAGAGTGAACCGCTCGTACGGCCTCGATTCAACGCCTTCCGGGTTTCGCCTCATTCCGCGTGGTCCGAATTCGATTGTGTGATTGCCGATTTGGACTGTTCGTGAGGATGTAAGGGTAGCCATCGAATGACTCCGTCCTGTCGTGTCGTGTCGCGGGGTCACACGTCAGTCGACGCGTGCACCCGCTCTGCTCGTGTGCGTTTGTGTGCGCTTTGGGGCGCGGTCAGTGCTCCCACCGCGAGATCGACCAGATGATCCACCGTCGTATCGAAATCTGCCTGCACAACCGGGTTTTCGTCTTCGCGGCGCTGCTCGAAGATTGCCAGAGCGGAGACGCTCATGTTGAACGTCAGATCGATCCGTTCGACCGCGACGCGGCGGGGCAGATGCGGCAACGCCCGCGTCAACCTGACGACAACTTCGTTGATCCCCTCGCTGACCTCGCGGAACTCAGCACTCTGCGTATCCACCGACGGTGAGATTCGGGCAATGAACCTCGCATAGTTGGAACCGTCGACCGTCGCCAGAAAATCTGCCAGCGGGTACAGAAAGGCTTCGACCAAAGCACGGACCAAGTCGGTCCGCCCACTGGCGTCGATGTCGTCGAGATACGTCAGTCGCGCTGCGTTGATCTGATCCATCCGATGCCGGAATACGGCCAGCACCAGACCGTCTCGCCCACCGAAGTGATACTGAACTGCAGAGTTGTTGCGCTGCCCGGCCGCAGTCGCCACGTCCCGCATGGACACTTCGTGAATACCTTGCTCGGCGAACATCCGCTCGGCGACGGCGATCATGGCGTTCTTGGCATCCAACGAGGCGGGCATACACCGACCATATAAGTCACTGTCTTAATTCCGCAAGCCCCATCCCCTGTGCGCGGTTAGGGAGTGCAGGGACTCCTTAACCACTCACGGGGGTAGTTGTCCCAGTCAACGAGACATACGCCGCCAACTGAATTCCGATCGATACGCTCCAGATTAAGACGACTGCTTAATCCGCCCGGTTTTGCACACGCCAAGGAGCCTGCTGGTGAATCGCCATTCCATTCCGATCATTCCCGAGACGCCGAACGTCGCGGCCGCCGTGTACTACCCCGATCAGAATCCCCCGTACACCCGCCCGGAACCGCTTCGCCCGCCGGCCGGGGCCCCGAACGTGCTGCTGATCATGATCGACGACGTCGGATTCGGCGCACCCTCCGCGTTCGGTGGCCCGTGCCGCACCCCCACCGCCGAGCGTTTGGCCGAAACCGGCGTGAAATACAGCCGATTCCACACCACGGCTCTGTGCTCGCCGACGCGTGCCGCCACACTGACCGGGCGCAACCACCACAGTGTCGGTATGGGTGTCATCTCCGAAATGGCCAACGCGGCACCGGGATACAACGGGACCCGCCCCGCCTCTGCCGCCACGGTCGCACGCGTCCTACAGGGAAACGGCTATGCGACAGGTGCTTTCGGCAAGATGCACCAGACCCCGACGTGGGAGACCACCGCTGCCGGGCCGTTCGATCGTTGGCCGGTCCGTGAGGGTTTCGACAAGTTCTACGGTTTCCTCGGTGCCGAGTCCGACCAGTTCACCCCGGTTCTCTACGAGGACTTCACGATGGTCGACTTACCCAAGACACCACAGGAGGGTTACCACCTGTCAGAGGATCTCGTCGACCACGCGATCGAATGGGTCGAGGGCGTCAACACGATGGACCCCGACAAGCCGTGGTTCTGCTACCTCCCCTTCGGCGCGTGCCACGCTCCACTCCAGGTCCCGGACCGCTACCTGGACAAGTACGTCGGCGAATTCGATCACGGGTGGGATCGCCAACGCCAGATCACCCTCCAAAAGCAGAAGGAACTGGGCGTCGTCGCTCCTGACACCGAATTGGCCCCGTGGGCTCCGGGGCTCCCACACTGGGACGAACTCGACGACGACCAGAAGAAGGTCTCGGCCCGTCTGATGGAGTTGTACGCGGCATTTCTCGAGCACACCGACGACGAGGTAGGCAGGCTCGTCGACCGGTTGCAGGACATGGGTGTACTCGACAACACTCTGGTGCTCTACATGATGGGTGACAACGGCGCTTCCGCGGAAGGCGGAATGGAGGGCTCGTTCAACTACCTCGCCGGCCTCAACGGTTACAAGAGTGCGACATCCGACGTACTGGCGCGCTACGACGAATTGGGGACCGAAACCAGCTACCCGCACTATCCGGCGTCGTGGGCTCTGGCTCTCGACACCCCTTACCAGTGGGCCAAGCAGGTTGCGTCCCATTACGGCGGTACCCGAAACGGTCTGATCACCCACTGGCCCAAGGGGATCGACAAGCCAGGAATCAGGGAGCAGTGGCATCACTGCGTCGACATCACGCCGACAATCCTGGAAGCTGCCGGTATTCCGGCACCGACCAGCGTCGACGGGGTCACCCAGAAACCGATGGAAGGCGTGGCGATGAACTACACCTTCGCCGAGCCCGATGCCGAAGAGCGCCACACCACACAGTATTTCGAGATCTTCGGCAACCGCGGAATTTACGATCACGGTTGGACCGCAGTCACGGCCCACCGCGCACCCTGGCTGATGGCCACTCACGGCCTCGAGCTCACACCGATGAGCGAGGACCGTTGGGAGCTGTACGACACCTCGGTCGACTGGTCGCAGGCCCGCGATCTCGCGGACGAGCATCCCGAGATCCTCGCCCGGCTCAAGGAAAAGTTCCTCGTCGAGGCGGCCAAATATCAGGTGTTGCCGCTGGACGACAGAACGGTCGGTCGCCACGCCACCGCGGAATCACGACCCCCGCATCCGATGATGGGCCGCAAGACCCTCACGCTGTACCCACACATGAACGGTCTGGTCGAGAAAGCCGCGCCGACGTTCTTCAACCGCTCGTACACGCTGACCGCAAGTCTGGGTAGCGTCGCCGACGGCATGCTGGTCAGCCTCGGTGGCCGGTTCGGCGGATTCGCTTTGTACATACTCGATTCCGTCCCCGTCTACTGCTACAACTTCAGCGGCGGTGGTCGGATCTTCGTGCGTGGGCGCAACCCGCTGGCACCCGATGCACGCGAGGTGTCCGTCCACTTCGAGTACGACGGCGGCGGAATCGGCAAGGGCGGAACCGCCACCCTGATTGTCGACGGCGAGGTGATCTCCGAAGGCCGGATCGAGAAGACCACTCGGGCGATCTTCAGCATGAACGAACAGCTCGACGTCGGCATCAACCGGGGAAGCCCGGTGGCGGAGGAGTTTGCGGAGAAGGGCACGTTCCGCTACGGCGGCAAACTCCACAGCGTGACCGTCGACTTACGATCCACCCGAGACGTGGTGTCCGCAGAGGAACGGGAGAAAATCTCACTCGCCGTGCACTGATCGACCAGGCGACGCTCGCCGATTGTGCAGCCGCGCGCGATATCTGCCGTGCGGCTGCACAATCGCCCTGCGTCTATCCGACCGTGTACATCTGCAGGCACGGCCCCACCGGGCGAGCTTCCAGGACGTCGCGGGCCTTCTCACGCGCTGCGTTGAACTCCCAGGGCGCAGTGGTGCCCGGCACTCCGAATCGATATCTGCTCAAGGCACACGAACGCTGCGGTTCCGGTAGACGATCCAAGGCGGGTACCGCGTCGACGGAGAGCCCGCGTAAGTAGGAAACGTCGATGCTCTTGCCGCCCTCGAACCGTTCCACGTTCTTTTGCGCGATGTACGCGTCGGGGTTGAACACCGCGAAGGCCAGCAGCGCGACGGCCGAAGTGGCGAGAACAGCTGTGGGCAGCCACTTCCCGGACATCCGAATACCTGCGACGAGCAACAACACGAACACGAAGCCAAGAAGCAGCTCGGTCGCGAAGACGCTGACCCGGAGCACCGTGAAACCGTACTGATTCTCGTACAACCACATCCGGTGCACAGCGGACGCCACGATCACCAGGCTGAAAACACACAGGGCACCCAGCAGTCCGCGGGCAAGACGCCTCGATCCAGCGTCGCGGCGGTCGATGTACCGCACTGCGACGGCGATGACGAGCAGCGTCAGCACGGTAACCGCCATGAGCTGCCAGAAACCCTCACGCGCATAGTCCGCATAGGTCAGTCCATCGGTCACCTGTACGTGCTCGTCTCCCCCGAACAGCGTCTTCGTCTGTACTGCAACAAAACCGAGGAACAGCACGTTGAGTACTCCGAGCGGGACCGCCCACTCCCACATCGGCAACGGCGTCGCCTGCGCAGGTGCAAACGCGTCCACCGTCGGCGTTCTGCGGCGCAGATACACCGCAACCAGCGTGCCGAACGCCATCACGACGCCGGCAAAGATCCGTGCTCCCGGGTTCGACACCGAGATGGCAGGAGCGAAGCCGTCGAAGATCTTCGCGAACTCCGGATCCGCACTCACGAACAAAGATCCGAAAATCAGCAGGAGAAGAATCGATACTGCGCTTACGACGACAACTCGCGCCGCCGGCACCCGCGGAGCAGAGCGGGTAGCAAGTTTTCGACGACGAACGAAGTTGACCGTCCGGTGCGGTGCCCGCCAGGGAGCGACCGTTCCCAGAAGTATTCCGGTCCACGTCCGCCCGCCGATCAGAGTCCACGTGAACAGAACCCACGCAGCTACGACGCAGAGGAACACCAACCACTCCGCACCGCGAACGGCGGCAACACCCAGCAGTGCGAGCATCCCGATGGCGGCGACCCACTGCGTCACGGTCATCCGTGGCGGCGTCAGAATCCCGAAGACGATCACCACACCGGCACCCACGATCACGTACGCGATACTCGCGAACCCTGGGTCGAGGATCAGGGCCGCAAGCACCCCTACTGCGGCCGCGCCGAGGAGCATCGAGCGGGTGGCCATCGAAGTGCGATCGGGACGCCAGAACCGGCTGGAACGCTTGGGTTTTACGGCCGGCATCGGCGGTTTCGGTGGAATTACTATCGGAGCGCTCATGTGATCTCCTATGTGTCTGGTTCAATTTTTCAGGGTCGGAAGTACAGACAGATGCCGATGAAGACATGCGCCATCGCGAGATCTCTCGATCTCGTCAGGGACTTTGATTCAGTTCTGCGGCAGCACTACTCGAATGCAACAACCCGACGGGGCATCGACGACGGCAATCCTGCCGTCATGTAATTCGACCGCCCACTTCGCGATCGCGAGGCCGAGTCCGGTGCCTCCGTCGGTCGAGCCGCCGCGGATGAAGCGGTCGAACACTCGCTCACGGGCCTGTGGTTCGATGCCGGGGCCGTCGTCGTGGACGTCGAGCACCAACTCCCCCGCGCTGCCGGTACGTACTCGGATGACAACTTTGGTGTCGACGTTCCCGTGCTGAACCGCATTGTCCACCAGGTTGGTCACCACCTGGTGGAGGCGATCCGGATCGGCGACCACGGACAATTGTGGAGGCTTGACGTCTATCTCGATGTCGCCCGCACTCACACTCGACAGCTCGCGTAAGAACGGCTCGACCTCGAAACGGCGGCGTTTCAACGGCATTGCGCCACCCTCGAGTTTCGAGAGATCGAGAAGGTCGGCTACCAGCGCGCCCAGTCGTTCCGTTTGCCGCAGCGCCGATTTCATCATCGCCGGATCCGGTTCTTCGACACCGTCGACGACGTTCTCGAGCATGGCTTGCAAAGCGGTGATGGGCGTGCGCAGTTCATGGGAGACGTTGCCGATCAACTCGCGGCGGTACCGGTCGTCGGCCCCGAGGTCCTCGGCCATCCGATTGAACGCATGGGCGAGTTCGCCTACTTCGTCTCTGGAAGTCGCTCGTACTCGCCGCGAATAGTCGCCGCGCGCCATCGCCTTCGCCGCGGCCGTCATCTCGCGAAGCGGTGACGTCATCCCGTGTGCGAGCACCTGCGTAACGCCTAGAGCGACAACCAACGCCGTCAGTAGAGCAAAACGAAACGGTTGTTGCGACGTCAGCCAGAAACCACCCGCGGCGAACACCAGTGCTGCGACAACCAGGAGGCCGACCTTCACCTTGAAGGACCGCATCGGGTCCAGCGGCCGCGGCCACCGTGCAAAAAGACGGTCGACGACGCTCATCGCGGCACGTCCCAGGCGTACCCGACCCCGTGAACGGTCCGGATCACGGAAGGTCCGAGCTTACGTCGCAGCGCCTTGACGTGGCTGTCGACGGTCCGACTGCCCGCTCCCTCACCCCAGCCCCAGATCTCCTCGAGCAGCGACTCCCGCGGGATCGCGGCTCGCGGCCGCTCCGCCAGATAGGCGATGAGATCGAATTCGGTGCGAGTCAGGTGAACTTCTTGCGCATCACGGCGCACTCGACGTTCGGTCAGGTCGATCACGACGTCACCGAACTCGAGGAGGTCGGCCACCGGGCGAGCAGCGTGCTCCGCGCGATCCGCACGCCGAAGCAGAGCCTGCACCCGGGCGACGAGCACACGCATGCTGAACGGCTTGCTCAGATAGTCGTCGGCCCCGACGCCGAGACCGATCAGCATGTCGGTTTCATCGGCACGAGCGGTCAACATCAGCACGGGCACCGGGCGCACGGCCTGGATGCGGCGGCAAACTTCGAGGCCGTCGAATCCCGGCATCATCACGTCGAGCACCACTAGGTCGGCATCCATCTGCTCGCAGCGGGTCACAGCGCTGGGGCCGTCGAATGCCAACTCGACGTCGTAGCCCTCGGCACGCAGCCTCGCTGCGATGGACTCGCAGATACTGACCTCGTCGTCGACCACGAGCACTCTTCGCTGACTCATGGAACTGACTGTATTCGGCCCTCGTGGATGAACCTGGGAGGACTTGTGAAGGTTCTGTGCAGGTTCTAGAACCTGCGGATGTTGTTGATCGGCAGATCCGCCAGCGGCGTCAGTCCGGTCGGAACACCAACTCCGTAGGCGTTGAACACCATTCCGAATCCGGCGTAGATGCCGACGTGCGTCGCACCGGGGTAGAAGGTGATGACGTCGCCGGGCGCGAGGGCCCACCGAGGAACCGGCTGTCCGACGTTGGCCTGCTGTTGGCTGGTCCTTGGCAGATTCACTCCGGCCTGCCGAAACGCCCATTGCACCAGCCCGGAGCAGTCCCACGAGTTCGGCCCGACTCCGCCCCATTGGTAGGGCTTTCCGGTCTGAGTGCTCGCTGCTGCCAGCGCGATCAGGCCTGCCGGACTCGGAATGGGGAGGGCGGCTGATCCGCTGCTGATGCTTCCTGCGCTTCCCAGGCTGCCGGAGCTCCCGCTACTGCCGCCGCTGCCGAGGCTCCCCGGGTCGGCCGAGGCGGGGGCAGCGGAGAGCAACAGGACGCTTCCGGTCAGCAGAGCAGCGACCGTTCCCGTGCGGAGTGTCGACTTCTTCATGCATCCGTCCTTCGTGGGAGTCGTTTCGGCGCGCGGCAGCGCACCTCGATAGCCGTGAACTGGTAAGACACGTGAAAACAAACACTTCGTTCGGATGTTAACGGCGTAGACGTGGTGTTCGGACAGGAATCATTGATCCCATTTGTCGGTTTTCGACAAACAGGCCTTACGTCCCGGCCTGGCAAAGATCAGGGAATGATCGGGGATTTCCTGGATCCGTCGGAGCCGGCGGATCCCTAGATTCGAAATCATGCGCTCATACCTCCTTGTCGCCGCGGTCATCATCGGAGCCACCACGGCGCTGATCGGTTGCTCGACGCTCCAGCGCGCAGTGGAGATTCAATCGGATCTCGACGGGCTCACCAGGTCGGGTGTCGTCGGGTCGATCGCAACACTCGACGACGGCACCACGACGGCTGTCATGACCAGCGGCGTACCCAATCGGACCAACGGCGATTCGATCGGCAAGAATGATCGGGTCCGGATCGGAAGTGTGACAAAGACATTCACCGCTTCACTCGTCCTGCAGTTGGTGGCCGAAGGCAAGGTCGACCTCGACGCACCGATCGAGCAGTACCTCCCGGGCCTACTGCACGGCAGTGACATGGACGGCAGTGACATGGACGGCAGTGGCACAGACGGTAGCGCAATCACCGTGCGGCAACTGTTGCAACATCGCAGCGGCCTACCCGAGTTCGCCGGAGAACCCGGCGCCGACGAATGGATTGCCGCAAACGAGGACCGAACGCTGACGCCGTCCGCCGCGGTCGCCATCGCCCTCGGCAAACCGGCGCAATTCGTCCCCGGAACGTCGTTCGTCTACACCAACACCAACTACATCGTTCTCGGAATGCTCGTCGAATCGGTGACCGGCCGCAGCTACGCCGACGAACTTCAGTCTCGGATACTCGACCCGCTGGACCTGGAAGACACGTACCTCCCGGCGGCCGGTGAGCGCGATATCAGGGGCGATCACCTGACGGGCTATCAGGATCTCGATGGTGGCCTGACCGATGTTTCCCGCACGGAACCGTCGATCCCCTGGTCTGCCGGAGCGATGGTCTCGACGGGCACAGACCTGAACGCCTTCTGGCGCGCGCTACTCGACGGGCAGGTGGTGCCGGCCGAGCAGCTTGCCGAGATGACCACCCCTCAGGTCGGCGCCACCGAAGCCGAGGGGCTCGGGTACGGGATGGGCGTCGGCGCCACCGAACTTCCCTGCGGCGTCACCTATACCGGCCACAGTGGTGGGATCTACGGGTACTACACGCTGTCCGGTGCGACGCCGGATCGTGCGTTCACCGTGACGCTGACGTCGACGCCGAAGGACCAGCCGGACACCGTCGCGATACTCTCGCACGCGCTCTGCCCGTGACGCTGTTACCAGTACTGATGACGCTGCCCGTCGGTATCCGCGACGAAGATGACCGCGTCGGCGCCGTCCAACTCCGAAGGTTTCAGCGGCAGATGGCCGGGCAGGATCGCTTCTCCCGCGGTGATCGACGGGCCGAGCGCGGCTCGCAGGGCCGGAGTCGAGAACAGGGCACGCCGACCGGTCGCATCGGCCAACGCTCCCTGCAGAGTGCCCGGATCACTGTCGGGGTTGGCGTCGGTTGCCAAAAATACGTAACGCTCCCCGAGGACAAGTCCGACAAGTGAGCCGGCGCTCCCCCAACTGACCACGTCGCCGTTGACCGGCATGTCGGACGGCACTCGCAAGAGATGGGCATTGTGTGCGAACAGCAGGCTAGGCCCGCGTCGCTGCTCCTGGGCGACGACCGCCAGCAGGTTCTCGGCCATCATCTCGGCACGGAGACTGAGCAGTGTTCCAATGCGATCAGGAGCGGAACTCGCCATCGCGGAGTGATAGCGCAAGAGCCCCAGAGCGGTGCGTGAATGTGCAAGGGCCAGGTCGTACCCGGCCGGGTCGGCGGGCCGCAGCAGAGGTGCGGCGCGCCGCAGGACGCTGGCGAGGTCGTCCGCAATGATGCGCAGGGCACGAGCCTGATCGGAGTTGCCGACGGACGCAGCCGGTTCGAACATCGCCGCCGGGTTGGTCCAGTCGGTGTCCTGCCCGAGCAGAAGGTCGATGCCGTCGAACGAGTGCGGCCGCATCGCAGCGGGCAGGAAGTCACCTGCTGCAGACAGCGCGCCACGTGGGCTCGGTGCACCGGAGTACTCCACCGGAGCGTCGAAGCCGTAGAAGCGAACTCGGTCGGCCGGAGCGCGGCCGTGGTTGTACTCGCGTAGCCATTCGACGAGTTCGCGGTTACCCGGTACCGCAACGAATCCGTGGCTGAAGCCTGTGGCGAGCACCTTCTCGATGTCCGCCTCTCCCCCGTTCACGTAGTCGTTCACGAGCAAAGCCGCAAAGACATCTGTTTCGAGCACGATCGACCGATATCCTCGTTCGACCAGTTGGCCGAGAAGTTCGTTGCGCAGCAACGGAAATACCTTGACTCCGTGGGTCGGCTCGCCGAGGGCGAGCAGAGTCGGCACCTCGGTTAGCGTGGCGAGCAGTTCGTCGACCGCACGACCAAGACTTGCCGCGTCTTCGAGTTGGCGGCCGAACTCACTCAGCGCTGGGGCAGTGGACATGATCATCCCTTTCGAAGGTGGACTGCCTTCGACAGTATCGTTGAAGATTGGAGTGAAACTTTTACTGGCAATTACGTGGGGTATACCGTGAAAAGCCTCAATCGGAGGTGATCAGTGCGGCCCATAGACCTTGCCCGTGAACACGGGTTGTCCGCACAGGCGATCCGCAACTACGACGATGCCGGCATCCTCCCTCCGACCGAGCGCAGCACTTACGGCTACCGGCGATACACCCCAGTGCACGCGCAAGCCCTGCGCACTTTCCTCGCATTGCGCGGCGGTCACGGGCACCAGCGGGCCACGGAAATCATGCGGGCGACCAACCAGGGCGACACCGAGTCCGCCTACCGCCTGATCGACAGTGCGCACGTGACGCTGCTCGCCGAGCGAAAAACTCGCACCGAGGTAGCCACAGCGCTGGGGACTCTGTCCACCATGGCACCGGCACTGGTGCACGGTCCAGCGCTGACGGTGGGTGAGCTGGCGCGCCGTCTCGGCGTTCACCCGGCGACACTGCGCACATGGGAAGAGCACGGCATCCTGTGCCCCGAGCGCGAACAGGCAACGGGTTATCGCGAATACGGTTCGGAGTGTGTGCGCGACGCCGAGATCGCACGGCAGCTGCGGCGCGGTGGCTATCGGCTGTCGCAAGTCGCTCAGTTTCTCGATTCGCTGCGCGAGGCCGGCGGAGCAGACGCATTGTCAGCGTTCCTCGAATCCTGGCAAGACCGGCTGGCCACACGCAGTCGCAACCTTCTCGCCGGCGCAGCTCAGCTCGATGCCTATCTCACGATGCTGGATCAGACCTCGCCTGGTTGCCGATCAGCAAACGGTTGAGGCGTCAGTTCACAAGCCGCGCAAGGCTCCTCACCATCTCACCGACGGTGTCGGTCGACGGCCACGGGAATTCCGGGAGATCGGCCCGCAACATCACCTGTCCGTGCAGCGAAGTCCAGATCGATACCGCATCGACAAAAGTGTCTGTGCTGGCCGACCTCCCAGCGGCGACGCACGCGTCGAGGTTGGTCACCAGCGTGTTGAAGGCGGCCAGTCCTCGCGTATCCGATTGTGGTGACTGACCTTTCGGCCTGGACCACCCGAACAAGACCCGATACCGAGCGGGCTCGGAAATGCCGAACTCGACGTATGCCGAGCACCCGGCATACAGACCCTCGACCGGGTCGGGGTGTGCGGAAACGGCGTCGGCCACGGCGAGATGCAACTGCTCCAGCGATTCGGAGACCACCGCTTCGACAATGGCATCGCGATCGGAAAAGTGTCCGTAGATAGATGGTGCGGATATCCCGACTTCGCGAGCGACTGATCGGAGCGTCACCGCCTGATCCGATCCGGTGCGGGCGATGAGCGTCGCCGCTGCGGCGACGATCTCTCCGCGGAGCCGTGCGCCGCTTCCTCTCGGATTTCGGGCGCGAGTACTCCGAGAACCACTCGTCCCAGTTACATCGGCATCTTCGGAAACATCACTCACCCGACAAACTTTACACATGTAAGTCGAGGAGGTACGTTCTCATCACTAAACATTCGTAAGGTTACATTCGTAAGGACATGATGAATTCCCTCGAACCCACTGACCGGCGACGATGGGCAGCACTGGGCGCCCTCTGCACATCCCTCGTCGTAGTCACGATCGACAACACCATCCTCAACACCGCTATCCCGACCCTTGCCCGCGAACTGCGGGCGACCACCGTCGACCTGCAATGGATCACCAACGCATACACATTGGCGTTCGCCGCCTTGCTCATCACGGCAGGTGGACTCGGCGCGAGATTCGGTCACCGTCGGATACTTCTGACCGGCCTCACCTTGTTCGCCCTCGGGTCAGCCTTCGCTGCCCTCTCTCACACGTCGTTGCAGCTGATCGGATGGAGAACAGTGATGGGGGCAGCCGCCGCACTGGTCATGCCGGCGACGCTGTCACTTGTCGTCTCGATGTTCGCCCCGCACGAGAGAGGCCGGGCGATAGGAATCTGGTCTGCAACCGCCGGACTGGGAATCGCGATCGGCCCCGTAGCCGGTGGCGTACTACTCGAACATTTCAGTTGGGGAAGCGTCTTCTGGATAAACGTCCCACTGGTCGCCGGTGTGATCGCCGCGACGGTTTCTCTTGTGCCCCCGGCAAGAGGAATCACGAAGGGTTCGTTCGACATCCCCGGGCTCCTGTTATCCGCCGGCGGACTGGCTTTGATCGTGGATGCCCTCACCCAGGCAAGCCTTCGCGGATGGTCGTCGCCCGTCACGCTAGTGGAGATCGTCAGCGCAACAGCACTTCTCGCCGGATTCGTCTGGTGGGAGCTGCGGGCCTCGGCGCCGATGACCGACGTGCGCATCTTCACCAGTCGAGTGTTCAGCATCTCCAATGCCATCTTGGCCGTAACGTTCTTCGCCCTTTTCGGAGTTCTCTTCACGTACACGCAATACCTCCAATTAGTTCGTGGTTACGGTCCATTGGTCGCCGGCGTCGGTGCAGTTCCGTTTGCGATAGTGATGGCGACTGTCGCCTCCAGCAGCGATCGTATGGTCGGCCGATTCGGCGTGCGCAGTTCGATCGCGAGCGGTCTCGCAGTCATGTCCGCGGGACTGTTGGTCCTGTCGATCGCAGCAGATAGGTACGCACCGTTCGGAATCCTGGCTGCGATCATGGCACTGGTCGGCGCGGGGATGGGGTTGGTCATGGCTCCGGCCACAACCACGTCGATGTCTTCGGTTGCGCCCCAGCAGGCTTCGATGGCCAGTTCGATCAACAGCGTCGTGCGAGAGTTGGGTGGAGTTCTGGGCGTCGCCGTCATCGGGACGGTCGTAGCCACCGTTTTCCGGTCCCGCTTCGAACCCGGAGTCGACACTTCCACAGCCGATCCGGCGCAGATCCATGCCGGCGCTCCCCCCGCGAGTGCCTTGACCGACGCAGCGAACCAGGCTTACACCTCGGCGATGAGTACCGGAATCCAAATCTGTGCCGCAGTCGCGTTCGTCGGTGCGTTGGCCGTCATTGCACTGTTTCCCGCACCACGTCGCCCGGTTTCTTGTCCTCCCGCAGACCTCGCCAACTCGGATGACGCAGACGCTCGGTCTTCGTCCAATCCATGAACCGCACCTCACCGACGAGTTCCGGTTTCACCCACACTGCTCCCTTGCGGTCGTCGGCGGGCAGTTCCTCCCCGAACGGACTTTCCTTCTGACGCAGCGGTTCCAGTGTCGCAAGTAAAGACTCCAAGTCGCGATCACTGAAGCCGGTACCGACGCGTCCCACGTAGGTCAATCCATACTCACCCGGAATTCCCATGAGCAGCGCCCCGATCCCCTGTGCTCGATTGCCCTGCCCGGTGCGCCACCCTCCGATCACCACCTCTTGAGTGCGCCAGTTCTTCACCTTGATCCAACTCGACCCACGCCGCCCCGGAAGGTAGACCGATGCACGACGTTTGGCGACAATCCCTTCCCATCCGGCATCGGTACTCACCTCCAACGCGTTCTCCGCCGTGCCCTCGATCTGTGGAGGTACCTCGAGCTCACCGACCTTGCCCGCCAACGCATTCAACACGGTGCGCCGGTCCGAGTAGGATTTCCGCAGCAAAGACACTCCGTCGAGGTACAGAAGATCGAAGGCCAGGAACACCGGCTCCCCACCTCGCTGGAGAAGACCGAAATCGGTGCCCCCCGCGTCGTTGTACGCCACCACTTCACCGTCGAGAACCACGTCATGACCGTCCAGCACCTCGGCCAACCCGGCAAGGGCGGGATAGTCCCCGGTCTTGTCGTTACCCGCGCGACTGCGAAGTGACATTGTGCCCGAATGATATTCGAGAATCACTCGGATCCCGTCCCACTTACCTTCGAAAGCCCACTCCTGCGAGTCGAGACCTTCGAGCGTTCCAGCGGTGGCAAGCATCGGCTCGAGATTCTTGGGAAACTCCGTTCCGAAACTCGCGTTCTGATCCTTCATCAGATGCATCAACCACTGGTCACCCTTCGTCCGGATCAGCGCGAAGCGTCCCTGCACCCGTTTCCCACTGAGGCGCACGATCACCTCGTCTTCACGCCACTTCTCGGTCTCGTACGTCCCGGAATCCCAAATCGTCATCGAACCGCCGCCGTACTCCCCCTTCGGAATCGTGCCTGAGAACGTGGCGTACTCGAGCGGGTGATCCTCGGTGTGCACGGCCAACCGATTCTCTCCGGCACTGGTCGGCACGCCCTTCGGAACAGCCCAGGACACGAGCACACCATCCCGCTCCAGGCGAACGTCGTAATGCAATCGTCTGGCGTGATGTTCCTGAATCACAAAGGTATTGCCCGCTGTCTCCTTGGTCACCGCAGCAGGGATCGGCTCCGGCGTCCGGTCGGCCGACCGCTTGTTGCGATAGTGCGTCAACGTGTCGGCTACAGCCGCCGAGACCGGCGGATCCAGATCGCCCAGCAGATCACCATCGGATTCGACGCGCTCCAGAACCTCGTCGAACAACAGATGTCGTAGTTTCGGATCGTCGAGTTCGGCCCAACTGCGCGGCGCGGCAACATAGGGTTGATCGCGACCGCGCATCGAGTACGGCGCAATGGTTGTTTTGGCTGCGTTGTTCTGACTCCAGTCCACGAAAATCTTGCCTGCCCGCACATTTCGAGCCATCGTCGCGGTGACGAGATCCGGGTGAAGCTTCTCGAGTCCGGTGGCGATCTGCTTGGCGACAGTCGACGCACCGCTGCCGTCCAAGGCTCGATCCAGTGGAACGTAGAGGTGAATTCCCTTGCTACCACTGGTTACCGGATAGGCAGTCCACCCCAGAGTTGCGACCAGATCTCGAATCGACCTCGCCACCTCGGCGCACTCGGTCAACCCGACGCCTTCGCCCGGGTCGAGATCGAATACCAGTCGTGTCGCCGGACCACGCTCGGAACCGTCGAATCGCCATTGGGGAACGTGCAATTCGAGTGCGGCCTGCTGCCCCAGCCACGCCAGGGATGCAACGGAATCGAAGACCGGGTAAGTGACGACACGATCAGAATGTTGCAGCGACGCACGCGTGAGCCACTGCGGGGCAGACGACGCAAGGTTCTTCTCGAAGAAGGACTGACCGTCCACGCCATTGGGCCAACGCTTTCGAGTACCCGGTCTACCGACGACATGCGGAAGCATGACTGCGGCGATACGGGTGTAGTAGTCGATGACTTCGGCCTTCGTGGTGCCGCTCTCGGGGTAGAGAATCTTGCCCAGATTGGTCACGGACACGGTTGTGCCGTCGAGAGTGATCTGACCCCGATCCGTCGTTGCCATCTCCTCATTGTGCTGGATAGCGCTGCGTCTGGCAGTAGAAATCTGATGGATCGGAAACCTGCCGCTGCGCCAGGCCACGGGCAAGACTGGATTCTCGATGGGAGAGGAGACCACGATGACAGTTCGCAGTTCCGTGGAGCCGTTGGTGGACAACAACTGGCGGATGTTCGCCACCTGTAAAACAGTGGACCCGGCGGTGTTCTATTCGCCGGGTGAAGAGCGCGGACGCAATCGGGCTGCACGGGAAAATTCCGCCAAGCAGGTGTGCTTCCGCTGCCCGGTCATTCGGGACTGCCTGACGTTTGCACTCGACACCGCTGAACCACACGGAGTATGGGGTGGGACGACACCGTCGGAGCGCCTTGCACTACGACGCTCAGCTGCGTGAACTCCGCTCACACGAGACCCCCGTCACGTCCGTACCGGACAAACAGGCAAGATGGCCTTGTGCCTATGACACGACGCGCTGTTGCCGTGACCGCGATCTTCGCTTCCTCGATCTTGTTGGGCTCGTGTTCGTCGCAGCCGGAGGCACCTGCGGCAGCGGACACCACGACCACGGTTCCCGAGGCATTCACCAAACTGCCCTCGACCACTGCCGTGGACAAGTGCGGACCCCAGAGCGGGACCACCCTCGAAGACGGTGTCTTGACCATCGCCACCGATTCGCCGGCGTACGCGCCGTGGTTCGTCGACAACACTCCGTCCAACGGCAAGGGCTTCGAGGGGGCGGTGGCCCGGGCCGTCGTCGACAAACTCGGGTACAACGCCGATCAGGTTCGCTTCACCACGGTCGCCTTCAACGACGCACTGAAACCAGGCCCCAAGGATTTCGACTTCGACGTCAATCAGTTCACGGTTTCCGGGGATCGCCGCGAGAACGTCGACTTCAGCTCGCCGTATTACGCAGTGGCGCAGTCGGTGATCGCCTCGCGCGGGAGCAAAGCCGCTGAGGCAAAGAATCTTGCGGATCTTGCCGGCTACCGACTGGGCGCTCAGACCGGTTCCACCAGCCTCGCGGCGATCACGGACACGATTGTTCCGACCACTGCGCCACGCGAGTTCGCGACCACGGACAATGCGAAAGCTGCGCTGGCCGCAGGCGAGATCGACGCACTGGTCGTCGACATCCCGACCGGATTTCACATCACCGAGAACGAACTGCCCGGGTCGGTCATCGTGGGTCAGTTTCCGCGGCCCAACGCAGTCACCGAATTCTTCGGGTTCGTGCTCGAGAAGAACAGTCCGCTGACGGCGTGCGTCTCTGCCGCCGTGGATGCGCTCTACGCCGACGGCACCCTCGAGAAACTCGCAACCGAATGGATCACGGACAGCGCCGACGCACCCGTTCTCGAGTAGTTCAGCCGGCGCGCCCACTGATCGCGCCGACGAAGACCTTCGGGATGTCTGCCGGTGTCGGAGCGAAGTGACTGTTGCCGCCGGTGAGAGTCGAAATCTGCTCGAGCACATCGGTATCGGCGTCATCGGTGACACCGATGGTGATGATCGGTACCGGCCGCGTCGGGTCCTGCTCGCGAGTCAGGGTGTCGAGAAGTTCCTGCAGCGAGATACTCGACGGATCATCGTTCGCACCGTCGGTCAGCAGAATCACCGAATTGATCGAGGCCGGATCGTAGGTCTGTTGCATGGACCGATACGCGGCGAGAACGCTGTCGTACAAACCTGTTCCGCCGCCGACAATCGAAGAGAGGCTGTCGATCCGAGACAGCAGTTTGCTCCGATGATCCGTGTCGCCTTCAGTTGCATCCATACGGGCGACAGGTTCGAGTTCGCGGTAGTCCGTGCCCTCGCCGAGGTCTACGGAGAATGCCCAGAGACCCAATTGTGCGTTGGCGGGAAACATTCGGATCGCAATGTCACCGGCCTGTGCAGTCGCGGCCATTCGAGTGACCCCGTCCTGCATGTAGTCCATGGACCCCGAGACGTCGACAACTGCCAGCGCGCGGGAAGGCCTGGACAGAATCTCGTACCGTGCAAGCGCTTTGGTGACCACAGTCGGATCGGACGGCACCAGCGAGCCAACTTTTCCCACTCCACCGGCGACCAGTGGGGCCTGATCCGCGCCGCGGAACCCGAGGCCGGCAAGTACGGAGCGCCCGGTGTCCGATGTCAGCGCTGCCGCCAGCAGTTTGCCGGCGTCGTCCGCCGCCGACGAGTCTGCACCCACACTTGCCATCGGGTAGTCCATGAAGACCGAACCGGACGACGGTACCGACGCGGTGAGTCGACTGTCCGCATGTGCGGCGAGATAAGCCTCGAAGGTCTGCTCGGTCGTCACCGCGGTCCCGCCGTCCGCGTCCACGGTTTGGATGCGTCCGGTCGAACCGGTTTCCTTCAGATTTCCGTACTGCGCTTGCGCCACCGGGACCAGGGCTGCCGAAATGGACGTGAGGTCACCGCCCCGCGACTGGGCCTCGGCAAAGGCTGCCACGATCGGTGCGCTGGAGACGGCACTGGCGAGGGGATCGCCGATGTGCAGTGCTGGAGCGCCGAGGACATCCGTCCAAGCGGCGGGTGCCTCGCTACCCGGCGCCGAGACAGTGACAACAGGGGTGGACGCGACCGAGTTGCTGATCCGGCGAATCTCCTGCCCGCTAGCCGAAACCTTGTCCAACCATTCGCTCGAATCAGGGATCCACAGTGCGGGTGCCGAACCGTCGGCGATCGCCGCGACGGTGAGCACGGGATCTTGCGGCGTCACGCTGAGCGAGCTGCACCCGAGTTCCGTAGCGGGGATGGCAGCGGCGACAGCTTCGAGTCCCGAGGCGATCGACGGATCGGCGGCCACGGTCACGGTTTCCGGGTTCTCACAGCTGGTTGCCGTCGCCGCTGTGGCAGCACCCGCACCGAGTTCTCCCTTGTCGCTGACGCTTTTGAACGTCACGGCGAATGCCGCGGTTCCACCGACTGCGACTACTGCCAAGAGTCCGATCAGAACCTGCACGGATCGAGGCATGGACGCAGGTGGTGCGCCGTACCCATGACGAGACGACATTGATCGAATCCTTTCCGGCGGGACCCGCATCAATAACCAACCGATGCCCGGTTTATCCCGCCGAAAAGAATCCTAACTCATGTTAGCGGTGAAGTAGCTCGATGTGGAAATCTCCACAACTTAGGTGTAGATCTGGACAAACTGGGCCAGCGACTTCTCCACATCGCCTTTGAGCGCCCGCGCCACACTCGAACCGATCGGGCCGAACAACGGCGCGCCGCCCAACTCGACTGTCAGCGCGAGTTCCGACCCGTCGCCCTTTGCCTTGACGTCGAGTTCGAGACCGAGCTTGACCCCGCCCTTGCCGTCTCCCTTGAGCGAGATCGCCTTCGGGACGTCGTACTTCTTGATGGTCCACCGAACGCGGTTGCGCAGGCCCTTCACAGTCACGACCGAGCTGATCTCGGTGCCGACACCCAGTTGTTCGGGAAGTTCACTGCGCCATCCGTCGTGAACCACGAGCCAGTTTTCGTATCCACTGAGATCGGACGCCTTGTCCCACACTTCCTGAGGAGGAAGCGGAACGTCGATTTTCACTGTGAGCTTTGCCATGGCAGAACAATAAGCCCCGTGCGCCTTTTCCGTAACCAGAGGTACCAGAAAGACGCACGGGGCTTTGCCCCTCTTAGTGGCTGACAGCCTTTTCGACGCCGACGCCGGTGAGGGAGCGAACTTCCATCTCCGCCTGCTTTGCCGGATCTTCGATCTTGTTACGTCCGATGTACGTACCGACGATGCCGAGGACGAATGCCAGCGGAATCGAGACGATGCCGGGGTTCGAGAGCGGGAACCAGGCGAAGTCGGAGTTCGGGAACATCGACGACGGCTTGCCCGACACTGCCGGGGAGAACACGATCAGCGTCAAGCAGCTGACCAAACCGCCGTAGATGCTGAAGAGCGCACCGGTGGTGTTGAACTTCTTCCAGAACAGCGAGTACAGCAGGGTGGGCAGGTTCGCCGAGGCCGCCACTGCGAAGGCGAGGGCCACCAGGAAGGCGATGTTCTGCCCCATCGCCATGATGCCGAGAACGATGGAGACGAGTCCGATGACCACGACGGTGATTCGAGAAACTCGAACCTGCTGCTCCTCGGTTGCGTTGCCGCGCTTGATGACACTGGCGTAGATGTCGTGAGCGAACGACGCAGAAGCAGTGATCGCGAGACCGGCAACGACGGCGAGGATGGTCGCGAACGCCACCGCGGAGATGATGCCGAGGAAGATGGTGCCACCGAGCTCGAAGGCGAGAAGCGGAGCGGCCGCGTTCTCCTTACCAGGCGCTGCCAAGATCTTGTCCGGTCCGACCATGCTGGCCGCGCCGTAGCCGAGAACCAGTGTGAACAGGTAGAAGGCACCGATCAGCGCGATCGCCCAGGTCACCGAGCGGCGAGCTTCCTTGGCAGTGGGCACCGTGTAGAAGCGCATCAGCACGTGCGGCAGGCCCGCCGTGCCGAGCACCAAAGCGATTCCGAGAGAGATGAAGTCGAGCTTCGTCATTCCGGAAAGACCGTACTTGGCACCGGGCCCGAGGATGTCACGTCCCTGCACACCCTTGGTGGTGGAACTGTTGACCATGTCCTGCGCATTGGCGAGCAACTGAGAGAAGTTGCCGCGCACTGCCCACAGAACGAGTACGAACATGATTCCGGCTCCGGCAACCAGCAGAACTGCCTTGACCATCTGTACGTAGGTGGTGCCCTTCATGCCGCCGACCAAGACGTACACGATCATCAGCACACCCACGATCGCGACGACGATCGACTGTCCCACCTTGCCGTCGATGTTGAGCAGCAGCGCGACAAGTCCACCGGCGCCGGCCATCTGGGCAAGAAGATAGAAGAGGGAAACGGCCAGAGTGGACAGGGCCGCCGCCATGCGCACCGGACGCTGCTTGAGTCGGAAGCTCAGCACGTCGGCCATCGTGAATCTGCCTGTGTTCCTGAGCAATTCGGCGACCAGGAGCAGTGCAACCAACCAGGCGACAAGGAAGCCGATGGAGTACAGGAAGCCGTCGTAGCCGTACACGGCGATCGCACCTGCGATACCGAGGAACGATGCCGCCGAGAGGTAGTCACCGGCGATGGCGAACCCGTTCTGCGGGCCGGTGAACTGCCCACCACCGGTGTAGAAGTCGGACGCCTTCTTGGTGGTCCGGCTGGCGCGGATGACCAGCGTCATGGTCACGACGACAAACGCGAGGAAGATCGCGATGTTGAAGGCTGGGTTTCCTACGTCCGTTCCGGACGCGGCGAGTGTGGTGATCACTGTGCGGGACCTTCCAGTTCTTCACGGATGGCGGCGGAGCGGGGATCGAGCTCACGACCGGCGAACTTCACGTACCACGCGGTGATGGCGAAGGTCGTGACGAATTGCCCGAGGCCGAGGATGATGCCGAGATTGATGTTGCCGAGGACCTTGGTGGCCATGAAGTCGTGGGCATAGGTAGCCAGGACGACGTACACCGCATACCAGAGCAGGAAGAATGCAGTGATGGGGAAAACGAACTTGCGCAGACGCGTTCGGAGTTCCTGGAATTCGGGACTCGCTTGCATGTCTACGAATGCCTGGGCATCCGGGGTGCGTCGCTCTTGCGGCGACCCCTCACTGATTTCTGCTGTGGACACTGCCGGCTCCTCGCCTCGCGTGTGAAGTGAACTACGCACAGACGTTAGTGAGATCGGAGTCACATGAAGACGCTGTGGCGCCAGTCACACGGTGAGCAGTCGCGCGCTGCGCCGAACGGTCAGGCAGGCGCGACCAACGGCAGAGGGTTCGGGCGGTGAAAGTCAGGGTTGGCGGAGATCGTCTTCGCGATCGGAGCCCATTCCGAGACGTTCCGGGGCGTGCATCCGCGTGAAGATTCGCGCAATATCTGCCGGTATCTGCTTCGACGACACCTTGCTCACGACGATCATCGTGAGGAACGCCAGCGGCACGCTCACCGCGGCCGGGAACGCGAAAATGGCTGCCGGCCAGCCACCGAGGACGTCCTCCGACAAACCACCCAGGACGGCGACAGTAGCGGCAGTGCCCGCAACACATCCACCGACAACCATCCCCGCCCCCGCGCCGACGGCAGTCAGACCGCGCCACCAGATACCCAATACGAGCAGTGGGCAGAGCGTCGACGCAGCGACTGCGAACACCAAACCGACGGTTCTCGAGAGGTCGACCGACACCACCGCCAGCGACAGCACGAGAGGAACGACCCCGGCCAGTAGCGCTGCAATACGGAAGTCTCGAACTCGACCACGGAGAACATCGGTACTGACGACGCCGGCGATGCTGACGAGCAATCCGGACGACGTCGACAGGAAAGCGGCGATGGCACCGGACGCCACGAGGGCTGCCAGCAGTTGTCCGCCCCACCCCGAGAACACCGAGCCCGGCAACAGCAGCACCGCCGCGTCAGAGGTGCCGGTGATCAGAAGTTGCGGGACGTACAGTCGAGCGAAAACACCGAGGAGTGTCGGAAACAGGTAGAACACGCTGACCAGACCGACAACGGCGAGCGACGTCAGACGGGCTGCCCGGCCGTCGGGGTTGGTGTAGAACCGGACGAGAACATGAGGAAGGCCGAGCGTTCCGAGGAAGGTCGCGAGCATCAGCGAGTACACCTGGTACATCGGGTGCGGCCCACCGAAACCCCAACCCGGGGTGATCCAGTCAGAGTTCTGCGCGGGCGCTCCGGCGACGACAGGGACAGCGGCTCCCGCGTCGAGGACCATGGACATGCCTTCACCGAGAGTGTGCTCCCCCGGCCCCAGGGTCATCGTGCCTTCGACCGCTCGCCCGTCGACTGTGCCGCCGCTGACCGTCACCGGCTCGGACACCTGGACGACGACGTCGGTGGTGATGTCGACGGTCGTCGCAGTGGTGACCGTCGGCGGCATCGACGCGCCGACGTCGTGGTGATCGCCGAAGAAGTAGAAGGTCAGTGCCACAGCGGGAATCGCGACGGCAGTCAGTTTCAGCCAGTACTGGAAGGCCTGAACGAAGGTGATCGAGCGCATCCCGCCGCCGACGACGTTGGCGATGACGATGACCCCGACCGCTACGCCGCCGATCCAACTGGGAACCCCGAGCAAGATATTGAGCGTCAGTCCCGCGCCTTGGAACTGTGGAATCAAATACAGGATGCACACCATCGCGACCACGAGCATCGCGAGCTTGCGCAATCGCGGTGAGCCGAGACGGAACTCGGCGAAATCGGGGACGGTATACGCACCGGAACGCCGAAGCGGCGCTGCGACGAACAGCAGCAGGGCGAGGTATCCGGCGGTGAAGCCGATGGGATACCAGAGTGCGTCGGCGCCGTACTTGGCGACCAGCCCCGCAACACCGAGAAACGAAGCGGCAGAGAGGTACTCGCCGGAGATGGCCGTCGCATTCCACCGCGCACTGACGGTTCTGGACGCGACGAGAAAGTCCGAGGTGGTACGAGCGAGCCGAACGCCGTAGATTCCGATAGCCACCGTCGCGACAGCTGCTGCCACGATGCCGAGCACCGTCAACACCGGGATAGGTTGTCCTCCCACAGTGCCGCGCTCAGTCGTCCACGATGTCGTTGAAGTCCTGCTCGTTTCGCTCCGCACGACGCACGAACACCCAACCGGTCGTCAACAGCAAGGGATACACGGCGCCGCCCATCACGAGCCACGGCAACCGGATGCCAAGGACCGCGACCTCCGAGAGCGTCGGGAAGAGATGCGTCAGCAGCGGCACCGCACACAGGAGCCCGGCTGCGACGACGGCAAGGCGAACCGCCAGTCCCAACTGCGCGCGAACGAGACCGCGGATCATGGCGTCACCGACTTCGGTCTGTTCCTGCACCTCCACCCGTGTTCGCACGATCCGTGCGCCACTACGTTGCGCCAACACAACGCGCTCACGCTGCGGAGGATCGGACTGCGACGTCACCGCGACAACCAACTCTGCTTGGGCGCACGAACCAGTCGATCCTTGAGTTCACGGGTGTGTCTGCGACTGACCGGAAGCTCGACGGGAGGCTTGTCGCCGTGCGGGCGCAGACAGACCACCAAACCGCTGCCTACTGTGCGGATGCCGGTGACCAGCGCCAGAGACACCAGGTAGGAGCGGTGCACACGCAAGAAGCCCGCGTCGGCCCAGCGTGATTCGAGCGTCGAGATCGGGATGCGCACCAGGTGCGACTTTCCAGCGGTGTGCAAACGCGCGTAGTCCCCGTCGGCTTCCACCCACTCCACCGAGGAACGCTGAACGAGCGTCGTTACACCGCCCAGTTCCACCGGGATCACCTCGTCCGTGGGCGCAGCTTCGGGTTTGCTCTCACTCTTGGTGCGCCCGGCGAGCCCCACGATCCGCTGAACGGCCTGAGCGAGACGCTCCTCCCGGAGCGGTTTGAGTAGGTAGTCGACGGCGCCGAGATCGAATGCGTCAACCGCTCGATCGTCGTGCGCTGTCACGAACACCACGGGCGGTGGCGTCGCGAAATTGGAGAGGATGCCTGCCAGTTCGAGACCGTCGAGTCCGGGCATGTTGATGTCGAGAAACACCGCGTCGATGCTTCCACCGCGCAGTATCCGCAACGCTGTCGTCGCATCCGATGCCGTGTGAACGTGCGCCACCGAGTCCTCGGCGCGCAGCAAGAAGGCCAGCTCGTCGAGGGCTGGTTTCTCGTCGTCGACGGCAAGGACGGTCAGCTGGGCATCAGTGTCAGTCTCGTTCACAACAGGTCCATGTTCCCACGACGGTTTCAGCCTGATCATCGAAGGCGAGAATCAGACGTGAATACCCTGCTTGAACTTGGGAACACGCATGCTGACCTTCGTACCGGCACCCGGCGCTGTCTCCACCACGAGTCCGTAGTCGTTGCCGAACGCGGCACGAAGTCTGTCGTCGACGTTGGCCAAACCGACGTGAGCAGCTTCTCGTGCGCTGGGTCGCCCCGATCCCGACTCGATGGCGTCGAGCGAACCGGAGCGCAGTAGTTCGGGGTCCATCCCCACACCGTCGTCCTCGACGCTGATGATGCAGTCCGGTCCCTCGTCCGCGGCCACGATGCTCACGGTCCCGCCCTCCGGCTTACTCGAAATGCCGTGACGAACCGCGTTCTCGACCAGCGGCTGGAGGGCAAGGAAAGGAAGAACCACGTTGAGCACTTCGGGTGCTATCTGAAGGCGGACGTTCAGAGCCTCCCCGAATCGCGCGCGTTCGAGGGTCAGGTAACGATCGATGTTGCGCAGCTCGTCGGCAAGCAGGGTGAACTCACCCGCAGATCGGAACGAGTACCGCGTGAAGTCCGCGAACTCGAGGATCAGTTCTCTGGCCCGCGCCGGATCGGTTCGAACAAACGATGCGACCGTGTTGAGCGCGTTGTAGATGAAATGAGGACTGATCTGTGCGCGCAGGGCACGCACTTCGGCTCGATCCAACAGGGCTCTGGACGCGTCGAGGTCGGCGAGTTCGATCTGACTGCAGGCATATCGTGCCACCTCGGTGACCGCTCCGAGCATTCCCGGCCACGGGTCCTCGCTGGTGACGATTCCCAGTACGCCGACCACGCCGATGTCCTCGATCAGCAGGGGCTGAGCGATCAGCGCTCGCACATGGTGATCGCTCGGTCCGCGCACCAGGTCCGAGTGCGTGACGAGTACCCGGCGTTCGCCTTCGATCGCACGAATGGCGGCGTCGTGGAATTGTTCGGACAACGCTTCGTGACGGCCGTCCCACGCCAACAGGTTTCCCGACGCGTCTGCCAGGCCCAGACCGGAGCCGCCGGTCAGCTCACGTAGGTGAGGCGCCGCCTCGGCGGCCGAATTCTCGTCGAGTCCACGCCGAAGTGGCCGCGCGGCAAGCGAAGCCGTATGGAGAGCGGCATGGACGGCACGTTCGGTGGGGGTGGTCACCTCACGTCTGGTGCGCATCCACACAGCCGTCAGCGCCCCGGCCACTGCGAGAATCAGCACGCTGAGAAGCGCGACCACGGCCGGACTCAAGGCGAGTCCTCGTCCAGTTTCCGTATCAGTGTTTTCGGAGCCACCGTGCGGTACGCATCTTCGACGACGTCGGCTACGTCGTTCCAGAATTTCTCGTCCTCGGTCTCGTCGGCACTCGGAACGTCGAGGTACACGCCGATCCATCCCCGGCCACCCACGTACGGAGGGACGAAGAACCTCGACGGGTCACGACTGACCCAATCTGCCTGCGCCCCAGGTGGGGCCGCGGCCCAGATCGCGACGCGATCGTCGTGGTGGTGATCTGCCATGGTGACGAACTGCGGCGCCTTGCGCACGAACCACGACGCTTCACCGTGGCTGACCCGCTCGGTCGCCTCCGGCAATGCCAGTGCAAGAGCGCGGATTCGCTCCAACGGCGTCATCGATTCACGACCCGCAGGTATTCGGTGCCGGAACACCTGCAAATCGATCCTTCACCCACGCGACAGCTCCCGGCACAGCGGCGCCGTCCGCATGACCTTCACCCGGTCGCGCCTGGAATTCGATGACGTCACCGTCGGCGCAGGCGCGTTCGACTGCCGCCTCGGTCCATTCCGGACGGATCAGGTTGTCATTGGTACCGACGACTACGTACATCGGACCGCTCGCGCGTTGACGGGGAAGAGCAACGTCGCTGAGCCACGCGTGAATTCGGTCCGCGTCCTCGGCGGTAGCCGGCCGCGTGTCGGCGGGCGTCACCTTTCCGACCAGACCCAACTTCTCCGTCGCCCGAGAGGTCAGGCACGAGGTGAGCAGGTCGTAGTTCTGCTCGAATGCGCCGCGCACGTAGTCGGTTCGTTCGAGGTCCGGATGGGTGAGGGACAGCCCTTCGAGTACATAGGGCAGCAGCAGTTGCTGAGGCAGTGACAGATTCACCTCGGAATCACTCGAGATGATCGGCGAGATGTCCGCTGCCGGGGACAGGTTTGCTGCACCGACGAATTCGAGTCCGTCGCCGTAGGTGTCGGCTTCCTCGGCTGCCGCCCAGGATGCCTGCCCGCCTTGGGACAGCCCCAGAGTTGCCCAACGAGTCGAGGTGTCCGGAACGACGTTGCGCGCCGCTCGAACCGCGTCGATGACGTTGAACGCCGCGGTGTCCGGTTGCAGGTAAGGATGCGGGTCCGGAGTGCCGAGGCCCTCGAAGTCGGAGACAGCGACCACGTATCCCGAGTCGAGGAACGGCGCGACCAGGCCGATCGTGCCGAACAGGGTCGGCGAGGCCGACGGCGCGCAGTCGTCCGAAATACCTGTCGTGCCATGGCCGATGGAGACGATCGGCCAACCGCCCTCCGGCGGAGTTCCAGGCGGCGTGAACACCGTTCCCGACACCTGAGTCTCTCGGCCGTCGATACCGGAGGTGGAGCCGTACAGGATTTTCACCGCGCTTGCTCCGGACGCCGCCACTTCGGCTGTCCTGGTGAAGGGTTCACTGTCGAACACGACGCCACGTTGCGCACTGCTCTCGACCGACGGGGTTGTCGTGGTCGAGGTGTCGGTGACGGAGACATCCGGCGAGGCATCCGATCCGCAGCCGACGCTCACGAGAAGTGCGCTCGCCACCACGACTCCCCAGACTGCGCGAACCCGCGAACTCCGAATAGTCATACGCAGTGTTCCCCTCTATTTGCCTGCACCGCTACCTGCTCGGCGACGCCTGACACGTTCCTCTGCTGCGGCCTCTTCGATGTCGAGTCCTTCCAATACGGTACGCAATACCTCGTCGTCGAGATCTCCGTCGTCACGTGCGGCGATCAGCGCAACTCGTTGCGAGCGCAGTGACTGATGCCGGAACTTGTCGAACAGAGCTCCCGCATTCCACAAGGCGGCCTCGCGATCGGCGTCCTCGTCGACCTCCTGGAGTTGAAGCCTCGCCTGCATCGAGCGTCGTACGCGTTCGACGATCGCCTGCAGTTCCTTCCCGTCGATCCCCGGCGGAGGGTGCGCGGCCGCGTCTGCCAACGCCTTCTCTCCCGCCTTGCGAGAAATGTTGCGGGCCAACTCCATCTGTTCCTGCGTGCGCAACTGCTCGTAAGGATCCGCGACGTCGAGGCGACGGATCATGAACGGCAAGGTAGATCCCTGGATGAGCAATGTCCCGACCGCGACGATGAACGCGATCGCCTGGATGACGCCGCGTCCGGGGAACGGCTCGCCGGACGAGAGTGCAAACGGGATACCGCCGGCCGCAGCAAGAGAGACGACGCCGCGCATTCCCGCCCACGAGACCACCAGATTCTGTTTCCACGTCAGTTGATTCTCGCGATCACGGCGCAGGGTTACACCGAATCGCACACGCGAGTAGCTCAGGAACAGCCACACCGGCCGAATCACGATGACAACGGCCAGGACTGCGAGACCGTACGCGAACACGTGAAGCACCGGAAGTCCGTCGGCGACAACATCGTCGATCACAAAGCTCAGCTGGAGCCCCATGTATGCGAAGACGAACATCTCGAGAAGAGTGTCCAGGCTCGACCACACCGAGCGCTCCTGCAATCGCGTCATGATCGACGCGTCCGTCGAATAGTGCCCGATCACCAGACCAGCGACCACAACGGCCAGAACACCGGACGCGTGTAGTTCTTCGGCGGCCAGGTAGGCAGCGAACGGAAGCACCAACCCCAAGCCGGTTTCCAGTGGAGAGTCGTACATGCGGGCACGAACGAACTTGACGACAAACGCGAGCACCAAGCCGACGACAACGCCGCCGATCACTTCGTACGCGAAGAACAACAGGGGCGAATCGGTGGCAATTCGCGTTCCGGTCACTGCTGCGACGGCGACGGTGAAGAGCGTGAGCGCGGTGGCGTCGTTGACGAGCCCCTCGCCCGTCAGGATGGCGATCACCCGTTTCGGGAGCCCGAGCTTCTGACCGACCGCCACCGCGCTGACGGCGTCGGTCGGCGCGATCACGGCCCCGAGCACCAGGGCGGCGCCGATCGTGAACTCGGGCACCATCCATTCGGAGAAGAAGGCAACCACGAACGCCGTCACCAACACCATTCCGACGCCGAGGCGCAAGATCGGGGCCAAGTTGCGTTTGAAGGTCGCCACCGAGAATTTCAGAGCGGCCGAGTAGAGAAGCGGCGGCAGGACCACACCGAGAATGACGTGGGGATCGAGTTCCGGCCGCGGCATACCGGGTATGAAGGATGCGACCGAACCTACCGTCACCAAAACCAGCGGAGCCTGCAGGTTTCGTCGATTGGACAGCCCGGTGACTGCGATGGCGGCAATGACGACCAGCAGAATCCAGGTGAAGTTCACGCGTTCATTCTGCCCGCCGACCCTGGGAGTTCACCCAGCGGACGCACAGAAGCCCGCAACCTTTTCGGTGACGGGCCCCTGAGCAACGGTGCTACCGAAAAACGGTATGCCGAATCCGGTATTACTGCTTTTCGGGAACAGCCTTCTTGGCGGCCTCAGCTGCCTTGTCGATCTGATCGCCGTACTTGTTGCCGGTCTTGTCGTCGGCGATGTCGGCGACCTTGTCGATAGCGTCGTGAACCTTGTCGGAGTTCTCCGCTGCGAACTCCTGGCCCTTTTCGACCAATCCCTTGACGTTGTCCAAGAAACCCATGTCCGTGTCCTCTCCCGGTGCTGACGCACATCCTTCGGCGGAATCGTTCCTCCGCGCCCTTCGATTCTCACAGGTCGACGGCCTCTGCGCCAGAAAGCAGGTCCGTGCGTTCGAGCCGTGCGCAACTCGAGGTAGCGTTAACCCGCCAATAGCTGATTGACCACCCATCGACATCGACAGGTGCCCGGTTTGAATGCAGGACTGCGCGGGACGGGGAGCGACCCCTACCCCACGCGTGAACTGCTGTCCCGGTGGTGGTCGGATCGCACCGATTACACCTGGCTCCCCCGATTCCTCGACACTCGCGGGCTGACCGTTCCCGGACGCAAATTAGTCGCGGTGTGGTGTTTTCTCTTCGCCCTGATCGCGGCGACCATGCAGTTGAGCCGCTTCGGTTCCGACACCGCCCTGGCGCGGTCGATCTTCGCCCTCGGAACTATCAGTGGCGCCTATGCGGGCTACCGCTGGGCGCGTAATGAATCGTGGCCAACTTGGCGACAATCCGTGGCCTTTGTCGTCTGGGCCGACCTGTGGCTCGCCGTCACTCTCTTCTTCGCCGTACGCACCGCTTTCGTCGGAACCATCGGCTGCATCTTGTTCATCATGATCGGCTTCTATGCGGCGATAGTTCACAGCCCTCGCGTTGCCATCAGCCACATCGGTTGGGCTCTTGCTGTCTGCACGACGCTCGCTGCCATGGCGATGTCCGAGCCGGTCAACGACGACTGGGTGGTCGTGAATCTCTATCTGATGGTTGCCGGTGTGGTTTTCTCCACCGCGTGGATTCTGCAGATCGTCTGGCTGCGCCTGACCGACGACGCACGCAACGCCCACCGGGACTACCTCACCGCGACACTCAATCGCCGCGGACTCCAGGACGAGGCACAGCATCTGCTGCGCCATGATCGAACGCAGGCTCTGATCGCACTACTCATCGACGTCGACTCGTTCAAAATCCTCAACGACACACACGGCCACGTCGCGGGCGACGACGCGTTGACCGCTGTCGCCGACCGCCTCATCGCTGCCGCCGGACCCGATGCGGTGGTGGCTCGAATCGGTGGAGACGAGTTCGTCGTCCTGCGCGGAGTCGATCGAGGAGATATCGAGCAGGTCGCCACCGAGATACATTCGGCGGTCTCGTCCGACTCCGATCCCTATCCTGTGTCCGCCAGTACCGGCGTCAGCGTCTATCTGAGTCCCGAGACGGACTTACCGGATCGAGCTGTAAACGAACTGATCGAGCACGCAGACAATGCGATGTACCGAGCCAAGAAGCGCGGCGGCGATCGCATTGCCTGGGTGCAGATGTTCAGGCGCTGAAACTACTCACTCACTGTGGGCATGGTGATGCTCGCCGGGCAGGTCGTCGGGTGTCGCGAACATCTTTCGTTTCTCCCCGTGCAGGCGTGCGCTGATCCACCACGAGAGTTCCACGAGTACAACGCCGATCGCGCCGAGGGTGATCGCGAGCGTCGTCGCAGCGACGTTGCTCGGATCCAGTTTGAAGAACTCGCGGGTGAACGGCAGCGCGAACAGGATGAGGTATCCGGCCACCGACCCGCCGATCAGAACGAGCTTCCACCAGACGTACGGCCGAGCCACGACGGCCAGAACCCACACGGCGATCATGATCAACGTGATGAGCGCACTGGTTCCGGCCTGGATCTTCTGGGTTTCCGTCTGGTCCGGGCCTTGGTAAGCCAATACGTAGGAGATGAACGTGGTGATGCCGATGATCAGGCCCGACGGCAACGCCAGACGCATCACGCGCGAGACGAAACCGGTTCGCGCGCGCTCGTTGTTGGGTGCCAGAGACAAGATGAAGGCCGGGATACCGATCGTGAACCACGCTGCGATCGTGACGTGGCGGGGCAGGAACGGGTACGGCAGCGGTTCGAAGTCGAAGACCTGGGACAGGACGCCGGTGATGCCGATCAGGAACGCAAGCACCACCGAGTAGACGGTCTTGGTCAGGAACAGATTCGACACACGCTCGATGTTGCCGATCACTCGGCGGCCTTCCGCGACGACGTACGGGAGCGTCGCGAACTTGTTGTCCAGCAGCACGATCTGGGCCACGGCTCGGGTAGCCGGGCTGCCCGAACCCATCGAGACTCCGATGTCGGCGTCCTTGAGGGCGAGCACGTCGTTGACGCCGTCACCGGTCATCGCGACGGTATGTCCGCGAGACTGCAAGGCCGCGACCATTTCCCGCTTCTGATCCGGTCGCACTCGACCGAACGTCGTTGCTCCGTCGAGAGTGTCCGCCAGCTTTTCCTGATCGCTGGGCAGCTCTCGCGCGTCGATGGGGCGGTCGCCGCCTTCGAGTCCGAGGGATCCGGCAACGGCGCCGACGGAAACCGCGTTGTCGCCGGAAATGACCTTGACCGCGACCTTCTGGCTGGCGAAGTACTCCAACGTCTCCTGGGCGTCCGGGCGCACTTTCTGCTCGAGCACGACCAGAGCTTCGGGGGTGACGGTGCCCGGTGCGTCGGCGTCGTCGACGGGGAGGTCGCTGCTGCCGAGCATGAGGACACGAAGTCCGCTCGAACCCACTTCCTCGGCCTTGCGGGCCATTTCCGAGTCGGGATCGAGCAGCACGTCCGGGGCACCGAGTACCCAGTTGCCGTGACTGCCGTACGACTGGCCGCTCCACTTCTTCGCCGAGGAGAACGGCGCCACCGCTGTCGCTTCGCCCCACCCGGAGTCGTCGGAGAGAGACTCGCGAATCGCCAGGACACTCGCGTTGGGGCGAGGGTCGGACGCGGCCATCGCGCTCAACGCGGACTTGACCGCAGTCTCCCCCGATCCACCCGGTGCGACGTCGACCTCGGACAGCCGCATACCGTTCTCGGTCAGCGTTCCGGTCTTGTCCGCGCACACCACGTCGACACGAGCCAGACCCTCGATCGCCGGCAACTCCTGAACGAGGCACTGGCGCTTGCCCAACCGGATCACACCGACCGCAAATGCAATGGACGTCATGAGCACAAGGCCTTCGGGAACCATCGGAACCAGAGCTGCCACCATGCCGTTGAGTGCCGGTCGGATCGGCAGGCCGATCGTGAAGAGCTGATTGAAGATGATCAGCGCACCCGCCGGAATCATCAGGTAGGTGATGAACTTCAGGATCTTGTCGATGCCGCTACGCAGTTCGGAATGCACGAGGGTGAACTTGCTCGCCTCTTCGGCCAGCTTGGCCGCGTATGCATCGCCGCCGACCTTGGTGGCGCGGTATGCACCGCTGCCCGCGGCAACAAAACTGCCCGACAACACTTGCTGGCCACTCGCCTTGTGAACCGGATCGGCCTCACCGGTGAGCAGCGATTCGTCGACCTCGAGTGCAGCCGAACTGACCACCTCACCGTCGACGACTATCTGGTCACCGGATCCGAGTTCGATAATGTCGTCGAGCACAACATCTTTGGGCGCCATCGCCACGGCGACGCCGTCACGCCTGACCATGGGCTTGGCCTGACTCACGATGGCCAGAGCGTCGAGCGTGCGCTTGGCGCGGATCTCCTGGATGATGCCGATACCGCTGTTCGCGATGATCAGCAGTCCGAACATACCGTCGATGATCGAACCCGTCGCGAGCACGATCACCAACAACACGGTCAGGATCGCGTTGATGCGAGTGAAGACGTTGCCGCGAATGATGTCCTTGACCGAGCGGGACGCCCGGTCCGGTACATCGTTGGTTTGTCCCGACGCGATCCTTGCTGCAACCTGATCGGCGGTCAGACCGCGGGCGACGTCGACGTCGTCCGGCAATCGCTCAGGCGCTACCGCCACTGCTGTCTCTTCTGAACTGGTGTGCTCGTGAGCCATGGTCAAAGATTACGCACCCGGAGCAACTAATCAGGGTGCGACTCGACAGGCAACCACGTCCGCGACACTTCGCCGCTCAGCCCAGCGGTATCCACCACTTCGACGGCGGTGTCGGTGACAACGCGTCGATCCTGCCGCCCGGCATCGGGACCGACACTGTTGTGCCCGCATCTGCAGCCGACTCGTCGAGGCGAATGATCGGCTCCGACCACGAGTGAAACGCGAGGTTGAACGTCGCCCAGTGAATCGGGACGAAGACACCGCGCGACCCGTCGCCCTTGTTGAGGTCGATGTGCGTCTGCACTGCCTCTTCCGGATTCATGTGGATGTCCGGCCAGCGCACGTCGTACGCACCGACGGGGAGAAGCGTCAGATCGAAAGGCCCATAGGTTTCACCCAGCTGTTCGAAACGTGATGTGTATCCGCTGTCACCACCGAAGAAGACCCGGTGCTTCGGCCCGGCGAATACCCACGACGCCCACTGGGTCGTGTTCCGGACAAGGCCACGACCGGAGAAGTGACGAGCCTCCGTGCACGTGAGGACCAGGTCGCCGATCTTGGTCGACTCGTCCCAGTCCAGTTCCACGATCCGGTTCTCGGGCACCTTCCAGTGCCGCAGGTGCGCACCGATACCGATCGGCACGACGAACGGAGCGGTCTGTGTACGAGTCAGGGTCTTGACCGTAGCCATGTCGAGATGGTCGTAGTGATCGTGAGAGATGACTATCGCATCCACTGCAGGCAGTTCGGTCAAAGCCACCGGAGTGGGGTGCATGCGTGCGGGACCTACTGTGGCCGAGGGTGATACGCGTTCACTCCACACCGGATCGGCGAGAACGCGGTAGCCGTCGACCTCGACGAGAACGCTCGAATGGCCGTACCACGTCACCGCCGCGTCGCCGGCTGCCGCCGGTGCCAGCGGAGTGGCCAACGGAATCGGCCGACGCGGCCGACCCGTCGACCCTCGCGTGGCCATCGACTTGAACATTCCGACATCGGTGCCCGGAACCAGTGTGCTGCTGGGCTCCGAGTTGTGGAACTGGCGGTCCCGGTATCGCGGGGACATCGCCGCATACGGTTGCACCGTGTTTCGCGAGGCCCCGATCTGCGTCGGGATGCCCCATGCGGCTCGCGCCACCCACCCCGTCGCCGCGGCAACAGCAGCAACTCCGAGAACCGTCGTCTTCTTCATTCAGACGAGCGTAGCCACTATCTGCCCTGCGTGCCCGGCGCCTGTTTTCCCTGCAACCAGCTTTACTTACCCTTGAATACGGGAGGGCGGTTCTCGATGCGGGCAGCGCGGGCTTCCTGGACGTCCTCGCTGAGCCAGGCGGCGTGAAGCGCGTCGAGCTGCTCGGGAGACTGCTCCTCCATGGTGCCGTCGTCGTTGAGAACCATCTTCATGTGCCGCAACGACAGCGGTGCGAGATTTGCAATGCGGTGTGCCCATTCCTGAGCGTCGTCGAGGGTTCCAATTTTGTTGGCGAGGCCGCGAGTGAAGGCTTCTTCGGCGCCGATCTGTTCGATGCCGAGCAAAATGGTGCGCGCGGGACCGCCGCCGACCAGCGACGCGAGCCGACGCATCGTCCACTTGTCCACCGAGACACCGAGGGTGGCGGCCGGGATTCCGAAGCGAGCGCTCGGCGCTACGACGCGAAGATCCGACGCGATGGCCAGTTGCGTGCCCGCGCCGATGGCCGGACCGTTGACAGCGGCAATGACGGGGATGGGCGCCGTGTCGATAGAGCGAAGCATCTCGAACAGACGATCGGTGAAGCCCTCCATGTAGACGTCGCCGGAAAGGTCCGCGCCTGCACAGAACGCCGATCCCTCACCGGTGATGACGACGACGTGCGCGTGCTCGGCTACCGCCGCGTTCATCGCGTCCCGTATTGCGATGCAGAGTTCCGCGCTGAGCGCATTACGACGCTCGTGACGCTGCAACTCGATGGTCACGACGTTGCCGTCACGGGAGAACCCGATCATGTCCGCTCACTTTCGTTTCTGGAAGGCTCGACACAGGGATGTTCCGAGGCGCCGATACCGTCCGCATACTTCTCTGCAGCTAAGTTCTGTACATCAGGAGGTTAGATTACCGATGAGTACAGACGACCTTGCCGCACAGCAACCACACCCGGTTGACGTGTTGGTGATCGGCGCCGGACAGGCCGGACTCTCCGCCGCGTACTACCTGCGCAAGTTCGGAATCGAGCCCGAATCGGGGTTCGTGGTGCTCGATCATGCGTCGGGGCCGGGCGGGGCGTGGCAGTTCCGTTGGCCGAGCCTGACACTGAGCACCGTCAACGGCGTCCATGACCTCCCGGGAATGTCCTTCGCGGAAACCACCGGTACAGACGCCGAACAGGTGCCTGCATCGGTGGCGGTCCCCCACTACTTCGAACTGTACGAAAAGCAATTCGAACTTCCCGTCCACCGCCCGGTACACACGCGAGTGGTGTGTCCGAGGGAAGAGCGCCTGCGGATCGAGACCGACCAGGGAGTATTCGCGGCGCGAGGCTTGATCAACGCGACGGGGACCTGGGAGCGGCCCTTCATCCCCCACTATCGCGGGGCCGAGTCGTTCCGTGGCCGACAACTGCACACGAAGGACTATCGAACCGCTGCCGAGTTCGAAGGCAAACATGTCGTCGTGGTCGGCGGCGGGATCTCGGCTGTCCAACTGCTCGACGAGATCTCACGCGTCACGACCACTACCTGGGTGACGCGGCGCGAACCCGAGTTCCGCGACGAGCCGTTCACGCCGGACATCGGCCGCGCTGCGGTTGCCATGGTCGAAGATCGTGTACGACGCGGCCTGCCACCGGGATCCGTTGTCTCGGTGACCGGCCTCCCGGTAACGCCTGCCATCCGGGCAGCACGTGAGCGTGGTGTGATGAATCGACTGCCGATGTTCTCCGAAATTCTTCCGAACGGCGTGAAATGGGCCGACGGTACCGTCGCCGACGCCGATGTCATCTTGTGGTGCACCGGTTTTCGTAGCTCACTCGATCACCTGGCGCCGTTGCACCTGCGCGGACCGGGTGGCGGAATCCCGATGACCGGGCGCCTCGCCACGCAGGTCGAAGCCGACCCTCGCGTGCACCTGGTGGGATACGGACCGTCGTCGTCGACGATCGGAGCCAACCGCGCCGGCCAAGCGGCAGCGCGCGAACTGACCGCGTACCTGGGAATCGGCGAATGAACAGAATCCTTGTTCCGGGCGAAACCTGCTGGCGCATCGAACCGGCGGACAATCTTGCCTGCATCGTCGACGCCGCTGACTACTTTCATCATGCGAAGTCCGCAATGCTGCAAGCTGAGAAGCGAATCATGTTGATCGGCTGGGACTTCGACACGCGCATCAAACTCGAACCAGGCAACCAGACTCTCGACGGCCCCAACCGGTTGGGAATGTTCCTCCGCTGGCTCGTCCGCGAGAAACCCGACCTCGAAATCCTCGTACTCAAATGGAACATCGGCGCGTTCACCGCAATCGGCCGCGGCATGACTCCCGTCTTCGTGTCCAACTGGCTGACCGACGAGCGCCTACGGTTCGAGATCGACGGCGCCCACCCGGTTGGTGCGGCGCACCATCAGAAAATCATCGTCATCGACGACGCTCTGGCGTTCTGCGGCGGCATCGACATGACTGTGGACCGCTGGGACACCTCGGATCACGTCGACCGAAACGATTATCGAATCACGCCGAGCGGAAGGCGTTACGGCCCTTGGCATGACGCAACCACGGCGGTCGACGGCAATGCGGCTGCGGCCATCGGCGAATTGGCGCGGGCACGCTGGAAATCCGCAACCGGCGAGGATCTGACACCGGTCAAGAGCACTACGACTCCATGGCCCGTCAATTTGGCTCCCACCTTGCGGGTGGTCGACGTAGCCGTCGCCAGAACATTGCCGGAACTCGGCGAGCGCGCGGAGGTTCGCGAGATCGAGGCGCTGTATCTCGCGGCCATCGCCGGCGCCGAACACACGCTGTACATCGAAAGCCAGTACCTCGCATCACGCACGCTGGCCGAGGCGATTGCCGCGCGTCTACGTGAGGCCGACGGGCCGGAAATCATTCTGGTCATTCCCCGCAATGCCGATGGATGGCTCGAACAAAAGGCGATGGACGGGGCACGCCACGACCTGCTGCATTTGCTGTGGTCGGCCGATATCCACGACCGTTTCGGTGCGTTTTATCCCGTGACCTCTTCTGGCGCACCCATTTACGTACATGCCAAGGTTCTCGTGATGGACGATCGCCTCCTGCGAATCGGGTCGTCGAATCTCAACAACCGTTCGATGGGCTTCGACACCGAGTGCGACATCGCCGTCGAATCCGACGACGACGCAGATGTCGAGTTGCGCGCCTCGATCATCGGATTGAGGCGCCGCCTACTCAGCGAGCACCTCGACGTCACCGAGGAAGAAGTCGACGACGCGTTGGGCGAGCAGTCACTGTTGTCGACGGTTCGCGCTCTCTCGACCTCCGACGCTCGCAGTCTGCGCGAATTCGACCGGAACACAGTCGACGGCGAAGACCACGTGCTCGCTGAAAATGCACTGATGGATCCCGAGCGCACGCCGCCCAGACTGAGCGATCGAATCGAAGGATTGCGCCGCCTGCTCGGCAAACGCTGAGACTCTAGAACACGCGCACGCAGTGCCCGGTTGCCAGCGCGAGTTCGACGAGCGTTGCACCGTGAACACTCGGGACGAGCGCGAGGAGAAACGTATCGCTGTCGCTGTCGAGCCAGGCAAGTGAAACGCCCGTATCGGTGATGTTGTCGCCGATACGGGCGAGAAGCGATTCGAGTCCAGCAGCTCGATCGAAGGCCACGACAAGACTGTCCGCCCACTCCCACGATCCCGCCGGCGCCGACGTGAGCACTCGCAGCTGACCCAGAACCTCGGCAGCATCCTCGTTCCAGTCCACCCAGACCAGGCGTTCTTGTTCGTGCAATGCGTCGACGAGAGCAAACCACGCCATTTCCGGGTGTGGCTTCTCGAGCGTCTGTGAGTACAACTCGTTCTGTACTTCGACATACCGTTCCGGTTGGTCGATCGCGAGAGTCACACGATCGATGACAACAGCGCTGTCAGGGGCGAGCAGTTCGGCGATCGCGCGCAACGCATCGCGAGCAGTTCCACTCACTATGGCTCCAAGTTCAATTCGGTCATCGGTGCGGTTTCCACATTCTGACATGCGTGTGCGCCTCGTTCGGACGTGTCCTCGATGTCGGGACACGAGCCAGATGCTTGCCGTGAGTTCCACGAATTCCCGGGCAGCACTGCTCACCGAGCTACCAAATTGGACTATCCGGCTATCCCATTCGCCGCACTTGTCCGTTTACCCTTTCACCTGGCCTTACAATCCGGATATAGTCATCGGCGATCCAAGAAGCCAACTGGGATGTAGCGAGCCAGCGAACAGTCTGTTACCGTTCAGCTAACTACCCCTTCTGGTCAAACCGGATCGAAGGGGTTCGGGCAATGACCCACGGGGGGTTGACGTGAAGGGGCCATGTTCCGCATGAAACACGATTCACACACGACAACCTCTTGGTGGTCGATCGGCGAATGGCGCCTGGGATGGAAGGTCATCGCCGTTCTCGCATTGCCGATGATCGTCGCCGTCGTCCTCGGAGCCCTTCGCGTTCAGACGGAACTCGAAGAAGCCGCACAGCTGAGTTCCTCGTCCGAGCGCGCCCTCGCTGTGCCCGCCGCGATCAATCTCGAATCCGCGCTGTACGAGCTCGCCGAAGCCGCATCGGCACGCACTGACACCGGCCCCGCCACACAAGCGGTTTCGGACGCAATGGATCAACTGGTCGACGCCGCGCGCGCGTTCCAGTCCGACGACGACCTCAACGACCAAGTGACTTCGGCGCTCGCAGAGAGCCGTTCCATCACGGAGGAGGTCGCCGCCGGCGCGGTGGCTCCCGCACGCTTGGTTTCGCGGGTCGGCGAAGTCTCGCGCGCACTCTCGAGCACCTTCACCAGCGTCGTCGAGCATTCTCAGCGTCCGGCGCTGCGCGAAGAGGGTGGCCGACTCTCAGCACTCTGGGATGCGCGACGAGCACTGGCCGAACAACGAATCCTCTTCGGCTCAGGTGATCCGGACCAGCAGGCTCGTACCTCGATGGTCAGTGCCGCCGGTGCCGAACTGGTCGCTCTGAACAACATTCTCGCCATCGACGGGAGCAACGACACCGTCCGGACCCTCAGCAACTCTGCTCAGAACCGGATCAACGCACTCGGATCAACCCCGTCGACCTCTCCTCTGGGGAGCCGCGTCGGTACCGATCTGAAATCCGGAAACGACCAGTACAACAGCCTGACCGACACCACCGTCACCGAGTTCGGCGATACCGTCACCGCTGAATCCAATGCAGCACGAACCGCAGCACTTCGTGACACTGCAATCGTGCTCGGCGCGGTCCTGCTGGCACTGGCCATCGCCCTCGTCATCAGCCGATCGCTCATCGATCCGATCCGTCGGCTGCGATTTGCCGCATTGCAAGCAGCACGACGCGGACTCCCCGACGCGATCGAACGAATTCGCGCAGGTGCCAGTATCGACGACGTCGACTTCGCCCGTGTCCCGATCCGCACCCACGAGGAAATCGGCGAGCTTGCACGCGCGGTGGACGACATGCACGGTCAGGCCATCACGCTGGCCGGCGAGCAGGCCACCCTGCGGCGCCAGGTCAACGACATGTTCGAAACGCTGTCGAGGCGTAACAAGTCCCTCGTCGACCAGCAACTCGGTTTGATCGAACAGTTGGAGCAGGACGAAGACGACCCTCGTCGCCTCGAGAATCTGTTCCGGCTCGACCACATCGCCGCGAGAATGCGTAGAAACGGCGACAACTTGTTGGTTCTCGCCGGAACCGATGTACGCCGCGCCAGAACCGCCCCCGTCGCTCTCGGCGATATCCTTCGTGCGGCGGTATCAGGCGTCGAGGAATATCGACGCGTCGAACTCGGGCAGATACCGCCCGGAGTCGTCACCGGTCATGCTGCCCCGGACGTCGTTCACCTCATCGCTGAACTGCTCGACAATTCTCTGCGGTACTCCCCACCGGAGACCACCGTCTCCATCAACGCTGCCCGCACCATCGACGGCTCCATGATCGTCGAGATCGCAGATCTCGGTATCGGCATGTCGCCTGCCGATATCCTCGATGCCAACGAGCGCCTCGCCGCCGGCGGCGAGATGAGCGCGGATACAGCGCGTCGCATGGGTTTGTTCGTCGTGAGCCGAATCAGTCGTCGCTACAACATCTCTGTGCGCCTGCGCCCGACGGCAACGTCGTCGACGCACAGCGGCATCACCGCAACGGTGCTCCTACCGACGTCGATACTCGATTCTTCTCGGGGACCCGAGATCCGCACGCCGCGAACCGGACCCGTGCCCACGCTCGATCGGACTCCGCCGCCCGCACCGTCTGAACCGTCCTGGTCAAAGCCCGTCCCGACCGAATTGGCACCCCCGCAGCCTGCGACCAGAAGTTTCGCAGATCTCCCGCGTCGAACACCCAGCAACAGCACCGACCGGACTGAGACGTTCGCCCCGATCACACCGCAATCCATTCCCACGACAACAGCGCCTTCGGGGTTACCACGTCGCACTCCGGGCACAAGTGGAGTACCGGCGGTCAGTACCTCGACTCCGACCACTGCTGCACCCGCCACCTCGGTGTCGTCCTTCGCTCCTCTGCCCGATCCCGAAGGCACAAGCGCATCGACGTCCCTTCCCGTGCGTACTCCTTCGCCGGAATTCACCTCGTCGGCACAGGGTCCCGAGATCCCGGTGGGTCCACACCCGTCGACAACCCCGCCGCCACGGCACCGGCTCTCACCCCCGACGCCGACAAACACTGCGGCGTTCTTCTCCTCGCGCACCCGTGACGGGCTCTCTGCTCGCGCATCGACGCGCGCTGACGGCGCGGGAGACGGCAACTCGAACGGCGTACTCGCTGTCCCGACCACGATGCCGATTTTCGCCCGGATGGTGTCCGAGTGGCTCGTGGACCCGACGGCGGAGACTTCAGCTGCTTCCACCGGCAGTGCGTGGACCACCGACGCGGATCAAGGCTGGCTGGCCGCTCGGACCTCGTTCGAGATGCCGGTCACCAAGATCGCCGATTCCGGACTTCCCATTCGAGACCGCGGAGCCCGCCTGGTTCCCGGTGCCGTCGGGAGAGGCGGAACGACACAGCGCCATGCATCCAATCCGGCGGACGTCCAACGTGGTTGGAGCAGTTACCAATCCGGCGTACAACGAGGGCGTCGGCGCGCCGCCGACCATGAGCCCGATGTCGGACAGTCTTTCGAATCGTCCACGATGTTGCACAACGATGAAGGAGAACAGTGAACACTGTCGGAGCCCAAGAGACTCCCCGCGCACTCGACTGGCTGGTTTCGGCTTTTGCCCGAGACGTGCCGGGTGTGAGTCACGCGATCATCGTCTCAGCCGACGGGTTGTTGACGGCCTCGAGCACACATCTTCCGCTCGACCGAGCCGATCAATTAGCCGCTGTCACTTCCGGACTCGCCAGCCTGTCCGCGGGGGCGTCACGCCTCTTCGACGGTGGCGCCGTCATGCAGTCCGTCGTCGAGATGGAGAACGGCTACCTGCTTCTCATGGGCGTCGGTAGTGGCGCTTACCTTGCCGCTCTCGCTGTCGCCGGATGCGACATCGGCCAGATCGGTTACGAAATGGCGACTCTCGTCGATCGCGTCGGGACCACCATGGACATTGCCCCGAGAACATCGCAGGGTATTTGAGTTCGATGCCTCACCATCAATCCGAGTACGACGACGCCGAACCGAGCTTGGTCCGGCCGTACGCGCTCACCGAAGGTCGGACCCTGCCGTCCATCGACCTCCCACTCGAAGCGATCATCGCGACGATCGAAGACGTGGTCTCGAACAATCTTGCACCGCAGGATATTCGTGCATCGATCGTCGCACTCTGCGAGCAGCGGATCTCGGTTGCCGAGATCGCTGCCCACCTGGGTGTTCCGATCGGAGTCGTGCGGGTACTGGTCGCCGACCTCGTAGTAGCCGGATCACTGGAAATACATGCCACTCTGCGAAGCGACGCATCTCGAGTCGAGCGACGCGAACTGATCGAAAGGACCCTCAGTGGACTTCGGGCACTCTGACTCATCGTCTCGCGTGAAATCGACAAAAATCGTGATCGCCGGGGGTTTCGGTGTTGGCAAGACAACACTTGTGGGGACCGTCTCCGAAATCGTCCCCCTTCGCACGGAGGCCATGGTCACCGACGCCAGCGACGGTATCGACAATCTCGGATCCACTCCCGACAAGAGCACCACGACGGTCGCGATGGACTTCGGGCGTATCACTCTCGCTGACGACCTGGTCCTCTATCTGTTCGGAACCCCGGGACAGCGCCGCTTCTGGTTCATGTGGGACGACCTGATCACCGGTGCGATCGGTGCGGTCATTCTGGTCGACACGCGTCGCCTGGAAGACAGCTTCGCCGCAGTCGACTTCTTCGAGGCGCGAGGCCTCCCGTTCATCGTGGCGGTCAACCGTTTCGACGGCGCGCCAATCCATTCGGCGAGCGATCTCCGCCAGGCGTTGGCTCTACCCAACCGGGTTCCCATGATCGAGATCGACGCCCGAAACCGCGAATCGGCCAAACGCGCGCTGATCGCCGTCACCGAATACTCCCTCGAACGACTTGCAGCTGAAGCAGTCGTCTAGATGAATCACCAGATGCGAATCGTCGCCGAAAGGAACTGGCATGTCGGATGAAATGCACCATTTCTCGATGGGAATCTGGCTGCTCGGACTCGCCTACGTCGTGTCCGTGGTCGGGTCGGTAGTCGGCCTGGCGTGCACCAGGCATTCAGCGTCGGCGACGACAACCGCCACACGCATGCGATGGCTCGCCATGGCTGCCTTGTCGATCGGTGGCGTCGCCATCTGGCTCATGCATTTCATCGCCATGCTCGGCTTCGCAGTCCCCGGCAGTCCCATTCGATACAACCTCGGATGGACCGTGATCTCCGCGATCATCTCAGTAGGGGCCGTGTTTGTCGGCCTGCTGATCATCGGGACCGAATTTCGCTGGACGCGGCTTCTGATCGGGGGCGTGGTAACCGGTCTCGCCGTGAACATCATGCATTACACGGGTATGCGCGCCTTGCGCTTTCAGGGCGAGATCCACTACGACCTGCTCTTCGTTGCACTGTCGGTTCTCATCGCAGTCGTCGCCGGAACCGCTGCACTGTGGTTCACCATGGTGCTCGAGTCCACGATTCTGCGTTTCGTCGCCGGAATCATCATGGGCATCGCTGTCGTCGGTATGCACTACACCGGAATGGCCGCTGTCGAGGTTGTTCACGACGCGGCAGCCCCGGCGCCACAGGGACTCGAAGTGTTCTCATTCCTCTTCCCTGTCTTCGTTCTCGGCCTGCTGGCGTTGGCAGTTCCGATTGTGGCAGTGCTGACAGCACCCAACCGTGCGACGGCACGAATGGAATCCGCCGCCGACGATCTGGCGTTCGAAGCACGAGAGTTCGCGATCTCGAACTGAGCAGGGTACGGGGCGAGTTCACGTAAATCGACAACGCCCCGTACATTTCGGGGATGGTGGATGCCGGACACAACCCCCAGCCATCGACCCGCGCAACGCTCGTCGTGATCGGTGGTTTGCCGGCCACCGGCAAGTCGACGATCGCGCGGGCGCTTGCGCAGCGTCACCAAATCCCCTTCGTGCGGATCGATACCATCGAACAGGCGCTGATCCGCAGCGGTATAGCTGACGCGTCCGGGACCGCTGGATACATCACCGGGTACGCGCTCGCCGCCGAACAATTGCGACTGGGACTTTCGGTCGTGGTCGAATGCGTCAACCCCGTCGAGGCGACACGAAACGCCTGGTCCGCTACCGCACAACATAATTCGGCGCGCCTGCTCGGTGTCGAGGTAATCTGTTCGGATCCCGACGAGCATCGCAGACGCGCTGAACGACGAGTCGTCGACATCCCGGATCTCGTACTACCGACGTGGCAGGAAATTCTGGATCGAGACTACGAGCCGTGGACTACGGAACGGCTGGTGCTCGACACCGCAATCATGGACTCCGACAGTGCAGTACGACGCATCACAGCCAAGATGCTGTAGCGTGCGAGCTGCTCACAAGGTGAGAACGAAGAATGCGCTGTTCGGGTCTTCGCGGTAGTTCCCGAACGGTGGACAAGGCACGAACCCGAATTTCGCGTACAACCGGCGAGCTGGATCGAAGAACTCTTGCGTACCGGTCTCCAATTCGAGTTGCCGGTAACCTCGTTGTCTCGACTCGTCCACGACGTGTTGAAGAAGTCGCGTTCCCACGCCACGCCCCCTTGCTGCCGATGACGTTCGCATCGACTTGATCTCGCCGCCCGCCGACGACCGTTCCTTGAGTGCGACGCAACCGAGTAACTCGTCACCTTCGCTCCACAGCGTCCACATGGTCACAGAGCTATCCATCAGCCCCGTGACGTCCAGCGCGTGAACGCTGTCCGCGGGCGAGGTCGCGTGCATGTCGGCGAGATGTTCGGTGAGTAGAGCACGGACCGCATCCCGACTCAGGTCGTCAATTTCGATTCGCACAGATCCTCACTGTCCTCTTCGCTTCCGGCAGTACCGAATGAAAGTATGACTGTCCTTCACTTCGCCGAAGGCCTGGCCCGAACGTGGATGCGTTCTCCTTGGGGGCCGAACAGACTCAGTACCTCGACCGGGCCGCGCCCGTCACTGCCGAACCAATGCGGGTTTCGGGTGTCGAATTCAGCAGCTTCACCCGTACCCATCACGATGTCGTGATCGGCCAACACCAACCGCAACCTCCCCGACAGCACGTACAGCCATTCGTAGCCGTCGTGCACTTGGGGATCCGGTTCCGTCTGGCTTGCCGGGATGGTCATCTTGAATGCCTGCAACCCACCCGGTTGCCGAGTCAGCGGCAATACCGTTCGCCCACTGACGCTTCGAGGCGCACTCTGGATGCGTGGATCGGCGACCTGCGGTGCCGCCACCAGTTGGTCCAACGGCACTTGGTGGGCAAGCGCGATCGGAAGCAGCAACTCCAAGCTCGGGCGACGCTCCCCCGCTTCGAGCCTCGACAGGGTGCTCTTCGAAATACCGGTGGACTCGGACAGCGCTGTGAGCGTGACGTTCCTCTGTGTACGAATGCGTTTGAGGCGCGCGCCGATCTGCGAGATGGCGGCATCGATGTGCGGACCGTTGACATTCATGGTGCCGAGTCTGACGACGATTCCCAGAAATGGCAACATTAGTTGCTGATGAACCTCCTCCGCGAGCAATCTGTGCTCATGCGAACACACACTGAAACTGAGATCCTCGACGCCGTGATCGTCGGCGGTGGCGCCGCCGGACTCAGCGCAGCCCTGGTGTTGGGTCGTGCTCGGCGCTCGGTCGCCGTCATCGATTCCGGCAAACCGCGCAACGCACCGGCAGCACACATGCACGGCTTCCTCTCGCGCGACGGCATGGCGCCACGTGAGTTGCTCGCCGTCGGACGCAGCGAATTGCAGACGTACGGAGTGGAATTGACACAAGATGACGTAGTCGACATCTCCTGGCGCGGTATCGAACCCGGCTTTGTCGTCGAACTTTCAGGAGGCACGACGCTCGAGACTCGTACTGTGCTGGTTGCCACCGGTCTACGGGATTCACTCCCGGAAATACCAGGCATCCAGGAGCTTTGGGGACAAAGCGTGCTCCATTGCCCGTACTGCCATGCGTACGAGATCAGCGACCAACCGATCGGCGTTCTCGGCGGCGACGCTCGCGAGATGTCACTTCACCAGGCGTTTCTACTCCGACAGTGGTCGTCGGATGTGACGTTCTTCCCCGACAAGATCTCGCTCACCCCCGACGAACGCGCGCGACTGGCTGCCCGAGGAGTGACGGTTGCCGACGGATCGGTATCTGGATTGGTCTGCGAGAAAAGCAAACTGAAAGCCGTCGAACTCGACAACGGCCAACTTGTTGCGCGCTCAGCACTGTTCGTTGCGCCGCGTTTCGTTCCGAACGACGCACATCTGACGCGACTCGGCTGCAAAACCAGCCCCACGGGATTCGTGGCTGTCGATCGTTCCGGCGCCACCAGTGTTCCTGGTATCTGGGGCGCCGGCAACGTCGTCGACCCTCGCGCCCAGGTAATCAATGCTGCGGCGGCAGGTTCGACCGCGGCAATCGCGATCAACGGATATCTGGTCGAGCAAGATGTCGAATCGGCTCTTCGTTCGACCGAGCCGGAAGGGGGCTTCTCGGCGACCGTGGAGCAACGCGTCTGCGAGTTGAACGGCGGCAGCGCCCTCCACGGCTTGTGACCGAGGCGTCTACGTCGCGGGGCCGCCGTGCAACTTCTCGTAGGCGGCCTTCTCGGCGTCGTGGCGCGAGATCTTCTTCGGGTTCTCGAGGTCGGAAGGCAAACCGTGACGCTCGAGGCGGCGCGACCTGTTCTGAGCCATGTAGGAGACCGAATAGAACAGTGCCAGAAGCACTCCGAGCAGCACCATCGATGCCCGCAGGGCCCACGGTCCGGGGAAGAGCATGAAGGCCGCGAACACTGGAATGAACGGCACCATGCTTCGGATCAGGTGACGCGGCACGGCCCAGTCACCGATCAGGTCGTTTCGTACCCAGTCCTGCATCGAATCGGGCAGTTTGCGCCCCACTGAATAACCCAACCACTGAAGAGGATTCGGGCTCGTACGTTGCTTTTTGGAAGTCACGGAAGTCACCTGTTCGGTACGCATCGACGGTACTGACGCAGTCATCACGTTTCTTTCGGATGCAGTCATCACATTTCTCTCATTGGTCCAAGGCTCCGGCGCGGAGCGCGGCCTCGTTGACCCGCGTCAGAACATTGTGGAGTTCTTCGAGTTCGGCGAGGCTGACGCCGAGCTTCGCGACAACCGCCGGCGGGATCTTCTCCGCCTCCGCGCGCAGTGCCACACCGGCTTCGGTGAGGTCCACGTCCAGTTGCCGTTCGTCGGCGCGGCTACGGGTTCGCGTGATCAGCCCGGACGCCTCGAGTCGCTTGAGGAGCGGCGACAGCGTCGGCGAATCGAGTTGCAGTGCCTGCCCGATTTCCTTGACCGCCATCGGCGACTTTCCCCACAGTGCCAGCATCACCAGGTACTGGGGATGCGTGAGGCCCATCGGCTCGAGCAGTGGCCGGTAGACGGACAGCACCGCCCGGTTCGCGACCGCAAGTGCAAAGCACACCTGCCGGTCGAGAGCCAGCGGATCATCCATCTGCGTCTGCGGAGCCTTCGTCGTCATGAATCCGATGTTATCAGATTAATTAGTGCAGCAACTATTATTGCACTAATCAATCTGGCGATGATCGTCACTCTTCTCCAACGTCGACGTGGGTTGCCCGGTGAGACCCACGTGCGCTTCCGCCCTCATTCGCTCCACCATGTGCGGGTAGTGCAGCTCGAACGCCGGACGCTCACTGCGGATGCGCGGCAACTCGGTGAAGTTGTGACGCGGCGGCGGGCAGGTGGTTGCCCACTCCAGCGAGTTTCCGTAACCCCACGGATCGTCGACGGTGACAACTTCGCCGTAGCGGTAACTCTTGAAGACGTTCCAGATGAACGGGAGCGTCGAGGCACCGAGTACGAAGGCGAAGATCGTGGACACCGAGTTCAGAACCGTGAACCCGTCCGAGGGTAGGTAGTCGGCGTAACGACGCGGCATACCTTCGCCGCCGAGCCAGTGCTGGACGAGGAACGTGCCGTGGAAACCGACGAACGTGGTCCAGAAGTGCCACTTGCCGAGACGCTCGTCCATCATGCGACCGGTCATCTTCGGGAACCAGAAGTAGATACCGGCGTACG
>NZ_BAAILK010000012.1:166785-235404 GCF_054589475.1 Rhodococcus sp. no. 34
ACCGAAGACCACGTAATGGAAGTGGGCGACGACAAAATACGTGTCGGTGACGTGGAAGTCGATCGGCGGGCTCGCGAGGATGACACCCGACAGACCACCGAACAGGAAGGTGATCAGGAAGCCGATCGAGAACAGCATCGGTGATTCGAAGGTCAATTGCCCCTTCCACATCGTGCCGATCCAGTTGAAGATCTTCACGCCTGTCGGCACGGCGATCAGGAACGTCATGAACGAGAAGTACGGCAGGAGAACAGCACCCGTCGCGTACATGTGGTGAGCCCACACCGCGATCGACAGAGCTGAAATCGCCAGTGTCGCATAGACCAATCCGGTGTAACCGAAGATCGGCTTACGGCTGAAGACCGGGAAGATCTCCGAGACGATACCGAAGAACGGCAGCGCGATGATGTACACCTCGGGGTGACCGAAGAACCAGAACAGGTGCTGCCACAACAGAACTCCACCCGACGCCGGGTCGAAGATGTGTCCACCGAGGTGACGGTCGACGAACAGACCCATGAACGCAGCGGTCAGCAGCGGGAACGCCATCAAGATCAGAATGCTGGTGATGAAGATGTTCCACGTGAAGATGGACATCCGAAACATCGTCATACCTGGTGCGCGCAGGCAGATCACGGTGGTGATCATGTTGACCGCACCGAGAATGGTGCCGAGGCCACCGACCGTCAGACCGAAGACCCACAGGTCGGCGCCGACGCCAGGACTGTGCACCGCACCCGACAACGGGGTGTACGCGGTCCAACCGAAGTCGGCAGCGCCGCCCGGCGTGAGGAATCCGCCGAGAACGATGAGACCACCAAAAGTGAAGAGCCAGAACCCGAATGCGTTCAGACGCGGAAACGCCACGTCCGGGGCACCGATCTGCAGCGGAAGTATGTAGTTCGCGAAGCCGAAAACGACGGGCGTCGCGTACAGCAGCAACATGATCGTGCCGTGCATGGTGAACAACTGGTTGAACTGCTCGTTCGAGAGGAACTGCATCCCGGGGACAGCCAGTTCCGCACGCATGAACAGGGCCATCAGGCCGCCGATCAGGAAGAACACGAAAGCCGTGATCATGTACATGATCCCGATCTTCTTGTGATCGGTGGTCTTGATCATGTCGAACATCCACGACCCCTTGGGATCACGGCGCTTCGGGTACGGCCGCTCCGGAATCGGCTCCAACTCTCCGGTCCGCTCGTCCGGCACCGTTGTCGTCATGCTCGCGCGTCCTCTTTCGTGCTCGATACCGCCTCAAGAACTTTCCGCACGACCATATCGCATGTTAATAGTTAATGCACAAACTAAGTGTGGTCGACGTGAGCATCTATCGAAAACCGAACGTAAGCAACCTTTTGCAGATTTCGGTGAGATAAAGTCAGGCGGCGGAATAGGTCGAGGGTCCGCCGCGTTGAACAAACCCGTGACTCTTCCCGACACATCGACAGCACCCGAGGCCTCCGCGTTGCGCGGCCTCTTCGAGCCTTTCGAGGTCAAATCACTCTCGTTGCGTAACCGTTTCGCCATGGCCCCGATGACGCGCGCCTTCTCGCCGGACGGAATCCCCGGCGCCGACGTAGCCGAGTACTACCGTCGTCGCGCAGCAGGTGGTGTCGGCTTGATCATCACCGAAGGCACGTACATCCCGGACCCGGCAGCCGGCCCGCACACCCGCGTACCGCGCATCTACGGCGATTCGAGCCTGGGCGGCTGGAAGTCGGTCGTCGACGCCGTCCACGCCGAAGGCGGATCGATCATTCCTCAGCTGTGGCACCTCGGGGTCGAACGCGGCGAGAACTCGCGCCTGAACCCCGAGGTCGAAACCGTCAGCCCCTCCGGCCTGGCACTGGACGGCACCCGCCTGGGACGAGAATTCACCACCTCTGACCTCGACGACTTGAAGCAGTCGTGGGTCGACGCCGCACTCAACGCGAAGAACACCGGCTTCGACGGTCTCGAGTTGCACGGAGCACATGGCTACCTGCTCGACGAATTCCTCTGGGCGGGAACCAATGTCCGAACCGACGGATACGGCGGATCACTCGAGGCCCGCACCCGTTTCCCGGCCGAGGTCGTCGCCGCAATCCGAGAGGCCGTCGGGGACGAGTTCGCGATCGTCTACCGATTCTCGCAGTGGAAGTCCGGCCATTACGACGCTCGTATCGCCCAGAGCCCGGCAGAACTCGGCCGCATCCTCACTCCACTGGTCGACGCCGGCGTCGACGTTCTGCATCCGTCCACGAGGCGTCATTGGGAACCGGCATTCGCTGAACTCGACGGTGAAGACGGCACACTCGGCCTCGCCGGTTGGACGAAGAAGCTGACCGGGTTGCCGACCATCACCGTCGGTTCGGTCGGACTCGATTCCGTGTTCACGACGGCATTCACCGGCGAAGCTGCATCTGCTGTCACCGGGCTGGAGCGTCTCGAAGCTCAGTACGAGAGGGGTGAATTCGACATGGTTGCCATCGGGCGCGCGCTGCTCGCCGATCCCGAGTGGGTCGAGAAACTCCGCACCGGACGCGCGGACGAGCACATCGCATTCACCGCAGAACATCGCACGCACCTGAACTGACCTCGCACGACAAAACGGCACTCCCGCAATTGTGGGAGTGCCGTTTGTGGGTCTGCCGGAAGTACTAGCTGCCGAGCGTGACCGGGTCGGGGCCGATGCGGCCGGCCGGGTCGTCGAGAGCACCGATCGCGTTGATCTGTTCCGGTGTCAGTTCGAATCCGAAGACATCGAAGTTGGCGGCGATACGTTCGGGGGTCACCGACTTCGGAATCACCACGTTTCCGATCTGCAGGTGCCAGCGAATGATCACCTGAGCCGCGGTGACGCCATGAGCGTCGGCGATAGCGGTGATGACGGGGTCGCCGAGAACGGTTCCCTGTCCGAGCGGGCTCCACGCTTCCGTCGCGATTCCCTTGCCGGTGTGGAAGGCGCGCAGTTCGGCTTGGTTGAACTTGGGGTGAAGCTCGATCTGGTTGAGGACCGGCACCTCACCGGTTTCACCGATGACACGCTCGAGGTTCTCGATGGTGAAGTTGGAGACGCCGATGGATCGAACCCGTCCGTCGGCCTTGAGCTTCTGGAATGCCTTGAACGTCTCGACGTACAGGTCCTTGGACGGAACCGGCCAGTGGATGAGGTACAGGTCGAGGTACTCGAGACCCAACTTGTCGAGGCTGGCGTCGAATGCCGCAAGCGTCGAGTCGTAGCCTTGGTCGTCGTTCCACAGTTTTGTCGTGATGTAGAGGTCTTCGCGGGCGATGCCGGATTCGGCGATCGCGCGGCCGACGCCCACCTCGTTGCCGTAGATCTTGGCGGTGTCGATACTGCGGTAGCCGGTCTTCAGGGCTGTGGAGACGGCTTCCTGCGTCTCGTCGTCCGGAACCTGGAACACACCGAATCCGAGTGCGGGGATCGTCTTACCGTCGTTCAGAACAATGGTCGGTACAGAGGTCACATCGTTGGTCTCGGTCATATATGGATCCAACGCGCGAGGGCCGGGAGGCATTCCCCGCCGAACCTCCGGGCAGTGCCCTTGTACCGCCCGAAATGCCGGTCTACCTTGGAAGACAAGTATTGGAATCGCCTCGAGAAAAGAGAGAGCGATGAATCTTTCATATCGTCTCGCCTACAAGGTCGGTGTCACTCCGTGGGAGCACACCGGGCACGGGTTCGACGCTCAACTGTCCGGCCTTCTGGATGCGATTCCCGTCCCGGAAGGTGGCCGTGCACTCGATATCGGTTGCGGCACCGGACGCCATTCCATCGAGCTGGCGCAACGCGGGTGGCACGTCACCGGCGTCGACGCCGAACAGGAACCGCTGGACAAAGCGCGCATACACGCGCGTGAAGCACACGTCGACGTCCGGTTCCTCCACGAGGACGCGGCAGACCTGCACATTGCTGTCGACGGCGGGCACCTGCTGGTGCTCGACATCGGCTGTTTTCACGGGCTCACCGATCATCAACGGCGGGACTACGGGAGATCCGTAAATGCGATCACCGCACCGGGAGCGTCCATGGTGATGTTCGCATTCGGACCGGGGCACCGTTGGCCGATGCCACACGGCGTCTCGGAGGAGGACGTCATGCGTGCATTCGACGGTTGGTCGATGGCCTCGAGCATGGCCGCGGACGTGAGTGAATCGCCACTTCCGGTCCGTGCGGCACATCCGTGCTGGTATCACCTGGTCCGTGGCTGACTGCTGTGCGCCTTTATTAACCGCCCGCGGTTAATAAAGGCGCACAGCACCGGGGATACTTCTCAGGTGACTGCAACACTGCGCATCAGCGGCCTCTCTGCTTCCCGGGGAGAACGCACCCTGTTCTCCGACCTCGACCTCACCGTTGCCCCCGGCGACGTCATCGGCCTCGTCGGCGCGAACGGCGCCGGCAAGTCGACGCTTCTCACCGCACTGGCCGGAATCGGAACTGCCGACGTCGAAGGTTCGATCATCCTCAGCCCGCCGGATGCTGCGGTCGGTTACCTCGCGCAGGAACCCGATCGCATCGAGGGTGAGACCGTCCTCGAGTTCCTCGGCCGCCGCACCGGCGTCGCCCACGCCGAGGAAGTCATGAACGCCGCAGCCGAAACCCTGGCCGAAGCCGAAGAGGATCTGTACTCCCCGGCACTGGAACGCTGGCTCGCTCTCGGCGGCGCCGACCTGCTCGAGCGCGCCGAGAAGGTGGTCGAAGAACTCGGTCTCGGAGTTCCACTCGATGCACATATGACGGCATTGTCCGGCGGTCAGGCCGCGCGCGCCGGCCTCGCGTCACTGTTGCTTTCGCGCTACGACATTCTCTTGTTGGACGAGCCCACCAACGATCTCGACCTACGCGGTCTCGAGCAGTTGGAGCGATTTGTCGCCGAGACGCGCGCAGCACTGGTTGTCGTGAGCCACGATCGCGAGTTCCTCTCGCGCACCGTCACCGGAATCGTGGAACTCGATCTGGCACAACAGGACATCGCCGTGTACGACGGCGGCTACGAGTCGTACCTCGCCGAACGCGAGATCGCCCGCCAGCACGCACGCGAGGCGTTCGAGGAATACGCAGGCACCCGCTCCGATCTCGAAGATCGCGCACAGATGCAGCGCAACTGGATGGAACACGGCGTCCGCAACGCGCGTCGTAAAGCCAAGGACAACGACAAAATCGGACGCGGATTGCGGACCGAGTCGACGGAGAAGCAAGCCGCGAAGGCCCGCCAGACTCAACGCCGCATCGAGCGACTCGAAGTCGTCGAGGAACCGCGCAAGGAGTGGGAACTTCGCATGGAGATCGCGGCGGCGCCGCGGTCCGGTTCCGTTGTCGCAACCACGAACGGCGCCAAGGTAACTCGCGGTCAGTTCACGTTCGGTCCGGTCACGACGCAGATCGACTGGGGCGATCGGATTCTCGTCACGGGCGCGAACGGGGCAGGCAAGACCACCCTCCTGAACGTCCTGCTCGGCAAACTCGTCCCGGACGAGGGCATCGCGTCGCTGGGTTCCGGTGTCGCGATCGGTGAGATCGATCAGGCGCGTGGATTGTTCGAAGGTGATCAACCAGTCGTGGAGGCCTTCGGTGCGCAGGTTCCGGACTGGCCCGATGCCGATGTCCGCACTCTCCTCGCCAAGTTCGGCCTGCGCGGACACCACGTACTCAGATCTGCCGCTTCCCTGTCCCCCGGCGAGAGAACAAGGGCTGCACTTGCTTTGCTCCAGGCTCGCGGCGTGAACCTACTGGTACTGGACGAGCCGACGAACCATCTCGACCTTCCGGCGATCGAACAGCTCGAGCAGGCAATGGAGTCGTTCGAGGGAACCCTCCTTCTGGTCACTCACGATCGACGCATGCTGCAGTCCACCCGAAGCACGCGCCGGTGGCGAATGGAGAACGGACAGCTCTTCGAGGAGTAGCCGATCGACTCTGCTTGCGCAGACAACCCGCGTGTGCAACTATTTATCAGGCGCACGCAATAGTTGCATGCGCGGCATAGGTGGCCCGCGGATGACATGATCCCCCGTCGAGCTGCCACATCCCAGTCCCGAAAGGCACTCTTCAATGTTGTCGATCCCCGACCGCACACTGACTCACGGAACCACCGGCGAGCCGATCACCATCCCGCAACTCGGGTACGGCGTTTTCCAGGTACCGGACGCACAGACCGAAGAGGTCACTGCCGCAGCTCTCGAGATCGGCTACCGCCACATCGACACGGCCGCGATCTACGGAAATGAAGCCGGAGTCGGCCGCGCCATCGCAGGTTCGGATATCCCTAGGTCAGAGCTGTTCGTCACCACCAAGCTGTGGAATGACGATCAGGGCCACGACCGAACACTCGCCGCTTTCGACACCAGCCTCGACAAGCTCGGACTCGACTACGTCGACCTCTATCTGATTCACTGGCCCGCGCCGGCAAAGGGCCTGTTCGTCGAGACCTGGGCGGCATTCGAGCAAATTCTCGCCTCCGGCCGCACCCGTGCGATCGGCGTGTCCAACTTCCTGCCCGAGCACCTCGAACTGCTGGCCCAGCACAGCGCGACCACCCCGGCCGTCAACCAGATCGAATTGCACCCCAGACTGCAACAGCACACTTCTCGGGAGTACGCCCAGAGTCGCAGCATCGAAATCGAGGCTTGGAGCCCATTGGGACAGGGAACTATCCTCGACGACCCGGCCATCGGGAAAATTGCTGCAGCACACGGCAAGAGCCCTGCACAGATCATTCTGCGTTGGCATCTCGAACAGGGCCACACCGTTCTGTCGAAGTCGGTCACGCCTGCACGCATGCGCGACAACGCCGCAATCTTCGACTTCGCACTCGATGCCGACGAGTCAGCGGCCATCGCAGCGCTGAACACCGACAGCCGTGTCGGGCCTGATCCAGTCGAATTGAACTGAATCGAAACGGCTTCAAGAATTTTCGTGGGGAGTCAACGTCAGCAGCACAGAATCGACGGACTGCTCGGCCAGGAGCGCGTCCAGCGGTAAGTGACGGAACAACGCTCGGTAATAGATCGGCGACGCCAGCGCGTCCAGGACGAAGTCCAGGTCGAAGTCGCTCCGTATGTCGCCGCGTAGGCGCGCCGATTCCAGCACTGCCGCAGTGGAATCGCGTCGAGGCTGAAAGAATGCCGACTGGAAATCCCGCGCCAATTCCGGGTCCGCCGCCAGATCCGCGACCAACGCGGGCAGGATCCGCCCGACTACCGTTTCGCTCAGCCCCACAACCAATGTCGTGATGCCGGCGACGAGGTCTGCCCTGAGATCGCCGGTGTCCGGCGTTGGATCAGTGCCGATGTGCGCCACGACGACGTCCACCACCAGATGCCGCTTCGACGGCCATCTCCGGTAGATGGCGGGTCGATGCACGCCCGCTCTCGTCGCCACCGAACCGATCGACAGCTCCGCATATCCGTTCTCCCCCAACAACTCCAGGGTTGCCGCCAGAACGGCGGCGTCGATCCGCTCGTCGCGGGCGCGCACCATCTACAGCACCGGCCGCGGCATGAGCACCAGACGCCAGCCGTCGGGATCTTCGAAAGTCATCCCCGCATTCTCCTCCCAGTACGGATTCTCGGCGCCAACGGGTTCGTGCCCTGCTTCCCCCAACCTCTGAACTACCTCGTACATCGCCGACTCGCCGGCGAAGTAGAGCACCAACAGGTTGTCCTGCGTCGGCGCCGGGCACGGGCTTCCGTCTTCGTGGGTCGTGAATTCGAGGTGATAGTTCGAATCCGGCAGACCCAGCATGATTCCGTCGTACCCGGCATGACCGGAGAACCGGTAGAGCTCTGGCAATCCCAGACAGTCGCGATAGAACGCAATCACGTCGTCGAGCCTGTCGGTGGGTCGCGCTACGCGCACTTGCACTACTGCGAGGTCGTTCGGCCAAGTTGTCATTCCAAAACAGTACAGTACGTACCGTAATGTTTCGAGAAAATGGCTGCCAGCCTCCCGACGGCAGCTCGCTTCAACTACAAGCGATCATTCTCCGGAAACGCCGCCTTGGGCATGAACTTCGGCCTGGCGAACAGCACAGACAGTTTAGTGGGCTGCGACTCCACCGGGCGATCGGACCGGTACAGCAACGCCTGCTGCGGGGTACTCACCCATTCACTGGCGAAGATCTCACCGAGGCGCGAAACCGGCACGTGCGACCCGTCCTCGAGTCGAACGGTGACGTCCGCCCCGATGTCCGACTGGCCGTACACGACCCACCACGATTCGCCTTCCACATCCCCCGGAGTGTGCTGCCCGATACCGATGACTGCACCCTTCTCCATCGGATCGCGCCAGACCGCTTCGCGCCCTTGCGGTCCCACGCAGTAGCTACCATCCTCGCGCACCTGCACGACCAGGCCGGACTCTTCGAGCACCAACTGTTCGACCACTATGCCAAGCCCCTTCCGTTGCCCGAACCTTATCCGCCGGCACGCCCCAGAAGCGGAACAATCGCGGTTCGTGTTGACAAACTGTTGGGTTTTTACAACACTTTGATGCATGAGCCCAGTCCGGCGGGGAGACGCGCTCCCCATCTTCAATCGCATCGGAGTGCTTCGCGCCGAGCGGAAGATGAGCCGGGCACAGCTTGCGCAACTCGTCGACGTGAATCCGCAGACGGTGGGGGCACTCGAACGCGGTGACCACTACCCCAGCCTGGATCTTGCATTCCGAATCTGCTGGGTGTTCGACCTCCCGGTGGAGGCGGTGTTCTCCCGGACGGAGTTCGGGCCGCTGTCGACGGAGGTCTACCGGAATGCACCGTCGACGGAGGTCTACCGATCTGACCGCACTACCGAGGGGAGTGAAAAGCCAAGTGCCTGAATCAAATCTGATCGACCGCTACCAGGCCCACCGCACTCGGCGGTTCCTGCAGAACGAGGAGACGTTCCGACATTGGCTCCCGAATTGGCGAACCCGTCGACGTCGGCGCGTACTCGTCGTCGCCCTGGCGGTCCTGTTCACCACGATGGTTGCCGTCAGCACAGCATGCCTGTTCAATCCGCTCTTCGCCGTGGCATGGCCGGTCCTCACCCTGCTGTTCCTGCCGACGTGGTCCTCACTTCAAATCGTGTCGGGCCGGCAAGGGGATGCTCCGCGGCAGGCGTTGGACGAATGGGAGATCCAGCAACGCAACGACGCTCGCTCCGTCGGGCTCAGCGTGACCCAAACGTTGGTCTTCATTGTCGCCATTTTCCTCATTTTCACCTCGTCGGTGCAGTGGAATGTAGAGAGGCTGCCTTACACGGGAGGTTTATTGGCACTGACTGCAATGCTGATCGGCGCGTGCACGCCCGCGATGATTCTCTCGTGGACCAATCCAGACCCGGATCCGATTGATTCGGAAGAGTTCGATCTCTGACCCGTATTACCGAAGCGCACCACTCGACCGATGGGAAGGACCCATGTCAGCCACCCTCACGATCGACGGCATCTCGAAACGCTACGGCGACGTCGTCGCACTCGACAACCTGAGTTTCGAAGTGCGCCCAGGCGAGATCTTCGGATTCGTCGGCAGCAACGGCGCCGGCAAGACGACCACGATGCGCATTGCGCTGGGTGTGCTCGGAGCAGATTCGGGAGAAGTTCGCCTCGGCGGCAAACCCGTCGACCTCGACGTGCGTCGCACTATCGGATACATGCCGGAGGAACGCGGCCTCTACCCCAAGATGAAGGTGGGAGCGCAACTTTCCTATCTGGCCGAGCTACACGGACTGTCGAAGGCCGACGCGCACGCGGCCACTGAGCGGTGGACCGAACGTCTGGGCATCGCCGAACGCGTCAAGGACACCGTCGATTCCCTGTCCCTCGGCAATCAGCAACGTGTGCAGCTCGCGGCGGCGCTGGTTCACGACCCATCGGTACTCGTTCTGGACGAACCGTTTTCGGGCCTCGACCCCGTAGCGGTCGATGTCATGAGTGACGTGTTGGTCGAGAAGGCTCGCACCGGTGTTCCCGTAATCTTCTCCAGCCATCAGCTGGATCTGGTGGAGCGCTTGTGCGATCGCGTGGGCATCATCAGCCGCGGCAGCATGCGAGAGATCGGAACCGTCGACGAGCTACGAGGCAAGGGTGACGGCCGAATCGAAGTCTTCGCCCCTGACGCGCCGGTCGGTTGGGCACACCATCTGATCGGTGTCACCACACTGAGCCACCTCGACGGTCGAACGCTCCTGATCGTCGACGGAACCGCCGACGATCAGCAGATCCTGCACGCAGCATTGAAAACCGGACCGGTGCACGAGTTCACGCTACGACGTCCGTCACTGACCGATCTGTTCCGAGAGGTAGTAGCCGCATGAGCAACCAGTTGAGCGGAGGTCGAGCCATCGGGTTGGTCGCCCGACGCGAATTCATGACGCAGATCTCGAAGAAGAGTTTTGTGATCAGCAACGTCATCATTCTGGTCGCGATCATCGGCGGCATCATCGCCTTCTCGCTCTTCTCCGGCGGCGACGAGGACAAGTCGAAGATCGGCTTGGTCGGCAACCAATCACTCAGTGCCACGATGGTGTCCATCGGCGACACCCTCGGAAATCCGGTGACGGTAACGGAGGTTTCCGACGACGGCACCGCGCGTGATCAAGTCAAGGACGGCGACCTCGACGTGGCCGTGATCGCTGGATCGGGCGGCGGCGTCACTGTCGTGACCAAGAAGGAAGTAGCCACGAATCTGCGGGCCGTCATCGAGAGTTCCGTTGCACAGCAGGCACAATCGAATGCGCTTTCCGCTGCGGGGATCGACCCGGCTCAGCTCGCCGAAGCCACGTCCACCGCAGTGGTCACCATCGATGCCATCGATCCCCCGGATCCCGAACAGGGCCAACGTATAGCGATGTCGATCGCTGCTGTGGTGCTCCTGTACATGCAGATCCTGTTGTTCGGAACGTACGTGGCGATGGGCGTCGTCGAGGAGAAGTCCAGCCGTGTCGTCGAGTTGCTGCTCTCCACTCTCCGTCCACTGCAGTTGTTGTGGGGCAAGGTTCTCGGAATCGGTGCTGTCGGCCTGATGCAGATGGCTGCCTATGCCGTCGCGGGCGTCGCCACCGGACTGGCGACGGGTGTCCTGACCGTGACGGGCACCGCAATCGGCGTTCTGTTCGGCACTCTCGGGTGGTTCATTCTCGGCTTCCTCTTCTTCGCCGTGCTGTACGCCGCGGCCGGGTCCATGGTCTCGCGACAGGAGGACGTCAACGCCACCGCGATGCCTCTCGCGCTGCTCGTCATGGCAATGGTCAGCGTGGCTTTCGTTTCGGTGAGCAATCCAGAAGGAACCCTGAGCAACGTGTTGAGTTGGATTCCGCCGTTCTCGGCAATCCTCATGCCCCTGCGCATTTCCGCCGGTGTTGCTTCTCCGTTCCAGATCGTGGGAACGATTCTGCTGATGCTGGTCGTGACTGCTGCGCTGTCGATGATCGCGGCAAAGATCTACCAGCGCTCCATCCTTCGCATCGGCAAGGTCGTTTCGTGGAAAGAGGCGTTCGGACGCTGATTTATCCGGCACACAACTGACGCCACACGATCCCGGCAGCACCCCGTCCAGGTAGGTTCATCCTGGACGGGGTGCTGCTTACTTGGAGGACGTTGTGCGAATCTCGGCCGAAGAACTACTCACTGCGGTACTCGATCCCGAGAGCTTCGTCTCTTGGGACTCCCCGCCCGTCGACGTCGGACCTGGCGCGAAATACGCGGAAGACCTGGCGAAGGCCCGCGAGAAGAGCGGAGTTGACGAGTCCGTCGTCACCGGCGTAGGTACGGTTCGGGGACGTCGGGTCGCGGTAATTGCCTGTGAATTCAGCTTTCTCGCCGGTTCGATCGGAGTTGCTGCAGCCGAGCGGATCGTGACCGCTGTCGAACGTGCTACGGCAGAACAACTCCCGCTGCTGGCCTCGCCCACCTCCGGCGGAACGCGGATGCAGGAGGGCACCGTGGCGTTCGTTCAGATGGTGAAGATCGCTGCGGCAGTGGCTGTTCACAAAGCGGCACACCTGCCCTACCTGGTTTACCTGCGCAATCCCACCACCGGCGGGGTCTTCGCCTCGTGGGGATCCCTCGGCCACATCACCGTCGCGGAACCCGGTGCTCTGGTGGGATTCCTCGGACCCCGTGTCTACGAATCCCTGTACGGCGAAAAGTTTCCCGACGGTATCCAGACGTCCGAAAACTTGTATCGCAACGGCGTTATCGACGGCGTCGTCCCCGTCGACCGCCTCCGTCTGCTGGTCAACCGAGCGTTGTGCGTGCTCACCGATCCCCCGGCCCCGGCGGCCACGGACCCGATTCCCTCACCCGAGATTCCCGATGTTCCCGCCTGGCAGTCGGTGATGCTCTCGCGCCGGGCCGATCGACCCGGCATCCGGCAGTTGCTCCGCCATGCCGCAACTGAACAGGTACCGCTCAGCGGCACCGGGCAGGGTGAAACCGACAAGACGATCTTGCTCTCGCTCGCCCGCTTCCGAGGCTTTCCGTGCATCCTGCTCGGCCAGGACCGCAGTGGCCAATCCGCGCTCACCACGATGGGACCGGCCGCGCTCAGGGAAGCGCGACGGGGCATGAAACTTGCCGAAGAACTACAACTCCCGCTTGTCCTCGTGATCGACACTTTGGGCGCGTCGCTGTCCAAAGAAGCTGAAGAACGTGGACTGGCCCCTGAGATCGCCCGTTGCATCGCCGACCTCGTGACGCTGAAGACCCCGACAGTGTCGGTGTTGCTCGGCCAGGGAACAGGCGGTGGGGCGCTCGCGCTGCTGCCCGCCGATCGGGTACTCGCGGCACAGAACGGGTGGCTCGCTCCCCTGCCACCGGAAGGCGCAAGCGCGATCGTCCATCGCGACATCAGTCACGCACCGGAGATGGCGGCAGCGCAGGGCATTCGTTCGTTGGATCTGCTTCGAGACGGCGTGATCGACGCGATCATTCCCGAAACGCCTGACGCGGCCGACGAACCCGTGGAATTCTCCAAGAGGGTAGGGGCTGCGATAGCGCACGAACTCTTCGTGCTTGCCGAAGAGTCGGACACCGATCGCCAGTCCTCCCGTATCGCGCGCTATCGAAACCTGGGAGTTCCGCAATGACGACGAAGGACCGGAATGCGCTGACGCTGCCGCACAGTTACGACCGCGCGGCACTGGCTCGTTTCGAATTGTTCCTGTTCGCGGGCATCGCCACCGTGCTGATCACCCGCGCATATCTGGCGGCAACGGGCTATCCCCAGATCGGGGGCGGCGCCCTCCACATCGCACACGTTCTCTGGGGCGGATTGCTGATGGCCGTAGCCATCGTGGCGACCGCCATCACCGAAGGCTCTCGCACGCGTGACCTGGCCACGCTCGTCGGCGGAATCGGGTTCGGTCTCTTCATTGACGAGGTCGGAAAATTCGTCACCGCCGACGTCGATTACTTCTACCAGCCTGCCATCGCGATCATGTACGTCGTCTTCGTTCTCTTCTATCTTGCCGCGCGCGAGGTGGTGATTCGGCGCGGAATGAATGATCGTCATCGGCTCGCCATCGGGGCGCGAGCGCTCTCGGACCTCGCTCTCGGTCAGCTCGACGAGATCCAGTACAACCACGCCCTCCGCGTACTCGACGGCGTCGAAGACCGCAGCCTCACCGACCTCGTCGATTCGATCAAAGCCGGCCTGCATTCACAGACTCCGCCGACCGGCGGTATCGAATCGAAGATCACTCGTGGCCGCAACGCGTTCTTCCACCGTGCCGAGGAACTGCTCCGGCACCGGGTCGTCCGCCGACTGGTACTGACCCTGTTCGTACTGCAGGCTCTTCTGGCGATTGTCCAGGTGATCTACGCGTTGGTTTCCGAGAACGTCGTCGAGGCCGACGACGTCTCCGACCTGGTGGTCCAGATCTCCACCGTCGCAACCGGAGTTCTTGTGGTTCTGGGAGTGTGGTTCCTCTTCCGAGGTCCGTACCTGCGAGCATTAAGGCTCCTGCGTGCATCCCTCATCGTGAGCCTCCTGGTGACGCAGGTCTATCTGTTCACGCAGGACCAGTTCGGCGCGCTTTTCGGATTCGCGGTGTCACTGTTCATGCTCGCGACTCTCCGCATCGCGATTCGAAGCGAAGAGTCCGCCGCAGCTCTACCGCAGTAATCCTCTACCGCAGTGGGACCGCAGGCCGACTCGGTAGATCGCGGATCCCGCGGAGCGGGCTGAAGAGCAGGACCAATCCGCACGGCGCGATCAGGCAGGCCATGATCCACATCGTCCCGCGCGGATCCACTGCGTCGCCGAGGTAGCCTGCCGTCAGCGCACCGAGCGGAATGCTGCTGTGCAGCAGGAACATACTCGTTGCCACCACTCGTCCGAGGCGGTCCGGCGGACAGTAACTTTGACGGAAACTGCCGAGCACCACGTTGCACGACACGACGCCCGCAACCATCACCATGCCGCCGATGCAGAACCAGAACAGGCCGGCACCGTACGTCGTCAGAGGTGCTAACAGGATGAACGGTCCCGTCACCAACTGACAGATGAGAACGCTTCGGGCAGTGCCGAATCTGCGGCCGAGCGGGCGCGCGATCATCGATCCGACAATTCCGCCCACCCCGGCAATCGCCAAGAGAAGCCCGAGTCCGAACTCCCCCACGCCAAGCGTCTTTTCCAGGAACACGATCTGGATCGTGGAGTACCCGGTGAGACCGAAATTGAGCAGAGTGCCGTAGACGACGATCGACCGCAGATACGGATCACCGGCGACGAATCGCAGTCCGAGCGCAATCTGGCGTCGCAACGGTTCTCGCTGATTCTGTCCGCGATGGACGGTCTCCTGCACACGAATCAGCCAGATGCATACAAAGCAGAAGGCGAACGTGAACGCGTCGACAACCAGACCGGCCGCGAGCCCGACAGTTGCAACCACCAGCCCACCGACGCTTGGGCCGATCACCCGAGTTGCGGCCTCAGCGCCCTGAATCTTCGAGTTCCCTTCGACAAGATCCGCTTCGGCGAGCACCGTGGGGAGATACGAGTGATAGGCCGCCTGGAAGAAGACGGTGGCTGTACCGGTGAGCAGCGCGACCAGGAGCAGGTGGCCGTATGTCATCGCCCCCAGGAAGCCGGCGATCGCGAGGCTCGCGAAGAACAGCGCGCACGCAGCGTTCGCGATCATCATGATCGGGCGCCGAGGCAGCCGGTCGATCCAGGCACCGGCTGGTAGTCCGACGATCAACCACGGCAACCACACTGCTGATGCCAGCACACCGATCTGGAAGCTACTCGCGTCCAGTTCGCGAAGCGCGATCAGCGGCAGTACGACGGTCGTGACACCGTTTCCGATACCGCTGACTGCGTCGCCGGTCCACAGAAGTCGGAAGTCACGCAGAGCGAGGACTCCCCAGAAGCCTGCGCGTTGCGCTGCACCTGTCACATCGATCCCCCTTTCAGTCTCTGGCCTATCCCACCCCTGCGCGCCACTGGCCGACGGGACAGGCCCGCCCGGCGCAAAGGGACGGTACCCGCACCGCTACTGAGGCGCACCGCACTGACGGTGACCTAAGGTGTTTCAGGTCACCGGTAAGCGAAGTTCACGAGAGGACACACGTCGATGAGCTCTTCCGAGCAGGCGTCCCACACCACGTATGCCGACGCATATCGCGAGAGCATGGATCAGCCGGAGAAGTTCTGGCTCGACGCTGCGCGGGCCGTCGACTGGGATGTCGCCCCCACCAAGGCTCTCGACGACTCTGCCGCGCCGATCTATCGCTGGTTCCCGGATGCTTCGCTCAACACCAGCTTCAATGCCCTCGATCGGCACGTCCGCGACGGCCGCGGCGATCAGACCGCGTTGATCTTCGACTCCGCGATGGTCCCCACCAAGGCCACGTACACCTACGCCGAATTGCTCGAGCAGGTCTCACTCTTCGCCGGCGTCTTGAAAGATCAGGGTGTGGTGGCGGGCGACCGCGTGATCATCTACATGCCGATGATCCCCGAGGCTGCGATCGCGATGCTCGCGTGTGCGCGAATCGGCGCGGTGCATTCGGTGGTGTTCGGCGGCTTTGCGGCCAAGGAGCTCGCAACCCGTATCGACGACGCCGGTCCAGTGGTGCTCGTGACGGCGTCCGGCGGCCTCGAACCCGGACGAACAATCGAGTACCTGCCGATGGTCGAGAAGGCTCTGCAACTGTCCGCCACTCCCGCGCACACCGTGATCGTGAAGAATCGCGAGCAGATTCCCGGTGCAGCTTCCGACTACAAGTCAAGTGCCGCAGCCTGGTTCGACTGGGACGAGCTGATCGCCGACGCCACCCCGGCCGACCCGGTGTCGGTCGCCGCGACGGATCCGCTCTACATCCTCTACACCTCGGGAACGACCGGTAAGCCCAAGGGCGTCGTCCGGGACAACGGTGGCCATGCCGTTGCGCTGACGTGGACCATGAAGAATCTCTACGACATCAGCCCAGGACAGGTGTGGTGGACCGCCTCCGACGTCGGCTGGGTGGTCGGCCACTCCTACATCGTCTACGGACCGTTGCTCGCCGGAGCTACGACGGTCATGTACGAAGGCAAGCCCGTCGGCACCCCCGACGCCGGTGCGTTCTGGCGCATCATTTCCGAATACAACGTGTCGGCACTCTTCACCGCTCCGACAGCGATCCGCGCGGTTCGCAAGGCCGACCCGGACGCAAAAGAGCTTGCCAAGTACGACATCTCGTCGCTCGACACACTGTTCGCGGCCGGCGAGCGCTTGGATCCCGACACCTACGAGTGGGCTACTCGGATTCTCGATCGCCCGGTGGTCGATCACTGGTGGCAGACAGAAACCGGTTGGGCCATCTGCGCGAATCTGCGCGGCCTCGAACCCATGGAGATCAAAGCGGGCTCACCCACCGTCGCCTGCCCCGGATACCGCGTCGAAATCGTCGACGGCAAGGGCGAACTCGTGGGTCCGGGCACCGAGGGCAACATCGTGATCGGCCTGCCGCTTCCTCCCGGAACACTCGCCGGACTGTGGCGTGACGAGGACCGGTACGTGAAGTCCTACCTGTCGACTTTCGAAGGCTATTACCTCACCGGCGACTCCGGGTACATCGACGAGGACAACTACGTCTTCGTGCTCGGACGAAGTGACGACGTGATCAACGTTGCCGGACATCGCCTTTCGACCGGAAGCATGGAGGCCGTCGTCGCCGGCCACCCGGCTGTCGCCGAATGCGCGGTCATCGGCATTCACGACGAACTCAAGGGGCAACGGCCGAGCGGCTACGTCGTGCTCAAGTCCGGCGTCGACATCGATCCCGAAACGCTCCGACAGGAACTGGTCGCCCGGGTGCGAGACCAGATCGGTGCCGTCGCCACGTTCCGGGACGTCACCGTCGTCGCGGCACTACCGAAGACTCGTTCCGGCAAGATCCTCCGCAAGACCATGCGGCAGATCGCCGACAACGAGGAGTACACGGTCCCGTCGACCATCGAGGACGCGAGCGTATTGGACGAGTTGTCCAAACTCCTTCGCGGATAAGGATTCAGCGAATTCCCCTGTCTGTCTGCCTCCGGACGTAGCAGTATGAACACGTTCCAGTTTCGGCGATTCACACGGGCAGGGGAAGTTCGATGGGCAATTTGGACGGTCAGGTCGCATTCATCACCGGAGCGGCGCGTGGTCAAGGGCGCGCGCATGCCGTCAAGCTCGCGTCCGAGGGCGCGGACATCATCGCGGTGGATCTCTGCGCGCCGGTCGCAACGGCGGGGTACGACATGGCCACCGAAGCCGACCTCGCCCAGACCGTCGCCCTGGTCGAAGCTCAGGGCCGGCGCATCGTCGCGTCCGTCGCGGACACTCGCGACCTTGATGCCCTGAAATCAGCGGTCGACGCCGGAGTCGAGAAACTCGGCCGACTGGACATCGTGATCGCCAACGCGGGAATCGCGGCGTCGGCGAAATTGTCCTGGGACCTGAGCGCCGAAGAGTTCCGCGAGCTGATGGACATCAACGTCACCGGCGTCTGGTTGACGACCAAGGTGTCGATTCCGCACATCATGAACGGCAATCGAGGTGGATCCATTGTGTTGATCAGCTCGATGGCCGGGCTTCGAGGCGTGCCGGGGATTGCCCATTACTCCGCGTCCAAGCACGCCGTTCGGGGGTTGGCGAAGTCTCTGGCCAACGAACTCGGCTGGGCAGACATCCGAGTCAACTCCGTACACCCGGGCAATGTGCGTACGACGATGATCGACAACGAACCGATGGTTCGTGCGTTCCGTCCAGACTTGGAGAATCCTGTCCTCGCCGATACCGCTCCGATCATGTCGAAGCTGAATCTGCTGCCCCACCCGTGGGTCGACCCCGAAGTGATTGCGGATGCGGTGTTCTATCTGGTGGGGCCGGCCGGGCGCGGGATCACCGGCATCGCGTTGCCGATCGATCTCGGCACCTCGGAAAAATTCGCCGGCGGCTGAAGGCCCGAACTGATGCAGAATTGCCTCTGCCGGATGGGTCTCGAGCACCATCCGGCAGAGGCAATTCCGGCTTGATCAAGCCTTCGTAGCAACAGAACAAGTAGTCGACAACCTCATAGGCGCTCCTCGTCTGGCGTGGGAAAAACCGTTGTGGGATGCGCAACAAACCCAAGACCCAGCGTAGAAGCATTTGGCCGCAAACGCGCGTCATTCGGCACTATTTTTTTGGATTCGGGCATACTGGACAACGCTCCCACCACGTATTATGGACCCGAGTTCACACTTACAGGGGGCAGGCACAGTGACGGTCAAATACGCCGTAATGGACCCGATTCACGGAAAAGTCGAGATCTCGTTCGATGTCGACACGGGGGTCGTCGACGTCCGAAACGGCAACTCACACGCTCTGTTGACGCGTCGAGTCGATGCCCCGCGCCGTGAAGGCACACCCATCGGAACGCGCGCCGCCGCCGACTTGTTCTTCACTGTCGGTGGCGACGAAGTCGAACTCGCTGTCGGCAAAGGGTTTCTGTCCCGTCGCTCGTACTCTGTCTCGGCACTCGTCGACGGCGTGAGTTTGAACTTCGCCCCAGTCGACGACGCGAACAGTGCATTCACCCGCGACGGATTGCGGATCGGGCACTTCTCCAAGAACGAGGAATCCGATCCCAGACAGACCGACGCAGTCTGGTCGAGCACGCCGAGCACCGACGAACTTGTCATCGGTTACGCCCTGGCCGAAGCCTTCGATTGCGGAGCACTCAACGGTGCTTTTACGTTGATCGAATCACTGGTGCTCGGCGGCGGATAGAGACCACTCAAAGCAGGTGGATTACGAGCAGAACAACGGCAATAGCTGGGAAAAGCATCTGTACGACGGCTGCGCGGGCTTTGTCGGGAGACGAGAGAATCAGCACCAATCCCGCGGCAACCATCGATCCTGTGCCTGCCAGGACGAGGGCAATTCCGACCGACGCGGAGCCGGTCGCCGCAATCACGATGCCGACCGCCGATACGATCGCCAAGAAAAGGTTGTAAAAGCCCTGGTTGAAGGCGAGCGGCTGCGTGGTGATCGCCTCTTCCTCGGACTTCACGCCGAACGTGGCGCGGGTCTTCGGGGCCGTCCAGAGAATCGATTCGAGGACAAAAATGTACACGTGCACTGCTGCGGCCAGTCCCGCGAAGATGTAGCCGGCGACGTTCATCGGTGAACTCCTGTTGCTTCGAGTGAATTCTGTATCGTTCGGTCCAATATATACTGGACCGAACGATACAGAAAGAGCGAGGCTTTGATGGGCAGATCACAAGAATTCGACACAACAGCCGTGGTCGCTGCCGCTTTGGACGTTTTCTGGGCACGTGGATACGAAGGTGCCTCACTCGGCGACCTCGAATCCGCGACGGGGCTGAGTCGGTCGAGTCTCTACAACTCGTTCACCAACAAGCGCGGATTGTTCGACGCCGCCGTGCAGCTGTACCTCGACCATGTCATCCGGCCACGTCTGCGCAGCCTCACGACAAATCCCGGGGCAGACGCCGTCGACGACTACCTTTCCTCGCTTGCGCACGCGATCGGCACCATGACCGCCGACTCGCCTCGGCGCGGTTGCCTACTTCTCAATACGGCTGCCGGACTCGGCGCGCACGACGATGCGGTGGCCGCAGTGATCCGCGCTTACCACCGAGAGCTCGCCGACGCGATCAACAGTGGATTACACGCCGCGTTTCCAACCGAGACAGACGCCACGCTCTCAGACCGCACTCGAATCCTTCTCTCCTGCACGGTAAGTGCATTGGTACTCGCACGAGTTGACACCGAAGAGGCCATCGCAACTCTGGAATCTGCGCGCCGACTGAACGCAGAGTGGCAGGGATAATGACCGGAAAGCTCACGCCATTGCCCGCCATCAGGCGGGTAGGCGATGATGCTTCACGTGCCCAAGTTGACCACGCCCGCTATCGCCGCTGGATATCTCCGGGGAATGGACCAACCCTCGATCCACGTCGGGACTTCCGCGATTCTCCGACCCTGGACCCGCGACGACGCACCGGCCGTCATGGAAGCCTTTCGCGATCCGTCGATTCAGCGTTGGCACATCCGCCGCGCCGACTCGATCGACGAAGCACGGGGTTGGCTCACCCAGTGGAGAGACGGGTGGGCAAGCGAATCCGAATGCCATTGGGCGATCGCCGCTCCCGAGACAAATGAACTCCTCGGCCGAATCGCAGCAAAGGGGGTGAATTTGTGGGACGGCACTGCCGAGCTCGCGTATTGGGTGACCCCAGCGGCGCGCGGCCGCGGACTGTGCACCTAGGCTGTAACCGCACTGTCCGAGTGGGCATTCCGCGAAGTAGGGTTTCATCGATTGGAACTCGCACACTCGATCCACAACCCACGATCGTGCCGAGTCGCCACCAAAGCAGGGTTCAGCGAAGAAGGTGTTCGACGAGGCTCCGCCAGGCACGCCGACGGCTGGCACGACATGCATGTCCACGCCCGACTACGTAGCGATCAGCCTTCGGCACCGACCCGCGCCGCGAGCGCAAGTGTCTGATCCACCAATTCCGCAACTCGCTGCGGCGCGACCGGTTCGAGGTCGAACAGAATTCGGTAGATGATCGGCGCCACCACATGGTCGACGACCGAATCACCATCCACGCCGGCAGCTTCCGGCCAACGCGCGAGGATCACGTCGATCTGCGTCCGACAGAAGAAGGCACACTTGAACTTCTTCGTACCATCCGGTGCATGCGTCTGATCGTCGCTCATCAACACGTCACGCAACGAAGCACGACCGACAGGCGCAGACATCTCCTCGAGGTACTCCTGCGCCCAAACCGTCAGATCCCCTCGGAGCGAGCCCGTTTCACGCGGGTCGGCGTCCGGGCGCAATCTCTCGATCGAGACGTCGGCAAAGACTTCGTTGATGTCACCCCACCGCCGATAGATGGTCGACGGGGTCACTCCCGCATCGGTCGCGATCATCGGCACCGTGATCTCGGCTCGATCACGCTGTTCCAACAACTTGCGCGCCGACGCATGCACGGCCTGTTGGATGCGCGCACTACGGCCACCGGGGCGCGGACCTGCGGACGGACTCATAAATCCAATACTAACGCAAAGATGTTGCATTAGGCTACGGCCAGGCGTAGCGTCCCAAACGCAAAGTATTTGCGTTTGAAGTCTTCACCACCCGCACGGGAAGCGCTACGACAATGACAACGACCGTTTCACCTCAGACCGAGAGCACTTCACGCCCACGCCTTGGGCGAGGCGTCGCTTTCACACTCATCGCCGTCATCATCGCCACGTTCCTGGGCGCATCCGCGACCCCGACACCGTTGTACGAGCACTATCAACAGTTGTGGGGATTCTCCTCGCTGGCGTCGACGCTCGTGTTCGGCATCTACGCTCTCGCATTGCTCGCCACGCTCCTGACCGCCGGATCCCTGTCCGATCACATCGGCAGGCGCCCGGTCCTGCTCGGAGCACTCGCGCTCGAGGCAGTCTCGCTCGCGCTGTTCGCCTCGGCCGACGGTTTGACCATCCTGCTCATCGCCCGGGTCGTACAGGGTGTTGCCACCGGCGCTGCAATCAGTGCTCTGGGTTCGGCATTGATCGACCTCGAACGCACTCCGGGCCGAGGATCGATCATCAACAGCGTCGCTCCGACGATGGGGCTTGCAGTCGGAGCAGTGGGTTCGAGCCTCATCAGCGAGCACCTGCCCCGGCCCACCAGCACTGTCTACCTGGTCCTTCTCGTGCTTGTCATTCTCGAGATCTTCGGAGTATGGGCCGCTCCCGAGACTTCGGGCGGACGCCCCGGAGCCTGGCAGTCCCTGCGCCCCACACTGGCCGTTCCTCGTCAGGCGCGCACGATGATTGCCCTGACCGCACCGTGCCTGATCGCGGTCTGGGCGCTGGGAGGTTTCTACCTCTCACTCGGACCTGCATTGGCGCGCAACGCACTTGACGTTCACAGCTCCCTCATCGGTGCCATCATGGTCGCAACACTGACAGGATTCGGAGCGGCAGCAGTACTCACCTTCCGCAAACTCGGCGGCCGGACCGTGATGCTGATCGGAACCACCGCCTTGGTGCTCGGGGTGGCCGTCACACTCATCGGTGCTGAAACATCCTCTGCCGTATTGATTCTGGTCGGTACGGCTGTTGCAGGTATCGGCTTCGGAGCAGGATTCCAAGGAACTATCCTCACCGTCATGCCGCTGGCCGAGAACCACGAACGCGCGGGTTTGTTGTCCACCGTCTACGTCATCGCATATCTGGCCAACAGTCTTCCCGCCTTGCTGGCCGGCTACCTGGTCGGCAAGGTCGGATTGGTGGATACGACGCGTGGCTACGGAGCACTCGTCATGGTGCTCGCGGCGGCCGCACTGATCGGACTGCTGGTCACCGGCGAGCGAAAGGTCGAAGCCGTCTCGGTGTCGGAGTAGGTGTCCCCCGATCGGTGGACACACCGTTCCGCCTGCACAGGGTCCGGGGAGTGGACATACGACATCGATCTGCTCCGACATAGTTGTCTTCGAGAGAGCCAACCGAACGCTCACCCGGACAAAGGACACCGACGATGACGAACCCACGCTACGTAGTTGCCGCAATCACAGCTCTGGCCGCCGGCGCCCTCACTTTGGGATTGAGCGGAATCGCCAGTGCCGGAACCCTTCCCACAACCGGCAACAGCATCACGATGACGATCAGCAACGACACCGAACAGACAATTCATCTCGAAGGCGCCGACAACCCCTACGGACAGTGGATGCAGAGCCCACGCCAGTCGCTCGCGCCTCACGAGACTGAGATCGTCACGGCATACAACCAGGACCCGCGCGGCCTGACGGTCGACGTCGTCTATTCCACTCCCGACGGCGGACAAGCCGTCTTCATGGTCAACGACTATCCGCAGTTCGACACCGACGGAACTCGCACCACCGACCCTGATCACTACTTCATCTCGAGCTACATCGACGGCTACTACCCGAACCTGAGCGTCGGGTACCACCTCAGTGCGGTGTGACTGCAGCAGTCGTCATAAGTAATCCATCTGCCTCTCAGACGCACTTGTTCTTGGACATTCGTCCGGCGCGCGGGAATTGTTGAACGCAGCCCCGCACGACCAGGCACACGCCCCGTTGCCGGTGGCCCGAAAATCAACGGGAGAGGGAAAACCACAGTGCGACTACCCAACCAGTTTCTGATCTACGTCAGCGATGCCGCCTCCGCAGCAGCGTTCTACGGCGAATTGTTCGACGCGAAGCCTGAGGTCCTCAGCCCTCGGTACATGACCTTCGACCTCGGCGGCGGTGTGGTCCTTGCACTGTGGAGCGGCAAGTCCCGCGACCTCGATCCCGCGACACCGCGCAATTTCGAAGTCGGCATCTTGGTCGACGGCGGGAGCAACGAAATTCGGGCGATCCACGACGAGTGGGTGGCCAAGGGAGTCGAGGTCGTCGAAGAACCCAACGAAGATGTCTTCGGTCTGACGTTCGTCATTTCAGATCTGGACGGAAACCGCGTCCGCGTAGCGCCCGCAGATCACTGAGCACTCAGCCTTTGATCTCGCCGTACCGGCGCAAGGCTTCCTCACGCTCGTGCGCGTGATCGACGATCGGGTCCGGGTAGTCGACTGGGCGCATCGCCTTCAACGAGTGGACGGCCTTCCCGGGAACATCGCGAAGTTCGGGGACCCACCGACGGACGTATGTGCCGTCGGGATCGAACTTCTCCCCTTGCGTGATCGGGTTGAAGACGCGGAAGAAGGGCGAAGCATCCGTACCCGACCCGGCAGTCCACTGCCACCCGTGCTGATTGGAGGCCAAGTCACCGTCCACCAGTTGCGACATGAAGTACCGTGCGCCGCGCCACCACGGAATGTGCAGGTCCTTCACCAGGAATGACGCGACGATCATTCGGACCCGATTGTGCATCCAGTTCTCGGCGGCGAGTTGCCGCATGCCGGCATCCACGATCGGGAAGCCGGTCTTGCCTTCACACCAGGCCGTGAAGGCGGCGTCTGCGTCGTCTCCCCCGTCGTGACGTAAACGGTCGAACTTGTCGTCGTAGTTCTTCCGCGCGCTGTCGGGGCGCTGAAACAGGATGTCTGCGTAGAAGTCTCGCCAAGCAAGCTGGCGACGGTACGCCTGAGCGCCGTCTCCGAGTCGCTTGGAGAGATCTGCCAACATGGTTCTCGGATGAATCGTGCCGTACTTGAGCGGGATCGACATCCGACTCGTGGTGTCGAGGTCGGGGCGATTTCGTTCGTCATCGTACCGGTCAAGATCGTTCTCGCAGTATTCTTTCCACTGTTCGAGCGCACCGGTCTCACCGACGACATCGCTGACGGTGCCGGACGGCGCGGGGATACTCACCCGGCGCGGGCCACCGTCCTTCTCGCTCGGATCGAACCAACGGACCGTCCCCGCATCGGTCGACGCGGGGCCCCGCCAACCATGTTCCATCCACTGACGGAAGTACGGCGTGAACACCTTGTACGGATCACCGTCCGCCTTGGTGACGCGTCCGGGCGCCACGGCATATGGTGACCCGGTGGCGATCAACTCCACCTTCTCGGCCACGGCCGCGTCGCGCCGTCGGCCGTAGGGCCCGTAGTCGCCACTGATGTGAACTTCTTCGGCGCCAACGGATTCCGCCACGCGGGGCACCACGTCTGCCGGATCACCTCGAACAACCATCAATCGTCCGTCGAGCTGGTTGTCGAGTGCCGACAAGTTGGCGAACAGTTGATTCTGGCGGGGTGAGCCTGCCGGTCCGAGCAACTTCTCGTCGAGGACGAACAAACCCAACGTCTGTCCGCCGGCATCCGCCGCTGCAGTCAGAGTCGGAAGATCACCGACCCTCAGATCGCGTCGAAACCAGATCACAGAGTTACTCACCCAGTCGAGCCTACCGATCAGATCTCAGAACGCATCCCACCGCGCGGGCCGCCAGTTGCGCCGCTCTTTCGGCTGTCGGTTCGGAGGTGAGCCCGAGCAGTCGCCGCCGGTGCTCCTCCCCGAGCAGCAAGGTGTACAACTGATCCGCGCACAGCGCAGCCTTCTGGCCGTGCTGATCGATCAAAATCTTCTCCAGAAAGGCAATCGACTTGGCCGGGCCGGATTCGTAGAACGCTGCGGCCAATTCAGGGAACTGCACGGCCTCGCCGATCATCATGCGGTGCAGCGCAATCGAGTTGTCGCTGTGCAGGGCGATGACGATGTCCACTGCAGCGGCGAGCAGGTCGGACTGGCCCTCGCCGGCATCGTCGACGTACGCGTGCTGACGCGCAACCGCAGCTGCAAAGACCGCAGACTTGTCGCCGAAGTAGCTGTACACGGTGCGCTTGGCGACGCCGGCCACCGTGGCAATGCCCTCGATGGTAGTTCGGGCGAACCCGACATCTCGAAACGAGGCGACAGCGACGTCGAGAATCTCGTTGCGTCGTTCGGCGCGCTCGGCGTCACTGGTTCTCCCACGTCTGCGCGGTTGCTCCATCAAGTCCCCTGTTACCGTGCCGGTGAATTAATGCTACGTTGACGTTTCATTAATTCGAATACTACAGGAGCACTGCATGACCGGACAACGACTCGTCCACGTCGCTATCGCCGACGACTGGGAAGCATGCAAGCGTTTCGGTGAGTACGAGGTCTCGACGCGCGGAATCAGTTACGACGAGGCAGGATTCATTCGCGCAACGACCCCGGACGCACTCGCTTCGGTGCTCGATCTGGTGTTCGGCGACCTCACATTGCCGCTGGTCGTCGCCGTCATCGATCAGGACGCCCTGACCTCCGCAGGCATCGACGTCGAATGGGAGGCGGGAAAGCCCCGAATCCTCCGACCTCTACCGATGGACGAGGACACCGTGGTCGCCGAACTGGCCATGGAACGCGTTGACGGGGTCTGGCCGATTCCCGACCTGACCCCGTACGCAAGCCGCACCGACTAGACCAGCGCAGCCTCGGGTTCGACCACGGGGGTCGACGCCTTCTTCCGACCGGCAGCCACGCACAGCGCGATCCCGACGGCAATCCAGCACACCAGCACCAGAAGTGGCGTGGTGGCGCCATGGCCGTCGAAGAACGCCATCGAACGGACGGATGCTCCTGCGGCGCCAGGTGGGAGCAGCTGCCCCAAAGCGCCCCAACCCGCGGGCAACCACGCGGCAGTTGTCGCCATCCCCGAGAGTGGGTTTCCGATGAACATCATCGTGACGGCGCCCAACGCGAACCCCTTCATCCCGAGCAGGGATTCGAGCCCCAAAATGGGAAGCGAGATGGCCGACATGCCAATGGTGAGTGCGAGCGCGGTGAGCAGGTAGTTTCCGTCAAGACTGTTGGTGCCGAACTGCAGAATGGCAGTCAGTGCAAAACCCGCGACCACCGCGACGCCGGCAGCACCCAACACTCGCTTGACGATGCTGCGCGGAAACAGTTGCACGAGAACAACAGCGGGCATGATTCCGCCGAACACCAAGGGCAAGGCCAATGCCGTGAGCCCAGCACCGGTCGGGTCGTCCGCAGTCAGCGGCACAACGTCTTCGACGGGCACCTTTGCCCCCAAGGCCTCCGAGAGGCCGTTGGCCACCCCGGTCAGGGTCTGGGCGATCGGGGTTCCGCCTGCAGTCGCGATCAACACGTGAGGACCGTTGGCATCAACGGCGATTCCGCCGACCACGTCGCGATTCCGAATCGCGTCACGCAGGGCGTCGGCGTCGGCGAATTCTCGAGTATCGAAGGCGCCTTGCTTACTCGCCTCGAGCGAGGTGCTGATCTGTTCGGTTGCCGCAGCTGGACCGGTGATGCCCAACTTCAGTTCGTGCGGGCCACTGTTGACCGAGGGCAGTACGAAGGCAAGCAGCATCAGCCCGATCACGGCGGACAAGCCCAACACCACAGCCACCAACTTCTTGCGGTCCTGTGCTTCAACTTCGGCGTTCATAACTACCTTCCCTAAGTGGAAGTTTTTCCTCCACTATTTGTGGAAGATATTCCTCCGGTTATGATGAACTGTCAATACCGGAGGTGAATGTGCGAGCCGATGCACGTGAACGCAGAAACGCAATAGTCGACGCCGCACGAGCGGTGTTCACCGAGCGCGGGCACGACGCGCCGCTCGACGCAGTCGCAGAACTCGCGAAAGTGGGCATCGCCACGCTGTATCGAAACTTTCCGACGCGCGAGGACCTCGTGACCGCCGTCGCCGTCGCAACACTGACCGATGTCCGCGAGGCTGCCGACATCGCACTCACGGCAATGTCCACCGATCCGACAAACGCGTGGCACACGCTGGTGGACCGCCTCGTGGAACTGCGCCTGGGTGCGCTCATTCCTGCACTGGTGGAACACAGTTTCACCGAGCTGGCGCCCGAAGTTCTCGCGGTGCGTGAGGTGACGAAAACGAAGATGACCGCGACGATCGGCGCCGCTCAGAGCGCCGGACTGGTCCGCGCCGATCTGCAACCGCTCGAATTCGTCATGGCTCTGGCCAAACTGACGCGCCCGCAAATCGAGTTGTCCGACGAAGCCATGCCGAACCTGGTCCCGCGGTTGGTCGCGGTGTTCATGGCCGGTCTGCGTCCGGACGGTACCGACTTGCCGGTCTGATCAGCGAAACCCGACGTACCAGGCAAGGCACAATGGGGCTGTGACCGAGATACCGAAAATCCTCGTAGTCGACGACGACGCAGACGTCCTGACCTCACTCGAACGCGGATTGCGGCTCTCGGGATTCACCGTACTGACGGCGGTGGACGGAGCCGACGCGCTCCGAGTGATCTCCGACAAACGACCGGACGCGGTAGTCCTCGACATCAACATGCCTGTTCTCGACGGCACCGGTGTGGTGACGGCGCTTCGTGCCGCCGGCAACGAAATCCCGATCTGCGTGCTCAGTGCGCGCAACTCGGTCGACGATCGCATCGCCGGGCTCGAATCCGGTGCAGACGACTACATGGTCAAACCGTTTGTTCTTGCCGAACTCGTTGCCCGGATCCGCGCAATGCTCCGGCGCAGCAACACTCCGGCCGGCGATCACTCCGAGGGTACGAATACCCTGCGCGTCGGAAACCTCGACATCGATCTCTCCGGTCGCAGAGTTCGTGTCGACGGCAAGGAAGTACCACTCACCAAACGCGAATTCGAGCTACTCGAAGTGCTCGCACACAATTCCGGCATCGTGCTCACTCGCGAACGTCTCCTCGAACTGGTGTGGGGCTACGACTTCGTCGCCGACACGAACGTCGTGGACGTCTTCATCGGCTATCTGCGTCGAAAGTTCGAATCCGGTGGTTCACCTCGTCTGCTGCATACCGTTCGCGGCGTCGGGTTCGTGCTTCGGGAGAACCCGTGAAGCGTCGCCGCTTCTCACTACGAACTCGCGTTGCCGCGGCCGCGGCACTGGGGGCGACGTTCATCGTCATCGCACTCGGTGTGGTCGTTGCACTGGCTATCGCACGAAATAATCTAGCGCAATTGGACCGCCGACTCGAGACGGCATCGACGGTCATCGTGGCCAATGCTGCAACAGCGGGACCTTTTCTCGGCGCGTTCGGAGACGGCGGCGCCTTTTCCGTGACCATCCGCTCCGACACCGACGGAACCGTCAAATCCAGTACCCCGACGCGACTGCCCGAACTACCGGTCGGCTCGGCGACCGTCGACGTGGACGGTACGAAGTACCGGGCATATACCGCCGAGGCCGACGGGATCAATGCCCTTGTCTCGCTGGCGGTTCCCTATGCCGAAGCGCGAGACATCACAGTCGACCAACAGCGACAGGTCGCGTTCTTCGGCGTCGGGGCCGTAGCGGCCGCAGCTGCGTTGGGATGGTTGTTCGGTGGCCCGGCGGTGCGCCCCCTCGTGGAGTTGACCCGCCGGATCGCCAGGCGCGATCCCGATCTCGCCACCGAGGTTTCCGGAATCCGTGAAGCGGACGAGCTTGCCGCAGCAGCAGAATCGATGCTCAGCGACGTCGCTCGAGCGCAAGCCGCAACCAACTCCGCCCTCGCCGCAGCCCGAGATTTTGCGTCCGCCTCGGCTCACGAACTCCGAACTCCGTTGACAGCAATGCGAACCGACATCGAAGTGTTGTCCATTCACGACCTCGATCACGAACAAAGACGCGAGATCCTCACAGATCTGGCCCGCGCGCAGGGCCGCGTCGAGTCAACTCTGAGAGACCTCGAGCGCCTGGCGAAGGGTGAACTCTCGACGGCCGAGGATTTCAAGGACACCGATTTGACCGAGGTCTGCGACATCGCCGCCGACGACGCACGCCGACATCATCCTGGGCTGGACGTCGGCGTCGTCACGGTGGATTCCCCACTCCCCTATTGCATCCGGGCCCTTCCCGGCGGAATCCGGTTGATCCTCGACAACGCGATCACCAATGCAGTCCGCCACGGCGGCGCGAGCGCGGTGCGCATCACCCTCGCTCGCCCGGCAGATTCACCGGACACCGTCACGATCACGATCGACGACAACGGTTGCGGAATACCGGCCGAGGAACGCTCGAGCGTGTTCGAGCGCTTCACTCGCGGATCGACGGCAGGCAAGACAGGCTCCGGTTTGGGCCTGGCGCTGGTGGCGCAGCAAGCGGCCCTGCACGGCGGACGGACGACATTTCACGACAGTCCACTCGGCGGGGCTCGCCTGCTGGTCGAACTCAGGGATCAGCCCGGACCCGAATAGCCCCTTCAGGTCTCGATCAACTGGCCGATCCCCGACGCTGTCACTTCGATGACCCGAGCCGAGCCGATGTCGAAGAACAGTCCGGCGATACGCAGGCGACCATCCACACGGGCCTGACCGACGAGAGGATGGCGTTCGAGAGTCTGCAATTGGACTGCGACATTGACCATTCCGAGCTGATCGACCTCCGAGAAACCTGCCTCGGCCGCAGCACGCGCGACCGGATGGCCACTCGTATAGGCCTGCAAGCTCGTCTCCGCATGCCGCAGCCATTCCCCGACGACTCCCGATTCCGACGAACCGTTCGTCAGGAGTGCTTGCATCGCGCCGCAGCCCGAATGTCCGCACACGACCACCGAACTGACACCCAACTCGTCGATCCCGAAGGCCAGTGCCGCTTCCACCGACGTATCGCGGCCGCCGGCAGGAACCAGGTTTCCGACATTGCGCACGGTGAACAGGTCGCCGGGGCCACTGCTCGTGATGATGTTCGGCACCACTCGCGAATCTGCGCAGGTAAGGAAAAGAGAGTCGGGGTTCTGCCCGTCGCGCAACTGATCCATGTGCGGCCGTATAGCTTCGGCGCGATGGCGATGATAGTTGGACACCCCGTCGAGAATGGGCCGCAAGGCCGGCGGGCTGCTCAGATTCCTCCCCGAAGCCTGTGGTTGCCAACTGCCCCACGGCGCGAGCAAGCCGCGCAGGTCGGTGACTGCGGCGCCGCGCTTCGGCGGACCGGTGGTCGCGCTCTCCATACTCACCGAGCCGACTTCGTCGATGACCACCGAACCACCTGCCAACTCGTACTGCCTCGCCCACTCTTCGATGACGTCGAAGACGGCATGGTCGAGGAAGTCGACAGACAGCTCGACGGTGACGTCCGACCGCGGTGGGAGTCCGGCGAGCACCGACGTCAGCTTGGGCAGCACCAGGAAGGTGCACGAGCCTTCGACCAGGACGCGCCACTTCCCGGAATCGTTGTCGCCCAACTCTTCTGCGGTGACAGTTGCGCGGATGACACGCCACACCAGGAGGGCGATGGCCAGCGCCAACCCGATCAGGACGCCCTCGAGCAGATTCAAGAACACGACGCCGACCACCGTGATGCCGTACACCCACAGATCACCGGTCCGTCGCGCCAACCGAATGTGCGCCAGCTTGACCAGTTGAATACCGATGACAATCAACAGTCCGGCCAGTGCAGACTTCGGAATCTGCTGGACCAACCCGGCGAGCGCAGCCGAGAACAGCAGAATCCACAGGCCGTGCATGATCGACGACGCGCGGGACTTCGCCCCGGCCTCGACATTGGTCGCACTGCGCACGATCACCCCGGTGACCGGAAGGCCGCCGATGGCCCCGGACACCATGTTCGCGGTGCCCTGGCCGAGCATCTCGCGATCGAAGTTCGACCGCGGGCCCGAGTGCATCTTGTCCACGGCCACGGCCGAGAGCAGACTCTCCACACTGGCGATCAGGGCGATGGTGAGGATGCCGGTTGCGACGCCGAGCCACTGGCCGTCGGGCAGAGCGGGGAGTCCGATCGAGTCCAGCAAAGATCCGTCGAGAGCAATACGCTCGACGTCGATCGGCAGCGCCAGCGAAGCGAGAGTTGCCAATACGATGCCCACCAACGCCGCCGGAACCTTGCGGACACCGGCAGGGAGATAGCGCCACCCGAGAAGGGTGGCGATGACGACGAGTCCGATCATCAGGTCCTCGACATGCAAGGCACCGATCTGTGCGGGCAACTGCCGTAGATTGTCCAGCGCCGAGCTGGCCGAGCTTCCACCCAACAACACGTGAACCTGTTGTAGCGCAATGGTGATGCCGATACCGGCGAGCATCGCATGCACCACCACTGGAGCAATAGCCAGCGCCGCACGGGCAATTCGGCTGAGCCCGAACACGATCTGCAGAATTCCGGCGCCGACGGTGATCAGGCAGGTGACTTTCCAGCCGAACTTGCCGATCAGTTCGGCGACCACCACGGTCAGGCCGGCTGCGGGACCACTGACTTGCAGCGGTGAACCTCCCACAGCTCCGGCCACCACTCCGCCGACGATTGCGGCGATCAGACCTGCCATGATCGGCGCCCCGGAGGCGATCGCAATTCCCAATGACAGGGGAAGCGCCACCAGGAATACGACCAGCGACGCCGGCACGTCGTATCTGATCAGTTGCTCGAGATATCGCCGGCTTCCACCACCCGGCGGAGACGAATCCCCCACGACGCTCTCGTCTGCGGATGATTGTGCGTGCACTACGGACTGCGTCGACATAGATCTCCTCGCCGGACCCCGGATCCGGCTGCTGGGCAACATGTTCGAAGCGAATCGGCGATCGGTATCGCCGATCGACTGTGACCATGGTAACCGCGATTCCTTACCGTTCCCTTAGATGCGAGCCCAGACGTGGTCGACGTCACCGCCGCCCGGCACTGTGACTCGAACCTGAACATCGGTCCAAAAGATCGATCGAATTGCTTTAAACCGCAAGCATTTTGACTGACACACCTCCAGCGGCCGGCACACCTGAGCGCCGTCGGCGATAATGGTCGGGAGTGAACGCTCAACCGCAAACACAACGATGTGAAGGCAGGCACCATGTCCGATCAGTACGTCGCCGCGCAGGACCGCTACGAAGCCATGCCGTACCGCCGAACCGGTCGGAGCGGTCTCAAACTCCCGGCCATCTCGCTGGGCCTCTGGCACAACTTCGGCGACGACGTACCGATCGAGAACCAGCGCGCAGTTCTGCGGCGGGCATTCGATCTCGGAATCACCCACTTCGATCTTGCGAACAACTACGGTCCCCCGTACGGAAGCGCCGAGACGAACTTCGGCAGGATCCTGCGTGAGGATTTCTCTTCGTACCGCGAGGAATTGGTCATCTCGTCCAAAGCCGGCTGGGACATGTGGCCCGGCCCCTACGGATTCGGTGGTTCCCGCAAGTATTTGCTGTCGTCCCTCGATCAGTCGCTCGGACGACTCGGCGTCGACTATGTCGACATCTTCTACAGCCATCGCCCTGACGCCGAAACTCCGATCGACGAGACCGCAGGCGCCCTGATCAGCGCTGTCCAGCAGGGCAAGGCCCTGTACGCGGGTATCAGTTCGTACTCGCCGGAGCGCACCCGTGAAATCGCCGCACTGCTCGCCGCTGCGGGGGTTCCGCTCTTGATCCACCAGCCGAGCTATTCGATGCTGAACCGCTGGATAGAGCAGGACCTGCTGTCGGCTGTCGACGATCTCGGCGTCGGCGTCATCGCGTTCTCACCACTCGCTCAAGGCATGCTCACCGATCGCTATCTGAACGGCGTCCCCGAGGATTCCCGTGCAGCTCAAGGTAAGTCACTGGATCCGTCGTGGTTGACCGACGACGCTCTCACCCACATCCGCGCGCTCAACGACATCGCGGCAGACCGCGGCCAGTCGCTGGCTCAGCTGGCACTGAGCTGGGCACTCCGCGATTCGCGGGTCACCTCGGTACTGATCGGTGCGTCCAGTGTCGCCCAACTCGAAGCCAACGTCGGCGCGCTCGACAATCTCGAATTCAGCGCAGCCGAACTGGCCTCCATAGATCAGCACGCCAAGGACAGCGGCATCAATCTGTGGGCAGAGGCCAGTTCGATCTGAGCGATCACCTGCGCTAGAGCTGAGGCAACTCCACGTTCACGTGCTCGCCCTCTTCGAATACGGCCGACGCCGGCCCGACGATCAAGGGATCCGGAGTACCGACAGCCCGGTGATCCTTGTTGGGATAGTCGAAGCTGGCGAGCACGTGACGCATCGCCTCGAGGCGAGCGCGCTTCTTGTCGTTGCTCTTGATCACCGTCCAGGGCGCATCCCCGGTATCGGTGTAGAAGAACATGGCTTCCTTGGCCTGGGTGTAGTCGTCCCACTTGTCGAGCGAAGCCAGATCGGTCGGTGAGAGCTTCCACTGACGCACCGGGTCCGTTCGGCGGGCCGCGAACCGCGCCAACTGCTCTTCGCGGCTGACCGAGAACCACAGCTTGTGCAGATGAATCCCGGAGTTGACGAGCATCCGCTCGAAGTCCGGGGTCTCTCTCATGAACTCGAGATACTGCGTCGGCGTGCAGTAACCCATCACTCGTTCGACGCCGGCGCGGTTGTACCAGGACCGGTCCATCATCACTATCTCGCCGCCGCTGGGTAGGTGTGCGACATAGCGTTGGAAATACCACTGCGTCCGCTCGATGTCGGTGGGCTTCTCGAGCGCGACCACGCGGGCTCCACGGGGATTGAGATGCTCGGTGAATCTCTTGATCGACCCGCCCTTACCGGCAGCATCGCGACCTTCGAAGATGATGAGCACCTTCTGACCGGTTTCCTTGACCCACAACTGCAGCTTGAGCAGCTCGATCTGCAGACGCCGCTTCTTCCGCTCGTACTCGCGGCGCGACATCTTCTTCTCGTAGGGGTAACCCTGCTTCCAGGCATCCGCGAACTCCGAAGGCTCCAGCACGCCGAGCTTGTGCTTGAGACTCGACAGCTCGTCGATCTCGGCCGCGTAATCCTCGGTGACGGAAATTCTGGTCGACGGGGTCGGCAGGTCAGGAACCCGACCGTCCACACCGCTGGCGTCGGGGCTCATGAATACGCACTCCCTGTCGTCGAAATGAACGAACGTCCGGAAAGTGAATTTTACGCGCCGAAGCCCGCTCCCGCGGGTCCGAAGAGAATGTTGCTTGGCATCGAGGAGGTAACGACAGGTCCGGCTTCCCAGTCGCCGAACCCTCACGCGGTACCTTGATCGAGGTAACTGAGACGGTCGGTAACCCCGAGAGAAGAGAGTTCTGGCGAGATGCGAGTAGACGGACGGGAGATCCCGGTAACGGGAAGCCTCCTGCCACCACTGCACCGCCGTACGAGCGACATCATGCGGGTTGCGATCGCTGCTGTGCTGCTCGGCGGCGTGATCGCGGGATCTCTGATCACTCGAAGTCAGTGGGACGCCCTCGAAACGTCGGTGTCCAACATCGTCGGTGTTCTCTCGCCGAGCCTGTCCGACACTGTGTACCTGCTCTACGGCATCGCAATTCTGGCGCTACCGTTCGCCATCCTGATCGGCCTGATCGTCGGGCGCCGGTGGAAGTTGCTGGCCGGATACGCCGCCGCCGGCCTGTGCGCCGGTGTCGCGCTGTCCTTCACCGGAACTGGCCTGGCGGCACCGAAATGGCACCTCGACGTGCCGGACCGACTCGACGCCACCTTCCTGTCTCAATTCCTCGACGATCCGCGATGGATCGCGATGCTCGCGGCGGTGCTCACCGTCTCGGGCCCGTGGCTTCCGAAGAAGTGGCGACGAGCCTGGTGGACGCTGCTTCTGCTCTTCGCTCCCATCCATCTGATCGTCAGCTCGATCGTTCCCGCACGATCGATGCTGGGTCTCGCCGTCGGTTACCTGATCGGCGCGGTGATCGTTCTCGCCGTCGGCACCCCTGCCCTCGAAGTGCCGTTGGACTCGGCGGTACGCGTACTCGCGCGGCGCGGTTACCGCGTCACCGCGTTCCGCGTCGTGAGTCCCTCGGGAATCGGGCCTCTTGTCATGTCCGCAGCCATCGACCAAGCACCGGACGACGAACCTTTCGACGAACTCGTCGTCGAGTTGTACGGACAGAACCAGCGAAGCAGCGGAGCAATTCGACAGACGTTCCGTTGGATCTCGTTCCGGAACCGTGAAACTCCGCCGCCCTACGGATCACTTCGTCGCGCCGTCGAACACCGAGCGCTCATGGGTATCGCGTTCGCCGACATCGGTCTGGCCAGTTCCAAGGCCGTCGCAATCTCGGTACTCGATCGCGGGTGGGAGATGTACGCGCGCCCGAGTCCTCGTGGCATCCCCCTTGCCGTCGCCGTCGAGAACCAGGCGGGCGAGGAAGAATCCACCAAACTGATCGACGCGCTGTGGCAAACACTGCATACCGCTCACGTGCACCAGATGGCGCACGGCGACCTGCGCGCTTCCGAAATTCGTGTCGAAGGCGGAACCATCCTCTTCGGCGGGTACGCGTACTCCGAATTCGGCGCCACCGAAGTTCAGATGCAGTCCGACAACGCACAACTTCTCTTCGCCACCGCATCATTGTTCGGGGTCGATGCAGCGGTGGACGCCGCGATTCGAGCGCAAGGCGCAGACACGATTCTCGCCGCCTCCGGCCGATTGACCACCGCTGCATTGCCCAACCGAATTCGGCGGACGGTCACGGATTCCGCGAAACTGATGACCGAGATCCGAGACGAGGTCGGTGCCAAGAACGGGATCGAAAAGGTCGCTCCCGCACAGGTCACCCGATTCAGTCGCAACCAGCTGATCCAGCTCGTTCTGCTCATCGGTCTGGTCTACGTCGCCTACCCCTTCATCAGCCAGGTCCCCGCGTTCATCACCGAACTGAAGACGGCCAACTGGTGGTGGGCACTGCTCGGCCTCGGCGTCTCCGCACTGACGTACGTCGGCGCGGCAGCGGCCCTGTGGGCCTGTGCGTCGTCGATGGTCAGTTACCGCAACCTCTTGATCATGCAGGTGGCCAACACCTTTGCGGCGACGACAACTCCGGCCGGAGTCGGCGGGCTCGCGCTGAGCGTGCGGTTCCTGCAGAAGGGCGGGCTCGGTACCGTCCGCGCAACGGCCGCAGTCGCGCTGCAACAGACGGTTCAGGTGGTCACCCACGTCGGCTTGCTGATCTTCTTCTCGATCGTCGCCGGACGTGATACGAACCTCTCGCACTTCATCCCGGGATCCACTGTTCTGTACCTGGCGGGCGGCGTAGCGCTCGGAGTTCTCGGTGCATTCATGTTCATTCCGAAACTCCGTGGGTGGCTGCGCGACGATCTGCGTCCTCAGATCACCGAGGTGTTGGGTGAACTGAGCCAACTCGCGCGAAACCCGACCCGCTTCCTCATCATCGTGGGCGGCAGCGCCGCAACAACTCTGGGTGCCGCCCTGGCTCTGTGGGCGAGCGTCGAAGCATTCGGCGGCGGAACGACGTTCATCACCGTCACCATCGTGACGATGATCGGTGGGACGCTCGCCTCGGCGGCTCCGACACCGGGTGGCGTCGGAGCCGTCGAGGCCGCCCTCATCGGTGGTCTGTCCGCATTCGGACTGCCGGCAAGCATCGCGGTCCCGTCGGTCCTGCTCTACCGAGTGCTGACCTGCTGGCTCCCGGTGTTCTGCGGTTGGCCGACGCTGCGATGGCTGCAGAAGAACGACATGGTCTGAGCCGTTCCGCTACTTCTGGCGAACGACGTGAGCCTGCAGTGCTTCGCCGTCCTCGTCCACCCAGCCTTTGCTCTGGGCGTAGTCGACCATCGCGGCAACACCTTCGACGTCCGTGGTGCTCTCGCGAACGCGGGCTACCGAGACGAATGCACTACCACCGCTGACGTATCCGTAATCCTGAAGGCGCAAGAGTTCGTCCAGTTCGGCTTCGGAGATGTCGGCACTCACCTCGACGTGAAAGGCCTTCAGGTTGTCCACATCGTGGATGCTGACGCGGCCGTCGTCCACCAGTACATACATGGCTCTCCTTCCTAGAGCACTGACGTCGGTGCGTGCGTACCGAATACACGCCGGTGGTAGGTCAGTGGATTCGACTCGCGGTGCTCGACCTCGTCCACCGATCCTGTCACGATCTTGTGATCACCACCGTCCACGACGGCATCAACGGTGCACGCGATCCAGATGGATACGTCCGGCAGTCTCGGAACACCGAGATGCTCCGCCCACTCGACACCGTCGAACTTCGCACGGCCCTTCCTCGCAAAGGCAACCGCCAGTGAGCTTTGCGCGGTCCCGAGGACATTGATCGCGAACCTCCGCGTTCCTTCGATGAGGCCGAGAACTTCCGACTGTCGATCCAGAGCCACCGCGGTCATCGGCGGGTCCATCGACAACGACATGAATGCACTGACCGTCGTGCCATGCGGCCGGTCGCCGTCCATTGCCGTGACGACGGCGACCGGTTAGCACACGTGCGCCATGGCTTCTCGAAAACGCAACGCCCGGTTGCCCTGTGGGACATTCACGATGTCAGGCCTTGTCTGCCAACTCTTGTGCGTACTTCTTCGTCATGTGGTCGACGGCGTCGAGTTGCGCCTTTGCATGCCCCTCCCTGACAGCGCGCGCGTGAGCTGCCGCGTCGAGCGTCGCCTGCGCCTGCCCTTGGAAGTGCGGAAAGACCTCCTGCGCGAACAACTCTGCCGAACGTCGGGTGTCCTGCGGGTTCGCCCAATCGTGACCCATCTGCAGCATGCAGCCGAAACCACCGGACTGGTCCCACAGCCGTTGTACCTGACGTCTGGCCTGCTCCGGTGTGCCGATGACACCGATCCCGGCCTCGTTGATGAAGTCGATCATCTCGCTCAGACGCGCACCGGAGACCGCCATCTGAGGGAAGGCCGCGACGTGCTGGAAATAGTCGAACCACTCCTCGATGCCGTACTCGACCTGCTTGCGTGCTTCCGCCTCGGTTTCGGCGATGTGGAAAGGTCCGGCAAGAGACCAGTGCCGACGATCCACCGTCGTCCCGTTGACCTCAGCGCGTTCCTCCATCACATTCCAGTGGTGCGCCAAGGCGTCGAAACCGTCGGCGGACAAGGTTGCTCCGATGGAGAGCAGACCGAGACCGTGCGTACCGGCCAGGCGAGGTCCTGTCGGGGAGGCCACTGCGGCCACGGTGATTTCGATGCCGTTCTCCGAGTATGGAGCGAGCTGCAGCTTGGCGTCGTACAGCTCGTGGGTTCGTGTCTTCGCGGAAACCGTCTCGCCACGAAGAAGGCGCACGACGATGTCGAGGTTCTCCTGCAACAACTCTCGGGTATCCGTCGGGTTCAGACCGATCATCGCCGAGTCGGTGGGCAACGAACCGGGCCCGACTCCGAAGATGGTGCGCCCCTGAGTCAGGTGATCCAACTGCATGATTCGATCCGCTGCCCACAGCGGGTTGTGATACGACAACGACGTGACACCCGTGCCGAAACGAATCCGAGGTGCGCGCTGCGAGGCTGCAGCGATCATGATTTCCGGCGACGCGATGATCTCGCTTCCGGCAGAGTGATGCTCACCGAACCACGCCTCGTCGTAGCCCAACCGGTCGAGGTACTCGACCAGTTCGAGATCACGCTGCAGTGCGGCGGTGGGATTGCGTCCGGGGACGTGGAACGGTGCCATGAAATACCCGAAACGAAGCCTACTCATGAGTTCTCCTAGTGCTGTGGGCCAACTCCTGGCCGTGCACCGAAAACGCTATCCGTGCCGTGACCGCGGTCACAGTGCACGAAAGTGGACAATCTCAAGCGCGTTGATCGGCAAGTTTCTGCGCGTAGACCAACTTCACGAACTCGGCACGGTTGCGAACGCGCAGAAGAGCAAGGATGCGGCTTACATACTTCTTCACCGTGTCCGGACTCAGCGACAGGATCACCGCGATCTCGTCGTTGGTATGGCCGTCCGCCAACAACTCCGCGAGATCGATCTGCCGGGGCGTCAGCTTCTCTCGCCATCCCGGCTCGCGTTGCCCGGGCAGCGTCTGACACAACAGCGACAATTGCTTGCCCAGAATGCCCAAGCCCACGATGTCGCGCCCCGACAGATCCTTGCCTTCTGAATCGAAAATCCCCACCAGACCGTGACCGCCGTGGGCCAACTGGAGATGCATCACCGACGCGCTGTGAAGGCGTTTGCGATAGAGGAAATCTCGCAGGTACGTCGCCGACTGTGAAGGGACGTCGGCCAACTGAGTGTGCGTGATGGCGGGAGATGCCAACAGCGTTGCCCGCGATTGCGCCGTCGCAAAAACGTCGTCGAGGTACCAGTGCGCTTGGTACTCGTCGAGGATCGGCGTGATCCGCCCGGTCGTCACCGGATCCGGATCGGCGAACGCCGTCGTGAAGGTCGGGCCGGCAAGGAAGGTGGTGTTGGGACAGCGGTAGTGATCATGGAGCGCGACCAGGAGGAGATCCTTGAGCTGATCGAGCGTTCTCGCGGCCGAGCAGTAGTCGAAGACAGCGAAGACACGGTCGTAGTCCGCAGCGGACAGAGCGACGTCACCGCTACCGTGCACGTCGACCACCTCACCCGAACTATGATCCAGATCACTCATCGGACAGCATATGCATTACTTCGAGAAAACGGACAACTTCGCCGCCTACCAGCACTGTTGATGCCGATAGCCGATACTGAGCTGTATGTCGGAACTCGGAAATGAACCAGACTCGAAGCAGAAGGCGGTGCTCGAGCGACACGCGTCATGGATCGAATTGTTCTTCGACCTCGTCGTGGTTGCCGGTATCGGTCAGCTGGCTCACCTGCTCCACGGTTCGCCGTCGTGGTCGGATGTCGCGCTCTACGCGTTGCTCTATCTCGCGTTCTGGACCGCGTGGGCGACGTTCACGATGTACGGCAACGTTGCCGGTGACCGTGTCCGGATCCCGAGCATGCTGATCGCCATGTTCGGACTGGCCGTCATGATGGCGGCCGTGGCCGGCATCCACGACAACCATGCGCTGGCCTTCGCTGTCGCCTACGTGGCCGTACGTCTGCTGGCGAGTCGGGTGTGGCACAACGGCCAGATAGTCGTGGACTGGCCGATCGCCCAGATGTCTCTCGGTGTGATCCCGTGGATCGTCTCGTTCTGGTTCGAGGGCGAAACTCGGTTCTGGCTCTGGACCGCCGGTGTGACCATCGACCTGCTGATCATGTTCGTCGTCTCCGGCAGCGCGATCATGGAAGACGCGCAGGAAAAGCTCGACCGCATCATCAAGGTTCGGGGGTTCAAGGACGACCGGATGCCCGAACTCGAAGCCCTGCACTCCGATCGGGCTCACCTTGCCGAGCGCTTGGGCCTGTACGTCATCATCGTGCTGGGCGAGGGTGTGATCCTCGTGATTTCTGCGGCCTCGAAGCTCACCTGGGACTCGACGGTGGTCAGCCTCGCAGTCGGATCGTTTGTCCTGCTCTCGGGCATGTGGGCACTCTCGCTTCTCTACGGCCACGCCGGTGTTCCGCACCTGCAGCCCGAGAAGTTTCCCGCTCGCATCGACATGGCGCTGCACTGTTTCACCACCGGCGCTATCGCGGTTCTGGTCGCGGGGCTCGGAGCGGCAACCGAACACGGTGCGGAGCACACGCCCGCGAACCTGCGGTGGTTGTTGTGCGGAAGCATCGCAGTCTATTTCGGAATCAGCCTGGTGGCAGGGCTGTTCGCGCGATCGGACCGACGGTGGCTGCTCGGCTGGGCGCTCCCGTGCACCGCCGTCCCCATCGTCATGGGCATCGTCGGCACGCACATGAGCGCCACGTGGATCATCTGGGTTCTGGTGGCCACCGTGACCTGGCAGAACGGCTACGAGTACGCGCAGGTGCGGCGTTCGCGCCGCTCTGCTGTGCGCCTTTATTAACCCCCCGCGGTTAATAAAGGCGCACAGCAGGGGCGGTTTTTACCCTCACCGCCGGGTCGAAGCGATAGGGCTGAGCCAACAGGATTCCGGCCAATCGCTTACGCAACCTCGACATCTCGGCCCGGACGGTCACCGTCTTGCGCGGATCGCCGAACAACTGTGAGGCGAGCTGCGAGGCCGTGAGGCCCTCGGGCGCCTGTGTCAGAGCCACGAGGATCTGCGAATGGCGCGGGCTGAGGTCGATGCTCCAGCTCCCCATTGCCGAGGAGTACCGCAATTCCATCGCATTCGGATCTTGCACATCCAATTCGACTTCGGCACAAACCGTTCCGGACGCCGGATCCATCTGAGGGCGGATGAGCCAACCACCCGGAAGCGGCTCGCACATACATAGTCCGAGCGACGGGAGCCAATGCTCGCCGCTGCTCATCACTTTCGGCAGTGCGATTCTGTAGATCGGCGCCATCGAGTCCACCGCCGCGACCCAGCCACTACGGTCCACGACCACTGTCGGCTGACTCGCACGAGCCAGCGTCGATGCCGAGATCATCCGGAGCTGATCCAATCCGATTCGATGCTTCTCCCGCAGTGCGGATTCCGCCAGCCTGGCCACACTGTCCACCAGAGCGAGAGTCGACGGGTGGACCGTGTCTGCTGCGCCGGCGACGTTCACGACGGCGATGGCCCGGCGACTACGCGGATCTCGAACCGTCGCCCCGGAGCAGGTCCACGGATGCTGCGAGCGCGAGTAGTGCTCGGCCGAGAACACCTGCACTGCCGAACCTGATGCCAAGGAAGTGCCGATCCCGTTGGTACCAACAGCTTCCTCGGTCCACGACGCACCCTCGATCATCCCGAGCCGTTCGGCCCGATCCAGCATTCGACTGGACCCGTGTCGCCAGAGGATACGTCCGTAGCGGTCCGCCACCACGATCAGATTCGCGTCGTCCGGGCCGACGAGTGGTGCCAGACCGTGCACCGCCTCGCCGAAGATCTCCGCCATGCCGGCTGCGCGTCTGCCTTCTTCGATCTCGGATTCGCGGCCCGTCTCGGTGATCGAGCACCGGTCCGGATCGAGTCCGAGCGCACGCAAACGCGACCACGAATTCGCGATGACGGAGCGCGGACGCGCAGGCGGCTTGCGTCCCGACATCGTTGCTTCGTACACGGATTCGAGAACACGTGCGTACTGCGCCGGGTCTTCACCACTGGCCAGGGCCGGTTCGAGTCGATTCGTTTCGCCGATCACACTCCAGTCCTATGTGACGGGGTCTTCGAAAGCGAGCGTTGCACCCGGTTGCAGAGTTGTTCGCGTGCGTGAACGAAAGGACGGCGTTCACGCACGCGAACGGTACTCACGCGTTGAGGGGTCTCCCCAGCGCCGAGAGCACAGACTCGTGCATTGCCTCCGAGAGCGTCGGATGAGCAAACACGACCTCGGCGAGATCCTCGCCGGTGGCTTCGAGGGATCGAGCGATCCCGAAACCCTGAATCTGCTCGGTCACATCCGGACCGACCATGTGCGCGCCGAGAAGTTCCCCGGTATCGGCGTCGAAGATCGTCTTGACGAAGCCTTCGGCCTCGCCGATCGCCAGTGCCTTGCCGTTCGCCTGCAGGTCGAAGTGTCCGACCCGCAGCGCGCGACCAGTACCGGCGCACTGCTTCTCCGTCAGACCCAGGCTCGCCACCTGGGGGCGGGCATACGTGCATCCCGGAACGTAGGCGCGATCGAGCGGATGAACGTCGGGCACGCCTGCCAACTTTTCGACGCACAGGACAGCTTCGTGACTTGCCTTGTGCGCCAGACATGGAGCGCCCGCGACGTCACCGATCGCATAGATCCCGAAAGCGCTGGTACGGCACCACTGGTCGGTGACGATCGCACCGCGCTCGATCTCGACGCCCAGAGCCTCCAACCCCAGATCCTCGACGTTGCCGGTGATTCCGGCCGCCACCAACACCCGGTCCACGGTCAACGACTCGACACCGTCGCTCGTCTGCACATTCACCTGGACGGCGTCGTCGCCGACGGTCACCGCCGACACCGAGGCTCCGGTGTGAATCGTGATGCCACGCTTCTCGAACTGCTTGCGAACGAAGGCCGAGATCTCTTCGTCCTCGACCGGCATGATGTGTGGTGCCATCTCGACGATGGTCACCTCGGTTCCGAGATCGCGGTACAGGCTGGCGAATTCGACTCCGATCGCGCCGGACCCGATCACGAGCAGCGACTTCGGCAGTTCCTTCGGGACGAGCGCGTCGAAGTAGGTCCACACCCGATCACCGTCGGGGGCAACGCCGGGAATCGAACGCGGCCGGGCACCGGTTGCAATGACCACGTGGTCGGCTCGATACGTCTGTCCTCCCACGGATACGACGCCTTTGTCCACCAACTTCGCGGCGCCTGAGATGACGTCGACGCCGTTCTTCTTCATCAGATAGGCAACACCGCCGGACAACCTCTCCGAAACCCCTCGGCTGAACGACACCAACTTCGAGATGTCGAACTGGACAGACGCCGAACTGAATCCGTATGTGTCGAGTTCACTCAAGGTATGCGCGACGTCCGCGCCGTGCAGCATCGCCTTGGTGGGGATACAACCCCAGTTGAGGCAGATACCTCCGAGGCGATCACGTTCTACCAGCGCGACGCTCAACCCCAACTGGGCAGCCCGGATCGCCGCCACGTAACCACCGGGGCCGCCACCGATGACAAGAACGTCGTACTTATGCGACGTATTGTTTTCCACCACAGCCCCTTACACCAACATCAGCGCGGGAGAAGCGACAAAGCGCTGGAGCTCCCGAAGGAAGGTCGCACCCAGGGCTCCGTCGATAACCCGGTGATCGCACGAGAGGGTCACGGTCATCACGGTCCGGGCAGAAACACTGTCACCGACCACCACCGCGCGCTTCTCCCCCGCACCTACGGCAAGGATCGCTCCCTGGGGCGGATTGATGATCGCGTCGAATGCCTTGATCCCGAACATGCCGAGGTTGGACACCGTGAAGGTTCCGCCCTGGAATTCTTCGGGACGAAGTTTGCCGGTCTTCGCCTTGGTGGCCAACGAGAGCACCTCACCCGAGATGTCCGCCAACGACTTGGTATTCGCGCTACGCACGATGGGCGTGATCAGCCCGGTCGGAAGTGCAACTGCCACCGAGACATCCGCCGACGCGAATCGAAGAACCGATTCGTTCGCGGCATCGAACTGGACGTTCACGTCCGGCACCTTCATCAGTGCAGCGGCGCAAGCCTTCACGATGAAGTCGTTGACCGACAGCTTGACCGCCGGGACGGTCGAATTGATCTCCTTGCGCAGAGCGAGAAGCGCATCGAGCTCGAGGTCTGCGGTGAGCCGGAAATGGGGTGCCTGCTGCTTGGACGCCTGCAACCTACCGGCGATTGCCGATCGCATGGGGGTGAAAGGAATTGTGTCGTACTCGGGTTCGGCCGCAACAGATTCGGTCTCAGCCGCCGCCTCGGGCAGGAGCTGCGCGGAACGAGCGGCGTCGTGCACGTCGGCGACACAGACGCGCCCCCGCGAACCCGTCGGACGACAGTCATGCAGGTTGACGCCCAGTGATCGGGCAGTTCTGCGTGCGACCGGGGTGGCAGGCACGGCACTGTCGTCGGCGGTCGATCGCAGCGGGAGGCCGGATCTCGCGGCCGGCACTACCGGCGCAACAGTGCCACCGGCGTCACGAATCGCGTCGTCGATGTCGCGGACACTGATCCGCCCGAGGGGACCGGTACCCACTACGGCGGCGAGATCGATTCCGAGCGATTCCGCACGTCGGAGTGCGCGAGGACTCGCAAACACATCGTCCTGCGTCGTGCCTTGCAGAACGCTCGGTACGACGGTGGAACCGGTTGGTACAGGTTTCGGTGCAACAACCACCTTCGCAGCCGGTGAAGCCGCAGGTGTCACGGGAGCCGCCGGCGCAGCAGCTGGGGACGGTGCCGGCTCTTCCGCCGGCGCGGTTGCGCCGCGGGCGGCGAGGAACTGCTCGATCTCCGCATCCGTCGCGGACGCATCGGCGGACACACCGATCACGGCGCCGACGGGCAGAGTCTGCCCCGGTGTGCCGACGATCTTGCGGAGAACACCGTCGAACGGCGCCTCCAGCTCGTTGGTGATCTTGCTGGTCTCGATCTCACAGATCAACTGGCCCTTGGTGAACGAGTCACCTTCCTCGATGAGCCACGCGTTGACCAACCCCTCCTCCATGGAGAGCCCCCATTTGGGGATGTCGATAGCTTTGATGTCAGCCATGATCAGGCTCTCACCAGCTTGCGAACCGACTCTTCGATGCGCGCCGCGTCAGGCAGCCAGGCAGTTTCGAGGGTCGGTGAGAACGGAACCGGCGTGTGCGGCGGCGTGATCAGTTCGATCGGCGCTTTCAGGTAGTTGAATCCCTTGGTGGCGATCAGCGCGGCCACGTCGTGCCCGAAACCGCAGCGGGCGGCGGATTCGTCGACGATCACGACGCGTCCGGTCGATGCGACGGATTCGAGGATGCCGTCCTCGTCCAATGGTGAGACGGTACGAGGATCGACAACCTCGACCGAAATACCCTCGGCGGCCAGCTTGTCTGCTACGTCGTTGGCGCGGTTCACCATTGCGGACAACGCGATGATCGTGACGTCGTCGCCCTGCCTGGTGTAGTTGGCGACGCCGAACGGAATCGCGTACGGCTCGTCCGGCACCTCGCCCTTGAGGTCGTAGAGCACCTTGTGCTCGCAGAACACAACGGGATCGTCGTCCCGGATGGCCTGGATGAGTAGGCCTTTGGCGTCGTAGGCGTTGGACGGCGCGACCACTTTCAGGCCAGGCACCGCGGCAAATACGTTGTACGGAGACTGAGAGTGCTGCGCAGCGGCGGAGAAGCCTGCGCCGATCATGCCTCGCACCACCAGTGGGGTTCTGGCCTTGCCACCGAACATGTAGCGGAACTTGGCAGCCTGGTTGTAGAGCGCGTCGTAGGAGACTCCGAAGAAGTCCATGAACATCAGCTCGGCGACCGGCCTCAGTCCGGTCAGTGCGGCTCCGGCAGCCATTCCGATGATCGCGGATTCGGTGATCGGGGTATCGATTACACGCTCCGATCCGAACTCCGTCCACAATCCCTTGGTGACACCCAGGACACCGCCAAATGCCTCGATCTTCTTCGTCTCCAGATCGGGATTGGTACCGGCATGCCCACCCCGTACGTCCTCACCGATGAGAACGACGCTCGGGTCGCGTTGCATTTCTTGGGCGATGGCCTCTTTGACGGCCTCGCGGTAGGTCTTCTTCGACACGTTCTCGGCTTCCACGCTTGTCATCTCGGGCTCCTCAGTACGACACGTAGACATCGGTCAGCAGATTCTCGACGGGTGGATACGCCGCGGCACGCGCCTTCGCTACCGCCTCGTCCACCAGCACTCGCGACTGCTCGTCCACCGCGTCCAGATCAGCGGTGCTGACCTTCTTCACATCCACGCTGCTACGGAAATTCTTGAGCGGATCCTTGGTTTCCCGTAGTTGCGCAACCTGTTCCGCCGTGCGGTACAGCTGCGCGTCACCCTCGAAGTGACCGTGCCAACGGAATGCCGCCGCCTCGATCGTGGTGGGGCCGCCGCCGATCCTGGCGCGCTCGGATGCTTCCGCCATTGCGTCGTAGACCGCGAAGAAGTCGGTGCCGTCCACCTTGACGGCAGGCATGCCGAAGGATGCGGCGCGCGCGGCGATGTCGGGTGCACCAACTGCGTAGTCGGTTCCGGTGGCCTCACCGAATCCGTTGTTCTCGATCACGAAGACGATCGGAAGGTCCAGCACCACAGCCATGTTCATCGCCTCGAAGACGGTTCCCTGGTTGGATCCACCGTCACCCGTGAACGACGCTGCGATGACACCGTTTCGAAGCGTCTTACCACTCAGTGCAGCGCCGATCGCCAACGACGGGGCTCCGCCGACAATCGCGTTGGCGCCGAGCATTCCCACGGACAGGTCGGCGATGTGCATCGAGCCGCCCTTACCGCGACACAGGCCGTCGTCCTTGCCGAAGATCTCGGCCATCATGCCGTTCAGATCACAGCCCTTGGCGATGCAGTGCCCGTGACCGCGGTGAGTGGATCCGATGTAATCGGCGTCGCTCAGGTTCTCGCACACTCCCACCGCGATGGCTTCCTGGCCCGAGTAGAGGTGAATGAAGCCGGGGATGTCACCGGTTGCATTCTCTTCGTGCAGTCGATCCTCGAACGCACGGATGCGCGACATCTTCTCGTACGCCTTCAGCAATGCATCCCGGTCCAGCCCTGAATGAGGCTTGGCGCCGGTCCTTTTCGATCCTGGGGTTGTCGGCTTCTGCGCCGTCCGTTGAACCACAGTCACACTCCTCGTTCTCGATCACTCGTCGCCATGCAGTGTCGTGTAGGTCACGGGCGAAGGGAAAGAGTTGCGTGAGGTTGCCGGGAGTTGCGAAGGGTTGCAGCTGTTGACTTTCGAGCGTTGATTCAGGCGCCGCTCAGGCTGTCGCGTCTGATCTTGGCCAGCGCGCGGTGTTGGGCGAGTTCGACGGCGCTCGTTGTCGTTCTCAGTGACAGCGCCGTCTCGCGCACGTCGAAGCCGACAACGATGCGAGCTACCAAGACGTTGCGTTCTGCGGCCGACAGATCACCGAAGGGCAGAGTGAGTCGACTGGAGGCAGGTAGCGAATCGATTTCGCGACTGATCGCGTCGTACAGATGCGCGAGGAACGCTTCTCCGGCACGTCTACGTCGCCGAATGTCGGACAGGACGGATCGGCAGATACCGACGGCAATACGATCAGCGTCGAGCGGTCGCAGTTCGGCACGGCAGCGCCGCGTCACCAGAGGCACGATGCGTTGAAGGAGTTCTGCAATCGCGTCCCGATCCCCTCGGGACGCATCGTCGGCAACACTGTCGATCGAACGTCCACCTGCCCTGCTTGTCATTCCGATCTCCCCCTGGTTCGGCTCTTGGTCGAATTCCCGACTAATGCTCAGGTTTTGAAGTCGCTAGGGGCGTATCGGCTCGGGGCAGATCCCGGTTTGTTCCCCGATGATGTTGATCTCGGCGTTGGAACGAGGGTCAGCGCCGTAGTTGATCTGGTCGGTGCACTTCTCGGAGGGCTCGACGGCATCGGGCGGGAGCGGCGCCGGGCACGAACCCATCCGCTCTCCGATGCTGTTGATCTCCGCATTCGAACGAGGGTCACCCACATAGTTGATCTGATCGGTGCACTTGGTCGACTCGGTTGCCGGACCAGGGGCCGCAGGGGCAACCGCGCTGGTCGAGACCGGGGTCCAGGCCGGCGCTGCTCCGCCCGCCGGGACTCCGGGGGTGGATGCGTCCGTACCGCCGCCCACCGAGTTCGAGCCTTCGACTGTCTCCGTAGTGGTCGCTGCGGTCAGCGGCGGTGGGGTCGTAGACGCCGCAACCACCGATGTAGTCGTCGGTTCGTCTCCTGGAGCGCTGTTGTCATCACTCGAACACCCTGTCATCGCGCACACCACCCCGATCGTCAGTACGGCGAGCAGCACTCGCGGACGCCGAGTCTTGTTGGTCAGCAATAGTTCAGGCATTTGCTCTCACACTCCTCGATACGCGGATCAGCTCGTTTCACCCAAGCGGTGAACACCGACGTGACTCACTCTAGGAGCCTGATTCCATCGGTTTCGTAACGGAATTCCGTCGGTCGCGTACCAACTCTCGACGGTCCTGACATTCATACGATTACGTAACGGTGGGTGGCAAAACTCCGATATCGAGATCACCTGTGATCGTATGAAAACGCACATGCCGATGAGAGGGTTCGCAGCGGCCGGGGAGGGGAAAGTGTTGTATCGGAGTGACATCTGCGGCGGTCGATCAGACCGTACTCGCAGCCTGTTCGGTACAGTGCTCGCGGCAGCAACCCTCGGAGCGTCCGTGATCACCGGCTGCGCGTCCACCCAGGGCGTTGTGATCGAAGGCGATGTCGCTTCCACCGGGTTGCCCGTCACACAACCTGCAGACCTGGCCAGACGGGTTGCCGAAAACTCGAGGTTGGGCCGGGCGCTCCTCGACGATCCTGGGGTGTCCGAGGGAGTGAAGACAGAACTTCGGTCGTGCCCTGACTGGTATCCGATCTCGGTCGGGTCCATCCTTCTCGATCCAGGCGCACCGCGTATCGTGCCGGAGACCGAACTCGTCGTCATGAATGTGTATCCGTGCCAACCGGCCCACCAACCCGGGACCGGAGTGTCGATTTCGGTCAACCTTGCCGGCTACGTCTACCGCAGCGGCAAGGCCGGTTCGAGTGAAGGCGATCCCGAACTAGGTGAGCGCCTGTTCTCCGTCGAAGAGCGCGGAAAGTTCATCGTCAGCGGTCAACGCGCCGCGAGTTTGTCTGTCCTGGAAACGGATCCGCGGCCACCGGAGTTCGAATGTTGCCCCCGTCCACCGCTGCGGACCGAGTTCTACTGGGATGGAATGGAGTTCATCCGTGATTGATCGCCGTCGGCGCGCGATGCTCGCCGGTGTTTGCCTGCCGGTCGCGTTTGCTCTCGCCTCCTGTTCCACCGAGCCTGAATCAGAACCTACTCCGAATATCGCAGCATCACTCGACCCCTCGGATCTCTCACAGGGCTTGAGCATCGATCCTGTTGCCCTCCTCAGAGCAGACCCGGAAGTGTCCGATGCGGTCAAGGACAGTCTCCGACTGTGCGGTGATGCGAACTTCCCCTTCGAAATCCGGTACTCCCCCGTGACAGGCGCCGTTTGGCAAGATGCCGTCGTCAATGTCTTCACCTGCGAGTCTGTCGGCATCTGGGGACGACCGGCCCCACCGGTCAGCTTCATGGTCGCCGGATTCGTCTACCAGATCGACGAATCGGGCGCTCACAAAGTCTTCGGAGTGCAAGACCCAGGACGCTACGTCGTCGGCTCGACCGGAGGATTGTCGGTCATGGTCGACCTGTGCAAAGACCCCGGCATTCCGGAGTTCTGTCAATCGTCGACTGCATACAAGTGGACCGGTGAAGGGTTTGAGAGTGTTCCGTTCCCATGAAAGCGAAGGCCGATGACCGATCCGTTGATTTTGCTGGTCGAAGACGACGCTGTCATCCGCGAAGCAACGCAATTGAATCTCGAACGCAACGGGTTTCGGGTGATCACCGCATCGGGTGGGTTGACCGGAATGGATATGGCGGTCGACGCCAAGCCGGATATCGCCGTCCTCGACGTGATGCTTCCCGACCTGAACGGAATCAGCCTGTGTCGGCGCATTCGTGAGGAACTGTCGGTGCCGGTCATCATGCTGTCCGCGCGCGACGACCCGGTCGACATCGTTCTCGGATTGGAAGCCGGTGCCGACGACTACGTCACCAAGCCCTTCGACAGCGGTGTCCTGGTGGCCCGTATCCGAAGTGTGCTCCGGCGGGTCGAATCCCATTCCGGTACGGAGAAAGACATCGTGACTCTCGGCGATCTGGAGATCGATCGCGAGTTGGTGACCGTCACGCGTTCGGGCGCCGAAGTGGCTCTCACGCCCACCGAAATGAAGCTGCTCCTGGTCATGGTGAGTGTGCCGCGCAAAGTCTGGTCTCGCTCCGAACTGCTCTCGGACGTCTGGGATTACGACTGGGGCGGCGATACGCGCATCGTCGACGTTCACGTTCAGCGATTGCGCACGAAGATCGGCTCCGAACAGATCCGGACCGTCCGGGGGTTCGGCTACACGATGGACAACCATCGGTGAGATCGCGGGATCTCGCCGCCAAGCTCCCGTCCACCGGGAGGCGGTTGTCGTTTCAGTGGAAGATCGCGGCGGCCATCACGTTCGTGATCGCCGTCGCCTCGATCACGCTCAGTACCGTGATGCATCAAACCTTTTCACACAACCAAGAGGATGCAGCGCGGGCGGCAGCTGATCGCAATCTCCAACTGGTGCTGCAGGACGAAACGGGCAGCATGCGTGCGCTGTTCCGCGCCACCACAGATGGTCTCGACGTTCCGGAAGAGTTGCGTCAGGCCGTGGTGGGCGGCAAACGTGCCACCTACCTTGTCGACAGCGGGGACCAGCCATTTGTCTGGGCTGCTGCCGACGTCAACACTCAGGTGGTGGCGATTCGCGTCCCGTACACCGCGCAGCGGGAATCGATCGCCAGCGTCGATCGGACACTTCGCAACGCCACCATCGCAGTGATCGCAGCGGGTGCCGTCCTGGGTGTGCTGCTTGGACTCGCGATGTCGTATCGATTGCGCTCGGCCGCCCGTGCGGCTCGCAAAGTGTCTACCGGAGCGGACATCCGCGTCCGCTCGGTCACCTGGTCGCTTTTCGACGACGAGATCACCGAGCTGGCGGATGCGGTCGACGCGATGTCCGATGCTCTACGGGGACAATTGGACGCCGAGAAGCGCGTGACAGCCAACATCGCGCATGATCTCAGAACACCCATCTCCGGACTGGTCGGCGCCGCAGAGCTCCTGCCACCCGGTAGGCCAACCGAATTGGTGCGCGACGGCGTCCATAAACTCAGGAGGCTCGCCGAGGACGTCATCGAAGTGGCCCGCCTCGACACCACGTCCGAGCAGGCTGACATCCAATCGGTGGAACTGGCACCGGTGGTGCGTCACGCGATTTCCACCACCGGGGTGGAGTGCGAAGTGAGAGTTCACGGGACCCCTGTGTCGCACACCGACGCACGTCGGCTCGAGCGGATCATCGCCAACCTGATCTTGAATGCTCGAAATCACGGAAAGCCGCCGATCAATGTCGACGTCGACCACTCCCGCGTCACGGTGCGGGATCGGGGCATCGGGTTCACTGAAGAGTGGCTTCGCCAGGGGCCGAGGAGATTTCAGACCAACTCCGTCGAACGCGGCCCGAACTCAGGCCTGGGTCTCGGCTTGACGATCGTAGTGGGACAAGCGGCGGTCATCGGCGCTCGTATCGACTTCGCGAACCATCCGAACGGGGGCGCGGTGGTGACGATCGACCTCCCCGAATGTTCGGCAGACGAGTTCGATTGACACCGAGGCAGTTCGGTCGATCGGCCGGGACACAGCGTCCCGGCCGATCATTGGTGTCCCGGACTCAAACCTGTCCGACAGTGACTCCGGTTCGAACGTCCGGTGCACCGAGGCGCGCCGCATCAGCGGTCAGGTCATCGGGCTGCTCCTGAGATTCCCGCTCGGCTGCAACACGCAACCGGTAGTGTTCGATCTCCTCGGCAATGTGCTCGGGAGTCCAACCCAGCACCGGCGCAACCAGTTCCGCCACTTCGGCAGCTGCCGCATCGCCGCGATCGGTAACCTCGATGGAGATGCGGGTACGACGGGTGAGGATGTCGTCGAGATGCTGCGCACCCTCATGGCTCGCAGCGTAGTGGATCTCCGCCTTGAGGTACTCGGGGGCGGAGTCCAACGGCTGCCCCAGTTCCGGCCTCGCCTCGACGAGTTCGAACAACTCGTCAGCCAGAGTGCCGTACCGACCCAGTAGGTGCTCGATGGTCGAAACGTGCAGTCCCGTGCGCTCAGCGGTGAGATGCCGATTGTTGTGCGCGGCAAAGTAGCCGTCGGCACCCACAAGTTGGATACGCTCGGTGCAGGACTTCGGCACCTTCTGTTCCAATCCGTGCACCGCGGAATCGACAGCGTCCTTGGCCATCACGCGGTAAGTGGTGTACTTGCCACCGGCGACCACCGTCAAACCTCGGACCGGACTCGACACCGCATGCTCACGCGAGAGAGTGCTGGTCGAATCCGATTCGCCGAACAGCAACGGACGCAACCCCGCGTACACACCGACGACGTCCTCGTGCGTCAACTCGTCCTGAAGGAGCTTGTTGACATGTCCGAGGATGTAGTCGATATCGCTTCGGCTCGCTGCCGGATGGGCGAGGTCGAGGTTCCAGTCGGTGTCCGTCGTACCGATGATCCAGTGGCTTCCCCACGGGATCACGAACAGCAGACTCTTCTCGGTCCGCGTGATGATTCCGGTAGAGGAGTTGATGCGGTTTCGCGGGACGACCAGGTGCACACCTTTCGAAGCGCGAACCTGGAATTGCCCTCGCCCACCGACCATTTCCTGGATCTCGTCGGTCCAGACCCCGGCGGCGTTGATGACCTGACGAGCACGGATCTCGAACGCGCGACCCGTTTCCAGATCCACGGCCTTCACCCCGACTACGCGGTCCTCCTCACGGAGAAAGCCGATTACGCGGGTGCTGTTCACGCACAGTGCGCCGTATTCGGCTGCTGTGCGCGCCAGCATCATCGTGTGGCGGGCGTCATCTACCTGACCCTCGTAGAACTTGACCGAACCCCGGATAGCAGAGCGCTTTCCGGAAGGGAACGATTCGAGAGTCTTCTTCTTGCCCACATGCTTGTGGTGTGAGGGAACCCCGCGGCCTGCGCCCATCACGTCGTAGACGCCGATGCCCAGACCGACGTACGGCCGGTCGATCAACTTCTCGAGTGGGTAGATGAACGGCACCGGCTTCGCGAGATGCGGGCACAGCGAATTCAGAACCAGCGACCGCTCACGCAGTGCCTCGAACACGAGCGCAAAATTGAACTGCTCGAGGTAACGCAGTCCGCCGTGGAACAGCTTACTCGACCTGCTCGAGGTTCCGGACGCGAAGTCACGAGCCTCCACCAAGCCGACCTTCAGACCGCGAGTTGCGGCGTCGAGCGCGCTACCCGCTCCGACCACGCCACCGCCGATAACGAGGACGTCGAGTTCGGTTTCTTCCAACTTCTTCAGCGACTCCGCCCGCGAGGATGGACTCAATGCTTGTGCTGTGCTCATGAAAACTGTTCCTTCACTTGAAAATAGGTAGAAATGGGGGCGCCGCGATCAGTCTGCGTCGACCCAGTCGAGTGTCCGAGTGACGGCTTTCTGCCAGCCTGCATACAGGCGCTCACGCTCGGCCGAATCCATCGACGGCGTCCAGCTCTTGTCCTTCGCCCAGTTGCTGCGAATGTCGTCCTCGCTCTCCCAGTACCCGACCGCGAGACCAGCGGCGTACGCAGCGCCCAATGCCGTGGTCTCCGCAACGACAGGGCGGATCACCTCGACGTCGAGCAGATCGGCCTGGAATTGCATGAGGAGTTCGTTCGCGACCATTCCGCCGTCGACCTTGAGAACCTTCAAGTCGACACCCGAGTCGAGGTTCATCGCCTCGATCACCTCACGACTCTGGTACGCAGTCGCTTCGAGCACCGCCCGGGCAAGGTGCCCCTTGTTCACGAACCTTGTCAGACCGACGATCGCACCGCGTGCATCCGCGCGCCAATGCGGTGCAAACAGGCCCGAGAACGCGGGCACGAAGTACGCGCCACCGTTGTCGTCCACAGAGCGCGCGTTCACCTCGATGTCGGCCGCGTTGTCGATCATGCCGAGGTTGTCCCGAAGCCACTGGACCAGCGAACCGGTCACGGCGATCGATCCTTCCAGTGCGTAAACCGTTGGCTGCTCACCGATCTTGTAACAGACCGTCGTCAACAAGCCGTTCTTGCTCATCACCTTTTCGGTGCCGGTGTTGAGGAGCACGAAGTTGCCGGTTCCGTAGGTGTTCTTCGCTTCTCCGGGCGAGAGGCAGGCCTGACCGAAAGTCGCTGCTTGCTGATCGCCGAGGATTCCGGCGATCGGCACGCCGGACAACGTTCCGCGTTCGCGCACGAATCCGAAAGTTTCGGACGAGCTGCGAATCTCGGGGAGCATCGATTCGGGGATGCCCATGTCGGCGCAGATCGCCGAATCCCAAGCGAGAGTGTCGAGATCCATCAACAGAGTGCGCGACGCGTTGGTGGGGTCGGTAGCGTGCACTCCGCCGTCGACGCCGCCGGTCATGTTCCACAGCACCCAGGTGTCCATCGTGCCGAAACACAACTCGCCTGCTTCGGCCTTCTCACGCGCGCCCTCGACGTTGTCGAGAATCCACTTGACCTTGGGGCCCGAAAAGTACGTGGCCAACGGCAATCCGGTGACTTCGGTGTACTTCCTGGGGCCGTCTTCGCCGGCGAGTGCAGTACAGATTCGATCGGTGCGTGTGTCCTGCCAGACGATGGCGTTGTAAACGGGCTTTCCGGTTGCTCGTTCCCAGACCACTGCCGTCTCACGCTGATTGGTGATGCCGACGGATGCGATGTCGGCCGCGGTCAGATCTGCGTTGGCCAAGGCGCCCGCGGTGACGTTGCGGACGTTGTCCCAAATTTCGATCGGATCGTGTTCGACCCAGCCTGCCTGCGGAAAGATCTGTGTGTGCTCGTGCTGTTCGACAGCGACTACGTGCCCACTGTGATCGAAGATCATGCATCGCGTGGAGGTGGTTCCCTGGTCTATCGCGGCTACGAACTGCGCCATCGTGCTACCCCTTTGGTGTCGAAGAAAGTGCGAAAGATTTACTGTCAGAGATGATGATTCGCCATCAGGCCGGTATCGTGGCCGGCTCCTCGGCTGCCTTCTCCACCGACTCGTCAGGCAGGAATCGACCAATCAGCTTGTCGTAGAGGAACACCCCGATCGGAGCGCCGATCAGCGGCCCCACGATGGGCACCCAGAAATACAGGCTCCCGTACTGATCTCGCCAGGCGCTGCCGTAACCGGTGAGATACGACGCCAGCCGCGGACCGAAGTCACGGGCCGGATTGATGGCGTAACCCGCGTTGGTCGCCCATGCGAATCCGATTGCCACCACGATCAAACCGACGACGAAGGGCGCAAGATTCGCGAGCGGCGGAGTTCCCCGAGTATCGGTCACCGCAACGATGAGGAACAACAGGATCGCCGTGCCGATGATCTGATCTATCAGCGCTGATCCCAGACTGACCGGGAGCGTTCCGTTTCCGGGCATCGTCGAGAAGATCGTCTGAGTCACCGTTGTGTGTCCGGGATCGATGGCATTGAGCATGTCGTTGTAATTCCACCGGACGATCAGGGCCGCGACAAAGGCTCCAGCGGTCTGCGCCAGCGTGTAGGGCAGGACCTTGCGCCAGGAGAATCCCCGGAAGATCGCAAAGGCGAAGGTCACTGCGGGGTTCAGATGAGCACCCGTCACCCGGCCTGCGACATAGATGCCGAACATGACGCCGAGTCCCCAGGCCCACGCGATACTGTCGTGTCCGCCGAGACCCCCACCGCTCCCGCCGGACACAACCTGCGCCACAACTCCGACGCCGAACAAGATCAAGATCATCGTTCCGGCGAACTCGGCTGCCAACTCGCCTGGAAGCCCTAATCGCTTGGCTTTCTCCATCCCCACCCTCACTTCGTTGTGATGCATGTCATAGTTTGGATTGCTGCACCCGTAGCGTAAGGCCGTTTGCACATTCACGCATAGCTCATGCACATATGTGCAAATGCCCCATTTGCGCACCGTAACGCGGGTAACAGACACACTTCTGGGACTTTGCGTGATCGAGCGCCTCGGCCTGGGCCTACTCGGATAAGATTCGGTTCAATGCTCTTGCACGTACGTGCAGACAGGACGAACCCATGGAAACTCCCACTTCGGACTCCGCTACCTCCGATCCGGCGGACCCGCGCATCGCCGACGCAGTTCAGGCCGCACGCCACTACTACTTCCAGGACCAGACCATGGCTGCCATCGGCCGCGACATGGGGGTGTCCCGATCCACCGTCTCCCGATTGATCACCTACGCGCGCACCTCGGGTCTCGTCGAGATCAAGATCAGCACCCCGCACGGCCAGGCTCCTCGCATCGAACGCGAGTTCTCGGAACGGTACGGAGTGCGCGCCCACGTGGTGACCGTGCCGGAACTGGTGGGAGATCTCGAGCGACTCGAAAAGGTCGCAACCTTTGCCGGACGCCTGCTGGCGTCGTTCTTCGACAGCGACATGGTGATGGGGATCGCCTGGGGAACCACACTCAGTGAAGTCAGCAAGCACCTTGCCCCCAAACGCACGTACAACTCGTACGTCGTGCAACTCAACGGCGCCGCGAATACTCGCACCACCGGGATCTCTTACGCCAGCGACATCATCAGAACCATCGCCGACGCCTACGGTGCTCTGCCACAAGGATTTCCGGTGCCTGCCTTCTTCGACTACCCGGAAACCCGGGAGCAACTGTGGCGCGAACGAAGCATCAAACGCGTCTTGGACATGCAGAAGCGAATGGACCTGGCAGTCTTCAGCATCGGCGTACCGGGCGGCAACGTACCGAGTCACGTCTACACCGCCGGATACCTCGAACCCGATGAAGCAGAAGCACTTCGACGCGACGGAGTGGTCGGCGACATCGCAACCGTCTTCTTCCGGTCGGACGGGAGCTACCGCGGAATCGAACTCAACGAGCGCGCGAGCGGCCCGCGACTGGACCTTTTCGAGAAGGTCGCCAGGCGCGTGTGCATCGTCGCCGGAACAGCAAAACTGCCGGCCCTGGAGGGAGCACTACGGGGCGGGCTGATCACCGATCTGATCATCGACGACGTCAGCGCCACCGCGCTGGTGTCCTGACCGCTGCACCAGCTTCTCGATTCCGTCGAGAAGTAAGCCGAGCGAGAAACTGAAATCGAAGGCATCGTCGCCGGCGGCCTCACCCTCCGGGCTGCCGTCCTCGAAGCCGCCTTCCTCGATTGCGGCACTCAGGTAGGGGAATCCCTCCCGATTGATGACACGAGCAATGAGAGCGCCGTATGCGACGTCGTCGTCTGCCGACTGCGCTGAACGAGACGCCAGGTCAGCCGAGAATCGAGCGCGGCCGATGACGAACAACGACACGTTGGTCACCACCTGGAACTTCGACGCGGCGCTCAGGGCGACCCCGTCGAGGGCGCTCAGACCCGCGTCGAGCCACGCCATGTTGTTGGGCCCGGTCGGTGGAGCCGTGATGGGCAGCTTGAGCCACCACGGTCGACTCAGCATCGTGGCATACTCCTGATTCGCCCACGCCTCGAGCTTGACGCGCCAGGTCACGCCGTCGGGAATCACCGGCGGCGGCCCGATCACCCGATCCGAAATCAGTTCGATCAGTTCGTCTTTGCTTGCCACGTAGCGGTAGAGCGACATGGTCGTGAACCCGAGCGCTTTGGCCACGCGGCCCATCGACAGAGCGGTGACGCCTTCTGCGTCGGCCAATTCGATCGCGGTGTCGAGAATTTGCTCGAGACTGAGCCCCTTCTTCGGACCCCGCGTTCCCGGCTGGTCCAGTCCCCAGGCCAGTTCAACTGCTCTCGGTAGCGCTCCGCGATCCATAAGCTCCCACTCTTCACTCTTGCCATCATCCTAGAACTGTGTACGATATAAACACGAGTTTATGACATACACAGTTCTTACTTGGAGGTCTCGATGTCAGGAACGATCCCCGCAATCTCGGTCCGCGGACTCCGTAAGCACTACGGCGATCAACAGATACTGGCTGGACTCGACCTGGCGGTCCCGGCCGGATCGGTGTACGCCCTCCTCGGCGCAAACGGCGCCGGAAAGACCACGGCCGTAAGAATTCTCACCACCCTCATCCCCTTCGACGGAGGCGAGGTCATGGTCGCGGGGCATTCACTGCCCGGAGATCCACAGAACGTTCGGCGGCGCATCAGCGTGACCGGGCAGTACGCAGCCGTCGACACCTTGCTGACCGGATTCGAGAACCTCACCCTACTGGGCGAACTGAATCACCTGGGCCGGAAGAACTCCCGTCGCCGTGCCGAGGAATTGCTCGACCAGTTCGTTTTGACGGACTTCGGCGACAAACGCGCCGGCAACTACTCGGGCGGCATGCTCAGACGACTCGACATCGCAATGAGCCTCGTCGCCCGACCGGACGTCGTCTTTCTCGACGAACCCACCACCGGCCTGGACCCGCGAAGCCGCCACGACATGTGGTCGATCGTTCGAGGACTCACAGCGTCAGGCGTCACCATCTTCCTCACCACCCAATACCTCGACGAGGCAGACGAATTGGCCGATACGGTCGGCGTGCTGAGCGGCGGCCGCATCGTCGCCGAGGGAACACCGGACGAACTCAAACGCCTTGTTCCCGGCGGCCACGTCGCACTGCAATTCGAGAACCTGGCCCAACTCGAACTCGCCGCGGCATCACTGCCGCAGGCGCATTCGAATGCCGAGACCTTGACCCTGCACATCCCTTCCGACGGGGCAGTTCCGTCGATCAAAGCGATCCTCGACTCGATCGACGATCCGTCGATCACCGTCGAGAAGTTCTCCGTTCACACTCCGGATCTGGACGACGTGTTCTTCGCGCTCACCGGATCAGGCCAACCCGAGATTGCGAGCGTTCGATGACCTCCACCATTGCAATCGATTCCGCGGTGATGCTCCGCCGGAATCTCAAACACGTTCTGCGCAGTCCGGATTCGATGATCACCGCGATAGCCCTTCCGGTCATGCTCATGCTGCTGTTCGTCTACGTCTTCGGCGGCGCCATCAACACCGGTAGCGAGTACATCGACTACGTCGTGCCAGGAATCATCCTTCTGTGCGCCGGTTTCGGCGCCTCGACCACCGCGGTCAGCGTCTCGAGCGACATGAAGGACGGGATCATCGACCGTTTCCGGACCTTGGCGATCTCTCCGTCGTCGGTCCTGACCGGTCATGTATTGGCCAGCGTCGTCCGCAACGTCCTGACTACGGCGATCGTGGTCGTCGTTGCGCTGATCATGGGATTTCGCCCGACAAGCGATCCGTTGCGCTGGCTCGGCGTCGCCGCTGTGATCGTCGCCTTCGTCTTTGCCATGTCGTACCTCTCGACAGCTTTGGGACTCTTGGCCAAGAACCCGGAGGCTGCAAGCGGATTCACCTTCGCCATCATGTTCCTGCCCTACGTCAGCACTGCTTTCGTACCGGCCGAGACCATGCCGTCCTGGCTGCAGGGGTTTGCCCGGCACCAACCGGTGACTCCGATCATCGAGACTGTGCGCGGACTCCTGATGGGCACGCCGATCGGGAACAGCGCGGCCATCGCCCTCGCGTGGTGCCTGGGCATCGCCGCCGTGGGATTCGTGTGGTCGAACTGGCTCTACCGACGAAAGACCGCGAGCTGACCACACAAGAAAGCCCCACACCTGACGGTGCGGGGCTGCTTGTGCTGTGCGCCTTTATTAACCGCGGGGGGTTAATAAAGGCGCACAGTGGATTACTTGGCGTCCAGCAGATCGATCACGAAGACCAAGGTCTTGCCGGAAAGCTGGTGCCCTGCACCGGCGGGGCCGTATGCCAGCTCCGGCGGAATCGTGAGCTGACGGCGTCCGCCGACCTTCATGCCCGGGATGCCGTCCTGCCAGCCCTTGATCAGGCCACGAAGCGGGAACTGAATGGACTCGCCACGGCTCCAGGAAGAGTCGAACTCTTCGCCGGACTCGAACTCGACACCGACGTAGTGAACGTCGACGGTGCCACCGGGAACGGCTTCGGCGCCTTCTCCGACAACCAGATCCTTGATGACCAGATCGGTGGGCGCGGGGCCTTCCTGGAACTCGATTACGGGCTTGCTACTCATGGGTCCTCCTCGTTGAGGCGAAATGTTGGGTACAGAAGACTAGCGGGTGGTGATATCGCTAGGTCACGCGTCAGCGGGACGTGATGTCTCTGTAGTCACGCTCGGTGTAGCCGGTGTAGATCTGGCGCGGGCGGCCGATCTTCGTAGCCGGATCCTCGTGCATTTCACGCCAGTGCGCAATCCAGCCGGGCAGACGGCCCATGGCGAACAGCACCGTGAACATGCGCGGCGGGAAGCCCATCGCGCGGTAGATGAGGCCGGTGTAGAAGTCGACGTTCGGGTAAAGCTTGCGCTCGATGAAGTAGTCGTCCGTGAGGGCGGCCTCTTCGAGTTGCATTGCGATGTTGAGCAGTTCGTCGTCGCCGCCGAGCTTGGCGAGGATGGTGTGCGCGGTTTCGCGGACCAGCGCAGCGCGCGGATCGTAGTTGCGGTAGACGCGGTGCCCGAAGCCCATGAGCTTCACGCCGTCTTCCTTGTTCTTGACCTTGCGGACGAACTCGGCTGCGGTGCTGCCGCTGGCCTTGATCTCGTCGAGCATCTCGAGCACTGCCTGGTTGGCGCCGCCGTGCAGCGGGCCCCACAGTGCGTTGATGCCGGCCGAGACGGAGGTGAACAGGTTGGCGTCCGACGAGCCGACCATACGCACGGTCGACGTGGAGCAGTTCTGCTCGTGGTCGGCGTGCAGGATCAGCAGCATGTCGAGTGCCTTGGCGACCTCGGGATCACCCTGGTACGGCTCGGCGGGGAAGCCGAACGTCATACGCATGAAGTTCTCGACCAGGTTCAACGAGTTGTCCGGGTACAGGAACGGCTGTCCGACGGACTTCTTGTACGCGTACGCAGCGATGGTCGGCAGCTTCGCGAGAAGACGGATGGTGGACAGTTCCACCTGCTCCGGATCCTCGGGATCGAGCGAATCCTGGTAGTACGCCGACAATGCGTTCACTGCGGACGAGAGAACCGGCATCGGGTGAGCGTTGCGCGGGAATCCGTCGAAGAACCGCTTGAGGTCCTCGTGAAGCAGGGTGTGTCGACGGATGCGGTCCGTGAAGGACTCGAGCTGGGCGTCGGTCGGCAGTTCGCCGTAGATCAGCAGGTAGCTGACCTCGATGAACGTCGACTTACCTGCCAACTGCTCGATGGGATATCCGCGGTAACGCAGGATTCCCTTCTCACCGTCGATGTAGGTGATTGCAGAACTGGTGGATGCAGTGTTCACAAAACCGGGGTCAAGGGTGGTGTACCCCGTTGTGGCCAGCAGCTTTCCCAGCTCGATGCCGTCATTGCCCTCTGTTGCCCTGGCAATGGACATCGTGTACTCACCACCGGGGTAAGTAAGCGTGGGCTTTGTGTCATTGTCAGCGGGCACGAAGGATCCCTCTCAAGCTCGAACCAACGAGTAACTACATGCGATCAACTAGAAACTAGTCGCACGGGAGAGATCGTGCCGAAGGAGGGTCGCTCCACGGCTATTTTTCGGGTACTCACGAACCCGACATACCCACCGAAACTGAAACATGTTCCAGTCTGGGCTTTCCCACTCGCGTGACCGGTACTCCAGTCTACGGAATCGCGCATTTACCCACACTGATCTGCAAATCTCGGCTGCAATTCGCAAATGGGAGCAACGTCGGACCTTCCGGACCACTGACACGGGGTACCGAAAACCGATTGTTATCGGCTGATGCCTACTTGGTGTTACACGATCCCACGGTATGAGAGCCGGATCACAGCGCCTTGATGCCCCAGCTACCCGTCCACGTCTGACCCGGATGAAGCACCAGGAGATCGATGCCCGAGTTGAAGGCGTCAGGCGGGCAGGTCATCGGCTCCAAAGCCAATGCGCGGCCGCGATCGGGATACCCCTTGTCGTTGGCGGGATCTGCGATGAAGGCCTGAATCCACGGGAACTCGCGGTTGGTCCACAGGGCAGTGCCCGTTCCATCCGGAGCCAGCAGCTCGTGTTGCGTGCGACCACTGCCGTCGACGACGTCCAATGCGCTGTACGGAGTGTCCAACTGCACCCCGGCAAGCAGTCTCGGTGTCCGGAAGTCGTAGTCCGTACCGGCGACTGCCTGCGAATACGCGTTCGGCAGCATCCTCGCCGGATCGATCGGCAACCGTGTGCCTGCTGCCAGATGCAGAGCACATTCGTCGAGCGGAAAGTCGCCGGCGCGAATGAAGGTGTGCATTCCGAGCCCGAACGGCGACGAGGTCGCACCCTTGTTCGTGGCCGTGTGCGTGACGGTCAGTCCGTCGGCACCGACCTCGTAGGCGACCGTCAGCTGCAACGGATAGGGCCAACCCTTGTGAAGTCCCACGTCGACCGACAGTTCGACGCGCTCGTACGTGTGGTCCACGAGGCTCCAATTGCGACGCCGGACGAACCCGTGGCTCGCGTTCCCCAGCGCAGGTTCGGTGATCTCGAGTTGATGCTCGATCCCGTCGAACATGAAGTGCCCGTCGCGAATTCGGTTGGGCCACGGCGCGAGAACCAATCCGGCCGACAGCGGTGGCTTCGATCCGAGTGCCCAGGTCTCGGTCAGCGCGCGCTGACCGTTCGGTCCTTCGTGATCGAGTAGCCGCAACCCGGCACCGGCCGCGGCGATCTCGGCTCGATAGCCTCCACCACGGATCTCGAACCCTCCCCTACCCGTGCTGTGCGGCGCAGTCATACGTACCAGTTTCCACCACGAGCGACCGGTTAACCAGGACGTCAGACGGCGCGTCCCACCTTGTAGCGAACGAATGCCGGAAATGCGAGGGCAGAAAGGACAACACCGACAATCACCAGGAAGCCGCCGCCCGCTGCCGCGACACCGGTCCCGAACAGGAAGGCTGCACCGCCGTGCAGCACGTCACCGATACGCGGACCACCTGCCACGACCACGATGAACACGCCCTGCAGTCGTCCGCGCATGTCGTCGGTTGCCACTTGCTGGAGCATCGTGCTGCGGAAAGCCGCCGAGACCATGTCGACGGCTCCGCCGAATGCCAGGAATGCGACCGCCACCCAGAGCAGAATCACACTGGAACCGGGACTCGCGAAGTACACGGCAACGCCGAAGCCGACCATGGACAGCCCCCACAGCGCGATGCAGACCAGAACGGCTCGCCCCTGGTACTGAACCCGTGGCAACCAACCCGAGAAGACTCCGCCCAGAACGGCTCCCACCGACATCGCCGCGAACAGCAGTCCCAGCGCAAAACCGCCGCTGGCGGGGTCACCGAAGGATTCGTGAGCGATCTCCGGGAACAGTGCTCGCGACATCCCGAACACCATCGCGATGATGTCCACCACGAACGACGCGAGCAGAACCTTCTGCGTCGCGAGATACGTGAAACCGCCGAGGACCTCGCTCAATCCGGCTCGCCGAGACGTTCCGGTCGGCGGAATCGCCGGGAGCTTCCATACCGCCCACAGTGTGGCGAGAAGAAAGATCGAGTCGAGCAGGTACAGCAGTTGCAGACCGGCCGACGGTATGAGGACACCCGCCAGTAGCGGGCCGGCTATCGCACCGAACTGCACGACAGTCATGTTCAGCGAGTTCGCGGCCGGTAACTGCCTGCCCGGAATCAACCGAGGGATGATCGCCGCTCGCGTCGGCTGGTTCACCGCGAAGAACGCCTGTTGAACCGAGAACAATCCGAGCACCAACCACACGTTGTTCACGTTCAGGGCAGCCTGGATCCAGAACAGTACCGACGTGACGCCGAGTCCGATCGAGGTGATCATCAACAGCCGTCGTCGATCCATGACGTCGGCAAGTGCGCCGCCCCACAGACCGAAAACGACCAGCGGGACCAGACCGAAGATTCCCGTCAGACCGACGTAGGCCGAGCTTCGGGTGATCTCGTACACCTGTTGCGGTACGGCGACCACGCTGAGCTGAGCGCCGATGACGGTGACGATGCCGGCCGTCCACAGCCGTCGATAGTCGCGATTCTCGAGCGGAGTCGTGTCCGCGAGTAGCCGGCTCACGGCTGGAGACGGACGGCGGACCACTGTCCGTCGACCAGGCTCGTGCGAACTCGATTGTGCATGCGGTTCGCGCGTCCTTGCCAGAACTCGACGGACTCGGGCCGAATCAGAATCCCGCCCCAGTTCGATGGCACCGGAATCTCACCGTCCACGCCGAATCGAGCAGCGACCTCACGCAGTTGCTCGTCGAGATCGGCACGCGAGTCGATCGGACGAGACTGCGACGACGCCCACGCGCCGAGCTGTGAACCGCGAGGCCTGGTTCGCCAATACTCCTGCGTCAGTTGAGCACTCACCCGCTCGGTGGTGCCGCGGACGATCACCTGCCTGGCAAGGGTCAGCCACGTGAAGTTCGCCGACGCGTACGGGTGGGCGTCGAGGTGACGAGCCTTGTCGGATCCGTAGTTGGTGAAGAAGAGGACGCCGTCCTCGCTGAGCCCTTTGCAGAGCACGGTGCGCGACGCCGGACGGCCACCGTCGTCCACCGTCGACAGAGTCATGGCGTTGGGCTCCGGCGCGTCAGCTTCGACGGCGTCCACGAGCCATTGGCGCATGAGGGGCAGCCAACCGGTTTCGACAACCGAAGTATCCAATTCCGCACTCATGCGGTCCTCGACGGACTCCGATTCGCTGCCTGCTTGCGGATAGCCCACACGCATGGCCGCGAGTTCGTTGTCCACCGCCTGCGGGTCCTGACGTTCATTCGACACAGCCGAGAACGCTACTCCCGGGTACTCACTGGCCAACGGCTACGCGGCACGCGCTAAAGTTTGCCGTGGCTAGACCCGACCCGGACCGCGAGCCGCACCAGCGACAGCGCCGAATCGGGACGAGACGATTGCGCAGTACAAAACACGGTGCGTGCTCATCCCTGCGAGCACCGAGGCGCAGTCACTGAAGCTGAGGCAGTGCGACTGTAGACCTGGCGCACTCGAACGAGGAGAGTCCACGAGAATGGCAGCGAGCGCAGCAATACCGGACGATTTTGTGAGCGGACTCGAAGGCGTCGTCGCCTTCACCAGCGATATCGCAGAACCCGACAAGGACGGCGGCGCACTGCGCTACCGCGGAGTCGACATCGAAGACCTGGTCGGCCAGAGGGTCACCTTCGGCAACGTATGGGCCCTTCTCGTCGACGGCCGCTTCGGCCCCGGCCTCCCGCCGGCCGAGCCGTTCCCCCTCCCCATTCACACCGGCGACGTCCGTGTCGACGTTCAGGCCGGACTGGCGATGCTGGCTCCCATCTGGGGCTACCAGCCGCTCCTCGACATCGATGACGAGACCGCCCGCGACCAGCTCGCCCGCGCATCCGTCATGGCGCTGTCGTACGTCGCGCAGTCCGCTCGCGGCATCTACCAGCCGGCAGTCCCGCAGAGCCGCATCGACGAGGCCAAGACCGTCACCGAACGCTTCATGGTTCGCTGGAAGGGTGAGCCCGATCCGGCACACGTCGAGGCAATCGATGCGTACTGGGTCTCGGCAGCCGAGCACGGCATGAACGCCTCCACCTTCACGGCCCGCGTCATCGCCTCCACGGGCGCCGACGTCGCGGCGTCGCTTTCCGGCGCCATCGGCGCGATGTCCGGCCCGCTGCACGGCGGCGCACCGGCCCGCGTTCTTCCGATGATCGAAGAGACCGAGAAGACCGGCGACGCCCGCGCGCTGGTCAAGGGAATCCTCGACCGCAAGGAAAAGCTCATGGGCTTCGGACACCGCGTCTACCGCGCCGAAGATCCCCGTGCACGCGTGCTCCGCGCCACGGCGAAGCGCCTCAACGCTCCCCGCTACGAGGCTGCCGCAGCTCTCGAGCAGGCTGCACTGGCAGAACTGCGTGAGCGTCGTCCCGATCGCGCGATCGAGACCAACGTCGAGTTCTGGGCCGCCGTCATCCTCGACTTCGCCGAGGTTCCCGCGCACATGATGCCCGCCATGTTCACCTGTGGCCGCACCGCCGGCTGGTGTGCACACATCCTCGAGCAGAAGCGTCTCGGTAAGCTGGTACGCCCGGCCGCCATCTACACCGGCCCGGCGCCCCGTACTCCGGAGTCGGTCGAGGGCTGGGACCAGATCAGCCACGCGTAGTACCCCGCTCGAATTCGCCAATCACGGTAGTACAGAACACAAGTGAAGGAACAGAAAGAAGCGATGACCTCCACACCGATCATCCCCGCCGACCTCAAGCCCGCCGACGGACGCTTCGGCTGCGGTCCTTCCAAGGTTCGCCCCGAGCAGCTGCAGTCCCTGGTCGAGGTGGGCGCTTCGGTGTTCGGCACCAGCCATCGCCAGAAGCCGGTCAAGAACGTTGTGGCCAGCATTCGTTCCGGCCTCGCCGATCTGTTCTCACTGCCCGAGGGCTACGAGGTCGTCCTCGGCAACGGCGGAACCACTGCGTTCTGGGATGCGGCCGCATTCGGCCTCATCCGCGAGAAGTCGCTGCACCTGACCAACGGCGAATTCAGCTCCAAGTTCGCTTCGGTCGCCAAGGCCAACCCGTTCATCGGTGACCCGATCGTCGTTTCCGCCGATCCGGGCAGCGCACCGGTGCCGGTCTCCGACCCGTCCGTCGATCTCATCGGCTGGGCGCACAACGAGACCTCCACCGGTGTGTCGATCCCCGTCTCGCGTCCCGCGGGTTCGGAGAACGCACTGATCGCCATCGACGCCACCTCGGGCGCTGGTGGACTTCCGGTCAATGTCGCCGATTCCGACGTCTACTACTTCGCTCCGCAGAAGTGCTTCGCTGCAGACGGCGGACTGTGGATCGCGCTGATGAGCCCGGCCGCCCTCGAGCGCGTCGCGGAGATCAAGGATTCGGGACGCTGGACGCCTGACTTCCTCTCGCTGCCCATCGCCGTGGACAACAGCTCCAAGGATCAGACGTACAACACCCCGGCCCTGGCCACCCTCTTGCTCTTCGCCAACCAGATCGAGTGGATGAACAGCAACGGCGGCCTCGACTGGACCACCGCTCGCACCGCGGATTCGTCCTCGCGCCTGTACAACTGGGCCGAGGCCAGTGAGTTCGCAACGCCGTTCGTCGCTGATCCGGCACACCGCTCGCAGGTTGTCGGCACCATCGACTTCAACGACGACGTCGACGCTGCCGAGGTGGCAAAGATCCTGCGCGCCAACGGAATCGTCGATACCGAGCCGTACCGCAAGCTCGGCCGCAACCAGCTGCGCGTCGGCATGTTCCCGGCCATCGACCCCGATGACGTCACCGCTCTCACCAAGAGCATCGACTGGGTCGTTTCTCAGCTCGGCTGATTTTCACATTTGCTTCACCGCTCGGCCCCCGGCATGACGTCGGGGGCCGAGCGTCGTTTGCGCCAGGCCTTGTGAGCTACCACACCGGTGGGCGGATCCGAGGTCATCTCGCCCTGCGTGTCCTGCCGAGTCCATGGTCACGAATGAATTACAGTTGAGCGCGGCGCAAAGTCGCGAGCCGGCGCGATAAGGAGGTCAATGTGCGAGAGCTTCGAGTGATCGGACTTGAACCCGATGGATCGCATGTGGTGTGCGCAGATGCTGAAACCGGCCAGAAATTCCGGCTTCCCGCCGATGACAAACTTCGTGCAGCTTCCCGCGGAGACGTGGCTCGACTCGGCCAGATTG
>NZ_BAAILK010000012.1:235483-267786 GCF_054589475.1 Rhodococcus sp. no. 34
AGATCGAAATGGAAAGCCAACTCCGTCCCCGCGAAATTCAGGCGCGCATTCGTTCCGGTGCCTCCGTAGAGCAGGTCGCCGAAGAAGCGAAGATCCCCATCAGCAAGGTCGAGCGCTTTGCGTACCCCGTTCTGCTCGAGCGCTCCCGCGCCGCGGAAATGGCGCAGGGCGGACACCCGGTGCGCGACAACGGTCCGACAGTTCCCACCCTCTCCGAAATCGTGACCCACGCATTCCGCGCCCGCGGCCACAGTATCGACGAGGCCACCTGGGATGCCTGGCGCGACGAGGACAATCAGTGGGTCGCCCAGCTGCAGTGGCAGGCCGGCCGCACCACCAACGCCGCGCACTGGCGCTACCAGCCCGACGCGCACGGCGGAACGATCGTCGCACTCGACGACGCGGCATTCGACTTGATCGATCCCGACTTCGGTCGCCCACTCCGCGGCCTGGTACCGGTGGTCTCGAACGAGCCGCAGCAGCTCGAACTGTCCCGATTCGACGTCGAGCCGGTGGCGGAGATCGAGCCCGAGCCCGCAGCAGTTTCCGAGCGGACAGCAGTTTCCGAGCGCACAGTAGTCCCCGAGCGGACGGTGGTGGCGGAACGGATCGTGGCGCCCGAACCGATTGCTGTCGAGCCGGAAACCGTCGTCACCGACGAGGTTCCCGAACCCGCACCGGATGTGACCCCGAAAACCGCTCCGCAGCAGACGCAGACCAAGGACAAGCGCGGACGGCCTGCTCTTCCCTCGTGGGACGACGTACTCCTCGGGGTCCGCAGCAGCGGTCGCTGACCCGAAGGAAAGTATTCTTCTTTCGAGCGAGGCTGAGGAGAGAGGGCTGCCGGTGGCTGCACGGGTATCGACGATCTGGTTTCTGGGCGGCGCAGACGCTCGCACCGAATTGAGCAGGTACCCACAGCCGGATCAGACCGAGGCCCTGAAAATCGCCATGTCGCTGTACCCGGACAAGGAGTTCGAGTCGCTCGGGCCTCAGCCGCTGTCGATGGCCGCGACGGTGAGCCCCGGCTACGTCTTCGTCGGCGCGTACGGCCGAGTGAGTGTCGTCTGCAGCTCCGAACTCAGCACCTTCGTCCCCTCGAAACTGCCTGATTCCTGGCACCTTTCGGCAGAGGGTGGCTCGACGCTGTTGATCAGCTCCGTCCCCGAAACCGCGCAGGGTTCGTTTGCACTGTGGGAGGACGGCGAGCTACGACGCTCGTTCAGTGCCATCCCGATCGACATCGTCGAAAATCTGGGGATCCCACAGACCTGGGAACTGGAATTCTGGGCCGGCAACCATCCCCTGCGTTACCCGCCCGGGATCCTGCCTGATCCGCAGTCGCTTCCGTTCCACCCGCAACAGTTCGCGGAGTCCGCCAACCTCGAGTGGCTGGGATTTCGATACACCGGCGCGCCGCGAGAACACGAACTCGACACAACGCGGATTCTCCTGTGGGGCTTCAAGATTCACCGACCCGGCGAGGCACCCAAACCTGCACCCCCAGCCCCCGCGCCGATGCCCGAGCAGGCGCCGACAGAGGTACCCATGCCCGAAAACATGCCGCCGATCCACGACGCACCGGTGGCCAAGCCGCGCGGCCGCCTCGCTCGGTACTTCGGCTTCAAGTAGCGCCGAGCAGCCTCACAGGTTCACGCGGCTATCGCTGCGATCCACCCGAGCGGTACGCCGACTACCGCGCCGTAGACCACCCATCGCCAGACGGGGACGGCTCGCCAGCGCCAGACGGTCGGCGCAAGTCCGCCTACCGCAATGACATTGACGACAACCGCCAGGAGCACGTTCACGTTGCCCAGCGCGACACAGAACGCCGCGACGGCACTGGTCGAGAGCATGGCTGCGAACACCGACACCGCGATTCCGGTGAACCAGGGCGTGCGGTCCTGAGTCACCGGCCGGTCCTGACACGTTCGTAGAAGGCCATCGCCGCTGCGGTCGCGACGTTGAGCGAGTCGGTGCCGGGCGCCATGGGTATCTTGGCACGAATATCGGTGGCCCGCATCGCATGTTCGGTCAAACCTGGCCCCTCGGCGCCCAGCAGTAGCGCTACCTTATCCCCGGTCATCGCTTCGGCCAAAGTGACCGCTTCCGGATTCGGAGTCAAGGAAATGAGCTGAAAACCGTTGCCACGCAGCTCATCCAAGTCGTGTGGCCACTTTGCCACATGCGCGAAGGGCACTCGCAGCACGTGCCCCATCGACACACGGACCGACCGCCGGTACAGCGGGTCGGCACAACCCTTCCCGAACAGAACTGCATCGACACCGAGCCCCGCCGCGTTGCGGAACATCGAGCCGAGATTCTCGTGATCGTTGACGCCTTCGAGGACCACGACGGTCTTCGCGTCCTTCAACACGTCCGAGACCGCGAGCGGTGCCGGGCGTGCTGCTGCAGCGAGGACGCCGCGGTTGAGGTGAAATCCGACGACCTCGGCCATCACTTCGGCGCTCGTACGGTAGAACGGCACGTCCACACCGTCGAGATCGTCAGCGAGCTCCAGGAGCCGTCGTTCGACGCCGAGGAGACTGATCGGCTCGAACCGCGAAGTCAGCAGTCGCTGAGTGACGAACACTCCCTCGGCGATGACCAGTCCCTTGCCCTCCGGCAGGTCGGGGCGCCGATCCGAAGAGTTGAGATCGCGAAAGTCATCCAGCCGGGGATCGGCGGGATCTGAGATGTCGATGACGTGAACCACGGGTCTATCGTGCCGTACGCACCGCGAGCCCCCCACCACTACTCCCGACCTAGCGCAACAGCGTGACAAAATGCGCGTCGAGCACCTGGCTGATCACCTCTGGATTGGTTCGCTCGGGATTGTCGACGCCGTGCGACGCGAGCCCGTCGGCGAGCGCATGCAATCTCATCGCCTCGATGTCGACCGAGGCACCCGGCCGTAGAAAACCAGCTCGATGCGCCGCTTCCACGAACGAACGAAAGTGCTCGAACAAGGTCCGGTCTGTCTCGTCACGCACCGCCGTCAACGCCGAATCGGTCTGGGCGGCCGCAGCAAAGGCCTCCCAAACCTGCATTTCTTCACGCCGATCTTGGTCGAGGGGAACGAACTGATCGGTGAACTGACGGATCGCGCGGCGGATGTCGGGATCGAAGTCGATGCCGGCAATCCTTTCCTCCACCCGGACGGTCACGAGCGTCATCGCGAACAGCAAGAGTTCGGACTGCGTCGCGAAGAAGTGCCGTAGCGACCCCGTCGACATCTTCGCCTCGTCCGCGACCGCCCGGACGCTGGCGCTCGCCACACCGTCTCGACGGATCACACGCCACACGGCCTCGGCGATCTCTTCACGCCGCTCATCCGGACTGCTACGTTTCACCACTTCACAAAACTAACACAGCTGTGCTAGTTTTCGATCACTAACACAGTCGTACTAGAAATGAGCTGATGTCATGATCGTCCACTTGATCATCGCGTGCGAAATCATGTTCTGGGTGTTCATCGCCGCAGGTCTCGCGGCCCGCTATCTACTGCGCCGCAAAACGCTGGGCGCCGCACTGCTCATCTGCGCGCCGCTGGTGGATGTCGTACTGCTCGTCGCCACAGCCCTCGATCTTCGTGGCGGTGGCGAGGCGAACTTCACCCATGGGCTTGCCGCGGCCTACATCGGATTCTCCGTCGCGTTCGGACACAGCCTCATCTCCTGGGCCGACGCCAGGTTCGCCTACCGATTCGCCGGCGGCCCGGCTCCCGTCGCACCACCCAAGTACGGGAGTGCGCGAGCACTGCGCGAATGGCGCGAGTTCGGCAAAGCCGCGATCGCCTGGGCCGTCGCGTGCGGACTTCTCGGCGCGGCCATCTTCCTCGTCGACGACCCCACCCGTACTGGAGCCCTCGACGGATGGATCAGCAAGCTGACAGTGGTACTCGCAATCTGGGGAGCAATCGCACTGAGCTACACGGTGTTTCCCAAGCGTGAGAAGGTCACGGCGCGCGGCTAGCCTCGACTGCCTGTTCGGTCGCGTCGCATACGATCACCGGACGCAGGACGAAAACCGGCAGCCTGCCACCGTCTTCCGGTCGCGCAAGACGAAGTTTCAGCCCTTCGCTGCGTAGCAGGTACACCCCGGCCACAGTGCCCGAGACGAGCGAGATCACTCCGCCCACGATCAAGGGCGCACGTGGGTCCACGGAGTCGGCGAGCCAACCCAGCAACGGGCTTCCCAGCGGTGTGCCACCGAGGAAACTGAGCATGTAGATACCCATCACCCGCCCGCGCATCTCGGAAGGCACCGACATCTGCAGGATGTTCATCGCGGACGTCGTGAACGTCAACGTCAGTGCGCCCGTGGGGATCAACATCAGCGCCACCAACGCGTAGGTAGGCATCAATCCCACCGCGACCTCGAACACACCGAAAGCCACGGCGGCACCGAGGAACGTCCGCAACCGCGGCGCTTCCTTCCGTCTTGCGGCGTACGCAGCGCCGGCAAGGGTGCCCACGGCGAGCGTCGTGGACAGCAATCCGTAACCGTCGGCCTCGAGGCCGAACGTGTTGCGCGCCATCACCGCCAGGCTGATCGCGAAGTTCAGGCCGAAGGTCGAGACCATGAAGACCGACACCATGATCACGCGAAGGTCCTTGCGGCCCCATACATATCGGAACCCGTCGCGCACCTGCCCCTTGGTGCGCGGGGCCGGTTCCGACGGGATCAACTCCTTCTTGTTCATCAGGTAGAGCGCGATGAGCACCCCACCGAATGTCGCGACGTTGAGCAGGAACACCCACCCTGTTCCGATCAGGTTGATCAGCACACCCGAGATGGCCGGACCGACGATGCGGGCCGTGTTGAACGTCATGGAGTTGAGCGCGATGGCGTTGGACAGGTGTTCCTTGCCCACCATTTCGATGGTGAACGATTGACGCACGGGTGCGTCGAGCGCCGAGACACAGCCGAGGGCAAAGGCAATCAGGAAGACATGCCACAACGCGACGAGCCCACCGACGTCCAACAGACCCAACACCAGCGCGCATACCGCACTCGCCCACTGCGTGAAGATCAGGATCCGACGCTTGTCGTACCGATCGGCCAGCACCCCACCCCACACCGACAAGAACAGCGTCGGGCCGAACTGCAAGGCCATGACGATGCCCACCGCCAGCGCGTTGCCGTCCGAGAGCGTCAGTACCAGCCAGTCCTGGGCGATGCGTTGCATCCACGTGCCGACCAGAGAAACGATCTGTCCGGAAGCCCAAAGGCGGTAGTTGCGGTTGTGGAGCGCGGCAAACATGCCGGAATCGGGGTCTCGGGGCACCCCACTATCTTGCCCCTCGAGTAATTCGTTTGGGCAACGACCTCTAGGTAGCGGAGCTACTCCGTCTTGTTGACCATCTCGGTGATGATCTCGACGGCACCGCGCAGCGTCGCGAGTTCTTCGCCACCCAGCCCGGCCAGCTGCTCGTTCATCCACGCCTCGCGCGCATGGGTTTCGTCCGCGAGCAACGCCTGCCCGGCGTCGGACAGATTCACGATGATCTGACGACCGTCCGTGGGATGCGGCGAGCGCTCGACCAGACCGAGCTCGGCGAGAGAAGCAACAACGCGCGTCATCGACGGCGGCTGCACTTTCTCACGTGCTGCGAGTACGCCAGGAGTCATCGGGCCGTACTGATCCAGGCTCGCCAAGGCGGACAGTTGCGTCAGCGATACCTGAGCGTCGACTCTGCGGCCGCGCAGATGCCTGGTGAGACGCACTACAGCCAGGGAAAGATCGCTGGCCAGCGCACGAGTTTCGGTGGTCACGCGTCAGACAATACGTCAAGAGCTGGCCGGTAGCTCACGTAATCGAATACCGGTCAACCCTGATTTCACGTAAGGGCGTCGGTAATGGGTCCGACAGTGAAGTAGGCCACAAAAAGTGCCGCCACGATCCAGAGCAACGGGTGGATCTTCTTGATACCACCGCTGGCAGCGTGCAGGACCACCCATGAAATGAAGCCGACGCCGATGCCGTTGGCGATCGAGTAGGTGAACGGCATGACGATCATGGTCAGGAACGCCGGGAGAGCAACCGAGAACTTGGTGAAATCGATGTCTCGGACCTGCCCGATCATCAGCGCACCGACGACGACGAGGGCAGGCGCAGCTGCCTCGATCGGCACGACGGAGTAGAGCGGCGTCAGGAACATCGCGACGAGGAAGAGCAGTCCGGTCACTACGTTTGCCAGGCCCGTGCGGGCGCCTTCGGCAATACCCGACGCGGATTCCACGAACACGGTGTTCGACGACGCCGAAGCGCCACCGCCGACGATCGCGCCCGCGCCTTCGACGACAAGCGCGCGACCGACGTTGGGGAGGTTTCCGTCCTTGTCGGTCAGGCCGGCTTCCTTACCGAGACCCGTCATCGTGCCCATGGCGTCGAAGAAGTTCGCGAGCACGAGGGTGAAGACAAGCAGGCTGGCGGCCAGAACACCGATGCGGGTGAATGCGCCGAAGATGCTGACGTCGCCGACCAGGCTCAGATCAGGCATACCACCGAGCATCTCCGGGATCGCGGGGATGCTGAGGTTCCAGCCCTTGGGGTTGGTTCCGAGCGAGGGTCCGACGTCGGCAACTGCCTCGATGATCGCGGCGAGGATCGTCGTGACGACGATGCCGATCAGCAGTCCACCACGAACCTTGCGCACGACCAGAACACCCATGAGCAGCACACCGAAGATGAACACCACGGTCGGCCACGAAGCGATCGAGCCGTTGATTCCGAGTCCGACGGGAACCGTCGTACCGGCGGCATCGGGGATACGGCGGACGAATCCGGCGTCGACCAGTCCGATGAAGGCGATGAACATGCCGATACCGGCCGCGATCGCGGACTTCAATGCCGAGGGAATCGCATTGAACACCGCAGTTCGGAAACCGGTGAGTGCCAACAGAACGATGATCACACCGTCGATGACCACCAGGCCCATCGCCTCGGGCCAGGTGACCTGAGGTGCGATTGTGACGGCGAGCAGGCTGTTGATGCCGAGACCCGCGGCGATGGCAAACGGATAGTTGGCAACGACACCGAAGACGATGCTCATCAGGCCCGCAACCAGAGCGGTGACCGCAGCCACCTGGTTGACCGGAAGGATGTTGCCGAGAACGTCGGTCTTCGCTGCAGCGTCGTCAGCCGAGAAACTGCCGAGGATCAGGGGGTTGAGGACCACGATGTAGGCCATCGCCACGAAGGTGACGACACCGCCGCGAATCTCGGTCGAGATCGTCGACCCTCGTTCGCTGATCTTGAAATAGGTGTCGAGGATCTTGCCGGGTGCCGCCATGTTTGTTCTTTCCCCATCGCTGTAGGTCGCCGTGTGCCGGCGCACATGAAGCCGGTCGCACTAGGGAGAGTAGGCCACCGGGGTACGGGTAGCGTTAATTTTGTGACGGAGACTCGCAACACAACAGGCCTGATCGGCAAATTGTCCGCACCCGCGCCGGCACTGATCATCGGCACCGCGTTGTGGGTGATCGCCACGATCGTGGTCGCGATGAGCGGCGATCGTTGGTCGGGTGCACTCCCGATCTGTTACGCGGGTATCGGAGTCGGCTTCCTCGGCTTCGCTCTGTTCTCCATTCAACGACGCGCAGCTGTGCGCGGTGACAAGGGCGCACAACAGGGCGCCGGTCTGGTCGACTGAGCAGGTCGATTCACCCTTTCAGTATGGTAAGCCTACCCTGCACTCTCGTGTCGGTCTTAGCTTGTCAATGCTGAAAGGAACCACGTAGCCGTGAAGATCTCCCACCGAAATCGTTGGAAAAGCCGAGGACGTTGGACGAGACTGACATCCGTTGCTGTGGTCGCCCTGGTCGGCACAGCACTCGTCTCCTGCAGTTCGAACGACGACGCAGCAAGTAGTTCGTCGAGTTCCGGTGGTGGCGCCTTCCCCGTCACGATCGATCACGCTTTCGGCAGCACCACGATCGATTCCGAACCACAACGGATCGTCACCGTCGGTTACAACGACGAGCAGGCTCTGTTGGCTCTGGGCATCAAGCCCGTCGGAATGGTCAACCAGTACCCGGGCGAACCGGACGTCAACCGCACGTGGCCATGGGTCACCGGCCCTTGGGGCGGAACCGAACCGACCGTCGTCGGCAGCAATCCCGAAACCACGATCAGCGTCGAAAAGATCGCTGCGCTCGAGCCCGACCTGATCCTCGCGCTCTACTCGAGCATCGACAAAGACCTGTACAGCACACTTTCCGCGATCGCCCCGACCGTCGCGAAGGATCCGGCCTACGGCGACTACGCAACTCCGTGGCAGATCACGACGAAGACCGCAGCGAAGGCAGTGGGTCGCGAAGCCGACGGCGAGAAGTTGGTCGCCGATATCGACAAGCAGTTCGCCGACGCCAGAAGCGCTCACCCGGAATTTGCAGACCAGACCGCGGTGATCATCAGCGTCGACGCGACCCCGGAGTTCTACGCCTTCTCCTCCGAGGACGCCCGCGGACGGGTTCTCGGCAGTCTCGGATTCAAACCTGCTCCCGCGGTCGAGGCCTTGATGAACGGTGAGTTCTACGCGCCGATCTCCACCGAACGACTGGATCTTCTCGACGTGGACCGTCTCGTTGTCATCGGCAATCCCGATGCCGCACAGGCGGTCCGAAACAACACTGGCTTCCAGCAACTCGACGTGGTCAAGGACAATCGCGTCGTCTACGTCAACGACGATCAGGCTCCGCAGGTCGGTGCGGCCTTGACCGCGAGCTCGGCACTGAGCTTGCCGTGGGCCACGAGCCGACTACTCGCCGAACTCACGAAGTAACCAGCGCCCGGCGCTTTCTGATCTGCGCAGTTCCCCAGATCCACACTCCGGCCCACACCATCCCGAACGCCCAGCCTGCCAGCACATCGGTCATCCAATGGGCAGCCAGGTAGACGCGGGAGAATCCGACAGCGATCGTGTACAGGCCGAGGCTCGCGAGCATTGCCATCTTCGCGAGCCTCGGCAAAGCAAGCCGAAGAATCACGGCGGCAACCGAAGTCGCGAGTATCGCGCTCATCATCGCGTGGCCCGACGGGAACGAATACGAATCGATTTCGATCAATCTCTCCGGAACGGGTGGGCGGGTTCGCGTGAAGATGCGCTTCAATCCGCTCATCACGAGCAGACCGGTCAACATCGATCCGGCGATCAGCAGAGCTTCGGTACGCAGTCCCCGAACCAGAAGCACGATCGTGAGCAGCGTCGCGATCAGCCACGACGCGAGGGTTCCGCCGCTGTCGGTGATGACGTCGACGACGTCCACGAGCCACGCCGTCCGCTGACTCACTGCACTGTCGAGTACCCACTGATCAAAAGACATCTGCCCTCACATCCCTTGCGGCAGAGTCCACGTGCGCATCACGTGATGAACGCCGTCCGAGTCCACCCACCACGGCACGGTCACTGTCGCCTCCACCGCTCCCGTCAGTTCCACCGACAGTTCGTGATGGATCACTACCTCGCCGCCGGGAACCTCACGGCCGAGGGCTGCGAAGCCGAGAACTGCCTGCGATTCGTTCGCCCAAGTCGTGACGACGCCGGTGCTGCTCACTCGTCCGTGAACGGATGCAGACGCCGTCGCGACGTCGAGCAGATCTGCCAGTGCGTCGGCCGTCTCGAAGCTGCCGAGCACCACTCGTTGTGCAGGCAGTGCCGCTCCCAGCCACGGTCGGTCGAGAACAAGGGCGTCGCCGGGATCGACCAGATCGCCGGAAAGGCCTCGCACGAACGGCGGCAGGTGCAGTTCCTCCAGGTCGAGAACCCGTCGCTGCGCTGCCTCCCCCAGTAGTCGGTGCGTCCGCGCGACGACGGCGGAGGCCGGCATCCGTAGTGGGTCCGCAAGCCGATCGAGCAGCAGCTGAGCCAGTTCCGGATCGTCGACGGTATCCGATGCCAGTAATCCGGAGAAGAATCCGGCGTCGGGGTGTTCGGCAGCATCGAGCAATCCCTCGAAGGTGCGATCGCCCGGAGCGCGCAGCAAGCCCAGCACCTCACCGCCGAGTTCGGCATTCGAACGCAACCACCACGCCGTGTATCCACGACGGTCGGTGAGCAGCGCCCGTGTCGCCGGCGACTCGACCAGCAGCGACAGCGCCTGCGGCCAGCGGTCTTCGTCCACGAGATCGAGATCGCGCACGGCTTCGATGTATTCGGGGTCCTCGTCGAGGGTGTCCCACCATGCGTCTTCGGCGTCGAGATCGTGATCGGGGCCGGACGGCAATTCCTCACGGACCACTGTGAAGCCCCACCCGACACCGACTACCCGTAGCGCCTGCTCCCCCACCCGCTGAACAAAATCAGCGTCGACGATGCCGAAGGGAGAATCCTCGACCAGGACGCTTGCAAGGGGAGCTCCCGGAAGCAGAAGTTGGTCGGCGGACCGCAATTCGCCTTCCGAATCAGGAAGCAGCACTTCACCGATCCACGACGGCAGCGCCCCTGGCGCCACGTGGGCCGCCAATCCGAGCACCACTTGCGCCAACTCCGTCGCTACCGAATCATCTTGGTCCGCAGCATCTTCGATCAATGCGCGCAGCGCCGGATCGGACAGCAGGTCGGTGGCACTCGCGGTCTGCGCTCCCAATCGAGACAGCAACGGGTGAACCGCGACGGGATGAACCAACCTCGTCCACTGCACCGACGGCGCGTCTTCACCCAGTTCGACGCCGACGACGACGGTCCGCGGCCCGGTCACCGTCCGTCCGTCGGAGAGCGGAACCGGCAGTGTTCCAAGCTCTTCCACCGCAAGAGTGTCGATCACCAGAGGCTCGAGAGCGGAATAGAGGCGATTCCACCACTTGGGTTCACGTTCCGAACCGCTGAGCAGTTCCGCGATGCGCGCGAGCCCGATGCGGTGTGTCGACACCGCCGCAAGTGCTCGCTCGTGCTTGGGGCCGGAGAGCTCGGGGACAACCAGGCCACCGATGATGTCGGTGAGCAACTCGGCAAGGTCATCACTGAGCCCGGGCACCACGGATGCTCGCTGCGGCGCGCGGTCGGGCTCACCGACCACCGGAAGCCACTCGTTTTCCTGCAGCTCCTTCAGAAGCGCTTCGCGCAGAAGCGAATCCGTTTCACTGCGGGCAAAGGCAGGGATCGGAACGAGTGCCGTTCGCTGCCGAGGAGGTAGTGCAGCAAGGAACTTCGCGTACCCCTCGGCAAGCGGAGCGATCGGTGCAGCGGGCATGATGCGTCGCCGATCGGGTTGCATTGCAATGTCGGCAATGATGATCGCGGGGATCGACAGCTCCTCGTCGGATCGCGTCGGCGCCCGCAGGACGTCGTCTGCGACCGGCTCGACGACCCCGTCGCGGACGGGCACCAACCATCGTGCGTTCGGCGCGGTGTACTGCCACCACGTGCGATCACCGATAGCGATCTCGAAGAGGCCGGAATCCAGCACCCGTTCGGATCGCCGAAAAGTCTTCTCACCCAGACGAATTGATCCGAGAGCTGGGAGTTCGAGGAGCAGGTCGACAGCCTCACGTGCCATCTGCGAAAGCAGCGCTGCGGCATCGACGTCCGGCCGAAGCGTCAGCACCACTTCCGAATCGGCACCGTCGCTCGGCAATTCGCCAGAGGGCCACACCAAACGAAGTACGGGGACACCGGTTTCCGGCACGGGGAGTTCGCGAGACTCGATCTCGCGCAGAGTGTGCGAGGCGGAGAATCGAATCGATCCCGTCGACGAGCGCAGTTCCACCTCGTCACTGACCGAGAGAACTGCCGAGAATCCGACGCCGAACCGTCCCGTCACACCTTCGTCGGCGTCGACCTTGTTCGACGCGCGCAGCGCGGTCAGCGCATGTACACCGGATTCGTCCAGTGGACGGCCCGTGTTCGCCACCGTCAGCGTCCGACCGTCCACATCCACCCACAAAGAGCCCTCGACGCCCTCGCGTGCAGCTGCATCGGCAGCGTTCTGCGCCAGTTCAGTGAGCAGACGGTCGCGGTACCCGGCCTTTGCGAGGTCGGATTCCGCAGCCGCGTCTTCACGCAATCGCGTCGGAGATTCCGACCACGCGCGCAGCGTCGCCTCGCGGAGTGCGTCCGTACCGAACGGATCTTCTACTCGGTGGATACCGAATCCTCAACTGCAACAGCGCTCGACGGGCGAGCGGGCACCGCAATCAGCTCGACGGCTCCGTCGTCGAATGCGTCGAACTGCGGCGAGCCCGCACCGAGCGGCAGGCTGGTGTCCGAGTGCGCGCCACAACCGTAGGACACGCTGACCACACGGCCGTCTGCGGAGAGTTCGTTTCCGCACACACCGAACGCTGCGTGCAGCGAACCGGCGAGTGGAAGGAAGAATCCACACAGTCCACACGTCGACGGCGCTGCCTTCGCCATCTCCGACTCCGGGCCGAAGTCACCGTCGAACCAACGCTGCGCGGCATCGAGTCGGCCCTCGAGGCTCATGACCTGTTTGCGGCCGAGCCCGATTTCGAGAGCTACCTCGTCGACTTCCGGGTCACCGGTGGCGACGTAGCCGGGAACGAGGCGAGGATCCTCGGCCGGCGGGGCGAGTAGGTCACCGACGGACAGGTCGCCGGGACGAATCCGCTGATCCCATGGCAGCCATTCCGGCGCAACCAACGCGTCGGGACCCGGCAGCAGCGCCAACTCACTGACAGTTGCGCGGGTGTCCTCCGGTCCGGCAGCGACGACAACCGCCCACTGCCAACCGCGGTATCCCGGAATGTCTGCTGCAAATCGATGGGTGGCGGCAAATTCGTCCTCCGACGTCACGCCGAGGTATGCCCCCACACCGCCTTCATGCAGGTCGACGACTGCCTTTCGGGCAAGCTCGACCGCATCGGCCAGTACTGGGCGCGGCACTGCACGCTCTGGAGAAGTAGCAACACTCACTCCTCCAGTTTGCCGCACCACCGCAAGTCCGCAACGCACTGGGCTGCCATGCTGGGCAGATGAGTAGGTCACACGCCAATTCCGTGCGCACTTTTGCAGTGGTCGCCGTGATCGCGTCGGCCTTGGCGGGGTGCTCCGATTCCCCCGGCGCTCCCGACAACCTCACGTCCGAAACCGGCTCCGTCGAGATCGTTCGAGTGTCCGCGCACGATCCCGACGCGTTCACGCAGGGCCTCGAGATCGACGGAAACCGGTTGTACGAAAGCACCGGACGCGTCGGGCAGTCCTGGGTGCGCTCGAGCGAGATCTCCGACGAGCAGTCCCCCGCTTCGGGACCGGAAGTTGCGCGTGCCGATCTCGACCCGCCGTTGTTCGGTGAGGGCATCACGGTCGCCGGAGACACACTGTGGCAACTCACCTGGAAAGACGGCGTCGCCATCGCCCGTGACAAGGACACCTTGACCGAACGTGGGCGGTTCCCACTCGACACCGAGGGATGGGGAATCTGCTCGCTCGGGGATCGGCTGGTCTCCAGCGACGGTTCGGCCACGTTGACCTTTCGCGATCCCGAAACCTTTGCGCCGATCTCGACAGTCGACGTCACCAGATCTTCGGAGTCCGTCGGCAAGCTGAACGAATTGGAATGCGCCGAAGACGGCTCCGTCTACGCCAATGTCTGGACCACCGACACCGTCGTCCGAATCGACCCGTCGGACGGCACCGTCACGAACGTGTACGACGCATCGGCGCTACGCGAAGAACTCGTCACGGATGGATCGACCAGCACCGTCGACGTTCTCAACGGCATCGCGCAGATTCCCGGTACCGATCGATTCCTGCTCACCGGCAAGTATTGGCCGCAGATGTTCGAAGTCCGTTTTGTTAACTGAGTCCGACATGACACAGGACTCGCAGGGGTGTGCGTGGTAGCCGCGCCGACACTAGGACAGAATTGAGTGGTGACCGGACCGCGCGAACCCTACGACCCCGAAACTCGGCGAATCCACGACGAGCCGGAGGGGCAACAGGTGCACCCCGGTTACGACAATTACCCACCCGCGGCCCGCCCGGACAACTACCCGCCTTCGGCTCGCCCCGCTGCGCGTCGCACGCCTTTGCCGCCGCTGCACCCGATCCCCGAATCACGGGGAGACTCGGATTCCGCGTCCGGTTCGAAGGCACCGGGTGCGGACGCCCCCAAGGCTCCCCCGATGCCTCGCAAGCTCACCGTCACCCGCGTCGCAGCGATGCGCAGCCGCGAACTGACGAACAAGGGCATCGCGACCTTCCAGCGCGCAGCGAAGGCCGACGGCGCGGACAAGTCCGGTCTGACCGCTCTCACCTACGCGGTGATGACGAACAACGCCACCGACGCCGCGATCTCCGTCGCTCTGGCCAACACGCTGTTCTTCTCGGCGGCGACGGGTGAGGACAAGACCAAGGTCGCGCTCTATCTCCTGATCACGATCGCACCGTTCGCGGTCATCGCACCGCTCATCGGTCCGATGCTCGACCGGTTGCAGCGCGGCCGCCGCATCGCACTCGCGTCGTCGTTCGGAATCCGGACGCTCCTCGCGGTGATCCTGGTCTTCAACTTCGACAGTTGGATCCTCTATCCGGCCGCGCTCGGCATGATGGTGCTCAGTAAATCGTTCTCGGTACTCAAGAGTGCGGTGACACCACGCGTCCTACCACCGGAAATAGACCTGGTGCGCGTCAATTCGCGTCTGACGGTCTTCGGGTTGATCGGTGGAACGATCGGGGCCGGCGCCGTCGCGGGTGCGCTCGCGCTCGCTTTCGGTTCCACCGGAGCCTTGTGGTTCGCCGTCGCCGTCACCGTGTTCGGCGCATATCTGAGCATGCGAATCCCGTCGTGGGTCGAAGTCACCGAGGGTGAGGTTCCCGCGACAATCACCTACCACCCGGACGAAGCGCATCACGCCGGCAGCGCCCCACCGCAGCCGGATGCCAAACCTGCCAAGGTCCGTCAGCCTCTCGGACGCGCCGTGATCATCGGACTCTGGGGCAACGGCACCATTCGCGTGCTCACCGGCTTCCTGACGCTCTACATCGCGTTCGTCGCCAAATCACGCACCGATCACGAGCCGCTCCAGCAGGCCATGATGCTCGGCCTGGTCGGCGCAGCAGCCGGTCTGGGTAACTTCGCCGGAAATGCCACGGGTGCGCGCCTCAAGCTCGGCCGGCCTGCCTTGATCGTGCTCCGGTGTACTGCGTCGGTGTGGATCATCGCGGTGATCGCAGCTCTGACGGACAACCTCATGACGGCCGCGCTTGCCACGCTCATCGCATCGGCCGCCAGCGCGCTCGCCAAGGTCTCACTCGACGCGTCACTCCAGCACGACCTGCCCGAGGAATCGATCGCGTCCGGATTCGGTAGATCCGAGACGGTTCTGCAGCTGAGCTGGGTACTCGGCGGCGCATTGGGGGTTCTGCTTCCGACCGAATACTGGATCGGGTTCACTGTTGTATCGGTGTTCCTGACGATCGGGCTTCTGCAGACCTTCCTGAGCTACCGAGGAAGCAGCCTCCTGCCCGGCCTCGGCGGGAAGCGACCCGATCTGGCCGAACAAGAAGTGACCGAAGTGATTTACACCGGTAAATCCAACCGAGGACAAGGAAGTACTCCGCAGTGATGATGCGCTCGAGAACAAAGAAGATCGTGGCAGCGATCAGTGTCCTGATGGTGGTGGCACTGGTTGCTTACGTCTCCGTTCTTTTCGTGATCATCAAGAACATCAACGACGACCCCGACAAGCTGCCGGTCATCACTGCATACGCACACGGCAAGACGATCGAGACGAACCCTGCCGGTTTCTGCACCATCGATCTGTCCCAGTGCGCCCAGGTGGGCGACATCTACGCACTCGACGTTCCCGCGGGCTACCCGCTGCAGCTGTCGTTGTCGACGGACGTCTCGGATGCGCAGTGGGCACTGCTCGCCGTCTACGAGGATGCCGACGGCAACCAGACCGGTGAGCCCCGAGTCTTCGAGCCCGGCGAGGCCCTGGCAGTGACGGTCGAGTCTTCGAGCGATCCCGTCAAGCAACTCGTCGGCGTCGAAATCCACCTCGCCGTCGGTGAGGGAAGCGAACAGGGACTGCTGATCTGGTCGATCAAGACCGCTTGATCCCCGGAACGTCGAAAATGCCCTGCACACCGATTGGTGTGCAGGGCATTTTGTTTCGAAGCCGTGTATGGCAGCTCGTATCGAGCGATCAGGTGTCGAGCTCGCGAGCGACGGCCCGGACGACCTCGGAGATCCGCTGAGCGGTCTTGCGGTCCGGGTACTTGCCGTTGCGCAGATCCGGCTGGACCTTCGCCTCGAGCAACGTGATCATGTCCTCGACCATGCCGTGCAACTGATCAGGGGTGTGCTTACGCTCGACGGGCTCACGACGCGTCGCCGTCGCGCCGCGCAACGACGGCGCCGGCTCGAGTACCTTCAGGCTCAGTGCCTGCGGACCGCGGCGGCCCGCAGCCATTCCGAACTCGACGCGCTGGCCGGCCTTCAAGCCTTCGACGCCCTCGGGGAGAGCGGAAGCACGGACGTAGACGTCCTCGCCCTCTTCCTGCGACAGAAAGCCGAAACCCTTTTCGACGTCGTACCACTTCACCTTGCCGGTCGGCACCGCGTTCACCTGCTCATCACTCGACTGGGGCGTCTGCCCCAATGTGCTCGGGAGGCTCTCGGAAGAGCCTCATGGCCTTGCTCGCATCGCTTCCGGTGGAAGAATGCAAAAGAACGCGCCCCACACTTGCTTCAGCGGGGCGCGCAGTCTGTTAACAGTCTACCTGTGACGAACCCGGGTCGGCACCCAGGTTTACAGGCACTATCCTCGTAGGTGTGGACCCTCAACCGAACCCGCGCACTTCCGGCACCGGAAACGGTCTGTTCCGTACGGCGATGGCACTGTTCGTCGTCGGATTCCTGGCGATCGTGGCCATCTTCGCAGTCCATATCTTCAGCGACACCCCACCCGGCCTGGCGTTGTACCTGGTAGCACTCGCGTGCCCGATCGGCTTCCTTCTGGCCATCGTCTACACGCTCAGATCCGGTCGACGCGTGCGCTGATCACTCCCGCCTCCAACCGAAAGGTCACTGACCATGAGAATCCTCCTGAACGTGATCTGGCTGGTCTTCGGCGGCTTCTGGCTGGCGTTGGGTTACTTCGCCGCAGGCATCATCTGCTGCATCCTCATCATCACGATTCCCTTCGGAATCGCGGCATTCCGCATCGGCATCTACGCACTGTGGCCGTTCGGTAAGACCGTCGTCGACAAGCCGACCGCTGGTGTCGGTTCGATGATCGGCAATGTCATCTGGGTGATCATCGCCGGTATCTGGTTGGCGATCGGACACATCGTCACCGCCGTCGCGATGGCGATCACGATCATCGGAATTCCGCTCGCGGTCGCGAACCTGAAGATGATTCCGATCTCGCTGATGCCGCTCGGCAAGGAGATCGTCGACGTGGACCGGGTGAATTACGCATAGTCGTGGACCGCGTCGATTACGCATAGCGGGCCCGTGGACCGAAGAACCCGACCACAGCAGTTGCTGTGGTCGGGTTCTCTGGTATCAGGTCGTATCAGCGGCCGAGGCTACCGAGTCCGGGGAGGTTACCGAGCGAACCGGTTCCCGTTCCCGGGTTGCCCGGATCGACGGGGCCGACCGGCCCCTCGGAGACCACGATGGTCACGCTCGAAGCACGCGAAAGCACGCTCTTCGCAGTGATCTCGACGGTGACGCTGCCGACAGCGGTGGGGGTACCCGAGATGGTGCCGTCCTGTGCGAGGGACAGTCCGCCGGGCAGAGTGCCACTGGTGAGTGCAAACGTTGCGCGCGCATCGGCGGCAGTGAGCTTCTGCGAATACGCCTTACCTACCTGAGCGGCAGGCAATTCGACGGTGGCGGGTAGCGGGTACGCAGCAACGACTGTCACCTTGCCCCCGTTGGTCGTCGACGCGATGGCGCCGGTCGAGGTGTCGAGCGCGAGGTTTTTGACCTTCTCCAGTGCCGGAACCTTGGTATCGGTCAGAGCGGTGGTGGCGCGGGTCGTCAGATCGACCGACCACAGGTGTCCGTTCATGACGTCCGCGACATATGCAATGCCTGCCGCAGCGTCGACGACCACGCCGTTGGGAATCGCGGTCGGAGACAGCGTGGTCTTCGACAGAACCGCGCCGGCCGGGGTGATCGCCCACAGGTTGGTTGCCCGGGTGTCGGTCATGTAGATGTTGCCGGTGTTCGTGTCGACATCGACGTCGACCGGGTAGAGGTTGTCGGCACGCACGATCGACTTGAGTGCTCCGCCCTTGCGTACGTCCGCCTGCCACAGCGTGCGGCCATAATTCTCGTCGAAGAAGTTGGTGTCCGCGATGTAGAGGAAGCCGCGGACACTGTCGAAGGCGAGCTTGGTCGGCGTTGCCGACTTGTCGACCAGAATGCTCGACACGGCGTCGGCGGCGTTGGGGTCGACGACTCGGATGTTGCCGGACTTGTAGTCCGAGAAGTACGCGCGGTGTGTTGTGGGATCGACGACGACATCGTTGATCTGCGGACGCGAGCCGTCGGGGTTCTTCTCGCTCAGCGTGACCGTCTTTTCGACCTTGCCGGTCTTCGTGTCGACAATCGAGATCGCGCCGCCGTAGGAGGAGGACACGTATGCGCGTCCGAGGCCCGAGTCGACGGCAAGTGCCGACGGGTAACCGACGACGCCGTCGATGGTGCCGACAGACTTGCCGGTGTTCGTGTCGACGACGGACAACGAGCTGGTCGGTCCGCCGTACTGCGTGATGTATCCGCGGTGGGTTGCCGAGTCGACGACGATGTCGCCGGGCTGGGTTGCGGTATAGCTTCCGACAACACCGTGTGTCGGATCCTCGGGTGAGGCGTGTGCAGCGGGAGCAGTGACGGCCAGGCCGACAGCAGCAGCGGCGACGGCGAGTGACGCGGTGACCGCACGCCGACGGTATTGCAGTTTCATGAGGGGTGCCCTACTTCTTTGGAAGACTCTGCGAAACCTGCCCAATCGAGGCAAGTCAGGCAAACCTAACCTAAGTTTCAATCTCGATGTTGAGACACGGGCCACACCCTGGGCGCGGATCGACACACCTCTCAATCGCCCGAAATTCTATTTCCACATAACGTGTGACCTTGCTCACATTACGGATGGATAACGGAACGGACACAACCGGACATTCACTCAGTCACCCCCACCTACCTGGGAAGAGTCTCCTGCGCTTTGTGTGACGCGTTGTACGTCCTTCGCCACGCCGCGTTATCAAATGGTGACACGAGCGACTCGAGCCGTTACCGTCGTTTTCGGCCGGGAAACTCGGCCACCTCCGGCCCGCCGCGCCAAGCCTTGTCCCGCGGGTACCGGACTTCCGACAGAGCATTCCAGGGACGAGGACGGGGGACCCAAAGTCCTCTGTGAGAACAGAAAAGTTCTCCAGTGGACACCGGTTCGATCGCAAGACCGAATCTTGGGGTGAAGCCAGACCCTTTCCAGCCAGGAAAGGCGAGGCCGGGCGACCTCTCAGCCCGAACCCGACAGCTGACCTCGCAGGCGCGTGTGGAGAGGATTTCGACCATCATGAGCGGACGCCATCGCAAGCCCACCACCACCGGCCGCACTGTCGCCAAGGTCGCCGTCACCGGCGCCATCATGGGCGTAGCAGGAATTGCAGCCACCGGAACCGCAAACGCTGCCCCCGACTCCGACTGGGATCGTCTCGCCCAGTGTGAGGCCGGCGGAAACTGGGCCATCAACACGGGCAACGGTTACCAGGGCGGACTGCAGTTCTCCCCCAGCACGTGGAACGCACACGGCGGCGGACAGTACGCAGCCACCGCAAACCAGGCCACTCGCGAGCAGCAGATCGTTGTTGCCGAGCGTGTTCTCGCAAACCAGGGTTGGGGCGCATGGCCGTCCTGCTCCTCCAGCCTCGGGCTGAGCAGCGGCGCCACCGAGCGTTCCGCTCCGGCCACCACGGCTCCTCAGGCAGCTCCGGCTCCGGCGCAGCAGGTCGCACAGACCGTTGCACACCCGGTCGCCGACGCCATCGATCAGGCAATCGCATTCGCCGAGGCCAACGGCATCCCGGTCGACCCGCAGATCCTCGCAGTCGCCGACACCGCGAAGTCGTTCCTCAAGTAACACCGGCAAGACTGTCCGCTCGGACGCTCGAACATCAAGAAGGCCCGCACCGATTCGGTGCGGGCCTTCTTCGTGTCGAGTTGTTATCGGTTGATGACGGTGTGCGGGTGTACGTAAGGAAGTGACTCCACCGGAACCGGAAAGGTGGTGTCCTCGCCGAAGGGTGAAAGTCCACCTGCGCGGGTCGATGACAATTCGGTCACTGCGTGATCTCCGTCTGCAGTTTCCGGCCATCCTGGATCTACATAGTGTTGCTTCGAATTGTTGGCCACGAAGTCATTTTGACAGGACGCCGTTACGCCGTACAGACCAGGTCTCTAATCTGATACCTGATGACCGAAACACGTGGCACCCCGGCGGGCAGTTCCGCAGCCGAAAGTCTGACCGATTGGCTCTCGGCGCGCAGTGACGCCGAGTTGACGGAGTTGCTGCGTCTGCGCCCCGATCTGGCCGTACCGCCGCCGAGCACGATGGTGGTTCTCAGCGGTCGGGCACAGCAACGCGCGTCGGTCAGCCGAGCCGCAGACGAACTCGACACCCTCGATTTCGGTCTTCTCGAATTGTTGGCGCTGGGCGGCGCCGAGGAAACTCCGATGACGCGGGCGGAGCTCAACAGTGCGATCGCCGAACGAGCGCTGACCGGCAAGGGCAAGGTCACCAAGAAGGCCGTCGACAAGTCTCTGTCGAAGATGCGCGCGTCCGCCCTCATCTGGGGTGTCGATCCCATCAGCGTCGTCCCGGCAGTCATCGGGATGATTCCGTGGCGTGTGGGGCGCGCCCTCGAACCTGCCGAGGCGATGACCGAGACCGAGATCTCGGCTGCGCTCAACGCTCTGGACACCCGCGAGCGGGATCTCCTCGAGACACTCGCCAACTCCAGCCCGATCGGTCGCACCCGCGACGCTGCCCCCGGAACGCCGCCTGAGCGCCCGGTTCAACGACTGCTGGCGGTTGGCCTGCTGCGGTGGCTCGACGAGCAGACCGTCGAGCTTCCGGCGACGGTTCGTCAGGTCATCCGCGGCGAGCCGGTTTTCGATCCGACGACGCTGACCTCACCTGTCATCGGGGGCGACAAACTCAAGCCGGCGGACGTGAACGCCGCAGCAGCCGGCGAGGCGCTCGAGTTGGTGCGCCAATGCGAGAACGTGATCGCTGTTCTGGGCGCAGCGCCGGCCCCCGCACTGCGAGCCGGTGGGCTCGGTGTTCGAGAACTACGACGCGTGGCCAAGACGGCCGATCTCGACGAAGCGCGCGTGAGCCTACTTGTCGAGTTGCTCTCGGCAGCCGGACTCATCGCCAGTGGAACACCAGACCCGGCGCCGGTCTCGGACAACGCGGACGAATACTGGACGCCCACGCTTGCGGTCGACGGCTGGCTGAACGCATCCACAGCGCGACGGTGGGAGGTGCTGGCGTCCGCCTGGGTCGACGTACCGCGAGTTCCGTGGATGATCGGGCTGAGGGATTCCACCGACAAGCCCATCGCGGCGTTGTCCGAGGAAGGCCGGGCCCCGGCGGCTCCGCGCGATCGCCAGGCCATTCTGGGGCTGCTCTCCGAACTCGACAGTGGCCAGACTGCATCGGCCGTCGAGGTAAGTCGACTACTGGCGTGGCGACGCCCGCGATGGAGCGGGCGCCTGCGGACGTTCGCGATCGAGCGGACTCTGGACGAGGCCGCTGCTCTCGGGCTGGTGGCCCGCGGCGCGTTGTCGTCACCTGGACGAGCCTTGCTGCACGGCGGGGACGCCGAAGCCGAAATGCAGTCCGCGCTACCCGAGCCCATCGACTACATCCTGGTCCAGGCGGATCTGACTCTGGTTGCGCCCGGCCCGCTGGTACCGGACCTGCTCGAGCAGGTGAGCCTGGTCGCAGACATCGAGTCGGCCGGATCGGCGTCCATGTACCGCATCAGCGAGGACAGCGTGCGTCGTGCGCTCGACGCCGGTCTGACGGCCACCGAACTGCATGCGATGTTCACTTCGAAATCGAAGACTCCTGTCCCCCAATCACTTTCGTATCTGATCGACGATGTCGCCCGTCGACACGGACGACTGCGTGCCGGAGTGGCGGCGTCGTTCATTCGATGTGAGGACGCGTCACTGCTGGCGGAGGTCCTCGCATCCGCAGTGGCCGAGCCGTTGGCACTGCGCGCCTTGGCTCCCACCGTCGCGATTTCGCAGGCCCCTCTCCGCGAAGTCCTGACCGAGCTGCGAGCCGCCGGATTCGCGCCGGCAGGTGAGGACTCCTCGGGCACGTTGGTCGATCTCCGCCCACGCGGGGCACGTGTACCCAACCGTCGCAGCCGACCGGCGTCGAGGATGCCGGCGAGCCCGTCGGCGGATCAGCTGGCGTCGTTGGTCCGCACGATGCGGGCCGGAGACCGTGCTTCCGCCCCCGGCCGCGGCGGAGTGCGAACGGACGGTTCGCGGGAGAACAACGCCGCCACCATCGCCTTGCTGGCCACGGCGGCCCGAGACAATTCGAGCGTCAACATCGGCTACGTCGACGCCCAGGGGGTCGCGACGCATCGCATCGTCGACCCCGTCAGCGTTGGCGGCGGACAGCTGGACGCCTTCGACCCCGCGAGCGGCGCGGTTCGCCGTTTCACGTTGCACCGAATTACTTCCGTCAGCCCCGTCGACTCCGGAAAAAAGTAGCAAAAAAGAAGTAACTGGCTTTTTTCTGTAAATGAAGTATGGTCGAGGTCAGTTTGTGATTGCCACTTCGAAAAATGAGGAGCGACAATGGCTGACAAAGCGCCGGGTAAGAACATGAAGAAACCCGCCCAGTCGATCAAGGAACGCCGCGCGGAGAAGCGGGCGAAAACTGCGGAGTCTTCGGAGTTCATCCGTAAGCGGAAGCGGAGCTGACAGCAAAGTCCAGAGAAGACGAGCTGATTGCGAAGCTGACCAATGCCTGCCTCCACCGACACCCTCGTGCACCTGCACGAAACGTTCAACCTGTTCAAGTCACGTAATCGAGGAACTGACGCACGCTCGCGCGGGTACGCAGCGGGCATGACCCTCGCTTCACTCTGCGTCCTCGACGAACACGCTCGGCAATCCGGAATACTTCTATCGGATTTACCGCAGAAAGAGAATCAACCATCGTGAAAAGAACAATCCATACCCTGGACCGCATTCAAACGAGACTCGAATCGGAGCTTGATTCCACTCCGGGTGATTCCGAAAAGAATATCGGTTACCGGTCCGGAATTTCCGAAGCTATTACTCATGTAATGGAAATGCGGAAGTCAGTGGTCGCGCAGAAATAGGAGACGCATCGATTAGGCGCTCACCCCAATAACTGCCGCACACCACCCACCAGAAAGACGACCTGGTCCTCGTAGAAGTCGGCAAGCCGCTCCGGCGCGAGCGGCTTGCCACTTCCGCTCCAATCGTCCGCCCGGCTCAACGCCTGGAGGAAGCCCATCAAGGCAATCGCCCAGCGAGTCTCGAGCCGTTCGGGATCGGTAGCAGGAAAAGTACGACGGACCTGGTCGAGAAGATGTTCACGCAGGTGCAGCTCGGTCGCCTCGAGGGCTGGATGGCCCGGTCGTGACATCTGCGGCTGCGAGATCTGCGTGACGATTCTGATCCATCGCATTCCCCGCGTGCGATGGCGAAGGAGCAATGCCTTGTAGGGCGCAGTGACGGCCCGTACCAGCGCCTCGACAGTCGGCGGCGTCTTGTCGGCGGAGAGGGCGTCGACGTTCGCGCTGATCTGATCTCGCACCGACGTTCCCATGTCCAACAGCACCGCTGCGACCAGATCGTCCTTGGTTCCGAAATGGTAGTGGACCGATGACGGCCCGAGACCGGCCGCGGCGTTGACCGAGCGCAGCGAAACTGCATCCAATCCCTCTGTCGCGAAAAGCCGTTCAGCAGTTTTGAGCAAACGCAGACGCGTCGCGTCGCCTTGACGGTTCTGCCGGGAGTCGGTCATACGAACGAGCTTCGCACGGGCTCGACAAACGTCTCAACCGTGGCGAACGCGGAGTCAGAGTGATTCACGGTGTGCTCGCACCCTGTTGTCGCGATCCACCCAGCCGTGGGCGCGTGCGTAGTCCACCATCGCGGAGAACTTCTGTCTCCACTTTGTGTTTCCGATCCGGGCAGCAACGGCTTGCTCCAAGTGGCCGATGTCGAGCCAGACGTGATCCCCCTCGATTTCCCCCCACGGTTCCAGTACCCGACTCAGAGTCTCGGATCGATCGTCGCCGCCAACGACGACCGAGAGACTGGTGAAGTCGTCGACACTGTTCAGTTCGACGGTCGAGGAGTCGGGGGTGATTGTGACGTCCAGTTGCATACCTCTTCAATACTCCTTCGGAAAGTACTTGGTTCAGTCGATCGACTTGCAACAACGATATCCGACGTCATTGCACCAGATAACGTTGAACTACAGGTGATTACAAATCTCCCACTGTGCGGGAGGCTCAACTTATTGGATCAGTTGATCCATGTTAGACATCTCGATCAGAGCGAGTGATCCAAATCACTCCCCTGTCGACAGGAGTTGTCATCGTGTGGTCCGCATCGTCCATCCGCTTCGGAGCCTTCCTCGCCCCGTACCATCCGCTCGACGCCGATCCCGCCCTGCAACTCAGACGCGATATCGACCTCATGACACACCTGGACCACCTCGGATTCGAAGAAGCGTGGATGGGTGAGCATCATTCGACCGGCGCCGAGATCGTGCCTGCCCCGGACATGTTCATCGCGGCCGCCGCAGAGCGAACCGAGCGCATCCAGTTCGGCACAGGCGTGACGTCTCTGCCCTATCACCACCCGTTGATCACGGCCGACCGCATCACTCAGCTCGATCTGCAGACGCGCGGACGACTCATCTTCGGCACCGGCCCGGGCAAGATCCCCCTCGATGCACACATGATGGGCATCAACCCGTCGGACCAGCGTCGTCGCCAGGGCGAAGCGCTCGAGGCCATTCTCGCGTTGCTTCGCGGCGAGGTCGTCAACATGGAAACCGACTGGTTCACGTTGCGTGACGCACGCGCACAGCTGCCCACCTACCGCGCGGACGGCATCGAGACAGTGACAGCGTCCACGATTTCCCCCAACGGTTCGGTGCTCGCCGGCAAGAACGGCCTCTCCCTGCTCTCATTGGCGGCGAGTTCACCCAGCGGCTTCGACGCACTGGATCGCAACTGGGATGTGTACGAGAAGGTCTCGGCCGAACACGGCCACCGCGCCGACCGAGCGACGTGGCGTGTGGTCAATCCGATGTTCCTCGCCGAGACCCGAGCCGAGGCCGAGCGCGCCGTGAGCCGACGGATCGGATCGATGGCTTCCTACGTGAATCGACAGACCGGCCAGAACCCGGCCTGGGCAGATACACCGGCCGGAGTCATCGATCAGTGGCGCAACGACACGCTCGGCGAGTTCGGTCAGGCGATCATCGGTACCCCCGACGATGCGATCGCACAGATCGAGCGTCTGATCGAGAAGACGGGAGGGTTCGGCACGTTCTTGATCCTTCACGTCGACATGGCGAGCTGGGAGGACACCAAACGCAGCTACGAATTGTTCGCCTCCGAGGTGGTCCCGCACTTCCGGAAGCGAAATGTCGGGCGTCAGGCGAGCATGCAGTTCGCCGAGGACAACCGCGAATACCTGATCGGCGGGCTGGTCGGAGCGATCACCAAAGCCCATACCGACTACTACGGCCGGCCGGCCGAGACGGGAGCCGTGCGCGCATGAGGGCCGTCCGTTTCCAGCAGGGAGAATTCGCGGTCACCGAGATCGCCGACCCGCCGCCGTTGGCACCCCATCAGATCCGCATCGACGTCGTCGCCTGCGGGATCTGCGGCAGTGACCTGAGCATGTCGAAGGACCCGTGCCGCTTCGTTCAGGTCGCGCACGACGGGGGCTACCCGCTCGCCACCTTCGATCCGGACGCGCCAGTGGTGCTGGGGCACGAATACGCGGGTATCGTCTCCGAGACCGGTTCTGCAGTAGACGATTTCGCGATCGGCGATCGGGTGGCCGGCATCGGCCTGGCCACCGACACCGCTACCGGGATCCCGACGATCATCGGCTACTCGAACGAGTACCACGGCGCGTTCGGCGATCACATAGTCGTCGACGCGTTCTGGGTCCGCAAAGTTCCCGACCACCTGTCACTCGAGCACGCCACACTTGCCGAACCTCTCCACGTCGGCGAGATGCATCTCCAACAGTCCGGCCTCACCTCGGCCGATTCGGCGCTCGTCATCGGTTGCGGAACGATCGGACTGGGCGCCATCGTCGCCGCGAAAGCGCGCGGAGCGCAGATCGTCATCGCGTCGGAGCCCTCCCCCAAACGACGCGAGCTCGCCGCGAAGATGGGCGCGGACATCGTCGTCGATCCGGCCGAGCAGGATCCGATCGAACTGTGGAATCGAATGATCGCCGAAGGCAACCAGCTTGTCGGCCAGGCCGCGAACGGAGTTCTGATCGCCTACGAATGCAGCGGTCGGGCGGGAGTCATCGGAGAACTGATGCACACTCTGCCGTTCAACTCGCGGATTCAGGTTCTGGCTGCGCCGTTCGGCGACGAGACGATCATTCCCGTCGTCGGGCAGTTCCGGAGGATCTCGATCAACTTCGGTCACGGTCCTTACGAGAATGCCTACGACATCACCCTGCAGAGGCTCGCCGACGGCGAGATCGACGCCGAAGCGATCATCACCGGCAGGGTCGGTCTGGATGGAGTCTCGGACGCTTTCGCAGCTCTGCGCGCACCCGACGAACACGTGAAGATCCTCGTACTACCCGCGGGCCTCCCGGAATAGCGGTCGATCCTGCCCTGTTGACGTAGGGGTGCTCGCACTCGGGCACCTCTACTTCGGGCTGTGCGAGCGTCGCCTGTTGGCGTCTGCGCCCCGATACCAGGACAATGGCAGGGTTGGCGTCAGCCGACAACGCGGCGCAACGCTCTGTGGCTGCCGCGTTTGCTTCACTAGGAGGATTCCGTGACCGACGGACCGTTGATCGTCCAATCCGACAAGACGCTGCTGTTGGAGGTCGACCACGAGCGCGCCGGCGATGCCAGGCAGGCAATCGCCCCCTTCGCGGAACTCGAACGGGCCCCCGAACACGTCCACACGTATCGCATCACTCCCCTGGCCTTGTGGAATGCCCGCGCCGCCGGACACGACGCCGAGCAGGTTGTCGACGCGCTCGTGTCGTACTCACGATTCGCGGTTCCACAACCGCTGCTGGTCGACATCGTCGACACGATGGCCAGGTACGGACGCTTACAGCTGGTCAAGAGCCCGGTGCACGGCCTCATCCTGGTCAGCCTCGACCGCGCAGTCCTCACCGAGGTGATGCGACACAAGAAGATCTCGCCGATGCTCGGTGAGAAGGTCGACGACGACACCGTGATCGTCCACCCGAGCGAACGCGGCCGCCTCAAGCAGATGCTGCTCAAGGTGGGCTGGCCGGCCGAGGACCTCGCCGGCTACGTGGACGGCGAAGCGCACCCGATCGATCTCGCTTTCGAAGAGGGCCACTGGGAACTGCGCGACTACCAGCAGATGGCAGCGGATTCGTTCTGGGCCGGCGGCTCGGGCGTCGTCGTGCTGCCGTGTGGCGCCGGCAAGACGATGGTGGGCGCCGCAGCGATGGCAAAGGCCAAGGCCACCACCCTCATCCTCGTCACCAATACCGTTGCCGGTCGTCAGTGGAAGCGTGAGTTGATCGCGCGTACATCGTTGACCGAGGAAGAAATCGGCGAATACTCCGGCGAGCGCAAGGAGATTCGGCCGGTCACGATCGCGACCTACCAGGTGATCACACGTCGCACGAAGGGCGAGTACAAGCACCTCGAACTTTTCGACTCCCGCGACTGGGGACTGGTGATCTACGACGAGGTCCACCTGTTGCCCGCGCCCGTCTTCCGGATGACGGCAGATCTGCAGTCGCGCCGCCGTCTCGGCCTGACCGCAACGCTGGTTCGTGAGGACGGCCGCGAAGGCGACGTCTTCTCGCTCATCGGCCCCAAGCGCTACGACGCTCCGTGGAAGGACATCGAAGCGCAGGGCTGGATCGCGCCGGCCGACTGCGTCGAGGTGCGAGTGACGATGACGGACGCCGAGCGCATGTCCTATGCCGTCGCCGAACCGGAGGAGCGCTACAAACTGTGCTCGACGGCTCACACGAAAATTGCTGTCGTGAAGTCGATCCTGGCCAAGCACCCCGATTCTCCGACTTTGGTGATCGGTGCGTATCTCGATCAGCTCGACGAACTCGGCGAAGCCCTGAACGCCCCGGTGATCAAGGGATCCACCAAGAACAAGGAACGCGAGATCCTGTTCGATCAGTTCCGTAACGGTGAGATCCAGACGCTGGTGGTGAGCAAGGTCGCGAACTTCTCGATCGACCTTCCGGAGGCATCTGTCGCCGTGCAGGTTTCGGGAACCTTCGGGTCGAGACAGGAAGAAGCGCAGCGACTCGGACGCCTACTGCGACCCAAGCACGACGGCGGTCAGGCTCACTTCTATTCGGTGGTCTCGCGCGACACTCTCGATGCGGAGTACGCGGCACATCGTCAGCGATTCCTCGCCGAACAGGGCTACGCCTATCGGATCACCGACGCCGATGACCTGCTCGGACCTGCAATCGGCTGAGCATTTCTGCAACACGTTGCAGAATAAAATGGACATACGTCCAGTTATCTGTAGAGTGTCCCCTGTCACAGTCGTGTCCATCGGCCGGGGGTCACCTGCACCATGCGCTCAGTTCCACGTCTACGGGGTCGGCTCGCCGGGACCATTTCGCTGCTGACTGCCGCCGTCATCGTCGCCACGACCGGCGTCAGTGCGGCCGCTCCGAGTCCTGCTCCCACCACGCAGAACTCGGCGTACGCACTTGCGAACGGTTGCTTCGCACTTCGTACGGAGTCCGGCGATTTCGTCCGTCGTGACGGGTCGGCGTACCTCACCGACGTAACGAAAGCCGCAGACGCCGAACCGTTCCGACTACATGCGGCCCAGTTGGGTCGATTCATGCTGTACGGCCCGGACGGTTCGATGATCTCGCACGACGGCGCAGACTCGGTACTCGCCACCTCCGAAGCAACTCCCTCCACCGACTGGACCGTGATGTCCACCGGCGAGTCCTTCGTTCTGACAGCGACCTCGAACGGCCGCCAACTGATCTCGCGCGATTTGATGCTCACGATGTCCGATCCCGGTGACGTTCCCGAATCTGCGTTCACGCTGATCCCGCGCGACGGCTGCGCCGATTTCCCCGAAGCGGAGGTGGGCGCAAACGGCGTTCCGGGAGAAATCGGACCGAACGGTGAAGTCACCGGATTCATCGACACACACGTGCACATGAACGCTTCCGAGTTCATGGGCGGAAACCTGCACTGCGGCCGACCTTTCGATCCTCAGGGCGTCACCGCAGCGCTCGTCGACTGCCCGGACCATCAACCCGACGGGATACCGGCGCTCCTCGAAAACGTTCTGTCGTACGGCAATCCCTTCGAAACTCACGACACCACCGGCTGGCCGAGTTTCGCCGACTGGCCGGCGCACGATTCACTGACGCACGAGCAGACGTACTACAAGTGGGTCGAGCGGGCCTGGCGCGGGGGGCTGCGAATCTTCACCAATCTCTTTGTCGCCAATCGTGTCCTGTGCGAGCTGTATCCGAGCAAGCGAAATCCCTGTGACGAGATGGAGACCGTCCGGATCCAGGCGCAGCAGACACGCGAACTCCAGGACTACATCGACGCCCAGTACGGCGGTCCCGGCCGGGGTTGGTTCCGCATCGTGAGCTCCCCTGAACAGGCCAGGCAGGTGGCCGCCGACGGAAAGCTGGCCGTCACCCTCGGGGTGGAGGTGTCCGAACCCTTCGGTTGCTCTGTGCGCAACGGTATTCCGCAGTGCACCGAGGACGACATCGACCGCGGCCTGGACGAGTTGTACGACCTCGGTGTTCGGCAGATGATCGTCACGCACAAGTTCGACAACGCCCTCGGCGGTGCCCGTTTCGACGGCGGCGTCACCGGAGTGGCCGTCAATATCGGCAACTACCTGGGCACCGGGGAGTTCTGGCAGTCGGAACCCTGCACCGGCGTTGCCGAGGACAATGTGCTGCCCACCAAGGTCGACGGCGCACAGAATCTTCTCGCGGTACTCCCACCCGGAGTGACGCTTCCGGTGTACCCCTCTGGTCCGCAATGCAATTCGCACGGCCTGACCGACCTCGGCGCGTACACGATCCGAGGTTTGATGGACCGAGGGATGATCGTGGACATCGATCACATGAGCGTCAAGACCGCCGAAGCGGCTCTCGATATTCTCGAAGCTGCGAACTACTCCGGCGTCGTTTCCAGTCACAGCTGGAGCGACCCGAGCCTGTACAAGCGGATCTACGCACTCGGCGGATTTGTCGCCCTGTACGCCGGACAACTCGACGCATCGGACGAAAAGCCCGAAGAGCGTGGGTTCATCGACCAGTGGCGGGACGCACGGGCGATGCGAAGCGAGAACTACTACTTCGGTTTCGGCTACGGCGCCGACACCAACGGCTTCGGGCCGCAGGCCGCACCGCGCGGCGACGCCGCAGAAAATCCGCTGCAATATCCGTACACCGCCTTCGACGGCACGGTCATGGACCAGCAGCGCGCCGGCACCCGGGTTTTCGACGTGAACACCGACGGCGTGGCGCAGTACGGGATGATTCCCGACTGGATCGCGGACATGCGCATCGCCGCGGGAGCCGACGGCGACACCATCATCGAGGACATGAGCCGCGGCGCCGAGGCTTACCTGCAGATGTGGGAGCGCGCGCGAAACTAGCTACGCTGGTGGACGGTCCCCGGGCGATCGGGGGCCGGTCCTAGATCGTCCGGCACCACCCGAAGGAATTTTTCGTGGCTGACTTCCAGTTCACCGTCGACAAGGCTCACGCCAAGTCGGTCAACGACACACTGGCCGATGTACGCCGCCTGCAGATTTCTGCGGTGATCTTCGCGATCGTCCTCGCCGCGGTCGGGGCCTGGTTGATCAGCATGGGCGAGGTGTGGTCCATCATCATCGGCGCAGTCCTCGCCATCGGTGCGGCCAGTTCCCTGTGGGTTGCCGTGTGGGCACCTCGCAAGGTGGGAAGCGTCGAATCTCTGTATGCGGACAACCCACTGGTTCCCGCGATCGTCACCGAGGTTCACCCTCGAGCGGCGACCTTGACGGCACTGATCGACATCGCGAAGCCGGCGGCCGGAGCACCGAAGTACGCGCTCGTCAGCCGCAACGTTCGACTCAATCCGAAGTGGCGAGTCGGCGACCGCATTCCGTCGGTGGCACTGCGTTCGGATCGTTCCACCCGAAGCAAGGCTGACACGTGGCAGATGGTCAGCCCCATGCCGATCGAGTGGGGAACCAAGGACTCGGCAGTGCTGGCACGCGCGATCGCTGCTGTCAGTGCGAGCGAGTGGAACTTCCTGCAGAGCCGGATCCCCGACTCCGAAGAAGTTCGCACCCACCCCGATCGCCGGGTTCTGATCAACCCGGCCGATCTTCCTGACTCGCTGCGCTAGCCCAAACGGTTACGCGAGCGCGGGCAGCACTTCCTTCTCGAACATCTCGATTCCCGACGTGTCGTACGCGGCCTCGGGGAAGTAGAAGATTCCGTACTGGAGTCCCTGCGCCTCGAGCGCCGACAGGTTCTCGATGATCTGCTCGGGCGTACCCACGGCAGGCATTCCGCGGAACGCGTCGAGCGACGCATCGGCGGCAGCTTCGCCGACCAACGGCGTCAGTCTGTCCTTCAGTGTCTCCAACCGCTGAGCCACCTCGGATTCCGTCGCGCCGATGGCCACGTTGTAGTTGGCCGAACGGACGATGGCGTCGAAATCGGTACCGACGGTGTCGCAGTGCTTCTTCAGGATTTCGGACTTGTGCGCGAAGCCGGCCGGGGTGCCGTCGAAGTTCGTGTACTGCGCGTACTTGGCCGCGATCTTGAGTGTGACCTTCTCGCCGCCACCGGCAACCCAGATGGGAATTCCGCCCTCTTGCAACGGAAGTGGACGGCACAGCGCTCCGTCGACCTGGTAGTACTTGCCGTCGAGCGTCGAGCTGCCGGTCGACCACGCCTGCTGCATGATCTGGATTCCTTCGTCGAGGCGGCCCAGACGCTCACCGGCAGAGGGGAAACCGTAGCCGTACGCACGCCACTCCTGCTCGTACCAACCGCCGCCGATGCCCATCTCGACGCGTCCACCCGTGATG
>NZ_BAAILK010000012.1:267864-313805 GCF_054589475.1 Rhodococcus sp. no. 34
GATCGGTGGTCGCGGCGACCTTGGCGAGGTACGCCGGGTTTCGGTAGCTCATGGCGGTACACATCTGGCCGAGTCGGATACGCGACGTCGATGCACCGAGTGCGGCCATCAACGTCCACGCCTCGTGAGTCGCTTCTTCCGTCGGCTGGGGAACGGTGTGGAAGTGGTCGTAGACCCACACCGACTCCCACGGCCCTGCCTCCGCGCGCAGCGTGAAGTCTCGCATCACCTCCCACTGCTTCGCGGGGTCGATGCCGACCAGGTCCAGACGCCAGCCTTGAGGTACGAACAGTCCGAATCGCATGTAGCGAGCCTACCTACAGTTTCCCGACGCGCGACCGGGGTGACACCCGCGGAGAGTAGACCGGAATGAAGCGGAACATCATCGCCGCGCCGGCGAACGACGTCGCGCCCAGAGCGGCGAATGCCCACCCGAGTGGGAGCACCGCGGCGAGTAGACCGATCGCGAGCGGCCCACCGAACATGCCGGTGTCGTGAGTCAATCGCCATGCAGCGAGGAACTCGGCGCGTTCTTCGGGCGGGGCGATATCGGCACCGAGGGTCATGATCACGCCGTTGCCCAGCCCGTTGCCGATCCCCATCACGACAGCGACCACGGTCAATCCCACTGCACCCGTCGAGAACGGCAACAGTAGGTACGACACACCGATCACCGTCAGCGAAGGCACCGCGACCAGCCTGCGGCCGTATCGGTCCATGATGTGTCCGGCCGGGTACGAGCACAGCAAGTCCACGGCCGCACCGATACCGAAGATCACACTCACCTGGGCTGCATCCAATCCGAGGTGCAATGCCCACAATGGAAGAACGGCCTCACGCGAAGCGCGGGCGGCGCCCATCAGAAGGGAGCCTGTCCCGAGCGTCGACAGAGCGGCACGATGACGGCGAAGGATCTCCGGGAGCGTGACGTGTCCGTGATCACTGTTGCCTGCCTGCACCTTTCGTGGCGGGTCGGGAACGCGGGCCATCAGCGCCCCGGCGAGCACGACGCCCACCAACTGGACGAGGAATCCTCCGCGCGCTCCCACCAGGAGAATCACGCCGGCCCCGATGAGCGGTCCCAGGAAGAAACCCAACCGCCACATCGCGGCGAACGACGACATTGCTCGGGCCCGAAGACCGAGTGGCACGGTCTCGGCGAGGTAGCTCTGCCGCGCAAGGCCCCACACCGCATTCGCCAATCCGGTCAACAGTGCGCCGATACCGAGCATCCACGGAGTCTGCGCAAGGAGACAAATCACCACTCCTGTTGCACCCAAGGAACTTCCGCCGATGATCGACCTGCGCTCACCGAAACGCGACACGATCCTGCCGGCGGGGAGGTCACCGAGTACGGCGCCCAAACCACCGAGTGCAACGATCAGGCCGGCGACGGCAACCGATGCACCCAGGTCGCGCGCGGTGACGGCCATGATGGGGGCAGCCGCTCCCTGACCGATCCCGAAGATGGCCGCCGGTACGAAAACCGTTGTGACGAGTGGCTTGAGACCGGCAATCGCCGGCTGTTCCTTGGGCAGTGTTTCCGTCACGCGCTCACTTCTGCCGCGTCAGCGGCCCGCGAAAACCGATTCGCCGGACGATCGAGGCCGTAGTGACCCCGCAGGGTGGATTCCGTGTATTCGGTCCGGAAGATCCCACGCGCCTGCAGAATCGGCACGACCCGGTCGACGAACACCTCGAGCCCTCCAGGCAGATAGGGCGGCATGATGTTGAAGCCGTCCGCGGCGCCCTTGTCGAACCATTCGGTCAACTCGTCCGCGACCTGCTCCGGTGTCCCGGCAAATGTCCGATGCCCACGGCCACCGCCGAGTTTGCCGATCAGTTCACGGACGGTGAGGTTTTCGCTCTCCGCAAGGTCTTTGACGAGCTGGTATCGACTCTTGTTTCCTTGGATGCGATCGATGTCCGGCAACGGTGGCAGCGGGGCATCCAGCGAATGCTCGGTGAGGTCGACGCCCACCATGTTCGAGAGTTGGCGCAGTGAGTACTCAGGTGAGATGAGATCCGTGAACGACTGCTCCAGTGCCTTGGCTTCTTCTTCCGTATCCGCGATGAAGGGAACGATGCCTGGCAGCACCTTGATCTCGTCGGGACTACGCCCGTACTTGATCAGCCGCGCTTTGAGGTCGGTGTAGAAATCCTGCCCCTGCTCGAGTGTTCGTTGAGCGGTGAACACGGCCTCGGCATACTTCGCCGCGAAGTCCTTACCGCTCTCGGAGGAACCGGCTTGCACGAGCAACGGACGTCCCTGTGGAGACCTCGGCGAATTGAGCGGGCCAGCCACCGTGAATCGTTGACCGTCATGGTCGATGCGATGGACACGATCAGGATCGGCGAAGATTCCGGTCTCTTCGTCCAGGACAACTGCCCCCTCTTCCCAGCTGTCCCAGAGTCCGAGCGTCACGTCGAGAAACTCCTCGGCGCGCTCGTAACGACCGCTGTGCGTCGGTACCGCATCGAGGCCGAAGTTCGCGGCCTCGTCGGCGCCGGCCGACGTCACGATGTTCCACCCGCCTCGTCCACCACTGATGTGATCGAGGGAAGCGAACTTCCTTGCGAGAGTGTATGGATCGCTGTAACTGGTCGACGCGGTTGCAATCAGCCCCACCTTGTCGGTGGCCGCCGCGATCGCCGACAGCAAGGTGACGGGTTCGAAGATCGCCTGGGTGTTGTACTTGACCCGCGGGCCGACTGCTAGACCGTCGGCGAAGAACACCGAGTCCAGCTTTCCACGCTCGGCGATTCTCCCCAATTCCTGGAAGTGCTTGACGTCCAGGAGGTTGGCCGCATTTGTGCGTGGGTGGCGCCACGCCGCCTCATGATGGCCGACGCCCATCAGGAAGGCGTTCAGATGAAATTGTCGTTCGGACATGAGTTCGCAGAATCTTTCCGTGAATGTGTGGTCAGGTGGTGACGCGCCAGCGCGAGAGCCGACGTTCGATCAGGACCAGAATCGCGTTGATTGTCAGACCCAACAACGAGATCGCGACGATGCCCGCGTACATGTTCGGGATCTGGAAGTTGAGTTGTGAAGCGGTGATCAGATACCCGAGACCGGCTTTGGCCCCGACCATTTCGGCGGCGATCAGCACGAGAATCGACGACGCGGCTGCCATGCGGATACCCGTGAAGATCGTGGGAACAGCGGCGGGCAGAACCACCTTCTGGAACAGCCGAATCGAGGAGAACCCCAGCGAGGCAGCGGACTTGATCAGCAGGGGGTCCACTGTTCGCACACCGGAGATCGTGTTGAGCAGAATCGGGAAGGTGCAGGCGTAGATCACAAGGGCGATCTTCGATTCCTCACCGATTCCGAGAATCAGCACGAAGACGGGAAGCAGCGCCAAGGCTGCTGTGTTGCGGAACAATTCGAGAATCGGGTTGAGGAAGTCGGAGACCGGGCGGTACCAGGCGATCGCAATTCCCAACGGAATCGCGATCGCGATGGCCACGAAGAAGCCGGTCAGCGCACGCGTCAGACTGGCGGAAACATGCTCTTGCAATTGTCCGTTCTCGGCGAGGGTGAAGAATGCGGACACAACTTCGGTGAAGGGCGGGAGGAAGACCTTGTCCACCAGCCCGAGCCGAGGTGCCGCTTCCCAGATCCCGAGGAAGATCGCGATCGCAATCGACGGCTTGGCAATCCGCCAGGCGATGGAACCAATGTAGCGCGCCGCTTTGCCGCCGGCCTGGCTCCGCTGCGCAATGTCAGGTGTTTTGTCGGCCAACGGTTTCGGAGTGGCGACCACCTCCGGCGTCGCCAATGCGCTAGACATGTGCAACCTCCTTGGCAGGATCGAGTTCGCCGGCCCGAGCGCGCTCGACTTCACCGTGCAGTAGCGTCCAGATCCGGTGCCGGAACACTCGGAACTCCTCACCTGATCGCACGTCGTCGCCGGACCGGTCGATGTCGATGTCGACGATCGTCTTGACGCGCCCCGGCCGCGAAGTCAGTACTGCAACACGTTGCCCGAGGTAGATGGCCTCGTCGATTCCGTGGGTGATGAACAGGATCGTCTTGCCGGTGGCCTTCCAGATGCGCAGAAGCTCGTCCTGCAGCGACTCTCGCGTCTGTGCGTCCAGCGCTGCAAATGGTTCGTCCATCAGCAACACTTCGGGGTCGAATGCCAGGCTGCGGGCGATCGCGACTCGCTGCTTCATTCCACCGGACAACTCGTGCGGATAGCGATCCGCGAAACCTTGCAGACCGACCAGTTCGAGGTAATGCTCGGCGAGCTCGCGTCGCTCGCTCTTCTTCACGCCCTTCGCTTCGAGTCCGAACTCGATGTTGTGACGTGCAGTTCGCCATGGAAGCAGCGCGTATTGCTGGAAGACGATTCCCCGATCCAAGCCTGGGCCCGTGATCTGCTTGCCGTCCAGAAGGATTCGACCGGAAGTGGGCGAACTGAGTCCTCCGAGGAGGTCCAGCAGAGTCGACTTGCCGCAACCACTCGGCCCGACGAGGACCAGGAACTCCCCCGGCGCCACGTCGATGTTGATGTCCTCGACCGCGGTGAAAACTTCGTCGGTCCCACGAATGTCGAACTGTTTGGTGACGTGCTCGAGCCGTAGTTTCGGTTCTGTGCTCATTTTGCTGCCTCCAGTGCCTGTCCGTCAGCGCCGCTGTCGGGTGAATACGTTCCGTTGGCGTACGGGTTGAATTCGTTGGTGTAGATGTCCGACGGCTTCAACTTTCCTTCTTCGAGTTCGCCGTTACGGGTGAGCCAGTCGATCCACGTGCTGATCTCGGTATCGGTGATCGTTCCGCCGGGGCCGGCGACTCCTGGGCTCTTCCAGTAGCTGATGAGCTTGGTGTCCTCGTTGCGTCCGCGGCTGTTGATGATCGACGTCAGCTTCGCGACCACTTCTTCTCGTGGGTGTGTCTGCGTCCAGCGGATGGCCCTCGCTGTTCCCTGCACGAAATCGGCGACCGCCTCCTTGTTCTGCGCGATGTAGTCGTCACGGAACACCAACGTGCCGTAGGTGAACGAGCCGAACAACGATTCGTCCGTGAACAGCTCGCGAAGGCCACCACGTTCGAGCGCGGAGTCACGGAAGACCGAGCCGAGGGTGGCGACGTCGATCTGTCCCTGCCGCAACGCTTGTTCCGTGTTGACCGGCGGAACCACGATCAGTTCCACCTGCTTGATCTCGTCCGGTGTAAGCCCCTCCCGCGCAAGCCATTCACGCACGACGAACTCGTGGTGCGCACCGAGGGTGTTCATCCCGACCTTCTTGCCGATCAGGTCCTTCGCCGATTTGATCGGACTGTCGTCGAGAACGTAGTACCCGTTGAAGCTCTCCTTGTCGGAGCCGTAGTACCCGATGACCGAGGTGATCGGTGAACCCGCGGAAGCCAACTTCACCACCGCACCGTTGAACGCTCCCCCGAACTCGGTTTGACCGGTCGCTGCGTTCTGAATGCTCTGAGGGCCGCTGGTCGTATCGCCGATCCAGTTGAGCTCCACGTCGTTGAAGTAGCCGAGGTCAGCGGCCAGTTCGGGGTAGATGACCTGTCCGGTGCTGCCCTCGTACCGCAGGACGGTCTTGCCGTCGGCGGTCTTGACCACTTCGTCGGAGGAGCCCGAGCAGGCAACGGCAGAACTGGACAGAGTGACAAGAGCGACGACCGCGGCTACCGAGCGCGCGAAACGAGGGCGAATCATGAAGTTGCTTCCTGTAGAAGATGATTGGTTCAGTTCTCGGCTACACCTGTCCGGAGCGCCGTGTGCGGCGCTCGGCACAGGCAGGTGTGGGGAATGTCAGTTCAACGACAACAGTTGAGCGACATGAGCGGGAAAGACCGAAACACGTGAGACTCCAATGAATGTGCAGACAGGATCGAGCCGTGAGCAGTGCCGAAACCATACGTCGGCACCCACTACCTGGGTCAACGGTTACATTCATGCCGGATTTAATGTGTGAGGTCCGTATCATGAGGGCATGCTTTCGCCGACGACTGCGCAGGACTTCGAGCAACACCGTGGCCACCTGACGTCGGTGGCCTACCGTCTCACCGGAAGTTTCAGCGACGCTCAGGATGCGGTGCAGGAAGCGTGGATACGGCTTCAAGTTGCCGAAAACACGCGAGGCGACGAGTTGCAGATCCGCGAACTGCGCGGATGGCTCACCACAGTTGTCGGCCGCATCTGCCTCGATCATCTCAAATCGGCCGCGGTCAGAAGAGAAAGCTATGTCGGACAGTGGCTTCCGGAGCCGATCGTCACGCCCGTCGACGCCACCGCGGGCACACCCTCAGCGACACCCGATCCGCTCGAGTACGTCGTGAGGCAGGAACAGAATCGTTTTGCTGCCCTCGTCGTCCTGGACACTCTTACTCCCGCTCAGCGCGTTGCCTTCGTCCTGCACGACGGATTCGACGTGCCCTTCGCCGAGGTAGCGCGCATCCTCGACATCGAAGTAGCCACTGCCCGCCAGTTGGCCTCGCGGGCACGTAAAGCCGCAGCTTCGGCGCCGGCCCCGGTCAGTGGCGAGGAACATGCTGCCGCCGTCGAGCGATTGGTGACGGCTATCGCGAGTGGAGATCTGAACGCCGTGATCGATGCACTCGATCCCGATGCCGTCCTGATCGGTGACGCAGGCGGAACTACCCGCACGGCCGTCAACGTCGTGCGCGGCAGTGATCGTGTGGCGCGGTTCTATCTGGGATTGGCCCGCAAGTACGGACCGGCAGCGGTGTTCTCGATGTCACCGGTTCTCGTCAACGGACAGCTCGGCGGTGTATTCGCCGGCTCACCGGGGGACGACCAGTACCCGCAGTTCGCCGCTCGCGTTGCCGGCTTCACTGTCCGCGACGGAGTCGTGTGCGCGGCCTACGACATTGCGAATCCAGCCAAGTTCAGCGCTGTGCCGATGCTCGATCACACCGAACCCGAACGCAAGTAGCGAGACTCCCATTCCTCGAGGTGTGATCTGGACACCTGCGTGCCGAACCACAGTCGGTGCAGTACATCCGATCCCAGATGATGCAATTCGGTGTGCGTCCTCCACTGCTGCGACGCCCACTCGGGTTCGTTGTGGGCGGCGTCGATCCCGGCCATCGCGCTACCTCGCAGTTCGAAGTCCAGGTCCCGACGAAGCTCCGAAAGCTCCGACCAATTCGTCTGTGGTGCATAGTGCCTCGCGCGAATTTCGGTCAGCAGCTTGAACAGGACGCTACCCGCCCGTTCGTCGACCCAGATCAGAGTGCGTCGATGCGCACCGCGCCCCACCGTCCACAGGACCACCAACGCCACGACGACGCCGATTGCCGTCTCGAGCATGCGGCTGAGGATCAGATGTCGGACGGTCCCGTGCGCACCACCGGCCGCGCCGAGGAGAATCGCGAGGGCGGTGATGAAGATGACGGCTATCCCGTAATTCCGCACCAGGAACAGCTCGATCCCCGCCATCAGGACTGCAAGTACCGCCACCAACCACAGACCGGTCGGACTCCAGGAGTAGATGGCACCCAACAGAATCAACCCGAGGACGGTCCCACCGATGCGGTGGATTCCGCGATAGGTGCCCAGTATTCGATCCGGTCCTTGATGAAGGACCATCGCCGCGGCGATCACCGCCCAGTCCGGGCGATCGATGCCGAGCAGGACGGTGAGGGTTCCCGCCGCCATACAGGCAATGGACAGCCGAAGTGCCGTCACCGACGCTCGGCTGGACCGATTGCAGGCGCGGAGGAACCGATATCGGATCGTCGGGTCGGGCAGAGGCGGGTGAGCACCGACGTCGTCGACGTCGAACGCGGGGTCGGCCATGAGTTCCGGATCGTGGTCGTCGGAGATCGCCCTGGCCATCGAGATCTGCGCTCGTTCGAGTTCACGGGTCAACGGGTGGTCTTTCCCGACGATTGCGCCGCGGTAGAGGCACTGCCACGCGTCGTGCAGCCGAAGTGCTGCAGCGTGGCGTTTGTCTCGCGTGAGTTCGGGTGGGGCGTACGTCGCCTGAGCGTCCGTGTACTCCGCAACGGCCGAGACGGCTGCCTGTACAGCGCTGCGTTCGACAGCTCTCGGTGCCCACAGGATTCCCGTCATCGAGACGACCACCGCGCTGATCCCACCGATTGCCGTCCACATCGCGACCTCGACCGGCGGCTGACCGGGAGTGGCGATCACGGAACTGATCTCGGTGGTGAGCAACAGAAAGAACGCGCCCGGTGGACCCAATCGAAGCGCGTCGACGGTGAAGGCGCAGGTCGACACCACGACGGCCATGATCAGCACGACAAAGACGAGCAGCACCGTCGGCGCTCCCCCGGCGATGGCTCGGTGGACGGGCTCACCCACCGATGCCCCGACGAAGGACAGGATCGTCAGCGCCGTCGCAGCGATACCGACTGCCTTCCACCTGCTCCGGTACGGACGACCCTCACCGTATATCGATGCAAATGCACCGAGGCCGACCAGGAGCGAAGCAGACCCGAATCCGAGCAGTGTGGCGATGGCCGCCGGAATCGCCAGGGCGAGGGCGACGCGAACCGCTCCGGGGTACCTGTTTCCCACCGGCGGCAATCCGAACAGGACGCTGCGCGCCGGCCGCGGAGCCGGGAGGTTGGACTCGCGACCCGCTGATGTTTCTTCGGGGTCCACTGCCCATCCTTCGCGCCGGCCTGTTCGTGTCTGTGTCGTCCCATTCTTGCGGGCGGCCGACGTGGAATTCGAGGCGGGTCCGGAGGTCGATTCGACCACCCCTTTATTGACACTATGTCAACAGTGTGGATGATAGGTGGAGTCGGATCCGCTCGCGGGTCGCACTTCATCGATCGGGAGAATCACGATGACGCAAGGATCTACCGCAACCCGGACCGCAGAACGACGGTCCCCGTGGATGGACGACGAATTGGAGGCCGTGGCCGACCTGGCAAGGAACTTCTTCGCCAAACACGTCACACCGCATCAGAAACGCTTCGCGTCCCAAGGTTTTCCCGACAAATCCGCATATCGAGAACTCGGGGCGCTCGGGCTCGCCGGCATGTCGATCCCCACCGAGTACGGCGGCGGAGGAGGAACTTTCGCGCACGACGCCGTGCTGTTCCACGAGCAGGTCATGGCGGGTGATCATTCACTCCAACTCGGCGTGCACTCGGGAATCGTGCCGCACTACCTCAATGCCTACGCCGATCACGAGCACAAACTGCGCTGGCTACCGAAGCTGGTGAGTGGCGAGTGGGTGGGCGCAATCGCCATGACCGAGCCCGGCACCGGATCCGACTTGCAGAACATCACCACCCGAGCCGTCCGCGACGGTGACGACTATCTGATCAGCGGCGCAAAGACCTTCATCTCCAACGGTCGCAATTGTGATCTGGTGATCATCGCCGCCAAGACCGATCCCAGCCTCGGAGCGCGTGGAGTGTCGCTCATCGTGGCCGAGGTCGATGACAACACACCGGGTTTCGAGCGCGGGCGAATACTCGAGAAGGTCGGACAGAAGGGCCAGGACACCACCGAGCTGTTCTTCGACCGCTTGCGGGTGCCTGCAACAAACCTGCTCGGGGACCGCGAAGGCACAGGGTTTGCCCAGCTGATGCAGCAGCTACTGCCCGAACGATTGATCTGCGGAGTTGCAGCCACTGCGGCAATGGATCGTGCAGTCGCCCTCACCGTCGAGTACACCAAATCCCGAAACATGTTCGGGCAAACGCTCTTCGATCTGCAGAACACGCGCTTCGAGCTTGCCGAGTGCGCGTCCATCGCTCGTATCTCACGAACGTTCATCGACGACTGCATCGTCAAATACCTTGCCGGGCAGCTCGATGCGACTACCGCCGCGATGGCCAAGTACTGGCTCACCGATCAGCAGTGCGCCGTGATCGACCGCTGCGTGCAACTACACGGCGGGTACGGCTACATACTCGAATATCCCATCGCTCAGATGTATGCCGACGCTCGTATTCAGCGAATCTACGCCGGATCGAACGAAGTCATGAAGGACCTCGTGGCGAGATCACTCTGAGCAATCAGGAATCCGCCTCGCACGCCGGCAGAACGTCACGCACGATGGCGAGCAAACTGCGTACCAGCAGAAGGTGCACCTGTTCGCGGTCGAGGGCTCCCGTCACCAACCACTGCTTACTGGCGGCCTTCGCCAAGCCTCCGTACGCCACGATCATCGAATGAACAGCAGCCTCGCTGCCTTCACTCGGTCGAATCTCGAGCGCATCCATCATGCGTCGCGCAGCAACGTCGTCAGCATCCTGGAGGATCCGATCCATCTCGGGATCACGGCGGAGGTCGTCGGACATGACTGTCGAGATCCACATGTCGCGATGACGCCAGGCGACGTCGAGCCACCGATCGATCACGGCGCCGATCCGCTTCTCCTGGCTCGCCGATCGCGGAATGCGGTCCACCGCCACTTCGGGAATGAAGACGAACCGCCGCACGACGTCGAGATACAACTCACGCTTGGAGCCGAAGTAATGATTGAGCAGCGGACGTCCGACCCCAGCCGCCTTGGCCAACTCGGTCATCGAGACGTCGGCAAAAGACTTCTCCTCGAAAACCTTTGCCGCGCTGACAATGATCTGCTCACGCCGGTCTTCGGGACCGAGACGCCTTCCGCCTGTGGCCGACGCGGACGTCATTCTTTTCTCGCGGGCGTGCTGTTGACCGTCGCCTGCGCCTCGACCATGAGCGAAATGTGCTCCACCAAACGCTTTCGAGAGATCTTGGAGGACGGGGTGTGCGCCTGATAGATGAACGCGAGGGCACCGAACAGCCCCACCGAATTGAGTTCGGAGTTCGCGGAGTCGGTTGCCTCGCCGCCGTACATCAGCTCGAGCGACGCGGAAATCGGATTCGTGAACTCCGCCATCAATTCTCGCCCTCGATCCCACAGCGCAGGTTCCGCCTGGGATTCGACGAACATGATGCGTCCACGTCGAGGATCTTTGAATACGTAGTTGGTGAAGGCCTTCACCACGTGGCGGATCAGGGCCGACGGTGCGGAAGGCGCCGCCTCGAGAGCGTCCAGAATAGTGTCACGCGCACCGAGAACGACCTCGTCGAGCACGGCGACCAGCAGTTCGTCACGGTTGGCGAAGCTCTCGTAGAAGTACCGTTCGGTCAGCGCGGCCTCGCGGCAGGTTGCACGCATGGTCGCGGCGGCCGCTCCCTCGGTGCCCATGATCTGCAACCCGGCTTCGATCAGCTGTGTCCGGCGCGCGGCGCGGCGATCTTCCGGTTCCTGCCCACGCCACCTGCGCGGGCCGGTGCGCCGAGCCTCGGTATCCGTCATGTCCCCATGTTCTCACTGACCGGCAGCGCTCTCGACCTCAGGTTATCGCGGCGACCTCCGCAAGCGAACTGACATCGCCCGATGTCAATCAGTTGAATTCTGACATCAACCGCTGTTGACATCACTTGATGTCAGACTTACTCTTCGTTCAGTTGTTCACGCACCAATCAGGAGGCGTCACACATGGTCGACATCGACCCAACCTCGGGGCCATCGGCCGGTGACGAGGAAACTCGAACTCGCCGAACACGAGTCGTCGTCATCGGAGCCGGTTTCGGCGGCATCGGAACGGCTGTCCGCTTGAAGCAGTCCGGGATCGACGACTTCGTCGTTCTGGAACGTGCCGCGGAGCCCGGGGGGACCTGGCAGGTCAATACCTACCCCGGTGCACAGTGCGACATCCCGTCGATTCTGTACTCGTTCTCGTTTGCGCCAAATCCGAACTGGACGCGGCTGTATCCGCTACAGCCCGAGATCTACGACTATCTCCGGGATTGCGTCCATCGCTTCGGACTGGCCGGTCATTTCCACTGCAACCAGGACGTGACAGAAGCTTCGTGGGACGAGCAAGCCCAGATCTGGCGGGTACACACTGCGGAAACCGTGTGGGAGACACAGTTCCTGGTCGCGGCCACCGGCCCGTTCAGTGCCCCCGCCACACCCGACCTTCCCGGGCTCGAATCGTTTCGTGGTCAGATGTTCCACACCGCGGACTGGAACCACGACCACGACCTTCGCGGTGAGCGGATAGCCGTGGTCGGCACCGGTGCCTCTGCGGTGCAGATCATCCCCAGACTGCAACCGCTCGCGGACACGTTGACCGTGTTCCAGCGGACACCGACGTGGATCCTGCCGCACCCGGATCAGCCGATGACCGGCTGGCCGAGCGCTCTCTTCGAGCGGGTGCCGCTCACCCAACGACTGGCACGCAAGGGACTCGACCTGCTCCAAGAAGCCCTGGTACCCGGATTCGTGTACAAGCCGTCACTGCTCAAAGGGCTGGCCGCACTCGGCCGAGCACACCTTCGCCGGCAGGTGCGGGACCCGGAGCTTCGCGCAAAGCTGCTCCCCCACTACGCATTCGGATGCAAGCGTCCGACGTTCTCGAACACCTACTATCCCGCGCTGGCGTCACCCAATGTGGAGGTGGTGACGGACGGAATCGTCGAGGTGCAGGAGCGCGGAGTCCTCACCGCGGACGGCGCCTTCCGGGAAGTCGACACCATAGTCATGGGAACCGGCTTTCGTATGGGAGACAACCCGTCGTTCGACATCATCCGGGGCAAGGACGGCCGCAGCCTCGCGCAGACGTGGAACGGCAGTGCCGAGGCCTTCCTCGGCACCACCATCAGCGGGTTTCCGAACTTCTTCATGATCCTCGGCCCCAATTCCGTGGTCTACACCTCGCAGGTCGTCACGATCGAAGCGCAGGTCGAGTACATCGTGAGCTGCATTCTTCAAATGGACGAGCGCGGCATCGGCAGTATCGACGTCCGGGCAGACGTGCAGAGAGAGTTCGTGCGCGCGACCGACCGCCGACTCGCCACCAGCGTATGGAACGCCGGCGGGTGCAGTAGTTACTACCTCGTCGACGGCGGCCGCAATTACACCTTCTATCCCGGATTCAACCGATCCTTCCGCACCAGGACCAAACGAGCCGACCTCGCTCACTACGCGCAGGTACAACCCGTCTCGTCCGAATCACTCACCACTGCCCGAGAAACCGTGAGGAGCCGATAATGCTCGGCATCAACGCCTTCCGAGGCACACCCGTCGTCGCACCGTCCGGCGCGCGCCGATACACCGACGAAGCACATGCGATCGCCGCCCGTGACGTCGAATTCGACTGGGACGGCGTACCACTGCATTACGTGCCGAACGAACCGATGGTCACCCACGTCATCAACTTCATGCATCTCGTGTTGCCCGAGGGAGAGCGGGCCATGTCCGCAACGCTCGCCGAAGCACTCCCGCTCATCGAGGACCCCCGCCTGCACGAAGAGGTGGTGGGATTCGTCGGACAGGAAGCAACACACGCGTCGTCGCACAAAGGTGCACGCGAGCATCTTGCGGACCTCGGCATGGACATGAAACCGATGTCACGCCGGATGGACTGGCTCGTGGACAAGATATTGGGCGACCAAGGATTGACCGGAAAAGCCAAGCACGCCTGGCTCTGTGAACGTCTCGGCTTGTTTGCCGCGATGGAGCACCACACGGCGGTGGTCGGGGAATGGCTGCTCACCGATCCCGCCCTCGAAGATGCCGGCATGCACCCGACGATGCTCGACATGGTCAAGTGGCACGGCGCCGAGGAAGTCGAGCACCGCAACGTGGCCTTCGACGCCTACATGTACGTGGACGGTAGCTACGCCCGCCGCGTTCGCACGGCGCTGCTCGCCAGCTTCACGTTGTTCGTGTTGTTCATCGCCTCGATGAACTACCTCTTCCGGCAGGACCCGTCGAAGGCGAAGGGCCGCCTGTGGCCTCTGCAACTGATCAGCGCCACTCGCCGCGGCCTGGTCCCGAACATGAAATTCCTGATCACCGAGATTCCTCCGTATCTGCGGCCGAGCTTCCATCCGTCCCAGATCGGGGACATGGACGTAGCCATGCGCTACCTCGCTCGCTCACCTGCCGCCAATCGTTCTTCCGAAAAGAGTGAAGGATGAACAAGACGACTGCCGACCGTCCTCACGACGCACAAGACTTCACACCGACCCGGTCGTTGAGGATTGCCGCACAGGCGACGAGCGCATACCGTCGAATCTTTGCGTCAAGTCCTGCAGCGCAGATACTTTCGCGTCCCAACCCGGTCCGCTACAGCGGATTCGACATGACGCTGGACGTGAAGTCCGTCCGGTTCGAGTGCGCAGACGTCCTGAGTGTCACCTTGACCCCGAGGGAAGGAATCACCCTGCCGTCGTGGATTCCCGGCGCTCACCTAGACGTCATTCTCCCCTCGGGAAGACAACGACAGTATTCGTTGTGCGGAGACCCCGACGACTTGACCTCGTATCGGATCGCCGTCCGGCGGATCGACGAAGGCGGGGGCGGCTCCCGCGAGATACACGAGTCGCTGAAACCCGGAATGGTTGTCGACGTACGAGGGCCGCGGAATGCATTTCCTTTTGTCACTGCTCCGTCGTACCTCTTTGTTGCGGGCGGAATCGGGATCACTCCGATACTTCCCATGGTGCAACGCTGTCACCGCCGCGGAGTCCCGTGGCGATTGGACTATCTCGGACGAACTCGGGCAGCTATGCCATTCCTGAACGAGATCGAGGAGTATTCCAGCGGCCGGGTAACCATCCGACCCGACGACGAGCTGGGTCCGACGGATATCGGAACACTCGTCGCTGCTGCGGATCCAGGTGCCGCGGTGTACACGTGCGGACCGGTTCCGCTGATGAACACGGTGCGTGCGGCAACTTTCGCCGCCAACCCGACCGGATCGGTGCACAGCGAGAGGTTCTCCCCACTCCCGGTAGTCGACGGCAAGGAGTTCACGGTGCATCTGGCGCGCACCGGTCTCACCGTCGATGTGGGCGAGTCCGAAAGTGCATTGGCTGCAATACGACGCGTACTTCCCGGAGTAGCGTATTCATGCCAACAGGGCTTCTGCGGTACATGCAAGGTCCGGGTGCTTTCCGGGACCGTCGAGCATCGAGACACCCTCCTCACCGAATCCGAACGTACTGGTTCGATGTTGACCTGTCGATCACGTTCCACCGGTGGGTCTTTGGTGGTGGACCTGTGAAGGGAAAATTCTCTCTTTCTGCGGCCGACGCAGCCTTCATCCGCTCCGCTCCGCTGGTGATCACTCACCGGATCGAATCCGAAGCGACATGTGAAAGCTTGTGGCAGACGTTGACCTCGGACGGAGCGCTCACGTCGTGGGCGCACGGGATCACCGGAGCCGACTGGACCTCGGACAGACCATTCTGCGTCGGGACTACGCGAACCGTGCGAGCCGGCGCTTTTGCTGCACTGAACGAGCGATTCTTCCGCTGGGACGAGGGGCGTCGGATGACGTTCTACGTGGAGTCGGCGTCACTTCCGGGGTTCAAACGCTTCGCCGAAGATCTGGTGCTGGAACCGACTTCGACTGGCAGCCGCCTCACCTGGACCTTCGCTGTCCAAGCGGAGCCGTGGCTCGCCCCGATTCTGTCTCTGTCCCGACCGATCCTCGAACGCGTCACTCGCGGCTGGGCCGACGGCGCCGTCCACCACACACTTCAAGGAACTCCACGATGACGGCGACCGAGATCGACACGACCACACAGGCGTCCGACGACACGGTGACACAGGCAGTGCGCGACGCCCGTACTGCTTCCGAATGGTGGGCAGAACTGACATTCGAGCAACGCGCTCGTCGACTGGATCGGTGGCGAGGAATCATCGCTCGTCGAGCATCCGAACTCGCCGACGTCGTGCACCGGGACATGGGCAAGCCGCACCCCGACGCGATGCTCGAAATCGCCATGGCACTCGAACATCTCGCGTGGGCGTCGAAGAATGCCCGAAAGGTACTGGGCAGGCGCAGCGTCCGCTCCAGTTTGTTGACGGTCAATCAGGCCGCCTCGGTGGAGTATCGACCTCTCGGGGTGATCGGTGTGATCGGTCCGTGGAACTATCCGGTCTTCACCCCACTCGGTTCGCTCTCGTTCTCGCTGGCTGCAGGCAACGCCGTGGTCTACAAGCCGAGTGAGTTCGCACCGGCAGTCGGGCAATGGTTGGGCCGCGCCTTCGCCGAGGTCGTCCCTGAACATCCTGTGCTGCAGGTCGTCACGGGCGATGGTTCGGTCGGCGCGGCACTGTGCCTGGCCGGTGTCGACAAGATCGGGTTCACCGGATCGACCGCGACGGGCAAGAAAGTCATGGCAGCGTGCGCCGAGACCCTCACACCGGTGTTGATGGAATGTGGTGGTAAGGACGCGCTCATCCTTGATGCCGACGGAAATGTCGGTGCCGCCGCGGATGCTGCGGTGTGGGGAGCATTGTCCAACTCCGGTCAAACCTGTCTGGGCGTCGAGCGTGTATACGTGCACGAACATGTCTACGGCGAGTTTATCGACAAGACAATCACTTTGGCTGCCCGAGTTCATGCGGGTCCGGGTGCCGAAGACAAGATCGGTCCGATCACCATGCCCTCGCAAGTGGCTGTAATCCGGCGCCACATCGACGACGCGATGTCGCGGGGTGGACGTGTCGTTCTCGGAGGGCTCGGCTCGATCTCCGGCCAGTACGTGCAACCGACCATCATGGTCGACGTCCCCGAAGACAGCCTCGCCGTCACGGAGGAAACTTTCGGCCCGACGATGACGATCACCAAGGTCGCCTCGATGGACGAGGCGGTGGAGTTGGTCAATGCGTCGCCATACGCATTGGGAGCAAGCGTGTTCGGCAAGGACGGAGCGGCTGTTGCCGATCGGCTCCGATCCGGAGGAGCGTCGGTGAACTCTTACGTGATGTATGCCGCGGTTCCCAACCTGCCACTGGGTGGGGTCGGAGCATCTGGTTTCGGACGCGTTCACGGCCCAGATGGTCTGAAGGAGTTCACCTACGCTCGTTCGACGACTCGGCAACGATTCCGTTCGCCCCTACCACTGACGACGTTTCGACGGACCGCCCGAATCGACTGGCTGGTCAAGGTTCTCATCCGCGCACTACACGGAAGGCACTGAAGCAATGACGGGACGCTTGTCCGCAATTGCGGGAACAGTCCGCGATCTGGGCATTCCACTGCCCGGACGCCGACTCGACTACGACGTCGCCGGGAAGGTCGTACTGATCACCGGTGGAGGCGACGGTATCGGTGCAGCGCTGGCGCGCACTCTCCACCGGCGTGGGGCCACCGTGGCACTGGTCGACGTCAACGAGAGTTCATTGGCAACGGCCGAGCGCTCATTCGAGTCACAGCGAGTCGTGACGGTGACGGCCGATGTCCGAGATCGGGACGGCATGACCGCAGCCGTGCAAACGATCATCGAGCAGCTGGGCAGAATCGACGTCGTAGTGGCCAACGCCGGAATCACCCCTCCCCCGGCAACATTGCGCCAGATCGATCCCGACGCCTTCGATCGTGTGCTCGACGTCAATCTCACCGGCGTCTTCAACACCGTGCATCCGACCATCGACGAGGTGATCCGCAACAGTGGGCACATCGTCGTCGTGTCATCGGCGGCGTCGTTCGCCCCCGGTTTGGGCGGCGCTTCGTACATGATCAGCAAGGCTGGGGTCGAAGCGCTCGGCCGGGCGCTGCGTCTCGAGGTTGCCGGCTACGGCGCTACTGCCGGCATCGCGTACTTCGGGATGGTGGATACACAACTTGCACGCGCAACACTCGACGACGACGAGATCGGGCGCAAACTCGACGCTCGACTACCTGGTCCCCTCCGTCATCGAATCTCCCCGGACCGTGCCGCCACCGTGATCGCCGACGCGATCGCGCGCCGCGCCGCCCGGACCCTTGCCCCCGCTGCCTGGGAACCCTGGGCGTGGGGACGCGGTTTCATCAATGTCCTTGCCGACGGTTACCTGGCAAAAGACAAACAGGCACACGACCTGATCCGCGAACTCGAAGACAGAACCACCGCTGCGGCCCCGACGAATGCATCAGCCCTGCCAAAGGCATCCAGGAGAACATCATGACTACGTTGTGTGCAGCCTTCCAGCGAGTGTCGGCGGTAGCGCCCGACGCGGTGGCTTTGCGAGACATCGGCGATGCGCGAACACTGACGTGGCGCGCGTACGGCGAACAGGTTCGCGATGTTGCCGCGGGATTGGCCGGAATCGGCGTGGGACATGGCGATACGGTTGCATTGATGATGAGTAACCGCATCGAGTTCTACCCGATCGACGTCGGCGCCCAACACCTCGGCGCGACGTCCTTCTCCATCTACAACACGTCGGCACCCGAAGCCATCCAGTACATCCTCGCCAATTCCGGTGCGCGAGTGCTCGTCTGCGAGGCCCAGTACGTGGATACCGTTCGCCGATCCGGTGCCACACTCGACACGATCGTGGTCGTCGACGCGCAACCGTCTGCCCAGCAGTCCGGCACCCTGACGCTGGAGCAGATGAAGTCCTCTGCTGCCGCCGATTTCGATTTCGAGAGCACCTGGCGTGCGGTGAAACCGAACGACGTCGCCACGTTGATCTACACCTCCGGCACGACCGGCAACCCCAAGGGCGTCGAGACGACTCATGCCTGTCTGTTGTTCGAAACCACCGCCGTCAGTGCTGTACTCCCCGTCGAGTTCGGTGACCGCATCACCTCGTACATGCCGTCGGCGCACATCGCCGATCGGCTCACCTGCCTGTACATGCAAATGGTGTTCGGCACCCAGATCACTGTCGTGCCGGATCCGAGCCAGGTAGCGGCTGCGCTTCCGGACTGTCGCCCCACGATCTGGGGCAGCGTCCCCCGTGTGTGGGAAAAGCTGAAGGTTGCAGTCGAATCGGCCGTCGCCAACGAACCGGACGACGCGCGGCGAGCGGCATTGCAGTGGGCACTCGACGTCGGTCGCACTCGGCTCGCACACTTGCGAGCCGGTGAAACAGTCCCCGCCGAACTGGAAGCGGACTACGCCCGAGCCGATGCAATGGTCCTCTCCGCACTGCGTGCGAAACTCGGTTTTGCCGAACTGAAGTGGGCCATCTCTGGCGCCGCACCGATTCCGCCGGACACCTTGGCATTCTTTGCAGCCCTGGGAGTTCCGATCTCGGAGATCTGGGGAATGTCCGAGCTGACATGCATTGCGAGCACCGCACCGGCCGAGCCGACCAAGCTGGGAACGGTCGGAAAGTTGCTTCCAGGCATGGAAATGCGCATCGAGGCGGACGGTGAGCTACTGGTTCGAGGACCGTTGGTCATGAAGGGGTACCGCGGCGAACCGGCAAAAACGGCCGAAGCGATCAGTGCAGACGGTTGGCTTTCGACCGGAGACATCGTCACGGCCGACGCAGACGGATACCTCACGGTGATCGATCGCAAGAAGGAGCTGATCATCAATGCGTCGGGAAAGAACATGTCCCCCGCTGCCATCGAGACCGCAGTGAAGACGTCGTCGTCGTTGATCGGTGAGGTCGTGGCAATCGGAGACGGCCGAAAGTTCAACACAGCGTTGATCACTCTCAGCGCCGACGCCGCGGTCGGAGCGGCACGCTCACTGGGACTTGCGGCCGAGGCCGCGGTACTCGCCAAGGACGCTCGGATCGTCGACATCGTTGCAACTGCTGTCGCCGAGGGAAACTCGCGTCTGTCGAGGGCCGAGCAGATCAAGCGGTTTCACGTACTCACCACGTTCTGGGAGCCAGGCGGCGACGAGCTGACACCGACGATGAAGCTCAGGCGCAAGCCGATAGCCGAGAAGTACGCGCCCGAAATTGCAGCCCTCTATGCGGATTCGGTCGTAGAGGACGTCTACGAGCCTGCGCCCTGCGCATAGATCAGCGTCTCGGTGGCCTTGACCACAAACGTAGCGGCCGATCCCGGAACCAGATCGAGCTCGGCCGCTGCGCTCGCCGTGATGTCGGCAGACAAGCCCGGCTGGCCGGCTTCGTCCTCGGCTCGGACTCGGACGACATCGCCTCGATTTTCGATCTCCGCGATCGTGACCGCAAACGCGTTTCGTGGGCTCCCGTGAGGCGGATCCAGGTAGACCGACACTGCTCGCGGCTCGAAGACTGCCACGGCGGCACTGCCGGCCGGTAGGTCGGTCTCCGTCTGGCCCGCGATATCCACCCCGACCGGACTTCTGAGCATTCCGTCTCCGGCCATCGTGCCGCTGCGCAAGTTGATCCCTGCGATGCGTGCTGCAAATGCACTACGCGGGCGAGTCAGAACTGTTCGTACGTCACCACGTTCGACGACCCGGCCGCCGTCCAGCACGACAACGGTGTCGGCAAGGGCCAGCGCATCCAGAGCGTCGTGCGTGACGAGCACGGCCGTGCGATCTCCTGTTCGGAGCACCCTACGCAGCAACGACCGCAATGCCGGGGCGGAGGCGACGTCGAGCGCAGACATCGGTTCGTCGAGCAGGAGTAGTTCGGGTTCAGCAGCCAATGCCCTCGCCACTGCGACTCGTTGCGCTTGACCGCCGGAGAGCTGTGACGGCTTGCGGTCAGCCAATTCGGCGGCGTCGACTGCGTCGAGCCAGTGGCGCGCGGAATCGGCGGAATCGCGACGCGACCGCCCTGCACTGCGCGGCGCGAACGCCACGTTCGCGGCCGCACTGAGGTGGGGAAAGAGAAGTGCCTCTTGCGCGAGTAGAGCAGTGCCGCGCCGATGCGGCGCCAACGCGACTCCCCTACCGGTATCGGTGAGAACGCGAGAATTCAGTTCGATCAACCCACGCCGCGGGTGATGTAGTCCGGCAATCGCCGCCAGTACCGTCGACTTGCCTGCGCCGTTCGGTCCGAGGACAGCGGTCACCTCACCGGCCGCGACGTCGAACGTCGCAACGACGTCGCGCTCCGGAATCTCGATGTCGACGTGGAGGCCACTCACAACGAACCCGCCGATCCTCGTCCACGCACCGCAACCACGATGACCACCGCGACTACGACCAACACCAGCGAAAGCGCTACCGCTGCATCCGGATCGGTCTCACGCTGGAGATAGATTTCCAACGGCAGGGTACGCGTGACCCCTTGCAGACTTCCCGCGAACGTCAGCGTTGCACCGAATTCCCCCAGTGCGCGAGCGAAAGCCAGCACTGCCCCTGACACCAGACCGGGAAGCACCAGCGGCAAAGTCACCCGGCGAAGCACGGTGGTCGGGCGGGCTCCGAGCGTCGAGGCTACGGCCTCGTATCGTGTGCCCGCAGTGCGTAGCGCACCTTCGAGGCTGACGACGAGGAACGGTAGCGCGACAAACGTCTGCGCCAGGACCACCGCGGTTGTCGAGAATGCTATCTGGATGCCGAGCACTTCCAGCTGCTCACCGATCAACCCTTTGCGCCCGAACGTGTACAGCAACGCGATACCGCCCACCACGGGCGGCAGAACCAGCGGGAGCAGGATCAACGATCGAAGAACGGACAGTCCCCGAAAATGACTGCGCGCCAACACCGCGGCCATCGGTACCCCGAACAGGATGCACAGCAGCGTGCTCATCGCTGCTGTCTTCAAACTCAGTTTCAACGCGGCAACCGACGATTCGGAAGTCACGAGTTCCCAGAACTGCGACCACTGCACGGTGGCCAGCATCGCCGCCAAGGGCGCGATGACAAACGCTCCGCCGATCAGCGCCGGAAGGTAAATCCATACCGGCAACCCGAGCGGAGCCCGGACCGCCGGTCTTAGGTGTGTCACGGGGCAGCGAATCCCGCGTCACTCAGAACTGCCAGGCCCTTGGGCCCCTTCACGAGATCGACGAACTTGGTTGCCGTTCCCGAATTCTTCGAATCCTTCAGCACCGCAATCTGGTACAGGTTGACCACCGTGGTGGCTTCCGGGAACGCGACGGTCTGAACCTTGTCACCAGCGGACTTCGCGTCGGTGACGTAAACGATGCCGGCATCGGCCTGCCCGGACGTCACCTTGTTGAGAACGTCGGTCACCGACGATTCTTCGCTGACGGGCGAGAGGGTCTCGCCTGTGGCCGTCTCGACCTTCTTCGTAGCCGCGCCACAAGGGACCTGCGGAGCGCAGATCACCAGTTGCGTCCCCTCCTTTGCCAGATCGGCGAACGACGCGATGCCCTTCGGATTGCCCGGCGGCACAACAATCGTCAAGGTGTTGCTCGCGAAGTCCGAGGCTGACCCCGCGACGACGCCGGCGTCGGTGGCCTTGGTCATGTTGGCGGCGTCAGCCGAGGCGAACACGTCAGCCGGTGCGCCCTGAGTGATCTGAGCGACGAGGTCCGAGGACCCGGCAAAGCTGAAAGTGACCGATGAACCAGGGTTCTCGGACTCGAATTCCTTGCCGAGTTCGGTGAAGCTGTTCTTGAGTGACGCCGCTGCGAAGACGGTGATGCTTCCCGTGGCACTCTCACTCGAAGTGGTTGTGGTCGGAGCGGCCGACGACGTCTCCGACGAAGAATTGTCGGAGGAACTACAACCGGTCACCAGGGCAAGCGAAAAGGCACCTGCTGCAACAAGTCCGACTACACGCTTCACGAATTTCCTCCAGTATGTTCAAAAACTACGGCGTTTCCACGATGACCGTGGTGGCCTTCACGATTGCGACTCCGATACTCCCGACCTCGAGTCCGAGCTCCCGAACCGCGTCGGTACTCATCAACGAGACGACAGTGAAGGGCCCACACTGCATTTCGACCTGAGCCATCACCTTGTCGGTGACGACCTTGGTGACGAGGCCGGCGAACCGGTTGCGGGCCGAACTCGCACCCGTGAGCGGATCGGCCGGTGCGGGTCCGGCGTTGGACCGGGCGAAGCCCGCCAACTCGGCACCGTCGATGACCTTGCGGCCGGAGTCGTCCGTCGTCGCGGTGAGAAGCCCACCGTCGACCCACCGCCGGACGGTGTCGTCACTGACACCGAGCAGGCCGGCAGCTTCGCGGATTCGAATGTTGGGCACCAGGTGATCGTAGGTCGCAAGTGCGGACCTAACAAGCCGGAATGCTCCGCAGATGCGTGAACTAGTCAATCATGATCACGTATCTGCGGAGCATTGTCGATAGTTGCCGTAGACGAATCAGCGCACCATTCTTCTGCCCAGGGCACACGGCAGGAGTCGGTGCTGAACCCCTGCTCGGTAATCCCCAACGCCGAATACATCCGGGCGCGCATGTTTTCGAGCCCGATCTGATAGGTCAGTTCCACGACGCCCGCTCGCCCGAACCTGCGCTCGAGATCCGCGACCTGTTCGTCCGTCACCCCGTTCTCCCCATGGGGGTCACCGGTCATGGCGTCGGCGTAGGCGATCGCGGCCCGCTCGTCTTCGCTGTACTTCGATGAATCCCGGTAGTTCGCGATCTCTTTCAACTTGTCGATGTCCAAACCGTCCAAGCGCGAGAGCATCGTCCCGAAGTCGACACACCACGAGCAGCCGACAGTCCAGGCGACGCGATAGACGGCCAGTTCACGAATGTTCGACGGCAGCACCTTCGACGCCTTCTGCACGGCCATCTCGTGACGGGCAGCCGCGACGAACAATTTCCGATGGTTGGCCAGGACGGCAAAGGGCTCGGGGACTTCGTCGTACTGCCTGGCGGCGAATTTGTATGCCACTTTGATCAACGGACCGGCTTCTGACGGTGTCACTGCGGGAATGCGAGTCATGGCAAGCCTCCGTATGTTCTGGGGCACCGGATTCGATGCTCTCTACAGAGTTGGACGATGGCGGCGATTCAAACGTGACAAGCACCGCGTCCGAGCAGATGTGAGGATGCGGTGTCAGCCGACTAAGCTGCAAAGATGCCTTCGACGCCCCGCAACCGCACCGTCTCGCGTCTGCAGCCGTTCGCATCCACGATCTTCGCCGAGATGACAGCGTTGGCCACACTTCACGACGCGGTCAACCTCGGTCAGGGCTTTCCGGATACCGACGGTCCTGCTGCCATGCTCGAGGTAGCGCGCCGAGCCATCGCCGAGGGCGTCAATCAATACCCGCCCGGTCCGGGCATGCCCGTCTTGCGTCAGGCCATCGCGGAGGATCGGCGCATCCGCTACGGACTCGACAGTGATCCCGACTCCGAAGTTCTGGTCACAGTCGGCGCCACCGAGGCGATCAGTGCTGCGATTCTCGGACTGGTCGAACCCGGCGAAGAAGTAGTGCTGATCGAGCCGTACTACGACTCCTACGCTGCATCCGTCGCGTTGGCAGGCACTGTACGCCGCACAGTTCCGTTGGTAACCGCGGGAGACGGATTTGCGGTCGATCTCGATGCATTGCGCGGCGCGATCACCGCCAAGACGAAGATGCTGATCGTCAACAGTCCTCACAACCCCACCGGCACCGTATTCACCGATCACGAACTTCGAGCGATCGCCGAACTCGCGTGCGAACGCGACCTGATCGTGTTGAGCGACGAGGTCTACGAGCACTTGGTCTTCGACGGCCTCACCCACACACCGATGGCGTCGCTCCCGGGCATGCGTGAGCGCACTGTCACGGTGTCCAGTGCCGCAAAGACTTTCAATGTCACCGGCTGGAAAACCGGCTGGGCGATCGGCCCGCGCGAACTCATCGACGGAGTCCGTGCCGCCAAGCAGTTCATGTCATTTGTTGCCGGTGCACCGTTCCAACCGGCCGTTGCCTACGCGCTCACCAACGAACAGCCGTGGGTCGTCGAACTTCGACAGAGCTTGCAAGGCAAACGCGACGTGCTCGGTAAAGCTCTGACCGAGGCCGGTTTCACGGTGCATTCCGGTGGCGGCACGTACTTCCTCCTTGCCGACATCAGACCGTTGGGCGAAACCGATGCGGGAGATTTCTGCCGCGCACTGCCCGAGCGAATCGGCGTCGCGGCCGTTCCGGTCGACGTGTTCGCGGACAACCGCGACGAATGGAAGCACCTGGTGCGCTTCGCCTTCTGCAAGCAGGACCACATTCTGTCCGAAGCTGCACGCCGTCTTCACCTGCTCCAAGGAGCAGCGCACCCATGACAGCGCGGACCATCCCGACCGCATTCGTCCACCGCTATCTCGCGTTCTCGCCGGACAACGACGTCGACTTGTCTGGTGCACTGCGCGCTGCCGGGATCGACCTCGAGACACTGTCCGACCCGCGCGCCCGGCTGACCCCGACTCAGGTCACCACGTTCATCCAATCCACCTGGCAGATCACCGACGACGAATTGTTCGGCCTCGGATCCGCCCCGGTCCCCCGTGGCACTTTCCGATTGATCTGCCTGACGTTGATCCATTGCCCTGATCTCGGATCGGCCTTCGCTCGAATGTCCGACGTGATCCGTGCGCTACCGGCTCTGGCCCCACTGTCGATCGAGAAGGGCGAGGAAAGCACTCGGGTGAGTTTCGCTGTCCGAGCTCGCGAAGGCGTCGCCGAACCTGATGTCGCAGAACGTGTCACAACCGATTTTGTCCTGATCTTGCTGCACCGATTTTCCGCATGGTTGATCGGAAAGCGCGTCCGACTTCGGGCGGTCGAATTTCCGTACTCGGCACCGGATGCACGGTTGGCGCAGGACTACGACTACATCTTCGGAGCGCCGGTCACCTTCGGCGCGCAGCGCGCGGCACTGGAATTCGACAACTCGGCCATGCGTGCACCGATCATCCAAACCGAGGAGACGTTGGAGGAGTACCTCCGAGAATCTCCGATTCAGCTCATGTCCGAACGCGATTACGACAGCACTGCGTCGGCGCAGGTACGACGGGTCCTGGAACTCGGGGTGAAGGGGCGAACCTCCACGGCCGAGGAGATCGCGGAGATGCTCTCGATCAGCGTTCCCCATCTGCGTCGACTGCTGCGGCGTGACGGAACATCACTCAATCAACTACGCGAGGAAGTGCTCCGCGACGTAGCCATCGCTGGTTTGCGGCGCGGAGAATCCGTCGAAGTACTCTCGGCGCGATTGGGGTTCTCCGAGCCCAGCGCCTTCCGTCGGGCCTTCAAACGATGGACCGGCGACACTCCGAGTTCGTACCGCTAGCTGACGCAGAACTCGTTTCCTTCGGGATCGGTCATCGTGATCCACACGCTCGGCCCCTGCGCTCCTCGGTGCAGGATCGTCGCCCCCACCGTCTCGAGGTGCGCTGCGACATCCTCGCGCTTGTCGCCCACTCGTATGTCGAAATGGAGCCGGTTCTTCACCGTCTTCGATTCCGGAACCAGTTGGAACAGAACGCGGGGACGTTCGGGATGCTCCGGATCGCTGATGGCCGCACCTTCGCGCCAGACGAGGACTCCCTCGAAGGTCGTGGTGTCGGATTCCTTGGCGTGACCAGCGGCGACGAGGCCCCTGATGAAGTCTTCGTCGCTGGGCTCCGCTGCCCACCCGAGTGCTGCGGCCCACCACTTCGCCTGTTCGTGCGGATGTGCCGAATCTACTGTGACTTGAAATTCGTATCCCATGTTCCGACGTTAACGCCGACCACCGACACCTAGTGAAGGTTCAGCCGAGCCCGGGCATCAGTCGACACTCTTGATGGTCTTCATGGTGATCAACGATGTCACCCGCGAGACAGCCGGAAGCCCGCTGAGCTTGGTGACCATGAAGTTCTCGTACGTCGCGAGATCTTTCACCGCGACGCGAATGAAGTAGTCGGGAATTCCGAACAACCGCCGACATTCGATCACTTCGTCGAAGGCGGCGACCTGGGATTCGAAGTCCTCGATGGTGGCCTGGTCGTTGACTCCGATCTCGGCGGTGACGATCACTTGAAATCCTCGGCCAAGCGCTTCCTGACTGACGATCGCGCGGTACCCGGTGATGATTCCGTCGGCTTCGAGCTTTTTCACGCGGCGCAGGCAAGGGGACGGTGTCAGACCCACCAGATCCGCCAACTCGGTATTGGTTAAACTCGAGTCCTGGCGTAGGTGAAACAAAATTGCGTCATCCATGGCATCCATCGCACTATTATTGCGCACTGTTCAATATGTGGGCATTCTGAGCAATCGATCACCTCGATCTTTGTTATAGATTTGCGTCGTGATCGAACCAGCATCGTCGACGGCCGCACCGGCCGTCGAACTCCCACCGCGAACCCCGGCGTGGCGGCACGCCTTCCAGCTGTCGCTACCGGTTGGATTCGGCCTGCTCCCACTTGGGATCGCACTTGGCGTTCTTGTGGTCCAACAAGGGCTCAGCCCTTGGTGGGCAGTCGCTTTCACCTCGCTGATCTACGCAGGATCGCTGGAGTTTCTCGCGGTCGGAATGGTCGCGGCCATGACACCGCTGCCGTACGTCGCTCTGACCGCACTGCTGGTCAACTTTCGACATGTGTTCTACGCCTTGAGTTTTCCGCTGGAAAAGATTCGCAACCCCTTCGCCCGCTTCTACAGCATGTTCGCGCTGACCGACGAGGCCTATGCGATGTCGGTAACTGCCGATCCCAAGGCACTCACCGGACGCGTCATCGTCTACTCCCAGCTGTACCTGCACGGCTACTGGATCGGTGGCGCGATCCTGGGCGCGACGGCAGGACAGTGGATTCCGGACTCGATCGTCGGCCTCGACTTCGCCCTGACGGCGTTGTTCGTCGTCCTCTCGATCGAAGCGATTCGCGCACAAAACGGATTCGCGGTGCCGGTCGCCGCGGTCACCTGCGCTCTGGTCGCCCGGCTCGCAGCGCCGGACCACATGCTGCCAATTGCGATGGGCGCCTTCGTGCTCTTCCTGATCGGGCGCTTTGTCTACGACTCACGAAAGGCGAAGATCGATGCCTGACACCTCGTACATCTTTGCGGCGGTCGCAGTCATGGCCGTGGTCACCTTCGCGCTGCGCGCAATCCCCTTCGCCGCGCTCATGCCGCTGCGCTCCTCCGCCCTGGTCGGCTACCTCGGCATCTACATGCCGGCAGGCGTCATGTTGATTCTCGTCATGTATTCACTCAAAGGGGTGTCGATCACCGCCCCTTCTCACGGCCTACCCGAACTGATTGCAGTGTGCGCCACGATCGCCGCGCACCTCTGGCGAAAGAATGCCGTCCTGAGCATCGTCGTCGGAACGACGATCTACGTCGCGCTGGTCAATACCGTGTTCGCCTGAGCATTTCCCATCCGGGAGCAAAGCAGTTTTACCCCCGGATGGGTGATTTGTAACCTCCAGGCGCTTATCTGAACAGTTGAACACTTATACGATTTCAGTAGCGTGGCCGCCGGCCGCGACTGAAGGATCGGTGAGGTTCGATGTCCACGACAATGACCACGACGGGCACTCGAATCGCCGGTGCTTGGCACAGTCTGGATCGAGGCCAGCGTCGAAGCATCATCGGGATGACCGTCACCGTCGTAGCGCTCAACGTCGTCGGGTGGGCAGTTCTTCTCGGCCTGGTTGTCCCCGGCCACTACACGATCGAAGGCAGTGTCTTCGGCGTCGGACTCGGTGTCACGGCGTACACGCTCGGCATGCGCCATGCTTTCGACGCCGATCACATCGCCGCTATCGACAACACCACTCGGAAGTTGGTAGCGGACGGCAAGAAACCGATGTCCGTCGGGTTCTGGTTTTCGCTCGGACACTCCACCATCGTCTTCGTACTCGTCGCCCTCTTGGCTTTGGGTGTGCGGCAACTGGCCACCAGCCTTTCCGACGACAACTCCGATCTGGAGAAGTGGACCGGCTTGTTCGGCACCACCATTTCCGGCACGTTCCTGATTTTGATCGGAATCTTGAACCTTGTCTCTCTCATCGGGATTCATCGGGTGTACACGAAGTACAAGGCCGGAACCTTCGACGAGGAACAACTCGAGAAGGAACTCGACAGCCGTGGCGCCCTGAACAAGATTCTGGGCCCGGTGATGAAGATGGTTCGCAAGCCCTGGCACATGTACCCGGTCGGCCTACTGTTCGGATTGGGATTCGACACCGTCACCGAAGTCGGGCTGTTGGTGATCGCCGGCGGCGCGGCGGCGACAGGGCTCCCGTGGTATTTGATCCTCGTTCTGCCGATCCTCTTCTGCGCCGGGATGTCGCTTTTCGACTCGATCGACGGATCGTTCATGAACTTCGCCTACGGTTGGGCATTTGCTCAGCCGGTCCGAAAGATCTACTACAACATGGTGATCACCGGACTCTCGGTGGCAGTGGCACTGCTGATCGGGTCCCAGGAAATCATCTCGATTTTCACCGACAAACTCGACATTCACGACGGGTTTCTCGGCGCCATCGGGAACTTGGATCTCGGCGCGATGGGCTTCATCATCGTCGGACTCTTTGTCGCCACCTGGCTGATTGCTCTACTCGTGTGGCGGTACGGCCGCATCGAAGAACGGTGGCAGGCTCAGTCCGGTGCAGCAGTAGCCCGACGAGCGACAGCAGACGAAGCGATGTGAGTTCGACTCGGTCCCCGCAGAATCACGGGCCACCCGAAAGCGAATAGCTGATGTACGTCTCGCCCCATTTCAGGTACGCGCTCGACGTCGCCTGGCCGCGGATCTGGTCGTTCTGCCACTGGTAGACAGCGCGCCACGGAAATACGGAACTCACTTGTTCCAAGGTGTACTGCTCACGATGGCCCTGCGCGAATCGCTGTTCGAGATCTTCACGAGTGCGCGGCGGGAAATTGCTGATCAGGTAGGTCCGGCCCAGAGACTCGATGCGCCCTGGCGGCGCAAAGACATCAGCGCTGCGATAAGTGAAGGCCAGATACAGGTAGGCCGCCACCACAATCGTTGCCAGCGCTATCGCGCCGATCTTGATTGCACGTCGAAGCAGGGTCGGCATGGCTCACAGTACAATCCAATTCTCCTGTCGAGCACTTTCAGTGCGTTTCCCACATTTATCGAAAGACGCATCCCGCGGAGTTGGCGAGATGCAATAGTGGAGTTCGAACGGGGTGAGCCCCGGCTAGGAGAAAACGGTGCGGATACGTCATGCGGTAGTGGGTGTGGCAATCACGGGACTTGTTCTTGCAGTGGCAGGCTGCGGTAGCGGCGACGGCGAAGCTGCCGAAGGACCAGGCATCGCCGTGGCGGCGGAAACCAAGCAAGTTCCCGACCGGGTGACCGTGCATCGACCTGGCCTCATCGACACCAGCATTTCCCCGTTCGACGTGCCTGAATGGCCAGGGCCGCACCCCTCCGAATTCCTCGAGCCCAACCCGCCGTCGGGCGAGAGCGGTGAGATCGCCGGCGACCGAGCTGCGGCAACGTACGCGGCCTCGCTCGACAACCCCGACGCACTATGGAATGTCGGTGGCACGGTGCAGAGGCTGGTTGTCGAGCCGATTCCCTGAAGGTCTTCCATCTAGGTCTCCGCTCTGACCGACTCCAGACGATCTTTGCGAGTTCAGTCCCGCGACAACGCTGCACAGAATTCGCCGGGTTGATCGACATGCAACCGCAACCCATCGATCAGAGTGGAGCTAGATCCCTTCGACAGCCGTTTCGGGAGCGTGACCGAGACGGGTCGGTCGAAGCCGACATCCACGACAGTGCCGTCGGGCCCCGGTAGAACCAGGCAGTCGTCGACAATCGAGTTTGCGGTCTCACCGAATCTTCGGACCATGCTCACCCGCGAAATCCGTGATCGGTCCACCTCGACACGAACGCCCGTGCCGGAACGAAACACCACCGTTCGAGCGGACACGAGATGCGGGTGCACGACGCGTCCGGCAAGCCAACCGCCAATCGCAATCAGCGACAACACCGTTGCAACGAGCAGCACGACGCGAAGCCACTGCCACGGCACCAGGAAGTGAATCGCCACGGCCTCGATCACACTCGCCGCGACAAATGCCACCGGTATCGACATGGTCCCCCTCGCGTAGCCGAAAGTCGCTGTATCACTGGAACCTCCGTCTCTCCTGCCCGTCGAGAGCAACCACAGTGATCGGATCACGCCGTACCGCCTGACATGAGACGTGTTGCGACGCGCGCAACCACTTCACGTTGCGCTGGATCAGGCACCAGATCCGCGATCGCGACCGAAAAGCCGACACCTGCAGAGTCTCCGTCTGAGCACACGTCGCCGAGCACCCCGGCCAGCGATTCCTCCAGCTCGCAGGACAGACACGCGATCTCGTCTGCAACGTCGACTACCTCACGCCCAGCCAATGCAGCGAAACGACGGTACAGATCGACAATTCGATTCCGGTCGCTCTCGTCGGACAGCAATCGCGCAGCCGTGGAGAACAGTTCGTGCGGCGCTGCGCCCGAGATCGCCACCAATTCCCACATGTCGCGTTCGCGCTCGAACAAGCGTCGCACCGAACCCGTGGGGGACGACGCGATCAACTCGTCGAACGCCGACAGCAGCTCCATCGGAAGCGGCGAGACCACCCTCCCAGCACCTCGCGCCGTGAGCATTTCCTCGAGGCGCACTCGCTGGTCTGCGAGGACGCGCTGCTTCCGGTCTATCTCCGCGATCAGGGAGGAAAGATCTTCGGCGAAGTCGTCCGGTTCTCGTGCACCGATCGGCGTCGGTTCGATCATCGCTGCAATGGATCCGAGTGGAATGCCGGCGGCGGAGAGCCAACGAATTCGCATCAGCCTGACCAGATCGGGAAGTTCGTAAGTTCTGTAACCGTTGGACAGTCGTCTCGGCTCGGCCAGCAACCCCAGTCGGTGATAGTGCCGAACGGTCCGCGGAGTGGTGCCTGCCGCACTGGCCACGTCGCTGATTCGCATACGAACAGCATTAACTATGACGCTACGTCATAGTCAAGGCCCGGCATGTCGGGCCTTGAGGCATAAGGTCCTGTTCTTCCTGCCAAGAGTTTCGCAGACGAATTTCGCGGGTATTGATCACTTGCGGCGGCGATTTCCAGAGCGAGGGGTCAGCCGCGCAAGGTCTGCCCCCGGCTGTCACTCGCCGGGCGGCGGGCCGCCAAAACCAGCGGGCCGCCAGAAACTATCTGTGCCAGGCGATGATTTCGATGCAAACGACACGACTCGACACCATCCTGATTCTGATCGTCGGGACGGCAATCGGACTGAGCGTCTGGCTGGCTACGCAGGAACCATTCGCGTCGATCGGACTCGGAATCGCAACGGTAGTGATCTGCTGGATCTCTTGCTCGATGATCCATGGCTTCCCACACCGATCGACGAAGGACATGCGTCCGCGCGAGAACCAGGATCGCGAGTCACCGAAACGGCGCTGACGCCGCGTAGGGATGAGGCCAACCGTGGAGGCCCGGACACAGCGAAGTGAGTGGTTCACCTACCGCAGGTGAACCACTCACTTCGGTCAGAGGATCACACCTCGTCAGGTCGCCAGGTCGCGACGGCCCAGATCACAGCGACGTCGAGGGCGATGATCACGATCGACCACAGCGGGTAGTACGGCATCCACAGGAAATTCGCCACGATCGAAAGTGCCGCGATGACGAATGCCATCCCGCGGGCCCACGCCATGCCGACGAACAATCCCAGCGACACCGCGATGCCGATGATTCCGAGCACGATGTGGATCCAACCCCATGTCGTGACATCGAATTCGAAGGTGTAATTGACTCCGACGATCAGCAGGTCGTTGTCCGCGAGAGCCGCGATGCCCTGCAGCAACGCGACGATTCCCGCGACGAAGAGCAGGCATGCTGCCACCACCGTGGTCCCGATGGCAAAGCCTTGTCGGACAGGATGGTTCGCATGAGATTGGTGCGGAGCAGTCATGACATCCCCTTCTTCGGCGAAATAGCGTGAGAACAGTATTCAAAGGTTCACGCCGCCGGACATCACCCAGCAAGGATGAACAGCCGTCCAGCACTGCAATCAAATTTCATGGGAACGTATGTTCGATTTCGGTGTACGGTGGAGTCTATGACCGCCACGATGCAACCGTCTCTGTTCGACAACGGTGACCTGGGCGTCTCTCTGGGCGATCTCGAGGGCACGGTGCAGAGACGTATCCTCACCGCCGGCGCATGGGTCGACCATCGCCCGGCCTGGCTGACCGGATCGGAGGCCGTGTTCGACAATCTGGAAGCTACGGTGCCGTGGCGTTCCGAACGGCGTCAGATGTACGACCGCGTTGTCGACGTCCCTCGTCTGGTGTGTTTCTACGCAGAGAATCAACCACTGCCGGACGCACTTCTCACCGAAGCCAAAGACGCGCTGAGCAGTCACTACTTCGACGAACTCGGTGAACCATTCGCCACGTCGGGTCTCTGTTTCTATCGCGACGGTTCCGACAGCGTTGCCTGGCACGGGGACGATACGGGACGAAGTCGCACCGAGGACACGATGGTGGCCATCCTGTCTCTCGGTGCGGCTCGCCCGCTCCTATTGCGCCCTCGTGGGGGCGGCGAATCCATCCGCTTCAATCTCGGACACGGAGATCTACTCGTCATGGGCGGATCCTGCCAACGCACGTGGGAACACTGTGTCCCGAAGAGTGCGCGGGCCCTCGGGCCGAGAATCAGCGTTCAATTCCGCACTCGCGGAGTTAGATAGCGTCGCGGAGTTCGTCTCGCAGCGCCTTCCGATTGAGCTTGCCGACGGCCGTCTTCGGTATGGATTCTGCGAAAACAACCCGACGCGGCTTCTTGTACGACGCCAGTCGCTCGCCGACGTGCGCGACCAATGATGCTTGCAGTACGTCGTTTTCGACGGTCCCGTCCTCGAGTACCACCACAGCCGTGACCGCCTCCACCCACTTGGCGTCGGCGGTACCCACCACGGCGACCTCACGGACAGACGGATGCGTCAGGAGTGCATCCTCGACTTCACGGGGGTAGACGTTGTATCCGCCGCTGATGATCATGTCCGAAGCTCGGTCCTTCAAGAACAAGAATCCTTCGGCGTCGAACTGACCGATGTCACGGGTGTGAACCCAGCCGTCTTCGGTGAAGGTGTCCGCATTCAGTTCCGGTGCATTGAAGTATCCGGCGATCGCCGATGGCGAGCGGATCACGATTTCACCCGGTTCTCCCTGGGGCACTTCGTTTCCCTCGCCGTCGAGCAGCCTGATCTCGACGTCGATGGCCGGCTGACCACAGGACAGCAGGCGATCTTCCGTGTGATCTTCGGGCCGTAAGACTGCAATACACAGCGGTGCCTCGGTCTGCCCGTAGTACTGGAGAAAACGGTGTTGCCCCCACGCCTGCATCGCCCGTTCGATGGTGGCCAGCGGCATCGGCGACGCACCGTAGATCACGGATTTCAGACTCGAGATGTCTGCGCTCGCAAAATCAGGGCGTTCGAGGAGCATCTGAATCATCGTCGGCACCAGATTGATTGCCGTAGCCCGATGCTCGGTTATCGAGTCCAAGAAGGTCGACGGGTCGAAACCGGGGAGGATGACGGTCTTACCGCCACGTAGCCAGAACGGAAGCACGAAGACACCGCTGGCGTGAATCAGTGATGCTGCGTGCAACATCGTGTCGTCCTGAGTCGCCGGAAGCAGATTGAGCAGAACATTGCGGCAGATTCCGGCGTAGCTGCGCTGAGTGTGCTGCGCGGCCTTCAGCGTTCCCGTGGTCCCGGAAGTGAACAGCGTCAGGATCACGTCGTCGGGATCTACCTCGACGTCCGGAGTGGCCGAAGACATGCCCTGTGCTCGATCCAACAGCGAAAGCTGCCCCTCCGCACCTGTTTCCAGCCCGACGAACGTCCGATCCGGGAACCTGGCGGACAGTTCAGCAGCTCGGCCGGCAAGGTCAGTACCGAAAACGACGTGCGAGGTGTCGGTGTCCTCGAGCATTCGTGCGTGCTCGTCGAGCGAGAGTCGCGAGTTGAGCGGAACCCTGTTGATGCCGGCTTTGACACACGCAAAATCGACAGGCACGCTGGCAAGAGAGTTGTTGACCAGCAATGCAACCCGTGCACCACGCCCGATACCGAGGGCGATGAATGTGTGCGCCAATCGGCTGCTGAGTTCGTCCACTTCCGTGAACGTCATCGATCGATCGCCGAAAACGACGGCTGTTCGCGATCCGTGCTGTCGCGCACCACGGGCGATCAGGTCTCTGGTTATGGGCATCATGGTTCAGTTTCCTCGTTCGAATTCGGGTTGTTCTCGAACCGGCCGTGCCGGCCGGCGCCCGCGGCGAACGCAGCAGCGCCGCGCACACCCTCAGCGATGACAATGGGATTTCCCGCGACGCCCTCGGCCCGCAGTGCTTCGGCAAGTGGTAGATCGAAAGATCGGTAGGCCGATGCGCGATCCGCGAGCATGCAGAGTTGTGGGAAAGCGGACAACTGGTGCGCAAGCTCCTTGGCTACCTGGAGTGACTGCCCCACTGGAACAACACGATTGGCCAGTCCGAAGGCCAGCGCCTCCGGAGCGTCGACCGGGCGACCGGTCAAGATCATGTCGAGCGCTCGCCCCTGCCCGACGATTCGCGGCAGTCGCACGGTCCCACCATCGATGAGAGGAACTCCCCAGCGCCGGCAGAAGACTCCGAACACGGAATCCTCCTCGCAGATCCTCAGGTCCGCGAGCAATGAAAGCTCGAGCCCTCCTGCAACCGCGTATCCGCTGATGGCGGCGATCAACGGTTTGGACAACACCAACCGACTCGGCCCCATCGGGCCGGTGCCGCCGCCTTCCGGATGCAACTCATGCACGCGGGCGGGGTCGGAGACTGCGGTCAAATCCGCACCGGCACAAAATGTGCCGCCCGCGCCCCACAGAATCGCCACCTTCTGACTCTCGTCCGATTCGAACTCCAGGAAGGCATCACGCAACTGCGCCGCCATCGGCCCGTCCACCGCATTCTTGCGATCAGGGCGATTCATCACGATGACGGTGACGCCACCGTCACGCTCCACATAGACATCGCCACCTGGTCGATCGGAGTCGGTCACGATATTTCCTCACTGCTCGCGGATAAGGTTTCCCGGTACCCACCATGCCACTTGTAACAGAATTTGTCAGGAGTTGTTCAAAAGTTGTTACAAACCGATCGAGGAATGTCCGCAACCCGAGTTGTGCTGGACCTCGCAACAGCGAGCCCGGACACCGAGTTCAGCACCGCCGTGCTGACCCGGGCCGGCGAGATCGTCGGCATCAGCGCATCAAGCATTCGCGTGGCAGCGGGCCGACTGTGCCGCGAGAACAAACTGCGTCGTACCGCTCGTGGAACGTACGTCCTCAACCCGGACGGCATCCCCACCTACAGCGAGGTCGAGGGGTGGCGAACTCGTACCGATCGCATACGCCCCTGGGACGGCACGTGGATAGCCGTCGAGCACTCAGCGCTCAAACGTAGCGACCGCACCGCCGCCCGAAGACACGATCAAGCGCTGCGCCTGGCGGGCTACGAGGAGTGGAAGCCCACACTCGCCGTCCGCCCGAACAATCTGCTCGGCGGCACGGACAGCGCCCGCCGCACTCTCCGCCGACTCGGCGCCGCCCCCGAATCGGCCGTCATGGAAATCGCTCACCTTGCCCCCGAGGATGATTCGACAATCCGCACACTCTGGAACTCGGAAGCACTATTGGCCGACATCGCCGAGGCCCGTGAAGCACTCACACAGGCGCAAACACGCCTGGCGACAATCAGTCGCGAGGAGGCGGCCCGCGAATCACTTGCTCTGGGCAGCGCGGTGATCGCGGTCATCGTGCGCAATCCGCTCCTTCCGGAAGAACTCGAACCGACACAGCCACTGCGCGAACTGATCTCGCACATGCTCGAGTACCAGGACGCATCTCGCGAACTGTGGCAGTCACTGCTCCGGTTCTGATCGATTTCTCCCAGAAGGTAATTCAGTATGTTGCACGGCCGCCGCTGGCGTCGTACACGGCGCCGGTCGAGTAACTTACCGCCGACGACGACAGCCAGGAGATCAGTTCGGCAATCTCGTCGGCCCTCCCCATTCGCGCCATCGGCGTCAAAGACTGCGAACGGGCGAGGATGGCCGGATCGGTGCCGGCATTCATAGGACTTTCCACGGCCGCCGGAGCTATCGCGTTGACCAGCACACCGGTGGTGGCGACCTCTTTGCCGAGTGATTTCGTCAGCGCGACGACGGCCGCTTTGGACGCGGAATATGCACTCTGATTCGGGTTTCCGTCCTTGGCCGCAATACTTGCGAGGTTGACGACCCTCCCCCACCCCGACGCAACCATCCCCGGCACGAACGCCCGGCACATCAGGAATGTCCCTTCGACGTTGATGCGGAACGTACGCTGCCAAGCCGCGAGGTCGACGTCGACGAGTGGCGCTGATGGTCCTACGATTCCCGCACTGTTGATCAAGATGTCGACTCTGCGGAGCCTGGTTCGAAGCGCATCGACTGCTGTCGGATCACTCACGTCGAGTTGTTCGTCCGCGCCTTCGGCAAGATCTGCCGTTACCACCCGAACTCCCCTCTCCGTCAATAGCTTTGCACTGGCGGCGCCGATTCCGCTCGCACCGCCGGTAACGAGCGCGGTGACACCCTCTGGGTAACCCTGCATCGCATTCACTCCTGAGTTTCTGTGCGCTACGCACTCAATTTATGTTGCAAACAGGCATAATTGCCGTCACACTGTGTAGAAATTCTGAATATATGGCGTTTGTTGTCAACGTCAAATACCTGGAGGCCTTGCCGATGGAAACCCGCTGGTTGCACGCGTTTGTCGCGGTTGCGGAAGAACTTCACTTCGGGCGGGCCGCATCACGGCTCCAGATGGCCCAGTCGCCGCTCAGCCAGATGATCCGAAAGCTCGAAAAGGACATCGGCGTCAAGTTGTTCGAACGAAGCACTCGCAGCGTCGCACTCACATCCGGCGGACATGCCTTTCTCCCCCACGCCTATCGCGTCATCGAGAACATGGAGACGGCACGACACGCTACGCGTGCGTCGTCGGGAGGCGTCTACGGACGAGTCACGATCGGGTTCACCGGAGTGCTCAACTATCAAGCACTTCCGCCGCTCACCCGCGCGTTGCGTCAGCGCTATCCGGAAGTCGAACTGACACTCCTCGGCCGGATCATGACGCGCGACGCGGTCATTCAACTCGAGAGCGGCGCCCTCGACCTCGCCTTCGTCGGACTACCGGTGGAATCCGCATCACTGTCTACCCGGCTGATCCGACGGGAGGCGTTCGGCGCTGTGCTTCCGATCGACCATCCCCTTGCCGAGAGGGACGCGATCGATCTCCGCGAATTGGCCGACGACGGATTCGTGACCACCCCGCTCTCGGCCGGCTCGGCCCTCCAGGAAACCGCGATGCGCGCCTGCATGAACGCAGACTTCAGGCCTCGCGTCGTCCAGGAGATCACCGATCCGTACATGATCCTGATGCTCGTTGCCGCCGGCGTCGGTGTAGCGCTGATGACGTCCGGTATGGCTGCTATCACCCCACCTGGCAGTGTGTTCGTCCCACTCACCGGCGAGCCGACGTTCATGAATCACGGAATTGCCTGGTCACCGCGGCACATGACCGATGCGCTCGCCGTCGCATTGGAGACATCCGAGGAAATTCTGCCGACGCCGGAGATTGAGACCAAAAACGTCATTATCTGAGACTCATTTAGTGTTGGACGCGCCATAGTCCTTCGTGGCACTGTCGTCTCAGCCGCCGAAAGGTGAGGGACGTCACCGATGCGTGGTGCATCTCCAAACGTGCCGCCACGGCCGGCCCATCGGGACGAAAGGACTTCACATGGCACCTCCGATCACCTCCACCGGATCCACGAACTCGACCGAGGAACATCCGAATGCGAACGCGCGCCGCGCCGCCGTTTCGGGCTTCCTCGGCAGCACCCTCGAGTACTACGACTTCTTCATCTACGGCTCCGCGGCCGCGCTGGTGTTCCCCAAGATCTTCTTCCCCGGCGGCGGATCAACGGCAACCCTGCTCTCGATCAGCACCTTAGGTGTCGCCTACGTCGCCCGCCCGCTCGGCGCGGTGCTGTGGGGTCACCTCGGCGATCGGTACGGACGCAAGAACGCGCTTCTCGCCTGCCTGCTCCTCATGGGTGTTGCGACGGTCATCGTCGGTTGCCTGCCGACCTACGACCAGATCGGCATCGCCGCGCCGATCATTCTCGTCTTGCTTCGCCTACTTCAAGGGCTCTCTGCCGGCGGTGAATCACCCGGCTCTTCCGCACTGACGCTCGAACACGCGCCGGATCACCGTCGTTCGTTCTTCACCTCGTTCACCATGAGCGGGATCATGTTCGGCATCGTCGTCTCCAGCCTGGTATTCATCCCAGTGGCGAGCCTGCCCGACGAAGACCTCTACTCGTGGGGTTGGCGAGTTCCCTTCTGGCTCAGCATCATCGTGACCGTCGTTGCCCTGTGGCTACGTCGTGCCCTGGATGAACCCGAGGTATTCGAAGAACTCAAGGAACAGGACGAGACGGCCGGGATTCCCGTCGTCGAGATGTTCCGCTCGCACTGGCGCACCGTGATCCGTATCAGCATGAGCTCGACCTTCGCGATGATCAACACCATCGTCAACGTCTTCGCTCTGGCGTACGCCGTCGAATCCGGCTTCGAACGCTCCACGATGCTGTGGGCTATCGCGACCGCCAATTTTGTTGCCGTACTGACTCAGCCGCTGTTCGGCATCCTCTCGGATCGCTACGGACGCAAGCCCATCTTCGTCGTCGGCGCGATCGGAGCCGGCCTGATGATCTTCGTCTTCTTCCATTCGATCGGAACCCAAAGCGTCCCCATGGTCTTCGCTTCGGGAATCGTCATGATCGGAATCTTCTACGCGATGCCCAACGGCACGTACCCGGCGTACTTCCCGGAGCAGTTCCCCGCGAAGGTCCGATACACCGGAATGGCCGTCAGCCTCATGCTCGGACTCCTTGTTGCCGGCTTCACACCGGCTATCGCTCAGGCGATATCAGCCGGAGACAAGAGCAACTGGACACCGGTTGCCTGGATGTGCCTGGGCTTCGCCGTCGTCTCCGCCATCGCGGCGATGACCGGACCGGAAACGTACCGCACGCCCACAGCTGAACTGGGCCAACCGAAGCCGAGCCTGCCAACCAAGCAGGACTCGGAGCTCACCAGCAACAACGCTTGACCGGACCGGCCCCTCGCGCTGAATTGCCGCGAGGGGCCGTCCCCACTTATGCAGGAGAATGTCATGACTACCGAATTCACACGTCACCGAATCGGCCTTGTCGGAGCCGGGATCTCGACTTCCCTCTCGCCGGCGCTGCATTCGCACGAAGCATCAGCACTCGGACTCGACGATTACAGCTACGAACTGGTAGACCTCGAGAACCTGACGGTCTCGGTCGAAAAGACCGGCGAGGTGGTGCGGAGCGCCGTCGCAGCCGGCTTCACCGGACTGAACATCACCCATCCGTGCAAGCAGGTTGTCGTGGACGCTCTCGACGAGCTGTCCGGCAACGCGCGGTTGCTCGGTGCCGTCAACACGGTTGTGGTCGACCACGGCCGTTTGATCGGCCACAACACAGACCACAGCGGATTCCTCACAGCACTGCAGCGCGGTTTGCCCGACGCCGCCTTGGACCGAGTGGTACTCGCAGGCGCTGGCGGGGCGGGTTCCGCCGTGGCGTACGCACTCGCCGCCGCCGGTACCACGGATCTTCGCATCGCAGATATTGATCCCGATCGCGCTGCCGATGTGTGTTCTCGCGTCGCCTCGGCCTTTCCTGCCACGCGCACAACGGCTTTGGCGATCAGTGAGATCGCTGTCAACCTGACTACGTGCGACGGCGTCGTCAACGCATCTCCGATCGGGATGGTCGGCCATCCCGGAACTCCGTTCGACCCCGCGGCGCTCCACGCGGGCTTGTGGGTCGCGGACATCGTCTATCGCCCGATGCGCACCGAATTACTCGAAGCTGCAATTACTCTCGGATGTCGAGTCCTCGACGGTGGCCAGATGCTGGTGGCTCAAGCCTCTGACACCTTCACACTCCTGACGGGTGTCGAAGCCGATACGGATCGCATGCGTAGCCATCTGAGCGAGCTGCTCTCCGAGACGGCACGCGCATGAGCACAACCGAACACCTACTTTCTCGCGAAGTACCAGGAGCACTGATGAACGTGACTGCGCCGTTCGCCGAACCTCTCGACATGGGCAGCGTCCGCCTCCGAAACCGATTCGTGTCGGCCCCGATGGAACGCAACTACTGCGAAGTCGACGGCACCATGACGGACGAGTACATCGCGTACCTCGCCCGCCGCGCCGAAGGTGGTGCTGCACTGATCTTCACCGAAGCGAGCTACGTGCGTGCCGACGGCAAGGGACGCATCCGGCAGATGGGCGTCGACGTCGACGAACGGATTCCGGGCATCAAGAAGATGGTCGACGCTATTCACGCGCATGGAGCGCTCGTCGGAGTCGAACTCAACCATGGTGGTCGCACGGCTCAAGGTTCGGTCAGCGGATTTGTTCCCGTTGCCCCGACACCGATTCCGTGTTTGGTTGTCGGCGGCGAGATGCCCGAACAACTCGACGGCGACGACATCGAGCACATCATCGAGTGTTTCGGTGAAGCCGCAGCGCGCTGCCAGAAAGCCGGCGTCGACGTCATCTCCCTGCACGGCGGCCACGGGTATCTGATCCACCAGTTCCTCTCCCCTGCTTACAACCACCGAGACGACGAGTGGGCAGACCCCACCTTGTTCGTCAACAAGGTCATCGCCTCCGTCCACGAGCACGCACCGGGAATCACTCTGGGACTCCGATTCTCAGCCTTCGAAGGCATCGACGGCGGACTCGACGCCGAGATGACTCGCGCTCGCATCGGCGCCATCGACACCGACCGACTCGATTTCCTCGACGTCTCGGCCGGCAACTACGAAGCGGGACAGTGGATCATCCAGCCCGGTGAATGGTCGCGCGGTCTCCTCGCGCCGTACTCCGAGCAGTACCAGCGCGACTTCGACATCCCGGTGGGAGTGGCCGGACGCATCACGTCGCCGGAGATCGCTGCGCGGATCATCGAATCCGGGCAGGCGAACTTCGTCAGCATGGCTCGTACGCTGCACGCAGATCCGGACTTCCCGAATCGCGCCATCGACGGTGGCCGGTACCGCCCTTGCATTGCCTGCAACTACTGCATCGACAGCCTGGCCGCCGGCCCCATTCCCTGCTCCGTCAACCCGTGGGTCGGCCGCGAACTGGATCAGCCTACAAAGCCGGCTGATGCCACCGTGCGGGTCGCCGTCATCGGTGCCGGGCCGTCGGGAATGGCCGCTGCCCGCGACCTCGCACTTGCCGGTCACCGCGTCGACCTGTACGACGAGCGACCCAGCCTCGGTGGCGACTTCGCTCTGGCATCGAAGCTTCACGAGTATCCCGAATATGGGCGGATCGTGGACTGGTACGTCGCAGAACTGACTGAACTCGGGGTCTACTGCCACACCTCGACCCGGGCAGATGCTGCTTTGCTCTCCGGAGGCGATTTCGACGCCATAGTTCTTGCCGCCGGCGGCGTCGGCCCCGTGGTCGATCTCCCCGGAGCATCAACCCGTACCGTTCGCGACGTCCGCGAATTCCTCGTCTCCGGCGATCCGGCTCCTGCCGCTGTCACCATCTTCGGCGCCGACCGTGAGGCTGCTGCCGTCGCCGACGATCTCCTTCAGAAGGGCACCCAGGTCGTGATGATCGGCCCGCAGGAAACCATCGCGCACGACGTCGGACGCCGCGGAAAGATCGTGCTGCTGCCGCGCCTGGCCGCAAGTGAGAACCTCACGACCTACCTCAGCTCGATCGTCACCACAGTCGCCGCTGACCGCGTCACGATTTCGACGGCCGGTGTGCTGAGCGAGGTCGATGCTCCCGGCGAACTGCTGATCTCGCAAGGCGTCGAGCCGCGTTCGGAACTTATTGCTGAACTCCGTTCACTGGCACCACGACTCGGAGTACATACGGTCGGCGACGCGAGCGGTGACGGCGGGTCCATCCATGCCGCACTCGTGACCGCAGCCGACGTTGCCGTCGCGATCACCGCCGCCGCTGCGGCACGTCAGGAGGTTCACGCATGACCACACAGGCAGCCACACCCGTGGCAACTGCATTGCCGCCCATTGGACTCGGAACCTGGCCACTGGTCGGTGCCGACGCCACGAAGTCGGTACTCTCCGGAATCGAGGCCGGGTACCGCCTCATCGACACCGCCGCGATCTACGGCAACGAGGACGCCGTCGGCGTAGCGTTGGCGGAGTCTGCTCTACCGCGAGAAGAACTGTTCGTCACCACCAAACTTCGTGGAAACGACCAGGTTTCCGGTGACATCCGCGGAGCGCTCGAGCAGAGCCTGGAACGACTGGGACTGGATCAACTCGATCTGTTCCTGATCCACTGGCCGCTCCCGCGAATCGATCGTTACGTTGCGTCGTTCGAGGCGATGCTGGCCTGCCGCGACGCCGGACTGGTTCGGTACGTGGGTGTGTCGAACTTCCTCGAGCACCACCTGCGCCGCGTCGTCGCCGAAACCGGCGAGGCACCGGCAGTCAACCAGATTCAGATGGACCCGTCGCTCGCGCGAATTCCGGTGCGCCGCGCCAACGAGGAACTCGGAATCTTCACGCAGTCGTGGAGCCCGCTCGGCCGGGGTGACGTGCTCGACAACGCCGTGGTCGGGGAGATCGCCGGTCGAATCGGTTGCACACCAGCTCAAGTGGTCCTCGCATGGCACGTCGCGCAGGGTGTGGTTCCGGTCGCGCGATCAGCGAACCCGACGCGTCAGGCCGAGAACCTGGCAGCACTCGACGTCACCCTATCCGGCGAGGACATCGAAGCACTGAACAGTCTCGACCGCGGCGAATCTGCGGCGCGGGACGTCGAAGCAGAGGAACATTTCTGATGGCGTTGAAAGTCGGAATCGTCGGCTGCGGCAAGATCGCCGGCAACCATGCCCGTGCGCTGCAACAAGTCCCCGGTGTCGAGGTGATCGGATGCTGCGATCCCGATCTCGGTCGTGTCCAAGAGTTCGCTGCGCTCCACAGCATTCCCTCCGCCGTACGTTCCGTTGACGAACTGCTTGCTCTAGGCCTCGACGCCTGCACGGTATGCACACCTCACCCGGTACACGAAGAGGTAGTCGTGGCCGCTGCCGACGCGGGTGTACATGTGTTGTGCGAGAAGCCCATCGCAGTCGATGTTGCTGCCGCCGACCGCATGATCGAGGCCGCCGACCGCGCCGGTATCACGTTCGGGGTGCTCTTCCAACGCCGATTCTGGCCGGCAGCACGTCGGATCCGCGACGCCATCGACGACGGGCGGATCGGACTACCCATGCTCGGTGAGGCGTCGGTGATCCTGCATCGCCCATCGAGTTACTACTCGGCCGATGCGTGGCGCGGACGCTGGGACACCGACGGCGGTGGCGTGCTCATGACACAGGCCGTGCACCAGATCGACATGCTGGCCTGGTTCATGGGCGAGGCCGTCTCGGTCAGCGGCTTCATCCGCACCCACACCCACGGTGACCACATCGAGACCGAGGACAGTGCGTCAGCTGTGATCTCCTTTGCCTCGGGTGGCACCGCCACCGTCACCGCGACTACCGGTGCCAATCACAATCTGGGTAACCGCGTGACGGTGATCGGGCGCGCCGGCGCCATTGCCAGCGTCCTCGAATTTCCTGAAGGGCACGAGGGTGTCAACGAAATCTGGACCGTGCCGGGCGAAGTCGAGTTCCAGTCGCCGTACTCCGCCGACATCGACGCCAATCTCGATGTGGGAGCGGTCAATGCGGCACTGACCGACTTCCACACCCTGCAGGTGCAAGACTTCGCCGACGCCGTCCTGACCGGGCGCGAACCCGCCGTCACCGGTCGAGACGCCCGCGCGTCACTTGCCATCATCGCCGCAATCTACGAATCGTCACGAACGGGCAAGGTTGTCGAGCTGACATCGACACCGACCCTCGCAACAACTGCCAAGGAGCAGAAATGAGTAGCAGTACCCCCCTCACCTACGACGTGGTTGTCGTGGGCTCCGGCGCAGGCGGGCTTTCCACAGCAATTGCCGCAGCACATGGCGGCGCGTCGGTACTCGTTGTCGAGAAGGCCGACACCTGCGGCGGCGCAACGGCCTGGTCGGGCGGGTGGATGTGGACCCCGCGCAACATGTTTGCCATCGCCGACGGGGTTGTCGAGGATCGTTCGGCGCCGCGGACGTATTTGGAGAACCGACTCGGCGACAACTTCGACGCCGCCAAGGTCGATGCACTCCTCGACGGCGCCCCGGAGATGGTCGAGTTCTTCGAACGCAAGACTGCTCTGAAGTTCGTGCCCGGAGCCAAGATCGCCGATATTCACGGTGACACACCGGGCGCCGGTACGGGTCACCGTTCCGTCGGACCGAAACCGGTGAGTCTGCGAAAGCTCGGACCAGATGTCGCGGCGCTTCTGCGTCGGCAGCTGTACGAAACGTCGTTCCTCGGTATGGGCATCATGGCCGGGCCCGACCTGCAAGCTTTCCTGCACTCGACCCGCTCACCAAAAGCCTTTGTGCACTGTGGTGTTCGGGTGACTAAGCACATGTTCGATCTCGCCACCAAGCGTCGTGGTCAGCAACTCGTCAACGGCACTGCGCTTGTCGGCATGATGCTTCGCTCAGCGCTCGATCTCGGCGTCGAGTTTCGGGTGAAAACGTCGGCAACATCGCTGCAGACTGACGATGACGGTCGCGTTGTCGGTGTCCGCCTCGAAGGTCCGGACGGCGCGTACTCGGTAACTGCCACGCGCGGCGTCGTACTGGCCACCGGCGGCTTCGCCCAGGACATCGACCGCCGACGTGAACTGTTCCCCCGTACCCCCACCGGAAACGAGCACTGGTCACTCACTCCGAAGACAACCACCGGCGACGGCATCACCCTCGGCGAATCCGTGGGCGGCCGACTCGACCGCACACTCGCCTCTCCCGTCGCGTACTGCCCCGTCTCCATCGTTCGCTACCGCAACGGCAAGGAAGGTGTGTTCCCGCACATCCTCGACCGCGGAAAGCCCGGTGTCATCGGAGTTCTCGCGAACGGCAAGCGGTTTGTCAACGAAGCACTCGGCTACCACGACTACACACTCGCGATGGTCGAGCGGGTTCCCGAGGGCGAAGAGGTGTGCTCGTGGTTGATCGCCGATCAACAGTATGTGCGATACCTCCCGCTGGGCATGGCGAAGCCCCTGCCGATCCCGATCCAGCCGTACCTGCGCTCGGGGTACCTCACGCGTGGGCGCACTCTTCGGGACTTGGCCGAGA
>NZ_BAAILK010000012.1:313886-353903 GCF_054589475.1 Rhodococcus sp. no. 34
GATCGGCGTCGACCCCGTGCAGTTGGAGAAAACCGTCGCAGCTTTCAATATCGGGGCCGTGGCCGGTGAAGACCCCGAGTTCGGTCGCGGTACAACACCGTTCAACCGAGGTTCCGGAGATGCTTCCAATCCGTGGCCGAACCCGTCGCTCGCGCCCTTGCAGAAGGGTCCGTACTACGCGGTGAAAGTCGTGCCAGGGAGTTTCGGCACCTTCGCCGGACTGGTCACGGACTCGTCGTCGCAGGTTCTCGATGACAACGACCGCCCCATCGAGGGGTTGCTCGCCGTCGGCGTCGATCAGGCGAGCGTGATGGGCGGGCACTACCCGTCCGGGGGCATCAACCTCGGACCGGCCATGACATTCGGTTACCTGGCCGGCCGGGAACTGGCCGGAGCCAAGACAGTTGGAGCGCACGCATGACACTCTCACTCGGACTGGCAGCCCTCACAGTGCTCGACACCGCACCGATGCAGCACGTCGCCTTGGCTGAAAAGCACGGCTTCGACACCATCGGTATCCGTCTGATGCCCGCGGCACCAGGTACGACGGCCTACCCTCTGCACGAGGACAAGCAGTCGTTGGACGAACTGGTGCGTCGACTGGGCGATTCACCGGTCGAGGTATTCGACCTCGAAATCATCCGTCTTGCAGCCGACTTCGACCCCACCGACTACGTTCCGCTGCTCGAAGCCGGAGCACAGCTCGGAGCCAAAGCCGTTCTGGTGGGCGGCGACGACCGCGACCGCGCTCGGCTCACGGACTCCTATGCCCGCCTCGCTGAACTGTGCGCGAACTACGGCATCGTCGCTTCGCTCGAATTCATGCCGTGGACTGCGGTGCCCGATGCGCGTGCGGCCATCGAGATCGTCTCGGCGGCAGACGGTCCGGCTCGTAGTGTCCTCGTCGACGCATTGCACACCGACCGCTCGGCGACAACGCTCGAGGATCTTGCGTCCATCCCGCGCGAGTGGTTGCACTACGCCCAGATGTGCGACGGTTCGACCCCCGCTCCCACTGGGGACGCAGAGCTGATCCGTCAGGCCCGCGAGGAGCGTCTGGTGCCCGGCACCGGCGGCATAGCCCTGGCCGACATCTGGTCGACTTTGCCTGCCGGACTGCCGGTCAGCATCGAATTGCCCAACGAGCCGCTGCGTCAGGCCGTCGGCACGGATGCCTGGCTGGAACGCCTGGTCGAGGCCACGCGAGAAGTGTTGGCCTAGCGGCCCTGTGCGCCTTTTTGGTAGTTGGCGCTACCAAAAAGGCGCACGGGGGCGTCAGCCCCTCCGAGCCGCAACGGCCTGCGCCAGACGGTCCAACTGCGCTGCGGTGGTGGACCAGTCGATGCACGCGTCGGTGATCGACTGGCCGTAGGTGAGCTCGTCCGCCTTGCCCAAGGTCAGGTCCTGACGGCCGGCCTCGATGAAACTCTCCAACATGACGCCGGCGATTCCCTGCTCGCCCTCGGTCAGACGTCGGGCAATGTCGTCGAGCACGATGACCTGACGCTCATGGTCCTTGCTGCTGTTACCGTGGCTCGCGTCGATGACCACGCGCTCGGGCAGGTTCGACTTACGCAGGCGGGCAAGGGTGTCCGCGACTGTCTCGGCATCGTAGTTCGGTCCGTCGCTACCACCACGAAGAATGACATGGCAGTCGGGGTTGCCCGCGGTACGGATCAAGGCAGCCTGGCCGTCGAGGTCCGTTCCGGGGAACACGTGGCTCGCTGCCGCGGCGCGGGTGCCGTCGACGGCTACCTGTACGTCGCCTTCGGTGGAGTTCTTGATACCGACGGGCATGGACAGCGCGCTGCACAGCTGACGGTGAACCTGACTGGCGGCGGTCCGGGCGCCGATCGCACCGTAGCTGACCAGGTCGGCAATGTACTGAGGCATGATCGGATCAAGGAACTCGCAGCCGACAGGCAGGCCCAGGCTCGACACGTCGAGAAGCAACTTGCGGCCGATACCGAGCCCGGTGTTGATGTCGAACGTGCCGTCGAGGTGGGGGTCGTTGAGCAGGCCCTTCCACCCGAGTGTGGTGCGCGGCTTTTCGAAGTAGACGCGCATGACGATGTGCAGATCGTCCCGCAGTTCTTCGGCCTTGGCGGCCAACCGGCGGGCGTAGTCCATCGCCGCTTCCGGATCGTGCACAGAGCACGGACCGACTACGACGATCAAACGATCGTCGTCACCGTTGAGGATGTTGATGGTGTCGGCCCGACCGGTGCGCACAGTGGCGGCCGCGACTTCGTCCGGAGCGTGCTGAGCACGAACAGTCGCCGGTGACACGAGAGGACTGATACTCACAGTGCGCTGATCGTCGAGGCTGTCCGAAGCTGCGGTGGTGTCGATGGTGACAGTCATGGGGTTTTCGGTTTCCTGTTCTCAGGCCGACCCCAGAGATGAAGAGAAACTCCAGCGAGCCGGTCTGTAGTCCGGCTCTTGGGTGGAGGTTGTCAGCGCGTGGTTACGCCGGCAGGCCCACCCGGGGCCGGCCTGCTAAACCAGAAATAGACGCGCTGCATGTCGGCCACGATACCTCGAGTTCGGATCAGATGGGCGCGCCCCTCCACAACGAGCCGAATCCGAGGGGAGAGTCCCGTGGCACGAGCCCGTGACGAATGGCCAAATCCGCTGAGCGATTGACGCTTTCGAGCAAGGCTGCGGCTACGGAATTCGAATACGTTGGTCAGGCACCTGCCAATGCCCGGAACATCAGATGGAGCTACGCCTTCTCATGCCTGTGATCGAATCGACCGAAACCTTCCACCCGACGATGTCCCCTTTTGCGACCGATACCCCCTTGCAGTCGACAAGAGATGTGGACGGCGAGTTCACCCGTCTGATCGATTCCTTGACACGACGCGGATTCCTGGCCGGTGCGGCGGCGCTCGGTGCACTAGGCGCACTCTCTGCATGTTCGGGCGAATCCAGCGGCACCGAAGCCTCCGACGAGTGGGTCGACATCGTCGTCGCGGACCAGGCCTACCGCCTCCCGCGGGACCCCAAGCGCGTCGTGGTGCTCGAAGCTCGAGGCGCCCTCGATTTTGCACTACTTGCCGAGTACCCGATCGTCGCGACCAATTGGGATCCGAAGTCTCAACTCATGCGCCAGGTACCCGCCGGCGCGGCTCGCCTCGGTGGGACGAACAACGAACCGAATGCCGAATCGATACTGAGCCACGACCCCGATCTTTTGGTCGTCGGGAAAGGCTGGTGGAATTACTACCAGGACAAGGGCCTGCTCGGCACTGACATCGCACCGGTGCTCGTCGTCGACGAGGGCACGACGGGCTCGTCGTGGAAGCAGGCCATGACCGCGCAGCTCACGGCTCTCGATCGCCGCGAAGTCGCCGAACGCGTCATCGCCCGATACAACGCCGAACTTGCACAAGCGCGGGCCAAGATCGGTGGTCTCCTCGAAGGCAAGGCGATTGCGATCGCCGGCGCAGACAGCGGTCAGATCTGGCTGCAGAACAACACGTTCGCCGTCTCGGTTGCGCAGGACCTCGGCTTGAACGTCTTGACCGACGCTGCCCATGCCGCACCTGATCGGAAGGATTCGACTTTCTACAGCCTCGAGGAGCTTGCGATCTTCGACCAGGCCGACTTCGTCTTGCTACAGAACCCCGACGCTGTGGAAGCCGAGTCGCCCACGTGGAAACGAGTCCGCGCTGTCCAGGACGGCCATGTCGGGCATCTGCGATACGACCTCAACAACGGCCTCGCTCTGACTGCGATGGCCCTGGCCGCTGACATCGCCGAGCAGGTACAGGTCATGCGCTGACGTCTTCGGGATCGCCTTCCGAATCAGAAATCAACCGGATTCTCTGTCATACGAACAGTCGATACTGACTCACTCGGAAACGGATTATGTTGTCACCTGCCCGTGCTCTTCGCACGTCAGAGGGTGTTTCTCCGAACGCCCTGTTTCTCCGAACGCTAGGTGACCAATGACGCAGAACCCGTACTACGGCCAGCAACAACCGGTCGGCCCTCCGCCGGACAACAATCTGGTCTGGGCGATTCTCGTGACAGTGTTCTGCTGCCTCCCGCTCGGCATCGTCTCGATCGTCAAATCAAGCCAGGTCAACACTTTGTGGGCGCAAGGTCAGTTCGACGCTGCGCGAAAATCAGCTGAAGATGCCAAGAAGTTCGCCTTGTGGTCAGTCGGCGCAGGTGTTGCCGTCGCTGTTCTGTACTTCCTTTTTGTCGTCGTCCTAGCCGGATCGAGTTCCCTGTGACCGCCGACGCCGACCGGCGACACTGATCGACGGCCAAACACCGAACTGCAATGACACCGAATTGTGGTGACACCGAGAACGATGACATATCACGACTCGCCGCACTGAAGGCGCCAGCGGCAGTTGCGTTCACGGCAATTGCGCTGTGCGCCTTCATCTCCTGGAGTGACCCCACCACACCTGGTGGGGTCATTCCCGTTTGTCCGACCAAAGCGCTGTTCAACGTCAATTGTCCCGGTTGCGGTAGCACTCGGATGGTGTACAGCCTCATCCACGGCGATTTCGGTGCAGCGATGCGTTTCAATGCCTTTGGCCTCGTGATGCTGCTTGCACTGGCGTTCACGTACGTCTCGTGGACGACCGCCCGCACCCGTGGAAGACCCGTCGTGCTCTGGCATCAGTTGCGCTGGTCACCGGCTGTGATCTTGACACTCGTGTTGATCTGGACGACGGTCCGCATAGCCCCGATCCCGATATTTGCCGGTCTCCGCGTCTAGGCCGGATCTCCTCACGCGTCCAAACGGAATACACCTCGCACCTGGCGTACGCCGTTGATCTGCACCTCGACGGCATGTTCGCCGGCGTAGTACTTCCGGGTGCTGATCGGTTTGAAGGAATGCCTCTTCGCGATACGGGCCGGCACCCCGGGTTCCAGCGTTCGTGTTGTCAGTTTGAAGACCTTGGGCGTCGTCTGCCCGTTGGCCTTCACGTGGTGGACGATGTAATCGATCACGACGGTGACGGACTCGCTGCCATTGTTCGTGACGGCGAAGTCGAAGGTGAGTTCTCCACCCGCATCAACTGTTTCGCGGTCGATGACGAACCCCTCGACCACGACGTCGGTGGGCGGCGAGAACCCCAAGAGGGACAGAGCATCGGGATCGCCGGCCTTGATCAACGTCCGCAATGCATGTTTGACGATTTTCAGTGTGTTGGCATCCGGTGTCTGCAGCCAACGCTTCGCAGTCGATACTGCGAGCGCAGCGTCAGCACGACTGAGATCGTTGAGATGGTTTGCGACCGAACGTCGTACATATTCCGAATCATCCCGATACAGCTCGTCGAGAATGACGATTGTCGACTCGGGACGCGCCGTCAATTCTTTCACTCGTCTTCCCCAGGGCAAACGAGTACGAGTGCCTTCGGTCGCCAAGCGCCGGACGTGTTCGTCTTCATGGCCGGTCCAGGTGAGTGCGATCGCCAGCGAACGGTCAAGGTTCGTTTCGAGAAATGTGCGAATTGCGAATTCGGCCGTCAGACGCGACGTCAACTCGGCAAGCAGAGCCATTCCCTCGTCGAAATCCGACTCGGAGCCACTTCGTGTCGCCGTGACGGCGACGGCTTCGGTCACCGGCCAGATCATCCAACCGGTGAAGGTCTCTTCTGAAAGCGCACGGCGGATGATCTCGGCGAAGGCCGGAAGATCCTGAGGCAGTTCGGCAGTCATCGCGTCCCGCACAACGCGCGTACGCTCGCCGAGACTCATACCGTCGAATTCGGATGTACTACCCCGAACGAGGGCGAGGCGTGTGTGACCGGAGGCTCGCTCGAGGCAGCCTGCCAGATCGGCGACGACGGATTTCCCGAGCAGTTCGTCAGCGGTGGGCATCAGGGGCACACCGTGAGAGCGGAAATCCGATCACCGTCGAGAGTGAAATGGTGATGTAACTGGACGGGGCTTCCGGGAAAATCACCCTCGACCTTCACCGACACGACAACGGCCGAGCCTGGGGTGTTGACCGACTCGATCTTCTGGGTGAAGGTGAACGCCGTCGACACGGCGGACTTCCACGCCACGATTTCTTCGATCCCGACATACGTCCGGCCGTCGTCACGAACCACTGCGTCTTCGGTGAAAACGCCGCGGACGTCGCCGCCGTCGAAATACGCGCGCGCTGCGCCTGGCACCTTCGCTGAGTCGATCATTCGCGAAGAGTACTGCTGGGGTCCGACAGGTTCGGCGAACTCACTGCCCGAGCAGACGCCGCCAACTGAATCTCCATCAACAGCCTGGCCGACGGCTCGGAGAGGTCGGTATCCGTGATCTCCTCGACCCTCTTGATCCGATACCTGAGGGTGTTCGGGTGAATCCGAAGCTGCTCGGATGCACGTCGGACATCGCCCGAATGTGCGAGATAAACGGAGATGCTTTCGCGCATGTTCGACCCGTTGCGTCTGTCGTAGACGTCCAGGGCGTCGACTCTCGGATCGTGCAGTTGCTCGTCGGCCGCAATGGTGTCCATGATTTCGCCCAGCAGCACCGGTGTGCGCGAGTCCGCGAGGGTGGTCACACGAACATCCCCCGACGTTCCGTCCAAGACCCGATCCACTTCGGCCCGAGCCTGGGCCACCTCCGCAAGCGTCGAAACCGGCGACGAGACCGCGGCCCGTAGCCCCGAAGGCGACACCTTGTCCAAACGCGCGACAACTTCGCGGGTCCACGAGACTGTGGATTTCACGGATTGGGTTCGCGGAAACAGCACATAGATCCGGGTGCCGACGGCACTCACCAGCGATTCACGCTGAAAGGCGCTGGCGTGCAGTCGCAAAGACGACACGAGTTCGCCCGAAGACGGCAGCCCACCGTTTCCGATACTCGCCACTCCGACCACCATCGCCGGTCCGGACATCGGGATGGTCAACGAGGCCGCGAGCGAAGGAACGTCGACACCGCCGCCGCGAACCCCGAGCAACCGCTGAATCTGTATCGCCTCGTTACTCGGCGCGTCTCGGATGCGCGAAATCAGCCGAGCAGCAACGGCCGCGGCACCGCGGAGCACGCTGTCGGCATCGCCGGCAATGGGAACCGGGCCTTCCTGCACCCAGATCGTGCCGAGAAGATCAGAGCTGAAACCGCTCTCCCCCTTGACATTGTCGGATATTCTCCGAATCGGAACCACCAACCGTCGCCTGATCGCAAGGTCTTCGTGAGCGGGCACCTCCACTACGTCGTCGCTTCGCCGCAGGCTCTCGAAGACGCCCCACTCCTGTAGCTTTCTGAGGTATTCGCGAGGTCCTTCGCGGCCGAGGATTGATTGCCGACGTAGCTCGTCCGCAGCATCTCCCGATGCCGAATAGGCCAAGACGTGGGAATGCTCGTCCTCGATGCTGACCATCCCCCGCGTGATTGCGGCGACGTTCTGCGCCAGCTCGAACAAGTCTGTGTCACTACCGAATACGATGTCGTCCGAATCCTGTCGGGACACCGAATGATCGAGCACGCCCCGGATGGTCGTGAACAATCGATCCCAACGAGCATCCGGATGGACCGCTATCAAGGCGATTCCGGCGCGCTGTGCCGCCGCACGCACCGACGTGTCCGAGGCCTCCTTCGACATGACGGCCCGAGGCGCTGATCCCTTCTGATCGAGGCGGTTCAGCCAGGCCGCCAATTCGGCTGCGCCGATACCGACAGCGAGCCAGACCTCAGAGGATTCGACGGCCGCGGTTCTGGGCCGCGTGAGGTCCCCGACCTCTGCGAACACCACGGAGTCGACGAAGGCGTCATCACCTGACGGCGCGAGGACGAGCTCGACAAAAGCTCCGCCCAGCGCCCGAAGGACCGCGTCGAGCCTGACCCCACGGATAGACACGTACCACCCACTCTCCGGACCGTCGCAACGCCTCAACTTCGAGAATAGTGCATTTTCCTGCGAAAACGGTTCAGCCGATCGGACAAACACGGACACCGATGTTTGGCCGCTCAGCGGATTACTCGCCGACGTCTTTCGACTTGACTGGTTCACGACACGACAACTGCCCACTCCTGAGTCTGCCGAAGGATCGTCATGGACGCCGTTACCAATGTCCCCCACCCAGCCAACGAACCGGTGAACAATTACGCGCCGGGAAGCCCGGAACGATCGCGCCTCCGTACGAAACTGACCGAACTGGCCGAATCGCCGACCGACATCAGGCAGGTCATCGGCGGCATCCACCGAACTGCGGAAGGTAAGCGACAGAACGTAGTTCAACCACACCGTCACAGCTCGGTCATCGGATCGTTTGCGGGCGCAACGCACTCGGATGTTCGTGATGCCATCGACGCCGCTACACTCGCCGCCCCGGCCTGGCGCGACCTCTCGTTCGACGACCGCGCTGCGGTCTTCCTCCGCGCCGCCGATCTACTTTCCGGCCCGTGGCGCGAAACCATCGCCGCCGCAACAATGCTCGGCCAGTCGAAGACCGCATACCAGGCCGAGATCGACGCGCCCTGCGAACTGATCGACTTCTGGCGTTTCAACGTCGCGTTCGCACGTCAGATACTCGCCGACCAACCCGTTTCCGCTCCGGGAGTGTGGAATCGCGTCGAATATCGTCCACTCGAAGGTTTCGTCTACGCGATCACTCCCTTCAATTTCACCGCCATCGCCGGAAATCTCCCCACAGCACCGGCCCTGATGGGCAACACCGTGATCTGGAAGCCGTCACCCACGCAGGCCGTCGCGGCGTACCTGACGATGCAACTACTCGAAGCTGCCGGTCTCCCGCCCGGGGTGATCAATCTTGTTCTCGGCGACGGCCCCTTGGTGTCCGAGGTCGCGCTTGCCGACCCCCGACTGGCGGGTATCCACTTCACCGGATCCACCGCAACGTTCCAGCGTTTGTGGCGTGAGGTCGGAGCCAACATCTCGAACTACCGGACGTATCCGCGTCTCGTCGGCGAAACCGGCGGCAAGGATTTTGTACTCGCACACAGTTCCGCTGACCCGGACGTACTCACGACGGCATTGATTCGCGGGGCCTTCGACTACCAGGGCCAGAAATGTTCGGCCGCATCACGGGCGTTCATCCCGAAGTCGGTGTGGGCCAAGATGGGCGACACGTTCATCGACACTGTGTCGTCGCTGAAGTACGGAGACGTCACCGACCTGACGAACTTCGGCGGCGCCGTCATCGACCAACGTTCGTTCGACCGAAACGCCGCCGCGATCGTCCGCGCCAAGTCGACCAGCAGCCTCACCATCGCAGCAGGCGGCGACTACGACGACCGTGAAGGATTCTTCATCTCACCGACGGTCCTACTCGGTGACGACCCGAGCGACGAAGCCTTCAGCACCGAGTACTTCGGTCCCATCCTTTCGCTTCACGTCTACGACGACGCCGCACCGAATGCCTACGCCGACATCCTCGCGCGCGTCGACAGCGGATCCGCTTACGCCCTGACCGGCGCCGTGATCGCCACCGACCGTGCGGCCGTCGATCAAGCTCATCATGGTCTGCGGTTCGCCGCCGGAAACTTCTACGTCAACGACAAGCCGACGGGAGCGGTTGTCGGACAACAACCCTTCGGAGGTGCGCGGGCTTCCGGTACCAACGACAAGGCCGGTTCGCCGCAGAATCTGCTCCGTTGGGCGTCGACACGCACCGTCAAGGAAACCTTCGTTCCTCCCACCGATCATCGTTACCCCCACCAGGACGTCGATCCAGCCGAGAGCGAGAACCGTTGATGAGTGCCGTCTCGCTGAGCAACCCACTGCGCCCGGTGCTCCTCGCGGCGGCACGCTCGTCGCGACTGGAGAAGACAGTCTCCGGGATGACCTTGACCCGCAAGCTTGTAGACAGGTTCGTCGCCGGGGACGCGGAACCCGCAGCGATGTCAGCGGTGCGCGACATCCTCACCAGTGGCCGGTTCGTGACGGTCGACTACCTCGGCGAGGACACTACCGATCCGGCTCAGGCAACAGCTACCGTCGACGCCTATCTCTCCCTTCTCCGCTCGTACGCAACGCTTTCCGAGATTGCCGGGACGCAACACTCCCTGGAGGTTTCGCTCAAGCTCTCCGCGTTGGGGCAGTCACTTCCCGGTGACGGCGAGAAGATCGCCCTGGCGAACGCTCACCGAATCGTCACAGCGGCAGACGAAGTGGGCGCGTGGGTCACCGTCGACGCGGAGGATCACACCACCACCGACTCGACACTGTCCATCGTCGAAGAGTTGCGCCGCGACTTCCCGACGCTCGGTACGGTCCTGCAGGCGTATCTACACCGCACCGAGGCCGACTGCCGGCACTTCTCCGGATCAGGTTCACGAATTCGGCTGTGCAAGGGTGCATACAAGGAACCGGCCGGCGTCGCGTTCCAAAAGGCCGCCGAAGTCGACGCGTCGTACGTGCGTTGCCTGAAGGTCTTGATGGAAGGTGACGGATACCCGATGGTGGCCTCCCACGATCCCACCATGATCGACGCCGCCCTCGGACTCGCCACACTGACCGAGCGGACAGCCGCGGATTTCGAGTTCCAGATGCTCTTCGGCATCCGCGACGGCGAACAACGCAGATTGGTAGCCGAAGGCAATCACCTGCGGGTCTACGTTCCCTACGGCAGCCAGTGGTACGGCTACTTCATGCGTCGCCTCGCGGAAAGACCGGCCAACCTCATGTTCTTCATGCGCTCACTCGCTTCCAACAACTAGACACCGGAAACCGTTGGCAGCGGTGGCAACTCGAGGTTTTCGCGAAAGGTACCGCCGACGTAGTCGGATCCCACGATTCCGCGCTTGCGCAGCTCCGGCAGCAGCCCGTTCGTGACGAAATCGCGTGTACGCGGATCGGCAAGGTCACCGAGCGTGATGACGTCGAGTACGCCCGCGTCGTATCGTTCCTCGATCGCGTCCGCGAGCTGTTCCGGGGTGCCCGCCGCTGCCCAGTGGCCGGTGTCCTTGGACGCGATGATCAACTCACGCAGAGTCTTTCCTTGTGATGCGAGCTTGCCGAAGATCTCGACCCGGCCCCGTCGTCGATTCACCGACGACGGGTCCGGCAACAACGACTCCGGGATCGGCCGATCCAGCGGCAATTCCGAGAAATCCACGCCGCCGCCGAACATGTCGGCAAGCCTGGTGCGTCCGGCGTCGAAGTCCGTCGATTCCTCGGCTTCTCTGACCAATCGTTCGACTTCGGCTTCGGTAGCGCCGTACGTTGCGTGGAACGAGCTGAAAATCAGTGGCAGTTCGTCCCCACGCCCCAACTCTGCCGCCCTGGCGCGGATCGTCTTCGTGTAGGTGACCGCGTCCTCGAAGGTTGCGAGAGAAGTGAATACGACCTCCGCGAAGCGAGCACCCAGTTCGATACCTCCGGCAGATTGGCCTGCCTGGAATTGGACCGGACGACGCTGCGGCAGGGATGGAATGTTCAACGGCCCCTGCACGGTGAAGTACTTGCCTCGGTGCTCGATGGGGACCACCCTCGACGGATCTAGCACCGCAGAGCCCTCTCCCCGGATCAAGGCGCCGGGCTTCCAGCTGTCGAAGAGCGCGTTGACCACCTCGAGCGATTCGGCCGCTCGGGCGTACCGCTCCTCCGGACTCGGTAGGTCCAGGTCGCTGTAGTTCTCTTCTCCGAGTGAGGAAGTGACGGCATTCCATGCGGCTCGACCATTGCTGACGTGGTCCAGGGTGCCGAACAACCGTGCCAGGTTGAATGGGTGATGAAACGTCGTCGTGACGGTGGCGATGAGCCCCACATGGGTGGTGACCGCACTCAGCGCGGCAAGGAAGATCAACGGCTCCTGCGCACCGATCGCGCCCTGCGCACCGAAACTCAGCAGGTCGGCGGCAAACAGTCCGTCGATCTTGTTCGCCTCGGCCGTCTTTGCGACGTCGATCGCGGACGCGACCGTCGAAGTCGTCGGATCGATCGCGGCGTCGTAGATACTCACCGCCCCGCTGACACCGGTCACCGTCTTGAGTGGACGCCTACGATCGGCCACCGACCATCCTCCTGGCTTCGCGAAATCTGTTCCGAATTCACAACGCTAGACCGATCCTGGCTCCCGACAAGGTATTCACTCAGCCTGGTTCTATCCCTCCGAACGCCGCTTGGTCACGCCCCGGATTTACGGGCACGATAGGCGGCGACGTGCGCCCTGTTCCCACAGTTCCCGGTGTCGCAGTATCGCTTCGACCGATTGCGCGACAAATCCACGAAGACCGCTTCGCAGTCCGGGGCCTCGCACCATCGCAACCTCGAGAATTCGTCGGTTCGGATCAGATCGAGCACACCCATCGCCGCTTCTGCGGCCATCCAGTCCACCAGAGGCGAATCGTCAGCGGTGACGTGCAGGTGCCAGCCGAGGTCGTCGTGCCTGGTGAGCCGCGGCCTCGCGCCCGATTCGAGTAGCAGTGTGTTCACCACCTCGACGGCGTCGTCCACTCCCGCGGCTTCCCAGAACTTTCGCAGTCGTGGACGCAGCGCACGAACCGCCGTCAATTCCTCCGGTGTGCCGTCCCGCCTGCCGGTCCAGCGATCCGCGTCGAGAAACCGTGTCAGCTCCTCTTGATCCGGAAGCAGTTCGGCCCCGCCGCGGGCCGTGTTGACCAACGACGCGGCGAAGACGAGCGCCGATTCCGTGTCACCAGCAAAATGCACTTTGACTCCTGAGCCGTATCAACCTAATGTCAGCATCGTAATCGCTTTTACTCCTGACGGGTGACGACGTGAACTCTCGCAACGGCTTGATCTTCGCTCTGCTGTCCGCGGCAACGTTCGGCGTATCGGGCCCGTTCGCGAAATCTCTCATCGAATCAGGGTGGTCCCCCGGCGGCGCAGTGTTCGCGCGCGTTGCCGGCGGCGCACTGGTGATGATGGTGATCGCCGTAGCCACCCAATGGCCTCGCCTACGACAGGTGAGCACCCACACGCGAACGGTACTGCTGTACGGGGTGTTCGCGATCTCGGGCGTTCAACTGTGCTTCTTCAATGCCGTGCAACATCTTTCGGTCGGCGTCGCATTGCTTCTCGAGTACCTTGCACCGATCATCGTCATCGGGTGGGTGTGGATAACCAAGGGCGCGCGTCCGAGCGTGCAGACGCTTCTCGGTGCGGCGGTGGCCTTGATCGGCGCCGCCGTGGTGATCGACGTCTTCGGATCGGCAGAGATCAGTGCCGTCGGAGTCGCCTGGGGACTGGCCGCCGCGGCATGCCTTGCAGTCTATTTCGTCATTTCCGAACGTGCGGACGGTGATCTCCATCCTGTTGTGCTCGCGGCATCGGGGCTCACGGTCAGTGCAGTGGTCATCGGCGCGCTCGGACTCGTAGGCGTCCTCCCCCTCCATTTCTCGGCCTCGAACGCCGTCGTGGCAGACCATTCGGTGAACGTGTGGCTGCCGGTGGTGGTCCTGGTCCTGGTCAGCACTGTCATTGCCTATCTCACCGGCATCGCCGCGATCACACTGCTGGGGCCGACAATCGGGTCTCTGGTAGCGCTGACCGAAGTGCTGTGCGCGGTCGTCGCCGCGTGGATCCTGGTCGGGGAATCCGTCACCGCACTCCAAGCTGTAGGTGGCGCAGCAATCATCGCGGGGTTGGTCCTCGCGCGCCTCGGTCAGGTTGCACCGAAACAGATACCGGCCGACCCGATGACAAATGTCATGGCAGAAGAATGACGGACGGACGAGGGATCACGACCTCGAAGCGAGCAGATTCTATGTATGACCTCAACACAGGCACGGCATTCACCACAGGCACTGCATACACTCACTGAAGGATCGGCACACGACGCCGTCCGGTTGACCGGACTTCGCAAGAGTTTCGGAACCGTCGACGCCGTCAAAGGTATCGACCTGAGCATCCGCCCCGGCGAGATCGTCGCGTTCCTCGGCCCGAACGGCGCAGGCAAGACGACAACCATCGACATGATCCTCGGCCTGTCCCGGCCGACGTCAGGCGAGGTGAGCGTCTTCGGAATGTCACCTCGATCGGCGATTGCCCGCGGACTCGTCTCGGCAGTCATGCAGACCGGCGGACTACTGAAAGAGCTGACGGTTGCCGAGACTGTGCAGCTGACCGCCAGCCTGTACTCCCAATCCCGTCCGGTCGACGAAGTGCTGGGGAGAGCCGGAATCCTCGACATCTCCGATCGCCTGGTCAGCAAATGCTCAGGCGGACAACAACAGCGATTGCGATTTGCGATGGCGTTGCTGTCGAACCCGCAATTGCTCATTCTCGACGAGCCCACCACCGGCATGGACGTCGAAGGGCGTCGGGACTTTTGGTCCGCCATCCGCGCCGACGCAGATCACGGTCGCACTGTGCTTTTTGCGACGCACTACCTCGAAGAGGCCGATGTCTACGCCGACCGCATCATCCTGGTCAGGCAAGGCACCGTGGTCGCAGACGGGACCACCGCCGAGGTCAAGGCGATGGCGTCCGGGCGCACCCTGCGCGCGACTGTTCCAGGCATCACCGACGAACTCCTGCGAGCCATACCGAACTCCGACGCCGTCGAGGTGCGCGGTGAGTCGCTGCTCGTGCACTCGGGCGACACCGATGCCGTTGCACGGTTCCTGTTGACCAATACGCAGGCTCGCGATCTCGAAATCGTCTCGCGTGGCCTCGAAGACGCATTCATCGCACTCACGTCGAACAACTCCGAAGGACAGAAGTGATGACCACTGCAACCGATGCGAACACTTACGGAGCCGAGCGAACCGTCGTACCTCTCGGCGGATTCAACACGACGCTACTGCGACTGGAATTTCGTCGCCTGACTCGCAACCGGCGCACGATGATCTTCACGCTCGTCATGCCGGTTGTCTTCTTCCTCGTCTTCGGTCTCGGTCAAGGCGACGACGACCACGGGATCGGGCACGGCAATGTCGCCGCGTACATCATGATCAGCATGGCTCTCTACGGCGCGATGCTGGCCACCACCAGCGGCGGCGCGATGGTCTCGATCGAACGAGCGTCCGGGTGGAGCCGACAACTTCGGCTGACTCCCCTGACCCCGGTCGCCTACATCGCCGTCAAACTGATCATGGCGATGCTGCTCGGTCTCGTCTCGATTCTCGTGGTCTACGTCGTCGGCGCGTTCACCTCGGCGCAGATGGACGGATCACTCTGGTTCACAACGGCATTGATCGCCTGGCTGGGATCGTCGATCTTCGCGGCCTTCGGCCTGTTCATGGGGTACCTACTCCCCAGTGAGAACGTCATGCAGTTGCTCGGACCGGGACTGGCTCTGCTCGCATTCGGCGGCGGACTCTTCGTACCACTCACCGACGGTTCCGTATGGGCGACCATCGCACAGTTCACCCCGATGTTCGGCATCAACGCCCTCGCCCACGCACCGTTGACGGGCAATAGCATTCACTGGACCTGGATCGTCAATATCCTGGTGTGGTTCGCCATCTTCGCCGGCGGAGCGATCTGGCGGTTCCAACGAGATACGGAGCGTGTGTAGTTGTCGCAAACGACTGACCGAGAAGATTCCGTCGCGCTCCCGCGGCGGAATCGTTTCGGCGTTCTCTTCGCGGCGGTCTGGATGGTATTTCTCGGCGGGCCGCTGATCGAGGGATGGAATCTGCGCGACGAACTGCGCGGCTGGACAGGGATTCTCGCGACGATCGCCTTCAGTGCCCTCTACCTCTACACCTTCGCCACAACGCAGCAGCGGCGTCGAATGACGATGACTCGGCCGACGATTCGCGAAGCTGCACTGGCTCTGTCCGCCTTGACCGCGTTGGCCGCTGTGATGATCGTGAGCGTCGGGCCGACAGGTTTGGCAGCAGCACCGTACCTCGCGGTGACAGCGGTGACGCTGTTGCCGACCGTCGCCGGCGGCATTCTCGCCTTGGTGTTCGCGGCCTCCGTGGAGATAGTCAGCCTCTCGTCCGGATGGGGAAACTACTCCGGACTCTCACTCGGAGTCTGCGCGGCCGCGTTCGCGACCTGGGGAATCATGTCCCTGATCAGCCGCAACTTCGCCATACTCCATGAACGCGAAGAGCAGGAGCAGCGGGCAATCATGGAGGAGCGAACGAGGATGGCGCGCGATCTGCACGACATCCTCGGGCACTCGCTGACCGTCATCACGATCAAAGCCGAACTGGCCAATCGCCTACTCGATGTCGATATCGAACGTGCGCGCAACGAACTCGACGACCTCGAAAGACTTTCGCGTGACGCGTTGGCAGACGTGCGCTCGGCCGTCGAAGGATTTCGTGGGATTTCTCTTCCCGTCGAGATAGCCCGAGCGCGAGAGGCATTGCGTGCGGCTGGTATCGAGGACGAGGTGCCGAGCAGTACCGACATGGTTCCCACGCGTCTTCGGGAACTCTTTGCATGGACGATCCGTGAGGGCGTCACCAACGTCGTTCGACACAGCGGTGCGACCCACTGCCGGATCACGGTCGACGAAAATAGTGCGTCGGTCGTCGACGACGGACGAGGGGCCGAGTCGACGTCTTCCGGAAACGGTCTGATCGGATTGCGCGAGCGCGCCGGAGCGTCGGGCGCACGAGTGATCATCACTCATCCCCAGCCGCAGGGGTTTGCACTTCAGGTAGTCGAACAGGAGACAGAGTGAACAGCCAGGGCGATCGAGCAACCATACGGCTGCTCTTGGCGGACGATCAGGCGCTCGTGCGAGGAGCTTTGGCCGCGCTGCTCGATCTGGAATCCGACCTGTCCGTGGTGGCCGAGGTCGGTCGCGGCGACGAGGTGGTGTCCGCCGTTCTCGAACACCGCCCGGACGTCGCGCTTCTGGACGTCGAGATGCCCGGCATGGACGGAATCGCCGCGACGGCGGCCCTTCGCGAGGCAGCACCCGACACCCGAGTCCTGATCGTCACCACGTTCGGACGTCCCGGATTTCTTCGCAAAGCCCTGCACGCCGGGGCCGGCGGGTTCGTCGTCAAGGACACCCCCGCCAGGCAGCTGGCCGACGCAGTCAGGCGTGTCCACGCCGGACTGCGCGTCGTCGATCCCACCCTTGCGGCCGACAGCCTCGTCAGCGGCGAGTCGCCTCTGACGGAGCGTGAGACCCAAGTACTGCGCGCCGCTCACGACGGCGCACCCGTGGCAGCCATCGCAGGGGCGCTCTTTTTGTCCGCAGGGACGGTTCGAAATCATCTGTCATCCGCGATGGGTAAGACGGGTGCGTCGACGCGCGCGGAAGCCGTCAGAATCGCCGAGTCGAACGGCTGGCTCTGATCCGCGCGTCTGGAATCGCCTTCCCCGGCAAATAGTTCGCCGTTCGATTCGTGATGGCAATTTGTCCAGATCACTCAAAGTAGGGACCTTCTACCCTAGGGATTTTCCCTGCAAACGACTGCTTCGCGAGAATCCGAAACAGCTAATCGTTCGATACCTGGCTATGATGCAGTTAATTGAATCGACGGAGCCTGTGCGTAGCGGGGGAAGGGACGTCTCATGTCGAACCAGTTCAACGAACGCTTGAACTCGCTGTTCGAGACTGCCGACTTTCACGTCACCAACGCGATGGTCGTTCGCGGCATGACCGAGTTCGGCTGCCGTATCTCCACGCCGTACCTGTCGCAACTGCGCACCGGCGTCCGAACCAATCCGTCACCCGAAGTGGTTGCCGCCCTCGCCCACTTCTTCAACGTCCATCCGGACTACTTCTACGCCCCGTCCGATCACACTCCGCCCGCGATCTCAGGTGGCGAGGCAGACCTCTCCCTCCTCGAACAGCTGCACAACGTGCGCCTGCGGAACCTCACCTCCCGTGTCGTCGACCTCTCACCGTCTTCACAGGATCTGCTTGTCGAAATGGCGGAGAATCTACGTTCCTCCGAAAATCTTCCGCGCGTACCACCGGACTCGAATTCCTACATGTCACGCGCATAGCGCCCTTCGCCGACTCTCCTTGACTGCTCAGGGAGGGTTGGCCTTATGCTGGTCGATGCAGCTGGTTCGCCCGGCACGGTCATGAGGAGCCCCGAAGACCGGTCCCGGCGTCGAAGCTCCGTCAGCGCAAGCTGTCGGGGTGAGAGGGAACCCGGTGAAAATCCGGGACTGTCCCGCAGCGGTAAGCAGGAACGACCGCCGTTCATGTGCACTGGGCATCCGCCTGGGAAGCGACGGCCAGTAGGTTCGATCCAACTCGATCGAGTGCCCGCGAGTCCGAAGACCTGCCGACTGTGTCGGGCACGCCGTGCCCGACGGTCCACCGCCTCGTGGAATGGGCGTGTAGATCTCCATCGGACCTCGTGTGCGGTGCGGGCAGTGCTGCCCGCTGAAACTCGGGGTCTCGTGAGGTATACCCGTCTGCCGGCAGTGGCCATCAATGCATTGGCAATCTGGAGAAACTCCGTGACAACAACATTCACTTCGACCGTGCTGGGCTCACCGCGCATCGGTCCTCATCGAGAACTCAAGCGGGCAACCGAAAGCTACTGGGCAGGGCGCATCGACGCCGACGCCCTGCAGGCTGTCGCCCGTGACCTCCGTCGGCAGGGCTTGGCCGACCTCCGTGACCTGGGCCTCGACTCCGTCCCGGTCAATACCTTCTCCTTCTACGACCAGATGCTCGACACCGCAGTTCTTCTCGGCGCGCTGCCCGACCGCGTCGCGTCGGTCGCCGATCCGTTGGACCGCTACTTTGCCGCTGCCCGTGGGACGGACACCATCGCGCCGCTCGAAATGACGAAGTGGTTCGACACCAACTACCACTACCTGGTGCCGGAGATCTCGCCGTCCACCACGTTCGCACTCGACCCGTCCAAGGTCTTGTCCGAACTGGCAGAAGCACTTTCCGACGGCATTGCAGCCCGCCCGGTCGTCATCGGACCGGTCACCTTCCTGCTGCTCTCGAAGGCTGTCGGCACTGACGAGCCGCTGCTCTCGCGACTCGACGAACTACTCCCCCTCTACGCGGATCTACTCGGTCGGCTCGCGAAGGCCGGTGCGAGCTGGGTTCAGCTCGACGAACCGGCCCTCGTGGGCGATCGCACCGACGAGGAAATCGAAGCGGCACGCGCTGCGTACGAACAGCTTTCAGCGCTGTCCGAGCGGCCGTCGATCCTGTTGGCGTCGTACTTCGGTTCGCTGCGTGAGGCGCTGCCCGCGCTTGCGTCCACCGGCGTCGAAGGATTTGCCGTCGACCTGGTGGCCGGTCAGGATTCGATCGGCTCCGTCCCCGAACTCGCCCGCAAACTGGTCGTCGCCGGTGTGGTCGACGGACGAAACATCTGGCGGTCGGATCTGGATTCGGCACTGAGCACGTTAGGTGCTCTGTTGGGCAGCGTGGATACTCTTGCCGTCTCCACATCGTGCTCCCTGCTGCACGTTCCGTACACTCTCGCCGCAGAAGCCGATGTCGACAAGGCCCTGCGCTCGTGGCTCGCGTTCGGCACCGAGAAGGTCAAGGAAGTAGTTACTCTCGCAACCGCTCTCACACAGGGCCGAGAGTCGGTGGAGGACGAGTTCGCTCTGGCACGAGCGGCCGCGTCGACCCGCAAGGACGATCGCAGACTCAATGATGCGAGTGTTCGGGGACGCCTGGCCGCCGTGCTGAACTCGGCGACCGGTCGCGCGCCCGCCGCCGAACGTCGCGCTGCCCAGGACGAACTGCTTTCTCTGCCGCCGCTGCCCACGACGACAATCGGTTCGTACCCGCAAACCTCGAAGATCCGCATCGCTCGCGCAGCACTGCGCAAGGGCGAGATCGACGAAGCCGAGTACGTCAACCGTATGCGCGCCGAAATTGCCGAAGTTGTTGCGCTCCAGGAAAAGCTGGACCTGGACGTTCTTGTTCACGGTGAGCCGGAACGCAACGACATGGTCCAGTACTTCGCGGAGCAGTTGGACGGATTCTTCGCCACCGCCAACGGTTGGGTCCAGTCGTACGGCACCCGCTGCGTGCGTCCGCCGATTCTGTACGGCGACGTCTCCCGCCCGAAACAGATGACCGTCGACTGGATCATGTACGCGCAGTCGCTGACCGACAAGCCGGTCAAGGGCATGCTCACCGGACCCGTCACCATTCTGGCCTGGTCGTTCGTCCGCGACGACCAACCCCTCGCCGACTCGGCAAATCAAGTCGCACTGGCCATTCGAGACGAGACCGTCGACCTGCAGGCCGCCGGAATCGGAATCATCCAGGTTGACGAACCGGCTCTACGAGAACTACTCCCACTGCGTGCCGAGGATCAGCGCGCCTACCTGGACTGGTCGGTCGGCGCCTTCCGGTTGGCTACCTCGGGCGTCGCGGATTCCACCGCGATCCACACGCACCTGTGCTACTCCGAGTTCGGAGCGGTGATCGGCGCCATCGCCGGCCTCGACGCGGACGTCACGTCCATCGAGGCGGCGCGCTCACACATGGAGGTCCTCGACGATCTCAGTTCGGTCGGGTTCGACCTCGGCGTCGGGCCGGGTGTCTACGACATCCACTCGCCGCGGGTGCCGAGCGTCGACGAGATTGCCGAATCCCTGCGTGAGGCACTCAAAGCTGTTCCTGTCGAGCGGTTGTGGGTCAACCCGGACTGCGGTTTGAAGACCCGCGGTTCCGTCGAGGTCGAGGCGTCACTGCGTAACCTCGTCGAAGCCGCGAAGTTGGTACGAGCGGAGCTTTAGGGGCAAAGCCCCGGTGCGCCTTTTTGGTAGTGGGCACTACCAAAAAGGCGCACGGGGGTCAGCTCAACCATGTGTTGCCGAAGAGCAGAATCCCGTCCGCACTCGGCATCACTCCGTGCACGTTCTCGCGCCACGGGATGAAAACCTTGCCGGAGTTGACCACGGCCATCGGCGCCGTCTCGTTGACCACGGTCTGAATATCGTCGATGACGGCTCGCCGCTCATCCTCGCCCGACGCTGTTTGCAGCTTGCCGAGCAACTCGTCCATCCGAGCGTTCTTGTAGCCGAGAATGTTCGACGGCGATTCGCTGAACAGGTTGCCGTACATACGCACGAACGGCGACTCTTCCAGCACGTTGAACGCGAAGTAGGACACGTCGTAGTCATGCTTCGCGTACAGCATGGAAATCAGATCGTTGATGCTGGTTGCGTAGGTGATGTCGACCGTGAAACCCACTGCCTGCAAGAGCGACTGAAACGTCAGTGCGCTGCGCTGCGTCGCCGGATCGTTCATACCGACGTACGTCAGTTTTCCGTCGTAACCGTCGGCCTTCGCCTCGGCGAGATACTTCTTCGCCGCCTCGGGGTCGAAGCCGTTCCCGGCCACCGATCCGTGCCACTGCGACCACGACGCGAACATGTCGGTGCCGGGTTCGCCGAAGCCGCCCTGAACTCGCTCGTTGAACGTAGTCGGGTCCACCGCAGCGACAATCGCCTTACGCACGCGCTCGTCCTTCGCTGCCCGATCGTCGCGCTGATTGATTGCCAGAACGCCGGCCATGCTGGCCGAGTACACAAATCCGGGATCACCGGCTTCGAAAGCCTCGTGTATGAAATCGGGAGACTTCAGATAGGCGACCTGAATTCCGTCGGTGTGCAATCCCTCTAGTTTGCTCTTCTCGTTGACGATTGCCGGAAAGCGCAACTTCTCGAGGTACGGTGCCCCGTCCCAGTACGTCGGACGGGCAGCGAGCACCAATTCGTCCTGGGAGGCGAACTTCTCGACGGTGAACGGGCCTGCCCCGATCGGGGTGAACGTGCCGGTAGCCATCGACGAGGGCGCGACGATCATGCCGGGACCGGTGGTGAACATGATCGGGAACTCGTCCCACGGCTGCGCCAATGTGAAGACGACCGTACTCGGATCCGGTGAATTCGTCTCGCGCACAGCGGTCTTCCACACCAGCGCGTGAGTTCCCTTCTTCTGCAGATAGCGATCGATGCTCCACAGGACTGCCGCACTGTCCATCGGAGTGCCGTCGCTGAAGGTGACGCCGTCGCGCAATTTCAGTGTCCACACCGTGTTGTCGCCGTTGGCCGACAAGGACTGCGCCAAGTGGGGGACGTATTCGCCCGCCGCCGTATCGAAGCGCATGAGAAGGTCATAGATGGCTGCCATTTCGCTACCACCGGTAGCGCCGCCGTCCTGACGGTCAGCCGGATCGAGACTGCTGATCCCGTTGTAGGTGGCAAACGACACGGTGCCACCCGAGCGCGGCTCTCCCCCGTTGTTCTGGTCACCGACAACTCCGACCGTCACGTCCGATGCATCCGTGGTCGTACCTTGGCTGCTACCGGCGCACCCCGTCACCACCAGTGTCGCCGACGCCAGAACAACCATCCAGATTCGAGAGCGAGCTCCGTACGAGCGCTTCATTGCGACTCACTTTCACAGTTCGCGGACACGTCGATCCTTGGATCGCACACCCCGGCAGTTTTGTAAGTGAATTCTAGGTAAGGACGCTTCCTGCGTCTTCGTTTTCATGAAGCTGAAGCGATGATTCGCATTCACAGCGACAGAAACAAGAACTGAATTCTAGAGTGACACCGTTCAGCGAAGTACCAGTCCGATGACGTCTTCGACGTTCCGCTGGGCCTCTGCGAATCCGATCCGGCCACTGGTCCACAGTGCAAGAGCCGTCAACATCGTGCCGCCCATTGCCACGGCCGCAACCCGCGCCGTCTCGGCCGGAACACCGTCCATCAATTCGAACAGCATTCTCCGATGTGCAGCCGCGCGCTGATCCAACGACTCGATCACGAACTGATCCGAGGACGAATGGAGTTCGATCTCCAGTCGAGCGAAGTGAGGCCTACGCTCGAATGCCTTCATCTCGCGGCGATGAAGTGCCAGAACCCGTTCGTACGCATTGCTCTCTTCGCCGCCTGTTCGCGACTGCTCAGGACGACGAGCCGATTCGAGCCCGCTCCATGCCGTCATCGCCGCAGCAAGAAGTTGCTGTTTGGTCGGAAAGTAGCGATAGAGAGTGCCTAGCGCCACGCCTGAACGCTCCGACACTTCTTTCATCTGGATTCGATCCGACGGCATCTCGGCCAGCATCTCGACCACCGCCGTGGTCAGTCGTCCTCTCCGCTCGAGTTGCCCCACCGACATGAGGTCGACGCCCAAGGGAAACTCGTCGCTGCGCGCAGTCACGCGCGTCACGATACTTCAGAATCCTGACCGCAGTGCCGGGTTGCGACGTTTCATCGTAACCCCGAGATCTAATACACGGATTAATCAACTGCAGATCGCGCTAGGGTTAGTCCATGACTGACCGGACAACCGATGACCAGCCAACCGTCGGCGTGCTCAACTTCTGGTCGTTCATCGAACTGGCCAACAAGCGACTGGCCACCGAACACGGCTTTCGCGACCAGCTGGCCACCGAGGTACTACTGACACTCAATCGGGCTTCCAACGTGGTCACCTACGATCTCGAGTCGTCGATCCACCGCCCTCGCGGCTGGTCATGGTCCTCCTTCAGGCTGTTGTTCGTCACCTGGCTGGCCGGTCCGATCGAGCCGAAGGCTGCCGCCGAGCTCACCGGCATGAGTAGGGCAGCGGTCTCCAATCTGTCCAAGTCGCTGCTGGCAGACGGATTGATCGATCGTCGGCCCACCGAGAACGACGGCCGTTCGGTCCAGCTGTACCTGACCGACAAGGGCCGAGAAGCCATGGTCGAAGCCTTTCGCGAGCAGAACGAACGCGAACACGCCTGGGTCAGCGTCCTGAGCGAGGCCGAACAGCGAATTCTTGTCATGCTCCTGGACAAACTGATCACCAACCGCAGCCAGTTCGACGTACGCGGACGTAACTGACATAGACCCGAACCCCCTTGGAGGGTTGCGCTCATCACATCATTTTAGTTAATGTATTTACTATCTGGTGGAGGTGAGCCAGGCAGAACAGCACAAGAAGGAGCCCCGTCATGGCGTTCTATCGACAACTCGGCAACATCCCACCGAAGCGTCACACCCAACACCGTGACGAGTCCGGCAACCTCTACTACGAAGAGCTGATGGGAGAGGAAGGTTTCTCCTCGGATTCTTCGTTGCTGTACCACCGCGAGATCCCGTCGGCCATCGTCGACGCAACGGTCTGGGAACTGCGCGATCAGAGCACAACCCCCAACCATCCCCTCAAACCGCGCCATCTGAAACTCCACACGCTGTTTCCCGAAAGCACCTGGAACGAGACAGACGTGGTAACCGGCCGTCGTCTCATCCTCGGAAATGCCGACGTGCGATTGTCCTACGTCGTTGCGGCAGCGCCATCTCCCCTGTATCGCAACGCAATCGGCGACGAGATGGTCTACATCGAATCTGGCGAGGCGACCGTCGAGACCGTCTTCGGTGCACTCGAGGCCAGTGAAGGTGACTACGTCCTGATCCCGATGTCCACAACGCATCGATGGATCCCCAAGGGTGACAAGCCACTTCGTGGCTACGCCATCGAGGCGAACAGTCACATCGTCCCGCCCAAGCGCTATCTTTCCCGCTTCGGTCAGCTGCTCGAGAACGCACCGTTCTGTGAACGAGACCTGCACGGACCGACCGCGCCCATGATCGCCGAAGGAACCGACGTCGAGGTACTGGTCAAGCACCGAACGTCGGCGGGAATCGTCGGCACCCGAATGGTTTATCCCACGCACCCTTTCGATGTCGTCGGCTGGGACGGCTGCCTGTACCCGTACACCTTCAACATCTCCGACTACGAGCCGATCACGGGCCGTGTTCACCAGCCGCCGCCCGCGCACCAGGCATTCGAGGGGAACAACTTCGTGATCTGCAACTTCGTGCCCCGCAAGGTCGACTACCACCCCCTGTCGATCCCGGTGCCGTACTACCACTCGAACGTCGACTCGGACGAGATCATGTTCTACTGCGGCGGTGACTACGAGGCGCGCAAGGGTTCCGGCATCGGTCAGGGTTCGATATCGATTCATCCCGGCGGCCACGCCCACGGACCACAACCCGGCGCCTACGAGCGGAGCATCGGCGCCGAGTTCTTCGACGAGCTCGCCGTGATGGTCGATACGTTCCGGCCCCTCGAATTGGGTGAGGGAGCCCTTGCCTGCGAGGACGAAGCGTACGCCTGGAGTTGGGCAGGGCGGGGGCCTCGGCAATGACGATCATCTCCCCACTCCTGCGTGGCCTGTGCGACGACGCAGCACTCTTCCCACCCGGCAATGCTCTTCTCGCCGAGGCAATTCCGGCCCACGCCGCCTACCTGCAGGCGGATTACGACGCACTGGTCGGGCCTTTCGTTTTTCCCGCGCCGCGACTGAGCGAACTGGCTGCGTACGTTTCAGCGGACAGCCCGGTGACGCTGAGCCTGACCGTGCCGGCCGGCCCATCCGATACGGCGGCCGCACTCTCGAACGCGCTCGCCATCCCTGGTGTTCACGTCGCCGCCGTCGAGGTGGGAATTCCTGACGGGTTGGACGCCGATGCGGCCTTCGAGGAACTCTCTCGTGTCCATGCCGCTCATCCCGACGTCGACATTTTTGTCGAGGTGCCTCGAGGTGATCGGCGCGCGGGCTATCTCACAGCTCTCGAAACTGCCGGGCATTCCGCAAAGTTTCGCACCGGCGGGATTGTCGCCGAGGCGTACCCGAACGAGGAAGAGCTCGCCGATGCGGTGATATCCGTTGTCCGAGCGAATATCCCGTTCAAGGCGACTGCGGGACTGCACCACGGTGTGCGCAACACCGATCCGGAAACAGGCTTCGAGCAACACGGCTTCCTCAACATCATGGTGGCCGTCGACGCGGCGAGGCGGGGCGCCGATCGTTCGGAAATTGTTGCTGCACTGTCTCAGCGCGATGGAAAATCGATCGCGCAAGCCCTGGCCGACCTCACCGAGGACGAGGCCGGCGAGGTGCGTCGCCGATTCCTCTCGTTCGGTACCTGCAGCATCTCGGACCCTCTGACCGAGCTGGAAGGCCTCGGGTTGATCGTCCGCTCCGACAAAACCGAAGGAACTCTCGTATGACTGTCACGACCATCGACATTCCCGCCGACTCACTGTTCGGTCTCGACAATCTGCCGTACGGGGTCTTCTCCCCCGCGGGAGGGTTACCGCGTGTCGGTGTGCGCGTCGCCGAATCGGTGGTCGATCTCGCAGCGACACTGGGTGATTCCATCTTCTCCGAACCGACTTTGAACGCGTTCATGGCTCAGGGACGAGATCAGTGGGTATCGGTGCGAAACCGGATCACGGAGCTCGTGACTAGCGAAATAGACTCGAATGCAGTGTTTTCCGTTGATTCGGTGACAATGCATTTGCCGATCGCAGTGGCCGATTACGTCGACTTCTACGCCTCGGAGAATCACGCAACCAACCTCGGGCGGTTGTTCCGCCCGGACGCAGCCCCCTTGATGCCGAACTGGAAGCATCTTCCCGTCGGATACCACGGGCGCTCGAGCACCGTCGTCGTCTCCGGCACCGACATCGTTCGTCCCTGCGGACAGCGGAAGGCACCCGATCAGGAAAGCCCGGACTTCGGACCGTCCCGGCGCCTCGACATCGAAGCCGAGATGGGATTCATCGTCGGAACTCCCTCGAAGATGGGCGATTCCATCACCCCGGACGAATTTGCCGAGCACGTCTTCGGCGCCGTCGTCGTGAACGACTGGTCTGCCCGAGACATCCAGGCGTGGGAATACGTGCCCCTCGGTCCGAACCTGGGGAAGAGTTTCGCGACCTCCATCTCACCGTGGGTCGTACCCTTGCTCGCTCTCGAAGCAGCCCGAATCGACACTCCGGTGCAGGATCCCGAACCGCTTTCCTATCTGCGTGGTGAAGAGAAGTGGGGGCTGGACATCGACCTGGCCGTCGAATGGAACGGTCACGTCGTCTCCCGGCCGCCCTACGCCCAGATGTACTGGTCGCCTGCGCAGATGCTCGCGCACACCACCATCAACGGCGCAGCAGCGAGCACCGGCGATCTCTTCGCGTCCGGAACCATTTCCGGACCGGACAAAGATCAGCGCGGCGCCTTCATCGAGCTGACGTGGGGCGGCAAGGAACCCGTAGCTGTGGGCTCCGAGACCCGTACCTTTCTCGAAGACGGCGACACCATCGCCATCTCAGCCACCGCTCCCGGCGTCGGCGGATCACGAATCGGCTTCGGGGATGTTCACGCTCGGATCCTGCCTGCAACGCAAACCGAAAGATAGTGATTGACAACTGTTTGATTCACGCTGATCTGATGTCCGGAATTCCTTGCCTCACGATTCTCCGAAGATAAGCTGGACTAACCATCCAGAGCGATCGAGAGTCCTGGCTCCGTGACGTCGCAGCAACCCCCTCTGCTGAGGTGCGGGTGCTTTCTGCCAGGTCCGATGGAGGACTCGTGCCAGGCGATCGACCCCGTACCTCAGTGGGGACAGCAGCTGTCATCGTGATCGTGGGCGGTGGACCCCGCGGGACCGGCGTACTCGAGCGGATCCTCGCTCACGAATCGGTGAACGCCGATCCCACACCGATCGACATTCACGTTGTCGACCCGTATCCGGCAGGCGCCGGCCGTATTTGGCGAGGCAGCCAGGCGCCGCTTCTGTGGATGAATTCGACAACCGCGGACGTCACGATGTTCACCGACGAGACCACCGCCGTGACCGGCCCGGTGCTGCCGGGTCCGACCCTCGCGGAATGGGTCGCCGAGCGCTCGGCTGAGCTTGCCGAATTCCCAGAAATCGCAGCAGAAGTTCCGACGATCACCCCGTCGTCGTTTGCATCGAGGTCACTGCAGAGCCGATACCTGAACTGGGTGTTCGAGACTGCAGTCGACTCCGCGCCAGCGCACGTCGACGTTCGAGTTCATCGACGATCCGTGGTCGACATCGTGAACGTCGGCGAGACACAGACGGTTCATCTGGACGACGGAGCTGTCATCGACGCGACGACCGTCCTTCTCGCACAAGGGCACCCCGATGCGTTGCCTGCCCCACGTGAAACCGCGCTGACCAGCTTCGCGTCCGATCACGGGTTGACGTATGTGGGTCCGGGCTACACTGCCGACCTCGACGCCGATGTCATTCCCGAAGGCGAACCGGTTCTGATCGCCGGACTCGGGCTGGCTTTCATCGACTGGATGGTTCTCCTCGCCGAGAGCCGTGGCGGCATCTTCGAACGCGGTGAAGACGGCATCCTCACTTACGCTCCCTCGGGTCGGGAACCCCTGTTGTATGCCGGATCTCGTCGCGGAGTGCCGTATCACTCCAAGATTTCGTACTCGATCGCTGACGCACGGCCACCGCTACCGCGGTTCTTCACCGCTGATCTCGTTCCCGGCGACGGACCGTTGGATTTCCGAAACGACATCTGGCCCTTGGCGTCGAAAGAACTGGCAGGCGCCCACTATCACGAGCTGTTCGCATCTCACCCGGATCGGACAGTGGGCACCTGGGAGGAGTTCGACGCCGAATTCGCCTCGCTGGCCTGGGGATCGCCTCGATTGCATGAACTGGTCGAGAACGCAGTCCCGAAGCCGGAAGACCGTATCGATCTCGAGCGGCTGAACCGCCCACTCGGCGGTGAGCGCTACGACGGGCTTGCCGAGGTCCAGTCCCGGATCACCGAATACATCTCGGCAGATGTCGCGCGGAGGTCGGACCCGTATTTCAGCGCCGACGCGGCTGTCTTCTCAGCGCTGCTGTCGACGTACATGACCGTCGGAGAATTGTTGCGGCGCGGCAGAATCCCGGCCGAATCCGTCGCCAAGGACGTCGAGGGTTGGCTTCATTCGTTCTTCAGCTTCATCGCCAGTGGTCCGCCACCCGAGCGACTGGAACAGTTGATCGCCCTCAACGAGGCGGGCATCGTCCAGTTCCTCGGGCCGGATTCGGTGTTCTCCACCGAGATCGACCCGGCAACGGGGGCTGGGATCTTTGTCGCGCGCAGTGCGTCGCACACCGACATCGTGGCCGCGAACACCCTCGTCGAAGCACGCTTGCCGGTTGCTTCCATCAGCGCGAGCGGTGACTTGCTCCTGCGGACGCTTCACGGTCGGGGCGAGGCAGTCGAACTTCGTGCGACCGTGGACAGTTCGGCGAAGCTCGCCGTCGACGGTACTTCACGAATTCTCGACCGGAACAACACAGCTCATCCTCGCCGCTTCGCGGCCGGGCCGTGGGTTGCAGGCCACAACTGGTCGGCGGCTTTCCCTCGTCCCCGTACCAATGCGGGGTTTTTCCGGCACAACGACGCCCTGGCGGCGGAGATTTTGGGCGCTGCGCGCCTGTGAGCGGTTAGGGAGTCCAGAGACTCCCTAACCGCTCACGGGGGCTGTGCCCCTCCTAGCTGAACACCAACTCACCCTCGTCAACCGCGACGGTGATACTGCCGCCCTCTTCGAGGAGATCGTCGAGCAGCATGTCGGCGATCTTGTCGTCGACCACACGCTGAATCGAACGACGCAACGGGCGAGCCCCGAACTCGGGTTGATGCCCGTGCTCGGCAATCCAGTCCACTGCGTCGGCAGTGAACTCGATCTCGATGCCCTTGGACTGCAGCCGCTTCCGGCTGTCGTCGAGCAGCAGATCAGTAATCCGGTGCAGTTGCTCGGTGTCGAGCTTGCGGAAGATCACGATCTCGTCGATACGGTTGAGGAACTCCGGCCGCATCGATTCGCGCAACCTGGCCATCACGCGGTCGCGCAGTGGCTTCTCCGCCGACTCTGCATCGCCTGTGGTGAAGCCGAGTCCACCGGACTTGCTCGAGATGATGTCCGAGCCGAGGTTGCTGGTCATGATCACGACGGTGTTCTTGAAGTCCACCGTCCGACCCTGACCGTCGGTCAGACGCCCGTCGTCGAGCACCTGGAGCAAGGTGTTGAACACGTCCGGGTGTGCCTTCTCGATCTCGTCGAGCAGGATCACCGAGTACGGGTTACGACGCACCTGTTCCGTGAGCTGTCCGGCCTCGCCGTAGCCGACGTATCCGGGAGGAGCACCGACCAATCGGCTGACCGTGTGCCTCTCACCGAACTCACTCATGTCGAAGCGCAGCATCTTGTTCTCATCTCCGAAGAGTGTGGCAGCCAGAGCTTTTGCGAGCTCCGTCTTGCCGACGCCAGTGGGTCCGAGGAACAGGAAGCTACCGACGGGACGATCCGGATCGCTCATACCGGTACGGCTACGACGCACGGCACGCGCGATTGCGCGAACGGCGTCATCTTGCCCGATGACACGACCGTGCAGTTCCTCTTCCAGACGGCGCAGGCGATCTTTCTCTGCCTGAGTCATCTGGCTTGCCGGAATACCCGTTGCGCGAGCGACAACTTCGGCGATTTGTTCAGCGGTCACGTCCGGCGTTTCCTCGGAAGGAACCGAGGATCCTGCCTTCTCGAGACGCTTTGCGACGCCGTTGATCTCGTCACGCAGGGTCGACGCCTTCTCGTACAACTCGTCGGCGACGGCTTTTTCCTTGTCGCTCTCGAGCTGCTCGAGACGCTGCTGCAGCGCAGCGGTGTCCACGGTGGCCGTCTTCAACCGAAGCCTGGCGCCGGCCTGGTCGATCAAGTCGATTGCCTTGTCAGGCAAGAACCTGTCGCCGATGTAACGTGCCGACAGCTCTACCGCAGCGGTGATCGCCTCGTCGGTGTAGTGCACCTTGTGGTGATCCTCGTACCGACTGCGCAGTCCGCTCAAGATCGCGATCGCGTCCTCGATCGACGGCTCTCCGACCTGTACGGGCTGGAAGCGCCGCTCGAGCGCGGGATCCTTCTCGATGTTCTTGCGGTATTCGTCGAGCGTGGTGGCGCCGACGATGTGCAGTTCACCGCGAGCGAGCTTGGGCTTGAGGATGTTTCCGGCATCCATCGCACCGTCTGCGCCGCCTCCGGCACCGGCGATGGTGTGCATCTCGTCGATGAAGACGATCAGCTCGTCCTTGTGTGCGGTGATCTCGTCGATCACCTTGGTCAGCCGTTCCTCGAAGTCTCCGCGGTAACGGGTACCCGAGACCATGCTCGAGAGTTCGAGCTGGACGATCTTCTTGCCCACCAACGATTCCGGGACATCCCCGTCGACGATGCGCTGGGCGAGACCTTCGACGATGGCAGTCTTGCCGACGCCGGCCTCACCCACCAGGACCGGGTTGTTCTTGGTGCGGCGGGAGAGGATCTCGATGGTCTGTTCGATCTCGTCGGCGCGGCCGATCACCGGATCGACGCCGCCGTTGCGGGCGCGATCGGTGAGATCGACGCCGTACTTGTCGAGCGTCGGTGTGGTGGACTCGTCTTCGACTGGACCGGCTGCAGGATTCTGAACCGCTGCCTGCAGCTTTTCCGGCGTGATGCCTGCCGAAGCGAGCAGACGACCCGGAACATGATCGGGGTCACCGGCCAGGGCGATGAAGAGATGTTCGGGGTCGATGTACGTCGATCCCAGGGCTCGGGCCAGTTGATGAGCCTCGAGTAGTGCAGTTTTGACGGCGCTGCTGAGCGCAGGAGCAGAGTAGGCCCCCTGCTCACGGCCTTGTGGCAGCCGCAGGTCGACGGCGTCGACCACGGATTTCGGGTCGGCTCCGGCGCGCTGCATGAGGGTGCGGACCGGATCCTGCTCCGCCATGACGCGGAGAACGTGCAGTGCATCGAGATCCGAATCACCGCGAGCAGCCGCTACACGTGCAGCGTCAGCCATGAGTTGCTGGGTGGCCCTGCTCATGAGCCGGGAAATATCGATGCGACCGGGACCCTCGGGCCCGAAGAATGCTGGCATTCCGAAGCCTCCTTGCAGAAAGTTGAGCGTTACTGACTCAATTAACGTGCATGGGGCTCGATCAATTCCCGCGGGCTCAGATTTGTTTCAACACCTTCGGGCCACAGATCGTTCTCAACTACCGAAGGATCCGGTAGATCGACCGACCGGGTACGCCTCGACGTGCATGATCACCGATCCCTCGCAGGGACCACTCGCGATGTCGGTACGCCACGAACCTTTCAGACTGCCATCGGGCTGAGGTGTGTAATACGCCTCGGAGTGCGCCGGTGCCCACACCTTGGGCACGCCTTCCCCCTGGTAGCAATCCCACTCCCAGTCATAGGGGTGCACCCAACTGGTTCCGTCCCAGGTGTATCGCGCAGGCTGCGGCAACGTCGGATTGGCGGGAGCCGGACCGCCGACCACTGTGGCGATACAGACTCCGCTCGAGCAATCCGTCTCGAACGTGTATGTATCGGAGAAATCCGGCTCCCACTGGCCGGCGGCCAGACTTGTGCCCGTCTTGGTCGCGGCGAAACGCTTGAGCGAGTAATCACCGGACCAATTCGCATCCGCAGCCCCCGCGGGCATCGCTCCGGCGACAAACCACGTAGCAACGAGAGCAACCACCAACAATGACTTCCGCATGCGTGAAGTGAATCACAAGCTATGTCCGAATTGTCGGATACTGACCACAAGAACACCGACGACGATCAGCACCAGCGAAACCAACGGCAACGCTCCCGCACCCCTGTCCGCCAAGATCAGCCCGCCTACGACGCCGCCCGCTGCGATCGCCGAATTGAAGATCGTCACGAAAACCGATTGCGCAGTGTCCACAGCGTCGCCCGTCGTATCCGCGAGCGCCGTCTGAAGGAGAGTGGGAGCACCTCCGAATGCCACACCCCACGCCGCAACGCTGAGTGCGATCACAGCGAAGCTGTCACCGCCGACGCCCAACGCCGTCAAAGCTGCGGCAAAGACCACCAAGCTCAGCACGGTGAGACTTCGAAGGGCCCGATCGACGAACACCCCGACCACACCGATGCCCACGAAGGCGAAAAGTCCGAACACGAACAAGACGATTCCCAACCGATCGCCGAAACCGATGCGATCCAGAAACGCCGCCAGATACGTGTACACGATGTTGTGCGCGAGGATCCACAAGAACGCGACAAACAGAATCGGTCGTACGCCAGGCAGGACCAGGACTTTCCGCACCGGCAGCTGCCGATCCGCTTGTTGCCCGGGAAAGTCCGGCATCACCGTGAGTATCCACGCGACCAGAAGTAGCGCAGCAACCGACATCACGGCGAAGACGACGCGCCAATCGGCCAGGGTCCCGAGCCACGCCCCCATCGGAACGCCGATTGCCAACGCGATCGGCTGTCCGACGGAGGCAACCGCAACGGCCCGCCCCTGCAGGTGAGGGGGCGACATCCTGCGTGCGTACCCGGCAAGCAACCCCCACACCACACCTGCCGCCATACCGGCCAGAAACCGAACACCCAAGGTGAGAACAAGATTCGACGAAAGCGCTGTCACCAGATTGAAGACACCGAACCCCAGAATCGCCGACACCAGGACAGCACGCCGTCGCAATCCTCGGGTCAATGCGATCAGTGGTACCGCCCCGACGACGGAACCTAATGCGTATGCGGTGACCAATTGCCCTGCGCCGGAGACTGATACGGACAACCCTGACCCGATCTGCACCAGTAGTCCGGCCGGCATGGTTTCGGTTGTGATCGCTATGAAGCCTGCCATTGCGAGTGCCGACAACCCGGCCAGCGGTAGTGTCCGGACGGAATCGGTCTCCGCCAGTGCCGAAGTCGCCGTCCCGTCCGAGTTCGAGCTCACCTTGTCGGTGTTTCGGGACTGCCTTCACCCGACTGGCCGGAACGGACCAGTTCTGCAATAGACGCCCAGTCCATCTCGCCCTGACCGTTCGCCAGAGCCTGAGCGAGCACGCCTCGAAGTACGCCACCGAACGGCAAATCCAGATCGACGCTGTCGGCGGCGTCGAGCGCAAGCCTCAAATCCTTGAGGCCCAGAGCTGTGGTGAATCCTGCAGGCTCGTACTGACGCGTCGCGACGAGGTTTCCGTAGCTGGAGTAGACCGGCCCCGGGAAGATCGTCGAGGTCAGCAGTTCTACGAGTTGGCTTCCGTCCACACCGGACCTCTCCCCCAATGTGATTGCCTCGCCCAAGGATTGAATCGCGGCGAGGATGAGGTAATTGCCGATGATCTTGACGATGTTGGCCTGCTCCGGACGCTCGCCTTGTGGCCACGTGCGAGCACCGATGACGTCGAGAAAGGGCTGCACTCGCTCGAGGAGGGAACTGTCGCCGGCGGCGATGATGTTCAACTGACCAGCCTGAGCAACAGAAACGCGTCCGAACACCGGCGCCGCGATGTACCCGATACCGTACTCGGCGTGCAGTGCGGCGGCGCGCTTGGCAAGGTCGACGCTGACGGTGGCCATGTTGACGTGCACGGTTCCACTCGGAACGGATGCGAGGACGGCGGGATCCAGAATGGCCGAAGACACGGCCGAATCATCTGCCAACATCGACAGCACAACACCGGACTGGAATGCCTCGGCAACGGTTTTCGCGCCGATCGCCCCTTCCTCGACCAGTTCGGCTACCGCTTCAGGGCTGCGATTCCACACCGTCACGTCGAAGCCTGCGCCCAGTAGATTTCGAGCGATGGGACGACCCATCGCGCCCAAGCCGACCACAGAAACAGAAGTCATGGATTTCCCTCTCGAAAGTGCTGAACCATCTAAGACGGTTCAAGACTCTCACACGGGTACAGTTGCTGTCGAACCGGTTGAGATGGTTCGCCACGAAGGAGGATGAAAGTGAACGAAGCAGGAGCTGATCAATCCGCTCGGGACGTGTTTCGACTCGACAACGACACGCTCGCCTTCCGCTTCACCGCCACCCTCACCAATCGGAACGGCTCGAGGTTCGAACGACTCACGAGCCCGCAGCGACTCGAATTATGGTTACGCGCCAACGATCTGATGGACGCCCCCGCAACCGCGACAGAAGACGACCTCCGCGGCGCGCAGGATTTACGTGAGGCCATTCATCGCATCGGAACCGCCGTATGCGAGAACCGCCGTGCCTCACGCGCCGATGTCGGGATCGTCAACACCGCATCCGAACTCGGTGATGCCCACCTCGTCCTCGAGAGTGGCCGGGCCCTCTGGAAATCAGCCGGAGACAATCCGATCCGCGACGCTTTGTCGACAGTGGCTGCCGACGCGATCGCGGTGCTCGGTGGAGCCGACCGGGACCGCGTCAAAGCCTGCCAGGGCGACGGGTGCACCGGCCTCTACGTCGACACCAGTCGCGGCAACAACCGACGCTGGTGCTCGATGAACATCTGCGGAAACAAAGCCAAGAAATCCGCGATGACCGCTCGCACCGACTAGCTCATCTCACCTTCACCGCGACTCCATTTCGCCGCCACTCGGTTCCACAGCTTCTCGATCGGCGTCGACAGCAGGAGAAGAAACAGCGGGAAGTACGACGTCACCGGAACGAGCACACTGACGAGCAGCGCCACCACCATGATCAGGAAAGTGACGATTTCAGCGGTGAAATGCGGCTTCGCATTCTCTTCACTCAACGACGGGTTGCGAACCAGACCCCACGCGACCACCGCCAGGCACGCAGCACTGGCTGCCATTGTCCCGATGTAGAGAGCCCTGGTTCCGAGATCCTGCGACGGCGCCGCAACGAGCGCTGTCGGGAAGGGCAGGAACACGATGGTCATCACCCACAACCCCAGTCCGCGAACGACCACCTTGTCCGCGTCGACCACAAAACGAAGCAGCCGATGCTGCGACCACCAGAGCCGGAAGATCACCAGAAAGCTCAGGGCGAACGAGTAGAACTGCGCAGCGTGATCGCGCAGCAGTTCCGACGTGGTGCCGTGGTGGTCACTGGTGAGTTCGACCAGCGGCAGTACGAGCAGCGTGATCGCAATGGCGACAATCGCGTCGATGAAAGTGACGTAGCGCTCGAAGTAGCGGGTGCGTTCCGCAATCTCAGCCATTGCGGAAGCATAAGCCTCACAACAGGAAACAGACCGGCGACGCCACTTTACGGAAGCACGTATCCGGAAACATACAATTAACGAATCAAATTCGTTAGATCTCTTGACCGTGGCGGAGCCCATCCCCATACTTAACGAATCACATTCATTAAGTGACTCGCATCACGCCACCAGGGGTCGGTTCAGCCACCCCCTTCAGGACATGGGGTTGCCCTAGTGCCGATCAACGCTTCGACGAATACGCAGTCCGACCGGGTTCCACTCACCGCCAACCGCGGTATTGCCGTCTTCAGTATCGGCGTCATGGGGTTCATCACCGCGAACCTCATCCCCCTGATGATCGTGGCAATGGTCGAGGACCTCGGTGTCACCGAATCCGCTGCCGGTGCCGTTCTGACCGCATCGCTGCTGGTCTGCGCCGTCACCTGCCTCGCCACCACCCGAATCGCCTCGGCCCGGCATCGCCATCTCCTCGGCCGCGTCAGCCTGATCGCGATGGCAGCCGCATTCGGCGTTGCGGCCATCGCACCGTCCACGACGATCGCATGCGCCGCGATCATCGTCGGCGGTATCGGCGCTGGTGGATCCGCATCCGTTGGCGGAGCGGCACTGGCCGCGCTCACAAACCCGGACCGGGCGTCAAGCATCAGCGGCCTCGTGAACCGTGTCGTCGTCACAGCCGTCCTCGCTCTCATACCCATCCTCGGCACACACATGACCAACGCATTCGGCATCGTCGCAGTCCTGGCACTGGCTACCGCAGCAACGGTCACCTGGTTGCCGTCGTCCCCGGTGAAAGAGTCGCCGGAGACGGCGAAGTCCGCCAATACGACCACAGCTCTCCCCGCCGGGGTCAGCGCGAAACGACTCACTTTTGCCGGAACCGCATTTCTCGCGATGCTTGCAGTCTGGGCGATCAGCGAGGACTCGTTGTGGGCAGTACTCGGCATCATGGGTTCCGAGCACGCCGGGCTCTCGGATCAACAAATGAGTCTCGCACTGAGCGCATCAACGGCGGGTGGTGTGCTCGCGGCTGTTACCTTGACCGCGTTGGGTTCTCGGGTCAGTCGGACAGTATCGATCTCCGTGCTACTGATACTCGGGGCAATTCTGAAGCTGTCTGCCGGACTCACCACCGATCCCACGATCTACCTGGTAGTGGTCATCGCTTGGAACACGATCTACGCGGCCACGTTCATCGTCCTGGTTGCCATCTCGGCCGCGCTCGACGCGGCCGGCCGATGGTCGGCGCCACTACTGGGCACCTACCTCATCGGCTCCGCGTTCGCGCCGCTGTTCGGAACTTCGGTGACGGCCGGCCTCGGGTATCCGACCTTCGGAGTCATCATCTCGGGGATCAGCTTCGTTCTACTGGTCCCGTTCGCCTTGGTTTCCCGACTCTCCGCACGTACCGAAGGTGCGTATCGTCACCACAGCGCCGCCATCACTACTACCGTCATCGCGTAAGGATCACGTAGAAGTCATGAATGACAGCATCACTCACTACCGCAACGGAAAGATCTTCACGGCTGCCGACGACGGATGGGCCGAGTCGATAGTCGTCGAGGACCACAAGCTCAGATTCGTGGGCGAAACCGTCTATGCCGATATCCTGGCTCCAGACGCCGAGGTGATCGATCTCGAAGGTGCCGTCGTGCTACCCGGTTTCGTCGACGCCCATACGCATTTGGTGATGATGGGATTCGCGCTGCAGAAGTTGGATCTGCGTGATGCCGCCGATCTCGCCGACATTCAGTCCAGCATCAAGCAATTCGCGGAATCGAACCCGGACGCACCACGACTGCTGGGTCGCAGTTGGTTGTTCTCCGCGCTGGATGGAGGGCACCCGACGCGAGAGATGATCGACGCCGTCGTACCCGATCGCCCGGTGTACCTCGACGCCAACGACGTACATTCGGTCTGGGTGAACACTGCAGCACTGCGAGAACTCGGCATCGACGCGGACACTCCCGATCCGATCGGCGGTCGTATCGGCCGGGATCCGGACACCGGAGAAGCCACCGGAATGCTGTACGAGACCGCCATGATGCTCTACGTCTGGCCGAAACTGGCGGAGCTCGCATCCGACGAAGACCGGGACGCCGCCCTCGCTCTCGCCTTCCGCCACTATCTCGAGGACGGCGTGACCGGTGCGGTCGACATGGCACTCGGCGCGGACGAATTAGCTTCGCTGGAAAGAGCATTGGACGCAGGAGACGGAACACTGCCGCTGCGTGTCGCGGCTCACTGGCTGATGACCCGCGAGGACAACGAGGCCGACAACGTCGGACAAGTTCACGACGTGATCGAACTCCACGAGCGCGTCCAAGGTCCGTGGCTCCGTATCGCCGGAATCAAGATCATCATCGACGGTGTGATCGACAGCTGCACTGCCGCAATGAAAGAGCCGTACTCGGACGGCACCAACGCCGAGCCCATCTGGGATCTCGAGTCCTTGATCCCCGTCGTGACAGCCGCTGACGCCGCAGGCCTGCAGATCGCGATGCACGCGATCGGCGACGAGGCGTCGGAGATCGGATTGACTGCACTCGAGTACGCGATCGCCGCCAACGGAGACATTCCCCGCAGGCACCGAATGGAACACTTGGAGTCCATCACCCGGGACAACGTCGAAAGGCTTGCCCGCCTGGGAATCATCGCCTCGATGCAACCGGTTCACGCTGACCCTGCTATCCAAGAGAACTGGCAGGCGATGCTCGGCGACTACCGGGTCAATCGCGCGTACCCCTGGCCCGAATTCACCGAGGCCGGAGCGGTTCTGGCCTTGGGTTCGGACGCTCCGACCGCTCCCCACCCGCCGCTGCCGAACATGTTCATCGCCACCACCCGTCGATCCGCAATCGATCCGTCACTGGCACCCAACCTGCCGGGGTACGCACTCCCCCTCGCGGACGCGCTGGCTCACGCAACTCGCGACGCTGCCTACTCGTGCCGGTGGGAAGATGTGACCGGCCAGCTGGTTCGGGGTAAAGCAGCCGATTTTGTAGTACTGAAACAAGATCCGTTCACCGAAGGGGTCGATTCTCTCCTGACTACAGAGATTGCGATGACCGTCGTTGCTGGATCCGTGCGATACGACGCGGCCGGGGCCAAGAGCACCGAAGCACGGAACACCGAGTCCGATAGCTGATCGTTACCGGTTGTTCGATAACGCACGCATGCGGCCCGGCGACAGAACGAAGGAGGGACTTGAACACGTGAACCCATACACTCTGGAGGACGCATGCGCAGGAAAGCTCCGATTCCGGCCGCCGTCGCAGCCGCTGCACTGGTGACGGCCACTGCCCTGACGGTCGCCGGTTGTGGGTCGACCGAAGGAACACCTGAAGCGGCGGCGAGTTCCACGGCAGCCAGTTCAACGGCGTCGGCGACATCGACGGCAAACGAAACCGAGACGACGGTAGCGAGCTCTCCCCCGCCACAATCGAACACCCGCACAAATGCATCCACGACGGCGACTACGACAGCAATCCCCGCTTCGGGTCCCTGTCTCGACGTCGGCTCCTCGCTCGTCACCGACGCCATCGGCACGCTGGGCACCGACATCAACGGGGGCAATTGGATACCGAGATCCGCGAGCGAAGAACAGATCGGGAATTGTCCTGACCTGCTCTGGGTTTCGGTGGACGGCGACGGCGTCGGCGATGCGACTTACCAGTCACACCTCCTGTTCTTCCACGACGGAACATACCTGGGCACGGCTACCAGTAAGCCGTACTCGTACACACACGTCATCGACAGCAACAAGGATTCGGTATCCGTCCAATACCGTTGGCTGCTGGACGACGATGCATTCTGCTGTCCCCAAGGCGGACCGAACATAGTGAACTTCACGTGGAACGGCAGCGCCGTGGTTGCCGACGGCCAGTTCCCGCCCTCCTGAACCTGCCTGGGTCCGAGTAGGACCTGAATGCAACTGTGCCCCAGCGACGACGGTCACTGGGGCACAGTCTTGTTCGATCTACTCGCCGGCGCTCCTACTCACCGACACCGAGTTCGCGCAGGCGAGTCTTGTACAGCTCGATGTTGCCGAGCTTGATGTCCTCGTAGCCGCGAACCACGTCCGGCAGTGCCGCGATCTCGACGGCGCGATCGTATCCGTCGGTTGCGAGAGTACGAGAGAGGTCAGCGATCATGGCCTCGTACTCGGCGAGCAGTTCACGCTCGACCTTGCGGACGTGCATGTAGCCGAAGGGGTCGAGCTTGGTACCGCGAAGCTTCTTACCCTTGGCCAGAACCTTCAGTGCAACATGCGACTTGGGTCCGAGACCGATCTTCTTCTTGCGGCCCATCACTCGAAGGATCGGCGGGTGGAGTTTGTAGGTCAGGTTCTCCCCGGCCGGCACCTGAGACTTGACGTCCTCGATGA
>NZ_BAAILK010000012.1:353972-375248 GCF_054589475.1 Rhodococcus sp. no. 34
TGCGGGGTCGACCAGCATACGAGCAACTTCGTACTCGTCCTTGTACGCGGTGAACTTGAACAGGCCGCGGGCAACAGCCTCGCTGAAATCGGTCCGCTCGGTTGCGGCACGTTCGGCGGTCCAGACTGCCTGAACCTGATCGATGTAGCGCTGGGCGATCTTGACGGACTGGAACTCGATGAGCTGCGCCGCACGCAGTTCCACCAGTCGCAGGGTTTCACCGGTGAAGGTGGTTCCGGCGAACATGTGAGCCGGTGCGACAACGGGTTCGCGGACGGACTTGGCCGGCGTGGTGACGGCCGAGAACGCTGCGGTGTCGGCAATTGCTGCACGACCCCAACGGAATGCCGCGATGTTCGCGTCCACGGCAACGCCGTTGATGCCGATCGCTTCTTCGATGGCCTCTGCCGGCAGACGAAGTCCGCCGCTCTGGTAGGCCGCACCGATCAGCAGGAAGTTGGCTGCTGCGGTGTTACCGAACAACTCCTGTGCCGCGGCGAGTGCGTCGAACGAACGCAGGGTGCGCGACACCTTGTCGAGACGGGCGAGGAGTGACGTCTCCTCGGGGTAGCGAACAGCCTTGTCGTAGACCATGTCTCCAGTCGGCGTCTGCGACGTCGAGGCGATGGAGACCGTCTTCTCGGCGTTGCCGTAGTCGAGGTTCTTGTTGTCCGTCGCGGTCAGCAGGTCGAAGGCGACGATGCAATCCGCACTGCCCGGAGTGAGGCGGTTGGACGGCTCGAGCGCGCTGGAGCTGAAACGCAGGTGCGAGACAACCGGTCCGGCCTTCTGGCTCAGTCCGATCTGGTCAAGGCTCTCCACTTCGAGGCCGGCGCGCAGTGCAGCCGTTGCGAGCACCTGGTTGACGGTCACGATGCCGGTGCCACCGATGCCCGCGAGGAACACGTTCTGCGTGCTGGTGAGCGGTCCGAAATCGGGGTCTGCGACGACGGGCGGGACGGGACGTGCGGCCTTCGGAGCCTTCTTGCCCGGTACCAATTCGACGGTCACGAACGACGGGCAATCGCCGTCCATGCAGGTGTAATCGGTGTTGCAGGATGTCTGGTCGATCTTCGTCTTGCGGCCGTACTCGGTGTCCACGGGCTGGACCGAGAGGCAGTTCGACTTCACACCGCAGTCACCGCAGCCTTCGCACACTGCCTCGTTGATGACGACGCGAGTGTTGCGAGTGGGCAGCGTGCCACGCTTGCGCTGGCGACGAGCGTCGGCCGCACAGTGCTGGTCGTAGATCAACACTGTGACGCCCTTGATCTCGCGAAGCTCCTTCTGGGCCTCGTCGAGGCGATCGCGGTGCCAGAGCTTGGTGCCCTTGGCCAGAGCGCGCTTGTTGTGACGCGAAGGCTCGTCGGCGCAGATGATGATCTGCTTGACGCCCTCGGTGGTCAGCTTGTGGCTGAGCTGAGCAACGGAGAGGGCACCTTCCGCGTCCTGTGCACCGGTCATCGCCACTACTTCGTTGTAGAGCAACTTGTAGGTGATGTTCACGCCTGCGGCGATGCATGCCTGGACAGCCAACTGACCGGAGTGGAAGAAGGTGCCGTCGCCGATGTTCTGGAACAGGTGAGGCACGTCGGTGAACGGTGCCTGCCCGATCCACTGGCTGCCCTCGCCGCCCATTTGCGTCAAGCCGGTGACAGCGCTGTCCTCACGGCCGGACATGGTGACGAGTGTGTGGCAACCGATTCCGCCGCCGCCGATGGAACCCTCGGGAATAGCGGTGGAACGGTTGTGGGGGCACCCGCTGCAGAAGTACGCGGTTCGCTTGGCGGAGAGCACGTTCAGCGACAGCGGGGCCGGGAGGGTGCGCTTGAGTTCGACGTGCGGCTTCAGTACGCGGCGCAACGGGGCGAGCAGCCGGCCTGCGGTCAGTTCACCACTGGCAGGCATGAGCAGACGGCCCTGGCCGTCACGCTTGCCGATGATGCGAGGGGCATCGTCGGTGCCGTACAGGACTTCCCGGATCTGAGCTTCGATGAACGCGGTCTTGTCCTCGACCACGACGATCTGCTCGAGACCTTCGGCGAACTCCTTGATCTTCTCGCCCACGACGGGGTAGCACATTCCGATGCGAAGGAGACGGATCCCGGCGCGGTGCAGCGCGGCATCATCGACGCCGAGGTCTGCCAGAGCTTGTCGGACGGAGTCGAAAGTTGTACCGGTGGCGGCGATACCGATCTTCGCACCGGAGGGGTTGACCTCGATCACATCGAGGTTGTTGGCAGTTCCGTACGCGTGCACAAGATCCCATCGCGGGCCGTACAGATCGGCCTCGGCGATGACACTGTCCGGCGGCGCGGCCATCTGACGCTGCTTGTAGACGAAGGGCTTGCCCTCGAACTGCACTTCCGGAACCACGATGTCGAAGTCCGCGATGCTGCCGTCGATCGTCCAGGCACCGTCTGCGACGTCGGCGACGATCTTCAGCGCTACGACGCAACCGGAGACACGCGAGAGAGCAACGGCGTGCATACCCATCGTGATGATCTCTTCGGCATTGCGTGGGAAGAGAACCGGCACGCCCATCGCGGCAAGCGAGCGCTCGCTGACGGCCGGAACCGTGGAGGACTTCGACGCGGGGTCGTCGCCCACCAGGAGGACGACGCCGCCCTTGGGGTTCACGCCGTACATGTTGGCGTGGCGAATGGTGTCGGTAGCGCGGTCGACGCCGGGGCCCTTGCCGTACCAGACGCCGGTCACGCCGTCGTGGGTCGCGGTTCCGGCGGGGAGATCCGTCTGGCTTCCCCATACCGCCGTGGCGGCGAGCTCCTCGTTGAAGCCAGGGATGAAGGTGATGTCGTGCTCGGCGAGAACCTTGGGCATGCCGTGAAGCATCTTGTCGACGCCACCGAGGGGGCTGCCCTGGTAACCGGAGACGAAGGTGGCAATACGCTTACCTGCCCGAATGTCGCGAACGTGCTGCTCGACGAAGCCGCGTGCAATTGCCTGAACACCGGTCAGCAACACCGGTCCCGATCCCGACCGGTACCGATCATCGAGGTCATAGGGCTTGGCCTGGGCTACGCCCGACACCAGTTCAGTCATCGTGGACCACCGTTCCGTCTGCAGTGCATTTCAACTACCGTGCATTTTCAACAACCGCGTAACTCGATCTGTTCAGATGATCGTGGTCGAGGTATGTGAAAGCGTCAACAGAGGCTTGTTCAACTATTCAAATTGACAATTTGTGAGCCAAATCACGTGACCTAGGTCATCGAATCAATCAGTTGGAGACCCGTTCGTGGCGATACGGCGAAACGGACATAAAACGTTCCCGACAATGCACACCGAGAACTTTCTTGACATTGACGCAACGTCAACTTGCATGCTGAATGAGCACAACCGATCCGAGAGTAGGAACTCCACGTGAGCGAATGGTCCATCCAAGAACTCGCCAAATCCGCAGGTACCACCAGCAGAACGCTGCGTCACTACGGCGATTTGGGACTCCTGGAACCGAGTCGCATCGGCGCCAACGGCTACCGCTTCTACGACGAAGACGCCCTGGTGCGACTGCAACGCATCCTTCTACTTCGGGAACTCGGACTCGGATTGCCGGCCATCGCCGAAGTCCTCACCGGCGAACGCGAAACGGCCGCCGCACTGCGTACGCACCTCGAACTCCTCGAGCAAGAGCGCACGCGGATCTCGAGACAGATCGAATCGGTCAACAGGACCTTGAACAAGACGAAGAATGGTGAATCACTCATGCCGGAAGATGTTTTCGACGGGTTCGACCACACCCGATACAAGGACGAGGTCATCGAGCGTTGGGGCAAGGACGCCTACACCAGCGGCGACAACTGGTGGCGGTCGATGTCGGAGCAGGACCGTAAAGCTCATCTGCAATCTCAAGCCGACATCGCAGCGGCATTCGGAAAAGCACTGACAGCGGGGCTGTCCGCGGAAAGCGACGACGTCCAGACGATTACCCGAAGACAGTTCGAGTGGATAAAGATCGGTTGGCAGGGAAGGACTCCCAGCGCCGACGCCTTCACCGGACTCGGCCAGATGTACGTCGACGATCCCCGCTTCACTGCAAACTACGACAAGTACGGAGAAGGCACTGCTTCGCTGGTCCGTGACGCGATGAAGGTCTACGCCGAGCGCAATCTGCACTGACGTCGATCAGTCCTGCCCACTGCCGAGGAGGTTGTGTCGGTGCGCTGCCGCGACAGCCTCTTCCCGGGAATGCGCACCGAGTTTGCGATACAAGGCTCGGAGGTGACTCTTCAGTGTGTTGTTGGATACGAACAACCGCCGCGCGATCTCACCGATCGGAATGCCGAGACCCAGTTCCACGAGAACGTCCATCTCCCGTTTCGTCAATTGGACCCGAACGATGGCCGCCGGATACATCTGCGCCGCTTCGGATTCGAGAAAGGTCGCGACGACACTGCTCGAGCCCTCGGCCCGATCTTCGAGTTGCCTGATCAGATCACGCGGTATCGTCGCCAGGGCTGACAGGACACCGGAGGTTTCGAGCAGTCCGCGAGCTTCCTCCCATGTACTCGCGGCAGCGGGGATCCTGCCCAGTTCACACAGAGCAGCGCATTCGATCAGCAGGGATTCGAGCCGAAACCTCGTGAGATACTGCCCGCTCCAGTCGATTTCGCGGCACAATTCCAATGCCTGGGACGACGACCCGGTCAGGAGATGCGCCCGCGCTACGGAGACCGTGACAACTGCAAACGTATGTGGCGCAGCGAGTGATTCTTCCAGCGCCTTGGTACCCTCCCCGGACGCCAACAGAAGATCGATACGTGCCGCGGTGAGAAGCGCGTCACCGAGTGATCGTTCACACGGATTCACGTGCCCGTGCGTTGCCACTGCGCGCTGGAGGGAAATCAACCCTGAGAACGGGTCCGATTGCAGCAGTGCAAATCTGGTGTAAGTGTAGGCCGCGAACGCCCACAGGTCGCCCGGCGGTGTGACCTCGGCGAGTGCGTCCATCGCGGCAGCGCCGGCGTGCAGGTCCACGCTGTCGCACGCCACCAGTGCCCGTGCGATCGCTCCCCCCATGTGCGAGGGCGGTCCCAACCATCCCGAAACGTCCGGGTGTGTGCTTTCCAGGTGCAGCCAGTCCGTCGCGTGCGCGACGTCCCCGATCAGCGCGGAGTTGAGCGCGGCATTGCCTGCGGCGTGACGCAGGACGAACTCCGGACCATGTTGCACCGCACCTTGATAGGCGAGTCGCAATTCCACCGCGGCATCACCGAGGTCACCGGTCAATTGATGCGAGACCCCCCAGATCAACCGCAGGGCGGGCAGTTGAGACCCCAACGCACCCAACGACTCGTCGCCGAGTCCGTACACGACGTGCGCCAATTTGCGCGTGATCTCGGTAGAGCGTTGGTACTTACCGGACGTTCTCAGCACCACCGATTGGACAGTTCCGACGTTCAACAAGCTGTGCGCATGCGGACTACCACCTATCGCACGCAATTCCGCCGGTTCCGTCGGTAATGAATCGCCGTTGATCAACTGCGGCCGCAGACGTGATTCGAGCAGGTCACGACCCACCAGAATCGAAGGGTTCGAACTGAGTACGTCACCGGGTATGGATTGCAACGCAGTCCGGACCAATCCGGTGTGATCGACCAGAAGATCAGCCCAGTGACGCTCGAGTATGTCGAGCACCCTGGTCCACTTGCGTCCGTCCAAGGCGTAGTGAACGGCACCGGCTATATCCGAAGTCCCGAGAGCGTGATCGACGAGAACCTGGAAGGGATCTTCGAATCCATCCCCTTGTTCGGCCCGTATCTGTATGAATGCCAGTCGAACTGACGGCGCGAAGTACCAGGACGGTTCTCCCTCGAAACCATTCCGGAAGATCAGACCGAAAGACTCGAGCAAGTCCAGTTTGCCCTCCACGTCAAGATCGTCGGACAGGACACGAGCGATCTCTGGTGTCACCGTGCGGGCAGCGGCGATCGTAGTCGCGAAGTCGAACAACTCGAGCGACTTGCCCGATCGAGGAGCGGTCCGACTGACGTACGCGTGGATCGCCTGGTCCACTCGCTGCTGAACGCGTTCGCGTCCACGGCTCGGTTCACTCAGCCCCGCAACCGCACTCAGAGCAACCTTCATCAGCACGGGAACGCCGGCAACGCGTTCACAGATCGAATGGACGATGCCCGAGGGAAGGTGGATCCCTGCCTCCGCGAACAGAACGGTGGACTCGTCGAGTGTGTATCTGAGGTCGTTCGCGCACAGGTACTCGTCCACGCGGACGTCTTCGAGCAAGTCCGTCGCAGACCGATCCTGCAGCGTGACGATTACTTTCAATCCGGGAAGCCGCACGATCAGATCCACGATTCGGCGTCCCACCTCGTCACCCTCAACCAGGTCGATGCGGTTGAACACCAACACGAATGGTGCGGGCGACGAGTCGAGGAGTGATTCGATCGCGCCCACTGGATCCTCGCGCATTCGTGGCGGGGCCTCGAGTGATTCCAGCGAATCCTGAATTACTGCGAGCGCGGTGTTCCAGTACTCGAGGGGGGTCATCCGATGCGATGGCGCCGGCACCCAGACAACCGGTCTGCTCGGCACCTGCCCGAGAGTCGTGAGCCACAACGCGGCGAGTTCCGTCTTGCCGAACCCAAGCGGCGAATCGATGACAGTCAATCCCGCCGAGCGTTCCATCAATCCGAGGAGGCGGGGACGAATCGCCGTGGCTCCACGCCCGGCAAGCCGCCTTTGCAGCGTGCCCCTTCCTCGAGGATTTCGCTTTGCTCGAGATAGCTGCGATCGATTCGAAGTGGACGTCACGATGGCCGACAAACGAGCAGTCGATCCCCGCCGAACTCGAGATTTCGTTCGAGCATCGAACTCCCAACCTGTCCACCCATAACGAACAACATAGACAGCTTCGCCGCGACACGCGAGCACTGGCCGTCTCACAAATACGCCCGATTTGTCTCATTATGTGGGCTCGGTCACTATTGGCGTCTATTTGCGGGAGAGTGACTGCGACCTGCGGGATCTGACATATCATGCCCGCGTGTCGATGAATTCCGCCCGCATCCGCGTGTCGACCCGATCGGTCGATCCTGCGGACGCCGACGACTTCTGGCGCAGTGCCACACGTCCGTTCTTCGTCACCGACCGAATTGACCCTGACACATCCCTCGAAGGCTCGATCACAGCGCTTTCCATCGGAACCTCGTTGATCGGTCAAACTACCTTCAACGCACAGAAGTACACCCGAAACAATCGGCTGATCGCCGAGAGCGGACTCGACGATGAATACATGGTCCAGGTCGTCCTCGACGGGCAGTTGAGCGGCAACGCCGACGGAGTCGATTTCGTCGCACGTCAAGGCGATGTCACATTCTTCGACCTCGGGCGTACCTGGACCGCCGACGCGGAGGCAGAATCGACAGGGCGCACCATCACACTCCTCGCACCGCGTTCCCTCGTCGAGGCCGAGTCGAAGGGTCGTTCTCTACACGGGACGGTACTGCGCGGAGTTCCTGCCGTCGTGCTCGCTCAGTGCATGCAATCGGTCGTACTCGCGCTACCGCATCTCGACCCCGATGCTGCGGCCGGCTACGAGGACGTCGTCGCTTCCCTCCTTCGTGTCAGTTTGGGTATCGCCGAACCTGATCTGTCGCCGCGGCCCGATCACTCTCTCCGCGATCGTGCGTACGCCTACATCGCCGAGCATCTCTCGGAGACCTGGCTCGGCCCGACGAGCATGTGCGCAGCATTGTCCGTCTCCCGGGCACAGCTCTATCGCGCATTCGCATCCGACGGCGGAATAGCTCTTGTCATTCGGCGGAAGCGTCTCGAACTCGTCTACCGCGAATTGACCAGAACCGAGATGCCGAACGAAACGATCGAAGCGTTGGCCCTGCGATGCGGCTTCACCTCGAAATCCCAGTTGGCGCGAGCGTTCAAGGACTTCTACGGGATGACCCCGAGCCAAGCCCGAACCGACGGCAGACGCACGATCGGGGACCCGTCGATCGCACGCCTGCACCGCCGACTCGAGTTCTTCAGCCCCTGAATCCGAGATACTCCACAGCCTCGCGAGCGTGCCTGTGTTCTAGTTGATCCATGAGCTGGGTCGACAAGGAACTGAGTCTGGCTGCGCTCACAGGTGCGGTCACAGGTGTCGCCGTGATGATCCCGATAGTCGGCGATGGAGCCTGGTCCTGGGTAGGACTGTTCATACCCGCCTTCATCGGAGCGCTGGCAGGGCTGATTGTCGGCTCGAGCGCTGTTGCAGGTGGGCGCTGCGCCCTGAGAACAAGCCACACATGGCCGGCGCGCACAGTCTGCTGCTGGAAGCATCGGTTCGCTGCGTGCTCTGCCTTGGCGGTGACATTGCTGGTAATCGGAGTGTCCATGGCGGCTGTCGTCGCTACCGGTGACCCGGTGCGAGATGCCGCAGGGTTCCCGATGTCCTTGATCGTACTGGCGGTCATCGCCGCAGTTACGTACGTGTTCTCCTACCTGCTCGCCCCCGCCCAGGCCTCCCAGACCTCGTAAGAACCTCTGCTTTATCACGATTCGTCCTCCGAATCGCGGTGGAGATCAATAATTCCACGACGGGCAACGAGCTCAGATCACTTCAGCTGGAAATGAACCGGAGAACAAACTGCTCGATGCCTTCCGATATGACCTTGGTCAGCGCGGTGAAGTCGTTCGACCAGCGTTGAATATCCAAGCTGCTCATCACTTTCCTCCGTTCTTCGTCCCGCTGCCCGTGACCGCACAACGTATGCGGGACGTTGGGGCGCACTGGAACTATCTGCGAGAACGCGGTTTCCGTTACCCATTGACCGATCGAACGGCACAGCTTTTCGCTACCGCATCAGACGGTAACTTCTTCGACCGGTTTCTCCTCGTGGCTCGCCGCGCCGAAGACGGCCACGGCGACGGCGCCCGCGATCGCTCCGACGAATCCGACGACGGCAAGCCATTCCAGGCCCGGTCGCGACGCGTCGCCGAGCACCACGACGCCGACGATTCCCGGAACGACCGTCTCGCCGACAACCAGAGCCGCTGTCGCTCCGTTGACGGATCCCAGTTGCAGCGCCACCGTGTGCAGATAGAAACCGCCCAGGCCCGAGACGAGGATCGCCCAGCCGGCCGGATCGCGGAGCATCGTACCGATTTCGAACGGATCGATTCCGTAGACCACGCGTACGGCAATGGCCAGACAGCCGAACAGCACACCCGAGATCAACCCGGCGACAACTGCTGCGCGTGAGCCCAACCATCGGATCAAACCGATGCCGATCAGCAAGATCAACGCCGAGCCCACGAGGACACCCCAATGGACGACGTCGTTGGAACTCCCACCGCCCGCGTGACCTGACGACAATCCGAGCAGCAGGAGCGATCCGATCACCGCAGCGATCGCGAACCAGTCGCGACGATGCAACTGGATGCCGAGGACCACGGTCCCCAGCACTGCCGTGATGACGAGATTGGCACTGACCACTGTCTGCGACAAGAACAGTGGAATGAGCCGCGCGGAGATGGCACTTCCGGCGAATCCGACCGCATCGAGCACGGTGCCCAGGATGAACGACGCCGTCAGCGCGGCCGCGAACGTCGAACGCAAGGTCGGGCCACCCGACGCCGTCACGTGTCCGGCCTCGCCACGCTGCTCGGCGGCAGCTGCCGACTTGCGCGCGCCGTAGGCTTGCAGCACGGATGCAACGCCGTACCCGACGCATGCCACGATCGCGGCAATCAGTCCGATCAGCATCGAAATTCCACACGAAGTTCCTGGGCAATGGTCATGGAGATAGACCCTGCCCTATTTCCCCAGGCCTGACATCACCCTCAGGTATTCGAACAAGTGCTACCCGAGAAGTACACCGACCGTCCCTGACCGGTACCTGGGGACACCCCGACCCCTAGTGGAATTGCTTGAGAGCCCTGATCTTGTTCATGACGTCGAGCGCCGCCACCTTGTACGCCTCGGACAGTGTCGGATAGTTGAAGACGGCGTCGACAAGGTATTCGACGGTCCCGCCGCACCCCATCACCGCTTGGCCGATATGCACGAGATCCGTTGCACCCGAGCCGAAGATATGAACACCGAGCAGTTTCAGGTCATCCGTCGACACCAAGATCTTGAGCATCCCGTAGGTGTCGCCTGCGATCTGCCCGCGTGCGAGTTCGCGGTATCGGGAAACCCCGACCTCGTACGGCACCGATTCCTTGGTCAAATCGACCTCGGTGGCGCCCACGTACGACACCTCGGGAATCGAGTAGATGCCGATCGGCTGCAGATCCATCAGCTTCGCGCCTGGTTCGTCGAAGGCATGATAGGCCGCGAGTCGACCTTGATCCATCGACGTCGCCGCCAACGCCGGGAATCCGATGACGTCACCGACGGCGTAGATGTGTTCGACCTTGGTGCGGAAATTGTCGTCGACGTAGATACGGCCACGTTCGTCGGCTTCGAGCCCGGCGTTCTCCAGCGCGAGTGGCGCCGTGAGGCCTTGCCGTCCAGCCGAGTACATCACGGTCTCGGCTGGAATCTGCTTGCCGCTGCGCAGCGTCGTAAGCGTTCCGTTCGCTCCGACGTCGACGGCCGTCACTTCTTCACCGAATCGGAAAGTGACCGCCAGATCGCGTAGATGGAATCGAAGCGATTCGATGACCTCGGGGTCGCAGAAGTCCAGCATCGACGTCCTCTTCTCGACGACGGTGACCTTGGTGCCGAGTGCCGCGAACATCGATGCGTACTCGATACCGATCACTCCCGCGCCCACGACGACCATGGTGGTCGGGATGGAGGTCAGATCGAGGATTCCGTCGGAGTCGAGCACCCGGTGACTGTCGAAGGACACCCCCGCCGGGCGAGCAGGCAACGTTCCGGTCGCGATCACGACGAACTTCGCCGTGATCGTCATCTTGTCTCCGCGCGAGGCGTCCTCGACGAGGATGGTGTGCTCGTCGACGAACGAGCCGACCCCTACCAACAATTCGACGCGGTTGCGCAGGAGCTGAGATCGAACGACTTCGATTTCTTTGGTGATGACATGCTGGGTTCGCGCCAGCAGGTCGGCCGGAGTGATGTTCTCCTTGACGCGGTAACTCGCGCCGTACAGTTCGCGTTGGTTCATCCCGGTGAGGTAGAGAACCGCCTCACGCAACGTCTTCGACGGAATGGTGCCGGTGTTGACGCACACTCCCCCGAGCATGTTGCCCTTCTCGACCATCGCTACCCGTTTACCCAGCTTGGCCGCCGCGATGGCAGCCTTCTGCCCACCCGGGCCGGAGCCGATCACAACCAGGTCGTATTCCATCGGATCAGTCATCGCTTACAAATACCGTCTGCATACGACCGGCAGATGCCGAGCATGTCAATACTCGGTGAACAATCCGCGCGCCGAAACGACACGACGGCAGTACACGAACCCTGTTGCAATTAAAAGAGATACAGCCGAATCCATACGAAACTTGCTACACATAAACATATTCCGACGTTCGCATGCGCACATGCTTCGTCGCCGACGGAATTCACAACGGTCTGTTGAAATTTGTTTCACCACAGAGTGATTGATCGATCAACTGACAGGTGACCAGGGCCGTAAACCGGATGTCCAGTATTCGAATTGTCCGAAATAACGAGCGGAATGTTCCTCGTCACATCCCGCACCGAAGCAGTTGCGCGGAGCCTCGGGCCGCGTTCTACTTGCCTTGACTAATCATCTGTCACTCTCGGTTACAAACATCCGCCCCGTTCACGATCCCCACCTTTCGCCATCTCGAGAGATCAGGTTTCCCAATGGAATTCACGGAACTTGCCGACTATCCCCTACCTCCAGGGACCGTCACCGAGTGGACTCCCGCCGCGGTGAATCCGCCCGAGCTGTGGCCTGTCGACCAGCGTCCCGCCAGCTACATACACGAGGCACACTTGAAACATGCCCAGCAGGCGAAACGGCAGGTGCACCATCAGACCGACGTGTGCACTCCGTCGTGGCTGGGTACCTCGTTTCGCATCCACGACCGACTCGACCGAAGGATCTGGGCGGCCGCTCTCGATCACTGGATCGATCGCCACGAAGTGCTCCGAACACACGTCGCCGTGGAGGGCGAAACGATAGTCCGACGCACCGCGGCGTCTGGAGACGTCCGGATTCTGGGCACCGAGGTCGGACACCTTGCGTCCTCGATGTCTGTCTTCACGCATCTGCAGCAACTGCTCGACCGATCGACCGATCCACTTGTCTGGCCTGCGTATCAGTTCGCGACGATCGAAGGCCCCAACCACTTCACCGTGGTTTTTGCCGCTGATCATGCTCTGCTGGACGGATATTCGGTGGCGTTGACCGCGCACGAACTGCAGACGATCTACCGATCGTTGAGCGAGGGAAGCCCTCCCTCGCCGCCGGAGACCGGAAGCTACATCGACTTCGGCACCAAGGAACGAGATCTCGTGGGACACGCGGACCGCTCTCACCCGGCAGTGCAGACGTGGCGCGAGTTCTACGCGCAGGGCGAGGCTCCGTACTTTCCAGCGCTACCCGAACCGGTCACCGGACGCCGAGTCCCTCAGCAGAGCCTGTCTGCCTGGCTTCTGAGCGCCCGGGGAGCCGAACGCCTGGCAGAAGCGAGCAAGCGCAGCAACCAAGGATTCCTGGCCGCGATACTCGCGTGCGCGGCCAAGGTGACCGGCGATCTCACCGGTGCAGACGAATTCCGCGTCGTCGTGCCGCAACACACCCGTTCGGAGCTTCGATGGGCCGCGTCGCTGGGATGGTTCATCGGTGTTGTGCCGGTGAGGATTCCGATTGCCCCCGCCGCAACCCTGAGCGATCTGGCCAAGGTTGCCGGCACGGAGATACGACGCGTCCGCCCCGCCGCGGCACTGCCGTATTCGAAAGTGTGCGAGCTGATCGACTCCCCGCAGCACCTGCCGTTCGTGCTCTCGTACATGGACGTTCGTCACGTTCCTGGTGCCGAGCAATGGACGAGCTGGCAGACCAGGGGCCTTCGTAGTCGAGATCATTCGGGAACCGACGTCTACATCTGGCTCACGCGGACTCCCGAAGGGCTGAATCTGGCCATACGCCACCCGGGCAACGCGCGCACGAGCCGCCACATCCATCAGTTCGCGGGACTCCTACGCCGCGAAATGGAGGACTTTGCCTTCTCGACCGACACTTTCGCACCTCCGACCAAAACCGCTGCACCGATCGAGGAGAACTCTCATGGAAATGACACCCATCGATCTCTGGGCACCGAAAGCCGGGACGCTCACCGAGTTCAGGCCTACTGAACAATCCCTGGCGGCGGCATCCGGGGCACCACGGAGCGACCAACCGCTCTCGTTCCTACAGGAAGGACACATTCGTACCGCCGATCACAAGCGCGCACAAGGCGTCGACTGGTCACCGTGGATCGGATTCACGTTCACTCTGCCCGGTGATCTCGATCGGGAGGCACTGCGTCGGGCGGTCCAGGCGTTTGTCCTGCGGCACAACACACTGCACAGTTGGTTCGAGGTGAGATCATCCGAAGATCCCGACGGTAGCGGGGTCATCGACCGTCACGTGGTGGATGCGTCGACGATCGAACTCACGCCGCACAGCGTCGGTTCTCTGAACACGACAGATGCGGTTCGCGAGCATGTGAGCCGAAGTTTCGCCGGCGATACCAGCCCATTGCAATGGCCCTCGTTCATCAGTGGCGTCGTCGAGCACGGCGCCGGCTTCACCGTCTACTACGGCGTCGATCACTCGCACACCGACGGCCTGTCGTTGATGCTGGGCGTCGAAGAACTTCGTGCGCTGTACATCGCCGAAAGCGCCGGCATCGACGCTCAACTTCCCTCTCCCGGCAGCTACGTCGAGTACAGCGGCGAGGAACGGACATCCGCGGGGAACCTCGACCTGGCCGCAGCGCCTGTGCAGCAGTGGATTTCGATTCTCGCCGCCAACGCCGGCCAACTCCCGACGTTCCCCCTCGACCTCGGTGTCGCGAGCGGCGAACAGACCCGGTCGACCCGCACACATATCGACGTTCTCGACAGCGACGAGTCAGCCGCGTTCGCAGCGCTGTGCAAGTCCAATGGCGTCGGCTTCTCCACGGGGATCTTCGCAGCCCTCGCCCTCACCGAGATCGAAGTTGCGGATCGAGCGAACTACTTCGCGCTCAACGCAGTCGGCACTCGCTCCGATCCGAGATACCTCTATTCCCAAGGCTGGTTCATCAATCTCGTCCCGGTCTCGTTCACGCTGAGCGGTGTCACGAACTTTACCGATGCACTCCCCCTTGCCCACGCTGCTCGCGCTGCGGTGAAGGGACTCGCGGACGTGTCCATTCACTCGGTGATCGCCCAGGTGTCGAAGTTGACCGGATCCGACATCGGTGGAACCTCGGTCCCGCCGATGGTGTCGTACATCGACATGCGCCTGATTCCAGGTGCCGAGCACCATGACGAACTCGAGGCGCGGGCACTGGGTGGGCCAGGAACGACGGGTGATCTGTCGATGTGGATCAACCGGAAGGAAGACCGTACGTACGTGATGGTCAGTTTTCCGGACACCGATCAGGCGCACACATCGGTAAACCGGTACCTACGACACCTTCGCAACGTCCTGAGAACGGTCGCTGATACCGGCGACTACCGTGTCGTGCGTCAGGCGGATGCACGTCAGGAAGTGGAGACCGCCTGATGCACATCACGTTTCTCGACAGGTTCGAGGCACGGCCGGGCCGCATTCTGCAGTGGACGCCGAGTGAAATCTCCACCGGAACGACGTATCCGGTTCCTCCGACCTCCAATCAGCAGCTGCATCTTGCCGGCAGCCGCGGCGATACGACTTGGCTCGCTGCCACTTTCGACGTTCCCGGCCCAATCGACACGGACGCACTCAAGGCCAGCTTCGAGGAATGGACGTCCCGTCACGACGCCCTGTCGTGCTCGTTCTCCCAGGCCGAAGAATCGGGTGAATCCTCGGCACTGTTCGTCGACGTCGCCGACGTCGGCGATCTGCGCCTGCGTGAGGAAACAGTGGCTGACGCGCGAACACCGGAGCAGGTGCGAGAACTCTTGGGCGAGCGCTTGGATAGATGGTGCAATCCTTTCGCGTTTCCCGCGTACTTTCTCGGTGCCATCACCCGCGAGGACCAGTCGACAGTGGTCTGCGGGTTCGACCATGCCATCTGCGACGGCTGGTCCATGAGCATCGCAATTACCGAGATCAGCACTCTGTATCGCGAATACACGCGGGCGGACCGTGATCCGATCGCGTCTGATCTCCTTCCGGAGCCCGGGAGTTTCCTCAACTACTGCTTCCGGGAATCGGCAACCGCGGATCCAGAGCCCGGCGACCACCGGATTGCGGGTTGGCGGTCCTTCCTCCGAGCATGCGGGGGTGACACTCCCCATTTTCCCGTAGATCTGGGACTGCCCGCCGGGGCGATGTCGCCCCAGGGCACAGACACCCGAATGCTCCTCGACGCCGACGAAGCAGAGCTGTTCGACCAGAACTGCGCCGATCATCGGCACTCGTCGTTCGGTGCAATTCTTGCGTCGATCGGTTTGGCCACAACACAATTGACCGGCAAGAGGGACACGCACCTACTGTTCCCTGTTCACACGCGTCGGGAACCGCGACACAACCACACCTTCGGATGGCTGGTAGCCAATGCGCCCATCACCGTGACGAGCATGGACAATCTTCACAGCACTGCCCGGGCAGTCAATCTCGCTTTCCACGAGTCACTTTCACTGTCGTCCGTGTCGTCGAGGCAGGTGTTGCGGAGCTTGGGGCCCGAGGTTTCGCCCACTCGCAGAGACATCTTCTCGGTGTCCTACGCCGACTACCGAACCATGCCCGGTGGATCTCGCCCCCGTAAATCAAAGTCCAGCGAATCACAGCCTGCGCCGATCAATCCGCAGCAACTCAGTCGCGTCTCGAACGCCGACGACGTTCAGTTCTGGTTCTCACGAACTCACGACGGATTGGCAGTGCGGACCAGGTTTCCTGCGCCCGCTGCCCGGACAGTGCACACCTTCCTCTCGCATGTCTCCGAGATCCTGTCGACGCCGTAGACGAAACGGCCGCCTATCCGTAGATCTATTTGACACTGCTTTGTTGTGCACAACTTAACTGTGCGCTACAGTTGTTCTCGTGACCAACCCACTCGCTCTCGAACGCCAGGTCTGCTTCGCCCTCTATTCGGCGTCGCGGGCCACTACGGCCGCGTACCGGGCAATGCTCGACGACCTGGGAATCACGTATCCCCAGTACCTCGTCCTGTTGACACTCTGGGAACGAGACGGCCGGGGCGTGCGTGAGATCTGTGAGGCACTCGATCTCGATACCGGAACTCTCTCGCCGCTGCTCAAGAGGCTGGAGGGTCTGGGATTCATCGAGCGCCGACGCCTCACCACGGACGAGCGTCGCGTCGAGATTCACCTGACCGAGGCGGGTTCCACCTTGCGTAGCAAGGCCGAGGACATCCCGGCCAAGCTCGCAGGCGCCACTGGTCTGAGTAACGACGAACTCACCGAACTCCGAGACGTTCTCACTCGTCTCGGTGAGTCACTTCAAGCATCCAACGCCCACTCCGACGGAAAGAAGAAGTCATGAACATCGTCTACACCGCAGAAGCACTTGCCACCGGCGAAGGCCGCAACGGTCACGCTCGCACCTCGGACGGACGCCTCGATCTCGGCCTCGCCATTCCCAAGGAAATGGGTGGCAGCGGCGAAGGCACCAACCCCGAGCAACTCTTTGCCGCCGGATACGCAGCATGCTTCCACTCCGCTCTGCAGATGGTCGCCCGTGCCGAGAAGGCCAACGTGGCTGATTCCGCAGTCGGCGCGCGGGTCGGCATCGGCCCCAACGGTGCAGGAGGCTTCGGACTCGCTGTGACGCTGGAGGTTTCACTCCCCCATCTAACCCATGATCAGGCCGTCGAGCTGACGGAGAAGGCACACCAGGTGTGCCCGTACTCCAATGCAACTCGCGGCAACATCGAGGTCACCCTCGAAGTAAGTAAGGACGACGAATGAGCACTACCACTGTCAGCCGGGAAATCCGTCTCGCTTCACGCCCGAACGGTTGGCCTACGTCGGAGAACTTCGCCACCGCCGAAGTAGAACTCCCCGAACTCGAAGACGGCCAGATCCTGGTCCGCAACATCGCCATCTCCGTCGACCCGTACATGCGCGGCCGAATGAACGACGTGAAGTCCTACCTTCCGCCGTTCCAGGTCGGTGCGCCGCTCGACGGTGGTGCTGTCGGCGAGGTCGTCGAATCCAAGTCGACTGATCGCGCCGTGGGCGACGTCGTCGTCCACGGCCTCGGATGGCGTGAATACGCCATCCTCGACGGATCCGCAGTGACTCCGGCCGACACGTCCATCGCGCCGGCGACGGCCTACCTGGGTGCCCTCGGCATGACTGGCCTCACCGCGTATGCCGGCCTCACCGCGGTTGCGGAGTTCAAGGAAGGCGATACCGTATTCGTCTCCGGCGCAGCAGGTGCCGTCGGATCGCTCGTCGGTCAGATCGCCAAGTTGCTCGGAGCGAAGCGAGTAATCGGTAGCGCCGGTTCACCGGCGAAGGTTGCCCGACTTCTCGAACTCGGATTCGATGCGGCATTCGACTATCACGACGGCCCGATCACCGAACTACTCGCCGCTGCCGCCCCTGACGGCATCGACGTGTACTTCGACAACGTCGGTGGCGAGCATCTCGAAGCCGCAATCGATGCCATGAACCAGGGTGGCCGGATTGCCCTGTGCGGAGCCATCGCTCAGTACAACACCACCGAGAAGCCCACCGCTCCCCACAACCTGGCACTGGTGATCGGCAAGCAGCTCACACTGCGCGGATTCCTCGTGGGCGGCTACCGTCACCTCGGTGGCGAATTCCGCACCCACATGGCAGGGTGGCTCGCCGACAACAAGATTCAGTGGGACGAGACCATCGTCGAAGGCCTGGAGAATGCACCGCAAGCGTTCATCGACCTGATGCGCGGCGCGAACACCGGCAAGATGGTTGTCACGCTGTAACCCGAACAACATCTAGCTCGAACGGATATGAAAGTGGCCGCGAACTTCTCGAAGTTCGCGGCCACCTTCATATCTGAATCAAATCCCGAACGAGACTCCGGTCAACTTCTCCGACAGTGTCCACAAACCCGAGGCTGTCTTCGTATCGTGTGACTTCTTGTTCGACCCCACGACCTTCGGATACCCTCGCTGCTCGAACGGACCGTCCGGTCCGATGTAACTGCCGCCGAAGGCATCCGGCGCGGTTGCCGCCCACAGTTCGGGAAGGGCGCCCATCTCCGCGGACTGCGCGAAGATCGAATTGCCGATTCCCATCAGCTTGTCCTGGATCGACTCGGTGTGCCCCTGCAGGTTCGTCGACGCGTATCCCGGATGCGAAGCGAGCGCTTTGAGCGAAGATCCCGACGCCGCGAACCTGCGTTGAAGTTCGTACGTGAACAACAGATTGGCAAGCTTGGACTGCCCGTAGGCCAACCATCGGTTGTACTTCCGACGCTCGAAATTGAGATCGTCCAGATCGACAGTTCCGAGCTGATGCAGGGCACTGGACATCGTCACGACACGATCGGTGAGCTTGTCCTTCAGCAATCCGGTCAATGCGAAGTGTCCGAGATGGTTTGTGCCGATCTGCATTTCGAATCCGTCGACCGTCCGGCGGAACGGAACCGCCATCACGCCGGCGTTGTTCACCAGGACGTCGACCTTCTCCGTTGCGTCGGCGAAGGCTCGTACCGACGACAGATCCGAGAGGTCCAATTTGCGGACAACCGCGTTGGGCCCGATCTCGGCGGCTACGGCGTCGGCCTTCGTGGTGTCACGACAGGCGAGGACGACGTCGGCCCCGGCTTTGCCCAGCGCTCGTGCGACTACCTCACCCAGTCCGCTGTTCGCCCCCGTGACGACAAATGTGCGGCCGGTCTGATCGACTACGTCTTCTGCGGTCCATTTGGTCATGCTTTCCAGCGTACGTGCCTTACTCGCCGGTAGGGAGGGGTCGCTTTCCGTCATCGCCTGCGCTTGGCGCGGATGGGCTTGGCGCCCGGCAGCGGCGGTGCAGCCACTCTGGGCGACGGGGGCGCGGTCATTCCGGGAGTCGGCGACGATTCGGCTTCCTTCTGCTCCGCAGCGATGCGTCCGTACACAAAATGCTGTTGTCCCAGCGTCCAGCAGTTGTTACTCACGAAATACAGCAGGATCGCCACGGGCGCGAACGCACCGAAAGCGATCACCCCCACCGGAAACACCCACAATGCGAGCTTGTTCATGATCGCTGTTTGAGGGTTGACGGTTCCGGTGTCCACTTGGCGCGCGATGGATGCCCGCGATGTGAAATGTGTAGCGACGGCGGCAAATATCATCAGCGGTACAGCTACCAGAATGATGGAGATACGGCTGACGTCGCCGAATGCTTCCAGTTGTGCTGCCGGGCTCGAAATCATGGCGGACAACGGTGCGCCGAACAGTTTGGCGTCGAGAAAAGACTGCACATCCGAGGCACTGAAGAAGTAGTTGGCCGTGTTCGCGTTGTCCGCCACCGACATCGGTTCGGTCGGGCTCAGAAACGGGACGTGCGATGCCGCTCCGGTCCGATTGAACGATCGCAGGACGTGATAGAGACCAATGAACACCGGTGCCTGAACCAGCATCGGCAGACAGCCGAGCAACGGACTGTAATTATGTTCTTTCTGCAGCTTGGCCATCTCTACAGTGAGTTTCTGCCGGTCACCCGAATACTTCTTCTGCAACGCCTTGATCTGAGGTTGCAGCTTCTGCATCACCAGTTGAGTGCGGACCTGCTTGACGAAGGGTTTGAACAGCAGGGCTTTGAGCGTGAAGACGAGAAATACGACCGACAACGCCCACACGACGCCGTTGTCGGGTGATCCGGAGACCAGTGAGAAGACCTTGTGCCAGAACCAGAGGATTCCGGACACGGGGTAGTAGACAAAATCGAGCATGACGAATGAACCTCACCGAATGGCACGCTCAGAGAGATGAGAGCGCGGGAATGGTCGTGGACGCAAGACGTCTGACCGACCTACGACGAGTTCACACCCGCCGACTGCCGATCTACAGACCGATTCCCGGAGCTCGAGGTTGCGGACGACCGGGCGCGTCCGGGCTGCTCTGCCTGCGGAAAGCACCACGCAGGCAGCGTTCGTCATCAGACGGGCCAGTGGCCGAAACCGCGCACAGTTGCAGAAGTTCGTACTTCGAGGAAGTTGCGAGCGCAGCGACCACGAAGACGGCAATCGCAGTTCCCAGCACCGCGGCGCTACCCGAGGAACCAAGCGGAGGCACTGCGAGAAGAGCGATGAACGGCAGCAGAAGCAGCAACAGTGACCGTGTCACCGTTCCTGTACTCCGCTGTTGCATGACTGCGAGAGTACAGAACGTCTGCCGAATCCAGCCAGACGCTTGCCTCACGTACTTGTTCGCGCAGCCATTTGTGCGCAGGATCGTGGTCCATCCGACCGTGCCACTGTTGAGCGTTCGGCGCTCCCGCTGCGAATCGCCTGACCGGAGCCGGGGTGAGGCCGGCCGCCGTGCCCTCCTTGATTCGGATCACGAAAGTCCGTCGAAGTTCTCGCGATCGATCAACAGGCCTTGCACCCACAATGCCGCTCGAAACAGGTATGCACCCCGTCCAACTGACCGATGCGAACACGTCGAGGCGCAACCAGGCTGAGTGTCGCAAGCCGAAGCCCGATCACACCCAGCTGGACACCTGCTTCGGGACGCATCGACGCAAAGGCAACACGAGAAATGTCGCACCACCGATTCACCGACCCCCGCACGAGGAAGCATGCACTCGGAAGAGCGCTTGTCGTCGGCGTTCTTTCCCTGACAACCCCTGCCGTGAGTATCGACACCGCGAACGCTCAGGCCCCCGTGCTTCGGGACTGGAACATCGCCGCAGTTTCCGTCGACACGAATCCGGCGAAGGTGTCAGCTTTCGCTTCCTCGGATACAGGCCGCGTATTGGCAGCCGCAGAGTCCAAGATCGGCGCTCCGTACGTCTGGGGCGCGACCGGGCCGGACTCGTTCGACTGCTCCGGTCTCGTTCAATGGGCCTATGCACAAGCGGGCGTTTCGATTCCGCGAACCAGCTACGACCAGGCGGTTGGCGGCACTCCAGTTTCCCGGGACGATCTACAGCCGGGTGACGTGGTCCTGCACTACGGCGGGGAGCATGTGGGGATCTACGCCGGAGGCGGTGAGATCGTTCACGCCCCGACGTCCGGGGAG
>NZ_BAAILK010000012.1:375319-383007 GCF_054589475.1 Rhodococcus sp. no. 34
TCGGTCGAACGCGCACCCGTGGACTCGATGCCGTACTACCTCGCCCGACGTTACTGACATGAATCCCGCAAGCTCGATGAAACAGCGTGTATCGCGGCGATATTCGAATCGCTCGTCGCGAGCCGAACGATTGACACTCCCCCATTGCGCGGAATGTGATGTCATCCTCTCGCCCGCGAGCGCGGTCTGCGCCAGGTGCCGTGGGGCGCGGTTGGACGTGACGCGGTGTTGCGGAGACGGCACTGTCGTGTCCTGGCGAACGGTTCACGGCGACCCCTCGACCGTTCTCGCCATCGTGGAATTGGACGAGGGGCCGTGGCTGTACACTTTCCTCACCGAATCCCCTCGCGCGGATGCGCCTGGACCGCTACGAGTGTCGTTTCAGGGGCGTGAAGAAGGTAAGCGCTACCCGGTGTTCTGCTTGTGCGGCGACGACCGTGGTGAACTGCTATCGGACGTCAACTCCGGCCTGCTGAACCATTGACCTCACGCGAGTCACGCTCCTGCGCGGTCGAGACGTACCACGCTGCGATCTGCGCTCTGGAACTGAATCCCAGTTTTGTCAGTACGTGTTCCACGTGTCCCTGAGCGGTGCGCAGCGAGATTACCAAGTGCTCCGCAATCGCGCGATTGGTCAACCCTTGGGCAACCAGTTCCGCAACTTGCTGCTCACGAGGAGTGAGGTGAGGCCCTTCAGCCGACGACGCAGTCGTGACACTGGAGCGCTTGTCGAGCGCATATGCGACAGCTTCACCCTCGGACATCGCAAACCCGCTGCGAAACGACTTGTCGAAAGCATCGTCACCCATGGCTTTGCGAGCAGTCTCTGCAGCAGTGTCGTGATGAGCTGACAAACCCGGCAGTCCCGCCAGCCGTCCCCCGACCTTCTGCCAATACATGGCTGCCGCGCCGAGCAGAACCGCTGCATGCTTCCAATCACGTTGCGCTGCAGCAATCCACGCCAACGGCTCGATACACCACGCCGAGTTCATCGGGGCATCGAGAATTCTCAGACTTCGAGTCAAATAGTCACTTGCGGCCTCCAATGCACCTCGGAGCCAGCTCACGAGCCCGAGAGTTCCCAGCGCAAATGCCTGGAACATCATCTCGTCGGCGGGCACGGTGATCGCGAGAATCTCTTCGTTGCACTCCACAGAGCGATCAAGAGCGCCGGACAGGAAGTACGCGACGCCCAAGGTATCCAGGCCGATCACAACATGCAGCAGATTCTTGTCGAGTCGAAACAGCGTCAACGCGGATTCCAGCTTGGCTGTAGCGGTATCGAAGTTACCTCTGAAGGTATCGACGTATCCGTCTCCCCACGTCGCCAAGCCGCGCGAGCGCACATCCGCCAAGTCGTTTGCCAGGCGCCAACTCTCGTCGACCAACTCTTCTGCCCGTTCGAGTTCCCCCTGCATCGCGTGATTCACGGCGTCGATGGCCAAGACATCCACTCGGAACGGATCCAGCTCTCGATCCTCTGCATTCAAGGCTCGATCCGTCCAATAACGCGCCTGCACAAGTAATCCACCTGCAAGCCAGAATCTGTACAACGCACCGACCATTCGCGTTGCAGATCGCGCCTCTCCGGCAGTGGAAATCGAGTACTCCAACGCATCGTTGAGGTTGCGCTGTTCACGACCGAGCCTTGCGATCCAGGCAGCTTGCCGGCCACTGATCCACTCGGCTTCCGCATGAACGACCAGTGCCTCGAACCAATCACGATGGCTTCGACGCAGAGCGGAATACTCACCGGCGGACTCCAACTTTTCATGTCCGTACTCCCGGAGTAGGTCGAGGAGGTGGTACCGAACATCCCCGTCGGTTTCCTCACGAATCAGGATGGACTTCTCGACCAACGCGGTGACGAGATCGAGCACTTCGGTCGAATTCATGTCCTGCCCACACACGCCCTCAGCGGCGTCGAGGTCGAACCCACCCGAGAACACCGACAACCTCCCCCACAACTGCTGTTCGGTTGGCGAGCAGAGGTCGTAACTCCAATCGATCGACAATCGCAGCGTCTGTTGACGACTCGGAACGTCGCGTCCACCCGTTGTAAGAAGTCGGTATCGATCCGAGAGCCTGTTCATGATCTGCTCAGCAGACATACCACGCAGGCGAGCTGCCGCCAGTTCGATCGGAAGTGGGAGTCCATCCAAGTCGTGACAGATATGCGCAACGGCGCGCTTGTTCTCCTCGGTGAGGGTGAAACCAGGTACGACGGAAGCCGCACGCTCGGTGAACAACGACACCGATTCGTACTGGGCAATTCCCTCGAATTCGGGCGGCTGTTGCTGCGGTGTGGTGAGTGAGGGAACGCGCATCGTCACCTCACCGCCCAGGCCCAGCGATTCGCGGCTCGTCGCCAGGATCTTGACGCCGGCACATCGCCGTAGGATCGCGCCTACGAACACAGCGACGGCATCGACCAGATGTTCACAGTTGTCGAGCACCAACAGCAGACTCCGATCGGCGCAGTAGTCGATCAATGCCTGCAGCGGGTCCGCCGACGAGACCGACCGGACACCAAGGGTCACGGCGACATGATCTTCGAGGAGATCCGAATCTGTCTGCTCCCCCAGTTCCACCAACCAGGCACCGTCTCGAAACACCCTTTGCAACGCGCCCGCAAGTCGGATCGCGAGCCGTGTCTTGCCCACGCCACCGATCCCGGTGAGTGTCAACAAACGGGACGTCTCGAACAATCTCCTGGCGTCGGCCAACTCACGCCGACGACCGACGAAACTCGTCAGCTCCAAGGGCAGGTTGCCGACAACTCGCTGGTCGGCTTCTGAGCGCACAGCGGATGCCATCGACCGACTCGCTTTCTGCCATACCACTACACAACAACGCTACCCCCACGATCGGCCTCCCGAGCAGCACTCACGCGAGCATGTGATCGGAGCCCACTTGTTCTCCCCCGAGTGCGAGATGCACGACGGCCACACCGGTGTCACGCAGACGAAACAACGTATTCCTACTCTGGCAGACAGACGAAGGGAGAGCGACATGCCGCCGCGCCGTAGATCGGTACTGCTGACGCAACTGGTAATCGATGCTCCCGGAAGTCCACAACAAACGATCCTCGACGAACTGCGGCGAGTGATTCTGTCGGGTTCGGCGCCTCCGGGTACCCCGATTCCTCTCGGCGACGTGGCTGATGTGTTCGGTGTCAGTCGAATACCTGTGCGGGAATCACTGAAAACACTGGTCGGAGAGTCCTTGGTCGACCATCGACATCAATTCGGCTACACCGTTGCTCAGCTGACGCCGGCAGAACTGCGAGAGATGTACATCGTCCGCGAAACTCTCGAATCAGCTGCATTGGCCGTCGCCGTCGAGCAGGCAACCGAAGAGGATCACGAACACGCCGTCGAGGTGAACTCCCGTTTGGAGATCGCATTGCGCTACGACGACTCTCAGTCCTATCACTGCGAGAGCCGAAACTTTCATCTCGCACTGACCCGACCGTCTCAGATGCTTCGACTTCTGCACATGTTCGAAGCTGCCTGGAACATCACCGAACCAGTACAGCCGATGGTCCATGTTGCCGGCGTCGATCGCCGGGTTCTGCACTCGGATCACACCGCGATGCTGGACGCATTCCTGCGTCGGGACGCATCCGCACTTCTGAGCGCTTCCGAAATCCATCATCGCCGACTCGATACCGTGATCGCGACTCTACCGACAGACACCGGTCTATTGGCCGAAAAAGATATACCGATCGCGCAATAGTCGTGCAACACAGCATCGATACCTTTCTCTCAACACAGTTTTCATCACTGACGCTGAGAGCTCGTGGCACCGTCCGCTGATTTCCTGCACTGATGCACAGGAGCTGTCATGACCGACATTCTTCCGTCCCGAACGACCACTACCCCCACTCCCCCAAAGGAAAGCGGATCGGGTGACCTTGTCGAAGCCGCGGGTCACCCTGTCGGAAGCGGCCTGATCAAGCCGGGCTACGACCCTCGTTTGACCAACGAGGACTTGGCGCCGCTTCGCAAGCAGACCTGGTCGTCGTACAACATCTTCGCCTTCTGGATGTCCGACGTACACAGCGTCGGCGGATATGTCACTGCCGGTAGTCTTTTCGCACTGGGATTGGCCAGCTGGCAAGTACTCGTCGCCCTGCTGGTCGGTATCACGATCGTCTACTTCTTCTGCAATCTCGTCGCCAAGCCCAGCCAAGTTACCGGCGTGCCGTATCCGGTGATCTGCCGCAGCGTGTTCGGCGTCCTCGGCGCGAACATCCCGGCAATCATTCGTGGCCTGATTGCCGTGGCTTGGTATGGAATTCAAACCTTCCTCGCTTCAGCAGCCCTCGATGTCGTACTGATCAAACTCTTTCCGTCACTCGCGCCCTATGCCGTCGTCGAAGACTACGGATTCGCCGGACTCTCCGCACTGGGCTGGGGAAGTTTCATGCTCCTGTGGGTACTTCAGGCCTGTGTCTTCTGGCGAGGCATGGAATCGATCCGCCGCTTCATCGACTTCTGCGGGCCGGCTGTGTATGTCGTGATGTTCATGCTGTGCGGCTACCTGATCTACAAGGCAGGCTGGAGCGCCGTCGATCTCACGCTCGGCGACGTCAAGTACTCGGGTTTCGACGCCGTGCCTGTCATGCTCGGTGCGATCGCTCTGGTTGTCTCGTACTTCTCCGGACCGATGCTCAACTTCGGCGACTTCTCCCGCTACGGAAAGTCGTTCGCTGCCGTCAAGAAGGGCAACTTCCTCGGTTTGCCGTTGAACTTCCTCGTATTCTCGGTGTTGGTCGTCGTCACTGCATCGTTGACGCTGCCGGTGTACGGCGAACTGATCACCGATCCCGTTGCAACCGTTGCACGAATCGACAGCACCTTCGCCATCGTTCTCGGTGCACTCACCTTCACCATCGCCACGATCGGCATCAACATCGTGGCCAACTTCATTTCCCCGGCCTTCGACTTCTCCAACGTGAGTCCGCAGAAGATCAGCTGGCGCGCCGGCGGAATGATCGCAGCGATCGGCTCGATCCTCATCACGCCGTGGAACTTGTACAACAATCCGGACGTCATTCACTACACACTCGAAACCCTCGGAGCCTTCATCGGTCCGCTGTTCGGAATTCTGATTGCCGACTACTACCTCGTGCGCAAGCAGAAGGTCATCGTCGACGAACTGTTCAGCATGTCGCCGACCGGAACCTACTGGTACAGCAAGGGATACAACCCTGCTGCAGTGATCGCCACCGTGGTGGGAGCCGTCGTCGCGATGGTCCCGGTCCTGGGCAAGGACCTCACCGGGATGTACACCGCAGCGCAGTACAGCTGGTTCATCGGTTGTGGGCTCGGATTCACCGTCTATTACCTACTCGCCGCGCGCTCTTCCTCAGCTGTCCGGAATGCTTCCTCTCCCGACACTGTGACGGTCGACTGATCGTCATGAGAATCAAGGTGATCAACCCCAACACCACGTGGGCGATGACCGCCAAGATCGAGGAATGTGCCCGGACCGTCGCAGGCTCGGGCACATTCGTCGAGGCTGTCAGCCCTGCCATGGGTCCCGCGTCGATCGAAAGCCACTACGACGAAGCTCTCAGCGTCCCCGGAATCCTGACCGAGATCGCCGCCGGAGAAAAGAACGAAGTCGACGGCTACGTCATCGCTTGCTTCGGTGACCCAGGTCTTGATGCAGCCCGAGAGTTGGCCAAGGGCCCCGTCGTAGCTGTTGCCGAAGCGGCCATGAACTACGCAAGTTTCCTGGGTCGCGGATTCAGCATCGTGACCACTCTCGGTCGAACCCGCGGCCGCGCAGCCGATCTGGTGGACCGGTACGGCATGCAGGCTCGGTGCCGGGGTATCCACTCCTGCGAGATTCCGGTTCTGGAACTCGATCGTGATCCCGACGCGCGAAAGGTGATCTTGGAAGCCTGTTTCGACGCATTGGAGCAAGACGACTCGGACGTCCTCGTGCTGGGTTGCGCCGGCATGGCGGACCTGTGCCAGGACTTGTCCGACGAACTGGGTGTCCCGGTAGTCGACGGCGTTGCCGCTGGGGTCACGATGGTTCAGTCGTTGGTCACCCTCGGACTGTCGACCAGTTCACGCGGCGAGTTCGCACGGCCACTTCCCAAGAACTACACCGGTACACTGACACCGTTCTCGCTGTGAGCGTGCCTGAGCGAGAGTCGAACACCTGTCACCAGCAGCGCCAGGATCGCGAACAATACTCCAGCCCAGACTAATTGGCGGGTTTCGAAATGCGCGAGAAACAGTCCACCGACCGCAGTGCCGAGCGTGATCCCCAGGTTGGAGAACGAGATGAAAAGGCTGTTGCCGAATTCAGGCGCGTCGACTGCGTCTCGCCCCATCCAGCTCTGCGAAACCACCAGTCCACCGGAATGCACTACACCCCAAACCAACACGGCTACAACCATCGCGCCGAAGTACGGGCCCGCCAGATAGAGCATCACGTAGACGACGATGTACAGCAAGGGAAAAGCCACAACCGTGCGCACCACCCCCTTGGCGAGCAGAGCCCCGAAGACGAAGTTGCCGAAGATCATCACGACACCGAAAGCCAAGAGCATCGCGCTGATCCACGATCCGCTCATGCCGGTCACTTCGCCGAGGTATTCGGCAAAGTATCCGTACACCGAGAACATGGCTGCGAAGACGAAGGTGACGGAAAGAATGGTCAACCACACGCGCGGCCGGCGAAGTATCCCGACCTGTGCACCGTACGACAGGCGTTGTGTTACAGGAGCCGAGGGCAGAAGTACGACAATCCCGAAAAACGCGAGAACGTTGACCACGGCGCCGAACACGAATGCTGTCGACACCGAAAAGTTCTCGGCCAAATAGGACGTCAAGGGCACGCCGAACGCGAATCCGACTGTGACGCCTGCAAATACCTTGGTCACCGCGGCGGTCGCCTGTTCCGGCGATACCAGACGAACCGCACTTGCAAGCGCGACAGCGAAGAAGACCGGATGAACCACGGCGGGGATGGTCCGAAATGCAAACATCACCTCGAAACTCGATGTGGTCGCATACACCACATTGGAGACCGCAAAGACTGCAATCGCCACCAACAGAACGGTTCTCCTGTTGATTCCCGAGGTGATCAGCGTTGTGAACGGACCGGTCACCGCCACGACGAGTGCAAACACACCGACCAACCATCCGGCAGTCGACGCGGTGATACCGAACTTTTCGCTGATCTGAGGCAGAACCCCGATAATGCCCATCTCCGTAGTGATGATTCCGAATACACCCAACGCCAGAACCGGTATCAACAATTTCGACTTCACGACACACTCCTCACTACTACGTCACACAAGACAGCTACATATCTAGATATGTAGATATATTTGGTTGAACAAACCGGCCGACGAGGGCAATTCGGCCGCTACAGCTTTTCGCGAACGAATTCCCTGAACTCGCCGATCACGGATTCGTTTCGTCGGTAATACGTCCACTTCCCGATGCGCTCGGACTCGAGCAGACCCACATCTTTCATGCCCTGCAGGTACCCCGAGATCACCGACTGGGCAAGTCCCGATCGCCCCTGGATGTCACCCACACAGACTCCGATGTGAAACCCGAGATCCTGCTGCGTATACGAGTCCTCGTCGAAATACTTCGCCGGGTGCGCGAGCCACTCCATGATCTGCAGGCGAGTCGGGTTGGACAGCGCCTTGA
>NZ_BAAILK010000012.1:383080-464926 GCF_054589475.1 Rhodococcus sp. no. 34
AGATCGCCAAAGCATCCATGGACCACACCCCTCTGCACGACAACCGGAACGCATCTACTTTTATGGATATGTTTGGCCAAGTCAAGCCCGATCCGGACCGAAAGCCGTCTGCATCACATCGAAGCATTCGAAGTGAGCTGCGACACTTACGTTTCGACGACCTGCGGAAATCTCAACGCCGACTTTCTATCTGTGACGACTTGTTTATAGTTATCGCCAACAACGAATTGCCGGAAGTTTTCGGTTCACCTCAGAACGTCCGTGGGTGAACACAATTCGCTCAACACCAGCCGTACCCGGCTTGTCATTCGGGAGTCGAACCATGAACACACCGCATCAGTTCAGGGTCGTCACCTCATGGTGATGTCGAAGCTCGCCAAATGGCAGCTGGTCGCCCTCGTCGTGGTTGCACTCCTGGGCTTGATCTATGTCGGAGCGAAATACGTACGGCTGGACAATCTTCTGGGATTCGGCCAATACACGGTCAAAACCGAACTGGCGACGTCCGGTGGCATCTTCACCAACGCCGAAGTGACCTATCGCGGTGTACCCGTCGGACGCGTCGGTGACATGTCGCTCACGTCCGACGGAATCGAAGTCGACCTGTTGATCGACAGCAGTGCTCCACAGATTCCCGCATCCGCGCGAGCCGTGGTGGCCAATCGCTCAGCCATCGGTGAGCAGTACGTCGACCTTCAGCCCGATACCGACCAGGGCCCGTTCCTCGAAGACGGCTCGGTGATCGCCGTGGGCGAGACCACCACGCCGATCCCCATCGAGAACGTCTTGACCAGCGCCAACGGTCTGGTGCACTCCGTTCCGGTCGACGCACTCCACACCGTCGCGAAGGAACTCGGCGCGGCATTCAACGGCAAGGGCGAAGATCTGCAGGTACTTGCCGACTCGCTGTCGGGGATTTCCCAGTCGGGCCTCGACACCCTTCCCCAGACCCTCGGACTGATCCGCGACAGCCAGACGGTACTCACGACCCAGTCCGATCAATCGTCGGCGATCAAGCAGTTCAGCACCGACCTCGACGCACTGACGGCGCAATTGCGCACCAGCGACCCCGACATCCGACGCGTGATCGACAACGGCATACCGGCCAGCGAACAAGTCGGCTCTCTCGTCACCGAAGCCGGCCCCGCGCTCACGACCAACCTCTCCAACCTCTCCGCCGTTGCAGCGGCAGCCGCACCGACACTGCCCTCGCTGCAGCCCTTCCTGCTCTTCCTGCCTGCGCTCGCCGGGGCGGCGCCCACCGTTGCACCGGGAGACGGCACAGTACATCTGGGCTTGGTACTCGAGACCAACAACCCGCTCTCGTGCACCGTCGGTTACGAAGGGACCATGGCGATCCTCGACGAGATGAAGCGCAAGGACCCGAACTTCGACGACACGACGCAGAACTTCCCGTTGAACACTGCCGCCAACTGCCAGGCACCTCAGGGCAGCGAAACGGGAGTTCGTAGCGCCAACCGCATCGCGTTCGCCGACCCGAACACCTCGCAACCGTGGGACGGCAAGCCCAAGGTGGACCCGGACAAGCTCAACCTGAACCCGATTGCCACTCAACTCGCACCGATGCTCGGCGCCACCCCGAAGTAGCCGTAAACAACTGGCACCGTCGACCCTCCGCGACGATGATGATGTGATGTCGGAAGGAACGCCTGAAGGCGAGTCACAGAGCATGTCACGAGGTTTCGACGAACTTGTCGCCGAAGCGGAATCCGCCTCCGTCGACGGGTGGGATTTCTCGTGGCTCGACGGACGCGCCACGGAGCAGCGTCCGTCGTGGGGGTACCAGAGGCTGATGGGTGAACGTCTCGGCCGCGCCGGCGCCGCATTGGACATCCAGACCGGCGGCGGCGAAGTCCTCGCCGCTGCACCGTCACTCCCGCCGGTGATGGCTGCAACCGAATCCTGGCCACCGAACATCGCCAAGGCCACCGCCCTTCTGCGTCCCCGAGGTGTGGTGGTGGTCGCGGATCAGGACGAGCCGCCGCTACCGTTCGCCGATTCGGCTTTCGACCTCGTGACCAGCCGACACCCAGCGACGGTGTGGTGGACCGAAATCGCGCGGGTACTCGAACCGGGAGGAACGTACTTCGCTCAACATGTGGGTCACGCCAGCGTGTTCGAACTGGTCGAGTACTTTCTCGGTCCTCAGCCGCAGGCTCGTCGCGGACGGCACCACGAGGACGAAACTGCCGACGCGATTGCGGCCGGGCTCACCCTCGTCGACCTTCGCTTCGAGCGTCTGCGCATGGAATTCTTCGACATCGGCGCCGTTGTCTACTTCTTACGCAAGGTGATCTGGATGGTTCCGGGATTCACCGTCGCGCAGTATCGGGACCGGCTCCGCGAACTCGATCAGCAGATCCGTCGCGACGGATCTTTTGTCGCGCACTCGAGTCGATTCCTGATCGAGGCACGCAAGAGCTGAGCGCACCGCGACGGGCCGCACATCCCGAACGTGATCGATGCTGCTAGTCGGACTCGTCGGCGTCGCTCCGCGAGCCGATCGCAGCGGCAAGATAGTCGCCGAGTTCACGCTGAAGGTTCGCGTCGAGTGCCCGGGCCAGTGCCGAATGTACCGACGCCACACCGAGTTCACGCATCGTCTGGAGCATCTCGGCTGTTCCGGCAACCTCGTCGCCCTCCGGGAGCCAACCGACCCCGTGCTGATCGACGATGCGATCCTTCGCCGCCTGAATCAGGTCTTTGGCGATCCCGTCCACAGCGTTGTGAAGCTTTTCGTGCACATCGACCAGTTGATCGAGAGTGAAACCGTAGTCGAGGAGACTCGAAAATCCGCTGAGCAAAGCAGGATCGGTGAAAACGCAGTTCTCTCCTTCGATCTGTACCAGTCCGAGATCTACGAGACGATCCAGTTGACCATCTGCATCTCCCCCGAGAAACTCGCGTACGACGGCCATCTCGATACTCACGGTGTCGCTGCGGGACCATGGTTCGGTGACCGCGTGCTGCAGACCCAGCACCTCTGTCAGGTCTTTCCCGCTTTCCCACCCGGTGATGAAGTCGTCGATATGCGCAGTGGTGAAACCTCGTTGAAGAAGCGTGTCGATCAGCTTGAGGCGTTCGAGGTGCGCGTCGCCGTAGATGCCTACCCGCCCACGTTTCTCCGGCGGAGGAAGCAATCCACGTTCCTGATATGCCCGTACATTCCGCGAGGTGGTGCCCGCAGCGCGCGCTAGATCGTCGATGCGGTACTCGGTCACCGCCTCGTCTCCTCTGCCGCGTCGGTCGTCACGATTCCAACTTAGTGGCAACACCAGGCCGATCAGAACCCGGGATCAGGTCTGCGCGGTGTCTTTCTCACGCACCGTGCTCGTGTAGTCCCGAAGATCCACCGATTTCAATTGGTTCACGTACTGGGTCGCGAAACCGGGAAACATAGTGGCATTGAATCCTTCGTCGGTGAGATACCAACTCGAACATCCCGAGTTCCACGTGGTCTTCGACAGCCGACGCTGCAACTCGACGTTGTACGCATCTTCGACATCTTGACGAACATCGAGTGCCTTGAGGTCGCGCTCGAGAACGATCTTGATCGCTTGGGCGAGATAGTCGAGTTGCGCTTCCATGTACACAAGGGCGGAGCTGTGCCCCGGACCCGAGTTGGGTCCGAAGGTGAAATACAGGTTGGGATAACCGGATACCGCAATGCTCTTGTACGCACGCGCCCCGGATTTCCACTCCTGAGCGAGCACACGTCCGTCCCGGCCGATGATCGGGACCGGTGTTCCGGTCTTGCAAACGTCGAAGCCGGTGGCGAAGACGATGCAGTCGAATTGATGCTCGATCCCTTCGACCGTGCGAATGCCATGTGGCGCCAATCTCGCGATCGGCCAGGTCACGAGTGTGCAATTGTCTTGCTGGAGAGCCGGGTAATACTCGCTGGTCATCAGCAACCGCTTGCACCCTGCCCGAAAGTCGGGAGTGAGTTGTCGCCGCAACCACGGGTCCTTCACCTGCATGCGCAGATGAAGACGCCCGACTGTTTCCACCACCCTCGTCAACGGGGATTCCCACACCACCCCGAGAGCTACCGATTCGTGTCCCCAGTACCAAGCCCGACGCGCCAGAGTCTGGACGACCGGATGACGACGGTACAGATCCTTCGTGCGAGATCGGGTGCGTAGGTTTGCTCGCGGCAATGCCCATCCCGGTGTTCGTTGGAAAACCTTCACTGATCGTGCAGTTTTCACGAGTTCAGGGACGATCTGGACGCCACTGGCCCCAGTTCCGATCACTGCGACCCGCTTGTCGGTGAAGTCGTAGTCATGGTCCCAGCGAGCACTGTGAATCTTGTGTCCTTCGTAGCTCTCCAAACCCGGAACAGCGGGAAAGCTGACGTTCGCCAGCGGACCGGACGCCATGACGACGGTCCGGGCAATGACCGCTTCACGGCCCTCGAGCGCGATCGCCCAGACACCTGTCTGCTCGTCCCACTCGACGCCCGTGACGTTGCACCGAAACCGAATCTTCGGCTCGAGGCCGAACTCTTTCACCATCGTTCGGATGTAGCCGAGGATCTCCGCGCTGGCCGAGTAGGTGTGCGACCAGTCCGGGTTCGGGGCGAAACTGTACGAGTACAGACGGGACGGAATGTCGCACGCAGCTCCCGGATACGTGTTGTCGCGCCACGTCCCGCCGACCTCCGTGCCGCGTTCGAGAACGACGAAGTCCTCGATACCGTTCTGCTTCAACCGAATCGCCGCTCCGATTCCTGCGAAACCTCCACCGATGATCGCCACTGACAGTGGCTCGGCAGTACTCATGCGAGTGGCTCGTACGTAAGTTCCTTGGCCCAGGTCGGCTCGGAATTGAGCCTGCTGCCGGAAAGTCGGCCAGTGACCTTGACCATCCGATCGGCAAGCAGATGGTAGGGATGGTTGCGATTGATGACCATGTTGCCGTGCCACTTCACCACCCGATACATCGGGACGCGGAGCGCGGCCGGACTCCGTTCGCCTACGTTCCTGAATCGCTTCATCGCGGTGTAGAGCCGTTCCTCGTTCACTCCCATGTCGACGATGTTGTCGCGCATCTTGTTCAGCAGCGGGACGTAGCGAAGTGTCCCGATGATCAACGCCGGATTCAACCAGGCGCCGACGGTTTCGACAACGAGCTTGCGCGTCGTCGAGTTCCCGAGCATCTCGATCACCGCAAAATCGACCGCCAGATGCCTGGACTCGTCTGCATTGATCTTCTTGAACACAGCCTGACAGACCGGATCCTCGATCTCGTCCATGATGAACTTGACCAGGGCTCCGTCGAGCGCCACCTCGAGCATCGGTATGACGGTCCCGAGAATCGAGAGCGACAAACCGTCGGAATGCTTGTCCAGCCAGTCGATGACGAGCTTGACGTTGATGTTGGGCTCGGGCATCTCGTCGCCGTCCAGCATTCCCCAACGACGCATCAGCGCGAGTTCGGCGTTGGCGTGCTTCTGTTCCTCGGCGTGGAAATGCCGATAGATGTCTCGGAGAGTTTCAGTCGGCGCCTTGAGAGCCATCGCAGCGAAGCCACGGGCACCGACGTTCTCGATCCACATCAGGTCCGACATGAACGGTTTCAGCTTCGCATGAAGCTCTGGACTGATCGTCTCGGCGCCCGGAGCATCCCAGTCGATGTCCACCAGAGCCCATTGGCGGTCCTTGATCTTGTGCAGCATGCCGTCGAAATCGAAGGACATGTCACGCTCCTTTCGTGCTCGGCGAGTTCGTCTCCGGCGCCGCCGAAGTTCCAGATGATCCCGACTTCTGTTTCGGTGCAAAGCGATTGAGAACTCCACAGCCCCACGTGTATGCAACGGGTAGATACCGTTTGAGTCGCCAGATCACCTTCGCATCGAACTGCGGCACCACGTAGAGTCGACCCTTGTCGTAGGCGTCGAGAGTGGTGACGGCGATGCACTCCGGCGAAAAGCCGGTTCGCCGCATCAACGCTTGCGCCAATTGTGTTGCTTCCGCGGTGATTCGGCCGTCGAGAGCAACATTTGTCTTGACGAAGGTCGGACACAGCACCGTCACCCGCACTCCCGTACCGGCAAGTTCAGCGGACAAGGTCTCCGAGAGCGACATCACGGCGGCTTTACCGACGTTGTAGGGCGCCATCAGCGGCGCAGCCGCAAACCCAGCAGCCGAGGCCACGTTGATGAATCCCCCGGCGCCGCTCGCACGCAGTTGTGGAGCAAATATCTCACAGCCGTGGACGACACCCCACAGATTGATCCCGAGTGCCCACTCCCAATCGTCGAAACCGATCTCGCCCACCGGTTTTCCACCGATACCCACCCCGGCATTGTTGATCACCAACGAAAGCGGACCCGCAAGTTCGAGTTCCGCGAACAACGCCAGGTCCTGAACCTGCTCACGAATTGACACATCGCATTTGACGGCGTGCGCGGTACCACCGATCTCATCGATGAGTGCCACTGTTTCCTTGGCCCGTTCCAGCGAGATATCCGCGCAGATCACCTCACCGCCTCTGCGCGCCAACTCCAACGAAAAGGCACGGCCGATTCCGCTGCCGGCGCCGGTCACCACTGCGCGGGCATTGTGGGACACCTTCGATCCGCGGTTCTTGGTCGTTTTCCTGGTCGGCACCGGTCGGCTCACCTTGAAGACGCTTCGACTGCTGTGTGTTTCTCCATCTCCAAAGAGTCATCCACAACCGTGCCAGTTGTCAATGGCCTAGAATTCGATGGCGGAATACGCGGCAGTCGAACCAGTACCCGGACTGCTCGAACGAAGTCTTTTGTCGACCGACCGTGACCTAAACGGGGTGCGCGGTCTTCCAATGCTCGGCGATGTCGATGCGCCGCGCGATCCAGACCTTCTCGTGTGACTGCACGTGGTCCAGAAATCGCTCGAGAGCGGCCGCACGGGCAGGGCGGCCGACTATGCGGCAGTGCAACCCGATCGAGAGCATCTTGGGCGATCCGGCCGTCCCCTCCGCATACAGCACGTCGAAGGCATCGCGTAGGTGCGCAAAGAACTGATCACCGCTGGGAAATCCTGCGGGAGAGGCGAAACGCATGTCGTTGGTGTCAAGGGTGTACGGAACGACCAGGTGCTTCACCGATTCTGCGCCACGCGGAACGTCGACCCAGTACGGCAGATCGTCGGCGTATGAATCGGAGTCGTAGACGAAGCCGCCGTGCTCGACCACCAATTCGCGGGTGTTCGGTGAATCGCGCCCGGTGTACCAACCGAGGGGCGCCGAACCCGTCAGATCTCGCAGAATCTGCACTGCCTCGGCCATGTCTGCGCGTTCGCGCTCGATGTCCACGGATTGGTAAGACTTCCAACGTAATCCGTGGCACGCGATCTCGTGGCCCAACTCCTGAAAAGCACTGACTGCTTCGGGGTTCCGCTGCATCGCCCGCGCCACCGCAAAGACTGTGAGAGGCAGGTTTCGCCGCTCGAAGGTTCGCAGTACACGCCACAACCCGGCCCGTGAGCCGTACTCGTACAGCGATTCCATGCTCATGTGTCGATTCGGAAATGCCTCTGCCGGAGTCATTTCCGACAGAAATGTTTCCGAAGCCGCGTCCCCGTCCAGGACGTTGTTCTCGGCTCCCTCTTCGTAGTTGAGCACGAACTGAACCGCTATCCGCGCGTCGCCGGGCCAGTGCGGATGCGGCGGATGAGGGCCGTACCCCACCATGTCCCGGGGATAGTCGTCGCGCGGATAGTCGCTCATGCCAACAACTTTACCGTCAGCGCCCGGAGATCACAGCGCGAGCAGCGTCGGTGAGTACGCCGAAGACTCTCAGCCGCGCCAGGCCACCGTCCGGGAAGATGTCCAGACGAACATCGGTGACCGGGACTTCGGAATCGATCGGAAAGCGATGGCGCGTATCCGGACGCAGCGTCGTGCGCGGCAACAGTTCGATCCACTCCCCCTCCGACGTCCGCCCGGTCAGAGCACCCTCACCTGGACTGTTTCCGAGGAAGTACGAGGTGTCGATCTCGACGAAACTCAGTACGCCTTCACCTGCGAGTTGTACTTGCACCCAGTCGTTTCCGTTGTCGCGGCGCCTGGCGGTCTCCCACCCGTCACCCATCGAAGCAGCGCGTCCGGGAAACAGGATGTTCTGCGGTGAGCTGTAGAACATGTTGGAGCAATCGGTCACGCGGCCACCGTTTTCGAGTGCTGCGAGGTCCAACGGCCCGGCATCGAGGAAACGCGGGTCCGGCCGCGCTTCGCCGTGAACACGGAATCTTGCCACGCCGCCGTCCGGGTAAATGGTCAGCTTGACGTGCGTCCACCGCTCCTCCGACGCCACCGAGAACGGATTCTCCGAGTCACCGTGCACGGTCGAGCGCTCGACGATGGTTGTCCACTCGCCGGATCCGGCCAGGTCGGCGGGATCCGGATACCCGTCGACCGAGATTGCTTCCACCGAGATCTCGGGCGGGTAATTGCCCTTGAACCACGCGGTGTCGACCACGACGCCTCGCACCACTCCGGGAACACCGAGTCGAACGATCGCCTCGTCATGGCCTGCCACCCGGCGGCGACGCGTCTCCCAACCGTCGTACACCTGCCCCTTGTGACCGAACGTCGCCGGCTGGTACCCGGCCTTGCCTGGGCGGATCAGGGCCTCACGCTCGGCAAACGCCTCGTCGTTCGCCCAGATGACGGCTCCGCCGAGGGTGCGCAGTGCGAGATCGGGCAGCAAGGTGAATTCGGTGGTGCTCATCGGTCAGTGTTCTCCTGTGATCGGTGTGGTGCGTCCTACGAGGTGACGGAGTGCGTTGGTGTCGGCGCTCGGGGCGAGTCGGAGAACTTCGGATTCCGGATAAGCCCCCGCGTCGAGCCCGCGCAGTACCACCGCTGCGAGCGCCTGGGCGGTTGCAGGTTCGTCCATCACTTCGCCACCTTGGCGCCCCAAGTACGACTGGATGCGCGGGGCAGCGGCGCCGAGCGCGTTGCGATAGAAGCCGAACGTGGCGAGCCAGCGGGTGACCAGATGCCCAGGGTGCATGTCCCACCCCTGGTAGTAACCGCGTTCCAGGGACCGCGTGACGAGGCGATGGTGCCGAGTGATCGCGTCGCGGATCGCCGTGGCGCTCCCGACAGGCGCGACCTGAGTCGACCCGTCGCACACCCAGACGCCGGTCTGCGCGGCAGCAGCCAACATGACAGCCTTTGCGTGGTCTGCCACCGGATGTTCGAGCGACTGATGACGCGATGCAATTCCGCAAGCTGCACTGTAATCGTAAGTGCCGTAATGCAAACCGGTCAGACGACCGGCACCGCGATGGATGGCCTGAGCAACTGCCACCGTTCCGTCGGCCGCGATGACCGCCTGCGGGCTCTCGATCTGCAACTCGAACCGAAGCGAACCGAGCTCGAGTCCGTGCGCCTTCTCCAGCTCTTCGCAGAGCAACACCGTCGCCGTGACCTGCTCCACCGCGCGCAGTTTGGGAACGGTGAAGACAAATCCGTCCGGCACTCCGCCGGCCGCGTCGAGCACAAGCTCGAGCGTCCTGATCGAGCGCCGACGCTCACCGGCCGGCAACCCCTTGAACCTGATGCCACTCCAGTTCGGCCCGGCAGGATCAGCGCTGAGCGCGGCAAGCGTCTGTCCGGCCGACGTCGCTGCATCGTCTTCTTCTTCGTCGCTGCGGCGTCCGTACCCGTCCTCGAAATCGATCCGAAAGTCTTGGACCGGCTTGCGGCCGAGTTGAACTCGCACATCAGCGAGCGCATTCTCCGTGTCGAGATCGGCGAACACATGAGCATGGGAATCGAGAAGCGCGATCGCCTGCTCACCCCAGAGTCGAGGGGTGTCGACGGTTGCATCCGCGGCACTGACGTAAATCGTGTGCACGGGTTGGATCTCGTCACGGTTTCCCGGGTACTGCGCCGCGAGCCGCTCGTCCACCGGATCCAGAAGTCCGTCCAGACGATCGTGGACGGCGGCGGAGAGTCGGGATTCTGTCATCGGACGATCTTCTCAGAACGTCCGCGAGCCCGCAGGTTCTCACGCCGCCGACCCAATCCGAGTCAGCGGCCCCCGACGAACGGAACGTTGACGAAGCTCGGCCGATCTGCAGCCAACTCGATGTGCTGCGGTTTGAGTTGGCTGTCGGCGAGCATCGGGCCGAGCGCCAGGTATCGCGGCACGCTGGCAGCGTAGACGTCGACGCGGAGCCGGTGCCCCGGTTGCAGCACTGCGTCCGTCGGGAGCATGTTGATGTCGACGGTGGTGACCTCACCGGGAACCACCGGCTGACGCGTGTCGATCGTCAGATAGTGGTGCGGTTCACTGTAGTCACCGTTGGCCGAGCGAGTGCTCTTCGAATCGTCGACTGCCCGCAGCGACGCAGTCAAAGCGCCGTTCGTGATCGGTGTCGATGTTCCGTCCGGTGCTACGTCGTTGACCGTCGCTGCCCAGAATCCGTCCGTCGCGTCCAGGACTGTCTCGAGATGGACGTTGATCGGGCCCGAGAGTGAGGTCGGCTCCGTCACTGCCTCACCGGTGAACGTCAGGCCCTCCGCTTCCTGGAATCGGGAATCCTTGGAACACGTCGCACCGAGCACCACGGAGATCCCGGCAGTTCCCTGAGTTCCGTCACCGGAGCAGAAGCCTCGCAGTCCTGGTGCGACTGTCAATCGCGCTGCGGCACTGGGCGGGTCATTCGTCAGCGAACCGTCGTACGCTGCGTGGGCGGCAGTACCGCTGGGCGCAGAGTTCAGATACATACGTTCGTAGCTCGCACCGGCTCGCGGGAACTGATCGTCCGTGATCCATCCGCCGCCTTGCTGGAACATCGTCACCGGACCGTAACGATCGATTCCGTTGTCGATGCCCTTGAGCCACTTGTCGAACCACGCACGTTCGAGCACGTCGAGGCGCGGCGGCGCACCGTCCTTGCCGAATCCTCCACCGGGAGTGACGTGATAGCCGTTCCCCATGATCAACTGCTTCTGCCCGGGCGGCAGATCGATTCCGTTGTAGATCCGCGGCTCACTGTTGGCGAAGATGTCGTGCCAACCGCCGTAGACCATCGTCGGAACGGCGATGTTGCCGACGTCAGCGGCTCGGTCCTGATAGAACTGCCCGTCTTGCGCGACTTGCAGAGTCGACGGTGACACGTCCTCGATTCTCTGAGCCGTCATCGCTTGCACCAGTTCGGGAATCAGCGTTCCCGGATCCTCGAGGCGGCTCGCCAACCACAGGGGATCGAAGTTTCCTTGCAGGATGTCCTGAACGTTCGGGATGAGTTTGAGCCCGTTGACCGCGGTCAACCACAACGGCATGAACCCGACTCCGAGGCCGCCACCGGTTCCGACGATGTCGCGCAGCAGATCGTTGCCAGGTTCGACCGGGAAGATCGCCTTCAGTGCAGGTGGATTGTTGCTCGCCGCCTGCACCGAGTTGATCGCGGAGTACGAGATGCCCGCCATCCCTACTTTCCCGTCGGACCACCCCTGCTTGCTCATCCAGTCGATGACCTCGACCGAATCCTGTTGCTCGCGCTTACCGAGCACGTCCCAATTACCTTGGGAGAAGCCGGTTCCACGTGCGTCGACCACTACCTGCGTGTATCCGTTCTGGACCAGATCACGGTTGACGCCGAGAACCCTGGCGCCTCCGCCGGCGATGACGCCCGTCAACTCCGACACGCCGTCGAACGGCGCCGCGAGGTCGAGCGAGTTCGCAACGTCCATCAGCGTCTCACCGACCTGCGGGATCGACAGAGCTGAATCCACCAGTGTGTCCAGCAGTTTCGTGTACGGCGTGATGTTGAGGACCGATGGCGTCTTCGATTCCACGGCCCGCCCGGATGCATCCGCCGGTCGGTACACATTCGCTTGCAGAACTGTGCCGTCACTCATCGTGATGGGCACGTCCCACTCGATCGAGACCCCCGGATACTGCGGCGTCGCCTCCGTTGCCGCGAGCCAGGCCTGCCCGTCCGACCCTCCCGTCGGATCCGCAGAAGCGACGGCGCTCGGCACCGCCAATCCCACGACGCACAGCCCCACCGCAATCGTTGTCGACCTTCGACGTAGAAGTCGTGTCCTCACGAAAACTCCAATTTTCTGTTGTGATGACCCAGCCCTGCCCCCACGACAGTGACCGGTGTCACGAACTTACCGGATAGTAACTTCCGTCCCATATGTCGTCAATAGGTCTGAATGCCGACCGGACGGCTAGCTTTGAAGATGTGTCACGATCACCGCTTCCCGTCCGCGACGGCCTGAACCCGAGTCGCATCCGTCAGCCAGACGACGGCATGTGGGCGACGACGCTCGACTATCTGCTCGAACGGTTTCCCCAGGACGCCGTCCGATTGCGGGAGAAAGTCGCAGCCGGGGAGGTCGTCGACGAGAAGGGTGTCGGAATCACCGAGACGAGCGCTTTTGCTCCCCGGCGGTTCGTCTACCTGTACCGCGACCCTCCCGTCGAAACGCGGGTGCCGTTCGAGATCGACATCCTCTACCGGGACGAGAACATCTTGGTCGTGGACAAACCGCATTTCCTGGCGAGCACCCCGCGCGGGCGATACATCGCCGAATCGGCGTTGGTCCGCTTGCGTCGGGACCTCGAACTACCGGAGCTGAGTCCAGCGCATCGCCTCGACCGCGTCACGGCGGGACTGCTGCTGTTCACCGTGCATCAGGCGGCCCGGCGCGACTACCAGACCATGTTCGCCGAGCGCCGCGTCGCCAAGGAGTACGAGGCCATCGCGCGTCACGACGCTCAGGTGAGCACCCCCGTGGTCGTGCGTAGTCGCATCGTGAAAGAACGCGGCGTGCTCAAGGCCGCGGAGATCGAGGGCGAACCCAACAGCGAGTCGCGGATCGAACTGATCGAAACGCGAGACGGCTTCGCGCGGTACCGGTTGACTCCCCATACCGGCAAGACCCATCAACTTCGGCTGCACATGACCTCGCTCGGGCTCCCGATCCACGGCGACAACTTCTATCCCGACTTCTACGACGTTGCCGCAGAAGATTATTCGAACCCGCTGCGCCTGCTGTCGAAGGTTCTCGAGTTCGAGGATCCGAAGACCGGCCGGCTGCAACGGTTCGAAAGTCGGCGGACCCTGTCCTGGCCGGACGAATCAGGCCGTGGCGACTCGCCGTAGGGACCCCGGACCCTTCCACTGCGCCTCCGATACCGGGAGGATGGAAGCGCAGACCGCACCGCAAGAGGAGACCAGATGAGCAAGACCGCCGTCGTACCCGAAGCCGTACGGGAGATCGAGCGCAAGTACGAGGCGCCGGCCGAGCAGGAAGTTCCCGCCTTGGGCGGACTTCCCGGTGTTGTCGGCGAACCGGTCCACGACTCGATACAGCTCTCTGCCACCTACTTCGACACCGCCGACTACCGGTTGCTGGCCGAGAAGATCACGCTGCGCAAGCGTGAGGGTGGCGACGACGCGGGGTGGCACATGAAACTTCCCGCAGGCCAGGACGCTCGAACCGAAATCCAACTTCCCCCGGACGAGAGCACCGATGTGCCCTCGCCGCTGTCGAGTCTGATCCGGGCGATCATTCGCGGTCACGATCTGGTGCCGGTCGCCCTGATCATCACCGATCGGGAGCGCACCAGGCTCAACGGCGAAAACGGTGTGCTGCTTGCCGAAGTGGTCTCCGACACCGTCATCGCCTGCAAGGCAGACGGTTCCGGAGAGTCGACGTGGCAGGAAGTCGAGGTCGAACAAGGCGCAGGCGGGCAAGAGCTGGCCGATGCAATCGAGTCGGTTCTACTGGACGCCGGGCTGGAGCGCTCTGCGAGTCCGTCCAAACTCAAACGAGCACTGGGCACGTCGGTCACACCGTACGCCGGTCACGAGGTCACCTCGGGCAAGGCGTCGAATCCGCGGATCTTGTTGCGTAATTACCTCATCGAACAATTGCGCGCACTGGTCGCCGCGGATCTCGGCACGCGTCGGGCCGACGACGAAGCCGTTCACGACTTCCGGGTTGCGGCACGTCGCATCCGCAGCGCTCTGCAGTCGTACGCCGGCCACTCCCCCAAGACCGACGATCTCATCACGGATCTGCGGTGGATCGGTGGAAAGTTCGGTGACGCCCGCGACGTCGAGGTCCAGTGGGAGCGTCTTGTGGAACGCCTCGGCGAAATCGACGAGATGCCCGAGCGAGAAGCTGTGCGAGCTCGAATCGACGAGTTCTTCTCTGCACGTGGTGAAACCGCCCAGGAAACAGCCCTCGAGGCGCTCGATTCCGAGCGATACACCACGCTGCTCGATCGCCTCGACGAGTACGTCGGCGACCTCGAATTCGACACCGCCACCCACCGCGTCGGAAAGAAGGCATCGGCACGAGAGTTGGCCCATACCCTGCGGCACCTGGCACACAAGGTCGGTAAGCGGGTCGATCACGTCTTCGATGCCGATAGCCGCACCGAGCGTGACGAGCGAATGCACCGCGCCCGCAAGGGAGCCAAGCGGATGAAGTACGCGATCGAGGTCATGGAACCCGTGTCGAAGAGCCGAGCGAAGCGTGCACTGAAGCATTTCAGCCACTTCCAGGATGTTCTCGGCGAGCACCAGGATTCCGTTGTCGCCCAACATCATCTACTTGCAATGGCAGCCGAGCAGGAGCATACCTCGCTCACCAGTTTCGGATTGGGCATGGCCTACCGACGAGAACTGGAAATAGCCGACGGGCAATCGACCCTGCTACGCAAGACGTGGAAGGAAGCCGTGAAGTCAGCATCGTCACTCTGGTGACGTCGCTGTAACCAGTCGACCGATCTCGATCATTTCAGAGGGAGTAGACATGAACACACTTGCAGGACACCAGGATGTCGTCGCCGGTATCGACGGATCCGAGGCCTCGACGGCGGCGGCCCGGTGGGCGGCCTCCGTCGCGAACGCGGTGAACTCACGGCTGATTCTGGCGCACGCCCTGCCGCAAGAGGGCCCGATCTACAATCCCGCTGCAGTGATGTTGCAGTCACAGTTCCTCAGCCAGATCCGCGAAGACGGCGAGGCGATCGTCGATGCCGCCGCCGCGGTGATTTCGGCCGAATTCCCCGAACTGACCATCGAATCCGAGATCGCGCCAGGGCCGGCGTCGACGCATATCCTCGAATCCTCGGGTACCGCACGCCTGATCGTGATGGGGTCGACCGGATCGGGTGCACTGCGCTCACGGCTGCTCGGATCGACCGCACTGAAGGTGGCCAATCATGCAACCTGTCCGGTCACCGTGTGGCGTGGTTCGGCGGAGAATCCCGGTCCGGATCAGCGTCCCGTCATCGTCGGAGTGGACGGAAGCGCGTTGAGCAAGAAGGCCGTCGAGTACGCGTTTCGTTATGCCGATCAGTTCGACGCGCCGCTCATCGCGGTCCACACCTGGCAGGGCTCGTCCACCTTCCGCGAAGGCGGAGCGGGAATCCTGATCGACTGGGAGGCTGTCGAGCAGGAGGAATCGGCGCTACTGGCGGAAAATCTAGCCGGTATGGCCGACCAGTACCCGGACGTGCCGGTCACCCGCATCAGTGAACCCGGTGCCGCTGCTCCCGTCATGCTCAAATACGCCGACGACGCACAGTTGATAGTTGTCGGAAGTCACGGCCGCAGTGCGATGGCGGGCGCCGTGATGGGCTCCACCAGCCAGAATCTGCTGCACCATGCGCCAGGGCCGGTCATGATCTGTCGCGCCTGAATTGCTGTGCGCCTTTATTAACCCCCCGCGGTTAATAAAGGCGCACAGCAGGGGTCAGGCGAGACCCGTGCCCACCAACTGACCTACTCCGTACGTCACGGCCATCGCCAGCGCGCCGCCGATCACCACGCGTAGCACCGCTCTGGTCTTGCGAGCTCCGCCGAGCGTCGCGCTGATCGTCCCGGTCAGCGCAAGTGCGATCAGCACCGCGAAAAATGCGATAGGGACGCGGATGCCTGTCGGCGGCACCAGAATTGCGACCAACGGGATCGCCGCGCCGATCGTGAACGAGATTGCCGACGAAATCGCCGCGTGCCACGGATTGGTGAGATCGTCTGGATCGATACCCAATTCGACTTCTACGTGCGCCGCGAAGGCGTCGTGCTCGGTTAATTCTTCGGCGACGCGGCGGGCCGTCTCCGGACTCAATCCCTTGTTCTCGTAGATCTCGGTCAGTTCCTGAAGTTCAGCCTCCGGGGTCTCGAGGAGTTCCTTCTTCTCCTTCTGCAGGAGTGCGCGTTCGGTATCCCGCTGAGCGCTGACCGAGACGTACTCGCCCAACGCCATGGACACAGCGCCGGCAACCAGTCCAGCAAAACCTGCTGTGAAGATCGCGGAGCGCTCGGTCGTGGCTGCCGCAACACCGACCACGAGACCTGCGGTCGAGACGATTCCGTCGTTTGCACCCAGAACACCTGCACGCAGCCAGTTCAGGCGATTGTTCAAACTCGGTGCATGAGGTTCCGATTCCCCACCGGGCGCCCCGTCGGTCAACTGCACACTGTCTCCGGACATGGCAACAGATTAGGACGATCAGTCCGGTTGCGATAGCAATCTGAGCCTGCCCTTCGCGCACTGATATATTCCGATTGGCACCCCAACCAAGCATTTGTTAGGTTTGGAATCGGCAGACACCTGGAGGCAATGTGAGCGCAGTACGCACCGCTTTTGTCAGCGGCGGAACCGGTGGAATCGGGTCGGCGATCGCCCTGACCCTCGCCGAACGCGGACACGACGTCGCCTTCACCTACCGAAACAACAAGGGCGCTGCCGAGCAACTGAGCGAGCAGATTCGAGCGCATGGTGTGCGCGCCCACTCGTACTCGCTCGACTTGACCGACGAGTTGTCGATCAGCGCCGCCGTCAACGATGCGGTCAGTGATCTGGGCGCATTGACGACCCTCGTCCACGCTGCGGGACCGCACGTCCCGATGACGCACCTCTCACGTGTGACGCCGGCGTTCTTCACCGAACAACTCAACCAGGAGGCCGCGGCGTTCTTCACCCTCGTCCACACCGCCCTGCCTGCGCTGCGTGCATCCTCGGGTTCGGTGGTGGCGGTGACAACCGCGGCAACGGATCGTTTTCCCGTGCGCGACGGACTCTCCGCAGGCACCAAAGGGGCTGTCGAACAACTTGTTCGCGGATTCGCCGCAGAGGAAGGACGCTACGGCGTCCGGTTCAACGCTGTCGGACCAGGCATGTTGACGGACGGAATGGCGGAGCGCCTGATCAGCTCCGCCGAACTCGACCAGGGCGCGCTCGACGTGACAATGAGCCGAATCCCGTTGAAGCGCTTCGGATCAGCTGCCGACATCGCCGAAGCAGTATGTTTCCTCGCAAGCGACGCGGCCGGATTCATCAGCGGCCAGAAGCTCAACGTCGACGGTGGCTACACCGTCTGAGCGCTATCCGCCCAACTTGCGAAAGACCAGTCGCACGGCAAGTTCCAGGTGCGCCATCACCTCGTCCGTCGTCATCCGGCCCGCAACCCACGAGACGAGACTCGACATCCAGACGTCGTCGATCACCTTCACCGCGTCCAACTGCTGCTGCGAGACTTCCTCGACACCGATCGCCTTCGCGAACATCTCGGTCACGACCCCACCGAGCGCGTTGAGTTCCGGAGTCGCCGACGCGTCCGCGAACATGTACGCCCGAACCAACGCTTCGTAACGGAGGTGATCGGTCTCGAGGACCTCCGTATTCTTGCGCAGCACAAACAGAATCCGGTCCGACGGAGTCTCGCCCGGGATTACAAAGTCTTGGAATCTGTCACGCAAACCCTCGAACATCCACAACAATGCGACGACAAGCATGTGGTTCTTGGACGGGAAATACCGGTAAACAGTGCCGATCGCGACGCCGGCGCGATCAGCCACCGATCGCATCTGCACCGCGTCGTAGCCGCCTTCGGAGGCGGATTCCATTGCGGCGTCGACAATCCGGCGAAAACGCGCTCGCTGCGACGGCGTCGTACGACGTCCGGTCACCGAGCTACGTTCGACCACCGACTGGTCTGCCTTGTCGCCACCTGCCATGTCCACAACCCTTATTAGACGTCGTTTTGCCGACTCCCAATGTAGCCGCCCAACGCAATTGTCGGGTGCATGACTGCCCGCTTCCGAACTGCCCGCCAGTGGAACTGGCCCAGATCAGGAAGCGCGCCGCGGCCGATCGGATCGGCCGCGTCTACGTGGATCTTCCGACCAGTCGCGAGAGGGTGCGCGTCGGCCCGGAGCTGGAGTCCGGCGTCTGTCGGGTTGTGGTGCCCGTCGTTCCGGTCGGCGTTGCCCAGTTGGAGCAGGCTGGGCGCGGCGAGCTGGCGGCCTCCGTCGATCGGTCTGTGGCTTCTTGGCAATGCCGAACCGAGGCTTGCCGAAGACCAGCGGTATCCAACCGCGACCGCTGCTCTCGGCCGAGGCGACAGCCTCGGGCTCACGGAAGGCTGCGTGCGCGATGAGCCCGAACATCAGCAGGGTGGTGATCATCGACGTTCCGCCCGCCGAGATGAGCGGTAGTTGCAGACCGGTCACCGGAATCAGGCCGACGACGTAGGCGATGTTGATGAACGCCTGCACGACGATCAACGTCGTTGCCGTCGCTGTCATGACTTTGAGGAACGGATCAGTGGACCGTTTCGCGATCCGCAGCCCGACGATCAGAACCGCGGCAAAGAGAGCGACGACGATCAGCGCGCCGACCAGACCCAACTCTTCACCGATCACGGCAAAAATGAAGTCGTTGTGCGCCTGCGGGAGATAGCTCCATTTGGCGTCGGACTGTCCTAGACCGCGCCCGAAGATGCCTCCGTTCGCCAGTGCGTACTTGGCCTGAGTGCTCTGGAAGTTCAAACCCTGCGGGTCGAGATCAGGATTGAGGAAAGCCTTGATGCGATCCGAGCGGTAACCAGCAGTAAGCCCGAGCACGAGAAATGCGACTGCGGAACCGAGTGTGAGGCTGATGAATGTCTTCATCCGGAACAGCCCGAACCACAGCACCGACATGAAGATGATGCCGATGGTGATGGTGGTTCCGAGGTCCTTCTCCAACACCACCAGAACCAGAACCAGCAACGTCGTACCGCCGATCACCGGCAGCGCGCGGTTGACGTCCATCCGCGCCTTCATGAACGACGCAACCGTCGCTGCGGACCAGATCGCCAGAGCAAGTTTGGCCAGCTCCGACGGCTGGAAGGAAATGCCCGCGATCACGAACCAGCTGCGAGCACCCATTTGTTCCGAGCCGATACCTGGAATCAGCACCAGGACAAGCAGAACAAGACACAGGATCAGCAGCCACGGGGAGGCTCTACGCATCGTTTCGGTCGGCAACCGCACGACTGCCACGAACATCACCAAGCCGATCGCCGCGAACATGCACTGGGGCCAGAATCTGGCATAGGACGTCCCGGACAACACATAGGATTCGACGCCCGAAGACGACAGCACCATCAGCAGTCCGAACGCGACGATCAGCACGACCAGACCGACGATCATATGGAAATCGAACAGAGGCCGATTGGTCCACATCGCCGTTCGAGCGCGGAAGGGTGTCGATGTGCGGTCACGTTTGTCCGACGATCCACGGGGTGAGTTAACTGGCTCTCCACTCCCGCGACCGTTGGGCTTGTCTTCACTGCGACCGGTCACCACACAAGTATCGTCCCACGACTCCTAACTCATGGGTAACACAAGTCCCACGAGTCACACGGGCTCGGTCTCCCGAGGGCCCTCTAGGCCTACGAAACGCCAGGTCACGTCCTTCGCCGACGGAGGTCTGCCACCGCCCCCGCCAGCGAGAGCGTCAACATGACCACGCAGACGGCAAGCGCGATCCCGAACGCACGTCCATATCCGTCGGGCGAGCATCCGAGCACACCGAGATACAACCCCGATACCGCGGCCAGCGAGATGGTCGCGGACAGTCGCTGCGACAGCTGAAGGAAACCCGCCGCAACTCCGTTCGCACCCGCCGGTGCATATTCGAGAGTCAGCACCCGATTGGGCGCGTCGACCAAGCCGCTGGCAACTCCCGACAACACCGCCAGGACTACCAGCACCGGGATCAGATGTTCCCGCGGAATCAGATTGACCGCTGCGATGTACCCGAGGATGACAAGGATCTCGCCGACTATGGCAAAAACCACTGCACTTCGGCCGAACCTGGCAACCAGCCGCCATCCGAAAGCCGAAGTCAGGGCCATCGCGAGTGAGCTACCGGTCATGATCAACGCCGCACTCAGCGGGACGAAGCCCAAACCTTCGATCAGATAGAGGCTGAGCACCGCGTTGACGGCGAGGATGGATCCGAAACCAGAAGAGTGCAACCGTTGTACCGAGCCGAAATCCCCGAGAGGCGATCAATGACGGAAGCAGTACCGGCGTCCCACCGCGTGCGGCGTACCGACGTTCCCAGAACCAGAAGGCAACGGCAGCGCCGAACGCACCGATCAGGAAAGCCGCAGCCACAGTGACACTGGTCCGGGTCACGATGGGCCACAACAGGAGCCCGGTCGTAGTCGCAAGCAGACACAGCCCAACCGGATCGATCGATGCGCCCGATCGGGTAGTTCGATCACGGCGCAGAAAGCGAAACGCCAGAATCAGTGTGATCAGAGCAAACGGCACGTTGAGAACGAGAAGCAACCGCCATCCGAAGTCGGCGTCGGAATACTTCAGCAGAACGCCACCGAGGATCGGTCCGGAAACGCCGGCCAGACCACCCGCGGTGCTGTACGCGCCCAACGCCTTCGCCCGAGCCTTTCCGGACACCCGGTCGGTGATGATGCCGAGCACCTGCGAACTGATGGTGCCTGCGCCGATCCCTTGCCCCAGCCGGGCCAACACGATCATCGACGGATCCGACGCACACGCTCCGAGGATTCCCATCACCGCGAAAATGCTCAGGCCCGCCAAGAACAAGCGTCGACGCCCGACGACGTCACCGAGTCGGCCCGCCGGCACCAGGGCCAAGCCGAAAGTCAGCGAATAGCTCGCAAGGATCCACTGCACCTCCGAGGTCGACGCGCCCAGCGACGCCCGGATCGACGGAACCCCGATTCCGAGCACCGCCGAATCGAGAAGAGTGGTGAAGCCCGCGGCTACGCAGACGATGATCTCCCAGCGGACGGCCGAATCGAGCTTGGTGGATTCGGCCGCCGCTGTGACCGTGTGGGACAGGACCCGTTACCCCGCAGCTTCAGACGTGGCCCGACGCGTGAGCGGCGGTCGCAACCCCAAGTGCTCTCGCAGCGTCGACGTGGAGTACTCGGTGCGGTACGCCCCACGCTCCTGCAGTTCCGGGATCAACCAGTCGACGATCTCGTCGAGCCCGGTCGGCACCAGGTACGGCGAGATGTTGAAGCCGTCCGAAGCTCCGTTGCGCACCCAATGGACCAACTGATCTGCGACCTGCCCCGGAGTGCCCGCAAAACCCGAACGCTGCGAGGTCTCGATAGCGACCTGACGTAGGGACAGATTCTTTGCCTCGGCAAGAGCACGCCATTCACGTGCGATCGCAATGGGGTCGTTGCCGTCCCGCGCGGAACCGCGCGTCTCCGAAACCGGGCGGGCAACCGGATCTTCCTCGGGGAGTGGACCGTCGGGGTCTCGATCGGAAAGGTCCTTACCCCACACCAGTCCGACGAGAGAGAGGGCAGTCTGACCGGTGAACTGGCCTTCGAGGACCCACCTTGCCTTCTCCTCGACTTCGGACTCGTTCTCCGCCAACACGATCTGCGTGCTGGGCAAGATCTTGACGTCGTCCTCCGGTCGCCCGGCTTTACGCAACCGAGCCCGAATGTCGTCGGCGAAGTCGAGCGCGCCGTCGAAATGAGTCCCGTGTCGCGAGAAGATGACGTCGGCGTGCGTCGCCGCGAAATCGCGTCCACTCGGGGAATCACCCGCTTGGAAGATGACCGGATGCCCCTGGCGGCTTCGGGGAAGCGTCGGCGTCACGGAGATGTCGAACTGTGAAGTCTGCCTGCGCACGTCGCCGACGGCGCCCGGAGTAGACCAGTTCTCGGACGTGCGAGAATCCGAGATCGCGTCGTCGGCCCACGAATCCCACAGTGCCCGCGCGGTTTCGATGAACTGCCCGGCACGCTCGTAGCGCAGGGAGTGGTCGAGGAAACCACCGCGACGGAAGTTCTCTCCCGTCCACGCGTTGTCGGTGGTCACCGCATTCCAGCCGGCCCGTCCGTCGGAAAGTAGGTCGAGGCCGGAGAGTCGACGCGCAAGGTCGGCCGGTTCGTTGTACGTGGTGTTCTGTGTCGCGACCAACCCGATCTTGTCGGTGATACCGGCGAGGGCGGCCAACTGCGCAATGGCGTCGGGGCGGCCGGCGATATCCAGATCGAGAATCTTGCCGTTCTGTTCCCGAAGCCGCAGGCCTTCACCGAGGAAGAAGGCGTCGAACAGACCTCGCTCGGCGGTGAGTACCAACCGCCGAAACGTCTCGAAGTCGATCTGGGATCCGCTCGCGGAATCGGACCAGATGGTGGTGTGGTTGACCCCCTGGAAGAAGACGCCGAAGTGAACGTGAGCGTCGGGTCGAGGTACGGCGGAGCGTGATGCAGTCATGGCCGAAATATCCTTAGCGCGAAGTCAAGTCAGGAGGAGTGGGCGAATCGATTTGCGGGTCGCTGCAGACCGAGGTTGCCCCTCAGGGTCGATCCCGGAACCGGGCGTCGCGTCAACCCGGCCTTGGACAGCGTCGGAAGCACGAATTTGGCCAGCACCGGAAGGTCCTCGTCGATCACGAGAGCATGGAAATGAACACCGTCGAGGTGTCCGGCCAATTCCTTCAGAACCACGGCCGCTTCCCCCGGATCTGCAGCCAGGAGCAGTCGGCCGGTGACGACGGCATTCCCGTACGAGTTCAGCTCGGTCCTCCGCTGCGCCGCAGACAGATTCGGCGTATCGAATGCCACATCGACCTCGGCGAACACCAATGACGCGCCCTCATCGCGCGCCTTGGCAGCCGACTGTGCAATGGTCTCCACCGAATCACCGGAAACGAGAACAACATCCGGCTGGCGTGGATCGATTTCGCCGTAGCGGCCGAACACCACCAACTGGCCTTGAGGCGGCCGCGGAACGATTGCCGGCCCCTTCACCGAGAACGTGTCGCCCTCGAAATTGACGTAATGCAGACGATCACGCTCGAGGAAACGCCCACTGAGATAGTCACGAACGACGGCGTCGTCCTCCCACGAGTCCCAGAGATCGGTCACAACGGTGACCGAATCCCGCTGCTCTTGCTGACGCGCCGACTCCGTTGTTACCGGAGCCCTCCCCCACGCCCTCGCCGCGGCATCGTCTTCGACCGGAACAGCAAGCCAGCCGCCACGCCCACGCGAGGAGTAGTCCAACGTCGCCAATTGCGAGGACGTATGAAACGGTTCGGCGTACGTGGTCCCGACGACGGGGACCAGCCCGATCGTGCTGGTTGTCGCCGCCACGTACGACGCCCTCGAGACGGCATCGATGCGGCCGACGACGTCACCACTCGGGGGGAGGATGGAATCGTCGAACGTCGCGAACGTGAAGCCGGCATTCTCGGCAGCCGCGACGCGATCGCGCACCGCTTTGCCCGTGAGCAGCTGGTCCGGGCGGTGTGAGCTTCGGCGCCAGGCAGCGGGGTGAGTGCCCTCGCCGTCCAGTTCGATACCCACGGCAAATACAGTCATGTGTCCTCCATCGGTCCTGGCGGTAGCACCCACACTGCGGTTAGGTAGCGGGTTGCTGCGGCATCATCGAGCCAGGTCTCTCAGCCACTCTGGATGGTGGATGCAATCTATGCGGGCCACGCTGGGCAAGTCAAATCACGCTTGTCGAATCATATTGACCTACAACATATTTCAATACAATCATCCTGATCGAAAGGGTTGCGCAACGCTAGCCGACGTAGACACGAAAGAGCCCCGCCCGACTCGCGTCGGACGGAGCTCTCGGTGTGCGCTGGAACGCTACTTCGCGCCCATCCATGCCTGATCGAACAGCATGATGCCGGTTGCAGTCGGAACCACACCGTGCACGTTCTTCTGCCAAGCCCAGAACGACGTGAGCCCGCCGATCGGCGCCGATGGAACCGTCTCGTTCCACAGCGTCTGAATTTTGCCGATGATCGCCAGGGTCGACGAATTGTCCTTGGCCTGTTGTAGATCTGCGATCAGCTGATCCATCGCCGGGTTCGCATATCCAGCAGTATTCGCCATCGAGGTGCTGTTGGTCGTGGAGAACAATCCGAGATCGAGAATCGACTCGTACATTCCGATGCCCGCGTGCGCGAGGTCGAAATCGTGCTTGACGTAGACGTTCTGCACGATGTCGCCGGCGTTGTTGGCCAAGATCAAGTTCACCTCGAACCCGACGGCCTGCAACAGTGACTGCACGGCGAGGCCGATCGCGTGGTCCTTCGGCTCACTGAGAACGACGTAGTCGAGGCTGCCGTCGTACCCGTCTGCCTTTGCCTGATTCAGAAGTTCCTTCGACTTTTCGGGGTCGTAGGCAATACCCGGTGTGTCTACATGCCATTGCGACGTCGGACCGAACAACTCCGAGCCCGGCAGTCCCTCACCGTTTTCCACTCGCTGATCGATCAACGTGGTGTCCAGCGCGTAGCCGATGGCCTGGCGAACGCGAACATCCGAGCCCGGTCGGCCTTCACGGTTGTTGACGATCTCGGCACTGCCGGCATTGAGCACGTCGATGTAGCCGGGGTAACCAGCGGACTTGGCAGAATTGATCGCCGACGTGAGGCCGCGAATGTAGGCGACATCGAGCTGACCGCTGTTCAATGATTCGAGATTGGCCTGCGGGCCGTTGAGCGCAACCATCCGCAACTTGTCCAGCTTGGGAGCGCCGCCGTAGTAGGACGGGTTGGCTTTGAAGATTCGCTCGACGCTCGGTGTGAAGACATCTTCGGTGAAAGGTCCGGCTCCGACGGCGGTGAACTTGTCGCCTTGCTGCGAACTCGGGGCGACGATCATCCCGTGCCCGAGAGCGAGCATCGACGGAAAACGCATCCACGGCGTCTTCAGCTTGAATTCCACTGTCGTCGGACCGCTTGCCTGCGCCGATTCCACCGAAGCCAGCCACAGTTCGGCGCCATTGCCCTTGCCCGCGTTGTACCGATCGATGCTCGCGATCACGGCGTTGGCGTCGAGGGTGGTGCCGTCACTGAACTTCACACCGTCGCGAAGTTTCAGCGTCCAGGTGGCTCCGTCGTCAGCTGTCTCGAGCGATTCAGCCAACTTGGGCTCGAACTCGCCGCTCGCAGTGTCGTAACTCATCAGGACGTCGTACACAGCAGCGAAGGCCTCACCGCCGGAACCGCCGCGAGCGGCCGTCTTCGTCGGGTCGAGTGAGGGAACGAGCACCTGTACGCCGTACGTCATGGTCCCGCCGGCCACCGCAGTTCCCGGATCGGGCTGCTCGTTGACCATGCCGATCACTATGTCTCCCGACGCGGTCGTCGTATCGGTACCGCTGTCGTCATTGCTGCTCGCGCAGCCCACCAACAGGACACCGGCACCGATCAGCGCCACGGCGACCCGGCTGACTTTCCCGATAGGCCAAGATCTCGAGTGCGACACGGAGATTCCACCTCACTTCCAGTAGACGCGGCCAGGGATCGGCCGCAACCGGCTAATAGTGAGGTTCTTGACGGAGTGACGCGCAGCACGTTCCCGGTCACCGGAATCATTCACGGAGACAAAGGATGCGTATAACTCAGATGATCGAGCCGAGTGGTTGACGGCGACTGACATCCGAATACGAAAAAGCTCCAACCTTATGTTCGAAGAACATGAGATTGGAGCTTGTCGATAAGAATTATGGTGGCCAGGGCCGGGATCGAACCGGCGACCTTCCGCTTTTCAGGCGGACGCTCGTACCAACTGAGCTACCTGGCCGGACGGCACCCGAACCGAATGCCTATCGCATTGCTTTGTTCTCAACCGATTGATTGAGAACAAAGCTTTGCGACCCTGACGGGACTCGAACCCGCGACCTCCGCCGTGACAGGGCGGCGCGCTAACCAACTGCGCCACAGGGCCTTGCTTTTTCCTTGCTGTGAAACCGTACTACATCTTCGAGCCGCTCCCAAACCACTGTCCTGGCCTGGCATTTGTGCATCTCAAAGCGTGTCGTGCGGGTCAAACCATACTGCATCGTTTCGCTTTCGCAAAACGTACCCCCTACGGGATTCGAACCCGCGCTACCGCCTTGAAAGGGCGGCGTCCTAGGCCGCTAGACGAAGGGGGCCCGCCGGATCTCTCCGAACTAGTACCCCAACGGCGTTCCGTTGGGAGCTTGGATAGCTTATGGCACGGCATTCGGAAATCACAAATCGCCTGTTCACGGGCAGAAAAGTGCACTATTCAGTGTCAGGGAACTCGACTTGGGGCCACCCGTCACGATGGAACGTCTCCAACCACTGCGGCGTAGCCATGGCTTCGAGGACTACTTCGAGAGACTCCTCGAACCACTCGCCCAGATCTCCACTTGAGGCAATCAGGTCTGCCATGTACCGCTGACCGGCAAGGCTCGCTGCAAGTACACGCGTGAATTTGTCCGGGTCGGCGTCTTCTCGGAGCAAACCGTCGTCCTTGGCACGCAATGCCAACTCATAGGCGGTCTTTCCCCAGACCTGCCCACCACCGGACTGCACATCCTTGTAGAACTCGGGCTCGATGATCAGCCGGAATTCCGCCTGCACGATTACCTCGGCACGGAAGACCTCGGCAATGTCGAGCACGAGACCGTGCAAAGCGACGAATGGATCGAGGTCTGTTCTCTTGGCCCAACGATCAGTAATTCCAGTGAAGGTTTCGATAGCCGAGGTCAGAACCGCTCGCGCCAACTCTTCCTTGGACTGGAAATGGAAATACATGGCGCCTTTGGTGGCGCGGGAGCCCTCGAGGATCGTGTTCACCGACGCAGCTGCATAGCCGCGCTTGGCGAATTCGACTGCAGCCGCTTCGACCAGGGCGGCGCGGGTACGCCGCGCACGCTCTTGTTGACGTGCCATTTACGGTGTTGTGCCTCTCGCAGAGTTGGTACGCAGAATCGCCGTGATCGGCGCCTGTCATCCCCCGAAACCTCACAATATCCCCTCCAACACACCCTACGTAAGGACTAGAGCGATACCCGCCAAAAGTACTAGACGCAATCGGCTGTTCAGGGGACAAGAACCGACTTTATGCCCAAAAGACACCAAGTGGTATGGTTTTGGCCGCTCGGGTGCGCCGCAGGGGGTGCGCATCCGAGCTTTTTCGTGCCCGAGATTCTGATAATTCGACCTCGCAGACGGAACTGCTTCGCCGCCCGATGGACAGCAGTCCCAAGGTTTTAAACAACTAGTGCAATTGTTTATTCCCCCTTTTCCGTCGAAACCGTACTGGCAGCATCGAAACAACACAGTTAGACTGTCTAAATGAACGCTGGAGAGGGTCGCAGCAAGGCTCGAGACGAGATCGACGTACTTTGGGACGATCTGGGTGCCTTCGTCCGACGTCTACGCACCAAACGCAACGACCACAAGCTCACGCCGAGCCAGATCCAGGCCCTCGGCCACCTCGACCGACAAGGTCCGTTGACCGCCAAAGAGTTGGCAAAATTCGAGCGCGTCACGCCGCAATCAATCGCAAAGACCGTGGCCGCGCTCGAAGAACAGGGCATGGTGACGCGAAGGGCGGATCCATCGGACGGCCGCGCGGTCTTGGTCACGATGACCGCACTCGGCACATCGACCCTTCACGAAGACCGAACGAAACGAACAGAGTGGCTGGCCGAGGTCATCGACGCCGAGTGCACCGAAGCCGAGCGTGACTTGCTTCTGATCGCCGGCCGAATCCTGCGCAGACTCGGCCAGGGCGAGTCCCCAGCATCGACATCGATATCAGAGGAGTCACTGATGAACTCGTGACCACCGTCGTCGAAACGCCGACCCCCCAAACTTCCGTTCCCCTGAAACTGAGTCTTGCTCTCGGCTCCGGAACCGTTCTTCAAGCGCTGAACTCGTCGATGATTGCGGTGGCAATCGTCCCGATCGCCACATACTTCGGTTCCAGTTCAGGCACAGCGTGGGTCATCTCGGCCCTCTACATCGCGACTGCGGTCACGGCACCGGCGGCTGGTCGACTCGGATCGATCCTCGGCGCCAAACGCGTCTACCTCGCCGGATTGGGCCTGATCGCTGCCGGATCGATCCTCGGCTCGCTCGCCCCGTCGCTGGGCTGGCTGATCGCCGCACGAATCCTGCTCGGAATCGGCACGGCGACACAGTATCCGAACGCGATGACCGTCATCCGCGAATACGCTGACCGCCACCGGACTCAAACCCGTTCAGCTATAGCAACACTCACCATTTGCGCTCAATCGGTCGTCGCGCTGGGGCCCACTCTCGGCGGGTTGTTGGTCGGCACACTCGGTTGGCAATCGATCATGTGGGTGAACCTCCCACTTGTCGTCGTCACTGCCGTATGGGTCTTCTTCGCCGCCCCGAGCGACTCCGCCCTGCCCGACCGGGCCGGCGCCGCTACGTTGTTCAAATCTCTCGACCCACTCGGCATCACCCTGTTTCTCGCTCTGACGACATCGACGATGCTCTTTCTCCTCTCTCTCGCCGAGCACGCGAAGTGGTACCTCGTGCCATCGACGGCCCTCTTCGCGTTCCTGTTCGTCTGGTGGGAACGTCGAACGGCCTCGGCGTTCATCGACGTCCGTGCCGTCGCTCGAAACCGCGCACTGAGCATGACTCTCGGCCGGACGCTTCTGACGTACACGGCGTTCTACTGCATCTTCTTCGGGCTCCCCCAGTGGCTACAGGTAGCCCGCGGAATGTCACCGATCAGCGCCGGACTCTTCATGCTGCCCGTCGCTGCGGTCGGGATCTTCGCGACCATGTCCGCGTCCAGGGTGTACGGGAAATTCGGCGCACGGATCACCCTGCTGATCGGCACCGCGGCCTTGGCCGTCGGCGGCGTTCTGATCGCCTTTGTCGAATCGAGCTCGACTCCCCTAGTGGCACTCCTGCTGATTGCGGCGATCCTGGGCATTCCCAACGGCTTCAACAACATGGGAAACCAGAACCTGATCAACTCGGTGACCACCTCCGCCGACGTCGGGACGGCGATCGGTCTGTACCGAACAATCCAGTACATCGGCGCCAACCTTGCTGCCGTCGTCATCGAGTTGACCATGCGCGGAACCATCGACGACGCGGGTCTGCATCGCACTGGCGGGACCATCGCCGTCATCGGAATTGCCCTTCTGGTGGGGGTGGTGTTTTCACGGACTCTGCGGTCCCGTTAGACTCTGCGCCGCGCCCCTATAGCTCAGTTGGTAGAGCTACGGACTTTTAATCCGCAGGTCGTAGGTTCGAGTCCTACTGGGGGCACCAAAGGAGTCCGAGGTCGACGCGGTTACAACCGCTCACCTCGGACTTTTCTTCGTTTGCTAGTCGGAAAAGAGCATGAGATTAGCGTGACGAGCGGGTTGGCCGAGCATGTCAGTGACCCATGGCAAGGTCACCTCCGTGGATTACTTCCCTGTGCGGATAGTCAACTCGTCGTCCTGGTGGTCACTGTGGATTCCTTTTCTCGGTTCACTCGCAGTGGCCCTTGTAGCGCTGACTATCGGAATCAAAGCCAACCGGACAAATCGCCTAGCAATCGAGCGGGCCGACAAGCGCGAACACGAGCGCTGGAGAATGGACGCCGTCGCGAAGGCTGCAGCTTCGATTCTCGAATGCTCACAAGATGCCCGATCCGTCGCAGACGAATTGGTACTGGCATACCGCCGCGCCATGCGGCGCAAAGAAGAGCTTCTAAATCTCCAGACCGTTTCGACTACCAGAAGCAATCCGAGAAGCTACGCAACGCGTGTTCCACATTGACGTTCTCGGCCGGACCCGGGGCAAACGATGCAACCCTCGGCCTGATCGGCAGCCACCGATTTGTCTTGAGTGCAATTCACGCACTTGAATCAATGATCGCCAACCAGTACTCGGGGTGGACTGCTGAGGATGGAAGCACCGATCCTGCTGCGCTCCTACAGAGTTCCTTGAATGGGATCAGTACCCACTGTGAGGGGGTCACGGCTTCCGAAGGACTCTTCGCGTCAGCTATACGCCGGGATCTCGGAATTTCGGAACCGACCACTAACGTGACACACAGGCCTTGGATGAGCGGGGACGCACGTCTCAACTCACCGCCAGAACCGACCCAATAGAAAACGCGGGGAGTCCTTATGCTCGTAACACCCGGCACCTTCAGCACCAGGCTGTATCTTATTGCTACGGGGAACGGACTAATGCACAAGGAAACATCATCGACAACAACATGGTGAGCATTTCTCAATCAATCACGGTCACTATCGAGGCATCCGATGGTGCCTTCACCAGCAAAAAATGCGGCCCTTAGAAGTTGGTTAGCTCGCCGACAGACCTCCGACCAAATAGCCAGACGATGTTCGACAGTTGGGGCTGAGCCGGCTCAAGACCCCACAAGCCCGGACCCCGCGACGGTTCTTGCGATCTTCGATGGCTCGTCGACGATGTCCACGAGTTCCTCGAATCCGAGCGCAGTCCAATCCAGTCCGACCAGTCTGATATGTATCAGACATGAAACGGACACTCATTGCGCTCGCCTTGGCGCCCCCAATACTCGCTGGCTGCGCAAACGATGCCGAATCGCACAGTGCAGCAGACACCTCAACCTCCACGCAGCAGGAATCGTCAAGCACAGAAACAACCACGACATCCTCGGCGCCGACAACTTCTCAGATGTCCCCACGAGGGAACTACATGACCGCAGTCGGCGCTGAATCCGCCATTGGTGACGTGAGCTCCAACGAACCGGCCGTCATTTGGAAGGTCACTGACATCACCGTAGATCCCCAGTGCACGCAGTCATTTTCAATTCCAGCAGTCAACGGTCACCTGATCTCGGCATCGTTAGAAGTCGAAACCACCGACATCTATTCGGCTGACTTCCGCGCCAGCTTCGCACCTCAGAACGACTGGACGATCGTCGAGGCAGATGGCTATACCCAGACGAACCCGACTTCTGATGCGAGCATCTATTGCCTACCCCAGGATGTGCCCCAAGACCTCGTCCCTGCATCCAAGTACAAGTTCACGATCGTATTCGACTCGAAGTCACCCACCGGAGTACTTCAATACCGGCCCTACATGGGATCCAGCGACGCAGGATGGGAATGGAATTTCCCGTCATGATCGAATTCCTCCGCTCGAACGCCGGGCTTTTCTGGCAGTACAGCCTCGCTGCACTTTTCCAACTCGTCGGTGTCGTTCTTGTCGTCCGAGATCTCATGCGAACCACCAAGAACGATCGACTGTTGCAGAGAAACCTAGCCGTGCTCTCGAAGGTTAAAGCAGATATCCCAGAGGACATGGAACCGTTCGTCGCAGAAAAAGTTGAGAGCGGTGACCTTCACCCCGAGGTTGCAGCCACCACGCTCTCTGCACTCAATGCCGGCGCGCAGGCAGAGGGTGCTTGGCTGGTCTTGGACCAGATCATCGGGCACGCCAACGCGACTAAGGAGCCGAAGAAGTGGCTCGTGTGGGCCGGCCTCTCGTCACTTCTGCTCGGCATAGTCTTCGCCTTCTCCGCGAGCGTGTTTGCGGTCCGCTGATGCCACTTGGATTTCCGCAAGTAAATACACGCACGGTGGCTTCAGAGTGGTCACAGAGGACGCGTGTGACCACTTAACCAGGCATCACGAGACGGACCTCGGATCGGCGTTCACCTGCCGAAACGACGTCCGTTCGTCATTGGGTATCACCAGGTGTCACGTCTGGGTTCTGACTTTTAATCCGCAGGTCGTAGGTTCGAGTCCTACTGGGGGCACAAATGCAGACCCGGCACCTCATTCGGAGGCGCCGGGTCTTGTGCATTCGTGCCACATCAATTCGGGCCACATGAATGCATCAGCAGGTCATCGAAGCAGGAACTCGAGGGTCACGCGCTCGAATGCCTCCTTGGCTTCGATCATCACCCAGTGCCCGCAGTTCGGAAATACATGCAGTTCGGCGTTCGGAATCAGTCGCATCGGAATCATCGGCATGTCCGGTGGACACTGCCGATCATCGAGTCCCCATGTCAGCAAGGTCGGGCATTGCACCTTGTGCATCATCGACCAGTACGGCGGCACATCCGAGTTGGACATCATCTGCTGCTGAGCGGCAAAGGCTTTGGATCCGTACATCGCGGTCAATGCCTGGTGCGAGGCCGGATCGTTGGCCGTTTCCCATCGTTCCTCGATCCGCTCCTCGGTGACGACGGTCTTGTCGTACACCATGCATTCGAGCCATCGAACCAACTTCTCACGGTTGGGAGCGTCGGCGAAGTCCTGCAGGAGACGGGTACCTTCACTTGGATTCTGACTGAAGATGTTCGGGCCGACGCCACCGATGGTGACCAGCCTGCAGACACGTTCCGGGAACCTCATCGCGACGTTGACGCCGACTACCCCACCCATCGAATTGCCGATCATCGCAGCCGATTCGATTCCCAGCGCGTCCATGAATCGGATCACCGACGACGCTGCCGTGATCACCGGATGGCCGTCGACGGGATCGCTCACGCCGAAACCCGGGAACTCGAGGATGTAGCAGTGGAAATGCTTCGCGAATACCTCGAGGTTCCCCCGGTAATTCCGCCAACCACTCACACCGATCCCGGAGCCGTGCAACAGGATCAACGGCGGACCATCGCCCGCCTCGTGATAGCGCAAAGTCCCCCTGTCGGTAGCGACTTCGCGTTTGGTCCCTTCGTAAGTCACGTCCATACCGCAAGATTAGAACGTGTTACAGATTTGCGACGGCTGATTGCGGAACTTCGCAATCACTGTCAGAAGCATCCCCCGCTGCCTCGACGCCCACTGCGATTCGTAGACTTCTGCTCGCTCGGTTTCGACTTCCCCGTCCCGGCCTTCACACACCGGTTTGGGCGCCGCACCTGCTCGAAGTGCCCGGCGCTCACCGCATGACCGGCCACGCTGACCTTGACCGGCGCATCCGCGCGGGCGGTTCCGACTTGCGCCGATCCCAACGTCAGGGCGCAAGCAGCCACAACGACCAGCGCTACCTTCTTCGAGATCTTCATATGCACGGCCACTTCGACACGGGTCCACTCCAGATGCTGAACAGGTGCGCGCACCGAAGGAACACGCTCGGCGTCGACGATATTCAGTCAGGGTGGCCGGCCGCGATCCTTTTGCTCACCAGCATCTGAACAGTCGACGACAAAAGTTTTGGCGGCACGTCAACATCCCGAGGGCGTCAACGAGCCGACGCCCAACGTACGCACCGATACTGAGAAATCCGTAAATCCGGGCAACCACACAGCGACGGGCGTGGACGTTCGCGTTTGGACTCGCTACGCCACAATCAAACGCCGAACCGCCTCGACTGCCGCCTCCCGACGTCGAGGGATGGAACGAGACGACTTGAGCGCGAGCATCCGGGCGATATCCGTGATCAGCAGGATCAACTCCGTGGGATTCCACGCGGGGTCGATGTGTCCCTCGAGCTGCCCCTTGCGGATCTCCGCAACTTTAGGCCGGAAGGTCTTGCTTCGTATGTCGTCCTCACTCATGACGTCCGGCGCTTCGAGATCCGCCCATTGCTGCAATCGGGCGTTCTCGGGATGGGCAACGTAGTTGTCGAAGAGGCGACCTGCATAGCCCGGCAAGTCGTCACCTCGAAGTGCTGTCTCCGCTGTTGTTTCGGACGTCCACTGTTCGGTCACGGCAGCGAACAACTCTTCCTTGCTTGCGAAGTACGCATAGAGACGGTCTTTGCTGGCACGCGCTTGCGCGGCGATCCGATTGATCCGCGCGCCGGCCAGCCCGTACGTGGCAAATTCGTCCTTTGCGGCCGCCAGAATGCGGTCCCTCGTAGCTTCCCCTGCTGAGCGCATGTTCACAGCCTAGAACGAATCGACCGTTGCCGAACCATCCGGTTCGGCGTAGCGTGCAGAGTTGACGAACAATTTGGTTCGCGAACAAGTCGTGCCACTTACCGTCGACTCGAGGAGAGACATGAATCTCGACGAAGCCCGAACTGCTTTCGCCCGGCTCCGTGCAGCGGAAAATGGTGTATCACCAGCAGAACTCGACGAAGTGTGGGCCGCGCTGGAAACCGTCGCCGCTGAAGAAATCCTCGGTGAGTGGAAAGGTGACGACTTCGCCACCGGTCATCGTCTGCACGAAAAGCTGTCCGCGAGCCGCTGGTACGGCAAGACTTTCAATTCCGTCGAGGATGCCAAGCCGTTGATCTGCCGAGACGAAGACGGAAATCTCTATTCCGACGTCAAGAGCGGCAATGGCGAGGCAAGTCTGTGGAACATCGAGTTTCGTGGTGAAGTGACCGCGACCATGGTCTACGACGGCGCGCCGATTTTCGACCACTTCAAGAAAGTCGACGATTCGACGCTCATGGGCATCATGAACGGAAAGTCGGCGTTGGTCCTCGACGGCGGGCAGCACTACTACTTCCTGCTCGAGCGAGCGTGATTCGCGCCGAACAGAATTCGAGATCCTCCATGCAGATGACAGCGGCGCTCTCACACGGCCCGCACTCCCCCTTCACGCTCGACACCGTCGAGATCGACGACCCCCGCGCAGACGAGATCCTGGTTCGCATCGTCGCGACCGGCCTGTGCCACACAGATCTGTTCACGAAGTCGGCGCTACCGGAAAGACTCGGCCCCTGCGTGTTCGGGCACGAAGGGGCGGGGGTGGTCGAGGCCGTCGGCTCGTCGATCGACAGCATTGCGCCCGGTGATCACGTGTTGCTGAGCTACCGCAGTTGCGGTGTGTGCAGGCAGTGTCTCAGCGGCCATCGGGCGTACTGCGAAAGCTCACACGGGCTCAACAGCTCTGGCGCACGCACCGACGGCTCGACGCCGATCCGGCGAGACGGAACCCCGCTACGGTCCGCCTTCTTCGGCCAGTCCAGCTTCGCGGAATACGTCATCGCCTCTGCCGACAACACCGTCGTCGTCGATCCTGCGGTGGACCTGACCGTCGCAGCTCCGCTCGGCTGCGGGTTTCAAACCGGCGCCGGCGCGGTACTGAATCTGCTTCGCCCCGAGCCCGACTCGACGTTTGTCGTTTTCGGGGCAGGCAGCGTCGGACTCGCAGCGCTGCTGGCGGCGAGGGCTGCCGGCGTTTCCACCCTGGTCGCCGTGGACCCCGTTGCGCAGCGGCGCGCACTCGCCGAGGAATTCGGCGCCGTCACTGTCGATCCCTCGAATGAAGATGTGATCGACGCGGTCCACGCCGCCACCGACGGAGGTTCGACGCATTCCCTCGACACCACCGGAATCGGCTCCGTGATCAATCAAGCCGTCACATCACTTCGAGCACGGGGAACACTGGCGGTAGTCGGACTCGGAGCATCCACGGTCGAGGTGAACATGGCCGACATCATGCTGAGCGGAAAGACAATTCGAGGATGCATCGAAGGAGAGTCGGAAGTCTCGACGTTCATCCCCGAACTCGTCGAACTCTTCACTGGTGGCCGGTTTCCGATCGACCGCTTGGTGACGCGCTACGCATTCGCCGACATCAACAAAGCCGTCGAAGATCAAGCGTCGGGGCGCGTCATCAAACCCGTTCTCGTGTGGTGAGGGGCGAAATGTCTCATTCGTCGACCCGACGGAATTCGCCCTAGACTGCGCTCCTGCACTAGACGTCGGAGCAAGGTGGGGACGATGACAGAACACACCAGTACAGGCGCGGGCCACGGCCGGGCCGTAATGCCGATCATCCGGATGCGCGCACGCAGCCGCGACGAGGACCATCGAGCATCGACGCCACTCGAACTGTTCTTCGACCTGTGTTTCGTGGTTGCAGCCGCACAGGCCGGAGTTCAACTGGTGCATGCTGTCGCCGAGGGCCACTACGCCGACGGCATCGCCGGCTATATGTTCGTCTTCTTCGCGCTGTGGTGGGCGTGGGTGAACTTCACCTGGTTCGCGTCTGCCTACGACACGGACGACGTCCCCTACCGGGTCGCGACCTTCGTACAGATTTGTGGCGTGCTCGTCTTCGCCGCCGGAATCCCCGACGCATTCGACGGAACCGACCGTACGACGGCCATCGTCGGCTACCTCATCATGCGAATTGCGCTCACCTGCCAATGGCTTCGAGCCGCCAGCGGTGAATCCGGTGCAGCGCGAACGACTGCTCTGCAATATGCCGCCGGGCTCGTGATCGTCCAGGCCGGCTGGATCGTGCTGCTCCTGATGCCGGCGTCGGCGTGGATACCCGGCTTCTTCTTTCTCATGATCGCCGAACTCGCGGTGCCGGCGATCGCCGAACGCAACCACCAGACGCCGTGGCACCCGCATCACATCGCCGAACGCTACGGCCTCTTCACCATCATCATGCTCGGCGAAACCATTGCTGCCGCCACCATCGCGGTCCAATCCGGCATCCGGGATTTCGACGCCGCCGACCTACTGATTCCGATTGCTGTCGGCGGAGTTCTGATCGTGTTCTCCGCGTTGTGGATCTACTTCGCCGTCCCGATCCACGAGTACCTCGCAGACCAGGGCAATCGCGCCGTCCTGTTGTGGGGATACGGGCACTACTTCGTATTCGGATCCGCTGCGGCCATCGGCGCCGGCATCGAAGTAGCCGTCGAGGAAGCAGTTGGCGAGGCGCACATTTCGACGTTCGCAGCATCTGCCGCGGTCACGATCCCCGCCGCGATGTTCCTGATCTTCGTGTGGCTCATGCACTCACGACATTTCAAGCGCGACAGGATCGAGCAGGCTGTTCTACCAGTGAGCGCAATCCTGGTTCTCGCCTGCACATTTGCCGGACACTGGGCTGTCCCGCTCGCCGGACTGGTGGCGGCGGGAACCGTCGGAGTCGGTGTCGGCCTGAGTACTCGGTCGAAGAGCTGACTCAGATTTCCGGAGCCGGAGCCTCGCCCTTGCTCTGCGGCTCGTGCTGCTTGAGCTCACCGCGCATCTTGTCGAGATCCTTGCCACGCTTTTTGTACATGTAGCCGAGCGCGACAAGTCCAAGGAACAACGCAACGCCCAGGACGGCACCGACAACGGATGCTCCGCGGAATCCGGGGCCGTCGACGTCGAGGATCCGCTCGCCCGCATGCGCAGCGTTGTTGTTGCCGAGAACAACTGTCAGAGAGAGCAGATTCGGCAGCGCGAAGATCACACCCAACGCGAGAGCCGTGATCTGCATGATTCGAGCATGCTTGCGCTTGCGCACCTGCCAGACCGCCCGGAAGAAGATGAGCGGGACCAGGGTGCACACGAGACCGAACAGCAGCCCCCACGCGATTCCGGCGCTGAAACTGCCGTTCGCCAACGACGCAATGCGCTGCGCCCACCAACGCGGAAGGAAGGCGGCAAGGATGAAGTAAGCGATGACCAGGACCACCGCCATCACTGCGATCCCGATGGCCTTCTTCGCCCACGGCGGCATGCCCGGTTTTGCGGTGGCCGGTGAAGTTTCCGGTGTCGTCATGACAATTCCTCGTCTAGTCGGCGTCTGTACTGACGAATCTATCCGTTACGGGCGTTCCTCATCCGCATCGAGAACGATCCGGGCAAGCCGCTTCGGCGCAACGAGGGTGAACGAGGTGTAGATCCACTCCTCCAGTTGCGACCATTTCTCCTCGGAAACGTCGGTGCCGATGTCGAGTGCAACCCACCCGTGTCGACCGAGTCCATAGCCCGCAGCACTTGCGCCTGGTTCGGTGGCCACCACCGCTTCGGCTTCCTCCTTGCTCAGCTTGACGGTCAAGGAGGTGGCTTCGAGGTTGCAGAACACGAAGTTCTTGCCGCGGACCCGGAACGTCGGGTGGCCGTCCCACGCTTCGATGTCGACGCGCTCTGCTTCCGGCAGCGACAGCGAGATCTCTTCGAGTCGACGCATGTTGTCGGGCATGGAGACGATTCTGCACGCTCGATACCGAGCTTGACACCCGCGACACAGCTAGGCTCGGCGACGACCGCGTCACCGAACTCCGAACACAGGGAGACTGGCATGCGCACGTTAGTTCATCTCGTTCTGCTCATTTGTGGAATCGCCGTTGCCGTCGGCTCGTTCATGTACGTACTGGCCGGGGTCAAACCCGACAACGTTCGCCTCGAGGACCTGCGGGACGGCTTTCCGGCCGGGTGGGCAATCGAGCAACTCGGCGATCAGTCCGTGACCTTCTACCGGTCGATGGCGATACTTCTGCTCGCCGCCGCCGTATCGATTCTGATCGCCGCTTTGTTCGGTTCTCGTATCGCAGCGTGGATCGGAATTATCGTGGGATTGGGGACTCTTGGCACGTTCTACTACCGCGTGAACGATCAGTTCGACAATGTCATCAGGGAAAACTACTCCACGATCCTGACAAATCAGACAGGATTCATCTTGACGGCCGGCGGACTGATTCTCGCTCTCCTAGCGTGTCTGGTCCCCCGCGAGAAGACCCGAGCCTGACCGCTCGGCAACCGGAGGGTTACCGTCGACGCCGACATTCACTAGTGTCTGCAACAGCCGGGTACTGACGAGTAGTACCCCAGAAGAGGTAGGGCATCAATGGCATCGCTTGACGACCTTCTATCCCAGATCCCCATCGACCAGATCGCGCAGCAACTCGGCGTCGACCAGGCAACTGCCGAATCGGCGGTCAAGACTGCACTTCCGACCCTCGTCGGTGGCCTCGGCGCCAACGCGCAGGATCCCGCCGGCGCAGCCTCGCTGGAAAGCGCGTTGCAGTCTCACGCCGACACCAGCCTTCTCGACGACGGCGTCGACATCAGCAAAGTCGACACCGCTGACGGTCAGAAGATCGTCTCGAACATCTTCGGCGGCAACACCGATCAGGTCGCCAGCGCACTCGGCGGTGTCGGTGGCGGCGGTGGAAACGATCTGGTGAAGCAGTTGCTGCCGATCCTCGCTCCCATCGTCCTGGCTTACCTCGCCAAGCAGTTCACCGGTGGCGGAGCCGGCGCGCAGACCCAGGCCTCCGGTGGCGGCGGACTCGGGGATCTCCTCGGCGGAATTCTCGGCGGCGGCGGCAATTCCGGCGGCGGCATCGGCGGAGCACTCGGCGGAATCTTGGGCGGATCCGGGGGCGGCGGCCTCGGAGACCTGCTCGGCGGCCTCCTCGGCGGCGGCAAGAAGTAATACGCTCGACAGATTCGCGCTGCGGCGATCCCGTTCGGGATCGCCGCAGTGCTCGGTTCAGTCAACCGTCGAAGATCGAAACATCCTCAGTGACAAGGCAAACGCAACCAACAGCAGCGCGCCCACAAAAGCACTGACCCCACCCCAACCGCCACCCGAGTATGCAAGACCCGCGAGGGCGCCCGCCACGGACGAACCCGCGTAGTAGGCAAACAGATACAACGCCGACGCCTCGGCCCGGTGATCGGTAGCGATCAGCCCCACCCAACCGCTGGCCACCGAATGTGCGGCGAAGAATCCTCCGGTGAAGAGCAGCATCCCCACGAGCGTCAACGCCAGATTGTCCGGAACGGTCAGTGCCAGGCCGATACCGATGACGACAACCGACCCGAGCAGCACGCTGCGCCTACCCAGTCGGTCAGAGGCCCCGCCGGCTACCGCCGAGGTGAAAGTTCCGGCAAGGTAGAAAAGGAACACCAGGCCCACAAGCGCTTCAGGAAGGCCGAAAGGTGCTGCCGTGAGCCGAAACCCGAGGAAGTTGTAAATCGACACGAAGCCGCCCATCAGGATGAATCCCAAAGCGAAGAGTGTTCGCAGCGACGGGTTCGCAAGGTGGCGTCGTAGATTCGACGCGATCGTGCGCGCCGATATCGGTTGCGGGCGAAAGAACTTCGACGCGGGAAGCCGCCGGATCATGTTGAGCGCGAACAATGCCGACAGCGCGGACGCAGTCAACAGCGCCCAACGCCACGTACTGAAATCGACGACGGCCGACGGCACGAGCCGTCCGATCAGCCCACCGATCGTCGTGCCGGCGACGTACCTTCCCATCGCTGCACCGAGGTCCTTCCGATCGACCTCCTCGGCCAGATAGGCCATCGCCACCGCCGGGACACCGGCCAGAGCCAATCCTTGTGCTGCGCGTCCGACCAGCAGAACCTCGATCGTCGGACTCAGCGGCAGAAGTAAACCGATCACACAGGACGCCGACGCCGACGCGATCATCACCCGCGTGCGACCGAACCGCTCGGAGAGCGCACTGGCCGGAATGATTGCCAACGCCAACATGCCCGTCGTCGTCGAGACGGACAGCGCAGACACCGCAGGCGAGACGTGGAAGTCTTCGGCGAACGCAGGCAGCAACGCCTGTGCCGCGTACATCGAGATGAACGTCGACAGCCCGGCCGCGAACAACGCAACGGTCACGGTTCGATATCCCGATGTTCCGCGGCGAAGCGGCATCACTTCGGATTCGATCACATTCTCGACAGTCACCACGTACCTCCAGGCATCACTTACCTCCGGCAAGAATCCTCCCGCCCAGACTCGGCAAAAGAAAATGCATAAACTTGGTGTTCTATATGCTCTGAAGGTATATAGATTGGGTTCGTGATGCTGACCGAAGACCTCGAATGGTTTGTCGTGCTCGCCGAAACCCAACAGGTGACCGCTACCGCGGATCTGACTCACCTGTCGCAACCGACCCTTTCGCGCAAACTCGCACGCCTCGAACGGCAGATCGGCGTGACACTCTTCGACCGTCAGGGACGCCGACTCGAACTGAACCGGTACGGCGAGATCCTCTATCGACATGCTCGCATCGCACTGCGTGCCCTCGACGCCGCGCAGACCGAAATCCAGTCGCTGGCGAGCCCAGAGAGCGGCACGGTCCGGCTCGACTTCCTCCACTCGTTCGGCACCTGGTTGGTGCCGCACATGCTGCGCGGATACCGCGTCGAGCATCCCGGAGTGCGATTCGAACTGCATCAGGACAGCGCGCAGTTCCTGGTCGACAGAATCGCCGCCGGCACGTCCGACCTGGCCGTCGTCTCGCCTCAGCCGCGCGATCCGCAGGTGGCGTGGATGCAGATCGCCCAGCAGTCACTGGCATTGGCTGTTCCGGCTGATCATCGCTTTGCGAAGTTGCATTCGGTCGAGCTTGCGGACGCGGCCGACGAACCGTTCATCGGTATGCATCCGAACTTCGGGATGCGAAGAATTCTCGATGAACTGTGCGCGGCCGCAGGATTCACTCCGAATTTCGTCTTCGAGAGCAGCGAGCTGGCAACGGTCGGCGGACTGGTCTCCGCGTCCTTCGGTGTCTCGGTCATGCCGGTTCAGGATCCACCGATCTGGGCCGAAGGAGTCGTCTACGTACCGATCGAAGGAGCACAGCGAAAAATAGGGCTGATCTGGTCGAAGAGCCGCGAGCTGTCCGATCCCGCCCGGACGTTCCGCGACTACGTCGAAAGAACGACTTGGTAGTGAAAGTGCCCCCGGATAACTACGGATCGGTAACATCCCTCGAGGGGAGCAATTTTCATGCCATTCTTTTCAAACCTACGGTGCCGTAGGCTGGGGCGAAGTCGCGCATTCACTCAACATGGAGGCAAGAAATGACGAGGATTCTGACGCAGCTGGAGCTGCTACAAGAGCTGCAGCCGGTTGCCGAGGAGAACGTCAACCGCCACATCTCCATGGCCAAGGAATGGCATCCACACGACTACGTTCCGTGGGACGAGGGCCGTAACTTCGCAGCCATGGGTGGCGAAGACTGGAGTCTCGAACAGTCACAACTCGGCGAGGTAGCTCGCGCCGCGATGATCACCAACCTGCTCACCGAGGACAACCTGCCGTCGTACCACCGTGAGATCGCCGAGAACTTTTCGCAGGACGGTGCCTGGGGAACGTGGGTCGGCCGGTGGACCGCCGAGGAGAACCGCCACGGCATCGTGATGCGTGACTACCTCGTCGTCACGCGCGCAGTCGACCCCGTCGAGCTCGAGCGCTTCCGCATGGAACACATGACAAACGGTTACAGCGCACCCATCGACGAGGGCGACGCCGGCCTGCTGCACTCGGTCGCCTACGTGACCTTCCAGGAACTCGCGACGCGCGTCAGCCACCGCAACACCGGCAAGGCCTGCGACGAGCCGATTGCCGACAAGATGCTTCAGCGCATCGCCGCCGACGAGAACCTGCACATGATCTTCTACCGCAACATCTGCGCCGCCGCGCTCGATCTTGCTCCCGATCAGGCGCTCAAGGCCGTGGCGAACATCGTCCAGAACTTCCAGATGCCCGGCGCCGGCATGCCGAACTTCCGCCGCAACGGCGCCCTCATGGCCAAGCACGGCATCTACGACCTTCGCCAACACCTCGACGAGGTCGTCTGGCCAGTCCTGCGCAAGTGGAACATCTTCGAGCGCAACGATTTCAGCGCCGAAGGCGAGAACACGCGCGAAGAGTTGGCGGCCTTCCTCGAGACACTCGCCGCCAACGCGACGAAGTTCGAGGAACAGCGCGATCGCATGCTCGCACGCGAAGCCGCCAAGCGCGAACAGCAGGCTTCTTAGTTTCACCAGCTATTCTGTGCCCGGTACCGGATTCGGTACCGGGCACTTCCAATTGTCACAAGTATTTGTTCAGAGGTAGACATGTCATCCCTTCGTATCGGTTCACTCGAGCTGCACAGCCCCGTGGTCCTCGCACCCATGGCGGGCGTCACCAACGTCGCCTTCCGCACGCTGTGCCGTGAACTCGAACTCGAACGTGCAGGCAGCACGTCCGGGCTCTACGTCTGCGAGATGGTCACCGCCCGCGCGCTCGTCGAACGCCAACCCGCCACGATGCACATGACCACGTTCGGTCCGACCGAAACGCCCAGGTCGCTGCAGCTGTACACCGTCGACCCGGATACGACTTACGCCGCGGCCAAGATGATCGTCGACGAGAACATGGCCGATCACATCGACATGAACTTCGGCTGCCCGGTACCCAAGGTGACCCGCAAGGGCGGTGGATCGGCGCTACCGTACAAGCGTCGACTGTTCGGTCAGATCGTCGCGGCAGCCGTGCGCGCCACCGAAGGCACCGACATTCCGGTCACCGTCAAGATGCGCGTCGGCATCGACCCCGAACATCACACGCACCTCGACGCCGGCCGGATCGCCGCAGCTGAAGGCGCCGCTGCCGTCGCACTTCACGCACGTACCGCGTCGCAGCGCTACTCCGGCACTGCTGACTGGAACGAGATCACGCGCCTCAAGGAACACGTCACCGACGTGCCGATCCTCGGCAACGGCGACATCTTCGACGCCTCGGATGCTGCCCGCATGATGAACGAGACCGGCTGCGACGGCGTCGTCGTCGGACGCGGCTGCCTCGGACGGCCATGGCTGTTCGCGGAACTCAGCGCAGCTCTCAACGGACAACAGATCGCCACGCCGCCGACGCTCGGCGAAGTCACCAAGATCATCGCCCGTCACGCCCAACTGCTCGCCGCACATCACGGTGAAATGAAGGGTCTGCGCGAACTTCGCAAGCACGTCTCCTGGTACATGCGTGGGTTCCCGGTCGGATCGGATCTGCGGGTCTCGATGGCTCTGGTCAGCACGTTGTCCGAACTGGACGACCTGCTCGGACAACTCGACCACGACGTCCCGTTCCCCAAGGACGCCGAAGGCCCGCGCGGACGCCAAGGCTCACCCGGTCAGGTAGCACTCCCGGAAGGTTGGCTCGACGATCCCGAAGACGACCTTGTGCCGGTGGGAGCTGACATGATGCACTCTGGTGGCTAGCGAAAACACGCCGTCGGATTACTCACATCACTTTCTGAGTGAAGCACTCAGGATTCACCAGTAATATGGCTCCAGCTTCGTCGACAACCGGTTGACGCCGGCATCTGAATGACGAGTTACTGACAGTCGACGACGGGACAGGTTGCATCGGTGGGTGATGATCACGATTCGGGCCCACCTCCGCCCGAGAGCCGCGCCCCCTGGGAACGTCCGCTCGCAGACAAGCGCTTCCGCAACGCCCGACCGGACCAACCGGCAACGCCCCAGCGCCCTGCCACACCCCAGCGACCAACACCGCAACCACCCAGTCCCCCGGAGCGTCGCAGCAGTGGACGTACCGGGCGACGGGACTCGCCTCCGACCGACGACTCTGTTTCGGTCGCCGAGTTGGTCCGTCGGGTAGGCGACAAGAAGCCGCCACCAGCCCCGGCTACGCCGCCCAAGCCGGCGCCGAACAAATCCGTACCACCCAAGACTCAATCTTCAGCAGCGTCGTCGCCGCCCCCCGCCCGGCCGATTCCCGCCCGTCCGACCGTTCCGCCCGCCGCTGCGGACTGGATCACCGAAGAACATCCCGTCACCTCCGCAGTGCCGCGGGTAGTCGGTGACACCGGCGCCACTCGTCTGGCGCAAAGCAAGATTCGCCGCCGCCATCGCGCAAAAGTGATCGGCCGATCGGCAGTAGCGTTCCTGGCCGTCATGTCTCTCGCATTGACCGGCGTCGTGTGGGGTTATCTGCGCTCGGTCGAAGGCGGTTTCGATCAGATTGCGGCACTCGACACCGAGTCCGACGACATCATCGACGCCGGTGGTCAACTCGGCGACGAGACGTACCTGATCATCGGCACCGATACCCGCGCCGGTGCGAGCGGTGAGATCGGCGCCGGAACCGTCGAAGACGCCGAAGGCGCCCGAGCCGACACGGTCATGCTGGTGAACATTCCCGCCGACCGAAGCCGCGTCGTCGCCGTCTCCTTCCCGCGTGACCTCGACGTCGAACGTCCGATCTGTCAGGGATGGGACAACGACGCCGGCAAGTACACCAGCGAAACCTTCCCGGCAGCGAGCGGCGACAAACTCAATGCGACATACGCACTCGGTGGCCCCAAATGCCTGGTCAAGGTCATCCAGAAGATGTCCGGCCTGAAAATCGGGCACTTCGTCGGAATGGACTTCGCCGGTTTCGAGCGCATGGTCGACACCGTCGGCGGTGTGAACGTCTGCTCCCCCGGACCGATCGAAGACGGCATCCTCGGAACCGTCCTCGCCTCCGGCGGCACGCAGATGCTCGACGGCCGTACCGCCCTCAACTACGTGCGTGCTCGCCACGTCGAAGCCGAGGGCAACGGCGACTACGGGCGCATCACCCGTCAGCAGAAGTTCCTGTCGGCGCTGCTCCGCTCGGCCCTGTCCAACCAGGTCCTCCTGAATCCGAGCAAGCTCAACGGATTCATCAACGCCTTCACCAGCGACACGTTCGTCGAAAACATCGACACCAAGTCACTGGTCACCCTCGGTCGCTCGCTCCAGAACGTCGACGCAGGCGCGGTCACGTTCTTGACGGTCCCCACGGACGGCACCAACGACTGGGGCAACGAGATTCCTCGCACGGACGAGATCAAGTCCCTCTTCCAGGCGATCATCGACGACGATCCGCTTCCGGGCGAAGAGCGCGAGGACACCACACCGTCGTCGACCAGTTCCACGACAACCGCTCCTACGTCCAGCACGCCGCCGGCCGCCACTTCCGTCGAGGCAATGAGCGCCTACAACATCTCGGTCGACGTCTCCAACGCCTCGGGAATCGCCGGGCAGGCCGCGACGATCGCCGACAGCCTCGCGGCTTACGGTTTCCAGATCTCCACGGTCGGTAACTTCAGCGCAGCCACCGGCCTGGCGAATGCTCAAGCGTCGACCACCGTCGTGCGCTACGCCGCAGGTTACGAGTCTGAAGCGGTGACGGTCGCGTCGTCGATTCCCGGCGCGGTTCTGGTTCTCGCTCCGAGCATGGGAGACATGATCGAGGTCGTCGTCGGAAGCAATTTCGCCGGCACCGTCGTCGCCCCCGCGGACCCGGGAACCATCCTGGCGGCAAATCCGACGTCGGTCGACACCAGCACCTCGACGGCTCTGCCCGCCGACATCGCCAGCGTCAACGCCGGCGACACCACCTGCGACTGACACGCGTTCATTCACCTTGCGTTCACCTGGTGCTTGTGACTTGGTCTTTCACGGCACGTAGGCTCTGACCTCATGCGCGTGGCTTACAACGAACAGATGACCGAGCTTGCAGACACGCTCGGCGAGATGGCAGGACTGGCAGGTGCCGCTATGGAGCGCGCCACCCAGTCCCTGCTCCAGGCAGACCTGTCCCTGGCAGAACAAGTAATCGGCGAACACGACAAGATCACCGAACTCAGCACCATCTGCGAGGAGCGCGCGTTTGCGTTGCTCGCCCTGCAGGCTCCCGTTGCCGGAGATCTGCGCTCGGTGGTCAGCGGAATCCAGATCGTCGCCGACATCGACCGCATGGGCGCACTCGCCCTGCACGTCGCCAAGATCGCGCGCCGCCGACATCCCAACCACGTGCTTCCTGAAGAGGTCAACGGCTACTTCGCCGAGATGGGACGCATCGCTGTCTCCATCGGTGCGGCCGCCAAGGTCGTCCTCGAGACCCGCGACCCCGAGCGCGCTGCCCGTCTGCGCGAAGAAGACGAAGCGATGGACGACCTCCACCGCCACCTCTTCACCGTCCTCATGGACCGTGAGTGGAAGCACGGCGTTGCCGCCGCAGTCGACGTCACGCTGCTCGGCCGCTTCTACGAGCGATTCGCCGACCACGCCGTCGAGGTCGGCCGACGTGTCATCTTCCTGGTGACCGGCAAGCTGCCCGAAGAGCCCGAAACCACCGAGAAGGTCGACAACCTCACCTCGTACCCGGATCTCTGAACCCAACCGTCCACGTGAGTAAAAGGCGGCCGCGCACTTGCGCGGCCGCCTTTCCTATTCAGTTCTCGTGCAACCAGGTTTCCAACGTGGGTCCTGCAGTTGTGGATCCCGGCGCGGGCAGCAGCGCCCCACCCTTCATCGCCTTACCCGCTCCCGGCATCGAGATCGGGATCAGCCACTTACGTCGGCCACGGTATTTCAAGATCTCGCGCGTCATGGCCGGGATCTCGAGGACCTCGGGCCCGGCCAGGTCCGGAGCCCTCCCGGTCGGACCGTTCTGAGCGCAGGTCACGAGCGCCTCGGCAACGGTCTTCGCTGCCACCGGTTGTGACCGCATCCGAGGAACCATAGCGATCGGCCCCAGTCCGAACAGCGCGATCGTCTTCTCGCCGAACTCGAACCACTGAGTGGATCGCAGGATCGTGAAAGGAATACTCGACGCTTCCACCGCGCGTCCCTGCGCAGCCTTCCCCTGGTAGTAACCGAAGGACTTCAATCGCGGATCGTCGCAGTTCACGATCGAGAGCAGCACGTGATGCTTCACGCCGGCCCTGGCTTCGGCCGCGGCGATGTTCTTCGCTGCCGTCTCGAAGAACTCGATTGCCTTCCTGGCACTGTTGGTGACGTGATCACTCACGTCGACGACCACGTCGGCACCGACAAATGCTTCGTCCAACCCCGCACCCGTAGAGATGTCGACTCCCGTCGATCGAGCGGCGGCGACGACGTCATGGCCCCCGATTTTCGCCTGCTCGACGACCAGCTTTCCCATCTGGCCGGTTCCGCCCAGAACAACAATTCGCATGATGCCTCCGTCAAACCCGTGCGCCCGGCTCTCTTCGGCCTGGTCACATACTGGACGACGCAGCCTCCCGAAGTGTGACGGTCGGGCGAATCAGTCGCTGTACTTCTGCGAAACCCGCCCACGCCACCGCGACCAGATCGGATCCAACGCTGCGCTCGCCTGGTGTGCGTGATCGGCCACGGCCCGTGCCAGCATCCCTGCTCCCGCCAGCGGCGTCACGTGCCCTTCGACGTCGTCGGAAGTCTTGATCCCCAACAGCATGGTCGTACCGAGCACGCGATGGCCACCGAGAATTCCCGGCAGCGAACGGCCCGGCACGCTACGCAGGTCGAGAGTTTCCACGAGCAGCGCGTCACCGTCGACGGTAATGCGCTGATCCGAGCGAAGGGCACCGCCGGTTTCGCCGGTCCGGCCGAACACGATCATCTCGTCGAGCAGCGCAACCGCATCGGATTCCAGTGAAATATCCACGCGCCTGGTCACATCCGCGCCGCCCGCGACGACAAACGGTGCCGCGCGCCAGATCAGCGCCGCACCGGCGCCGACGCTCGCCGAAGCCGACCACGACGCCCGGCCACCGCGTGCGTTGTACGCGACGGTCCCGGACGGCTCGATCACCTCGAGACACGTACCGGGTGCGACCACGAACTCGATACGCAGGTCGTCGCCGGCCAACAGCGTTGCGCTGTGCCCTACCAGGGCAATTCGCACGGTGAGCCCGCGAGCGTCGACGAACCGCGGGGCCAGGAAGTCGCCCGAGATCAGCTCTCGCGCAACAGCGGTGTCACCCACTCTCTCGACAACGACCCGCGTAGCTCCAGTGCGCATCAGTGAGCGTGAGAGTGGCTGTGCCCGTGACCGTGACCGTGGTCTTCTTCATCGGCATGGAAGTGCGGCGCCATCGGCCCCGGATCCTGCGGGGTGTGACTACCCGCGCGATGGGATGCGATGACCTGGCGGAGCCACGCACTGAGCTGGTCGATCGTTGAGTGATCCTTCTGGCTGAGCGCGAGAACGGGAAGTCCGTCACGCGCGGCCGTGGCATCGGCAACCATCTGGACCGCGTCGACGTCGACGTACGGGGCCAGGTCGATCTTGTTGACCACCAACAGATCTGCCCGCTCGATTCCGGGACCGCCCTTGCGTGCGACGTCTCCGCCGCCCGCGACGTCGATGCAGAAGATCTGGGCGTCGACCAGTGCCGGGCTGAACGTGGCGGTCAGGTTGTCACCGCCGCTTTCCACGATCACCATGTCGAGGGGACGGAACTGACGCTCGAGGTCTTCGACCGCAATGAGGTTCGGCGTGACGTCGTCACGAATAGCCGTGTGCGGGCACGCACCGGTCTCGACTGCGACGATGCGCTCGATCGGCAGAACGTTGGCCGCGCGCAACAGTCGCGCGTCCTCGTCGGTGTAGATGTCGTTGGTGACCACCGCGATCTCGTACTCCGCCGCGAGTTCGCGGCAGATGGTGGCGATGAGGGTGCTTTTGCCGGTGCCGACGGGGCCGGCAACGCCGAGCCTCAAACCTCTTGCAGCAGTGGTGGTGTTGTTCAGGTTGTCAAGCACGGAAAATCCTCCTGGATCGAGCGTGGTGTTCGAGTGACCATTGTTCGACCAACGGCCCTGTTGTTGCGGGTATATCTGCGACGCCCTCGACGGCTACGGCAGCCGCGGCGACGGTTTCGATGGTCGGGGCTGCTCGGAGCAACCATTCGACCGGTTCTGCCGGATCCACCGGCAGTAGCTTCAGTGCCGCCGACGCCACCGTTTGGGCGTCGTCGTACAAACAAGATCTGGCTGCCTGTAGGTCGTCCATCCCGGAGACCGCCGTGAAGACGCCCAACGCGAGCGGACGCATCGGATGCCCAGGCAGCGCCATGAGCATCTGCACCGCGGGGTGCTGCGGCCACAATCGCGACGCCAGTCTCGCCAGCCCACGGCCGAGCTGAATCGACGCCTCACGCAGCGGTGCGCTGGGAGTCCGAGCGAGCAGTTCCCTCGAGATGTCCTCGAGTTCGCCTGCACTACCCTCACTTACGGCCCAGCGGCGCGTGACCACCGTTGAAGCGGCCTCGACAAGTCCGACTGTTTCGAGTCGACCGCGAATGAAGTCAGGGACCTGACTCTGCAGGAGTCCGCCCGCCAGTGCCGGTTCCAACCCCGACGAGTGCGCGTGACCGCCGGTAGGCAGACGCCCGTCTGCCAAGAGCATCGATGCTATCTCGGCAGACGCCGTCTCGATCGACATGGTTTCAGAACAGCATGTAGCGCTGAGCCATCGGCACTACGTCAACGGGGTTGGGCGCGATCAGGTCGCCGTTGACCTTGATGGCAAACGTCTCCGGATCGACGTCGATGGACGGCAGCGCCGTGTTGTTCGGCATGTCCGCCTTGGTGAGGTGTCTCGTCGGACGAACACCGGTAAGAGTGCGGGTGAGACCTAGACGATCGGCCAGACCGTCCTCGATGGCCATCGGAGAGACGAACGTCGTGGACAGGTGCGGGGCCGATCCCGGAGTCGCCGCGATGGCCGGGCGAACGAACACCGGCTGCGGGGTCGGGATAGCAGCATTCGGATCACCAAGCGGCGCAGCAACTATCGCCCCGCCCTTGATCACGGCAGAAGGACGGACTCCGAAGAACGCGGGATCCCACAGCACCAGGTCCGCCATCTTCCCGGCCTCGACCGAGCCGATCTCGTGATCGATACCGTGCGCCACCGCGGGGCAGATCGTGTACTTGGCGACGTAACGCCGCGCACGCTCGTTGTCGGCCGGCATGCTGGTGCCCAGCTTGCCGTACTGGGCCTTCATGACGTGAGCCACCTGCCATGTCCGCAGGGTCACCTCACCGATACGGCCCATCGCCTGGGCGTCGGACGAGGTGATCGAGATGGCTCCGATGTCGTGCAGAAAGTCTTCTGCTGCAATCGTTGTCGGCCGGATCCGGGACTCGGCAAAGGCAAGATCCTCCGGAACCCGGGGATTGAGCGCATGACACACGATGAGCATGTCGAGGTGCTCGGCAACCGTGTTGACGGTATGCGGCAACGTCGGATTGGTCGATGCCGGAAGAACGTTCGGCTCACCTGCCGTCACGATGATGTCCGGTGCGTGCCCGCCGCCGGCGCCTTCCGCATGGAACACGTGGATCCCACGTCCGGCAATCGCATCCAAAGTGTGCTGTACGTAACCGGTTTCGTTGAGGCTGTCGGCGTGCAGCGCTACCTGGAGGCCGAACTCGTCGGCTGCGCGCAGCGCTGCGTCGATCGCAGCCGGAGTGGAACCCCAGTCCTCGTGGACCTTGAATCCGCCTGCGCCGGCGAGAGCTTCCTGACGCATGGCCTCATGGCTGACGGTGCTGCCCTTGCCGAGGAGAAGAACGTTGAGCGGGATGTGGTCGAGGGCGCGGTGCATCATCGTCAACGACCAGGCGCCGGGTGTGACGGTGGTTGCCTTGCTTCCCTCGGTGGGACCCGTTCCGCCGCCCGCCACCGTCGTCGTACCGGTCGCGAGCGCCTCCATCATCTCGATTTCACTGAGGAAGTGCACGTGAGTGTCGATAGCACCCGCGGTGAGGATCTTTCCCTCGCCGGCGATCACGTCGGTGCTCGGCCCGATGAGCAACTTGGGGTGCACGCCATCCATGATGTCGGGGTTACCGGACTTGCCGATCGCAACGATGCGTCCGTCGCGAATTCCCACGTCTGCCCGGACGATTCCCCAGTGATCGAGAATCACCGTGTTGGTGATGACGACGTCGAGAGCACCCTGGTCGCGAGTGGTCAGGCCCTGGCCCATCGACTCGCGGATGCTCTTACCGCCGCCGAAGACCATCTCGTCGCCGGTCGCGGTGTAGTCGTGCTCGATCTCGATCCACAGATCGGTGTCGGCCAAACGGATCTGGTCACCTGCGGTCGGGCCGTACAGGGAGGCGTAGCCGCGTCGATCGATCCTGCTCATTCGGCTGTCCTCTCAACTGTCGTCGCGGCGTCGTCCGGTGAATCCGCCTCGACTGGAACATCACTCACACGCACGTTCACCGAGGACGCTCGCAAAGGTTCTTCGACCTCGACGCCGGGCGTGCCGAACGGCATGACGGTCTTGGGCTCGCGCGCATGGGTCGGTAGGTCTTCGTCCGGCACGATCTGCAGGCCCGGAACCCTTTTGAGTCCGCCGAGCGCGATCAGTGTCACCGTTCTGCTGACCCCGGGTTCGAACCGAACCGACGTTCCCGAGGGGATGTCGAGCCGGAAGCCGTCTGCCGCTTCGCGATCGAAGGTCAACGCCGGGTTGGCCGCGGGAAGGTGGAGATGTGAACCGATCTGAATGGGGCGATCGCCGTCGTTGACGACGACCATCGTAATCTTCTCCGCGTCCGTGCCGAACTCGAGCGGTTCGGTGGACACACGTACCTCGCCGGGAATCATCGAATGGGCTCCGTCACGGTGACCAGCTTGCGACCGTCCGGGAAAGTGGCCTCCACCTGGACGTTTGCAATCATCTCGGGTACCCCTTCCATCACGTCGTCGCGGGTGAGCACTTGCCGACCGGCGTTCATCAGTTCCGCAACCGTCATTCCGTCACGCGCGCGCTCGAGAATCCAGCACGAGATCAGTGCCATCGCTTCGGGGTAGTTCAGCAGTACCCCGCGCTCGCGGCGGTCACGGGCGACCATGCCCGCGACGCTCAGGAGCAGCTTTTCGGTATCTGAAGGGGTGAGGTGCACTGACAAGCCCTTCCGGTTGTGAAACGACATCGATCGACAGCGTGCTGTCGGGCCGAGATTAGCATTGTCCGAAGCGTCGTCAGTATCCACGAGATTCACATCGTCGGCTACTTCAGCGCCCACTCGGCGCACTTGCGCTGCTCATCGAATTATTCGGGCGCCCAACGACGCTCAGCTCTGCGCACCGGAGTGGGAACTATCACCACAACCAAAAAGTTTCACCCCCGTCTCCTGTTGGAAACGGGGGTGAAACATGATCATGCAGGGTTGATCCCGGGACCTATCCGAAGCGGCCGGAGATGTAGTCCTCGGTGGCCTTCTGCGTCGGGTTCGAGAAGATCTTCTCGGTGTCGTCGATCTCGACGAGCTGACCGGGCTTGCCGGTTGCCTCGAGGTTGAAGAATGCCGTCTGGTCACTCACACGCGCAGCCTGCTGCATGTTGTGCGTGACGATGACGATCGTGAAGTCCTTCTTCAGCTCGGTGATCAGGTCTTCGATCGCGAGAGTCGAGATCGGGTCGAGCGCGGAGCACGGCTCGTCCATGAGCAGGACGTCGGGCGAGACCGCGATGGCACGCGCGATGCACAGACGCTGCTGCTGACCGCCTGAGAGGCCGCCACCGGGCTTGTCGAGGCGATCCTTGACCTCGTTCCACAGGTTGGCACCGCGCAGCGAACGCTCGGCCACCTCGTCGAGCTTCTTCTTGCTGCGCTCGCCCTGCAACTTCAAGCCCGCGACGACGTTGTCCTTGATGGACATGGTCGGGAAGGGGTTGGGTCGCTGGAACACCATGCCGATGGTCTTGCGAACACCGACCGGATCGACGTTCGAGCCGTAGATGTCCTCGCCGTCGAGCAGCACCGAACCCTCGACGCGCGCACCGGGAATCACTTCGTGCATGCGGTTGAGTGAACGGAGAACGGTGGACTTGCCGCAACCGGACGGGCCGATGAAGGCGGTGACGCTCCGGGGCGGGACGGACAGGCCCACATCGGCGACGGCGTGGAACTTGCCGTAGTAGATGTTGACGTCCTTGAGATCCAGACGCTTGGCCATTACCGGCTCCCTACTGAGTTGTTGACGCTGTTGAGTACGAACATGTTCCGAGGCCGCATCACTTACTTCTGACCTGTGAGAAGTGACCGATCAGCTTCGCGACGATGTTGAGGATCGCGATCAGCAGGATCAGGGTCAGTGCTGCGCCCCAGATGCGGTTGGTGCCGGCGTCGGTGGGGTTGTTCATCTCGGCGACCATGACGGAAGGCAGTGTGCCCATTTCGCCGTTGAACAGGTCGAAGTTGATGAACGGTGCGTAGCCGACGAGGATCAGCAGCGGTGCGGTCTCACCGAGCACGCGGGCCAGGGCCAGCATGACGCCGGTGATGATGCCGGGAAGTGCCGTCGGCAGAACGATTTTCGAGATGGTCTTCCACTTCGGCACACCGAGCGCGTACGACGCCTCTCGCAGATCCATCGGGACGATGCGCAGCATTTCCTCGGTGGAGCGGATGACGACCGGGACCATCAGAAGGACCAGAGCCAGTGACACCGCAAACGCGGACTTGGGGAAGCCGAAGGTCGCGATCCACAGGGCGTAGATGAACAGCGCAGCCACGATCGACGGAACACCGCTGAGGATGTCGACCATGAACGTGGTCAGCTTGCCCAGCTTCGACTTCCGGTCGGCGTACTCCACCAGGTAGATCGCGACGAAGATACCGAGCGGGATGGAGAAGACCGCGCACACGATGCCTTGCAGCAGGGTGCCGATCAATGCGTGATAGATACCGCCGCCGTCGGCCGACGCCGTCAATCCGCTCAGCGAGTTGGTGAACCAGGTAGGCGACGTCAGAGCGGGCAGGCCCTTGGCGATGACCGTGAAGAGCACCCAGACCAACGGGATGAGCGCGATGACGACTGCCAGGCTCACCAGGATGGTCGCGATGACGTCCTTGGCACGACGACGGGCGCCGACGCCTTGGAAAGTGGGGGCCTTGACCGGCCGGTCCAGAGTGGAGGTCATGGGTCAGTCCTTCTTTCCGGCGATCACTGCGCGGGCAGCCGCGTTGACGACGAAGGTCAGTACGAACAGCACCAGTCCGGCCGCGATGTACGCGCCTGCCTGGATGTCGTTGTTGAACTCCGCGTAGCCGAGGGCGATCTTGGAGGCGATGGTCGAGCCGCCGTCGAACAGCGACCAGCCGAAGGCCTGAGAGGTGGTGCGCAGGATCAGGTAGAGCGCCATCGTCTCACCGAGTGCGCGTCCGAGACCGAGCATCGAGCCGCTGATGTAGCCGGACTTACCGAACGGGATGACCGTGGTGCGCACAACTTCCCAGCGCGTGGCGCCGAGGGCGAGTGCGGCTTCGATCTGTGATCGCGGGGTCTGGATGAACACCTCGCGGGTCACTGCGGTGATGACCGGAAGGATCATCACGGCGAGGACGATGCCTGCGGTGAAGATGGTGCCGCCGCCGGTGATCGATCCGCTGCCGTCGGCGAAGAGCGGGAACCAGCCGAGAGTGTCGTTGAGCCACACCGCGACCGGGGTGATCGCCGGAGCAAAGACGAGAAGTCCCCACAGGCCGTAGACGATGGACGGCACAGCTGCCAGAAGGTCGATCGTGTACGACAGTGGCCGCGTGAGCCACTTGGGTGAGTACGAAGTCAGGAAGATCGCGATGCCCAGTGCGATCGGCATCGCGAGCACCAGGGCGAACAGCGAGACCAACACCGTGACCTGGAAAAGATCGAGGACACCGAACGCCATCGCGTTGATGTTCTGCGTGACCCATTCACGGCTGGTCAGGAAGTTGACCTGGTTCCGGCTCAAAGCAGGAACAGCACGCCAGATCAGGAACGCGCCGATCGCCGCGATGACAACCGTGATGAAGATTGCCGAACCGGATGCGAGCGAGCTGAAGATGCGGTCACCCGGACGGGTCACCGTCTTGCTGTTGCCGCTACCCGGACCGTCACCCTTCGGAGGATGCTCGGTTTCTGGAGCCTTGGTGGAAGTAATCGTGTCCTCCGTGGTGCCGTTCGGACCGCCCACCCCGGCCCCGCTGGTTGCGGGGCCGGGAGAACGAGATGTCGAGGTGATGGGCGCGTCACTCATGCGCGCTCACTTCCTTCACGTCTGAATGTAGATCCATGAGCTTGTCCGCACGAGTCTCTAGGTCAGCTGATTGCCGTGATGGACGCGTTGAGGCGATCCTGGACGTTGGACGGCAGCGGGACGTAACCCTGCTCGGCCAGGTTGGCCTGACCCTCGTTGGCCGCGCTCGTCAGGAACGACTTCACTGCTGCGGAGGTGTCCGCGTCGTAGCCCTTGGAGCAGACGATCGAGTACGTGGCGAGAACCAGCGGGTAGGCGCCGGCTTCGTTGGTCTTGAAGATCGACGCGAGGTCGAGCGTCAGGTCGCCGGTTGCGTCGGACTTGAACTTCGCGCCTGCGATCGACTTCGCGGCCGTGTCGTTGGTCAGTGCGACTGCCTCGGAGCCGGTGTTGATTTCGGCAACCGAGAGCTTGTTCTGATCGGCGAACGACTTCTCGACGTAGGTGATCGAACCCGGTGCCGTGGCAACTGCCTGTGCAACGCCCGCCGAACCCTTGGCGCCCTCACCGACGCCACCGGTGAAGTCGGACCCTGCGCCCGACGTCCAAGCACCGTTCGATGCCGCGTCGAGGTACTTCTGGAAGTTGTCGGTGGTACCCGAGGAATCGGAGCGGATCACGGTGGTGATCTTCTCGTCGGGAAGCGATGCACCGGAGTTGAGCGCGGCGATTGCCGGATCGTTCCACTTGGTGATGCCGCCGTTGAAGATCTTCGCGAGAACCTCTGCGTTGAGAACGAGCTTGTCGACGCCGTCGAGGTTGTATGCAACTGCGATCGGGCCGAAGACGAGGGGAAGGTTCCAGGCTTCGCCGCCGACGCAACGCTCCTTGGCCTTGTCGGCCTGCTCGTCCTTGATGGCCGAGTCGGAGCCGGCGAAGTCGATCTGGCCGGCGATGAACTGTGTACGACCGTCGCCCGAACCGCTGGGGTTGTACGCGACGTTGACCGTCTTGCCCTTTTCCTGGCACACGGAGATGTAAGTGGCGACGAACTGGTCCATGGCGTTCTTCTGTGCCGAGGAACCAGCGGCAGAGAGGTTGCTCTTGCCTTCGCACGTTGCGTTCGATGCGGACGCGTCCACACCCGTCGACGACGAGTTGTTGTCGCTGCCACATGCGGCCAAGGTCATGGCGCCCACGGCCACTACACCGAGCAGGGCACCACTGCGCTTGAGATTCACCAAGATCCTCCGGAAATCGCTACCGCCACGCCCACGATCGGGCGGCGACATGAGACGCAGAATGATTGAAATCTGCATCAGGCAACACGGCGCTGCCCACAGAGAAAAGTAGGCGGGCGCGGTGTCCGGCTGGACCACACATGGTTAACGGAGAATGAACAGACTGGACATTTCTGCGTGTCCGACTGTGACGTCAGAGCGCGCGGGCGTAAGCCATGTCCACGTGGAAGCGATCGAAGCCGAGTCGTTCGTACGTGTGGAGGGCGGCCGTGTTGTCGCCTTCGACGTACAGAAGGACGGTTCCGAGGCCGCGATCACGCAGGTAATGCATGCCCGCGAGAGTCAGCACTCGGCCGAGGCCGCGTCCCTGCGCCGCGGGATCGATCCCCACGACGTACACCTCCCCCAGCTCCGGATCGTCACCTTCGGGTGCGTGCACCTTGGTCCAGTGAAAGCCGAGGAGAGTATCGGGATCGGTGTCCGCGAACGCCATGAACAGACCGGCGGGGTCGAACCAACCTTCGGCCGTTCTCTCATCGACCTCGGCCTGGGTCCAGCCACCCTGCTCGGGATGCCAGGAGAAGGCCGCATTGTTGACGCGAAGGATCTCGGAATCGTCTTCGGGTCCACGATACGTCCGAATCGTCACACCTTCGGGCACAACGATTTCCGGAAGCTGCGGGGCATCGAGTGGTCGACGCAGCTGCAGGAGTTCACGAACGCTGACCAGATCGAGGCTCTTGGCGAATTCGACTGCGGCGTCGATGTTTCCGTGCGCCCAGACTCGCGTGCCCGGCCGGCCTTCGTCGAATACCGCTGTGGCAAGCCTGGTTCCGATGCCGCGATGCCGCGCCTGCGGGTCGACCACCACCTCGGCCATGTCGGGATGCTCGTCCGAACCGGCTTGCAGCTGCGCATAACCGACGACCGCATCGCCGTCGAGTTCGAGGAAATGTCGCGCGGCGCCGCGCCCGGCAACGGCATGGCGCCCCTGTTCCGACACGGGCGCCTTGCCGTCGAACTCGGTTGCGCGATCGAGAAGCGCGGAAACCTGCTCTGCGGATCCGGCCGGCAGTGAATCTGTCCAACCCACGTCAGACCACCGATCCGTCGGCCGCGTCGTAGTCGACGTCTTCGTCGTCCTCGAACTGAACGGGAGCAGCTGCGCCCCCCTTGGCCCTGGTCGGACGCACTGCCTTGTATCCGACATTTCGGACTGTACCGATCAAGGACTCGTATTCGGTGCCGAGTTTCGCCCGCAGACGACGCACGTGGACGTCGACCGTCCTGGTGCCGCCGAAGAAGTCGTAGCCCCACACTTCCTGCAGCAGCTGCGCCCGGGTGAATACCCGTCCGGCGTGCTGCGCGAGGTACTTGAGCAGCTCGAATTCCTTGTAAGTCAAATCAAGGGGCCGTCCACGCAGTCGTGCCGTGTACGTCCCCTCGTCGATAACCAGTTCGCCCAGCGTGATCTTTCCCGACGCTTCCGGGCTGGCCACACCGCCGCTGCGGGCGACCAACAACCGCAATCGGGCGTCCACCTCAGCCGGACCGGTACCGGGAAGCAGGATGTCGTCCAACCCCCAGTCGGCGTTGACGGCAACGAGTCCGCCTTCGGTGAGGACGGCGACCACAGGTACTGCGGATCCTGTGCTTCCGAGCAATCGACACAACCCGCGTGCGGCAGCCAGATCGGTGCGCGCATCCACCAATGCCACGTCCGCGGAACTTGCCTCGAGTAGCGAGGAAACCTCTGTGGGGGCAGGCCGAACCGAGTGCGCCAGCAACGCCAACGCCGGTAGTACAGCTTCCGGGTTGGGGTCGGAGGTGAGGAGGAGCAGTTCCACACGGCCTCCTATCTAGTAGCCCGCGCAACCCGTGAGGGCAACGCTCGAGTAGTTCGACGCTTTTGGTCGGTCCCTACATTAGCGTGCCTGGTACCGGGGCCGTCGCATCGAACCCCGACCGGAGTCCGTCACAATGGTGCGGTGCGCAAACTGATCATCGGCATCGTCTTTCTCCTCGGCCTCGGACTGGTGGCCGATTTCGGCGCGGCCGCGTACGCCGAGTACCGGGTTTCCCGCGAGCTCCGAACCGGCGCATCACTCGAGTCGGATCCGGAGGTCACCTTCAACGGGTTCCCCTTCCTCACCCAGGCACTCGGCGGGAAATACAAGGACGTCTACGTCAGAGCTACCGGCGTCCAGAGCGACGTGGTGGGCGAAGTGACCGTCGAGGCCGATCTGCGCGGGGTCACCGTTCCCTTCTCCGACATCGTGAACGGCAATGTCACCCAACTCCCCGTCGACAAACTCGACGGCCGGATGGGAATCAACGCCACCGACCTCGGAAAGCTGCTCAATATCCCTGACCTGCAGGTATCTTCGCCGCCGGCCAACAAGTCGGATGGCACCGGGGGCAGCGGCGGAACCGGAGCGAGCACCGCGGGCGCCGTCGTGCTGACGGGAACGGTTGCCGTCGGCCCGGTCGAGACTGCAGTGAGTGTGCAGGCCAACCTGGTTCTGGAAGGTGGGCAGGTCAAGATCGTCGCCAGCAATCTGTACTTCGGTCCGGAGGGCAAAGCCGATTTCTCGATCCCCGCAGCACTCGAACCCGTCGTCCTCGGACTGTTCAGCTACACGATCGATCCGCAGGCACTCCCCTACGGAATTCAGCCGAGCCTGGTCTACGCGGAAGGCGGAAGAATCGTGATCGAAGGCAGCGCCGAAAACACGACGATCGATCTCGCAGAGCTGCAGAACCGATGACCGGGATCACAATTCTGCTGGTCGCGCTGGTCGCCGTCGTCGCGGTCGGGCTCTTTCTCAAGTCGCGCAACGGAAAGGTCCGAGTCACCACGCCGGCCGCGACCGGCGCGGCGGACAGTCGCCTCGAACTGCTCCGCGCCGCTGGAGTCTCTTCGCCGAACGGCGGACCCGTCGTACTGCATTTCTCTGCCGACTGGTGCGGACCGTGCGCGGCAGTACGCCGCGTCGTCGGTCAGGTCGTGATCTCGATGGCCGACGCTCCCCGTCCGCCGGTGGAGATCGAGCTCGACATCGACAAGGAACCGGCTCTGGCACGCGAGATGAGTGTCCTCTCGCTGCCCACCACCTTCATCCTCGACGGTGGCCTGGAGGAACAGTTCCGGGTGTCCGGGGTGCCATCCGCAGCCGATCTGAAAGCTGCACTCGTACCACTATCCGGACCCCACGAGCCAAAATCCGAGAATTCGGGGTAAACTCGCCGACGTGCAAACCCGCCACGAGCTGATGCTCACCCGACGCCGCGCAGTAGACCTGTGCCGCCTCGGGGGCTGTTGCTGTACCTGTTGCTGATCACCACATCCGTCAGATCTCTCTGACCTTCGAGCTTTCGCTCACGTGATCAATCCACCGAGTGGGACTTTGACGTCCCGTTTTCTCGGCCCAGGCACAGCATCATGCAATCCAGCGCAGGAGCACTCCCGATGTCCACAACCACACCCCAGCTCGAGCAGGTCGACGTCCGCGGACCTCGATTCGCCGCGTGGGTCACCACCGGCGTTCTCGTACTCACGCTCATCCTCTCGACCTTCTCACTGCCCGCCGCCACCGTCGTTCTCGCACTACAGGCCATCGTCTTCGCGGTCGGAGCGGTACTCGGCCCCAAGCGCAGCCCGTACGGCCAGATCTTCGGCAAGCTCGTCGCCCCGCGACTCTCGCCGGTCAGCGAACGCGAACCCGTGGCGCCGCTGCGCTTCGCGCAGTTCGTCGGCTTCGTCTTCGCACTCGCCGGCACGGTCGGTTTCCTGGCCGGGTCGACGATCGTCGGCACCGTCGCCACCGGCTTCGCCTTGTTCGCGGCCCTGCTCAACGCCGCGTTCGGCATCTGCCTCGGCTGCCAGATCTATCCACTCGTCGCAAGGCTGCGAAATACCGGCCGCGCTACCACCGCGTGAAAACGCTTGCCCCACAACCCTGCTGAACCCCTGCTAGAAAACGACCGATGCAAGACCACATCGAAAGGAACACCATGGCTCGCTCCGACGTCCTAGTCTCCGCTGACTGGGCTGAGCAGAACCTCAACACCCCCAAGACCGTTTTTGTCGAGGTGGACGAGGACACCAGCGCATACGACGGCGGCCACATCGAGGGTGCAGTCAAGCTCGACTGGCGCAAGGACCTCCAGGACGGCGTCCGACGCGACTTCCTGAACCAGGAGCAGTTCTCGGATCTGCTCTCCGCCAAAGGCATTGCGAACGACGACACCGTCGTTCTCTACGGTGGCAACAACAACTGGTTCGCCGCTTACGCTTACTGGTACTTCAAGCTGTACGGCCACCAGGACATCAAGCTGATCGACGGCGGCCGCAAGAAGTGGGAACTCGACGGCCGCCCGCTCTCCAAGGACGCAGTCAACCGCGAAGCCACGCAGTACAAGGCCGAGACCCCCGACTTCTCGATCCGCGCATTCCGCGACGAGGTCATCGACGCCATCGGCAGCAAGAACCTCGTCGACGTTCGTAGCCCTGACGAGTTCTCGGGCAAGATCCTCGCTCCCGCCCACCTTCCGCAGGAGCAGGCACAGCAGCGTGGCCACGTCCCCGGAGCCATCAACATCCCGTGGAGCACCACCGCCAACGAGGACGGCACCTTCAAGTCGGACGACGACCTCGCCAAGCTGTACGCGGAAAAGGGCTTCGACGACACCAAGGAAACGATCGCCTACTGCCGCATCGGCGAGCGTTCGAGCCACACCTGGTTCGTCCTGCAGGAGATCCTCGGCAAGAACAACGTCAAGAACTACGACGGCAGCTGGGTCGAATACGGCTCACTCGTCGGCGCACCGATCGAATTGGGAGCCTGATCATGTGTGGAGCACCTACCCAGGGCCAGACCCTGCCTGCCGGCGTCGACGTCGAGAAGGAAACGGTCATCACCGGCCGCGTTCTCGCAGCTGACGGCCAGCCCATCGGCGGCGCATTCGTGCGTCTGCTCGACGGCTCCGGAGAGTTCACGGCCGAGGTCGTGGCATCGGGAACCGGCGATTTCCGCTTCTTCGCCGCTCCGGGCGAGTGGACCGTGCGTGCACTGTCCAGCTCGGGCAACGGCACCTCCACCGTCGCTCCCGAGGGCTCGGGCGTGCACAACGTGGACGTGACCGTCAGCAAGTAATTCCTGCTTTGTCAGGCGGCCCCGCACCCCTCCGGTGCGGGGCCTTCTGCATTCCGGCTCCCGATTTTTCCGGTCGGTCGCCGCGGTCTAAGATGTACCCGTGGTCATTTTCTTCGAGGTACTCCTCGCACTCGCATCCGTCATGATCGCTTGGTTCTCCGTGTACGTCGTGTACCGCTTGGTCACCGACGAGTCGTGAGTCAGGCTCCGGATTCAGGGTCCGACGCGACCGCTGACGATTCCGCCGCTGCAGGTGCCGTGAGGCGCGGCAGCGGGGACGAAGCTGTCGCCATCGCCGTCGAGCGCTCCAAGTCGACGGCGTCGCTCAACATTCCGACCCTGCCGGACCTTCCGTTGCCGGAGGACACCGCAAACCTGCGCCTCGGCCCGGATATCAATCCCGAACTCCTCGCGCTTCTCCCCCTCGTCGGTGTCTGGCGCGGCGAAGGTGAAGGACACGACGAGACCGGCGACTACGCCTTCGGTCAGCAGATTGTCATCTCGCACGACGGCGGCCCGTACCTCAATTGGGAGTCCCGGTCCTGGCGCCTCGACGCCGAGGGCAAGTACGTGAGCCCCGATCTGCGCGAGAGCGGTTACTGGCGCATGGGCGGCGACGGCATCCCGGGCAGCGTCAACCAGGAAGTGGTCGAACTCCTGCTCAGCCACAGCTCCGGTGTCGTCGAAATGTACTACGGGCGCGCACTCACCCAAGCGTCGTGGGAACTTGCCACCGACGTGGTGATCCGCAGCCAGTCCGGTGCACTGTACGGCGGCGCGAAGCGTCTGTACGGCATCGTCGAAGGCGGCGACCTCGCGTACGTCGAAGAGCGGATCATGTCTGACGGTGGCCTGGAACCGCGTCTCTCGGCCCGCCTGACGCGCTACATCGGCTAGCTCTGCTGTGCGCCTTTATTAACCCCCGGCGGTTAATAAAGGCGCACAGCAGATTTATCCACAGGCACCGACAAATTCCACAGGCGGACTTCGGAGCGGCATCTTCGACCGATTCTTGTCGGTCCGCGATCTCACGGTATTCGCATGAGCTGCGACTACATCGATCCTGATCTCCGAAGACTCTTCGACTTCCAACACGGACTCGCGACCAATAAACAACTACGCCCTTTCGGCTATTCACCGCGCCGCATCCAACATCTGGTCGAATCGGGTCAATGGACTTCCGTCCTCCACGGCGTTCAATCCAGCACCAACGGGCCGCTCAACCGAGCAATGATTCTCGAGGCCGCACTGCTGTTCGGCGGCGGAGAGACTTACCTGAGCCACCGGACTGCAGCTGAAGAGTGGGGACTCACGCACATCGAGTCCGAACTGCCGATCCACATCACGGTCCGATACGGCAGATCCTCCCGCTGTCAGAGTCCGACGGTCAGACCAGAACGCTCCCCGGCGCGCCCCGTTCCGTTGGGGTGGTCCACTGCCCATCCCGGAGTGATCGTTCATCGTTCGCGCGCTCAGGCCCACATCGGCGTTGCCACTCAGCCTGCTCGTACTTCGCTGGCCGACACCGCAATTGACCTGGCGGTTGCAGAGCCGTCGGCTCGCGACGCCGCTCGTTCTCTGGTTCGCTCCGCCACGGCGTGCAAAGTGTCACGGATGGAATTGCGCACCCGAATGGAATGCCGCCGGCCGAGGCGATATGTCAAAGCACTGTCCTCGACATTGGACCTGTTGGATCGCGGTGTCCAGTCGGTACTCGAGCATCGCTACGCAATCGAGGTCGAGCGAGCACACGGTTTGCCGGAAGCACGACGGCAATCGCCGGTCCTCGTCGATGGGAGAACTCTCTACGAGGACGTCGACTACCGCAATTGCGGTGTCGCACTGATCGTTCGACTCGACGGATTTGCCTTCCACTCTTCTCGAGCGACTGCACTGCGTGATCGTCGGCGAGGAAACGCATCCGAACTGTCAGGCAACGCCACACTGGTCTTCGGTTGGGAGGAGGTGGAAGGAGCCTCGTGCCGAACTGCAGCCGAGGTCAGAGCGATCCTCGAGCGCGGTGGATGGTGGGGGCCTAATCCTTGTCCACGCTGTGCGCCTTTATTAACCGCCGGGGGTTGATAAAGGCGCACAGCACGAAGCGACCCCCGAGCCACACCCACGCTTTCGCGCGGATCCCGGTCGGACTGATCGGGGGCTCGGGGGTCGGGTGGCTGCCTGGGATTCGCCGGCCGCTCACGCGGTAAGTGAATTCCATCAGCGATTGCGGCTAGCTGGCAGCCACCTCACGCGTCCGTCTGTACTTCAATTTCAGACCACCTCCTTCCTTGTGTACAGGAGAAAGTACGCCCACTTCACGATGACGGCAACGTATTTTCCACAGAAACTTTTCCGACGCATATCACCTGGTCAGCTGCTGTGCCGTCCGGAAGTTGGTGGGTGACGACAACAACGGTTCGCGAAGAATCGACCAGCGATGCGTCGCGACTGAGCAACTCGCGGAGCAACTGATCGCCCGCCTCCGCGTCCATGTGCTCGGTCGGCTCGTCGAGCAACAGCACCTCCGCAGGCGAGACGATCGCGCGCGCCAACAGCAACCGACGACGCTCACCGCCCGAAACCGCTCGCATGCCGCCGACCAGGTAGGTGTCGAGCCCGTCCGGCAGTTCCGCCAGCCACTCGCCGAGACCGACTGCGGCAAGTGCTTTCTCCGCGTCCTCGACGGTGAGGTCACCGCGCGCAACGCGCAGGTTCTCGAGTACCGACGTCTCGAAGAGGTGTGCGTCCTCGGCGAAGTACCCCACGTGCCGACGCAGCTCGGCCGGATCGATATCCGAAACGTCCACCGAGTCAACACGAACTGTTCCCGCGACGGGCGGCAGCAGTCCCGCCATCGTCATCAGCGCAGTGGTCTTTCCCGATCCACTCTCGCCGACGACGGCAACACGAGCACCGCGAGGAAGATCCACCGACAGCGGTTCGGTCACCTTTCCCCCGGGCCAACCCGCCCGCAACGCGTGCACACTCAGGACCCCGTCCTCCGGCCACGCACGATTTCCTTCAACGTGTTCGGCGTCGGCTCGATCGAGTACCGCCATGATGCGTGCCGACGCCAGCCGCGCCTTGGTCAATGCCACCGCCGCGCTGGGCAGTATCGCGGTTCCCTCGAAAGCCGACAGCGGAAGCAGTACAAGGATTCCCATGGACATCGGTGACATGTCGGTGGTTCCGTATAGCGTAATTCCGATCAGCAGGGCACCGAGGACGCTCACTCCGATTGCCAGGGGCGTGGCAGCGGCGGCAAAGGCACTCGGGACCGCCGCGCGATCGGTTGCGTCGACCACATCGTTCTCGGCAGAGACCGCCTCACTCACCGCCTGATCCAAGCGACCCGATACCCGGAGCTCGGCGGTATGGTCGAGGGCGGTCACCGCGGACTCACTGAATCGCGCTGCGGCAGCAGAACTGTCGGCCTCGGCGAGGCGAGCAGCACGAGCCGAAAGCCAGGGTGCCGCGATCCCGGACACCGCCAGCGCAACAGCCAGGATGAGCGCGGCCGGAACCGAGATGAACAACAGGATTCCCACCGCAGCAAACGCGAGGACAATCGAAACCGCAATCGGGATCAGTGCTTTGACGACGACGTCGCCCAGTGCATCCACGTCGGCGCCCGTACGTGAGAGCAGGTCACCTCGCCGTAGTCCGGCGGCGGCCGCGGGATCTCCTGCGGCCAACTGCTGGTAGATCCTCGATCGCGCCGCGGTGGTTCCGCGCAACGCGACGTCGTGCGTCGTCAATCGTTCGAGATAGCGGAAGACACCACGTGAGATTCCCAATGCTCGTACGGCAACCACCGCAACACTGAGGTCGAGAACGGGGGGCATCTCCCAAGCACGCGTGATCAACCATGCGGACAGCGCGGCCAAGGCGAGTGCGCTACCGAGTGTTGCCACACCCGCCGCTACCGCCGTCAGTACGCGTCGTGGCCGAAGTTCCAGTAGCCGCAGAGCACGCAGAAGCGGATCGTGAGTGTCACTTCTCATGAGCGTGTACCTCGACGATCCGGTCAGCTGCGGCAAGCACACTCGGACGGTGGCCGATCACGACCACGGTGTCGCCACGCTCCGCCCGTGCTCTCAGAGAAGCCAACACTGTCCCTTCCGAATCCGAGTCGAGGTGAGCGGTGGGTTCGTCCAGGACAAGAACTGCGCGGTCCGAGGCAAGCACGCGTGTCAGTGCTAGGCGCTGCCGCTGCCCCAACGACAGACCAGTGCCGCCGACGCCGATCACGGTCTCGACGCCCGCAGGCAGCTCGGCCAGTACCGCGTCGAATCCCGTCGCAGCAGCGGCGCGGGTCAGTGCTTGCGCATCGACGACCCCGGTGAGATCGAGATTTTCACGAACGGTGCCAGGTAGGAGGACCGGATGCTGGGGAAGCCAGGCCAACTGACTCCACCACGCGTGCTCGTCCAGGTCTCGGACATCGACGCCGGCGACCGTCACGCGGCCACTGCTCGGTTCGATCAGTCCGAGTAGCGCGTGCACTGCCGTCGACTTGCCGCAGCCGTTGGGACCGGTGAGCACGGTGATCGCCCCTGGCAACGCCACGGCGGAAAGTTGAGACGGTGCGACTCCCCCACGAGAGGTCACGCCGAGTCCGTCGAAGGCGATGTCGGCACCGCGAGCGACCACCGTCGTGCTACCACCCTCCGGTGCGGCAGAATCCGCCTCGATAACCTCGAATGCCTTGTCGGCTGCCGCCATTCCGTCCTCGGCGGCGTGGAACTGGGTTCCCACCATCCGAAGTGGCAGGTACACCTCGGGGGCGAGGATCAACGCGACTATCCCCGGCTCGAGTGACATGTCGCCGTACACCAGTCGCAAGCCGATACTCACGGCCACCAACGCGACGCAGAGCGTTGCGAGCAGTTCCAGCACCATCGAGGACAGGAACGCGACGCGGAGAGCTGACATCGTCGTTCGCCGATGAGCGTCACCGAGTTCACGGACGCGCTCGGCAGGACCTTGCTGACGACCGAGCGCCCGCAGCGTCGGCAAACCGGCAAGGAGATCGAGCAGTTGCGAAGACAACGTGGTCATCGCTGCAAGCGTCTTCTCCGACTTACCCTTTGTCAGCAGGCCGATCAGAATCATGAAGATGGGGATCAGCGGCAGCGTCACGAAGATGATGACCGCAGACGTCATGTCCTGCACCGCAATGACTATCAGGGTGATGGGTGTCAGCGTCACCGACAAGACCAGGGCCGGAAGGTAACCCGTCAGGTACGGACCAAGGCCGTCGACACCTCGGGTGACCACGGTCGCGATCTCGTCACGCCGCGGATCCAGATCGCGAGGACTCATCGCCGTCGCCGACGTCAGCACGCCGTTCTTGATCTCGGCAACGACGCGAGTCGACGCCCGGTGCGCATACCTGGTCTGCAGCCAAGTCCCCAGAACTCGGACCGCCACAGCTGCGGCGAGAACAACCAATTCGGTTGTCCACGAGGAAACATCCACAGTTCGATTGGTGATCACTCCGGCCAGCACCCGGCCGATCATGAGCGCCGCGACGATGACCATCACGACGTTCACCATCGACAGAGCAACAGTCAGGATCAGGTAGCCGCGCGCAGAAGCGGAATGTCGCCACAGCCGCGGGTCGATCGGCCCCCGGCGACGCTCCCGAGTGGTGGGAGCGTCGCCTACTTCGATTGTCACGTGAATTCGACCGTCAGTTCTTTCGTGTTTCGAATGTGTCGTGATTCAGGGTTCGCGACTACCACGTCTTCTCCTTGAATCGCAGACCGATCGACGCCGGAATCTGCTTGGAGGAGATGCGCTGTCGGAACACCCAGTACGTCCAGCCCTGGTAGATGATCACCACCGGCGTCATGAATGCCGCGGCCCACGTCATCACCTTGAGCGTGTACGGACTCGACGACGCGTTCTCGATGGTCAGGCTGTACGCCGGATCCAGCGTCGACGGCATGACGTTCGGGAACAGCGAGGCGAACAGCAGCACGACAGTGGCGATGACGGCCACACAGGTGAGAACGAAGGCCCAGCCTTCGCGCTCGGCCCGCGTCAGGAAGACGACGCCGATCAGTGCGGCAGCAGCGGCGGCTACCAGAATCCACGTCCATCCCTTGCCGTAGGCGAGTTGCGTCCAGAGGACGAATCCGCCGGCGACCGGAATAGCCGGAATTGCCAGTCGTGCGGCAATTTTCACGGCGTCTTCACGAACCTCGTCGGCACTCTTGAGTGCCAGGAACACTGCGCCGTGGAGAGCGAACACCAGCGCGGTGGTCAGACCGCCGAGCAGCGCGTACGGATTGAGCAGATCGAAGAATCCCGACTCGACCTGCTTGTCGGCGTTGATCGCCACGCCCCGAACGATGTTCGCGAAAGCCACGCCCCAGAGAACTGCCGGGACCCAGGAGCCGAAGATGATGCCCCAGTCGCAACGCTGACGCCATTTGTCGTCGTCGATCTTGCTTCGCCATTCGATGGCACAGATACGAACGATCAAGGCCACCAGGATGATCAGCAGCGGTAGATAGAACCCGGAGAACAACGTCGCGTACCACTCCGGGAATGCCGCGAACATCGCGCCACCGGCGGTGATCAGCCACACCTCGTTGCCGTCCCACACCGGGCCGATCGTGTTGAGCGCCACCCGTCGACGCGTATCGGCCGGGAGGTCACTGCCTCTGCCGACGATCGGCATGAGCATTCCGACACCGAAGTCGAACCCTTCGAGGACGAAGTAACCGATGAACAGTACTGCGACGAGCACGAACCATACTTCTTGAAGTCCCATGATCGCCTCCTAGTACGCGAACGACAGTTGTTTGGGCTTGTCCGGATCTTCCGGCTCGTCATGATCCGTATCGCCCGGTGGATGCATGTCGTGCTCCAACGGACCTTCCTTCGCGTACCGCACGATCAGCTTGAACCAGACCACACCCAGCGCTCCGTACAGGAGGGTGAAGGTGATCAGCGAAGCCCAGACGGTAGCCGACGCGTGGTCCGAAACACCTTGGTCGACAGTCAGTCTGATCATGTCGACGCCGGTCGGATTGGGATGCACCACCCAGGGCTGACGGCCCATCTCTGTGAAGATCCAGCCCGCGCTGTTCGCCATGAACGGAGTGGGAATCGCGACGAGACTGAGGATTCCGAACCACTTCTGGTCCGGGACCCGCCCCTTACGTGTGACCCACAGTCCCGCGAGAGCCAGTGCTGCCGAACCGGCGGCGAGGCCGATCATGGCGCGGAAAGACCAGTACGTGACAAAGAGATTCGGTCGGTAGTTGCCCGGTCCGAAGTCCTGCTCCGCCTGCTCCTGCAGTTGGTTCACGCCTTGCAGTTCGACGCCGGTGAACTTGCCCTCGGCCAACCACGGTAGAACGAACGGCACCTTCAGAACGTGCGTCACGCTGTCACAGTTGTTGTGTGTACCGATGGTGAGAATCGAGAAATCCGGATCCATCTCGGTGTCGCACAGCGACTCTGCCGACGCCATCTTCATGGGTTGCTGCTGGAACATGAGCTTGCCTTGAACGTCACCGGTGTAGATGATGCCGATTCCGGCCACGATCATGACGAGCAAGGCGAATCGTGTTGCCGGGCGGTACATCGTTCGTGCGTCGGTTTCGAGACGCTCGGCTTCGGCGGCCTCAGCCTGCTTGGCGCGGCGCATGTTCCGCACCATCCACCAACCACTGATGCCGGCAACAAACGTCGCCGCCGTCAGGAAGGCGCCGGCAACCGCGTGCGGGAAGGCAGCAAGAGCGGTGTTGTTGGTCAACAACTCCCAGATGCTGGTGAGTTCGGCACGACCCGTTTCAGGGTTGTACGTCGCACCGACCGGATGCTGCATGAACGAGTTAGCCGCGATGATGAAGAACGCCGACGCGTTGACGCCGATCGCCACGAGCCAAATGCACGCCAGGTGTACAAGTTTGGGCAGCCTGCCCCAACCGAAGATCCAGAGTCCGATGAAGACGGACTCCATGAAGAAGGCGACCAGGCCTTCCAATGCAAGTGGAGCTCCGAAGACGTCACCGACGAATCGCGAGTACTCGCTCCAGTTCATGCCGAACTGGAACTCCTGCACGATGCCGGTGGCTACACCGAGTGCGAAGTTGATGAGAAACAGCTTGCCGAAAAACTTGGTGAGCCGATACCAGTGGTCCTTTTTGGTGACCACCCACATCGTCTGCATGATCGCGATCATCGGTGCAAGTCCGATGGTCAGCGGAACAAGGATGAAGTGGTAGACGGTAGTGATACCGAACTGCCACCTGGAGACGTCCAAAGTATCCATTGGCTACTCCGAGAGTAGGGCCCTGGGACAGGCTTCGGGGTTCGAGACGCGGGCAGTCGCTCGGCCCCTGCGGACACGGTACTGCTGTCCGGTTTGGACCGCAGGACTTTGCTACTACCAAATGTAGTAGAGACCTGTCGCGATTCCTATTCGCCTATCGCCCTGCTGAATCCGAATCAATTGCACGTTCAACCAATTCCGCGAATTCCCCGGAGACCTTCGGCTCTGGCAATGTGAGCCCGTCGAGTGTATGGACGCGTGCGGCCAGCGTGACGCTCGAAACCATCCACACTCCGTCGGCCGCAATCAAATCCGCAGGTCGGAGGGTTTCGTATCGGCAATCGAAGCGAGCACTGCCGGCAACGTCGAACAGGGCGCGCTGCGTAGTGCCCATCAAAATGCCCTGTGCGGGAGGCGGTGTGATCAAAGTCCTGTCCCGAACGATCACCACCGTCGAGCGTGGTCCCTCCAACACATTGCCCTCGGAACTGACGAAGATCACATCGTCAGCACCCAAATTCGCCGCATATCGAAGCGCTGCCATGTTGGTTGCGTACGACAACGTCTTCGCGCCCAGTAGCTGCCAGGGTGCCCGGGCAGAGAGATCGACAGAGAAACCTCGCTCGAGAGTCATCACCGACAACCCCGATTCGCGGACCTGTCTGACCCGATCGGCCACCGGACCGACCATCACGAAGGCTGTCGGCTTGTCGCCGCTCTCACGGCCGCGGGTCAGAACGAGACGAAGGGCGCCTTCCTTCTCGGTCCCCCATTCCTCGGCAGCCATCTCGATCGCCAGACGCCAATCATCGAGAACCGGAGCGGGCAGACCGAGTGCCCGTGCGCTCAGAACCAGTCGACTCAGGTGTCCCTCGACCACCCGGGCGCGGCCGTCGCGTACCAACAGCGTCTCGAAGACTCCGTCGCCGCGCACCACCGCCAGGTCGTCGGCGTGCAGAAACGGTGCGTCAGCATCGAGCACCTCATGGTCGAGAGTCACCAATACGCGATCAGGCATGCCATCAACCCTAACGATCCGCCAAGCCGCCGGGGCCGCCCTGTAACCGCGATCCCGCCCACACTCCTAGACTGGTCTCGTGGTCGACAACGCTCTTGTGCCCAACAGCCCACTTCTGACTTCCCCCGGCGCGGTCACCGCACCGGACGGTTCGGCCGACATGGGTGTCGCGTGGCACTACGGCGATCCCCTCGGCGAACAGCGAACCGCGCAGCGCGCAGCAGTGGTGGTCGACCGCAGTCACAGATTCGTGATCGCCATTCCCGGCGACGAACGCCTCACGTGGCTGCACACGATTTCGAGCCAGCACATCGCCGCGCTCCCCGACGGCAAGAGTGCCGAGAACTTGAGCCTGGACGTCAACGGACGCGTCGAGCACCACTTCGTGCAGACGGACCTGGCCGGTGTCACCTGGATCGACACCGAGGCGAACCGCGGACCCGACCTTCTCTCCTTCTTGAAGAAGATGGTGTTCTGGTCCAAGGCCGAACCTCGAGACGGCAACGAACTCGCGGTCCTGAGCCTGATCGGACCCGAAGCGTCAACTGTCCTCGCCGCACTCGAGGTTCAGACACCCACCGAGGCCTACGACGCTCACGCCTTGGCCGACGGCGGATTTGTCCGCCGCATGCCGTGGCCTACCGAGAACTCTTTCGACCTTCTCGTCCCACGTGAGCAACTGGCAGCGTGGTGGACCAGGCTGACCGATGCCGGCGCCAAGCCCGCCGGCAGTTGGGCCTTCGAGGCACTGCGCGTCGAAGCGACGAGGCCTCGCCTCGGACTGGACACCGACGAACGGACCATCCCGCACGAGGTCCACTGGATCGGTGGGCCGGCCGAGCACGGCGCCGTCCACCTCGACAAGGGGTGCTACCGCGGTCAGGAAACCGTCGCCCGAGTTCACAATCTCGGCAAGCCCCCGCGCCATCTCGTCATGTTGCACCTCGACGGCAGCGCCGAAGCCGTCCCGGAACCGGGTGACCCGATCACGGCGGGCGGACGGGCCGTCGGACGCGTCGGGACCGTCGTCAATCATCACGAGCTCGGCCCCATCGCACTCGCTCTGATCAAGCGCAACATCCCGGTCGACACCGAACTGATGGCCGGCCCCAGCGCTGCGTCCATCGATCCGGATTCGATCGTGGCGGACGACGCACCCCAGGCCGGACGTGAGGCTGTCAACCGATTGCGCGGAAAGTGACGGGCACGGTCGACGCGGTCTGCGTCGTCCACACCGAACGTGACAGTGGCGTCAGGCGAGTCCCCCGTACCGCGATCGACAAACGTCCCGTCGACGGCCGCGTCGCGGTCGGCCGACTCGGACTGGGTGGCGACTACGTCTGCGACACCGAGTTCCACGGCGGCGCCTTCCAAGCTGTCTACGCGTATCAGCGCGACGAAGCGCAGCGTTGGTCGGACGAATTGGGCCGACCCCTCGGCCCCGGTTGGTTCGGCGAGAATCTTCACATCAGCGGGATGCTTGTCACGGACGCCGTGATCGGCGAGCGTTGGCACATCACCGGAGCCGAGGCGTCGGACGTTCTCGAACTCGAAGTGACCGCGCCCCGCGTCCCGTGCGGCACCTTCGGCATCTGGGCCGCGGAAAAGGGCTGGGTCAAAAGATTCACCGAGCGGACCGACGTCGGCGCCTACCTTCGCGTCAACCGGACCGGCACGATCGCCGCGGGCGATTCGGTCACCCGAGTCCACGTACCGGATCACGGAGTGACTGTTCGAGAGGTCTTCGCCGGAACGGACCCTGAGCGGCTTCGACGGCTGCTCGCAGAACACACCGACCTTGCACCGAACGTCACCGCGCGCGTCCAGAGGTTCATCGAACAAGCAGAAGCGCAGGTGCACTCGTGAGTATCGAATTGGTGGAAGTGGTCCGCTCCGGATTCCGCGAATGCGTGCATCGCGGATCGGCCGTCATTCTCGGCGCCGACGGCGAGGTCGTTGTCGGACTCGGGGAAATTCACACACCTATCTACCCGCGCTCGGCGAACAAGCCGCTGCAAGCCGTCGCTGCGCTTCGTAACGGCTTTGCACCCACCAGTCCGGAAGAGTTGGCCGTCGCGTCGTCCTCACATGCGGGCGAGGCCGATCACATCGAACTGGTCGCAGCGCTTCTCGCTCGCTACCAACTCGGTGTCGACCAGTTGCAGTGCCCCTCCGATCTGCCGGGCAACGAACTGGCCCGAGCCGAACTGATCGCAGCGGGCGAGCTTCCCAGCCCGATCTACATGACCTGCTCGGGCAAGCACTCCGCGATGCTCGCCACGTGCGTCGTGAACGACTGGCCGCTCGAGACGTACATGGAGCCGACTCATCCCCTCCAACTCGCGATCCAGGAGACGATCTTCGATCTCAGCGGCGAGGAAGAGCAGGAACTCGGCATCGACGGTTGTGGTCTCCCGATCGTGCCGCTCTCGCTCACAAACCTGGCTCGGGCATTCGGACGCCTGCCCTCGGCTGAGCCCGACTCACCCGAACGAGCTGTGGCCGACGCGGTCCGCGAGAACCCCTTCCTCGTCTCGGGCACCGGCCGCAACGATCAGCGCCTGATGTCCGCCGTGCCGGGTCTGTTCTCCAAGACCGGATACGACGGCATCTACGCCGGAGCGCTTCCCGACGGTTCCGCTTTCGCCCTCAAGATCGACGACGGTCACGAGCGGGCGCTCCTGCCCTTGGCGGCAGCTCTGCTCAAGCGGATGAACACCGAGTGGACCGAGGAGTTGGCGGCTCTCGCATCCGCTCCGGTCTTCGGCGGCGACGCCCGAGTGGGGACGATTCGCGCAATTCCCGGAAACTTCTGAGCAGTTCTCACAAAGTTCTGACGAGTTCTTTCAGCATCCTGGCAGCTCGCGGCCATAGTGAGAGCAATCAGACACGGCGGTGAGGCCTTCGTGGAAGCGGAAGCGACTTTTCCACGCTAGAGTGTGTGTCAGGAAACTTACACACTCAAACGGGGCCGCCAAATTCCCCAGGCCGCCCCGCGAAAGCGCGAGGGGGTCAGCCATGGGCCGCGGCCGGGCTAAGGCAAAGCAGACCAAGGTTGCACGCGAATTGAAATACAGCGTACCGACCACGGATTTCGACAGCCTGCAAAGAGAGCTCGCAGGTGGATCGACCAACTCGCATCGGAGCAGTGTCCGATCGGACCAGACTTCCGATAGGGAAGGGCATGCGCGAGAGGACGACTACGACGACTGGCGGCGTTGACCGCGCACTGCCACCGCGCAGACTGTGAAATGAGGAAGAGCTGATCGCTCTTCCTCATTTTTGCGTTCCATTTTCCGCCTCGCGCCTGCTTGCACGGACACACAAAACTGCCCCACCGGATCTCTCCGATGGGGCAGTTGACGTTGCGGTCTAGAAGCGCGGGTGGTCTCCGACCAGGAACGCACGCTCTGCAGCGGCGTCCGACGCCTTCTTGACGCTACCGAGCGTCCAGCAGTCGATGTGGCGTGCGGTGAGGACGGCAAGTGCGCGGTCGACGTCCTCGGGTGCGACGACGGCGACCATGCCGACGCCCATGTTGAACGTCTGCTCCATCTCGGCGCGCTCGACGCGTCCGCGCTGCGCGATCATGGCGAAGACCGGAGCGGGGCTCCAGGTTCCGCGATCGAGTTCGGCGACCAAGCCCTTGGGCATGACGCGCGCGAGGTTGTTGGCGAGGCCGCCACCGGTGACGTGGCAGAACGTGCGCACGTCGGTCTCGGCAGCGAGTGCCAGGCAGTCCTTGGCGTAGATCTTGGTGGGCTCGAGCAGTTCCTCACCGAGCGTGCGGCCGAACTCGTCGACGTGTGCGCTCAGGTTCATGCGGTCGATCTCGAGCAGGACCTTGCGGGCCAGTGAGTAACCGTTGGAGTGCAGTCCCGAAGAACCCATGGCGATGACGACGTCGCCGGGGCGAACGCGATCCGGTCCGAGCAGCTTCTCGGCCTCCACGACGCCGACACCGGTGGCGGAAAGGTCGTAGTCACCGTCGGCCATGATGCCGGGGTGCTCGGCGGTCTCGCCGCCGAGGAGAGCGCAGCCGGCCTGGATGCAGCCCTCGGCGATTCCGCTGACCAATTCCGCGACGCGCTCGGGGATGACCCGGCCGACGGCGATGTAGTCCTGGAGGAACAGCGGCTCAGCGCCACAGACGACGAGGTCGTCGACAACCATGGCGACGAGGTCGAGTCCGACCGTGTCGTGCTTGTCCATCGCCTGCGCGACAGCGAGCTTGGTTCCGACGCCGTCAGTCGATGCGGCGAGCAACGGCTCCTTGTAATCACCCTTGAGGGAGAACAAGCCGGCGAAACCACCGAGGCCACCCATGACCTCGGGGCGGCTGGCCTTCTTGGCCAGAGGGGCGAAGAGTTCCACCGCCCGGTCGCCTGCGGCGATATCGACTCCTGCTGCCGCGTAGGAGGCGCCTGCGGTGCGGTGACTGTCCTCGGTCATCGGGTTACTACTCCAGCCTTGTATTTCTCGCGAGCACGTATTGCTCGTGCACAGGTAAGTGGTCTTGCAATGTGAAGTGTTTGCAATCCTCGTGACGCGAGATGGATCGTTCGACTCGAGACCCAGAGCGCGCACACAAATACCGACGATTACGCCCATACGCTACCGGACCGGCCCCCTCGGTGAGACCTCGCGTACCCCGAGACGTCAGTTCTGCAGCCGCGCACCGATCGAGGCGTGCAGTGCGCGCAGACTGTTCTGCCCGAGTGCGACCGTCTCGGATTCGATGTGTTTGAGGAGGTGTCCGTCGTGGACGACCTTCTCGCTCGACTGGATCAGTACCGTCCCGGCTCCGGTGAAATCGAACTGGCGTTCTTCGCCGGTGTTCGCGCCGAACATGCTTCCGCGAACCGCGCCCAGGAAGCTCTGCATCCAGTCGGCATCGAAGTGGTGGGACGGCGACGGGCAGTCGGCCCAACCCACCAACGCCTGCGGGTCGATGCGCAGCGGCGGCTCCGCGAACATGACCGGGCCATTGGACGACGCCAGGAACTTGCCTGTCCCCAGTAGCGTCAAAAAGCCTGGGACGATGGACTGTTTGAGGTCCAGGCTGGTCTCGAAGGCGAGGAGATTGGCCGCGCGAATCGTGAGGTTGCCGTCGTCGAGGTCGTAGGAATTGATGTTGAATCCGCGGTCCCCGAGGATCAACTTGCCCTGTCCCTGAGCGAGCACCCAGTCGTCCGCGTAGAGCGGTGAAGAAAACCTGGCCGCGACGATCGCCGTCATGCTCGTGCGCCCGAGCGGCTCGAAGTTGATGTTTCCGTAGTACGCGATCATCGCGCCCTTGGACGTGAACCACGGTTGTCCGGCCATCTCGACGCAGAAGGCGTAGTCGTTGCCCGGGACGTTGTCGTTGGCGGGCAGAGTTGCCGGATTGTGAATTTCGATACCCATGCTCTGTGCCCTCTCAGAACTTCTGCTCGGACGCCTGGACCCAAACGGTGCCGGCGCCGGTCATCTTCAGCTGGATGGACTCCCCCGAGCCCTTGCCGACGGCCTCGCGCCAGCCGACGTTCGCGGAGATGTCGACGTTGATCTGACCGATGTGGCACACGTATGCCTGCGGGTCGACGACGACCTGAGGATTGTTCGGACCGACCTGCAACGGAATCGCGCCCCCGTGCGAGAGGACCGCGACGCTTCCCTGTCCGTGCAACTGCGTCGTGAACAGTCCTTGACCGGTCATGGCGCCGCGTACTGCTCCGCGCACACCGCCCTGCGACGTGAGAGCGACTATCGAACTCTGGAGGTAACCGTCGTGTGCGAGGAGTCGGTCGGCTTCGACGGTGAGCATTGACGACCCGTCGAGGTGGATGACCTCGACGTACAAGCCGGCGTGCCCGTAGAAGACCTCACCGTTTCCCTCGGCCGCCATCATGCGTGCGTGTTCGCCGGACATCATGCGGCCGGCCATCCCGGCGATACCGCCCATGTTCGGCATGGCGCCGGGCCCACCGCCCATGCTGTGCGGGATGAAGCGGACGTCACCGGTGTAGTAGAGCATCGACCCGGTGCGGGCAAGAACGTTCTGGCCCGGCGCGAGGGTCGACTTGACGACCTTGCTGTTCACCAATTCCAACGGCATGGTTCAGCGCTCCTCGGGCTGGATGTAGACGACTCCGGATCCGTCGAATCGCAGCGAGAACGCTTCACCGCTGCCACCGCCGATCGCGGAGCGCCAGGTGACGTCGGTGACGAAGCTCTGGTTGAGCTGGCCACGGTGAGCGACGAATGCGTCGGGATCGGCAACCAGCGGATACTGCGGGCTGACTTCGAGCGCGATGATCGGTCCGCCCTTCGACAGCACGGCCACCAGACCGGTGCCGCTGACGACCGTCGTGAACAAGCCCTGTCCGGAACCTGCGCCGCGGAGGCCGGCAAATTTCACATCGGTTCGCAGCTGTCCGACCAGTGCGAGCAATTGTGAGGCTTCGACGTGCAAAGCGTCGTTGTTGAGCTCGATGATCGTGATGTCCTGGGCGTCGACCGCGAAGTAGACGGTGCCTTGTCCGCTGACTTCCATCAGGGACAGTGATTCACCTGCCGCCTTCTGTTTCAGCGCGGCACGTAACCCACCGCCACCGCCCATTCCGGCGTTCTTGAAGGTAATCGCACCCTCGTACGCCACCATCGAGCCGTTGATCGCTTTGATGGTGTCCCCCACCAGGTCTGCGACCAGGACCCGGTGCCCATCCATTCTCAGTTGCGCCACGGAGGGCACTATGCCAGATGCTCACGACGTATGCCGTGTCGTGGAACAGAAAGTCGTGAACAGAAAATCTGCCGCCCACATGCTGTGGACGGCAGATTCTCGGCTGTCGAATTTCAACGATTCTGATGTTCAGGGGCGGCTGAGCGCGCTCGCATTGTCGTTGTCGCGAGTGGCCGTCGAACCTGCAGTGCTCTCGAGCATCCCCTCGAGGACGTTCTTGCCGATCGAGGTTTCCTTGGGAAGCGCGATCGGGTAGGTCCCGTCGAAGCACGCGGCGCACAGACGGCTGGCCGGCTGCTCGGTGGCGGCGATCATGCCCTCGGTGGAGATGTATCCGAGGGTGTCAGCTCCGATGGAACGACGCACGCCGTCGAGCATTTCCTCGAACGTCGCGTCCTGTCCGCCTGCGCCGTTGGCGATCAACTCGGCCGGTGAGGCGAAGTCGATACCGTAGAAGCAGGGCCACTTGACCGGCGGCGAGGCGATACGGACGTGAATTTCGAGGGCGCCGGCTTCGCGGAGCATCCGGATGAGCGCACGCTGAGTGTTACCGCGGACGATCGAATCGTCCACCACCACAAGCCGCTTGCCGCGGATGACTTCCTTGAGCGGGTTGAGCTTGAGCCTGATACCGAGCTGACGGATCGTCTGCGACGGCTGGATGAAGGTACGGCCGACGTAGGCGTTCTTCATCAAACCCTGGCCGTAAGGAATGCCCGAACCCTGGGCGTACCCGACGGCTGCGGGGGTGCCGGACTCGGGAACAGGGATGACCAGATCACCTTCGGCGGGATGCTCGCTGGCGAGCAGACGGCCGATCTCGACGCGGGTCGAGTGGACCGAACGGCCACCGATGACGCTGTCGGGACGCGCGAGGTAGACGTACTCGAAAACACAGCCCTTGGGAGTCGGATTCGCGAAACGCGAGGAGCGGACGCCGTCGGCGTCGATCGCAAGCAGCTCACCGGGTTCGATGTCGCGAACGAACGACGCACCGACGATGTCGAGGGCTGCGGTCTCGCTGGCGACTACCCAACCGCGGTCGAGTCGACCGAGGCAGAGCGGGCGGATGCCGTGCGGATCGCGCGCTGCGTACAGCGTGTGCTCGTCCATGAAGGTGAGGCAGAACGCGCCCTCCAACGTGGGAAGCAATTCCATCGCGGCCTGTTCGATGGTGCTGTCGCCGGCAGCGTGTGCCAGGAGACCACCGATTAGGTCGGAGTCGGAAGTCGCGGCATTGGGGCGCTTGTCGTTGACCAGGCCGGCGGCACGGGTGCGGCTCGCGAGTTCAGCGGTGTTGACCAGGTTGCCGTTGTGGCCGAGCGCGATGCCGGTGCCGGCAGTGGTCGTACGGAAGATGGGCTGCGCGTTCTCCCACGTCGTGGAACCGGTGGTGGAGTAACGGCAATGTCCGACGGCGACGTGACCTGGCATCGCTGCGAGGGTCTGCTCGTCGAATACCTGGCTGACCAGGCCGAGATCCTTGAACACCAGCACCTGGGAGCCGTCGGCTACCGCAATGCCGGCAGCTTCTTGACCACGGTGCTGAAGTGCGTACAGGCCGTAATAAGTGAGCTTCGCCACATCCTCTCCCGGCGCCCAGACGCCGAATACACCGCATTCTTCGCGGGGCTCGTTCTCGTCCTCGTCGGACGGGTTCGAAGCGAGGAGATTTGGACTGTTGACCGACAGATCGGCACGAGTCACCGGGCGCTCCCTTTGTGGGCAGGGGTTGGGGGGCATCCACAGTCTACGGCCATTTTGGGACTCACTTCCCCTGAGGGCTGCCTTGGGTCTCAGATCACGCCGAAGCGAACCGGATGGTCTCTGTCACTACGCCAACCGGAGCAGTGGGAGCCAGTGCGCAATTTCGGGAGCGCGGCTACCTGAGGCGTCGACTCTTCCGTCACCTGAGGCCTCGGAGAACTCGAGCAATCCGGTGACCATCTGCAACCACGTCCGAGCGTCCGTCTCGACGACGTTGGGCGGGGTTCCGCGCGTGTGACGCGGACCTTCGATGCATTGCACCGCAACAAACGGTGGGACCCGCACCTCGACGCTCGATCCGGGGGCGATCTGTTCGAGAGTGCGCGCACTCATCTTCACTGCCGCACCGAGTTCACTGCGCGAAGGCTTCGGCAGTTCCGGATCTCGAAGCCACGGGCCGACGGCCAGGACGGCGGCACGAAATTCGGCGGGGTCGACGGCGCGGCGGGGCGGCATCAGTTCACTCCCTGTCTGCGAGTAGCGATACGAACGGCAAGTGCGCCACCGGCATTCGTGGCCAGGTGCAGCAGGGCGGGGGCAAGTACGCTGCCGCCACGGCGGTGCAGCCACTCGAACAGCAATGCCGAAGCGCCGGTGAACGCCACGGCTGCGGGAACGTTGTCGCCGGCACCGCGGGCGGGGGCGACGTGCCACAGCCCGAAGGTCAGTGCGTGAACAGCCTGCGCGGTCGGCCTGTTCAGTTCGCGGCTCCAGACGGCCGACATCGCGCTACGGAACAACAGTTCCTCGGAGAGCACCGTCCCGAACGGGATGTGCAGGATGATCCATTCGAGGAAGTCTTCGCGGCCGTCTGCTCGCTCGTCGGCAGCGAGAGTCGCGCGCAAGGAGGGAACGGCCAAAGCGACGCTGTAGCCCGTGAGGACCGCCCCCGCCGCGGCTCCGCCGAACTGAGAACCACCACGAATGCCGGTGTGCGCCAAGCCGAGTTCCTCGCGGGTGTAACCACGTGCGAGTAGGACTCCGATGGCCGACAGACCGGCCGCGGTGTTGACCACGGCGCGGGCTCGGGGCGAAAGACCGAATGCCGGAAGCACGACGTTGCTCCAGGTGATCGCGGTAGCGGAGAGCGCGATCGAGGCGACTCCCCTCACTTCTCGGGGCCCTCTGATTTCACGGCGACAACCAATGCCGACCGCACTCGCTCGGTTTCTGCGGCCGTCCATCCCTCGGGCTGGACGACGCTGATCCAGGCGTCCAGAACAGAGGTTCCGTAATTGTGACCATGGCCGTCCGGAACTCCCGCGGCGTTACCGAGGTCGGCCGACACCTGCCAGAACGTCACGATCGGGAACCATTTCATCGACGGCGAGCGGTCGAAACCGGGCACTTCCTTGAGCCACTCGGGCCGATTGAACATGAGGTCGGGTGACCACCACACCACTGGATCGGAAGGGTGCTGGACAAACAGAACCCGCGGCTGCGGCCACGTCATCCCGTCGGTCGGAATGTCTTCGGAGCGATCCGCGAACCGCACGCCGGCCAAGCCGTCCGCGTAGACAGGAGCTACTTCGGGAGTGCCTGGATCGCGCCTCTTCTCGATCGAACGCCACAACTGCGTCGCGTTCGGCGGGCCCACCCACAGAATTCCGTCGGCGGTATCGCGCGCCGCCTGCAGTGTGTCGAAGGCTCCGGCGCCGGCCATGACGCCGAGGCTCTCGCCGTAGACCATGAACTTCGGCCTGGTGGCTTCCGGTTCCTGGAGCCATCTTTCGTGTACCCGCTCGATCAACAGGCGTCCGGCAGCTTGCGCCTTCTCCTGGTCGGCGAGGAACGAGATCCAACTCGGCAGGTACGAGTACTGGCTGGCGACAAGAGCAGTGTCGCCGTCATGCACAAGTTCGATTGCCTGTGCCGCAGTGGGATTGACCCACCCCGTACCCGTCGTCGGAATGACCACGAGAACCTTGCGCTGGAATGCGCCGGTCCTCTCCAGCTCCTTGATGACCAGATCCATACGCTCTTCGGGATCTTCGGCGCTTTCAAGTCCGGCATATACGCGAATCGGATCCATCGCAGGCTTACCGGTTGCCGCTTCGAGTTCCTGCGCGTCGAGTCCGCGCGAGACGAAGTTTCGTCCCTCGAACCCCAATGTGTCCCAGGGAGCGGCTGATTCGGGGCTACCCGATTTCATCGGATCCTGCGGTTCGACGACGCCGTCGCGAGTGGTCGAGTTCTGCAGACTGAAGATCGAGTTGGTCGCTGCATAGATTCCGCGGACCAGGACGCCGTCGACCAGCATGAAGAACAGGACGGTGACAACCAGGACACCGACGCCATTGGCCACCGACCGTGACCAGTGGAACCGCCGCATCAGCTGTCGGGCAATCAGTTTCACC
>NZ_BAAILK010000012.1:465013-614155 GCF_054589475.1 Rhodococcus sp. no. 34
AGATCGAGATGAGCAGGCCACCGACGAGCAGGCTCAGTCCGAGGGTTCGGATGTAGCCGGAAGTGGTCGTGCCTTCGGCATCGGTCAGTGCCGCGATTTCACGTTGCCACCCGGCCGCGTAGACCAGCATGATGATCGCCGCGACGATGGACGCGACCGGAACGAAGACCTTGATCGCGGAAGGCACCGGCTCGGGCAGTGGCCACCACCGTCGCCCGCTGAGCAGGTATCGCTCGACAGCCCAACCGATCGCAGTACCGACGCCGTAGCCGATGGCCGAGTTGATTCCGCCGATCAGACCTTGGAAAAGCCAATCGCGCGGCAACAGCGAAGGGGTCAACGACCAGCAGAAGAAGAACGCGGCAAACGCGATGCCGGTGAAGTCGAGTTTGAGGAGCCCCCACGCCCACTCGGTGAAGCGGTTGTCGAGCTTCTCGAGGGGTGCGGGAACAGCCAGCCGCAGGTGGTGTTCCTGCGGCTGGCTGTCAGAAGAAGTCAGTTCTCCGGAATCGACCATCTATCACCCGAACAGTGCGGGCAGCGTTCCCTCGAAGGCCTCACGGAGCTTGGCCATCGTGACGGAGAAGTGTCCCTGGACCTCGACGGAGTCGCTGCCCTCGTCGACGACCCCGATACGCGTCCACGGCAAGCCGCGGGCGGTGCACATACCGGTGAAGCGAGTCTCCTCGGTGCGCGGAACTGCAACGAGGACGCGTCCCGACGATTCCGAGAACAGGGTGACGAACGGATCGGCGCCCTCGGGAATCAGGATGCGGCAACCGGTTTCGCCGGCCAGCGCGGCTTCGACGACAGCCTGGGCCAGTCCCCCCTCGGAGAGGTCGTGGGCTGCGGTGACGAGACCGTCACGCGAAGAGGCGAGCAAAATGTCGGCGAGCAGTTGCTCACGGGCGAGGTCGACCTTCGGCGGCACGCCACCGAGGTGACCGTGCTCGACCTGCGACCAGATGGAACCGTCGAACTCGTCGTGGGTCTCGCCGAGCAGGATCAGCGTCTCGCCGGGCTCGAGTCCGAGGCCCGTCGGGATGCGGCGGTGAACGTCGTCGATCACACCGAGGACGGCAACCACCGGCGTCGGCAGGATTGCCGTGGATCCGGTCTGGTTGTAGAAGCTGACGTTGCCGCCGGTGACGGGGATGCCGAGGGTGGCGCAGCCGTCGGCAAGGCCGCGAACGGCCTGCTGGAACTGCCACATGACACCCGGGTCCTCGGGAGAACCGAAGTTCAGGCAGTTGGAGACGGCCTTGGGCGTTGCGCCCGTGACTGCCACGTTGCGGAAAGCCTCGGCCAACGCGAGCTGCGCACCGGTGTACGGGTCGAGCGCGGTGTAGCGGCCCGAAGCGTCGGTGGACAGTGCGATTCCGCGTCCGGTCTTCTCGTCGATGCGGATGACACCGCCGTCGGCGTTCTCGGCCAGGACGGTGTTTCCGCGGACGTAGCGGTCGTACTGCTCGGTGATCCACTTGCGGCTGCACAGGGCAGGCGAGGCGATCATCTTCAGCAGGGTCGCTTCGAGTTCGGCGTCGGTTTCGGGACGCTTCAGTCCGGCGGTCGTATTCTCGATCAAGGCATCCTGCGTTGCCGGACGCTCGACGGGGCGGTGGTAAACCGGACCCTCGTGCGCGACGGTGCGCGGGGGAACGTCGACGACGGTCTCGCCGTGCCAGGAGATGGTGAGGTGCTCACCGTCGGTGACCTCGCCGATGTCGGTGGCCAGGACGTCCCACTTCTTGCAGACCTCCATGAACGCATCGACGTTCTCGGGCGTGACCACGGCGCACATGCGCTCCTGCGATTCGCTCGAGAGCACCTCGGCCGGGGTCATTCCGGTGGCGCGCATCGGAACCTTCTCGAGGTTGATGTGCATGCCGCCGTCGCCGGCCGCGGCCAGCTCGGAGGTGGCGCAGGACAGCCCGGCGCCGCCGAGGTCCTGGATGCCGACGACGAGGCCGGCCTTGTAGAGGTCGAGACAGCACTCGATGAGCACCTTCTCGGTGAACGGGTCGCCGACCTGAACCGCGGGCAGCTTCTTACGTCCGCCGGTGTCTCCACCCTCGTCGTCGAACGTCGCCGACGCGAGGACCGAGACGCCGCCGATTCCGTCGAGACCGGTGCGTGCGCCGAACAGGATGATCTTGTTGCCCGCGCCCGAAGCGAAGGCCAGATGCAGATCCTCGACGCGCATGACGCCGGCAGCGAGGGCGTTGACCAGCGGGTTACCTGCATAGGACTCGTCGAAGACCGTCTCGCCGCCGATGTTCGGCAGGCCGAGGGAGTTTCCGTATCCACCGACACCACGCACGACACCGTCGACGACGCGACGGGTATCGGGGGCGTCAGCAGCACCGAACCGAAGCTGATCCATGACGGCGATCGGACGAGCACCCATGGCCATGATGTCGCGGACGATGCCGCCGACACCGGTCGCCGCACCCTGGTAGGGCTCGACGTACGACGGGTGGTTGTGGCTCTCGACCTTGAACGTGACTGCCCAGCCGTCACCGATGTCGACGACGCCGGCGTTCTCACCGATACCGGCCAGCATGTTGGCGCGCATCTCGTCGGTGGTGGTCTTGCCGAAGTATCCGAGGTGGACCTTCGAGGACTTGTACGAGCAGTGCTCGCTCCACATCACCGAGTACATCGCCAGTTCGGCGTCCGTGGGACGGCGGCCCAGGATCTCCTTGATGCGTGCGTATTCGTCGTCCTTGAGACCGAGCTCCTTGAACGGCTGAGCGGCATCGGGATCAGCCGATGCGTGCGTGACGGTATCGACCTGGTGAGCAGACACTGGAGAGTGGTCCCTTCCCTACGGGAGTCAAGAGGCAAGCCGGCGCGGAGCGGGACACCACGAATGTGCCCAACGAAAGAACGTGCCGGGGGACAGTCTATCGGTGCGGGCCGACGACTTCCGCAGACGGCAGCACCCGCAACACCTCCGGGCCTGCGAAGTATCGCCCGTCACACCCGCCCCGGTTTGGGTAATCCGGTCGGTTTTCTTAAAGTCAGGGTCGGCCCACTCTCTCCCTCGAAAGGCCTCGCATGCCCCAGGATGTTCGTCAGTCCGACCTCACGGCACAGTCCCAGTCGGTGACCACTCCCCTCACTCCGGCTGCGATTTTCCTGGTCGCGACCGTGAATCCGGGTGGCGAGAACACCACACGAGAACTACTCGCCGACGTCGCCGGCCTGCAGCGCGCAGTGGGGCTGCGCGTCCCCGGATCAGGTTTGGATGTGGTGACAAGCATCGGTTCGTCGGTTTGGGATCGACTGTTCGCCGGTCCGCGTCCCGCGCTACTGCACCCGTTCACCGCTTTGCAGGGCGACGTTCACTCGGCGCCGTCGACTCCCGGCGATCTGCTCTTCCACATCCGCGCGATGAGCATGGATGCGTGTTTCGAGGTGGCTCGGCAGATCACGAAGCGACTGCACGGCGCAGCCACGGTGGTCGACGAGGTTCACGGCTTCCAGTACTTCGAGAACCGAGACCTCATCGGCTTCGTCGACGGCACCGAGAATCCGGTGGGCCGCGACGCCGTCGCCGCGGTGACGGTCGGCGACGAGGATCCCGAGTTCGCAGGCGGCAGCTACGTCCACATCCAGCGATACATCCACAAGATGCGGGACTGGGAAGCAATCACCGTCGATGAGCAGGAGCGTGTGATCGGACGCAGCAAGCTCGAGGACATCGAAATGACGTCCGACGTGAAGCCGTCCAACTCGCACGTCGCCCTCAACGCGATCAAGGACGAGAACGGCAAGGCTCTCGAGATCCTGCGCGCCAACATGCCGTACGGACGCCTCGGCGACGACGAGATCGGCACCTTCTTCATCGGCTACTGCCGCACGCCGGCGATCACCGAACGGATGCTCGAGAACATGTTTCTCGGCAACCCTCGCGGCAATTACGACCGTCTGCTCGATTTCTCGACGGCCGTGACGGGCTCGATGTTCTTCACTCCGAGCGCCGACTTCTTCGAGGATCTACCGGCTGCGCCCTCTACGCCCACTGGGCTCCCTGCACTTTGACTACGCGCCCTCTAACTACGCGGCGTGAGGAAGGCACCGAGCGCGTCGGCATACATGCGGACATCTGCCGCGCCCATCAGCTCGCGGGCAGAGTGCATCGCGAGCTGAGGCGCGCCGACGTCGACGGTGGACAGTCCGGTGCGTGATGCCGTGATCGGTCCGATGGTGGAGCCGCACGGCAAATCGGCGCGGTGGACGTAGCGCTGCATCGGCACTCCCGCCTGATCGCACGCGAGCGCGAATTCGCCGGCACCGGCCGCATCGGTGGCGTAGCGCAGGTTCTGGTTCACCTTGAGTACCGGCCCACCGTTGATCTCGATCCGATGAGCGGGCTCGTGGCGGTCCGGGTAATTGGGGTGCGTCGCGTGTGCCATGTCGCCCGACGCGCATACCGAGCCGGCCATCGCCTGCAGGAATTCTTCGCGGCCACCACCACGTCCCAACACGATCCGCTCGAGCACGGTGTTCAGCAGGTCCGAGAAAGCTCCGCGATCGGACATGCTGCCGACCTCTTCATGATCGAAGAGTGCAAGCACTGGGACCTGCTGACCGGGCGACTCAGCCGCGGCCAGAAGTGCTTGTGTCCCTGCATAACACGTGCCCTGATTGTCGAGCCTGGGGGCGCTGACCAATTCCTTGTCCACCCCCACGACTGCGCTGGGCGCAAGGTCGTGTGTCATCAATTCCCAGCCGAGAACCGACGACGCGGCTACACCCGCACGCTCGGCGACAAAGCCGATGAAAGACTTGGGCTTCGAACCCACGCCCCAGATTCCGTTGACGTGCCTCTGCGGATCCAGCGTCACACCCTTGCGATCTTCGGACAGGTGGATAGCCAGCTGCGGAACACGAAGAATCGGGTCGTCGATGCGAACCAGCTTCTGCTCCACAGTGTTTCCCACCCGGACACTCAATCGGCCCGAGATACCGAGATCGCGGTCGAGCCAGGAGTTCAGCCACGCACCGCCATACGGTTCGAGGCCCACCATCTGCCACCCGGCCGAAGTGAGGTCGGGATGCTGTTTGACCCGCAGGTTCGGGCTGTCGGTATGACCTCCGACAATCCGGAACGGAGCGGTACTTCCCACGCCCTCGGTGCTCCAGGCGATCAGCGAACCGCCTCGCACGAGGAAGTACCGTCCGGGCTCGGCTGGCCACGACTGCGTTTCGTGGACTTCGACGAACCCGCCGGCCGTCAGCTCGGTCGCCACCGTCGCGCACACATGGAACGGCGACGGTGACGAATCGACGAAGCTGCACAAGCCGTCTGCGTCGGCCCCGGTCGGAGAAGCCGCCCCGGCCCGAGCCGTCCGAGAAGTCTGAGAAGTCATGCCTCTCATCATGCCCGAACAGGTGTCCGGGATATCAGTGGCCACGAATCAGGTGGGCACAGAATCGGTTAGCTCAGGCGTGAGGACCGGATACGCAGAACTGATTCCCATCAGGATCGAGGAGCGTCACCCAGCGGAAACCGTCCATGTTCTCGCGGTGGTGCTCGGTAGCTCCGGCCTCGACGAGCCGCGCCACCTCGGCGTCGAGATCCGGACTCCCCAAATCGAGATGGATGCGATTCTTGCCGGCGGTGGGGTCCGGGACCTTCTGGAATGCGAAGTTGGTGGCGCTGTCAGGGACCGAGACGATGTAGAACCAACCGTCGTTTTCCTCGACGATGTTTCCGCCCAACTGCGCTGCCCACCACGTTGCGAGCGGACCGGGATCGAGACTGTCGAAGGTGATCATGCCGAGTGTGAGAGTCATGCGCACACGTTAATGGAAGCCACCGACAAAGACTCTCGATCTCGGGCTGAGATGAGACGATCGTCGAATGCGACTCACAACGCTGCGCGACCGTGTTGCAGAACTACTCTTCGCAGTTTTCATCGCGACCGGCTTGCTCCTGAGCATCCTCGGAGTGCTCGCCTGACCATCATCCACTTCGACCTCGAACCGAACCTGATCACCTTCACGGCCACAGGCCTTGCTGTCGGTCTTTTCGCCGCCACTCTGCTTCACGTCCGGAACTACTCGCTCACTCGATCGAACTAGCAGATCGGTAGATCACTCGACCGCTTCGAGTTCCGCGACACTCCCGTCCGAGATCACCCGGACGTGGCGGGTGATCGTCTCGATCGGCCAGTCCCACCACGCAATTCGCACCAACTTCTCGATGTCTTCAGCACTGAAGCGGCGCTTGATCTCCGTTGCCGGGTTGCCGCCGACAATTGCGTAGTCCGGGACATCGCGCGTTACGACGGCGCCAGTGGACACGATCGACCCGTGACCGATCCGGACACCGGGCATGACTGTCACGTTCCCGCCGAACCACACGTCGTTCCCCACGACGGTGTCACCGCGCGACGGCAAATCCTGCACCAAATCCATGTGCCTGGCCCAATCGCCGCCCATGATCGGGAACGGGTAGGTGGAGACACCGTTCATACGATGGTTCGCGCCGTTCATGATGAAGGTGACACCGGTGGCCAGGGCGCAGAACTTGCCGATCACCAGTTTGTCGGGACCGTAGTGATGCAACACGTTTCGAGTCTCGAACTCTTCGGCGAACTCCGGATCGTCGTAGTAGGTGTACTCCCCTACCTCGATCAACGGGTTGTCGATCAACGGCTTCAGCAACACCACTCGCGGTTGCCCGGCCATCGGATGAACATTTGTGGGATCTGGCGCGTTCACTGCTTACTCCGATCCGTCGGCGCGGTGTCGCCGACCGCAGCAAGACTATCCGGTTCCTGCTGCGGTCGACCGACAAGCGAAAACGTTCCGGTGTCAGCCCAGGAGACCCTTGGCGATATGGGTGACCTGAATTTCGTTGCTGCCCGCATAGATCATGAGCGACTTGGCATCACGCGCCAACTGCTCGACTCGGTACTCGGCCATGTAGCCGTTTCCACCGAACAGCTGCACGGCTTCCATCGCGACCTCGGTCGCTGCGCGCGACGAGTACAGCTTCATCGCCGACGCCTCCGCCAGGCTCACTTTGTCTCCGGCCGCGGTGCGTTCGATCGCGTTGAAGACCATGTTCTGCACGTTGATTCGAGCGACCTCCATCTCTGCGAGCTTGAGCTGGATGAGCTGGAACTGCCCGATCTCACGTCCCCACAGTTTGCGGGACTTCGCGTATTCGATGCTCAGACGGTGACATTCGTTGATGATGCCCAGTGAGAGCGACGCGATGCCGATGCGTTCGGCGGCAAAGCTCTCCTTGGCGCTGGACTTTCCGTCGGACTTTCCGCTGTCCTCGGTTTCGCCGAGCAGACGATCCTTGGTGATGCGGACGTTGTCGAAGAACAGCTCACCCGTCGGCGAGGAGTTCATTCCCATCTTCTTGAACGGCGGGCTCTGCGTGAGCCCCTCCATGCCCTTGTCGAGGATGAAGGCGAGCACCTTGCGGTCACGACGATCAACCGACGCATCGCCCTCGTCGAGCTTTGCGTAGACGATCATCACGTCGGCGTACGGACCGTTGGTGATGAAGGTCTTGTTGCCGTTGAGGATGTAGTCGTCACCGTCGCGGCGTACGTAGGACTTCATACCGCCGAAGGCATCCGAGCCGGAGTCCGGTTCGGTGATCGCCCATGCACCGACGGTTTCGAAAGTTACCAAGCCGGGGAGCCAGCGTTCCTTCTGCGCGAGTGTGCCGCGGCTGCGGATAGTTCCGGCGGCCAATCCGAGGCTGACACCCAACGATGCGACCAGGCCGAGGCTGACTCCGGCCAATTCGCTGTTGAGCACGACGCCCATGCTGCCGGCGCCGCTGAATGCGCTCGACTTCTCACCGTCACTGGAGGGTGCATCGCCACGCTCACGTGCCAGCGACTTCTCGAGACCCTCGCGTGCCATGTCGGCGAGACCGAAGGTCGAGTACAGCTTGCGGATGATGTCGAACGGCGGCAGCGCACCACTTTCGAGCTCGTCGACGTGAGGTCGCACCTCTTTGTCGATAAAGCCCCGCAAGGCGTCGCGGAACATCAGGTCGGTGTCGGACCACTCGTACATGTGCCTGAACTCCAGTCGGTGAACGATCGGGAGACTGCCGAACGACAGCCACACACCGAATATAGAACACGTTCCAAAACCGGAACAGGATTCAGCTGATCAGTCCCATTCGCTGCGAGATCCACACCAGTTCCTGTTCGACGCCCGCGGACCACACCGAAAAGCTGTGACCACCGGGAAGCTCGAGATACCTGGCGTCCATTCCGGCCGCTTTGGCCGCTTCGTACACCTTTTGCTGGCCGGGCTTGAACTCGTTGTCATCCGTTCCGACCACAAACACTCCGCCCGAGTTCGGGAACTTCCGCGTCGCCAGGAGATCCATCGGATTCACCTTCACGAACGCTGCCTCGTCGCCGCCGAATATCTCGTCGACGGTCCGCTGTCGGTCACCGAGCGAAGGCTCCAACTGACCGGACAGATCGAGGAATGTCGGGTACACGTCGGGATAGTTGGTCGCCATCTGTAGTGAACAGGTACCGCCGTAGGAGAGCCCGCCGATGGCCCACGCTCTCGGATTCGTGTCGATCTGGAACGCACTCGCCACTGCCGCGGGCAAGTCCTTTGCCAGATACGTGCCGACCTTGCCCTGCGAAGAGTCGGTGCACAACGGATTGGCCATCTGCGAACCCGTTCCGTCGGCGATCACGACAACCGGAGCGAGCCCGGCATGATCGCGCGCGAAAGAATCCATTGTCGCGGTCAGCTTTCCGCCTTGAAGCCAGTCCTCGGGTTTGCCAGGCTGGCCGGCCATCAGCACCAGTACAGGAAGAAGCGGACGCGGATTAGTGAAGTACGACGGCGGCAGATACACCTGAGCGTCACGCGCGGAGAATCCCGAAATCGTTCCGGGGACCGGCAAAGTCGTGACTCGTCCGCGAATCGGCATGCCTTCGGGCGCTTTCCACACCGTGTCGGTGGGGTCGCCGGTGACAACAGGATCCGTCGGACCGGGAACTTCACTGAGTGAAATGCGGTCGAAATCGTCGTGGCCGAACGCAATTCCCACAGTCGGATAGGCGGCAAAGACCAGATTGATCTGCGTTGCGGCGGTGACGATGACCAGCACGGTCGCGACCACGGACAGCACCGCCTTCGCGACGGTTCCGCCCGCCTTGATTCGCGGCCCGAGAAGTAGCAGCGCGTAGATACCGAGACCGATCCACACGTAGATCGACATCGCGATGGGATCGGGGAACGGCACGATCACCTTTTCGACGGTGATCCACACGGCGATCATGATCACCAGTGCGATCAGCCCCGCGATCGGCACCGCTCGGCGGTAGTACCACCGCACGTTCGAACCGAGCAGCCACACACCACCCAGGACCCCAAGGACAGTCAGGATCACCGGCAGCGGTCCCGAGATCAAACTGATTCGGTAGAGCCAGTCCACGTCAAGCCTCTCGCGCGTAGAAATGTCGCACGCTCGAGGCTAGACGACGACGCTAGTACTCTGGATCAGGTGACATTCATCAAGGTCTGTGGCCTACGCGACGTTGACACGGTTGACTTCACGGTGGGACTGGGCGTCGACGCCATCGGTTTCGTCTTCGCCGAGAGCGTCCGCAAAGTCGACCCCGCTCTCGCAGTCGAACTACTTGCGCGGGTCCCCGCTCATATCCGGGCAATCGGAGTCTTTCTCGGTAACCCGATCGATCAGATCCTCGAGATCGCCGAGGTCACCGGGCTTCGCACCGTGCAGATTCACGATCTTGTCGACGCCGAGCAAGTGCAGCGGCTGCACGACGCCGGCCTCACCGTCATCCGCGCGGTCGTCTCCAGCAACGTCCGCGACGGTTACAACCTCGACCTCGGTGAGGACGAACTCCTGATCGACGGCGCGGATGCCGGATCCGGGGTGCCCTGGAACTGGGCCCAACAGCAATCGCGCCCGCAAGGCCAGTGGATCCTGGCGGGCGGACTGTCCCCGGACAACGTGCGCGACGCATTGGATGCCACCGGCGCCTGGGGCGTCGACGTCTCCAGCGGCGTCGAATCGTCCCGCGGCGTCAAGGACCATGCTTTGATCGAGAAGTTCGTGAGCGCTGTCCGGCAGACCGATCACTCGAAGTAGGACGCGTAGTCACTGAACGCGACTTGGCCGGTGGGACTCGCCTTCACTGCGTCGGCAACGGCAGGCGGAATGGGAGCCCAGTGTGCAGGCATCGCTGCCGCCAGTGAGGGCTTCAAGATGTAGAGCAGAGCGAAGTTCACTATCCAGAGCGGCGGCGCCATCGACATGCCGACCTCCGAACTCACATCGCCTTTGGTGTTGGTCACCAGCTGCGCTTCACCCGAAATCTGTTGCGCTGCAAATCCGTAGACCGCTTGCACCGTGTATGCCGACTGATAGAGCGCAATCAGAGTGTGCGTCGCACCGTTGTTGCGCAGCCAGGTGCCCACAAAACCGCCGGGAGCGATCAGCGTATTCACCTGCCGCGTCGGCGCATCCGCGTTGGCGGGGCTCTGCAACAATCCGTCGGGATTCACGTACAACCCGTAACTGGCCAGAATCGACGGCGTAGTGCCGGAGTGGAGAGGGCGCCCGTTCGTATTGGTCAATATTCGGGCGCATTCGTCGATCACCTCGGCGTCCTCGCGATTGCCCCCGACCCCACCGCCGGAGATGAGATCGCGATACTGCTCCTCGGACAAAGTGTCGGCTGGTTCGAGTCCGATCTGCGCGGCAATCTCGTCCGCTACCTGTTGACCCAAAGGCTGGTTGAGCTGATCCGGACTGGTCATCTGCGTGGGCGCGACGCTCTCGTAGCCAGGTGCCCCGGCAAAGGGGATCACGAACCCGGTATCGACAGTCTCCGCAACAGGTTGAGCGCCGGCCGTCTGAGTCATGGCAAACGAAAGTACGCACACCCCAACCAAAGCCAATACCGGGATGGTCCCCCGGTGCGACCGTGCTCGACGTCTACAGCCCTCGTCTGAGAAAGCCTTGCCTGCAATTCCCTTGCCGCGCATAGGTCAACCTCCCGGGACACAGTCCGGCGAATCAACTCGAGCTTGCATCTCAGTCAAACGCTGTGAACAGCGCCGTGTCAAGACTCTTGCCAGGTCGAGGGGCCGACAGCACCCGCTCGCCCGATACAGTGGTCCTTCCAACTGAAGTGCCCTCACCCGCGGTTGACCGCTCGAGTTGTGCGCGTCAGTGCAAGAAGTCCCGCGTCAGTTACACGAAGTTTCCGGAGGCGAGCAGTGCCGAACAAGCGCGGAACCGTGTTGATCACCGGTGTCGGCCGGAGCAAGTCGATCGGAGCAAGCCTCGCATTGGGTCTCGCCGAGGATGGTTGGGATCTGACGATCGGCTACTGGGAGCCTTACGACGAACGCGTCGGGTTCGGGCGCGGAGCGCACGATCCGCAAGACATTGCCGAGAAGTGTCGCGCACTCGGAAGCCGTGTCGACCTGGTTCCCGGAGATCTGGCCTCGCCCGACGTGGCCGATCAGCTCGTTGACGCTGCCGCAGCGCGGAACGACCTCCGTGGGCTGGTGCTCTCACATTGCGAAAGCGTCGACAGCTCGATCCTCGATACCACCGTCGAGAGCTGGGAACGACATTTCGCCGTCAACGCTCGCGCCTCCTGGCTGCTGATCAAAGCGTTCGCTGAACGGCTTCCGGAACAGCGCGACGTCAGTCAGGTGGCCGGGCGGATCATCGCACTCACCAGCGACCATGCGGCCCACAATCTTCCGTACGGGGCCAGCAAGGGCGCTCTCGACCGCATCGTCATCGCCGCCGCAGTCGAACTTGGATCACGCGGCATACGAGCCAACGTCGTCAACCCAGGACCTATCGACACAGGATGGATGACACCCGAGATCAGACAGGCCACAACCCTCCAGACTCCTGCCGGCCGGCTGGGTACTCCCGGCGACACTGCAAACCTCGTTCGGTTTCTGATGTCCGACGCCGGAGGCTGGATTACGGGACAACTCCTTCACTCCAACGGCGGATTCAGTACGAACTGAGCCTTGGACGGACTCAGTTCAGGCTTTGTAGGTCGGTAGCGTCTGCCCGAGCCTCTTACCCATTTCGGCAGCCAAAGCCGCGAGCCCGCTGGCCGGACGCACCATGACCTCGAAATCGACGATCTTGCCGTCCTCGTCGAATTCGACCATGTCGATTCCCTTGAGACTCTTGTCGCCGATGTTCGCACTGAATTCGAGCACGACCTGTCGACCGTTGGCTCCGGCGAACTGACGGTGGTACTCGAAGTTCTCGAACACCTGGATCACCGTATTGAGAATGAGCACAACGGCATCCGCGGACTGGTACGGCTTGAATCCCGTGGGCGATCGGAACTGCGCGTCGGGCGCGACGATCGTCGGTAGCGCCGACAGATCGCCGGTTTCGATCATGGTGTGCCACAACTTCAGTGCAGCTTCGACTTTCGGTTCGAGCGTCAATTCCGTGCTCATGCTTCTACCCTTCCCTCGACGTTACCTGCCGCTTGTTCTACCGGCACTTGACTTGCGACGGACCACGCACTCAACACAGTTCGCACCCCGGTCACGAGTTGCAACGGCTGATCGATCATGACGTGATGTCCGGCTTCGGGAATCTCCGCCACGATGGCCTCCGGTCCGAACAATCCGCGCATGTGCTCCATGAGTCGATCGGACACGATGCCGTTCTCAGCTCGGAAATAGGCTACGCGGCAACGTGGTTCGCTGTCGAGAACATCTTCGGCGCCTACTCGGAGAAAGAAATTCGGATCGAACTTCCACGACCAACCGCCCTCGACTTCCTCCATCGACGTGGCCGCCACATGGTCACGCACCGCAGGCAGACCCGAATCCTGCGGTGGAACGAAGCGGAACCGGCCCATCGCGTCTTCCCTGGTGGGATAAACCTTCTTGGGGCCGAACGCATTCTGGCGTCGAGCCGCCTCCTCTTCGGGCGTACGCGCCTTGAGCGGAGAATCGATGATGACAACCCCGTCCAACAGTTCGCCATGCAGATGCGAGGCCACGAAAGAAACAATCCCACCCATACTGTGCCCCACCAGAATCGGCTTGCCGTCGATTCCCCCTGCCTCGGCCGCCGCCAGCACCTCGCGAGCCCACTGGGACATCGCGTAGGCGTCGCGAGTGTGACTGTCGCCGTGGCCCGTCAAGTCGAGAGCGACGACGCGGCGCCCCTCGGCGAACTGCGGCGCAATGTGATCCCACCAGCGACTGTGGGCGGCGCCGCCGTGAATCAGCACGATTCCCGGCCCCGCCGGCCCCCAAGCCCGAAAGTGCACCGAGGCGCCCTCGACCTCCACCGACCCCGTCTCGACCGGCGCTGCCAACGCCCGAGTGAACCAACCAGGCGCGTCTTCGACCACATTGCTCATCGATCGAACATACATAGTCGTCAATCGGTTCATCCAACTCTTCCCAGTTCGTGATCCATCACCTATATTGAATCCGGCCTCAAGTTCAATTCGTTTCGCCGAAGGGGAGAGATGACCAACCGCCAAGTACGCCTCGCCGCCCGCCCGACAGGACTTCCCGACGCTTCCACCTGGGAATACGTCGATGCCGAGATCCCGTCCGCCGGACCGGGCGAGTTTGTCGTCAAGGTCGAATACCTCTCCCTCGACCCCGCGATGCGCGGTTGGCTCAACGACGTCAAGTCGTACGTTCCGCCGGTCAAGCTCGGTTCCGTCATGCGCGCCCACGGCGTCGGACGCATCACCGAATCACAGCACCCCGATTACCAGGTCGGGGACATCGTGGCCGGATCCTTCGGCGCTTCCGAGTACGGCGTTTCCGACGGTACAGACGTCACTCGGGTCGACGAATCGATCGCTCCCCTGCCGACCTGGCTCGGCGCTCTCGGTTTCCCCGGCGTCACTGCGTATTTCGGATTACTCGACGTCGGAAAGCTGAAAGACGGTGACACCGTCGTCGTGTCCGGTGCCGCGGGTGCGGTCGGCAGTCTGGTCGGCCAGATCGCAAAGCTTCACGGATGCAAGGTCATCGGCATCGCCGGCGGTCCGGAGAAGTGCGCGTGGCTCACCGAGGACCTCGGCTTCGATGTCGCCATCGACTACAAGAACGAATCCGTATACAAGGCGCTCAAGTCCAACGCTCCCGACGGAATCGACGTGTACTTCGACAACGTCGGCGGAGAAATTCTCGACGCCGCTCTCTCCCGTCTGCGCCTCGGCGCTCGGGTGGTCATCTGCGGCGCCATCGCGGGCTACAACGCCACCGAACCTCAGCCAGGCCCTGCTCACTACCTGTCACTTCTCGTCAACCGCGCCACGATGGCCGGCTTCGTGGTCTTCGACTACCTCGATCGCTACGCAGAAGCACAAGAGCAGATCGGAAAGTGGATCAAGAGTGGCGAATTGACTGCTCGCGAGCACGTCGTCGACGGCGGTATCGACGCGTTCGGCGACAGCCTCAATCTTCTCTTCGCCGGAGCGAACACCGGAAAGCTGGTCCTGAAGGTCAGCTGAGTCGGCCACACACGCAGATCGGCCACCGGTATTCCGGTGGCCGATTCGCTTGGGTCAACTGACTCCGGACGGAGTGGGAACGCTGTCCTCACCCAACCGCGGCGGGGCCGACCGATAGGTTGCCGGCGTGCCGCTCATCCGAATCGGATTGGCTACCTGCCGAGTCGGTGCATCGCGACGCGGGTCGTCGATGGACACCACCGGATCGAGATTCAGCCGTTCCGCCAGCGCTATCGCGTCGGCGATGTCGTTGAGAGGCCCACACGGAACACCTCGCTCGGTCAGTGCCTCGAACCACGAGTCCGCAGAGCCCTTGGCCAATGCAGCAGTGACGGCGTCGAACAGTTCTTCTCGATGCGCAACCCTGTCGCTGTTGGACGCGAAACGCGCATCAGCGGCAAGTTCGGAAACTCCGAGAACCTCTGTCAACGAACTGAATTGCCGATCATTGCCGACCGCGAGGACCAGCGGACGGTCCGCGGTGTCGAATACCTCGTATGGTGCGATGCTCGGATGCCGGTTGCCCATTGCCTGCGGCACCACGCCCGCGGCCACGTAGCCGGACGACTGGTTGGCCAGTGCGGACAGCAACGAGGACAACAGATTGACCTCGACGTGCTGCCCTTCGCCTGTGCGATCGCGATGGCGCAGCGCTGCAAGGATTCCCACGCTGGCATGCAGGCCGGTGATGACGTCGACCACCGCGACACCGACCTTGGTGGGAGTCTTGGGATCGGGTCCGGTGATACTCATCAATCCGCCGACCGCCTGAATCAACAGGTCGTATCCCGGCAGAGAGTTGTTGCCACCGAAGCCGCTGATCGAGCAGTAGACCGCACGCGGATTCATTTCTCGGACAGCGTCGTAGCCCAGCCCCAGACGGTCCATCGTTCCCGGCAGGAAGTTCTGCACCACGACGTCCGCATTGCGAACCAGCTCGCGTGCACTCTCCAGATCCTCGCGCTCGCGCAGGTCCAGAGTGACCGACTTCTTGTTGCGGTTCACCGACAGAAAGTAGCTCGACTCGTCCCCCACCCACGGTGGGCCCCAGCTGCGAGTGTCGTCCCCGACACCCGGCCGCTCGATCTTGACGACCTCGGCACCCAGGTCGGCGAGAATCATCGTGGCGTACGGACCGGCGAGGACGCGGCCGAAATCAGCGATCACCAACCCGTCGAGCGCTCCGACAGCGTCTGCCGTCACCGGAAAGCTTCTTCACCGGTGAGAGCGCGGCCGATCACGAGCTGGTGAACCTCGGACGTGCCCTCGTAGGTGAGAACGGATTCGAGGTTGTTGGCGTGCCGGATCACGGGATACTCGAGCGTGATGCCGTTGGCGCCCAGAATGGTTCGGCATTCACGGGCGATCTTGATGGCCTCGCGGACATTGTTGAGCTTGCCGGTGCTGACCTGCTCGGGGCGAACCGTCCCGGCGTCCTTGAGGCGCCCGAGGTGGATGGCGAGCAACTGCCCCTTGCCCAATTCGACTGCCATGTCGGCGATCTTGGCCTGGGTGATCTGATACGCGGCGAGCGACTTGTCGAAGACCTTGCGATCACGTGCATATGAGATCGCAGTCTCGAGGCAGTCACGTGCTGCACCCATTGCCCCGAAGATGATGCCGAAGCGTGCCTCGTTGAGGCAGCCGAGCGGGCCGGACAGTCCGCGAGCCTTGGGCAGCATCGCCGAGGCAGGCAGACGCACGTCCTCGAGCACCAGTTCCGAGGTGACCGACGCCCGGAGCGACATCTTGTTCTTGATCTCGGGGGCGGAGAATCCCGGAGTGTCGGTGGGAACGACAAATCCGCGCACGCCGTCGTCGGTTCGAGCCCAGACCACGGCGACGTCCGCGATGGAGCCGTTGGTGATCCACATCTTGGTGCCGTTGAGGATCCAGTCGTCCCCGTCGCGCTTGGCGTTGGTTCGCATACCGCCGGGGTTGGATCCGAAATCGGGTTCCGTGAGACCGAAGCAGCCGATGGCTTCACCCGCCGCCATTCGCGGGAGCCATTCTTCCTTCTGCTCTTCACTTCCGTTGTGGTGGATCGCGAACATGGCGAGCGAGCCCTGGACCGAGACGAGGCTGCGAATGCCCGAATCGACAGCTTCGAGTTCCTGGCAGGCCAACCCGTACGCCGTGGCGCTCATCCCGGCACAGCCGTAGCCCTCGAGGTGCATGCCCAGTACGCCGAGCGCGCCCAGTTCCTTGGCCAGCTCACGAGCCGGCAGTGCTGCCGCTTCGAACCATTCACCTACGTGCGGGCGAATGCGATCGTCGACCATCTTGCGGACCGTGTCGCGGATCGCGATCTCCTCGGCGTCCAGCAGGGTATCGATGGCAAAAAGCTCGGACAGGGACTGCGGAGTGGTCACGGGGCCTCCAGTGTTCTCGGGCGCAATCCTTTGCGAGAACGATTGCGCAATCGTTTGCATCGCCTAGAGTAGAGCCCGGTTGCGCACCCGTCAATCCCCGAACTGCCGACCGACACCGAACCAACTCAGAACCGACGCACACCAGGAGCCACGACGCAGATGACGCCCGATCCGTCGAACCGCAGCAACGGCCGTCCGCCGACGCTGCGCGAAATCGCCGACCAGGCCGGGGTCCACATCTCGACGGCGTCGCGGGTCCTCCGTCAGCCCGAGCCCGCCGACGGTTGGTCCGACTCCGCACTCCGAGTTCGTCAGGTTGCCGAGGAACTCGGTTACCAACCGAACCTGTGGGCGGCCAGCCTTCGTACCCGCAAGACCACCACCATCGGCGTCGTGATGCCGAGACTGACAGACGTTGTAGTGGCCACCATGTTCCAAGGCATCGAGGAAGCCGCCACCGCAGCCGGGTACTCCGTCTTGCTCTCCAGCCCGCCCGACGATCTGGAAGCGCAACGCAAAGCGGTCGAGTTCCTGGTGAGCCGACAGGTCGACGGTCTCATGCTGAGCAGCATCCACCTGCCGGGTACCGATTTCGTCGACTCGCTCCCCCTGCGCTCACTGCCGATCCTGCTGCTGAACCGGCACATCGACTCGGCGACGTCATCCGTCAACCGAAGCCTTCCCTTTGTCAGCGGCGACGACCGCCTCGGCGGCTACCTCGCGGGGAAGCATCTACTGGACTGCGGCTATCGCGATCTCGGAGTGATCGCGGGGCCGGATCACGCCAGCACGTCGCGGGAACGCGTCGCGGGTTTCCGCGATGCCCTGGCCGAAGCCGGTCTGGAACTGCCGCCGCACCGAATAGTGGCGTCCGAGTTCGAAGTTCAAGGGGGTGTCGATGCGGCGGCCACACTGCTCAGCGGGAACACGCGCCCTGACGCCGTTTTCACGGTGAGCGACACCATCGCGATCGGCGTACTCGGTGTGGCCCGTGATCTCGGGTTGAGCATTCCCGACGATCTTGCGTTGGTCGGCTACAACGACATTCCGGTTGTCTCCCAACTCCCGGTGCCCCTGACGACGGTCAGGTCCCCCGCCCGAAAGATCGGTGCGACCGGGCTCGAGCACCTACTGGCACTGATCTCCGGCAAGAACGTCGAATCCGTGAAGCTTCCCGTCGAACTGATCGCGCGAGCCTCCACCAGAAAGCCTGCCAGTCGCAAACTCTGAGCAGCTACCAGACCTGAGATTCGTCGATGCCCAACTGTCGCGCGTAACCGGAGTTGAGTGCGTCCCAGCCGTACTCGCGCGCCCGTTCACCCACGATCGGCCCGAAGGGCTCGCCTGCCAAAAGGGCATCGAGTACGTCGAAGCACAGATGCCACCCCGCAGCGAGCGCCGACGCCATCCCCTCGGCGCGCGACCTCTGCGTCAGCACGACGCGGGTACCGCCTTCGATCGGGGTCAGGTCCCACACCAATTCGTCCGGGCCCCACTCGTGTTCGAGCCGCCGAGTGGTCTCCACGACGTGAACGGTGACCGGCAGCGACATTTCGGGGGCGCCGTCCTCGGTGAGCATGGTGATCACCGCATCACCGGTACGGCTCAGGTTCCGATCGGCGGTGTACGGCGTCCATTGCGCCAACATCTCCGGGTCGGTGATCGCCTCCCACACCTTCTCGACGGAATACGGCAGCACCCGAGGAAAGCTGACGACTGTGTCGTCACCGTCGACGCTCACCGTGACGTCGGACAGGGCACTGGGCTGATACGGCTGGGCACTCATGGTTCGATCTCACCAGGAACCACCGACACGAGCAACCGCCCGCTGGGCGTTCAGAACGCAAACACCGCCGATGCGGCCGCGACTGTCTCCTCCACCACCGGAAATTTCACCACGGACAAGTCGTGTCGAGCTCCTTCGAACTCCACCAGACGCGTCGCGGCGGGAATCAAGGCGAGTGCTGCCCGCATCTCCTCCGTTGTCGCGAACTCGTCCTTCGAACCGTGGACGACAACGGTCGGTGTGTTCAGGTCGGGCAGGTGTTCGGTTCTGAGCTTCTCGGGCTTCTTCGGTGGATGCAGTGGATAGGAGAGAAGGACCAGGCCGTCGACAAGTCCCGGGTTCTCCGCCGCAAGCATCGACGCCTGCCGACCGCCGTACGAATGTCCGCCGAGCAGAACGGGTCCGGGCACCGAGTAGTCCTTGCGAAGAGCAGCAATCACCTCGGCAATGCCCGCGCGATCCTCCGCAGCACGCGACGGATGCGGAGGCCCCGAAGCTCGACGCACCCGAAACGCGAGATCGAAGCGCAGAACTTGCACTCCTGCCGCAGCAAAGCCGTCGGCAACAGCACGCAACAGCACGGTGTCGCAGTTACTTCCTGCGCCGTGAGTCAGTGCAAGCGTGGCGACGGGCGACGCGAAGGACACAGAAGCAGGTCGATGAAGGAAACCGTGCACCGCACCTTCGTCGACCGTTTCGACAGTAGTCATGGACGCATCCTTGTCCGGCCCGCTCGGGCCTGTTCGACCGCGGCAGTCATGCTGCCCTCGTAAACCGGACCGTGTCCGGGAAACAGCACGCCGGCAGGTGCAGCGGCGATATTGTCCAACGCCTGGTCCGTCGCTTCACGGTCATGATTGAAGGGGCACACCAGAAATTGTGGTCCGGCGATGCTCGACGTCGCGTGTCCGGTCACCAGAGCGTCACCCGACGCGATCACTCCTGCGTCGGGAACAAGGTAAGCGCTGTGGCCGTCGGTATGCCCATGAGTGGGAATCGGCACGATCCGACCGGGAACGTCCAGCGCACCACCGGACGCAAAGGACTGTGCCCGAGGCAGTTCCGCACCTTTCAACGCGCCGACTCCGATCACGTCGCGAAGCCATTTCGGAGCACCTCGCCGCCACAACAGCAACGGAACTCCGGCCGGCGACAACTGTTGCAGATACTCCCTCTTCGCATGCGGCACTTCCAACGGATCCATCAGGACCGGAACCTCGAGCCGAGTCACGATGTCCGCGATCCCACCGATGTGATCGATGTGCGCGTGAGTGACGAGAATTGCCCGAACATCCCCGAGCTGGTGACCGATCTGTTCGATCGAGCGTTCGACGTCGGTGCCGTTGGCCGGATATCCGCCGTCGATCAAGGTCAGATCGGACCCCTCTTCGACCAGGACCCAATTGGCGTGACCGCACCGAACCAGATGTGTGTTCTCGATCTGCGTGATCGACAGTGCCGCAGTAGTCATGCTTGGTAGTCTGCGCCACGTGTCGGAATCCGTGAAGCAGGCCAGCAGCCGCAGCATTCGAGATCGCGCCGAAGCATCCTTGGTGGCAGCCGCATTCGCACTGCCCAGCGCGGTGAAACGTCGAATCACCGGACCACCCGTCGTCATCGAGGGCAACACGCTCGACGCCGACGCACACCTTCTGCTCACGCTCGCGAAGACGCGGCCACTCCCCTCGCATTCAACCGATCCCCAGTCACTCGCCGCTGCTCGCGCCAATCTCACCCGAACCGCGATCATGATGGGCGGCAGGCCCACGCCCGTCCACACCGAGGAGATCTCCGTTTCGGGTGCCGACGGCCCGCTTCGCGCCCGGCTCTACGTCCCGACAGCCGACACTGGCGCTCTGCTCGTCTATTTCCACGGCGGCGGGTGGGTACAGGGCAGCATCGAATCCCACGATGCCCCGTGCCGCCTGTTGGCCGAAACCTCCGGCGCACGGGTCATCTCGGTCGACTACCGGCTCTCACCCGAATTCGCTTTCCCCACACCGGTACACGATGCCTATGCCGCCTACCTCGATATCGTCGACCGCGCCGACGAGTTCTGCGCAGACCCGACGCGCATCGCTGTCGGGGGCGACAGCGCGGGCGGGCATCTTTCCGCAACGGTCGCGCCGCGTGCCCGCGACGACGGCAAGACCCCACCGGCGGCGCAGCTGTTGATCTACCCCGCGACCGACTTTCACGAGAAGGCCCCCTCGCGAACGACGTTCGGTGAAGGTTTCTTCCTGACCGAGGCCAACATGAACTTCTACGAGTCCAGCTTCCTCGGCAGCAATGCCGATCGACTCGATCCGATGGTGTCGCCGCTACGCGCCCCCGACGCGACCGGACTGCCGCCGGCCATCGTGATCACGGCGGGATTCGATCCACTCCGGGACGAAGGCGAAGCCTACGCAGCTCGATTGCGCGACAACGGTGTTCACGTGACCGATCGACGCTATCGCGGGTTCATCCACGGCTTCGTCAACGTTCTGGGACCGAGCGCCGGTTCGCGCACCGCCGTCGCCGAGATCGGCGGAATGCTCCGCGTTCTACTCACCCACCCAGCAAAATCTCCCGCAACGTATCCACCAGCGGATCAACAGGCAGCTCAGGGCTGATCGCACGCTGTAGCCCCAAACCGATTCCGACGCTGAGTATGCGCAGTGCCGCGGCGTTCGGGTCCAGTGCCGGCGTCACGCCGTTGGACTCGGCAAGATGTTGCACCACTCCGGCAATCAATCCGCGCACCTGATCGGCACCCGTCGCGATCTTTTCGCGGATCTCTTCGCTGTGCCGCGATCGCACCGAGAACTCGACTTCGAGCAGCGTCCATCTCTTGTCCCCGATGGTTCGCTCGGCCCATCGCGCGAACTCGGCCACCGCGTCGTCGAGCGTCGAATTGGCTCCGAGCTGTGAGGTGATCTCGCCGACCTTGGTCAACCTGATTCGGCCGAGCACCTCGGCGCACAACTCGTCCTTGTTCTTGAAGTTCGAGTACACCGCACCTTTGGAATAGCCGGCATCCTCGGCGATCTGATCGAGCGACGCGGCGGCGTACCCGCGATCGAGGAAATGTTCGACGGCCGTCGCCAACAAGGTCTCGCGGGTCATCGCCTGCGCTTCCTGCCTGGTCAATCGCGCCATCGGAACCTCCTCGCGGTTCTGAGTATCGAGATTCCAACGGTAGCCGAATACCGGAAGCGCACCGCAGGCGCACTCCCGAAACCCAAATTTGGGGTACCCACGTTATTCAGATACTGATAGTCTCCGAAATATGACTTCAGAAGTGACCGGCACCACCGCGCCCGGGCCCGGACGACACAGCGCGCCTAGACGCGGCTTGGCAATCGGATGCGGCGGCACCCTCGGCTTCGCCTGGACCGTTGCTGCCCTCGCCTCGGTTCGGGACGCCCTCGACTGGGATCCCCGCGAAGCCACCGCCATCATCGGCACGTCCGCCGGAGCCGAGTTCGTGACAATGCTCGGCAGCGGAGTCGGCGTCGACGAGCTGGTAGCCATGCAACTCGGAGAACCCGCCGCACGTCCCGAACTCCTCGCCCACACAGCATCGGCACCCGGAAAAATCCCGCCACTACCGAGTTTGGGGATCGGCAATCCACGACTGGTGACGCGTCGAGATCTTCCCGTTCTGAGCCGGATGAGCGGTATCGCACCGCGTGGTGGCGGCGACCCGTCCTGGCTCACCACGCTCGCCGAATCTCTTGCCCCTGGCGATTCGTGGCTCCCACATCCGTGCGCGTACATGGTATCCATGGACTACAGAACCGGGCGACGGGTCGCGTTCGGGGCACAGGGGGCTCCGAAAGCGACAGTCGGTGAAGCGCTTCGAGCGTCTTGGGCGATTCCCGGCTGGTTCCCACCTGTCACCATCGACGGCGTCAGGTACATCGACGGCGGCGCGGCATCCACGGCATCGGTAGACCTCCTGCTCCCCCTCGAACTCGACGAGCTGGTTGTACTGGCGCCCATGGCATCTCGAACACTGAAGCCGGCGCGCGGTGCTGCCCGCATCGAACGCGGCGCCCTGCGGAACTCCATGTCCAAGGGCCTCGACCGGGAAATCGAACTGGTCCGCGCTGCGGGAACCAGGGTCTTGCGCATAGACGCCACCGACGACGATCTCGCCGTCATGGGCGCCAACTTCATGGACGGCCGACGGCGGCTCGCCACGTTCGAATCATCACTACGTACAACACGTGCGAGCGTGAAACGCGAACTCGATGCGCGCCCGTTCCACTCCACCCCGTCCCACCAGTGAAAGCGCAGACTCAGTGAACAACAGAACTGACCACTTCGAGGTCGTGATCATCGGTGGCGGGATCTCCGGGATCGGTGCCGCAATTCACCTGCAGCGCCTCGGGATCGACAATTTTGTCCTGCTCGAGAAAGCTGACTCCCTCGGCGGCACCTGGCGCGCCAACACCTATCCCGGTTGTGCCTGCGACGTTCCGTCCGGCCTGTACTCGTATTCCTTTGCCGCCAATCCGGATTGGACCCGACTGTTCGCGGAGCAGCCGGAGATCCGCGAGTACATCGAGGACACGGCCGTCCGCCACGGCGTCGACAAGCACGTTCGCTTCGGGGTCGAAATGCTCTCCGCACAGTGGGACGCATCGCAATCACTCTGGAAGATCACAACTTCCAGCGGTGAACTCACTGCTCGATTCGTGATAGCCGCCGCCGGCCCGTGGAACGAACCCTTGACGCCGGCGATTCCCGGGCTGGAAACGTTCGAGGGCGAGGTGTTTCATTCCTCGCAGTGGAATCACGACTACGACTTGACCGGAAAGCGCGTCGCCGTCGTAGGTACCGGCGCTTCCGCAGTCCAATTCGTGCCGCGCATCGTCTCCGACGTGTCCGCCCTTCACCTTTACCAACGCACCGCTCAATGGGTCCTTCCCAAACCCGATCACTACGTACCGCGGATCGAAAGGTCCGTCATGCGATTCGTACCGGGAGCGCACAAGGCTCTACGCAGCATCGAATACGGAATCATGGAAGCGCTTGGATTGGGGTTCCGCAATCCGTGGATTCTGCGTATCGTGCAGAAACTCGGGTCGGCCCAATTGCGCTTGCAGGTGCGCGATCCGAAGCTACGCAAGGCGCTGACTCCCGACTACACCCTCGGTTGCAAGCGACTACTCATGTCGAACTCGTACTACCCGGCCCTCGGCAGACCCAACGTGACCGTCCATGCCAACGCAGTCGAAGAGATCCACGGCAACACCGTGATCGGAGCCGACGGAGTGGAATCGGAAGTGGACGCCATCATCTTCGGAACGGGATTCCACATCCTCGACATGCCCATTGCATCAAAGGTATTCGACGGAGAAGGTCGATCACTCGACGATCATTGGCAGGGAAGCCCGCGGGCGTACTTCGGTTCCGCCGTCAGCGGATTCCCCAACGCGTTCATTCTGCTGGGCCCGAGCCTCGGCACCGGACACACGTCGGCCTTCATGATTCTGGAAGCCCAACTGAACTATGTGGCACAGGCGATCGGCCACGCTCGTCGGCACGGCTGGAAAACCATCGACGTGCGCCCGGAAGTACAGGCAGCCTTCAACTCTCAAGTTCAGGAGGCATTGGGTACAACGGTCTACAACGCTGGTGGTTGCGAAAGCTATTTCTTCGACGTCAACGGCCGCAACAGCTTCAACTGGCCGTGGTCGTCAGGAGCCATGCGTCGACGGCTACGGGCCTTCGATCCATACGCCTACAACCACACGCTGTCCGACAACCCTGCGTCAGACGACACCCCCGCTGAGCCCACCACCACCCCCGAACCGGAGTACACCACATGAGCCTTTTCGGCACCACCTACCCGCCGATCGATCTCGACGGAGCAGTCGTCGTCATCTCCGGAGGTGGCCGCGGAATCGGCCGGGCCACAGCGGAGTTGTTCGCAGCTCGCGGCGCACTCGTCTGCGTCGGCGACCTCGACGAGGAGACGGCCGTCGACACCGCCGCATCCATCGGCGCACGGGCCCGCGGGTACGCTCTGGACGTCACCTCACGCGAATCCTGGGATGTGTTCGTCTCCACAGTGATCGGCGAATTCGGTCACATCGACATTCTGGTCAACAATGCGGGCGTGATGCCGCTCGGCAGCTTCCTCGACGAGTCCGACGCCACCAGTCGAGTAACCCTCGACGTCAATGTCTGGGGCCCGATTCACGGGATGCGCACCGTGCTGCCAGGCATGGTGGATCGGCGACGCGGCCACGTCGTCAACATCGCATCCATGGCAGGCAAGCTACCGGTGCCAGGAATGGCCGTGTACAACGCAAGCAAGTTCGGTGCGGTGGGCCTTTCCGCCTCTGCTCGTGTCGAATTCGCAGATTCCGGAGTCAGCGTCAGCGCCATCCTGCCCAGCGCGGTGCGCACCGGGCTCTCCTCCGGTGTGCCACTCGGAAAGGGCATGCCGACGGTTGAACCCGAGGTCGTGGCCAAAGCTGTCGTCGACACGGTCGCGCACCGGCGAGCCGAAACTACTGTTCCGCGTTACCTTGCGGGCTGGGACCTCATCGACGCTGTAGTACCCGAATGGATGATCAACATCGGACGCCGGGTGATCGACGATCGCCGCGCGCTGACATCGGTAGATCCGAACGGGCGTGCGGATTACGAAAAGCGAGTGGCACGTCAGGCCGAAAACGAGGAGCACGATCGGAGATGAAGCGGGTAGTTTCGTGGCCATGTACATCCGCCGCGAAACTTCTTCCGACCGTGACGCAATCTATTCACTGCTCGGGGCGGCGTTTGCCGACCAAGCGCCGCCCGGCGAGTCTCCCTACGAGATCGAACTGACACGTCAGCTCTTCGCCTCGAACGACTACTTACCGAAGTTGTCCCTTGTCGCCGTCGCCGGTGATGAGATCGTTGGTTTCGTGATCGGAACACGCGGATGGGTCGGTCCCGTTGAGGCGGTTGGCCTCGGCCCGTTGGCAGTCACACCGGACAACCAACGCAGCGGCGTCGGTTCGGCGTTGATGCACGCGGTGATCGGTGCGTCCGACGCTCTGGACGTGCCACTGCTCGCCCTCCTGGGCAGCACCGAGTACTACCCGCAGTTCGGGTTCGTCACCAGCACGGACGCCGGGATCGAGTCTCCGGAAGCCGAGTGGGGCGAGCACTTTCAGATCAGGACCCTCACCACGCACCGCCCCGATCAGACAGGGAAGTTTTCATACGCAGCGCCTTTCGGGGTCGCTTGACCCTCAGCGCGATGTAAGAGTTCTTTGACATCCAGCGCACGTAGACCTACGCTCAGGCATGTCAAAGAACTCTTACACCTGGGAGGCTTCATGAGCACCACGGCACGGTGGAGCCTGATCATCGGTATCGGCGTCGCAGCAACGCTAGCCTTCAGCTTTTTTGCAGCATTGACCGCCGATGATCGGAAGACGTTGGCCTTCATCGTCTTCGCAATCGTCATGGCACCGGCTTGTATCGGGTCGGCGTGGGCCCTTTTTCCATCGGAGAACGACAAGGCCCCCGCCTACCCCGAGGACACCGTCGAAACAGAATGGAGTCGCAAGGCCGGCTTCGGCGCGTTCACCGACTTGATCACTGCCATGGGGATCGCGCTGATCGCGCACAATGTCTTCGGCGCTCCCGAACTGCCGCTCGTAATGTTTACAGCCCTCGGTCTGGCCGACTTCGGAATCCGGTACTGGGCAGTGTCGAGGGACCGCACCCCACATTCGAGATCTGACGAGATCTGATGCGCAACAACCTTCAAGAACTTCGTACGGCAGCCGGATTGTCACAGCAAGCGTGCGCCGACGCGCTCGGCATCACACGCCAGACCGTCATCTCTATCGAGAAGGGTCACTTCGACCCACGTCTGTCACTGGCGTTCCGAATCGCCGAATACTTCGACAAAGGCGTAGACGACATTTTCTCCAGCTGACGCCGTCTCGAACTGACGGAAGATCAGTCGAGCTGCGGTTTCAGTCGAACAGAGTTGGCGATCCGTTTTCGTCGTTCCCGTCTTCGACGGCCGTTGCCTTCTTGCCCGAGCCCTTGCGGACGACGGTCAACGTCGTCGTTCGACGCGACAACCTGTGCCCGTCACTGTGTTCGAGCAGCGCCATCCCCTGGCGAACTTCGACTACCGTCCACGGACCCGCATGGCCGGCTGCCTGCACGAGGTCACCGGACTCCACCTCAGTTGCCATGACCACTCCTTGTTCGTCGTGTCCTGCACGTTCTCCTTCCCATTATCGACGCGGCCACCTGGTAGTCGACGCGCAGGGTACCTACGCTGCAGCTGCAACCTTGACCGCATGGCCGACTTCGGCTCGGAATGCCGCGTATTCGGGTGAGCCTCGGAGATCGTCGGGATCGACGCCGGTTCGTGGCAGATCGATTTTCAGGTCGAGCGCGACCTTGCCCGGCCGGCTTGTCAGAACTACGACGCGGGAGCCGAGAAAGGCTGCCTCGTCGGCACTGTGAGTGACGAAGACACTTGTTCGCCCCGATTCGGCACTGACGTTGCGCAGGTCCTCCTGCAGACGCTCGCGAGTGAGGGCGTCCAGCGCGGCAAAGGGTTCGTCCAACAGGAGCAACGACGTTTCGGCCGCCAAGGCACGAGCAATTGCCACCCGCTGCTGCTGCCCGCCGGAGATTTCCCAGATACGCCGGTCCGCAGTGCCGACCAGACCGACGCGGTCGAGAAGCTCGTCGCGCCTTCGCCCGCGCTCGCTCTTTGCAACGCCGGCGTATTTGAGTGCCAGATCGATGTTGCCGCCCACCGATTTCCACGGAAAGAGCCGTGGCTGCTGAAACACCACTCCCGCACTCGACCCGGGAATCGGGTCGGATCCGGAGACCTGAACCGTTCCACTGGATGGGTTTTCGAATCCCGCGATCAGCCGCAGCAATGTGCTCTTGCCGCAACCCGACGCTCCGACGAGAACCAGAAACTCACCAGGTGTGACGTCGATCGATACGGGCCCGAGTGCCGTGACGGACTCTCGACCGTGGCCGTACCTGTGCGAGACGGTGTCGATTCGGATCGCGCCCGGGCGGTCGGCAGCGAATCCTCCCGAGGCCTGCTGCGCGGTCACGCTACTGGTCAAGGACATCGGGAAGCCCCTTCACATAGAGAGCATTCTGAAAGACCGCCAGATCAGGCACACTGTCGATCTGCTTCTGCTCGGCCAGGAATTGCGCTGCACTCTGCAGGTTCACTGCCAGATTCCCGGGAGCGCCCTCGGTGCCCAACCATTCCGGCGAGGAGATCTGCTCCGGAGTGAGGAACACACCCTGTTTCAACTGCGCTGCCGCGTCTTCCTTCGAGGCGCCTAATTGTGCGGCAACAGCTTCCGCTGCCGCGTTCGGATCAGTGGCGATCGTCGTGAGCGCGCGGGCCTGAACCTGGCGCCAGGTGTCGACGATCTCGGGGTGATCCTTGGCAAACGCAGTCGACACCACACCAAGATCGAGTGTCGGCTTTCCTGCTGTCGCGAGCTCACGGCTGGCGATCAACTGTGTTCCGTCCTTACGGAGTTCGTCGAGCGTGGGCAGCCAGGTGTAGACGACATCGATGTCACCGCGCTGCCAGGCTGCGAGGGATGCTTGCGGCTGGAGATCCACCAATTGGACGTCGTCGGCACTGAGTCCGGCCTGGTTCAGCGCTGCCAGCAGACTGTAGTGCGCGGTCGAGGCGAATGCCGTGGCCACTTTCTTGCCACGCAGATCTGCGACGGTCTTGATTCCGGTTGCGTTGCGCGCCACCAGGGCTTCGTTGTCGCCGGCCACGTCGAGAACAAACGCAACCTGGTACGGAATGTTCAGCGGTGCCGAGAGGCCACGAGCAACCGGGCTCGAACCGATTGCGCCGAAGTCGATTTCACCGGCGATGAAGGCGGTGTTGATGTCGGCTCCCGAATCGAACTTCGTCCACTTCACGTTGTACTCGGGCAGTGCGTCTTCGAGCCAGCGATTGTTCTTGACTATCAAGTCGCCGCTCGGGAACGACTGGTAAGCGATACGGATCGTTTCCTTGGACGAATCCTGGCCCGAATGATCCACCGAGCACGCACCGAGAACAAGGGCAAGGACGCCGATCAGCACCGTGAACGCCGTCCGGGCAGCCCTTCCTTCATTGCGCGTCGAATTACTGCTGCGCTTCAGATTGCTGCTGGCGTGTTTCTGATTGTCAGTCATACTTTTCCCCTCCAGGGAACGGCGCGGCGCTCTGCAGCCCGCAGCAGTCCGTCGATGATCAGGCCGGAGAATCCGATGGCAAAGATCCCCACCAGCACGACCGGCGTGTTGTTGTAATTGCTTGCATCCTTGACCATTCCGCCGATTCCGGGGATGCCGTTGAACAGTTCGGCCGCGACCACCGACGAGTACGCCATACCTACCGACAGCCGAATGCCCGTGAAAGTTTCCGGTAAGGCCGACGGGACGACGACGTCCCGGATCACTTGCGCCCGTGAGGCTCCCAGGGCCCTGGCCGCTTCGACCAGTCCGACCGGCGCCGCGACCACAGCAGCTGTGGTGGCCACCGCTGCCGGCGGAAGAGCAGCGAGCGCCAGCAATGTAATCTTCGGCGCCTCATCGATTCCCAGCCAGATCACCAGCAGGAAGAAATACGCCAGGGGCGGCAGTGCGCGCAGGAACGTCAACCACGGTTCGAGCAGGCTCCGCAGCCATGTCACCGATCCCATGGCCAAACCGAGGATCACGCCCAATCCGACGCCGATGATCACACCGACCAGCACCCGTCGCAGCGTCATGTAGAGGTGCTCCCAGAGCAGGTAACCCTGGTAGCCGCGCACTCCGTCGTGCGTGGTCATCGTGTTGACGAAGGCATGCCAGACCGTGCTCGGGAACGGCACGAAGGTCTCACTCCAGGTGCCGCTCGCGGCAGCGACCTGCCACAGGGCCAAGAATGCGATCACGGAAAGCACCGGCAGTCCAACAGTGGTCGCACTCGAAGTCCACGGCCGACGCGGCTCACGGTTCGGTTCCGTGACTGATGTTGGTTCTATTGCTTCGACAGGAGTCGACATCGCTGTTCTTCCTCGACGTACGGAAAATTCCGGCACACATGCAGCAACGAGCGCATATGCAGGGGCGAAGGCGCACAGAGCGGCGCCATTCTCACTCAGGAGAGTCGGAAGGAATTAACAGCAACAGCAGTTGGCACCAAGACGGCACAGGTCGACGGCGATGCGTCGTGTCAGTGGCGTCGAGGGCATGGGGGTAATTACTACCTGTGTCTGCAATTACCCGCAAATGCGGGGGAAATAGGCGTCAGTCGGCCAAGCGAACCGACAGCGAATACATGAGCGGGATCTCGGGTCGTCCGGCCGGGACTCCCCAACGCTTGCCGCCGAGTTCAGCCATCTCCTCGAATCCTTGCCAACCGTTGGCGTACGGGTACTCGTCGAAAGACTCGAGCGTCAATCCGGCGCGCCGCAAAGCTCCTAGCACCTCGGAAATGGACCAGTTGAATTCACATGAGGGGAAAGGATTTTCGAAGTTCTCGACTCCGTTTCCCTCAGCGCCTGGCAAGATGAGATCGGCCGAATCTGCCACGTAGTCGCCCACGCCACGGGGTTCGGTCACGGGAGTCCCGCCTCCGTACGGGTATGTCAGCGACCACTTCTCGTCGAAACACATGGCAAACGGATGAAACTCCACCAGAACGAATCGACCGTTCGGCGCCAGAACACCGGCAATCCCCTCGGCCCACTCGTCGAGATCGGGTAACCAGATCACCGTTCCGTACGAAGAAAAGACTCGGTCGAACTTTCTCTGGCCAGCGGCAGCAGCGCGGAGCCACGCAGATACATCGGCACGCTCGAAATCGGCGGCAATATCGGATTCCGCGGACAAGGTTCGGGCGAAGTCGATCGCGGAATCCGCGATGTCGACGCCGGTCACTGTGGCACCGAGAGCAGCCAAACTCAACGAATCCTGACCGGAATTGCACTGCAGATGAAGAATCGAGGAGCCGTCGATCTCGCCGAGCAGCGCCACTTCTTCCGGAAACAAGGTCGACCCGCCGTTGCGAAAGAACTGTGCCTGGTCCCCTTTGTGACTGTTGTGAGCGACGGTCGCCGCATTCCACGACAACCGATTCATCTCCGCTGCATCCATCACTACTGCATCCACCTCTACTGCATCCACTTCTCGACCCACAACAAGTCCGCCCGAGTTCACCACGTCCCCGGTCACGTCGGCAATCGATTTACTGGGCTGGAAACCTATCCGAACGAAGATGCAACAGGTTACAGTTTTTCGACGGACCATCGAAGGAGAACCAGTGCGCTACGGACTCAGCCTGTTCACCAGTGATCGCGGCATCCGCCCTGCCGATGCAGCAAAGGCTGCGGAGGCGAATGGATTCGACGCCTTTTACGTTCCGGAGCACACTCACATCCCTGTCTCGAGGGATTCCGATCACCCCGGAACCCAGTCGGCCGAATTGCCCGACGACCGTTACATGCGCACACTCGACCCCTGGGTTGCCCTCGGCACCGCCGCGTCGGTCACGAACACCATCCGATTGGGCACCTCCGTGGCTCTCCCCCTCGAACACGATCCGATCACTCTCGCGAAAACCATCGCATCGCTGGACCATCTTTCCGGCGGACGCGTGGTCTTCGGCGTCGGATTCGGCTGGAATGCAGAGGAACTCGCCGACCACGGCGTACCGCCCAACAAACGCCGGACCGCACTCCGGGAGTATCTCGAAGCCATGGGTGAACTGTGGTCGAAGGAAGAAGCTTCGTACGACGGCCAATTCGTGAAGTACGGGCCTAGTTGGGCGTGGCCCAAACCAGTTCAGAAGCCCCGTCCTCCCATCCTCTTGGGCGGCGGCGGCAACGAGAAGACTTTCAAGTGGATCGCAAAGTCTGCCGACGGGTGGATCACTACACCCATCGAGCAGGAGATCGACGGAAACGTGGAACTCCTTCGAAAGATCTGGGCCGAAGCAGGCAGAGTCGGTGAGCCTGAAATAACCGTCCTGGCAGGCAAACCCGATCCGGAGAAGCTCGCCCACTGGGCAGACATCGGTGTCACCGAAGCAATGTTCGGCACTCCGGACAAGAGCCCCGAAGAGGTTGTCGGATACATGGAACGTCTGGCAGCCAAGCTCGGACGGTGAGGTCCGCCACAGCACCTTGACCTCAACTGCACTCGAGGTTTTAACGTCGGTATTGCACAAGACAGTGCAACGGCAGCAAAACCCGAGACAGAAGAGGGGCGAGGAGTGACCACAAAACTGGTTGGCACCCAATCTGTTTCGGACGACTCTGTTGATGCGGAGCCGTCCATCCGAAACTCCTTCGTCGAGGCGTTCCGGAACCATCCCGCCGGCGTCTCGATCATCACCGCAACGGGCGATGACGGCCCGGCCGGCATCACGTCGTCGTCGGTGATCTCGATCAGCGCCGATCCTGCAGTTCTGGCGTTTTCACTGCAGTCGTTGCGAGGTTCTGCGAGCGTCATCGCTTCCGCCCGCAGTTTTGTTGTTCACCTGGCAAATTCGGCGAACGAACGACTGGCTTCCACGTTCGCAACCCGGGGCGCCGTGCGCTTCGGCGACGATATGCCCTGGTCGTTTCTCTCGACGGGTGAACCGTTCCTACATGGGACAGGCCACGCCCTGCGTGCGGTTCCCTTGAATGCCACTACATGTGGCGCCGCAGTGATCGTCACTGCACGCGTCGTCGACGTCATCGATCCGCAGCACGTATCAGCGCCGCTCGTCTATCACAATCGAACCTATCGAAATCTCTCGACTCACAACATTTCCTCAAAGGAAGGCATGTCACATGACTGAATACGTTCTCCCCGAACTGGATTACGACTACGCCGCTCTCGAACCGCACATCTCCGGCGAGATCATGGAACTGCACCACAGCAAGCACCACGCAACGTACGTGGCGGGCGCCAACAGCGCAATCGAGCAGTTGGCTGCTGCGCGCGAAGACGGCACGATCACCGCGAAGGCGCCGCTGCTCAGCAAGAACCTCGCCTTCCACCTCGGCGGCCACACCAATCACTCCATCTTCTGGAAGAACCTCTCCCCCAACGGCGGTGAGCGGCCAGAGGGCGAGTTGGCAGCCGCAATCGACGAGCACTTCGGCACCTTCGACGCATTCGTCAACCACTTCTCCGCTGTAGCAACCACTTTGCAGGGGTCCGGCTGGGCAGTACTGGCCTACGACACGGTCGGGCAGCGCCTGGTCATCGAGCAGCTCACCGACCAGCAAGGCAACATCAGCATCGGTATCGTTCCACTGCTCATGCTCGACATGTGGGAGCACGCCTTCTACCTGCAGTACAAGAACGTCAAGGCCGACTACGTGAAGGCCTACTGGAACGTCATCAACTGGGAAGACGTTGCACAGCGATACGCGACGGCCACAGCCTCGACCGGCTTGATCGTCCCCGCCTGATCGTCCCCACCCGATCACTGCCATATCACCCCGATCAGCCCAGCTCGGCACGGTGGCTCCGTTGCCGAGCTGGGTTTTTACACCCCCGAGATCGATGTATGTGAAGGCAGGTAACATACACCGAGCGCGGCTGACTCGGCCGTCCGCCGATTCGACTCCGAGGGGAACCAGTGCTCGATATCAGTGGTTTGATCGCGACGTGGCGTCCGACGCTGGACACCGCAGCGCGCAATGCATGGGGACTCTCGTTCGGCGACGGTGTCGAAAAGGCCGAACGCACGCCGTCGGTGCTGATCAGCGAAGGTCCACACCGCGATCTGTATCGCTTCGGCGCATTGTGGACGCCAAGAGGCAATCCGGTCCTCCTCGTACCTCCCCTCGCGGTTTCAGCCGACTGCTACGACCTTCGTGCAGGCCAGAGCCTCGCCGCACACCTACTGGATGGCGCAAACACGCCCTACCTCCTCGACTACGGGACCATGCGGTACTCCGACCGCGGAATGGGTTTCGAGGCCTGGGTCGACGACATCATCCCGGAAGCGATCCGTACGATCTCGGACCTACATGACGGCGCACCTGTTTCGCTGATCGGGTGGAGCCTCGGCGGGACCATGTCTCTGCTCACGGGGTCCGCTCACTCCGACCTTCCGATCGCATCGATCACGGCAATCGGCACGCCAATTGACTACACGAAGATTCCCGCTATCAGCCCGTTGAGGCTGATCGGCAAATACACGGGCGACACCCCGCTCACCTCCGCGACCAATCTGGTCGGCGGACTGCCTGCTCCACTCGTTCAGGCGAGTTACAAGGTGACGGCGTTGCAGCGCGAAGTCCTCAAGCCATGGTTCATCGTGCGCAACCTCCACAACACCGAGACTCTGGCTCGCATGGAATCGATAGACAAGTTCATGGCAGCCATGCCTGGATACCCTGGCAAGGCATTTCAGCAGATCTGCGAACAACTCATGCTCGGCAACAATCTCTACAACGACGCTGTCACCCTTGCCGGGCGCGAGATCAAACTGTCAGCTCTGAGCGTTCCTGTTCTCGCGGTCGGCGGCACCACTGACGTGATTGCACCCATCGCTTCGGTGGAAGCGATCACGTCGGTCCTCACCGGAGCGCCGTCGGTCCGGTTCGAGAAGGCGCCGGGAAGTCACCTCGGGCTCGTTGCCGGCCCCACCGCGAGAGACTCCACCTGGGCGCACATCGACGAATTCTTGAAAGAGAATGCACCGCAGTTGGTTTCGACCAGCTAAATCACGGCGTCGTGATGCCCGCGGCTACAGCTGCCTTGTGCCAATCCGGGAATTCACTCAGCAAACGGGTGTACAACTGGGCGTCGTCGACGGTGTCGATGTCGTCCAGCGCGAAGAATCCGGCATTGTCGACCACCCTGCCGTCGAGGTCGTCGAGCTTCTCCAGCACTCCGTAGTTGGCCTTGCCGATTCCGACGAACTGCCAAAAGGCCGGGAGCCCAGACGCTTCGCGCATCAATTTCGTGATTTCCTTGCGCTCGCTGAAGCCACCGTCGGTGAAGAACAGGACGAGCGTCGGCGCCGAACCACGTGTCAGGCCGGAAAGAATCTCAGTCATGATCGGCACTTCACGATTTGCGGCGCCGATCTTGTCGTAGTTGAATCCGCCGTGCGAGCCGCGCAAGTGCAGGTAGGTATCCGACCACTCTTCCGCGTCATGGACAGAGATCTCGGGAAGTTTGACGAAGCTGACTGCATACAAGTACGGCTCCAGCTTGCCGTCGTCATCGAGTTGGATCGCAACGGGAATCATGCGTTCGACTACACGATGCACCACTCTGGTGCGGTACTGCTTGGCCATACTTCCGGTTTTGTCGATCACCAGGACCACCCGTGCCCGAATTCCATTGCCACCCTTGGTCAGCAGGACCTTGGCCACTTCGCGCTTTCGCAGATCCAGCTTTTCCCGCTTCACCATCGAGAGTTTGGCTTCGTCGGGCACGGTCCGAATGCCATCTGCCGATTCAGCCGAGTCGGGTCGGCTCTGCGGTTCCTCGTCGACCGAGACTCCGAATGCAGTGACCAGATCTGCCAATCCGCTGTCCCAACCCGCCGAAACGTTCCGAACCTTCCAGTCCGTGCCGCGGCGATAGATCTCGACGAGGACCGCTGCCCTCTCACTCGTCAAACCCAAAGCCTGAGCCACGATAGCGGTGGAACCAGCCTGCTCCACCACGACACCAAGGCCCCCGACAGCAGAAAGGGTTCCGTTTGCCGCCGCATCAAGCGCCACGGCAACACTCAGCTGGTGGATGTCGGCGGGCAACCTCGCAATGTCGATTTCGATGACGCCGCCGGACTCCAAGCGCACCGCGCCTTCGGGTGAGACCGGCTGATTGAAGAAGACAAAATCTGCGTCGTCCCGTACTTTGTTCCGTTCGTCGAGCTGGAACACCATCAGGTCTACCGTGCCCGGGGCGCTACCGTTCACCGCCACCTTCAGCGAAGTTCCCTCAACGACTGTGTTCGCTCCACGCGCCAGCTCCATACCGGAAGATTAGCTGGCCACCAAAGAATCCACGGCCCCGCGGTCGGAAGAATCACAGCACACTTTCAGCAATCGGGAGGATTCTCGAGGCAGACTGTTCGTGGAAGATTTGTCGCACGCGGGACCAAGAGCCTGAACATCGACAGAATCTTAGGGTCGATCAGGAGGTCAAAATGCCGCACGGCCAGACGCGCACCATCCCGATGTTGCCACTCTTGCCACCTCTGACGAATTTCGACGACGCAAGTCGCTCGGTCGTGTCCTACCTCGACGAATATCTTCCGCTGGCACTGTGGTCGATCACGCGGTTCGACGGGTCGAATCAAATCTTTCTCACCGTCTCACCCAACCCACTTCACATCGAAGTCGGCGAGACCCGGACTTGGCAAAACACTATGTGCAGCGAGGTAGTCCTCGGAAATGCGCCGCCAGTCTCATCGAATCGCGCACTCGTACCTGCACTTTCCCGAGATGACAGGTGGGAAGGCATAGGCGCATACGTCAGCATCCCAATCCTTCACAACGACGGCAGTCTCTTCGGCACTCTGTGTGGCGCCGACCCGATTACGGGCGACTCCGTACTCGAGGACAACCTGGCCCTCCTCACTCTCCTGTGCCGACTCCTCGGAACGATTCTCGATGTCGACTATCAGCGCGCGCAGTCAGTCCGACTGGCCGAAACTGCGCAACTCGATGCTGAAACCGACCCGTTGACAGGTCTTCTCAATCGGCGCGGGTGGAATCGCATCCTCGAGGCCGAGCAAACTCGGTACCGCCAATTCGCTGATCCGGGATCTATCATCATCGTCGATCTGGACGGCATGAAGACCATCAACGACGAACTCGGCCACGCCGCGGGCGACGAATACGTTCAAAGAGCCGGCAAGATCTTGGCAGCGTGCGCGCACCCTGGTGCGGTGGTTTCACGGCTGGGCGGAGACGAGTTCGGAATCGCTCTACCCGATACACAGCCGCGCGCCGTCGACTACCTGGTCGAGTGTTTGGAGAAGGCGTTCCGGAATGCCGACGTCTGTTGTTCGATCGGCCGAGCCGACTTTTCCATGACCCAAAGCCTTTCCGAGACTTGGGATACGGCCGATGCGGAGATGTACCGCCACAAGCGCTCGAAGGACTGAACCGACTCCCCCACGGCCTGTTGGCACTGCATCGGAGGATCCCTCCGATGCAGTGCTGGCCCGTGTTCTGTTGTGCCAGAGGAGTACTACCTCAAGTTTTGAAAGTGGTGTTCGCGGGCCGCGGGTGCTGCCCGGGGTCGATCGAGGGCGGCGGGACGAACCACGGTTTGTTGTCGACCCCGATCCGGATCACCCACTTCCCGACGAACCCGGATTTGCGGTGCATCAACCGGTGATGCGAACGGCACAGCAGGACCAGGTTGTTCATCACCGTCGGGCCACCGTTGGCCCAGTGCCGGATATGGTGCGCATCCGTCCAGGCGGGCACGCATGTGCAGCCGGGGAACGCGCAGCCTCTGTCGCGGGCAATCAACGCAGTCCGTTGTTCGGGGGTGACCAATCGTTTTCCGGGTTTCGCATCCAAGGGTGCGCCATGATCGTCGAGCAGGACGGTGGAGAGGAAACAATCACACCCGAGGAGTCTGGTCTGCGAAACGGACAGTGGTCCGAGCCAGGGCATGTGCCCGACATCAAGATCCGACACAGCCGCTTCACCATCAGAAGAGGCGGGTGCGGCGGCGCAGTCTCGATGGTCGGCCAGATCCCGAGCATTGATGTGCACGTTCACATGCGGACGCTGACCACCATCTGTGCCAGTCTTGGCGCAATCGAGATAGCGGCGGATCAGTTCGGTGAAGCCGTCGGCAGTTCGTTTCGCCGCCGACCGGGCATCGGGGGTTCCGTCCGGTGCCGGGGTCGGCATCGTCAGATTCGACAACGCCGAGAGCAGCATTTCACCGGTGAGGGCATCGAAATCCCCACGCACCACCACCCGACCATTCAACGTCGACGCGATCCGCAACTCATTGAGATCGACATCCTCGGCGGGCGGAATCTCATCCGATTCGAACAACCGCTCCAAGGTCGCGATCACGTTCCGCACCTTCGTCGTCGTCGCCTCCACACCCGACGCAGCAGCCAACAACAAATCGATGCACTTCGGGAGCGCCTCCTCCGGCATCCCCTTCGGCGGTGACTCGCAGAACGCCACGATCAACACAGCATGCTCGAACGAACAGTCCCCGCCATCGAACCGAGCCGCCACCGCCGGAAACAGCCGCAACGCTGCACCCAGGGCGGCGATCTTCTTCCCGTCCCGAACCTGCAGCATCGTGTTCGCCGCCAACCAGGACCCCACACCGCGGCTGGCAATCACCTGATCATCCGGGCGCAACGACAACTCGTCCACCACAGCCACACGAACGGCTTCCAGGCGCAGAATCTCCGCACTCGCCGACACCGCAGCAGCACGCAACTCCGCAGCAGTCAACTGCCACAGGCGTCCGCGCAACCCCACCGCAGAACCAGACACCACGTCCGACAACAAGACACTCATTGAATCCCCCGATCCCCTCCCCAAATCATACTCGAACATGCGTTCGAGTCAATACCTCGCTACCAGCGCAAATAAGCGCAGGGAATAGTTCGACCGTCACACGCGTATTATTTGAGTAAGCAATACTTGCGGTCGCAAATAAATGGAGGGCGTCACCGATGACAACTGATGAACACGTACGTGGTCGTGTGTGGCGCGACCTCGTCGTCTCCCACAGCGTCATCCTCGGCAAGATGGAGGCGGACCTTCGAACCACCACCGGACTCACCCTTGGCCAGTACGACGTTCTGCTCCGACTGCACGAAGCTCCGGGAAACACGATCCGAATGGGCGATCTGGCCGAACTGGTCCTGGTCACCACCAGTGGCGTGACGCGCGTCGTCGATCGATTGGTCGAGGCCGGATTAGTGGAGCGCGTTAGACCGGACAACGATCGACGCGTCGTGACGGTATCGATGACGCCTGCAGGCAAGAAGACGCTTCGAAAAGCGTCCGCCATACACACGCGAGGGATCGCCGAATACTTCTCCGATCTCATTGAAAACGAGGAGCTTCCGGTACTCGAACGCTTCTTCTCCCGACTTGCCACACATCACACGAATCAAGGCGGCGCATGCGATGCGCACGTAGAACAACTTTCCATCACCCCCACGAACAGATAGCGAGAAACAACATGGCTTTCGAATTGGGCGTCTACCATTTCGGTGAACTCACCCCAGATCCCACTACCGGCGCGATGATGAATCCCGGTGTCCACCTTCGTCATTTGGTGGAGCAGGCAACCGTTGCCGATCAGGTTGGACTCGATGTCTTCGGCGTCGGCGAGCACCATCGCACCGACTTCGCAGTCTCAGCCCCTGCAGTTGTGCTCGCGGCAATGGCTCAGGCTACCGACAACATCAAGCTGTCCAGCGCCGTAACCGTACTCAGTTCCGATGATCCCGTACGTGTGTTCCAACAGTTCGCGACAGTCGACCTGCTTTCCAAAGGCCGTGCCGAGATCATTGCCGGCCGAGGTTCGTACACGGAGTCATTTCCGCTCTTCGGGTACGACTTGTCCCAGTACAACGAACTCTTCGCCGAAAAGCTCGATCTACTACTGAAACTGCGCGACGAGAACCCGATCAACTGGGAAGGACAACTTCGCCCACCACTGATCGACGGTGACGTGACGCCCCGCCCGGACCGTCAGATTCCGGTGTGGATCGCAGTCGGAGGTACTCCGGCCTCTGTCGTCCGTGCCGCGAAACTTGGCCTGCCTCTTTCGCTTGCCATCATCGGTGGAAGCTACCAACAGTTCGAACCGTTCGTCGATCTGTACCGCAGGGCTGCAGCGGAGTTCGGACACGATCCGAAGAAACTCGCTGTCTCGATTGCTTCGCCAGGATTTGTCGACACCTCGAAGCAAACAGCACTCGACACGTCCTACCCGTACTTCCAGGCCGGGTGGATGCAGAATCATCATCAGCGCGGAAACGGAGTTCCCATGCCACGCAGGGCATATGAAGCGCAGGCAACCACCGCGGGTGCGTTCTTCCTCGGCGGCCCGCAGGAAATCATCGACAAGACGATGGCACAGTACGAACTGTTCCATCATGACCGCATCATGATCCAGATGGGGTTCGGCAACGTGCCGCAGAAGGACATGCTGCGTGCGATCGAGATCCTCGGCACCGAGGTAGCCCCCGTTGTGCGTAAGGAAATCGAATCACTGAAGTCGTCCCAAAAATAGGAGTTTCGATGAGCACACCGCTCAAAATTGTTGCCGTTGTCGGCAACCTCCAAAAACCCTCCAAGACTCGTGCCCTCGTCGACCTGATCGTCGAAACCTTGGGAGACTTCGAGCAGATCGACACACGAGTTTTCGAGATCGTGGATCTGATTCCAGGTCTTGCATCTGCTCTGGATCTCGATCGCGTCGACTCAGTGACCGCCGAAGCGCTGGCAGCAGTCGAGTCCGCCGATATCGTCATCGCAGCGTCACCGGTGTTCCGCGGCTCGTACACGGGAATGTTCAAGCATTTCTTCGATCTCGTCGACCAGTACGCGCTTGCCAACACTCCGGTTATTCTTGCTGCGACAGGTGGCAGCGACCGCCATGCTCTCGTGTTGGACCATGCCCTGCGGCCACTGTTCGCTTTCTTCCAAGCGCTGACCGCTCCGGTCGGGATCTATCTCAGCTCAGGTGATTTCGACGGAACGACTATCCTCAACCCCGAGGTATTCGAGCGTATCGAGATGGCAGCGAAGGACGTCCTGCCGGTAGCCAGGATGCTCGCGGAGCGGGACCGAGTCGCACTGACGTGAACGCCCCTCATCTGCACAACAATGACCCGGAACCACCACCAGCGGTCACGACTGGCAATGCGGCTGATCGAGCACACTCACGCCGTTGATCCACATCGCATCACCGAACATCGTTTTTCAGTGATTCTTCAGATCCATCGCAGTAGCGTCTAAAGGGCCACCTCATGTCAGGAGCCTCCATGACCACTCCAGATCAACCCACCGTCCAGCAATCCGTTCCTCAGCGCCCGATTCGACCACCTGTCAATGCGGGCTGGGCAGTGGTCTCGCTGCTGTTCTTCTGGCCGCTTTCCTTCTCCGCTTTCACGCACGCCTTCAACGTGTATCCGCTGTGGGCTGACGGCGATGTGGCCGGGTCGCGGTACGCGTCCGATCGAGTGAAACGACTCGGTCAGATCTCGCTGTGGATCGCAGGCGGGCTACTACTCCTGGTCTGCATCCTGTACGCGATTGCGGCAATCGTGTGGTTCGCCAACGGTGGCCACGATTACGGGCCGCGGCGTATGCGCTGAACAGCCACCCTGAACAACCACCCTGAACAACCACACCACCACGACATCACCTCATCAATCGATCGACGAACTCCATGGTCTGGTCCATCGAAGCGACCGTCGTTCGGCCGTGACTGATTCCGGTGAGTTCTTGATACTCGAACTGCGTTCCCCGCGAACGCATGTCGACCAGTTGCGCCCAGGTGATGGCGACAGGAACCGTTGTGTCCGACACGCTCTGCACCACGCGCAGTGGACGGTCGTAGCCGTCGACCGGCACCTGCATCATCTCGCGGAACAGGTCGTACATGCGCGGCGTCCATACCGACCGAGAAAACAACGAGCTCAACTGGATTCGTTCGGCTCGAATGTGTCGGCCGAGATCTCCTGCGCACAGTGTCCGAGCCTTTTCCATCCACTCGATCCCCTGCGGCGAGAGAACCTCGCGAATGTTCTCTTCGGGTCGTTGATCGTCGATCCCGGCCAGGACGTACAGCGCATATCCCACCAGCCCGGTGATACCGATGTCGGGAAACAGCGGGCCGCCCAACGGAAACAGCCCTTCCATGTGTGTGGGGCCTGCGACGACAACCGAGCCACGGAAATCCAATTCCGGTGCACGAGTGGTGGCATCGTGTCCCGCGAAGTACGCCGCATGACCACCTTCGGACAAACCCGCGACCATCCACCGCGGACTCAGCACATTGCCGTACAACTCGTGCGCGGCCCGCACGATGTCGACGGCATTCGCGCCGGCGGCATGTCCGTCGAGATAGGCCAGCACCCCGTCGGTACCAACTCCCGAGTAGTCGGTAGCGACCATCGCGTACCCCTGCTCCAACCAGCGTTCGATCGGTTCGATCTCGCCCGGACCGAATCCGGTCGACGAGGGTGCACACTGATCCGCACTGCCCAAAGTTCCGTGGGCATAGGAGATGACGGGCCAACCGCCCGCCGGTGGGGCGCCTTCCGGCAGAAACACGGACCCTGACGACTCCCCCCATCTGTCAGCGGTACGCAGAGTTCGATACACGACCCGCTGCGTCTCACCGGCGCCGACCGGAAACACTGCGGCCGAGAGTTCGCCATAGGACTCCAGCGCGCCCGCGACTTCCGGTTCGTCCGCCGTCGCCACTGCAACACCTGACCCCCACCCGAGACCCGACAACAGAATGCTCGCCACCACGGCCGCAACAAAGGTTCTACCCGAACGACTCACCACGCCAACCCCTCCCGACCTATGCAGAGCATGATGTCGATATGCAGATCATCATCACCGGTCACAGCCTGCCCGGACGTGAGTGTTCCGAAACCGCAACCTTCGAAGAGCGCAGCAACATCCACGTCGGCGTTCAGCGCCGAGGCAAGCCACACGAAATCCTCGACCTCATGCCAGGAGACACCGAGACAGTGCGATGGGAACTGACAGCGAGCCTGGAGCGAAAGGCCGGTGCCTGGGACATTCTCGGTCCATACATCCAGGGTCCACCTCGCGGACGCTTCATCTACCTGTCCTGGGTGACGGTATCCGAGGACCAGACGTTCGAGATGTTTCGGCGCGCAAAGCTGATGCTCGACGCGATCCCCGAGCACATCGCCGAGCAGGCCGAAGCTTCCGGCATGCTCCACGGAGACCTCGGCCTCACAGACGCCGCAGGTAAACCACTGTGTGCGGCTATCCGACCGCCGACGATCACATGGTCCTCCTCGCCTTACTGAGCATCGTTCAGTAGTGTGGTGATCGAGCACTAACTCTGCCGGTGGCCCCACATAGTTGATACGGAGTCCGAACTGATGAGCACCGAACACCTCGATGTCCTGATCGTCGGCGCCGGCTTGTCCGGCATCGGTGCTGCTTATCGACTCCAGACCGAGCTCCCAGGAAAGTCGTACGCAATCCTCGAGGCCCGAGCGAACAGCGGCGGAACCTGGGACCTCTTCAAATACCCCGGCATCCGATCGGATTCCGACATGTTCACGCTCGGCTACCCGTTTCGCCCGTGGACAGATGCCAAAGCAATCGCCGACGGTGATTCGATCCTCCGGTACGTCCGCGATACCGCTCGCGAAAACGGGATCGACAAGAAGATTCGCTACAACCGGAAGGTGACCGCGGCATCCTGGTCGTCAGCGGACTCGACGTGGACCGTCACTGTCACGACCGGTGACGAAGATGAAACCCTGACCTGCAACTTCCTCTATCTCTGCAGTGGTTACTACAGCTACGACGGCGGATACACCCCGAACTTTCCCGGCCGTGAATCATTCAGCGGCGACGTAGTGCACCCGCAGTTCTGGCCCGAGGATCTCGATTACTCCGACAAGAAGGTCGTTGTGATCGGAAGCGGCGCCACCGCAGTCACTTTGGTCCCCACGATGTCGCGGGACGCGAGCCATGTCACCATGCTCCAGCGATCACCGACATACATTCTGGCTCTGCCGTCCAGCGACAAGGTATCGGACACCATCCGCGCAGTACTGCCGAATCAACTCGCGCACAGCATCGCTCGATGGAAGAGCGTCGTAGTGAACCTGAGTTTCTACCAACTGTGCCGGCGCAGTCCGGCGCGTGCAAAGAGGATGCTGAACCTCGCGATCAGTCGTCAACTCCCGGAAGAGATCCCCCTCGATCCTCACTTCACACCCTCCTACGACCCCTGGGACCAGCGCTTGTGCGTCGTACCCGACGGCGATTTGTTCAAAGCCCTCCGATCCGGCAAGGCCTCGATCGAGACCGATCACATCGACACCTTCACCGAGACCGGGATCCGTCTCGCGTCCGGTCGCGAACTCGAAGCTGACATCATCGTCACTGCAACAGGATTGAAGATGGAGGCGTGCGGCGGGATGTCGATCGAAGTGGACGGCGAACCCGTCACCCTCGGTGATCGTTACGTCTACAAGGGCATGATGATCAGCGACGTACCGAACTTCGCGATGTGCGTCGGCTACACCAACGCCTCGTGGACTCTGCGAGCAGATCTCACGTCGATGTACGTCTGCCGACTGCTGACGGAGATGAACAAGCGCGGCTATTCGAAGTGCGTGCCGCACGCGAGCGAAGAGATGGACCAGCGGCCGATCCTGGACCTGGCGTCGGGGTACGTCATGCGTGCCGTGGAACAGTTCCCGAAGCAGGGATCGAAGTCACCGTGGAACATGCGTCAGAACTACATCCTTGACCGTCTTCACTCCACGTTCGGGAGCATCAACGACCACATGACGTTCTCGAAGGCACCAGTTCGACATTCGGCACCGGTCCCGAGTAAGAGTTGAGCGGACCACGAACAACCAGGTAGAGCAATCGGGCGAAGCCACCAATCGATCCGACGACAAAGAACACACCCGAACCTGCGACTACTGCACAGAGCGCACCGAGAACGATGATCGCCGACGCCTCTACCATTCGACCGGCGGACTCCGATCCGAGAACGTGTATTTCATCAACTCCTTCGTCCATAAAACTATTTTCTGCCAACCGTCCAGCCGGTTTGTAGGGACTTTAGTCACGAGTCGGGTCAAAATGGACTCATAATTGCAGGTCAAGCGTTCAGTTGGCCACTCCGGCCGGATGACCTCCAGTCCGTTCCGTAGTGTGCGCATCACAGGAAGTAGAACCAAAGCTGGGGGGGAACACCATGAAGGTCATCGTTTTCGGGGCAACAGGAATGGTCGGCAACAGCGTGCTGCTCGAATGCCTGGACGATTCCCGAATCGACACGGTCTTATCCGTCGGCCGCAGTCCGTCCGGTGCAACTGCCCCGAAGATCGTCGACATCGTTCAAGGCGATCTGCTCGACTACTCGGCAATCGAAGCAGATCTAACCGGCGCTGACGCCTGCTTCTTCTGCCTCGGCGTCTCCTCTGCCGGAATGAACGAAGCCGACTACACCCGCATCACGCGTGACATCACGCTTGCCGCCGCCACAACGCTGTCGCGTGTGAACCCTCAGATGGTGTTCGTCTACGTGTCCGGTGAAAGCGCCGACTCCACCGAGACCAGCAAGACCATGTGGAAGCGAGTACGTGGCGCGACCGAGAATGCGCTACTCGCACTCCCTCTCACGACCTACATCCTCCGGCCGGGATTCATCCGTCCGCGCCCGGGATCACCGTCGAAGACGTGGTGGTACAAGGCCTTCTATCAAATTTCCGTGCCTCTCTACCCACTCTTGCGCAAGGTGTGGCCCAGCAGCGTGACCACCAGTGAAAACATCGGCAAGGCAATGATCACCCTCGCGGCAAACACGCCCGATCTTCCCGACCGCGTCCTTCGCAGCGACAAGATCAACGAACTCGCGCAGGCCTGACAGCCTTACCTCGAAAGACGAAACCGCGGGCGACGAGTTCCAACGCCACGGCCACCGAGCAGGTTTGTGCCAACAACAACCCTGCCAGTACAAGAATTTGCACAGCACCGGCCTGAACGGCCGATCCCGTCGCGAGCAACACACCGACAAAGGCTCCGGGCAATGTCACGAGGCCGACGGTGCGCGTCTGGTCGACTCCAGGCAGCAGAGCATCGGAGGCAGCGGTGCGGGCTACCTCCCACCGCGCATCTCGTTGGGAAAATCCAAGGCTCAGTGCTGCTTCCACTTCCCCGTACCGGTCGTCGACGGCGTCGAGTCCGCGTTTGGCTGCCATCGATGTTGCAGTCATCGTGCCACCCAGAACAATGCCCCCGATCGGCACCAGAGCGACCCCTTGCAGCGGAACCACTCCGGACAGCAGCATCAGTGGCAGAACCACACCGATTCCCGACGCCAACGCGATGGTCAGCCAAACTCCGGACGTCCCCGCGTTCGAGCGTCGTGCCGCGGTGAAAGACGCCGCAACGAACATGCCGACGAGCACGAGGAGCGCCGACCAGATGTGGGCCAAGGCGGCGGCGAGGATCAACGAAATCGCAGCCAACTGAAGAGCGCCACGAGCGAGGGCGCCGGGGACCACCCGAACGCTACCGAGATAGGCGAATCGGTAGACGAGCGTGGCGACAAGTGCCATGACGATGCAGAGCACAGCCAGACGGATGCCGGAGTCGGCTATCGAAAGGCTCATGGGTCTCAGTGTTCCCTACGAGCCGAGTCCGATCCGAATTCGAGAACCGCTCAGAACACCCAACCGCGAAGGGCGACGAATCGCAGGCCACCGACAATTCCGCTCACGGCGATCACAAGCCCGGCTTGAAGAAGCCCGTCGGCGCCCGGGAGAAGGAAGCCGAGTGCACTGATCGCGGCAGAACTGGCGATCAACCCGACCAGTGCGAGTCCACCGCCTTCCCACTGCGCGGTGAACCAGTTGACGCGATCCGCTGCGTGGAAGGTGAGCCGGCGATGCAGCTCATTGGCCAGAATGGTGCTCAAGACCGCACCAACTGCGTTGGCGACCAGCGCTCCGTCACCGCGCAGCGCCAGAAAAGCGGCAAAGTACAAGATGTTGCTGGCTCCGCCGACGAGGGCAAAACGAACGAGCTGAGCAAAGGCGCCGTCGCCGGCAAGGGCGCGAAGCCTCGTTGCCGCGAAACCTGAACTCCGCGTACCCACCATCGAGATCGGATTGCTCCCGACCCAGATGTCAGACGTGCTCATATCGGCTTCTCTCATACGGACAATCGGAACCATGCGTTCCGCTTAGTAATATAGCACTAACGGAATCGTTCATTCCGTTTAGTGCCGTAGACTGTGAGGATGCCGACAACACACCCCGACGCTTCTCATGCGGGGACCTCGGCCGACTGCTCACAGCCGCGCCTTCGGTCCGACGCCAAGGCCAACCTCGAGCGCATCCTCAACTCCGCTCGCGAGGTGTTCGCTGCCCAAGGACTCGACGCCACGCTGGCGGACGTCGCGAAGCACGCCGGCGTCGGCGTCGGCACCGTCTATCGCCGGTTCGCCAGCAAGGACGAACTGATCCAGGCACTGTTCGACACGCGGTGTTCCGAGATCGAAACGATCGCCGCCACCGCCCGAGAGATGCCCGACGCCTGGGAAGGTCTTGTCTACTTTCTCGACGTGATCTCCCTGCGCATGGCAGACAACCGCGGATTCGGCGATCTCCTGATGGACGGACGCTTCACGTCCGACACCTTCGCTCGCGCGCGCGCCGGGATCGCTCAACACACCGCGGCACTCGTCAATCGCGCCAAGGAACAGGGCACCCTGCGCAGCGACTTCGAAGTCAACGACATTCCACTTCTCATGCAGGTCGTCAAAATGGCCCAGAAGTTCGGTGGCGACGAGGCCCCTCAGGCTTACCGCCGCGCACTCGGGTTCATGATCGACGGACTCTGCGCGTCCCGCACCGACCATCGGGAACTGCCCGTGCCGGCGCTGTCCTCCGAGCAACTCGATCACGTCCTTCATCGGTTTCAGGCAACGCCCGGGAAGAACTGCTGAGTCGATTTCGGGGTCGACGCCATTGCGGCGTCGACCCCGAAATTTGCTGTCAGTGGGCGATTACCGGTTCACCTTCCGGCGAATCCGGAAGCAGTCCACTCCGAAGAACCAGTCCGGTCAAGACCGCACCGACCGCGAATATGCCTGCGGCCCAATAGAACGTCGTGGTGTAACTCTCGACGGCGGCCTGCGCCTGAGTCAGCGGATTCATCTCGCGGCCCACCAGGTAGTTGGTGGAAGCCGAGGCGGCAATCGTGCTGAGCAGTGCAGTTCCGATCGAGCCGCCCACCTGCTGCATCGTGTTGACCGTGGCAGATGCGACGCCGGCATCTTCGTGATGCACGCCTGAAGTTGCTCCCTGCATCGACGGGGCGAAAATGCTGCCCATGCCGAGTCCGGTGACGACGAGCCCCGGCAGAATGTGGACTGCATAGGTGCTGTCCACAGAGATCTGGGCCAGCAGAGTCATTCCGATCGCCGCGATGACCATTCCGCTCACGATCAGCACTCGCGGACCGACGCGCGGCAGCAAAACCGCTGTCGAAAGCGTTGCCGCTGTTACGATTCCGAACACCATCGGCATGAATGCGAGGCCGGTCATGATCGGGCTGTACCCGAGGATCAGCTGCATGTAGTACGTCAGGAACAGGAAGACTGCGAACATGCCTGCGCCGGAAAGGAAGATCGCCAGGTACGAGCCAGCCCGGATTCGGTCGAGGACCACCCGCAGCGGAAGAAGTGGGTGCTCGGACTTGGTCTGCCAGTAGATGAACGCCGCCATGAACACGACGCCGGCAACGAGCCAAGAGATAGTGGGAGTTGCACTCCACCCGTCCGACTCGGCCTTCGAGAATCCGAAGACGATGCTGAACAAGCTGATCGACACCAGGATCGTTCCGGGGATGTCGAGCTTGGGTCGCGAGTCACTGGTGTGCGGCGCGAGCAACAGGACTGCTCCGACCAGAGCGATCGCCGCGAAGAAGAGATTCACGAAGAGGCACCAGCGCCAGTCGACCCACTCGGTGAGTGCGCCGCCGAGCAGCAGTCCGATGGCGCCACCACCGCCGGCAACGGCACCGAAGATACCGAACGCCTTGGCACGCTCACCTGGATCCGTGAATGTCACGGACAGCAGCGACAGGGCTGCCGGGGCAAGGAGCGCACCGAATACGCCTTGGCCGGCACGAGCGGCAACAAGCATTTCGAAGTTGACGGCTGCGCCACCGATGGCGGAAGCGACTGCGAAGCCGATCAGGCCGACGATGAAAGTTCGCCTGCGCCCGAACAAGTCGCTCAATCGACCGCCGAGTAGCAGCAAACTGCCGAACGCCAATGCGTATGCCGTGATGATCCACTGGCGGTCCGAATCACCGAACTCCAGTGAGCGCTGCGCAGCAGGCAGCGCGATGTTGACGATGGTGGCATCCAAGACCACCATCAGCTGCGCAATTCCCAGAACCGCGAGAACCAGCCACCGCTTTGCGTGGTTGTCCCCTGAAGGCGCTGAGGACTGCTCGAATTCAGTCCGTTCAGCAATGTCTGACATAGTCCCTCGCCCAACCTATGCGGAGATGGCTTCTCCGGTTAGCAAAAACGCTACACGAAAACGGAGAGGCTGTCTCCACTTGGCGGGTAGAGTGGGGACATGAGTACCGCAATGGAGCGCCCCCTTCGCGCCGATGCTGCACGTAATCGGCAGTTGATCATCGACGCCGCACGTGAATTGTTCGCCGAAGAAGGGATCGACGTCACACTCGACGACGTCGCCCGGCGCGCGGGGGTCGGCGTCGGAACGGTCTATCGGCGGTTCGCCAGCAAAGAAGAATTGATCGACGGAGTCTTCCAGCAGAACTTCGCCGACATGGCAGCGGCCGCGGACGCGTCACTTGCCAATCCGGATCCGTGGGACGGACTTGTCACCTTTGCCGAATTCGCCTGCAGCCGTATGTCGGTCAACCGCGGACTCAAAGACGTCCTGAACGGAACCGACGAGGGATGCGAGCAAGTCGCATGCCAACGATCCATCATCGAACCGTCGGTCGAGAGGATCTTCTACCGGGCCCAGGAGGCCGGGATGCTGCGCCCCGATGCCGTACCGACGGACCTGTTCGGCCTCATCTTCATGGTGGGCGCAGTCACCGAATTTGCTCAGCCCGTCAACCCGACCGTGTGGCGTCGATACCTCTCGGTAATGCTCGACGGCCTACGCACGGAGGGCTTGCACCGTGACGCACTACCCCTTCCTCCGCTGAGTTCGGAGGAATTGCACGAGGCCAAGCAATGCCTGAAAGACCGCCGCCGTTGAGCGGTTCGGTCAGATCTGCTCACGAGGAATGAAAATCCACATCACGATGTAGATCAGAAACTGCGGGCCGGGCAGCAGGCACGAGAGTACGAACAGCAAGCGGACAGTCGACGACTTCCAACCGAAGTATCGAGCGATTCCGGCGCACACTCCACCGAACATTGCTCCCGAGCGGGCGCGGGTGAGCTTGCGGGTCTTCATCGGGGAGGTCATGTGTTGTTTCCTTTCAACGGAACTCGCGGTTCATCCGCGTCGACCTCCACTATCCGCTTCCGATCCACCTGTGCGCATCAGGCCATGGACCCATCTTTTCCGACGCGGTGTGTCCTCAGGTACGAGTCCGTCCCCGCGTCGGACTCAGGGTTCTCCCCCACACCCCAGCCTCGGACCTCAGCCTCGCACCTCAGCAGGGAAACATGCGTCGAAGTCGTTTCGGAGCCGCAAAAGGTTGCCAGTTGTCGACGTCCTGCGCCAGACGATCGGCAACGGTCCACAACGCCGACGGGTTGTGGGTCAACCCCATGTGACTGCCTTGCACCGCAATGCTTTCCGACAGGCCTGCCGAGGTTTCACAGCACGCTTGCCATGGAACGATACCGTCGTGCCTGGAGTAGACCGACGTGGCGGGAACGGAAATAGGCGATCCCTGTTCGGATTCGATGCCGTCGACCGGAGGCAGTATCGCGTGATTGCCGGACAAACGAGCGTAGAGAGATCCGACTCTCGTCTGCTCCAGACTGGTGAGACCGAAAGGACTTCCGAGTGTCACTACCTGACGCACCGAATCCGGCAGGTCCCTCGCCAGCTTTCGAGCGTAGATACCGCCCAGACTCCAGCCGATCACCGACACCTTCTGCTCGTATCGATCTGCTACCTCGGCCAATGCGGCAGGCAGTCCGTCGACCACCGTCGCCGTCGGACCGGTGTTCAGACCCAGATTCCAACCGTGAACCCGGTATCCGAGAAAGCTCAGGTATGTCCTCAAGGCGAGAGTCGAAACGTCCGAAGTCAGCAATCCGGGGAGAACGAGGACCGGATGCCCGTCCCCACGCGGCGATCGAAGCAACCAAGGAGCCGCGAGAAGCAGTGAAGCGATGTCGACCAGTCCGCGCGTCGGCTCGCTCAGACACATCGCCAAGGATGGTGGCCCCGGAACGAGTGGGTCGACTTCACGAATCAGCGTCGATCGCTGCGCCCAATCGAATTCGGTCTCCGCGAAATCGATCGCCGAGACTTCCGCAACTACGGACACCTGAACTCCTGTCGGCCGGTGCCCTCGTCGGGGCGTGTGGTTGGGCGGTTCCGCGAGCTGTGTGCTCAACCCGCGGAACCTTGCCCTCATCCACCACCGGTAGCGAACCAGGACCCGTTCTGCCCACAGATTCGTGACCAAAGGCCTCTCGGCCACACGAACACTGTGTGATCCAGAACACTAGTTTTGGTTACGTTGCATCTACGTTGCGTAGATGTTTCGTCGCTACCAAGGAGAATCTCGACAAGTCTTGTCAAGCACTGCGGTAGGCCGTTTCCTCCGGCAGAGCCGTCGGCGCTGCAGGTCCGAAGGGTCTGAGTGAAGTCACGCGGCCAATCGGTTGCGTCTCGATTGATCCCCTTTTCCAGTCGCTGCAACCAGCCTGGAAGCCATGATCGGTACAGACAGCGGTACCCAGATCCGACAGTTCGCATGCCGGATCTGTTTGTCGCGACGTTTGTCGGCGCAGACATTCCCACCGATCCGCAAGACAGCTGTCAGCCTGAAGCCTCGAAAGTCCAGTTCCGGCAGTGGGTCAGGCGCCTACGGCGATGTGCCAGGCCTGGCGTCCCGGCGCGTGACTGATTTCCATTGGCGGCCGGATCGGGGCAACGAGAACAGCAGCAGCACAACTACTCCAGCGAGCACGATACCGATCAGATTGACACCGAGCTGAGCCAGCGAACTCAGCACGACATTCCACTTACCTGCGAAGACCGCAACGACCGCCAATCCCGCAGCTGGCACCGTCGTCACCGAGATGAACACCCCCACCAGGACCGTAGAGGTAGAGGTGACCGTTGCCAGCATGCCAGCCGCTCCCGCCAGCAGTGCTACCACCAGTGAGAACGGCCCCACCTCGTAGATGAAGTCGAATGCGCGGGCGTTCTCGACATCGCCGATTCCGACCCAGCCCAGACGAATCCACAGCAAGGTAGCCAGGCCGGTAAGGGCCATCGCGGCCGGAAACGAGATCGCGAGGGTACGAATCGAATTTCGCACGAGATCTTTGTCTCGACGTACCAGACCCACTGAAAGCGCTGCCAGCGGCCGGAACTCCGGCCCCACCACCATTGCACCGACCAGGGTCAGCGGCGACGCCGTGGCAACACCGACTGCCGAGAGCAAAAACGCGATCACCAGGAAGGCCAGGAACGCCGGAGTCAGTCGGGCACCTTCGCGCACCTGACCGAGCAACTGCTCCCACACCACTGTCTCGTCGGGTCTTCTCGGGGCCGCAGTGTCCGCCCGTTCTGCGGAGAAGGACAGCATGGTTCCCGCCGGCTCGAACGAAATACCGCCAGCCCTCACCAGGTCCAGAGCAGTCAACGCGGCAAGCACGTCGTTCGCGCATGCGCGGGCTACATCGGCCTCGATCACATCTCCCGGCGGATCGACAGCGGCTCTGAGTGCGAGTGTCACATGAGTAGCCCCAGGTTCGGCGGCCAACATGTTCAGCACATCTCCGGTCCGCTCACTCGGCGAGATGACACGCAGATGCAGCACAGTATTGTCTCCTTCAGCCGGCGGTGGCCTCGGGTGCAGGCAGCATCGACGGCCGGTCCATCACCGGAAACCATAGCGGGCTCGGACATGTCTCAACACCGTGGATTCTCAGCGCTACGAGCCACACTCCCCCGGCGCACATACATCTACCGCACTGCGTTAGTCGCTAGGGCGCTCACGCAGCCGCGGCGGTAGTCGGTCCAAGTTGATAGATCGCGTTATCGCGGAGGAGCGCCCACCACACGTTCAGTCTCCGCCTCCCAACGCAAGAACCGCCTGCGTATGACACTGCCCCTCGGCCCGTTTGCGGGTACAAAAAGCCTACGACTGAGCGTTGTGCCGGATACTGTGCTGCGCGGACAGATAGAAGGCCCGCAACAGCCTGCGGTCGTACCTGCGCGGCCGGCGCAGATTTCCACTGACTCGGCCCGAATCTCGCGGCACAGGCGCTAGACCCTGAGATGCCGGCCAATCTGTCTGCGCTTCCGAACGCAGACACGTCACCACCCGTGGCGGCGACATCTGCCCAGCCACCCGCACCAACTACCCGTTTGCGGCCTCGACCGCGGCGTCGTCAATCCGAGAGGCGTTGTATGCCTTCTTGTTCCGGAACCACACTTCCGACTTCGTCCGGCCGAATTTTCGAAGTCCGTCAGGCGATTGATAGGTCGAGTCGTCGAGAACACCGGGCGGCCGTTCTCCTTCAGCCATGCGAACAGCAGCACAAAAAGAGCCATACCCGGCGTCCCCAGGCAGCCCCGAACCGACAAATGTTCGGCCAGTATCGCCCGGGAAAAACGGTAAGGAAATAACAACTGGCAGAAACAGGACCCGCGCAGTCGCCGAACTGCCGTTCGAGCTAGCGCTCAGTTCGAGCAACTCTCGGGTGGCAGATTTTCGGCGGCCCACGTTGTCAGTTCACTGAGAGCGGGGAGCAGCGCCTGCCCCGACGCTGTGAGTTCGTACTCCACGGCGATGGGGGGACCTGCATCGACGCTCCTCGTCACCAGGCCTGCCCCTGCCAACTCCGTCAGGCGTTCCGAGAGCACCGAATCACTGATCCCGCCCACCGCGCGCTTGAGTTCGGAGAATCCCGCCGGCCCGTTCAGCAGCGTGCCGAGAATGACGCCGTTCCACCGTTTGCCCAGGAAGCCGAACGCGCGGGCCAGAGCCCCGTCACATGCGCGGGGCTCATGTCCCGCTTCGCTCTTGCTTGCCACCCCACCATCCTAGCCACAGTGCTAACGTATCCGTAGGCACTCTTTTTTTACTAGCAACTAGCTTTACCGGGTAATGCTCGGTCGAGCTACCACGGAACGGAAACCCCCGATGTCTCTCGACGCAGCCACCCCATTCACCGCCCAGCAACTCGACGAAGCCGGCCGCGAGCTCCTCTTCACTGCGGCTCGCACCGCCAACTCCTTCTCGAACGAACCTGTGACCGACGACGAACTGACTGCAATCTGGAAGCTCGCGAAGTGGGCACCGACCGCGGCCAACACCAATCCGCTACGTGTGCTGTTCGTCCGTACCGAGGAAGGCAAAGCACGCCTCGTCGAGCACATGGCAGACGGCAACAAAGCCAAGACCGAGGCCGCTCCTGCAGTTGCCGTACTGGCGGTGGACACCGAGTTCTACAAGCACATCCCCAACCTGTTCCCCATTCGCCCGGAGATGAAGGACTACTTCGAATCCGACGAGGCTGCCGCCAGTTCGACGAGTCGGTTCAATGCCGCACTTCAGGCCGGCTATGTGATCCTCGCGATTCGCGCACAGGGTCTGGTCGCCGGCCCGATGGCCGGGTTCGACGCCGACGGCATCGACGGCGAATTCTTCGCAGACGGACGTTTCAAGACGATCCTCGTGGTGAACATCGGCCATCCCGGTGAGAACCCCTGGTTCGATCGTCTGCCGCGCCTCTCCGATGAGGATGCGCTCAGCTGGGCCTGAGGCCAATTCGGACAAATCAAGCAATGCGGGAGAGTTCTGCGGAACTCTCCCGCTTTGCCATCTCCAGCGCGTTTCAACTCTGCTCGCAGTGGGTACATACCCGCGTCTCGCAAAATCTCACGTCCAGAACAACATCCGACACGCTGCAATCGGAATTAGTTGCAGTATCTCAGTTTTTGGACGACAGTCGAGGGAAACCCCTCGGCCTACGGAGGCTGTGGGGAAAGCCCTTGTGCGCCGGTCGGTGTCGAGGGAAGACGTTCGAGCGAGCAGAAGTCCGAAGAAAGTGGGTTCGGAAATATGGGCGCGCTATGGGATTTTGTCGTTGCACGACGACAACAGTTGTTGACCGACTCGTACCTTCATGTTTCAGCAGTTATCCAGTCCGTGATCATCGCGACGATCGCCGCCGTGATCATCGGCATTCTCGTCTACCGGAGCCCGGCGGGATCCTCCATCGCTACGGCGTTGGCCAGCACGATCCTGACGGTTCCTTCATTCGCCCTCCTCGGACTGCTCATTCCGATTCTCGGTCTCGGCGTCGCTCCCACGATCACCGCGTTGATCTTGTATGCCCTGCTCCCGATCATTCGGAACACGATCATAGGTCTGGATGCAGTCAACCCGGCGATCACGGACGCAGCCCGCGGTGTGGGGATGAATCGCCTTCACGTACTGAGTCGAATCGAGCTACCGATCGCGTGGCCGTCGATCCTCACCGGCATGCGGGTCAGTACACAGATGCTCATGGGCATCCTCGCCATCGCGGCGTACGCCAAAGGTCCTGGTCTGGGAAACCTGATCTTCTCCGGACTCTCGCGTGTCGGTAGCCCGAATGCTGTTCCGCAAGCGCTGGTCGGCACCGTACTGATCGTCATTCTCGCTCTGATTCTCGACGGAATCTACGTCGTCATCGGTCGTCTCACTACTTCGAAGGGGCTGCAATGACTGAAACCATTCCGTCTGACGTATCCACAGATCAGAAGGTATCCGGGGTCGAGATCGTCCTGGAGTCCGTCACCAAGCGGTACCCGGGCCAGAAAGCTGCAGCGGTGGACAATGTTTCGCTGACTGTTCCGGCCGGTGAGATCGTGGTCTTCGTCGGACCTTCGGGTTGCGGCAAAACAACGACGATGCGCATGATCAACCGCCTGATCGAACCTACCTCCGGAAAGATCACCATCGACGGCAAGGACGCGCTGTCGATCGACCCGGACAAGCTCCGCCGTGGCATCGGGTACTCGATCCAGCAGGCAGGCTTGTTCCCGCACTTCACGATTGCGAAGAACGTCGCGACCGTCCCGGGTCTGATCGGTTGGGACAAGAAACGTATCGCAGCGCGCACCGACGAGATGCTCGACCTCGTAGGCCTCGATCCCGATACCTATCGCGACCGCTACCCTCGCCAATTGTCCGGTGGGCAGCAACAGCGTGTGGGCGTGGCGCGGGCGCTGGCTGCCGATCCCCCGGTGCTGTTGATGGACGAACCTTTCGGTGCCGTCGATCCGATCACCCGCGGCCTGCTCCAGGACGAACTGATGCGTCTGCAGTCGGAGTTGGGTAAGACCATCGTCTTCGTCACCCACGATTTCAACGAGGCAGTCAAACTCGGTGACCGTATTGCCGTGCTGGGCAATCAGTCCAGCATCATGCAGTACGACACCCCGGAAGCGATTCTCGCTAATCCCGCAAACGACATGGTCGCCGGATTTGTCGGGGCGGACGCCTCTCTCAAGCAGCTGACCCTGACTCGCGTGCGCCAGATCAAACTCAAGCAGTGCCTCACCGCCCGCGAAACCGATTCGGTCGATGATTTGAGAACCGCACTCGCAGCGCGTAAGTGGAAGTGGGCCCTGATTCTCGATCAGCGCGGACGGCCGCTTCGCTGGGTCTCGCCCGGCCACCTCGCCCATGCGTCGACTCTTCGAGGTGTCGGTAACGAGATCGGCGAAGCCGTGTCCATCCAGTCCACCCTGCAGGATGCTTTGGAAGCTCTTCTCGCAGAAAGCAATGCGTCCACCGTGGTCACCGGACGGCGTGGCGAGTACGTCGGTCTCATCACCATCGACACACTGGTCAGCCATCTTTCCGAAATGCGCGAGGAGCATGCGCACGACCACGACGAAGAGCCAGACACCGAGAACGTCGAGGGTTGAACATGACTGCCACGACAGAGGAGCGCGTCTCCGCGCCTGAGATGGAACCGGACGCCCCCGATCTGGGTGCGGCCGAGAACGCCGCCACGCGCCGTGCGGAACGGATGCGACTGTATGTGCAGCCGGTCATCGTCCTGATCCTGGTTGCGGGCGTGTTGATCTGGGCATTCAGCCGAGATCTCAACGCGACGCAGAAGGCGAGCATCAACCTCGACAACATCGTCACTCTGACCTGGCAGCACGTACTGATCACCGCCGCCGTGGTCATCATCGTCGTCGCCATCGCGGTTCCACTCGGAACCCTGCTGACCAGGCCGAAATTCACCCGCCTGGCACCGTTCTTCGTGGGAATAGCCAATATCGGAGCCGCAGCGCCTGCCATCGGCCTGCTCGTGCTGTTCTATCTCGCGACAAGAACGACCGGCTTCTGGATCGGCGTGTTTCCCATTGCGTTCTATTCGTTGCTTCCGGTGCTGCGCAACACCATCCTCGGCTACCAGCAAGTGGACAAGACCTTGATCGATGCGGGGCGCGGGCAGGGAATGTCTTCGCTCACGGTCCTACGTCAACTCGAGTTCCCGATGGCCGTCCCGTACATCCTTGCAGGACTGCGCACTTCGCTCGTTCTGGCCGTCGGTACCGCGACGCTGTGCTTCCTGGTCAGTGCCGGCGGACTCGGCATTCTGATCGACACCGGATACAAGCTCCGCGACAACGTCACCCTCGTGGTCGGTGCCGTACTGGCGGTGTCGCTGGCCTTGCTGATCGACTGGCTCGGCGCGCTCGCCGAAACTTATCTCGGGCCCAAGGGATTGCGATGACCAAGACTTCGATCACCAGAACGTGGGGCTGGAAACTCGCGGTTGCCACGATCGGCCTCACACTTGTCGCTTCGTGTGGTCTCGAGTCCGGTGGCGCACTGCCCCTGGCCGTCGGCCCCGGCAGCATCGAGCCGGTTCCGGAGCTCGAGGGTGTGAAGATGACCGTCGGCTCGAAGGACTTCACCGAGCAGATCGTGCTCGGGTACGTCATCGAATTCGCGATGGCCGCTGCGGGCGCGGATGTTCGAGACCTCACGAACATCCAGGGCTCGAACAGCACCCGTGACGCACAGTTGAACGGCCAGATCGATCTTGCGTACGAATACACCGGAACCGGCTGGATCAACTACCTCGGCAACGAGACACCGCTTCCCGATTCGCAGGCGCAGTTCGAGGCCGTCCGCGATGCGGACCTTGCTGCGAACGACATGGTGTGGACCGATCCGGCGCCGATGAACAATACGTATGCATTGGCGATGAGCAAGGAGACCGCTGAGAAGACCGGTGTCAAGACCGTTTCCGACTACGCGAAGTTGGTCGAATCCGATCCCGGAGCTGCGGTGACATGCGTCGAGACCGAGTTCAACGTCCGCCAGGACGGATATCCCGGCCTGGCAGCGAAATACGGTTTCGACGCCTCTCGTGCCCAACGCCAGATCCTGCAGACCGGCATCATCTACCAGGCGACAGCCGATGGCGATCAGTGCAAGTTCGGCGAGGTGTTCACCACCGACGGTCGCATCATCGCACTCGATCTCGTTCTGCTCGACGACGATCTCCAGTTCTTCCCGAAATACAATCCGGCACTGGTGATGAAAAAGGACTTCGCGGAAGCACATCCGCAGGTAGCAGAAGTCATGGCACCGATCTCGGAGCGACTGACCAACGAGGTGATGACCGAGCTCAACCGGCAGGTCGACGTCGACGGCAAGGAGCCGGCGGACGTGGCCCGCGACTGGCTGGTCTCGGAAGGCTTTGTCACGGCGCAGTGATCGGCTGACCGCAACCCAGCCGAGTAGTTACCGTTTGCGTCCGACGCAGAACACCCGCCGGAACGGAAAGAGCGTTCCGGCGGCTGTTGCGGGGTAGGCCTCCCTCAGCAGATCGGAATACTGACGCTCGAACTCCGGAGCGTCAGCTTCGCCGAGAACGTCGAGCACGGGTCGTAACCCCGTCCCCCGTACCCATCCGAGCACCGGGTCGGCACCTGCCAGCACGTGTACGTACGTCGTCTCCCAGGCGTCGACGTCGAATCCGTGTTCTTGGAGACGCTGCGCGTACTGAACTGGACTGTCGACGCCTTCCGGGCCGCGTAGGACGCCACCCAGTCGCTCACTCCATTCCGCTGATTCCGCGAGATCTCGCATGAGCGCATGGGACGGAGCATCGAAGTTACCCGGCACCTGCCACGCCAGCCACGATCCGGATTCCAGGGTGTCCGCCCACTGGTCGATCAGCTCGCGATGGCTCGGAACCCACTGCAATGCAGCGTTACTGACGACCACGTCGCAACCGGTGGCGTCGAAGGACATGATGTCCCCCAACTCGACGGTGACGTTTCCCGGTAGGTCTGTCGGGGCCTGCGCAACCATTTCGGGAGACGAGTCGAATCCGGAAACCGAGGCATCCGGCCATCTTTCCCCGAGCATCGCGGTCAGGGTCCCTGATCCGCAGCCGAGGTCGGCTACCCGCGTCGGGTCTTCGGTGGCCACCCGTGACACCAGGTCCACGAACGGGCGTGACCGCTCACCCGAATAGCGGCCGTAGACTTCGGGATTCCACGTGACAGTGCGCATGAACCCATCCTGCACCCTGTTCCTGAGAATTGCCGCCCGTCAGATCTCGCTCTTCACCATCCGGCCATTCGAAAATCACCGACGCGGCACCACGGTGGACAGTACGTTCGGCAACCTCGACCAGTCCGCGGTGATGTAACTTGCGTGCTGCCCGGCCAACAGGTCGAGACGCTCGCTCGCCTCGGTTTCGGTGGCATGGGTTCCGTCGATCTGCGGAGCGACCTTGTGCGCGTCGGTCATGACGAGCAGGTAGCCGCGCTCGTGGTACCAACTCGGATCCACGGCTCCGGCGGTGTAGTCGAGAGCGTCACCGTCGAAAATCACGAACCACGGACGGATCCCCGGGTCGGTATAGCGGTCGAGACGTGGGTCTCCCGGTGATGCACGGTGAACAGCGGGAAAGGCGGCGCCGAGTTCGACGAGCCCGGCGGAGGACAGATCTCGCAGGTGCGTCGCATACTGCCGGTCCGTCCATTCCGTATCGAGAGGGTTTCCCTCCTCGATCGTTCCCGGTATCAGCTCGAACAGAAATTTCCCGGTCATTTCGGAGGTGCTCGGCCATCCACGCTCGGTGACGGCGGCATCCGGGGTGGAGTAGGACTCCCCCATCAAATCGGCCGGCGTGAAAACCGCGTCTCCGAGAGTCCCGAGAATCAGGGCGTCGAGATCCGCGGGCCCACGTCCGTACCCGGCAGTGAACCCGTCCTTGATTTCCAACTTGATCATCACCGGCGGATGCTCGGGATTGGCCTCGTGCCACGCCCGCATATCTGCCAGGCATCCACGGAATCCCTGATCTCGTAGACCGCTTCGCAACCCGGATGCGTCCTGAGCGCCGACGCAGTTGCTGTCGCTCACCACCGGATTCATGTGCGACACACGCCAGTCCGGACCGCCCCCGTTGGTCCACAGGTCCAGCTCGAGCAACGACGCCCCGGAATCCAAAGCGTCGGCGAAGTACGGAAACGTCGCCTTCTCGTAGGAATTGTGGACCCCGACTGACGTGGTCTCGGAAAACGAGCGCACTTGGTTCGTAGTCGTTTCGGCGCCGGCAGAGGGCGCCGAGACGACCGCCACGAACGCACTCATACCGGCTACCAGGATTGCTCGCATGTTCGACACTCTCGCAGAAATCACCCCACGGCAGGATGGAATCGTCAGAGTTAACTGGACGATCGTCCTAGATTGCGTCGGCGGCGAGACTTTTCCGCAGCTCGTTCTTCTGTATCTTTCCCGTTGCGGTGACGGGTAGCCGCTCGACGAACCTGATCGAACGCACCTTCTGATACGGGGCCACCTTCGCAGCCACGTAGTCCGTCAACTCCCGTTCGAGCAATTGCGGGTCCGACGCAGACTTGGACGCAAAGTCGTGGTTCAACTGAACGAAGGCAGTCACACGTTCACCAACCACTGGCGCCTTCTCACCGACGACGGCCGCCTGCGCAACAGCAGGGTGCGAACACAGAATCTCTTCGAGCGGCTGCGGATAGACGTTGTAGCCCTTGTAGATGATCATGTCCTTCGACCGCCCCACCAGGAAAAGGTGCCCCGCCTCGTCCAGTCGCCCCATGTCGCCGGTCGCGAGCCAACCACCGCGGAACTGAACCGCAGTCAGTTCCGGCTGATTCTGGTACCCGTCGGTGATCTGCGGCCCGCGAGCCCAGACCTCACCGACCTCGCCGGGCCCGAGGACCGCCGAATTCTCGTCTCGGATCTCGAGTTCGGTGTCGAATATCGCGACGCCGACGCTGTCCGGCGGCGTCGCGACAAGACTGTTCAAAGGCGCACCGGTCAGGCCCATCGTCGCTTCGCTCAACCCGTATCCCTCTGTGACCCAAGCGTTGCCGAAAATCGATTGCAGGCTCCGCAGCGAGGTCGTGTCGAACGGGGCTGCACCGGAATTGATCGCACGCACGGAGGACAAATCGTGCGCTCCGATCTTGCTGCTCGCCAACAACGCGTAGTACATCGCGGGCGAGCCGGTGATGTGCGTGACGCCGAGGCGCTCGATGTCCGCCAACATCCGGTCCGGATCGAAGCGCCCGGTGAAGACAACGGTCGAACCGAGCAGTGTGCTGACGTTCTGTCCGACCAAGCCCAGACCGTGAAAGAGTGGTGCCACTGCGATGTTGACGCCTTCGCCCGGGACCAGCGCATGCGGACCGCGATCCGCGGCCGACTGCATTCGAAGCCCACCGAGTTCGTCGAGTTCGGTGAGTAGCCCGGATCGCCAGGACGCCATCTGGATCACATTCGAAACGAGGTTACGATTCAGTACGCGAACAGCTTTGGAGCGTCCGGTCGTACCACCGGTCAGCTGCAGATGAGCGACGAGTTCCGGATCCACGCGGTACGACGCCAACGGTTGCGCTTGCAGTAAATCGTCGAATGCAAGGACTCGCTCCGGCAGAGCCGTTTCAGTCGCCGGCGCTGAGGGTGTCGTGGATACACACACCACTTCATCGACACACTGTGTATCCGCCGCCAGAACGATGCCGACGGATTCGGGATGCGAGATGACCATCCGCGCCTTCACATCATCCAACTGATCGTGGAGACCGGCGGGCGGGAGAGTCGGATTGACCGGCGCCACAGCAGCACCCGCGCACAGCACCCCGTAGTACACCACGACATACCACAGGTTGTTCTGCATATGGAGCGCCACGACGTCTCCCGGTTGTACTCCCAGTGCACGCAATCCCCCGGCCGCTCGTCGTGCTTGGTCGTGTAACTCGGCGAAGGTGAGTGCAAGATCGCCGTCTTGCAGCGCAATTCGGTCAGGGTAGGCGCGAGCAGCTCCTGCCAGAACTGCGTCGATCCCCACCGTCGGATAGTCGAGGCATCGAGGCATATCGGTCGGCCAGGCGAGCGTCATGAGTAGAACCTCCAGCTGTTCGGTATGGATGGAATGAATCTTCTAGTCGATCCGGCGGACCAGCGACTCTTGAACGACAGTGGCTATCAAATCTCCTTGCCTACTCCAGAAGTGCCCACTCGACAGCCCCCGACCGTCACAGGACGATGGGCTGCTCTGAGAGAAGAGCATCCAGTCGTCAGCACGGAAGGGTCGATGGAACCACACAGCGTGATCGAGGGAAGTCACGATCGCCCTGGATTGACCCTTGAGCATCGAGCGATGCGGTTGGATGTCCAATGACGCTGTCGACGCCAATGTCATGTCGGAGCCGTACGTGAGGGCGCAGACGTGAAGCAACGGATTGTCGGGCAAGGCCTGAGCGGGTTTGAGCCACACCGTCTGCTCTGAAAGTCCCTGTACTGCACGGTGGTCCGATATCCGATCCTGCGGAACGAAGCGCAGGGACATCACTCGCACTGTTGTCGCGGCGTGGTACTCCTCAGGCCGCTCTTGCGCCCAGTGCTCGTACGGATCCGGAAGTTCCTCGGGTGGCAGCACTTCGGGCATCTCCAACTGCCGATCCGCGCCGCCTTCGGGCAGTTTGAAGGAGGCCGACAACGTGAAGATCGGTTCGCCATCTTGTCTCGCAGTGACTCGACGGGAGCGATACGATCGCCCGTCTCGGAGTCGCTCCACCTCGTAGACGATCGGTTTGGTGGGATCGCCCGCGCTGAGGAAATAACCGTGCAGCGAGTGCGCAAGATTCTCTGCTGGAACGGTACTGCCCGCGGCGGTCAGCGCCTGAGCTGCCACCTGCCCGCCGAACGCCCTCCTCGGATGCCCGGCATGGCAGTAGCCGCGAAACTCGTTGCTGCTCAATTCTTCCAAAGTGAGTAGGCTCTCGAAGTCAGGCGATACATGATGATCGAGTACGAAGGTCATCGCGATCGGCCTATCGGGCAGCAACAACGGGAGCGTTGGGGCGCACCAAGTTCTTGTCACGGGCAGGATCGATGATGACGATGCCGACAACGGCCACGACGAGCGCAACCCCACCGAGGATCTGGAAGGCGGTTGCGTAGCCGTCGCCACCGTCGCCGGCCGCGTCGACGATGCGTCCCATCATGTACGGCGCGATGAAACCACCGAATGCCATGAGCGACAAGAACACCCCGAGTACCCCGGAAATTTGCTTCGGCGGGCACAATTCGCTCACACAGGCATTGAGAAGCGGTAGTACCGGAGTGCATATCGCGTAGCCCAAGGACACCATGAACACAGCCGTGACAGGCGTACTGACGAACGGCAGGAAGACCAACATCGTACCGCCGATCAGCATGCCGACCGCAGGAAAGACCACCCGAGCAGCCCGCATGCTGACGCCTTTGGTGATGAGCCTGTCGCTGAGCCACGTGCTGCTCAACATGATCGCAAGGCCGATGAGGCTGGGGATGGAGAACATCGATCCAGCCTGGAGGCGCGAATAACCGAGGCCCAGTTCGAAGTACGACGGCAACCAGGTGAGGACTACCGCTGCCAGTGCATAGGCGGCTGCAATGAGCAGAACACCGCCGATGAAGGTGCGGGTGCGGAAGATGTGCAACCAAGGCACAGCCGGCTCAGCGTCAGTCACGGGCGCCGATGCCGTTTCGCGATCCGAGCCGTCAGGGCTCGAGTCGGCATCATCGGCCTTACCCGAGTTGCCAGTTCGTCCGTACGGACCCTCCTTCCACACCGCCAGCCACAGCGCAGCCCACAAGACCCCCGCGATCGCCAATGCGACCAGCGCAGAGCGCCAGCCCCAGGTGACCGCGACGTACGCGAGAATGGGCGCGATCGCAATCTTCGCGATCGATGCCGAGCAAGTCAGAACTGCTCCTGGCAGCCCGCGCCGCGCCGGCGCATGCCAGGAGTACGCGGCGGAGAACAGCAGGGGCGAGTTCGGCCCTTCGGCGAAGCCGAGAATCATCCGACTCACCAGCAGGGTCACGAAGCTGGCCGAGAGAATGAGGGGCAACATCGCCACGGACCACAGGACCACCAGCAGGACGAGCGCCCAGCGCAGTCCGAGCCACTTGTCGAGGGCGCCCGAGAACAAGCCACCGAGCGAGAGCATCAGAAAAAAGGCACTACCGGTCAGACCGATGTCGGAAGCGGAGAGTCCCAACTCCTTGGCCAAGGGCTGAGCGATGATGCCGAGAACTGCTTTGTCGGCAAAGTTGATGACGTACATGGCGACCAGCACGCTGGTCATCCCCCAGGCCACTGTCCTGGATTCGCCTGCTTCTCCGAACTTGGCCCGAGGCCGGTTCACCTGCTGTTCGAGTACCACTAAATCTCCTTGAACTGGTAAGGGAAGATTCGCCACGGCTTCGCCATCGACGCCCGACATGACCGAGACGGTGATGGGCATCACATCGTGAACTGAGCAGAATTCAACCACTAAAACAGCTTCCCAGCAAGCAATTCGGCAGATAATGTGAATTTGTCATAACTTGACGGAACACCAAGTATCGAATCTGGTCGCTGTCGATTCCATAGTTAGCGCATATTCACTTACTCCCATCGCACACGAAGACACCGACCTCAAAGTCACTAACGAAGGAGCACGCCATGAACGACGCTGTCATCGTCGACGCAGTTCGCACACCGATCGGAAAGCGGAACGGAGGGCTGTCCGGGGTCCACCCGGTCGACCTGTCCGCGCATGTCCTTCGCGCCCTGAGCGAACGCAACGATCTCGACCCGAGCACAGTCGATGACGTCTTGTGGGGCTGCGTCAGCCAGGTCGGTGAGCAAGCCGGCGGCGTCGGCCGATACGCCGTGCTCGCCGCGGGCTGGCCAGAATCGGTCACCGGTGTGACCGTGGACCGGGCATGCGGATCCTCGCAGCAGTCCTTGCATTTCGCCGCGGCCGGAATCATCAGTGGCCACTACGACATCGCCGTCGCCGGTGGCGTCGAAAGCATGAGCCGCGTCCCCATCGGCTCCGCACGCAGCGCCACCCAATTCGGCAAGCCGTTCGGCCCGCTGGTCCGCCGGCGATACAACGGAGTGGAGTTCAACCAGGGTGTGGGCGCAGAAATGATCGCCGAGAACTTCGGGCTGACCCGAACCCAACTGGATCAGCATGCACTCGACTCTCACGAGCGAGCCGCCGCGGCCATCGACTCGGGCGCCTTCGAGAATCAGATCAGCCCGGTCAAGACGACGTCCGAGGACGGCACCGTGTCCGTCGTCGACACCGACGAGGGCGTCCGGCGCGGGTCGACTCTCGAGCGATTGGGCGCGCTCCCCACCCCGTTCAAGGACGACGGACGTATCACCGCTGCAAACTCGTCACAGATCTCCGACGGCGCCGCTGCGCTGCTGGTCACCAGTAGCGCATTGGCGGCACGCAGAGGGTGGAAGCCGATCGCCCGAGTCCACACCGTGGCGTTGGCAGGCGTCGACCCGATTACCATGGCTACCGGCCCCATTCCGGCCACCGCCAAGGCGCTCGAGCGTTCGGGACTGTCACTGTCCGACATCGGGGCATTCGAGATCAACGAGGCATTCGCATCGGTCACTCTGGCTTGGCTGCAATCGACCGGAGCCGACTACACCAAGCTCAATCCCCTCGGCGGAGCGATGGCACTTGGCCATCCCCTCGGCGGTTCCGGCGCACGCTTGACGACGACTCTCGTACACCACATGCGCGACAACGGTATTCGGTACGGATTGCAGGCGATGTGCGAGGCTGGCGGTCAGGCCAATGCCATGATCCTGGAACTGATCTGAATCAGGCCACGCGCCCGGACCCTTGGAGGAAGCACATGCAACTGACTCAATTCGTTCACCGATCATTGCGGCAGGCCCCGGAAACCCCGATGACGGTGTTCGGCGATCGAGTCCGAAGCTGCCGGGAATCGGTCGAGCGAATCGCGAAGCTGGCGGGTGGAATGCAGGCGATGGGTTTGCAACCCGGCGATCGCGTCGCGATTCTGGCATTGAATTCGGACTGGTACCACGAGGCGCTGATCGCCTGTTGGTGGTCGGGAGCAGTGGCCAGTCCCGTCAATACTCGTTGGAGCCCAGCGGAAATCACGTACGCGCTCGAGGATTCCGGCTCGACCTTCCTACTGGTAGACGACAACTTCGCTTCCATCGCGATCGCACTTCGCGAATCGTGCCCAAGTCTGGCAACCGTGATCTACTGCGGCGAAGGACAGGTTCCCGAAGGAATGCTCGACTACGAACTGGTGATCTCGGAATCGACTCCCGTTGCCGATCTACGCGTCGGTGGCGAGACCTTGGCGCTTCTTCTCTACACCGGCGGCACGACGGGCGTGCCGAAGGGTGTGATGGTCAGCCATCAATCTCTGATCACTTCGGCTTTGGGCACGCTCGCCGCGGGAAATGTCGCCGTCAGCGGCGGAGTGAACCTCGCGGTCAACCCTCTGTTCCACATCGCGGGGATAGTCGGATGGTTGGCGCAGTCGTTGATGGGCGGGACTCAGGTCTTCCTGTCGAGATTCAGTCCGGGCGTATTTCTCGAAGCAGTCGACCGCCATCGGCCGACGACTGTCGGCCTGGTCCCGACGATGCTTCAGATGTTGATCTCGCACGAGGACACGACTTCCTACGATCTGACCAGTGTTCGGGTCCTGAGATACGGTGCATCCCCCATTTCTCCGACGCTCCTGGGTCAAGTCATGCACATGTTCCCCAACAGCGCCTTCGCGCAGGGCTACGGGATGACGGAAACCGCCCACATCAGTGTTCTCAGCCCCGCCGACCACCTGGAAGGCGGCGAGTTGCTCCGAAGCGCCGGTCGCATTCTCCCGCACTGCGAAGTCCGGATCGTCGATCCGGCCGGAACGGAACTGCCTCCGGGAGAGATTGGCGAAATCGTCACGTTCGGCAGTCACATCATGCTCGGATACTGGAACAAACCGACCGAGACCGCCGAGGTACTACGCGACGGATGGATGCACACGGGCGATGCGGGATACCTCGACGAGCGTGGTTACCTGTTCATCGTCGATCGCATCAAGGACATGATCGTCACCGGCGGCGAGAACGTCTACTCCACCGAGGTCGAAAACGCCTTGGCTCGACACGAATCCGTGGCAGCATGCTCTGTCATCGGACTACCCGATTCCCGGTGGGGCGAACGCGTGCATGCCGTAGTAGTTCTTCGAGCGGAATCGACCGTCGACGCCGACGCACTGCGCGCGCATGTGAAGACCCTCATCGCCGGGTACAAAGTTCCTCGCACCTTCCAGTTCGTCGACGCGTTGCCGGTCAACGGTGCCGGCAAGGTACTCAAACGCGATCTGCGTGCATCGGCCGCAGTGCCGGAGTAGCCAATCTCCGAGCCGGGCGCGGAACCGACCATCACTTGCAGGGAGTTTTCAAATTCCTTGACAACTGCACCTATCTCGGTCAAAGTGAATATGCGCTAACCGCGATTCGAAACTCATTCATCAGCTGGCGGACACTTTCGCCCAGATTCCGAGGAGTTTGTCATGACCAGCCTCGACGCCGGAGTCATCGGCACCCGCATTCCCGAACACTCGGTGGAGGTCGAGCGCGGACGGCTCGCCTTCTTCGCGCGCGCCACCGGTCAGGACGACCCGATCTACACCGACCGGAACGCCGCCGAGCAGGCCGGACACCGCGACATTCCCGTCCCGCCGACGTTCTTGTTCTGCCTCGACATGGAGCGGCCGAATCCGTCCACGTTCTACGCAGATCTCGGAATCGACATACGGACGATCCTGCACGGCGAGCAGGAGTTCACCTATCTCCAGACCGCTTATGCAGGCGACACCCTCCATTTCTCCACTGCGGTCACGGATTGCTACGCGAAAAAGGGTGGTGCACTGCAGTTCCTGGTTCGCACCACCGAGGTGACACGTGAGGGAGAAGCGATAGCAACCCTCCGCTCCACCACGGTCATCCGTGATCCCCGAGCTTGAAAACACTCATTCAACCTAGACTGCAAGGACATTGAACATGGGCACTCTCGACGGCAAGGTCGCCATCGTCTCCGGTTCCGGCCGCGGAATCGGCCGCGACATCGCACTCCGCCTTGCTTCCGAAGGCGCATCCGTAGTGGTCAACGACCTCGATCCCGAACCAGCCCACGAAACGGTCGAAGACATCAAGGCCGCCGGCGGACACGCAATCGCTTGCGTCGGATCCGTGACGGACGACGATTTCGCAGAACGTTTTGTCGGCACCGCGATCGATGCGTTCGACGGACTCGACATCATCGTCAACAACGCCGGATACACCTGGGACACCGTCATCCAGAAGATGACCGACGAGCAGTGGGACACCATTCTCGACGTCCATTTGAAGGCGCCTTTCCGCATCCTTCGAGCCGCCCAGCCGTACATCAAGGCCAACCCCACCGACTACCACCGCAAGGTCGTCAACATCTCCTCGGTGGCCGGTCTCTACGGAAACCCCGGACAGTCCAACTACGCAGCTGCAAAGGCCGGAATCGTCGGACTGACAAAGACTCTCGCCAAAGAGTGGGGTCGCTACAAGGTCAACGTCAACGCGGTTGCCTACGGGTTCATCCTGACTCGCATGACCGAAGCGGTTGCCGGCGACGATTCGTTTGTCGAAATCGGTGGCCGCAAGATCAAGGCCGGTGTCAGCGCCGCTGTCATGGAACGAGTCAAGACGTCCAACCCGCTCGGACGCCCAGGTACTCCCACAGAAGCTGCCGGCGCTGTGTACGTGCTCTGCACGCAGGACACCGACTACGTCAGCGGACAGTGCCTGACCGTCGATGCCGGCTCGCGCTAGTCTCCCTACCAGCGAAAGATGCCTATTTCCATGACGACTGACGCCAGTCCAAGCGGTCCGCTCGCGGGCCTTCGCATCGTCGAACTCGGCGGTATCGGTCCCGGCCCGTTCTGCGGAATGCTACTTGCCGATCAAGGCGCCGACGTGATCCGGATCGACCGTAGCACCGAGGCCGGAAACCAGTCCGGACATCCTGTGCTGCATCGCAACCGGCGTTCGGTAGCCCTCGATCTCAAGGATCCGCACGACGTCGACACCGTCTTGAAGATCATCGACACCGCCGACGCGGTCATCGAGGGCTTCCGGCCGGGAGTCACCGAGCGTCTGGGGCTCGGCCCGGACACCTGCCTGGCCAGGAACCCGAAGCTCGTGTACGGCCGGATGACCGGGTGGGGCCAGGATGGGCCGCTGGCGCATGAACCAGGCCACGATCTCAACTACATCGCTCTTACCGGCGCACTCGGGGCCATGGGAGCCCCCGGGGATGTCCCTCCGGTTCCGCTCAATCTGGTCGGAGACATGGGCGGTGGCGGAATGCTGCTGGCACTCGGTATCACGACCGCCATGCTGCGAGCACGAATCGACGGCCGCGGACAAGTGGTCGACGCGGCGATGACCGACGGCACCGCCCTCCAGTTGGCCTTGATCCACGGGCTACTCGCGCGTGATCGCTGGGTTGACGAGCGGGCATCGAACATGTTCGACGGCGGCGCTCCCTTCTACCGGAACTATCGTTGCGCCGACGGCGGATTCATGGCTGTGGGTTGCGTGGAGCCACAGTTCTACGCCGCAACCATGAGAGTGCTCGGTCTGACCGAGGATCCACTGTTCGCACAACAGCACAACAGAGATGCGTGGCCGGCAATGGCTGACCGACTCGCCGAATTGTTCGCGACCCGTACCCGCGACGAATGGGACTCTGCATTCGACATGCAGGGTGCCTGCGTCTCCCCGGTGTTGAATTTCAACGAAGCAGCGGCACACCCGCACAACGCCTTCCGTGCCACGTTCGGCAAGTTCGGCGACGGGCACATCCAACCGAATCCAGCTCCTCGCTACTCCGATACACCGGCCGATGACCCGCGTCCCGCACCCGTCATCGGTCAACACACCGACGAAGTGCTCGCCGAAATCGGCGTAGTCACCGCCACACGCTGAAACCGAAAAGGATCGCATCATGGGAACACTCGACGGCAAGGTTGCCATCGTCTCGGGCTCGGGCCGCGGCATCGGCCGCGAAATCGCTCTCAAGCTCGCCTCCGAAGGCGCCTCGGTAGTGGTCAACGACCTCGATCCCGAGCCCGCCGCTCAGACTGAACATGACATCAAGGCCGCAGGCGGACAGGCCGTCTCGTGCATCGGCTCCGTTGCCGAGGACGGATTTGCAGAACGCTTCGTGGACACTGCTGTCGAATCGTTCGGTGGACTCGACGTCATCGTCAACAACGCCGGTTACACCTGGGACAGTGTGATCCAGAAGATGACCGACGAGCAGTGGGACACCATCCTCGACGTCAACCTCAAGGCACCGTTCCGGATCCTGCGTGCCGCTCAGCCGTTCGTCAAAGCCAATCCCACCGGCTACCACCGCAAGGTCGTCAACGTTTCGTCCACCTCGGGTGTCTTCGGCAATGCAGGACAATCCAATTACGGCAGTGCAAAAGCCGCCGTCGTCGGTCTCACCAAAACGCTGGCCAAGGAGTGGGGCCGTTACAAGGTCAACGTCAACGCTGTCGCCTTCGGCTTCGTCGTCACCCGAATGACCGAGGTGACTGCCGATTCCGACACCAAGATCACGATCGACGGCCGCGACATCCGTGTCGGAGTCAATCCCGACCGCATGGCAGCCATGGCAACCACCATCCCCTTCGGCCGTGGAGCAACTCCGGTTGAAGCCGCAGGCGCCGTTTACCTGCTCTGCACACCGGAGTCCGACTACGTCAACAGCCAGTGCCTGGTTGTCGACGGCGGACGAGTCTGACACCGCTCCCCTCGATCATTCGGAGAAACTATGAGCCGCAGAGCATTTGTAGCCGGGGTCGGCATGATCCCGTTCACCAAACCAGGTAAGAGTGACGACTACGACGTCATGGGCGCAAGAGCGGCCACAGCGGCGTTGAAGGATGCGGGCCTCGAGTACTCGAAGGTTCAGCAGGCCTATGTCGGGTATGTGTACGGCGATTCCACGAGCGGCCAGCGAGCGCTGTACAACCTCGGCGAGACCGGCATCCCGGTGATCAATGTCAACAACAACTGCGCCACCGGTTCGACTGCACTCTGGCTGGCCCGTCAGGCAGTCGAAAGTGGCGCAGTGGAATGTGCTCTGGCGCTTGGCTTCGAGCAGATGCAGCCCGGAGCCCTCAAAGGCGCCTGGACTGATCGCCCGCGTCCGCTCGGCCGCTTCGACGAGGTCCTCGAGGCTGCCGCCGGGATCGACACATCAGTTCCGCGGGCTGCGCAGTACTTCGGTGTGGCGGGTATTGAATACATGGAGAAGTTCGGCATGAGGGCCGAAACCTTCGCCAAGGTCCAGGTCAAGGCACGCAAGCACTCGGCCGACAACCCGTACTCGGTGTTCCGCACACAACTCACCGAAGAAGAAGTGATGGCAGCGCCGACACTCTTCGGCCCGGTCACTCGATACCAGGCGTGCCCACCCACATGTGGCGCCGCAGCAGCGATCATTTGCTCCGAAGAGTTCGCCCGCGCCAACGGACTTCGCACAGACGTCGCGATCAAGGCGCAGTCGATGACGTCCGATCTACCCAGCACTTTCAACGAAGGAAGCATGATCAAGGCCGTCGGCTACGACGTCACCGCTTCGGCGGCTCACAACGTCTACGAGGCCTCGGGCGTCGACCCCCGCGATATCAAGGTCGTCGAGCTTCACGACTGCTTCACGGTGAACGAGGTGCTCTGCTACGAGGCTCTCGGACTCGTGGAAGAGGGCGGCGCAGAGCAGTTCATCCTCAGCGGCGACAACACCTACGGCGGACGAGTGGTGGTCAACCCGTCCGGCGGCCTTCTGTCCAAGGGCCACCCACTCGGTGCCACCGGTCTCGCCCAATGCACGGAGTTGGTATGGCAGCTTCGCGGCGACGCCGGTCCACGTCAGGTGGACGGTGCAACCCTCGCTCTGCAGCACAACCTCGGCCTCGGCGGTGCCGGAGTCGTCACCCTCTACGAAAAGGTGAGCTGAGATGGATACCGGAGACGCCCTGGACCTGACGGTCCCGAAGATCACTCGCACCACACTGGCTCTGTACGCCGGGGCTTCGGGTGACCACAATCCCGTCCATATCGACATGGATGCCTGTGCGGCAGTTGGTATTCCCGACGTCTTCGCCCACGGCATGTTGTCCATGGCGTACCTCGGACGACTTCTCACCGATAACTACGAGCAGGAGCGCATCCGTTCCTTCTCTGTCCGGTTTTCCGCGATCACCCCGGTGAACTCGACGCCGCAGTGCACCGGCACGGTCGTCAAGGTCGAAGACGGCCTCGGTCACCTCGATCTCACCATGACGCTGCCCGACGGCACCGTGACACTGCGCGGTTCCGCAGTCGTCGCGGTCAACTAACCCTCCACGAGAAAGCAGAACGAGATGAAGCGCAACCTCTTCACCCAAGAGCACGAGGACTTCCGCGAAACGATCCGCACGTTCATCGCCAAGGAGGTCACTCCGTTCTACGCAGACTGGGAACGTGACAACCGCGTCCCACGAGAGTTGTTCAACAAGCTCGGCGATCTCGGTGTCATGGGTTTCGACATCCCCGAGGAGTACGGCGGAACCGGCACGATCAGCTACAAGTTCCAAGCGGTGATGGACGAGGAAACCTCGCGCGCGGCGGTGAGCTTCGGCCACTACACGGTCAGTACAGGCATCGTCCTGCCGTACCTCTTGCGTCTGGCGAACGAAGAACAGAAGCAGCGCTGGCTCCCGTCGATCGCCACCGGCGAGAAGACGCTGTGCATCGCCATGACCGAACCCGGCACCGGTTCCGATCTGGCCGGCATCCGTACCACTGCCAAGCTCTCCGAAGACGGCACGCACTACGTGCTGAACGGGGCGAAGACATTCATCACGGGAGCGGTCAATTCCGAACTGTGCGTGGTGGTTGCACGCACGTCCGCGCCTGCAGAGGACGACCGCCGCTTCGGCCTGAGCTTGATGGTGGTTCCCACCGACGCACCCGGCTTCGAATACGGTCGCAAACTCGAGAAACTCGGCCTGCGCGCCAGTGACACCAGCGAGCTTTCATTCACCGACGTCAAGGTTCCGGTTGCCGATCTCCTCGGCGAGCAGGACAAGGGGTTCTCGTACCTGGGGCAGAACCTGCCGCGTGAGCGCCTCTCGATCGGCAGTCGTGGCGTGGCATCTGCCCGTGCTGCAATCGAATTCGCGAAGGCATACGTCCAGGAACGCCAGGTGTTCGGCAAGCCCGTCGCAGCGTTCCAGAACACCAAGTTCGTTCTCGCCGAGTGCTCTGCCGAGGTCGAGGCCGCGCAAGCACTCGCCGATCGCGGCATCGAACTCGACGATTCAGGCGAACTCACTGCCGCCGACGCGGCGCGCATCAAGCTGTTCGGTACCGAGGTCGCCGCGCGCGTGATCGACAAGTGCCTGCAATTGCACGGCGGCTACGGCTACATGCTCGAGTACCCGATCGCACGCCTGTACGCGGACACTCGTGTGAGCCGCATCTACGGCGGTACAAGCGAAGTCATGAAGACGATCATCGCCAAGGACATGGGTCTGTAGAGACCAGAGCCAGATCTTCCCAGTCACACGAACGATCGAAGGAGTTCCCATGCGTGACGCAGTCATCGTCGACGCCGTCCGGACCGCAGTCGGTAAACGAAACGGTGCACTTTCCCGAATGCATGCAGTCTCACTGTCTGCACATGTTCTCGAGGCCTTGGCCGATCGAGTAGATCTCGATCCGGCGCTCGTGGACGACGTGATCTGGGGCTGCGTCGGCACGCTCGGGATGCAGTCCGGTTGCATCGCCCGGTCTTCGGTCCTGGCGGCCGGTTGGCCCGAACATGTGCCCGGGGTTACCGTCGATCGCCAGTGCGGGTCGTCTCAGCAGGCAGTTCACCAGGCGGCTGCCGGCGTGATCTCCGGCCAGTACGACGTCGCGATCGCGGGCGGCGTCGAGATGATGAGCGCTGTACCGATGGGCTCCGCGCGTGCGGACGCACGTTTCGGTGAGCCGCACGGGCCGCTTGTCTGGGAGCGCTACAACGGTATCCGATTCAACCAGGGCGTGGGCGCCCAGATGATTGCCGAAAAGTACGGCATCTCGCGAGCCGAACTGGATCAGCATGCGCTGGATTCGCACGAGCGCGCCGCCGCCGCCGTCGACGAAGGTCGCTTCAAGGATCAGATCACTGCTGTGACGGTGACCGACGCCGACGGCCGCAGCAGTGTCTTCGAGAAGGACGAGGGTGTGCGCCGCGGTGGCACCCTCGAAAAACTCGGATCGCTCAAACCTGCTTTTTCCGAGGATGGTTCGATTACCGCTGGTAATTCGTCGCAGATCTCCGACGGTTCCGGCGCGCTGCTCGTGACCTCCAGCGAGTTCGCGAGGTCTCAGGGTTGGACACCCATCGCGCGTATTCACACCGCGGTGGTCACCGGTACGGATCCGGTCACCATGCTCGAGGGTCCGATTCCGGCTACGGCGAAAGCTCTTGCAAAGTCCGGTCTCTCGATCGGTGACATCGGCGCATTCGAGATCAACGAGGCTTTTGCCTCGGTGTCGCTCGCGTGGCTCCGTGAGACCGGCGCCGATTACGAACGCATGAACCCAAACGGTGGCGCGATGGCACTGGGTCATCCGATCGGCGGTTCCGGCGCACGTCTGATGACCACTCTGGTACATCACATGCGAGAGAACGGCATCCGCTACGGATTGCAGTCCATGTGCGAAGGCGGCGGAATGGCCAATGCCACGATTCTCGAGCTGATCTGAGATGACGGCTACAGAGATCCAGAGCCCTGACATGAGTTCGAGTTGGCCACTCGGGCTGCCCCGCAGCTTGGAATATCCCGACTGTGGTGCCGATGCGATCCTGGCCGGAGCGGCCCGCTCGTACCCGGACCGCCTCGCGCTCGTCGACGGCGACACGTCACTGACCTACTCGCAATTGCGTGATCAAGCGCTGCGCGTAGCGCAGGGCCTGCGGGAGCGCGGTGTCCAGCCCGGTGACGCCGTGGGACTGCACATGCCGAACTCGATCTGGTTCATTGTCGCGTACTACAGCGCACTGTGCGCCGGAGCAGCAGTGGCTCCGATAAATCCGGCCCAGCCCGTGGCCGAATTGAAGCGCCAACTAGACGACGTCGACGCCAAGGTCGTCTTCACCCATCCATCTTGTGCTGCAACGGCAATCGAGGTCAACGCACTGTCCACACCGCCTCGCATCCTGGTACTGGTTCCGGGAGCCGGCGCGCAGTCCGGCCATTGCGAAGGTCTCACCTCCATCACAGACCTCGCCTCGTCGAAACCGCTGGCCGACTACCGGGTGGATCCCGAACTTGTTGCTCACCTGCAATTGACCGGCGGCACAACCGGAAAGTCCAAGGCCGTACGAGTGCTGCACCGGAATCTCGTGGCCAACGTGCTCCAATCCGCCTGTTGGCGCTCCGGTCATCGAACCGAACTAGTCGACGGGGCACTTCTCGTTCGGCCGATCGACGGCGCGTTGACGCGTTACTCCATCGTTCCGGGTGAGGGCGCGTCGATCTCGATCGCGCCGCTGTTTCACGGACTCGGTCTGGTCAGTCACAACTTCACCACCTTGCTCGGTGGCACGGTGGTACTCGGGACGCGCTTCGATCCGGACCGATTTCTCGCCGACGTCGACAGGTATCGAGTGACGTACATCGGCGGGTCTCCCACCATGTACTACGCGTTGCTACGCGCACGAACCCTGCGTGAGCACGATCTGGGTTCGGTTCGGATTCTCGGATCCGGAGCAGCCCCACTCGACACGACGGCGATCCGTACACTGCGAGGGGTCTTTCCGAACGCACTCGTCACCGAAGGCTACGGGCTCAGCGAAGCAACAATGGGTCTGACGATGGGTTCACCGTGCGAAGAACGCCCCACCCCGTTGGGGAGCGTCGGCCTCCCCTTCCCCGACACCGAGATTCAGATCCGCGACGAAGTCACCGAAGCTGTACTGGCAGCGGGCGAGACCGGTCAGATCTGGGCCCGAGGTCCGCAGATCGCCGACGGATATCACAACGAACCGGAACTCAGCGCCGGCCAGTTCATCGGCGGTTGGCTTCATACCGGAGACATGGGTTGGCGTGACGAGCAGGGCAACCTGTTCATCGGTGGGCGCTCCAAGGACTTGATCATCTACAAGGGGTACAACGTCTACCCGCAGCCACTCGAAGAGTTGGTGTGCTCGCACCCCGACGTATTGCAGGCGGCTGTAGTCGGCGCCCCCGACCAACTGGCCGGGGAGATTCCGGTGGCCTTCGTCGTGGTCGACTCGGAGTCAGTCGATCGGGTCGAGCAGATTGCCACCGAGATCATGGAGCACGTTGCCACGCAGGTTGCTCCGTACCAGAAGATACGTGACGTATACGTACTCGACGAGTTGCCGTCGACCCAGACGGGGAAGATCCGTAAGAACGAACTTCGTGACAGTCTGGCGCCCTGAGCGTTCGTCCCTCACACGACTACAGTTGCGCGGTATCCGAGAGTTCTACGGATACCGCGCAACTGTTCGCTCTTTCGTCAGGGTTCAGCGAGGTTGGCCACGGCCGAGCCTTCTCACTACCAGAGCTTCGGTAGCAGATCGGTGTTCGTCGCTGGCGCGAATCAGTTCGGCCGAATCCTGATCCCGGACGGCCTGGAGAATCCTGCCGTGGTCCTCGGAAACCTGCCGCCTCGACGACGGTTCGTGAATGTACAGGGCGCGGTAGAAGTCCGACATATACCAGAGCCGATCCACTTCCTGCAGCACGCGCTTCAGGGGCGAATACGAGAACAGGCGGAAGTGGAACTGACGGTTGGCTTCCTGAAACTCGGGTCCCTCCTCGCTCGGTTCGGCCTGGTCGACCCGCTCCTGGATTCCTTCCAACTCGGCGACGTCGACGCCACCGAGATCGATCGACGCCAGGATCTCCGTTTCGAGCAGACGTCGCATCAGGTAGAGCTCTGAAAGATCTTCACTGCTGAATCTGGCGACGGTGTACCCGGTGTTGGACTTGTGTTCGAGGACCCCCTCTGCCTGCAGGGTCGAAAGTGCCTCGCGGACCGGAATTCTGCTCACGTTCAACCGCTCGGCGAGCTCGCTTTGGTGAACCTTCTGTCCAGGCAACAGCTCGCCCGAGACGATCATCTGCCGGATCTGTTGCAGGCAGCGTTGTGCACCGGTTGGTTCCTTCACGGTGGACACGATAGTGGTCGCGTCGACCTCACCTCGCTTTGAACTGCGGTTGCACTCGTGCGAGGTTGGCCTCGATGCCGGCGACGCAATCTTCGGTCCCCCACAGAACAACCTGCTCCGCCAACTCTCGCTCGAGCACAGTGGCGACCTCGTCCCGCAGCCCTGCGCGCAACGTCGCCTTCATGGAGCGGACGGCCAACGGTGCGCTCGAGGCAATTTCGTGTGCGTACGCGAGCGCCTCCTGCCGAATGTTCGCATCCTCGGCCAGACGGTCCACCAAGCCGAGTTCGTGCGCCTGTGTGCCGGTCAGCCGCCGCGCCGTGTACAGCAGATCGGCTGCGCATTGTGCCGAGACGATTCGGGGCAAGGTGACGCTGAGCCCGAATCCCTGATGAAACCCCAACGCAGCGAAGTTCGCGTGCAAACGCGTCGAGGGCCCGGCAACGCGAAAGTCCGCCGCGCAGGCGAGGCCGAGCCCACCACCCACCGCGGATCCCTGCACTGCCGCAATCACGGGAACCGGAATCTCGAACAACCGCAATGCCTCTGTGTAGATCGTGCGTACCGTGTCGGCACGATCGGGCCCCAGTCCGCCCTCACCGAAGTTCGCGCCGGCGCAGAAGTGTTTGCCTGCCGATGCGAGAACGATCGCTCGAATATCTCCACCGTTGACGAGATCGTCTGCCGCATCGGCGATCTGCTGCAGGAGTGCCTGATCGAAGTAATTGGCGGGCGGACGTGAGAACTCGATGGTTCCTACGTGTCCGTCGATTTCCAGGTACACGGCGTCGGTCATGATTTCAGCTCCAAGGTCGGTTGAGGGTCGGTGATCAAGCGGGGCAGGGAAGGCATTGCCGCGACGGCCGTTCCGAGTTGCTTCGCAAGCGCGATCTCGTCCCCGAACTCCGATCTCCAGGCATGCAGTCGACGGGTGAGTTGTTGCAAGCGGTATTCGCGGGTCATGCCGATCGCACCGTGCGCCTGGTGGGCGGCGCGCACGCTCGCGAGCGCATTTTGCGAAACCACCAATTTGGTTGCACACACTTCGAAGTCGGCGTCGCGACTGGTGAGCGCATACGCAGTGCGATCCACGGCCAGCGTGGACATCGATGCCATCTGAGCGAGGGTGACGATGTGCTGCTGGACGGCTTGGAATTGCGCGATGGGCCTGCCGAACTGCACCCGCTCCGACACGTAGCGCCGGGTCAGCGTCGATACCGCCTCCATGGCTCCCGCCATCTGCACCGATCGCAGGAAGGCGCCGAGTCTACCGAGAATCCGGGGATCGACCGGGTTGTCACCGTCGACGGTCCGCGCTTCGGAGAACGTCAGGCTCTGACGCGGTTGCCCCGCAAAGTCCGTCCCGGAACCGATCTCGGCGTCAGAGATGTTCAGGAGTACAACTCGATTACCGAGAACTGCCGCCAGCACTGACGCGGCGCTCCCCCACGGCACATCGTGAAAGGTTCCCGATACCAGGCCGTTGCTGGTCCGACGCGCATCGTCGCGCTGCGATCTCGGCGCGACGGTTGCGATTCCGGAGGGCACCGGTAGCCCAGCCGCTGCTGCCAGTCTGCCGGCAAGGTACGTCTCGGCGAGGGGCAACGGCGCAGCGTGCCTCGCGGCAGCGCGCTGCACAGTAACGGCGTCGAGGAGCGAGCCACCGGAACCACCTGCAGATTCGGGAAGACCGACCAGCGGCAGCCCCAGTTCCACTGCCGCGTACCATAATCCGGTTGGCAGACCGTCGCTCTCGGCCTCCGCTACCACCTCGGTGCCGGACTTCTCGGCGAAAAATTGCTCGACCATCGCTTCGAGGTCGGCGTCGAATGTGTGCGCGTTGATCTCTGACCCCGAATTCATCGGTTCAATCCTTTCATGATCACGGTGCGGAGAATTTCGTTGGTGCCGCCGCGAATCGACCACGACGGCGCCACCAGCACGGCCCGGGCAAGCAGTGATTCGTACGGATCGTCGGATGCAAGGTCTGGCGCCCGGCCGAGGTGCCGCGCGACGGTCGCAACACAGTCCTGTTCGAAGCGTGTAGCCATCTCCTTGATCAGCGCGGCCTCTGTGACCGGCGAGCGACCGGCGTCGACCATCCGTGCGATGGACAGCGACATCCCGCGAAAAGCCCAGCAGCGTGCGGTAATCGAGCCCAGATCGACGAGGGCAGCTGGACCTCCTTGCGCTGCTTGGTTGGCCGCCCAGTTCTCGAGGACCGGCATCAGCGACATCCAGCGGTCGACGCCACCTCGCTCGAGTGCGAGTTCGCCGGTGTTTTGTCCCCAGCCCGCTCCGACGTCTCCGAGGCGACGCGAATCCGGCACGAAAACATCCTGGAACGACACCTCGCAGAAGTCCTCACTACCGTCGATGAACGGAATGGGTGAGACGGTCAGGCCCTCGCTGTCGCGATCGACGATCAGCTGAGTGAGTCCGTTGTGCTTGTCTGCCGAGGTTCGAAGCAGGGCGAGTATGTGTGTGGCGTGGAAGGCGCCGGTGGTCCAGATCTTGGTGCCGTTGACTTTCCAGCCACCATCGACACGTTCGGCGCGAGTGCGCACTGATGCCAGGTCCGACCCCGAGTCGGGCTCACTCATCCCGATCGAGAACGAGAACTCACCGCTCGCGATACCGGGAAGGAAGTACCGCTTCTGTTCTTCCGTGCCGTTGGCGGCGATGCTCGGACCCGACTGTCTGTCCCCGATCCAGTGATACCCGACCGGTGCTCCCCGCGCGAGAAGTTCTTCCACGACGACCAATCGATCCACTGCTGACCGTCCGCCCCCACCGTATTCCTTCGGCAGCGACATGCCGAGCCACCCACGGCTACCGAGATCTCGCGAGAACACCGGATCCACCGCCCCCGACATCCCGAGTCCAAGTGGATAGCTACCGGGGGTGAGCCGCTTGTCGAGGTATTCCCGTACTTCTGCCTGAAGTTCGAGTTCCTCGATCGTCAGCTCTGTTGCGTCGAAACGCATGGACGTCTCCGATCAGTTGAATTCATCGACTAGGTTCTTGAGGAACGTATGCAAAAATGTATACCATCTTGAATATGGCTGTCTGCCAACAGTACCCGGCTGATTGCGCGGCTAACTGGCCAGCAAGACGGCGGAGCCGATCTCGAACAGGCGCTCAGGCAGGTCGTCACGACGACGTAGTCGGCCGATACGCACGGCGTTCTCCACAACCGTCAGAGCAGCATTGACGGTGATTCTGGCCGTCGCGGGTTCCAGTCCCGGACGAACGTCGTCGAGCATCTTGACCCACAACGCGACGTACTCACGCTGATTCTGTTCACACGTGCGGCGGAACTTGTCCGGCAATTGGTCGAGTTCACTGATCAACAACCCGATCAGATGACGCTCGTTGATCGCGAAATCAATATGTGCCGCAAGCAATCCGGACAACGCGTCCTCCGGCCCGGTTGCCGCAGCGAGCGCCTGCGCGACACCGATCCGGCGCCGCTCGCCGCCTCTCGAGACCGCCGCGATCAGTAGGTCGATCTTGGCATCGAAGTGGTTGTACACATTGGGGCCCGTGGTTCCGGCAGCCTCACCGATGTCCTCGGTGTTGACCGCCTGATACCCACGCTCATCGAACAGACGAATGGCTTCGATCAACAAGAGTTCACGTCTCGGCATCGCCACCGGAACGTGACCGGTCGGCGTCTCCATCTTCACCTCGGAGTGACCGAGTTCCGTATGCACCGCCCGCTCCGCCAACTCTGCCAGCAGCAGTTCCATCTGACGTCTCGGTAGTGACACCCGATGCGAGGACACGCTGTTGAAGACGGCAATGAGAGCCCAGGCGAGCAGATAGCTGTCTTCTTCGTCGAGCTCGGGACGTTCCGTTCTGATCAGCGCAGCATCGCGTGCGGCAGCGCTCTTGAGCGTCGCGCGCATTTCCTCCCGTTGCTCGTCGGGTAGGTAGCGAGCTTCGCGTTGCCACAGGAGAGAGAGCCCTCGACGACGAGACACCGACGCCGCAAGCTCCGCGATCAGCGATTTCAGATCCTCGGACCCGGCGACTCGATCGTAGAGAGATTCGATACCTGCGTTGACCGCTGCGTAAAGCAGATCCGGCTTGTTCTTGAAGTGCCGATAGAGGGCCGGGGCCGTGATTCCGACTGCCGCAGCGACCTGCGCAACGGACACATTGTGATACCCGTGCTCACGGAAAAGTTCGCCTGCAGCAGCAAGAATTTGCTGCTTACGGTCGTGGGGCCTACGTACGACCATCGTGACTCTCTCCTTCGCGACAACCGGAACTCGAACAACCTGGGTTGCATCGTCAAACGCGTACCTATGAGTTATTATTCACTTATTGCTGTAAAACAACAGCTCATTCCGCAATTTTCTCTCAACATCTGGTTAGAGAACCTTACCTCACCGCAGAACCGGATACCTGACTTCAGGGTACCGAGCCCAAGGAGAATCGCGTGCAACGAACCGTCTACAACAGCGATCACGATACGTTCCGTCACATGATTCGGACGTTCATCGCCCGTGAGGTCGTCCCACACTTTCCAGAATGGGAGGAAGCCGGCATGGTTCCTCGATCACTGTATAGACAGTTGGGTGACCTCGGAATATTCGGAATCGAACTGCCCGAGGAGTACGGCGGCGGCGGCGAGGCGAGCTTCAAGTATCAGGCCGTGATCCGCGAGGAGACCGCACGGGCAGGGGTCACGTTCGGCGCCGACGTCGTCCATACGTGCCTGGTCCTGCCTTATCTGGTGGAGTACGGCAACGACGAACAGAAAGCGCGATGGCTTCCCGGTTTCCTCTCCGGCGAACTGATGACCGCCATCGCGATGACCGAGCCTGGCGCCGGTTCAGACCTTGCCGGGATCAAAACAACGGCGCGACTGTCCGGCGACGGCAGCCACTACGTCCTCAACGGATCCAAGACGTTCATTACCGGCGGAGTACAGGCTGACCTGATTCTCGTGGTCGCTCGCACCAGTCCGCCGAGCGAAGTGAACCGCCGCGCCGGTCTGTCGATTCTCTGTGTCGACACCACGTCGGACGGCTTCGGCGTCGGTCGCAAGCTCGAGAAGTTGGGACTGAGAGCGCAGGACACCGCCGAACTCTCGTTCACCGACGTCCGCGTGCCTATCGAGAACCTCCTCGGCGAGGAGGGTGCTGGTTTCGGCTACCTCACCCGAAATCTCGTCCGGGAACGACTCGGCGCCGCCGTGGGGTCCTACGCGAATGCCAGCGCAGCAATCGAGTTCACGACCGAATACGTCAAAGAGCGCGAGGTCTTCGGTGCCCCCGTGGCTCAGTTCCAGAACACGAAATTCGTATTGGCCGAATGCTCGGCAGAAGTCGCGGCCGCGCAAGCTGCGGTCGACCGCGCACTCGATCTCGACGAGATCCGTGAGTTGACCGTCGCGGACGCCGCGAGGATCAAGCTCTTCTGCACCGAGATGGCCGGCCGCGTCATCGACAAATGTCTGCAACTACACGGTGGATACGGCTACATGCGTGAGTACCCGATCTCTCGCCTGTATGCGGACACACGGGTCAACCGAATCTATGCGGGCTCGAGTGAAGTGATGAAGACGATCATCGCCAAGGACATCGGCATTTGACACGAGCTGATTCGGCCCCACCTCGACAATCGAAGTGGGGCTGAATCTTTTGCGACTTCGCCGGGTCAGGCGGGGAGGAAGATGCTCTTGGCTTCGAGGTACGCCGCCAGACCTTCAGGGCCGAATTCGCGCCCCACACCGGAATTCTTGTAACCGCCGAAGGGACCAACGACGTCGAATCGTTGGCAGTTCACCGAGAAGGTACCGGTCCGGATCTGCCGTGCCACCTCGATGCCGCGCGCAGTGTCCGCAGTCCAGACCGCTCCCGAGAGTCCGAGGTCGGAATCGTTGGCAATCGCGATCGCGTGAGCTTCGTCCTCGAACGCAATCAGGCAGACGACCGGCCCGAAGATTTCCTCGCGAGCAATCCGCATGGAGTTGTCGACGTTGCCGAAGACCGTGGGTTCGACGTACCAGCCTGTCGAAAGCCCCTCCGGCACAGACCCTCCCGTCAAGATCTTCGCACCCTCGGCCTCACCGATTCCGATGTAGTCGAGCACTCGTTGCTGCTGCGCCGCACTGGTCATCGGTCCGATCACAGTCGCCGGATCGGTCGGATCACCAACTTTCATCACCGCGACCGCAGCCGCAAACTTCTCCGCAATCTCGTCATACCTACTGACCGGCAACAGAATACGCGTCAACGCGACGCAAGCTTGACCACTGTTGGCAAAGGATCCCGCCACGATGTTGGGCAGCGCCTGATCGATATCTGCGTCTTCGAGAACTATCGCAGCCGACTTGCCACCGAGTTCGAGTGTCACTCGTGTGAGATTCGCGGCTGCAGCAGCCATGATCGCCTTACCTGCTACCACCGACCCGGTGAAGGCCACCTTGTCGATTCCGGGGTGGGACACGAGATGAGCGCTCACGTCCCGGTCGGCAGGCAAGACGCTGAGCACTCCCTTCGGAAGTCCTGCCTGTGAACATATTTCGGCCAGCAAGTTCGAATCGAGCGGCGTCTCCGGAGCCGGTTTCAAGATCACCGCACATCCGCTCAGAAGTGCCGGAGCAAGTTTCGCAGCGATCACCAACTGCGGCACATTCCACGGAACGATTGCTGCGACGACACCCACCGGTTCGTGACGGATCAACATCGGGCCGCCGACGCCCGCACGCGACTCTTCGAACGGAAACTGCGCCGCAACGGCACACGCCGTGCCGTATGCCGCAACGGCTCCCAACACCTGCGTGCGCATCGCCGAACTGGCCGGAGCACCGTTCTGCCGCGAGATCAGCGCTGCGAATTCCTCACTCCTGGCGAGGATCGCGTCCTTGATCCGGGTGACCACCGCAATGCGGTCAGTGAGGGGCGTCTGCGCCCACACTCCGGAATCGAATGCCGCCCTCGCGATCTCCACTGCGCGGTCGACATCTGCCGTCGACGCGGCTGGAACCGAACCGATCACGCTCTCCGTATGCGGCGATATCACCTCGATGACGCCGCTACCGGACGGTGTCACCCATTCGCCGCCGATGAATAGTTCCGTGTACTCGACACGTGCTTCCATGCTCGCCCACTCCTCAGGTTTAGTGTTCAACCGATCAGGACACTGATCATGTGAATCTTCCTTCGACCATCTGATTCAGATCATAAAGTTAATTTGCAATAACGCAAACAAGCGTCTTGCCAACCCTTGACACAGTTAAGGATTGAGCCTTACCGTAGCGGAAGACCCCCACCCGAACGAGTAAGGATGACGGACATGACGGCATTCGTGAGCGGACAGATCTACCCGGTAGCAACCGATCCACTCGCTGCTTACGGGCCACTCGTGGCCTCACGCACCGCCGAGGGATTCGACGTATTGCCGTACACGCGTTTCACACTCACTCCGACGACGCCTACCATCGGTGCGGAAATCTCGGGAATCAGCCTGAGCGGCCAACTCTCGGACGAGACGATGTCGGAACTTCGCCGGGCACTACTCGAATGGAAAGTACTCTTCTTCCGCGATCAAACTATCGAACGCAGCGAACACCGAGATTTCGCGAGCCGATGGGGCTCACTGGAGCAACATCCGTTTTTCAAGTACACCCAACCAGGCCAGAGTGAAGCCGACATTGTCACTCTCGCCAAAGACGCGATGACCGGCGGTGTGGAGAACAACTGGCACAACGACGTCAGCTGGCACGAATTCCCCTCGTTCGCAGCGGTCTTGCGTGCAGTCGAGGTTCCGTCAGTCGGCGGCGATACCTTGTGGGCCGATACCGGAGCGGCATACGAACTACTCCCGGAGGGCATCAAAGAACGTATCGATAACCTTGTTGCCGAGCACGATTGGATCAATTCGTTCGGCAAGCACATGGATCCGTCAACAGTGGCGAAGTTACGCCCACAGTTCCCTGCCGTTCGACATCCGGTGGTGCGGGTGATCCCCGAGACCGGGCGGAAGGTACTCTTCGTCAATCTCAGCTTCACTCAGAGGATCGTCGGGGTGCCCGAAGCCGAGTCCAACGAGCTACTCACCCTGCTCTACCGACACGTGCATCGCCCCGAATTCCAAGTACGACTCAAATGGCGGACGGATACGATTGCGTTCTGGGACAACCGAACTTGTCAGCACTATGCGGCCAGCGACTACTTTCCCGCTCGCAGAGTGATGGATCGAATCTCGATCGTCGGCGACAGGCCCGTAGGCACTCGCTGACGCGGGAGCCTCAGGAGCTGACGAACGACTCGACCATCCGTCGTTCGGCGGCCCTGTCTGCGAGAGGCCATGCCAAGAGCATCAACACGATCCGAACCACCCACTGCGACTCTTGACCTTCAGGATCCAAGCCCGCAAGTTCCAGCGCAGTACGCGGCAGCAACGGCGAGGACACGAGATACTCGTCGATTCCGTTGGCCCGCGCCGCCGCAAGGCCGTGGCTCATGGCAGCGTCGGATCTGATCGCGTCGACGGCGACGAGGATCGACTCCACGATGCGCTCGTCGCCGTGCAGTGATTCGACGGCAGTCGCGACCTGGCTCGCCACGGATGCCGCGCCTCGTGACAACAACCCCTCGCGGATCGCGGACTTGCCACCTACGTAGCGGTAGAGCGTTGCCCTCGAACAGCCTGCGCGGGCAGCGACGTCGTCGGCATTGAACCGATCGAATCCCTGTTCTCGAATCAGCTCCGCCGCAGCCGCGAAGATGCGCTCGGTTGCGAGTTCACTGCGGTTACCGCCGGCCAGCCAGTCGGCGGCGCGACGCTCGTTTGCACCGGTCACTGTCCGTCACCTCGTCTCACTCTGAGACAGATTTAATCAGAAATCTCTGCGGTGCGGAAGGCGGTGACCCTCTGACCAGGGAGAAGCCTTGAAGGCCCAACGGGCGTGAGATTTTCACAAAATACCAGTTCAGAGGCCTTTTCCACCTGTTGACTTCTCCTTCCTGGCCGTGAAATCTTCCCTTCGTGACACTATCGACGCTCGACATCAACCCTTTCCTGCCGTCGAACATCGACGACCCGTACCCGCTATACGACGTACTCCGGCGCCGGCACCCCGTGTACCGCATTCCTGATACCGACTTCTATCTGGTGTCCACGTGGGAATTGGTCACCGAAGCCGTTTCCCGTACCGACGACTTCTCCAACAACCTCACCGGCGTGCTGGTTCGTACACCGGACGGTTCGGCCGTGACCTTCGACATGAACGGCGGCGGCCAAGCTGTTCACGTTCTCGCGACTGCCGACGAGCCCGACCATCAACACCAGCGCAAACTTGTCTTGCCGACACTGGTCGCCAAACGTATACGAGCACTCGAGCCGGTGATGACCGAGTACACGCAGCAGTTGTGGGACAACGGCTTCGACGGTCGACGGATCGAATGGGTCACGTCGGTAGCGGACACGCTGCCGCTACAGATGGTTGCCACGCTGATCGGCCTGCCGGCACACGACGTCCCCCAATTGCTGGCGTGGTCGTACGACAGCACCGAACTTCTCAGCGGCATCGTGACGTCGGAGCGTTTGACAGGCGTCGTCACCTCGGCGGCCGAACTCACCGGGTACCTCTACAGCAAGTTTCGTGAGGCACGGGCTCACCCGGTGGATGATCTACTCGGAGACCTCGTCCGTTGCTGTGACGCAGGCGAACTCAGCGAAGACGTGGCCGTGCTGATGTTGGTGCAACTCGTCGGTGCGGGTGGCGAATCGACCGCCGGACTGATCGCCAACTCTGCACGGTTGCTCGCCGAGCGCCCTGAGATGCAGACGCAGCTGCGCGAGGACCCTCTACTCGTGGGTGCGTTCCTGGAAGAAACGCTCAGGCTCGAGTCACCCTTTCGCGGACATCACCGACATGTCAACGCGGACACAACACTCGGCGACGTGGCGCTACCTGCCGGCAGTCACCTCATACTGCTGTGGGGCTCGGCGAACCGCGATCCTGAGTCATTCACCGAACCACAGGTGATGAACCTCGACAGGGTCAATCCCCGAGCGCATTTCGCCTTCGGTAAAGGAGCACATTTCTGTGTCGGGGCCGCGCTGGCTCGTCTGGAAGCAAAGATCGCGATCGCAGTCCTTCTCGAAAACAGTGCGCACTTCACAATCGATTCCGAATCCCCACCCCGTTGGGCCCCCAGCATGTTCGTACGCCGCCATCAGAGTTTGCACCTGAACGTCTCACCACACCGAGAGGTCACACCATGAGCCCTGAAGAACTTGTCACTGCTTTCTGCGCCGAGTGGAAGATGGGCAGTGCCGAGAAAATCGCGTCGTACTTCAGTGAAGATGCTGTCTACCATAATATTCCGATGGCCCCGATCGTCGGGCGCACCGAGATCCTGAATTTCCTGGAAGGCTTCATTTCGGCCTTCGGTGGGATCGAATTCACGATTCATCACCAGTCTGCCAACGGTGCGACTGTACTCAACGAACGGACCGACCGATTCGACCTCGGCGACAAACACGTAGTCCTGCCGGTTATGGGGATCTTCGAGATCGTGGACTCGAAAATTGTTGCATGGCGTGACTATTTCGATTTTGCACCGATCAACAAACTGCTGGCCGGGTGACTCGCTCAGTTGTCGAAGTTGTGCGCTATCCAGTCGATCGTCTGCATTCCGAACAGATCAGTTCCCCAACCGTATGGATCCGTGAATGCGCGGTCCATACTGCAGTCGGTGGGCTGGTAGCTCACGTCCGTCCCTCGACTCCTGTACGTGTCCGCCAGTTCTCGCGCATCAGCTGCCGGTACAAGTGACATCGGGGAGTCGTCCTTTGCGCACGAAGTTATCAATACCTTCGACGCCGGAGCACCGTGGCCCAGTACGTTGTCGTCGTACGCGCGCTGGAAACTGGGTTCTGTGATCGGATCGATCCCCGGCTCGAAAAGGCTCGCCAGCGGTACGAACGGAAGCGTGAAGTACGCCGGCATCTGGCACTCATCCCGGTACACGTCGGCAATCGCTCGGCCCACGGGATTGAGCTTGTCGTTCAACTTCATCTCGGGATACCACGGTTCGAGACCGAGGAGCGTCGCAAATCCGAAGCCTGCGCCGACCGAGGAATCTGTTGTCTCCATGAATGTTCGGGGCTTGATCACCATGCCCTCGAGGACTGTCGAGACGATATCGAGTTCCGGCGCGTAGGACTGCGCAGATTCGGCGGCGAATGCCGAACCGACTCCACCACCAGCGATTCCGAACAACGCAATCTCCGCATCCGGATTCAGCTCGGAATCCTGCAGCTGAAATGCTGCGCGCACAGCATCCAACTGCGCGTGCCCCGCGAACTTACCCGCGAAGACCCCGTGGGGATCACGGTCTCCGTTGTTCCCGACGTCGGAAATTACTACGGCATAACCTTTTCCGAACATCAGCGCCAGCGGACCCAAGGCCGACCAGGAGGCGCCGTCCAGCGGATCGCCGCCGGTCCAGTGTGAACTCGGATGACAGTAGCCGCCGACGCTGTCGTTGGCCTCCTGATAGCTGATGATCTTCTTCTCCGACGCCGGCGTTCCGTCGATCGGGATCATCATGATTCCAGTGCTCACTACCGGCGTCGAACCGTCGATTCCGGTTGTGACATACATGATCTTGTAGGCGTCGAGCTGTCCCGGTTTGTATCCGGTGAACAGTACATCCACCTTCTTCGACTTCAGGAGGTCACCGGGACGCTCGGCGCCGGTCAACACCGGCTCGTCGTAGAAAGGATCCTCCGCGGTGAGTGCAGTGAAGATCTCGTCTTCCGATGCGAACTCTCCCGACCCGAGCGCACCGACCGTGAACCCGTTGAAAATCTCTCCCAGAGTTGGAGTATCGGTCCGAAACTCCTGGGATACCGGAGCTTGCGCGTCGTCTGGAACACCACTGTCTGGGGCCTCGGCCCCAGCAGTCGCAGGCAGAACCAGCGCAACGGTCAGCGCTACCAGCGGGGCAAACCTTCGAAATCTGGCACCCGACATCACTGAACCGTCACTTTCAAACTGGAGAGGGCCGATTCGAGCGTTTGTGGGAGGGTCACCATCGGGCGGTGACTCTCCAATTGAATTTTGTAGGGAACACTCAATGTGGCTACGAGCCGTGGCCAATCTTCTTCGACCATCGCTCGGTACTTCGGCAAGAGCTGCGAGGTGATGTAGTCCCACCGGTCCTCGTACACCGACCAGTTCCAATCCGGTAGGGGCAGTGTCACTGTCGCGGTGCGTCCGTCCGCCAGTGTTGTCGCGAACTCGAGAGACCGAAACGAGCGAGGCGGTACGACGCCGGCGACCGAAGGTGAACCGGCGACAGTCGATGTGTAAGTGATCGCCTCTCCCACATCACCTTTGTAGGCGCGCACGGTATCCCACTGGTCGCGGATGATCACCCCTTGCTCACGTTGGAGCAGTGCTACGTTCCCACGTGCAATCCGATTCGAATCGCCGGAAGCTACATCACGCCAGGCGTCCATGACATCCTGACCGAACAATCCGGCACTCTGCATTTCCTCCAGCGCGGGAAGTCCTTCATCCACGTATGCCTGATGCATCGGCATCAGATCCGAGAAGATGTTCTTCTGCATCACCAGGATCATCCCCAGCACATAATCCAAGTCGTCCGCTGTGACGTTCCTGCCCACCGCGGCGAGTGCGCGCAGCCCTGCCGGCAATTGGTTCAGCGCTTGCACGCCAACCTGATCCGTGACCTGAGAAACTATCGAATTGGAAACATATTGCAGATTCGGAAACGAGTACATGTCCGCCATCAGTTCGAAGTCGATCAGTCCCCCGCCGAAGTCCGCACCAACCTGTCCACCCATGCCCGCCCACTGCAATTCCGGGTGACCGAGTTGCAGATCCTCGTAGTAGCGGTACGACTTCACCAGGTTCGTGCGATTAGCCGACACTCCGGCGCGCGGATTCCACGATGAGAGATCGATTCCGGCGGCTTCCGTGGCAGCGACCAATCGATACTGAAACAGCAAGGCCGCATAGGATTCCGGACTGCGACCACTGGCGCGGGCTTCTTCCACAAGGGCTTGCAAGGTGCCGAGATCAGTCGGCAACGCGGGATGGACACCGCCCGGACCGTGTTCGGCATTCCGATTCACCAAAGGCAAATTCACGTACTCGTCCAGCTCGGACGCCGACGCTGAAATCTGTACCGAGAGCAACGCGGACATCGCCAGCGCACATGCCGTCGCGGCTGCGAATACGTCGCGCGCCCAACGACGTCGCCGAACACCTGCCCCCAGGTTCATCCGCATATCGATCCCTGTACTCAGGTCGGCACCGCCCCGATCGATTGCCGAATCCTACCTACTTTGCAGTAAGATAACTGAATCTGGGAGAAAATCCAAATTTCGAATCAACATCTCTGCAGCGACTGAAGCCATTGCAGATGAGAATCTTTTACCCCGAATAGTCGGCATCGAAACCCACTCGACAAGCGATCGTCCAGCTATCCGCGCCCCAATCTACGTGTCGCATCCACTCCGATTACAGTTCATTTTCAGCTCCCTCGCAGATTATTGATCAAACTTCCGAAAATGGTTGCACAACAGACAGTTAACTCTCACAACTCCTCACCCTTGGACGTTTGTCCGACTAGAATTCGGGTTATGAAAACTACCAGTTACTCATCTCGAAAGCCTGGCGCGCTATGGAGCACAGTCATAGGGATACTCACGGCCCTCGTACTTGCACTGGTGGGCGGAGCACTGATGCCGTCGCTCGCTCACGCAGCGGACGGTGAGAGTGGAATCATCGAGTACTCCGCAGACAACTCGACCTGGGGAGATACTTCCAAAATCGTCTGGAGCACAGACATACTCATCCCGGGTGGGACCAACACAACCACATTCTACGTCCGAAACGCATCGGACCGCGCAGGTGAGGCACACTTCTACGTCGGAGACTACGAAATCAGCGACGGCATGGAAGCCTTCCTTCGTGTCGACGTAAACGGCGTCACCGGCAATCCGCTCACCGTCACCGGCAATGCCGCCACACCAGGGACCCAGTTGAACTCGGTCCGCCTCGCACCGGGCCAAAGTGCCAAGGTTGCCTTCGTGATCGGAATGCCCGTCGAGGCAGGGAATTCTTCGCAGAACGGCAGTATTACGCCGAACTGGAGTGTGGACCTCACACTCGATTCCACCGATACACCCGTCACGCCCGGCGGAACCGGATCACTCGATTTCGGTTCCCTGAATTTGGGGTCGGCGAGCTTCGGTTCACTCGACACCGGATCAGTGAAGACCGGATCTACCAGCTCCGGATCGCTTGATGTCGGATCGCTCGGCAAGCCGGTCACATTCATCGGATAACCTCCCCTACAACAATTCACAAAGTGAGGCCGGATAGCAGATTTGCTACCCGGCCTCACTTCTGAACAGCTACAGCGCTCGTGTTGTCCGCACCGACATCATGCGGGAATCTGCACCAGATTCACGTCGAATCGCGCCAAGTTCAACGACTGATCCATCGACAACGCTGTCGCGGAATCCTTGTCGAAGGTGAAACGTATTGCCACGTCGACTATCTTGCCGTCCTTCGCCGTACTGACCACAGTTCCGTCGGAACCGACAGGCACTGGCACCCCGTCGAGCTTGACTTCGGTGACCGGCTTCAGCTGGGCAACAAGCGCAGCTCCGCCGGAGACACCCAGATCACTGGTCGACAGCTTTGCCTTCATTCCAGTTCCCTTGATCTCCAACGCGAAACTGGCGTGGTAGGTCAGAACGTCGCCCGGCACGACAACCATCGTCGACAGATCGATCGAACCGTTCTGATCCGTCCAGGTAGGTGCGGTGACAGTTTTCAGCGCCAACGAACCGGATTCGACCGGAGTAGTCACCACAGGCGTAGTTGTGGCCGGAACGGACGTGGTCGTGGTGGGCTTACCGCCGCCGGACGAACCCAACGAGCCCGTATCAGCACAGCCAGTCAGGAATGCCGCCCCTCCGAGCATGACCAGCGATGCGCCGATCATTTTGGTACGTCGCGTATTCCATCGACTTGTGGGAACGATGCGATCATTCATTCGAACTCTCCCGTTCCCGAATTCCGTCTCTTCTATATTCATCACTTCTGCCCGTCGATCCAGGCAGCGATCTCTGCGGGAGCTTCGCCGGAGGGGTTCTTCTCCGAGACACCCGTTGCGGCATTGACTCGATAAACGTTGGCGCCGTCCACGATCCACAGGTCGTCTGCGTCAGACTGCCACATCACGGTCGCCGTGGCGCTCACCGGTGTGCTCGACACCGCCGTACCCGAACTGTCGGTGACCACCACTGCGACGCTGGCACCGTCCTGCATCAACGCTGCGCTGTAGCCGGTCAGCGATGTCTGCGCCGCACCCAATGCCACCGGCGCTTCCTTCGTGGTCGTGCTGGTTGTCGTGGTTGCATCCGTTGTCGTCGTTGCATCCGTTGTCGTTGTCGGAGTTGTCGACTGAGTCGTAGTGCTGGCCGAGGTCTCCGTTGTTGTGGTGGGAACGGTCGTGGTTGTCACGTCAGCCGTAGTGGGAGCCGTCGTCGACGTGCCTGTCGTTGTCGGTGTACTGGACATGGTGGTCTCGGCAGCCGTCGCGGTTGTCGGAGCAACTCCGCGAGCAAGCTGCTCAGTTTCAGCGACAGCCGCGCCGGCGATCGAGCCTGCCTCACCTTGGCAATAGATGCTTGTCTGAGACGCAGGTTGGCGTAGGTTCCACCCTCGCCAGTCCGTTGACGATTCGCCCGTGATTCGGTTGATCGTGTAGATGCGAAGCGTGTACGTGTATGAGTTGAAAACGCTGTAACCAGCATCTGTGTAGTAGATAGTGGATGAGACCTGGGTTCCTACTGCGGCACCGACACCGGGATCGTATCCCCATGTTTTCATCAACGAGTTTCCGTTGTAGTACCGCGCCTCGTAGCGATATTGGGGACCTATGTGACTCCACTTAACAGTGGACGATTGAGAGCCACCTATGCCGTTTGTCGTGCAACTGACGCTGCTCGTTGCGGGATTGATCTTCCCGCTCACGGTAATGGCACCACTCGTTGCGACGGCAGTGTCTGTGAAAGCCGCTGCGGTGCCGCTCACCTGCGTAACACCGATCAGTGCAAATGCCGAAACACCGAGAACCGCAAGCTTTCGGAGCGAGAACGCCGAGCGATGTCCGCCTGTCCCGCTGCTCGAAGAAACCATCGGAAACTCCATCGTTGCAGCGGCTTCCGTGTCCACACTGCCAACTCCTCCACTCGGACCGTCATCCGAATCCTTGCGGCGAGAGTTGGGCCGGAAGGCAATGATCACCAATCCGCCGACCAACGCTCCGCCGAGGAAGATCGCGAGTGGGCTGGAGAGCCAAGCAATTGCGTAGCCCAGGCCCCCGACGCTGAAGAAAATGCGGTCGGCTTCGGTGATGAAGTAGGGCTCCACGTCTGGCTTGGCATTTGCGTCACCCTTGAGAGTCACCGTGACGGAGTTACCAGCCTGCTGGTCAAGTTCGTACACGCGGTGTGTGATGCGCGTGCCCTGTCCGTTGACGACGCTTACGACGTCGCCCACTGAGAGGTCGGTGGCGGGCACGGTTCGGGCCAATGCCAAGGAGCCAGTGGTGATTTCGGGAGACATCGAACCCGAACGAAAGACGAGCGGCTTGATGCCGAACAGCATCGATGCCGCGGCGGCGAGAACACAGATGAGTCCAGCCACCGCCCCTATTGTCAGCGCGAGTTCGCGACCGGCACGTGCCGATCTCGAACTGCCGGGAGTTGTGTGATCAGACATGGTCACCTCAGGCTGTCGTCGCCGCGAACTGGAATGAAACATTGATCGACTTGTTCTGTTGTGCCGAAAGCACTCCCGTATCGAGCGCAACCTTGAAGCACAGCGTCTCAGAACCTGTATTCGCAGCCAACTGACGTCCTGTTGTGATGATCGGAGTCGCGGCAGTCGTCGACAAGCCGACCGGGCCGGCAATCGGGGTTGTGCAACTCTGATCGAGAACAGTCACCTTCATAAACGGGGCAAGCGCGGCCTCGCCTGTTGCGGTTGCTGCCATGGTGTATTTGAACTGTGTCGCGCCAGTGTTCTGTACAGGCAGAGTTGCCGTGACACTGTCGCCGGGCATCATGCCCGTCTTGGTCAACGCGGTGAAGCCGTAAGCAGTCGGATCTCCCGGGTCACCGTTGAGCTTCATCTCGATCGAACCGGTGCTGAATACGCCGGAAGTCGCTGTAGCGTTGTCAGTCCACGCAGCAAGAGTGCCAACGGCACCGAGGCCCAGAACAATTCCCACCGACATGATCGCGCGTGCGCGGCCACTGGTTGCGCCCCGAACCAGACGTGTACCGAGCGAGGCGGGCGCCTTCTGCTCCTCGTGCTTAGACATGGCTGTGCCTTTCTTGCTGCTCAACTCGAGGCGCCGACGCACTCGGTTCGGAAGGTTGGGGGTCTGCAGACGCAGATCGTCGCCGGGTACGGTCACGGACCGATCCGACGAACATGAACACGGCATAGATCGACAGTGCGCCGACGACAACCGTCAGCATCACCGAGCGCATCTGCCCCGTGATGGCGTTGTACACGTATCCGATATACGGCACGCTGTACCACACCTTGCCGCGAATCTGCTCCGGTACAACGGGATTCTGATCTGCTATCGGATTTGCATCGCCTTGCGTGACGAAGGTGAGATCACCGGCGGAGTTGAGTCGCACCATGATGATGCGGTGCGTAACCACGTCGGGCTTCCCGGACTCGATCTGGTAGGTGATCGCATCGCCTGCCTGCAATCGGGCAGCGTCCTGCGGTTTCACCACGATGAGGGTGCCGGGTGGATAGGTGGGTTGCATCGAACCCGTCAACACAGTGAAGGGCGTCGACCCCGTCAAACGTGGAACAACGACCGTCGACAACAGAATCGCCAGAATACCCAGCAGCAGAACCCACGAGACGATGTTGCGGATCCACCACCAGGCCCCGGTTCTCTGATCAGAACCCTTCACTGCGTGCGTCATACCGACTCCGCTTCGAACGAGAAATGCACGCTCGTGGAAACACCCGATGCGACGTCAGGACCGACAGTGCCACGCAGGCACAAGATTTCGGTACTGCCGGCAGCAACCGTGCGCCATCCCGAAGCTGTCGGTACCTGAGCGCCGACCATGGGACCGTCGTAGATCGCGGTGCCGGCAGCTGCGCCCTGGGCAGGGCAACCGGCTTCGGTAGTCACTGGCGTCACTACCAACGCGAGCGGAACATCAGCGGAAGACTGCGTGACGTTCTGGATCCGGTAATTGAGTGGAACGCTACCGGAGTTGTGAACTGTCAACGGAGCCTGTGCATATGCGTTGGGGAACATACCGGTGGCGCCCAGAGCAGTGAAGTCGTAACTGCTCTGGCCGCTCCCGGCACTGCCCACCGTCAGGTCGAGGATCCCGGACTGGATCGTGCCACCGGACAGTGTTTCAGCGGCCGTCCACCGCGCGCTGGTCTGTTGCACCGATACGAAGATCAGTCCGATGACCAGCGCGGCGGCAGTTGCCCACCAACGGTAGTGCTTACGCAAGCCTTAGACCTGTTCAAGCTTGACGTTGAAGTTCGCCAAGCTTGCCGTCTGGTCCTGGCTGGCGTTGTTGGCTGTGTTGTCAGGCAACACTGTGCCCTTAGGGAAGTCGAAGGTCACCACAACGTCAACTGTCGTGCCGTCGTTGGCTTCAGTCAGCTGAGTGAGCGGCTGCCCCGCGAGGGTGGTTGAGGTCGTGGTTGTCAGGGCAGTAGCCAACGAGCCGGTAATCGTGGTCGTGTCGGCAACCACTTGAGCCTTGAGATTCTTACCGTCGATACCGACCTTTACCTTGCCTGTGTAGGTGATCTTGTCACCGGGAGAAACGCGATAGCTCGCGATGTCGACATTGGTTTCCGTTGTTGCCCCATTGGTGACGGTCCAACTCGGCAGAGCAGAGGGATCAGCGCTGAGAGTCAGATGACCTGCGGTGATCGTTCCGCCGGTCATCGGTGCGTTTGCGTTCCACGCCGCCATGGTTCCCGCGCCACCGGCGAGGAGAAGTGCTGCTGCACCGGCCGCGACTGCGCCCTTGGTTGCCTTGTTCATGGAGAACACTCTTTTCGTCTGGTCCCCGTGGCGGGGAGCTTGCAGGGTGAGAAAGCTGGTCGGATCCAGTCATGTGCGCCCTGGTACGGGCAGAGGGTTTCGTTCATCCGTGGTCAGTGAGGGGTCGTAGCGGTAAGTGCAGAGCGAGAGCGTGTTGCGGAAAGATTGCGAGCCGTTCTCGCGAACGGGTCATTCCTCTCTCGTGCTGTCGACGTCCGCTTGCGTCGTTTAGATTTTTACCACACGTATCAGGAATTTTTGGCGAAAAGCTGGTCGAATGTCCAGAAGCTTGTTGAAACCTGAACTTGACTACAGAATCGCCTCTCACCTGGATCATTTAAAAGACGCAGCACTTTGTTGCAACCCGTTTGCTGAAGTAACCTTCGTCCGGATGGTCCATACAGTCGGAAATTCACCTGAAACAAGTTCTACAAACTTTTGGTTTGTTTTGGGGATCGTTCGGTTGCCTCCGCTTTGAAAGCAGCGACAATCGAGCAACAAACTAAGGCGGAGGCCCTACACCTCGAAGACGGTCTCACCTCCGACAACCGTGCGCAGGACCGACAGTTCATTCAAGTCTGTCGAATCGCTGCGCAGCGGATCTCCGTCGAGCACAACAAAATCCGCCAAAAGTCCCACCGCTATCCGACCTTTGTCCGATGACTCACCGGTGAGACGAGCGGCTGCGCTTGTGTAACCGGCCAGCGCCTCGGACGCGGAAACCCGTTGCTCCGCACCCAGAACGTGACCTTCTCGCGTAACACGATGTACGGCGGTGTTCATCGTGAAGAGCGGGTTCACTGGAGTGACAGGGCAGTCGCAATGCAGCGCGTAGGCAAGCCCCGCCGCCACGACCGACGCCACGGGGCTGATCCGCTCGCCGCGACCCGGTCCGAGAAAACGATCGCGGTGCCGGTCACCCCAGTAGTAGACGTGGTTCACGAAGATCGACGCCACCACCCCGAGTTCGACCATCCGCGCGATCTGATCTTCCCGCAACGTCTGAACGTGCTCGAGTCGATGCGAAACTTCGATGTCCGGGTGCGCTGTCCGTGCCGCTGCAATTGCGTCCAATGCAAAATCGATGGCCTGATCACCGTTCGTATGAATCGCAACTTGCCGGCCGGCAGCGTGATGTTCCTCGACGAGTGCCCCGAGCGCGCCTGCCGGGATTGCCATTCCGCCGCAGCGGCATCCGCCCAGATCGTGGTACGGCTCGGTCAGCGCAGCGGTGTGCAACTGAATCGACCCGTCCGAAATGAGTTTGACGCCGCCCACACGAACTCGCTCGGTCGGATCGGCGAGTTCACCCAACTGATCGTGAACCCCGTGGCCGAGATAGAGGCGCGCACGCAGCCTCAAGTCACCATCGGCGTCGAGTTGCCGGTACGCCTCGTACATCTCGGCCGTGACGTACATGTCGTGGAAACTCGTCACGCCCACCGACGCCATGACTTCCTGCGCCCGCAGCATCGCGATCTTGGACGCATCCGGGTTCATATCCGGAACAAGTCCGTGCACCAGAGACATTGCCGGAACCTCGCACAGTTCACCGGTGGGTACACCGTCGCTGTCCCGAACGATGACACCACCTTCCGGATCGACCGTGGTGGCATCGATTCCGGCCTTCTCCAGTGCGACCGAGTTGACATAGATTCCGTGAGCAGACAAGTGCCGCACCAGGATCGGATGCTCGGTGGAAGCTTTGTCCAGATCAGCTACGGTCAGGCCTCGATCTTCCGCCACGAGGCTGTCGTCGAAGCCCCACGCTTCGATGGGCTCGCCAACTGGTGTGATCGCGGCCCGCGCGGCCAACGCCGTGATCAACTTCTCGATGGTCGGGCACGTATTCGTCGTTGCGTCGACCCCACTGAGCATCAAACCCCACATCATCGGATGGAGGTGCGTCTCGATGAACCCCGGAACAACCACCGCTCCGGCGAGATCGACAACGGAGGTTTCGGAATCGGTCAGCGCCGCGATCTCGGCGTCGGTTCCGAGGGCGACAAATCTGCCGTCCTTGACTGCCAAAGCGGTCGCGTTGTCGCCGACCGCACCGTCCATGGCCCTGATGTCGCCGTTGATGTAGATGTGGTCAGCCGCCGTGGTCATACACTCGTCTCCATTCGTTTTCCGACAACAGTCGTCGAGGATTTCTTCGCGGGTATCCGCGTCGCCACAACCACTCCGGCCAAAATCATTCCGGCACCTGCAAGTTGGACGAGAGTTGGGGTCTGCGCAAGCATCACCGCGCCGAACAACAGTGCTGACGCCGATTGCAACACGAGGCTGGCGGCGACTGCACTGGCAGGCAGACGCTGACTGGCGCTGGCTACCAGCAGCCACCCGATCACCTGAGATACCAACGCGAGCAGCACAAGCCAACCTTGAGCTACGAGTGACGGTGTCAGATCCAAAGTTCCACTCACGAGGCCGTATGCACCTGCCGTGAGGGCAGTGGCTCCCGTCGAGACGAACATCGGCAACGCCGTTCTGCCCGCCGCCCGAGTAGCCAGACCCATGAGGAAGATGTAGACCGCGTACGCGCCTGCGGCGATCACGGCAAACGACACTCCGACAGCAGGATTCGACCCGGTGAGTGTTGTGCTCGTCCCGGCTACCAGAGCAACTCCGACGAAGAGCAACGGAAGGCTGGCGACCAGTTCCCGGCCGATCCGTTGGCGCAGGACAACGTAGCCGAGGATTGCGACGAACAGCACCTGCAAATTCAGGATCACAGTCGAAAGACCTGCCCCGATCGAATGAATCGACTCGTGCCAGAGCACCAGATCGATTCCGAGGAACGCGCCGGCAAGTAGAGACTTCACGATCCAGGGCGCCGAGATCGAAGGCCGGGGTGACCGACGACGCTGAACGAGCACGAGCATGCCGAGAGGGATGAGCGCATAGAGACACCGAAAGAATGCACCCGTCGACGGAGACACTCCTGAGAGTTCGTAGAGCACCGAGGTCAACCCGAGGATGCATGCACCGGTGACGACTACGCGCAGGTCACGACGGCGTAGTTGATCGCCGGACAGCTCGCGTGGCGATACTTCATCACTCATGGTGATAATGTATCACCGACGCGAAGCCTGTCATACAGGGAAGATGCGTGCATGAGAACTCCGGTTACCCGTGAACGCGTGATCGCTGCCGCAGCCGATCTGGTCGACAGCAAAGGCGCCGACGCTCTGGTACTGAGTCAACTCGCCGAGACCCTCGACGTCCGGCAGTCAGCGCTGTACAAACACGTCGACGGGGTCGACGACGTCCACCATCAACTCAGCCTCCTCGCACGCAACCTTCTCGCCGAACAACTGCGTGCCGCCGCGGTCGGTCTCTCGCGCGACGACGCCGTCATGGCGCTCGCGGACGCATGGCGTGCGTTCGTCCGAGTACACCCCGGGCTCTACGCCATCACCGACCGCTACCCCACTGCTCCGCATCCCGATCTGGTCTCCGCCGTCGGCGAGGTGGTCGACGTCATCAACAAGGTGATCGCGGGATACGGTCTGAGCCCGGATGATTCGGAGCAGGCGGCGTGGTCTCTTCGCAGTGCGCTGCACGGCTTCTGCATCCTCGAATCGGTAGAGGGACAACCGGCCGGCACCGACCCGGATCGGGTGTATCGACGACTGGTCGAACTTCTCTGCGCCGGTATTGCTCGTATGTAGATACCGGCTCCTGTTATCGTCGGATGAAACAACACAGACCAAAAAGGATCAGACATGGTTGGTGAACTCGACATCTCCGGATAAAACCGGGCATGACGGCCACCGGCAGACGCCTCGGAGCGCTGCCGTCGTGGCCATGTTGTCGTTCACTTACCCGACTCCTTGCGGAGCAGCGTTGCCGCGCCCGCACAACACCTGAGGTCTATTCATGTCCGATACCTACATCGTTTGCTCGAATCTGTCTTTTGCCTGGCCGGACGACACTCCGGTCTTCGACGAATTGTCATTCACCGTGCCCGGCGGCCGAACCGGGCTGGTGGCCCAGAACGGCGTCGGGAAAAGCACTCTGCTCAGATTGATCGCCGGCCAGTTGCGGCCGCGCGCCGGCAGTGTGTCCGTCGACGGCGTTCTCGGATACCTTCCGCAGGACCTGCCACTGACGGGCGATCTGACCATTGCCGAGGTCTTGGGCATCGCCCCGACGCTCGCTGCGTTGGACGCAGTCGAATCCGGGGACACACGAGAAGAACACTTCACGACAATCGGGTCCGACTGGGATATCGAGGAACGAACGCGAGCCCAACTCGGTCGACTCGGTTTGGCCGACATGACGTTCGATCGTCGCCTCGACACTCTGAGCGGCGGGCAGGTCGTCTCGCTCGGACTGGCGGCGCAACTCCTGCGACGCCCCGATGTCCTTCTCCTCGACGAACCCACCAACAACCTCGACCTGGACGCGCGCCGCAGGCTTTACGACGTTCTCGACGACTGGAGTGGTTGTCTGTTGGTGGTCAGTCACGATCGAGGACTACTCGACCGCATGGACCGCATCGCCGAACTTCACAGCGGCGAGATCAGCTTCTACGGTGGCAATTTCACCGACTACGAAGCCGCGGCACGCTCGGCTCGCGAAGTGGCGGAGAAGAACATCCGCAACGCCGAGCAAGAGGTCAAGCGCGAGAAGCGCGAACTGCAGCAGGCCCGAGAACGTGCTTCGCGACGCGCAAGTAACGCTGCCCGCAATCTCGGGAACGCGGGCTTGCCCAAGATCTTTGCGGGGACCATGAAGCGCAATGCTCAGGAGTCGGCAGGCAAGGCCAACGAGACGCACCTCGCCCGGGTCGACGCGGCGAAGGACCGACTCGACAAAGCGGGCCGCGCTCTTCGAGACGACCAGACGATTTCTCTCGAATTGCCTGGCACACATGTACCCGCCGGCCGGACGGTGTTCCTCGGTGAGCGAATGCAATTCGCGTTCGGTGATCATGCGATCTTCGCCGACTCCGGAATCGACCTGGCCATTCGAGGACCGGAGCGTATCGCGTTGACCGGGCCGAACGGCGTCGGAAAGTCGACGTTGCTACGCATCGTCAACGGGGATGTGGCGCCGACTTCCGGTGAGATCACGCGAGCCGACGGTCGAGTGGCATACCTGTCGCAGAGGCTCGACCTACTCGACCCCGCACGCACCGTCGCAGAGAACTTTGCCTTGTCTGCTCCAGGCCTACCGGCACCGGAACGCATGAACATCTTGGCGCGCTTCCTCTTTCGGGGTGCGGGTGCTCATCTTCCCGTCGCTGCACTCTCGGGCGGTGAACGACTGCGGGCTACATTGGCGTGCGTTCTCTTCGCCGATCCGGCCCCGCAGCTGCTTCTTCTCGACGAGCCGACCAACAACCTCGACTTGGTGAGCGTTGCTCAACTCGAAAGTGCCCTGAATGCATATCAGGGGGCGTTCGTGGTGGTCAGCCACGACGAGAGATTCCTGGCCGAGGTCAAAGTCGAACGCTGGCTCAGGCTCTCGGACGGCCGTTTGACCGAGGTAGCCGCACCGGACGCAGTGGGCTGACACGAGAAGTGAACAGGCGAAAGGCCTTCACACACATCGTGTGTGAAGGCCTTCGTCTGCACTACTGGTCAAGGCGTCCTGGTGTACACCGGATCGTCGAAGGATCGACGTTGCGTCACCCAGTCCGTGGACAGGATGTTCTCGATCACGTCTTCACGGGATTCGTCGAACACGACAATCCGATCGGCGATTCGCCATTCACCATGGCGCCTTTCGAACCTGTCGACGTAACGGCATTTGATCGTCGCAAGCGTCTGCACCGTATCCGTACCGGAACGCTCTTGCCGCAGAAAGCACAAACAGTACGACTCGCACTGAGCGACATCGCCGTTGACGTCGATCAGTATGTTGGAAATGCAGTGAATCGACGAGTCGATCGTCTTGTGTCTGAGCTTCATGTCTTCGATCAGCCCGTCGACGGTTCCGATGTAACCACCGTGGTTGTCTATCGCGTCGTCGAAGTAGCAGAGGGCCACGCTGTCGAAATCCTTCCGATCGACGGCCCGAGCGTAGCGATACAGAACTTCGGTGATTTCTTGCTTGTCAGCGAGGGACACGGTCAGGCTCCTGTTCTACCCGATGATCAATCAACCTGCAGTTCAACACCCTTGGTCTCCTTGATGAAGAAGACCGTGACGAGGGTGATCACCGCACAGAAGACGAAGTATCCAGCCGGAGCGAGAGAGTTACCGGTCAGGCTGATGAGATAGGTGGCGATGAAAGGCGCGGTGCCACCGAGGAACATGTTGGTGACGTTGTTACCCAATGCCAGACCGCTGTACCGCACAGATGCTTTCAGCATTTCGACATAGGTCACGTACGAAGCACCGTTGACAACGGAAACGCAGATGAAGAGCACTGACTGACCGACAACCGCCTGCCAGATGCCAGAACCGGCCATCATCATGAACATCGGGATTCCGAGAACCACTGCGGCGGCACTACCGGCGAACAGCACCGGCCGACGCCCGTACTTGTCTGCCATGTATCCCGAGATCGGCAACGTGATGACGCCGAGAACCAGTGCAAGAGAAGTGGAAAGGAAAGCAACGCGCGACGAATGACCGCCGGTGGTCTGCAGGTATGTCGCGGCATACACCGAGGCGATGTAGTAACCGCCGGTGATGAGTGCGCCCAGCAGGATGATCTTGACGACGCTGCCACCGGAGGTGCTGAGCAACTCACGGATGGGAAGCTTCTTGGTCTCGCCCTTGTCCTGCAGTTCTTCGAACTGAGGAGTGTCTTCCATCTGGCTGCGGATCCAGATACCGATGCCACCGATCAGCAGGCTGAGCAGGAACGGGATACGCCAAGCCCATTCGAGGATCTGCTCTTGCGAGAACACCGACGTCAGGCCGAGGGCCATGAGCGAAGCTGCCAGCGAACCCAGGTAGGTGCCGGTATTGACCATCGAGGTCTGCGTCGCACGCCACCGTTTGGGAGCGGACTCGGAGACGAACGCGTTGGCGCCGCCGAGTTCACCGCCGGCCGCGAAGCCCTGCAGGCAACGAGCCAGAACCAGGATGGACGTCGCCCACACACCCAACGTGGCGTAAGTCGGCAGCAGGCCCATTCCGGCTGTCGCCAGAACCATCAGGAGGATGGTCCAGGACAGCGCGTTCTTGCGGCCGTACTTGTCGCCGATGTGGCCGAAGAAGATGCCGCCTGGCACGCGTAGGAAGAAGGCCACGGCGAATGCTGCAAAGGTACCGAGCAGTGCTGCGTTCGGGTCATGGGAAACGAAGAACAGCGCGGCGATCGTCGTGGCCATGTATCCGTAGATACCGAAGTCGTAGTACTCGACGACGGTACCGACGATGGCCGCGCGAATTACCTTCGTCGTCGACTGTCGTTCGGTTGCCACGCTGCTGCCCTCGGTGGATTCGGCTCTCGCCATGGTCTCATTCTCTGACATGTTGTTCCCTGCCTGGATTGGATACTGACTGGATTCGGTGCCGCGCAGACGTCGGACGTCAGGAGTGCGCGATGGAATGGACCGGTGCGCGCTCAGCGCTGGTCCTGGTGTAGTTCGCCGCATTACGTCCCGCTACGCGGCCCATGGTCAAAGCGTTGGCAACTGCATTGCCACCGCCCACGTATCTCAGTCCGAGGATTCCCGCGCCGGCCTCACCGGCCGCGTACAGACCCTCGATTGGTACTCCGGTGCGCCCGAGTACGGCCGCATCGGTGTCGATCTCCATTCCCGCATGCGTGCATACGAGCTCTGCCGGAAGGATTTTCGCGGCATAGAACGGTGCTGTCGCAATAGGATCCGGGTTGCCGACGGCGCCCTTGTTCCGCAACGTGCGATGGCGGAGGAAGTCGTCGTCGTGGCCGCTGGGCAGTTGCTCGTTCCATCGACGCAGGGTTTGCGTCAAAGTCGCAACCGGAACACCCGTAGCCACTGCGAGGTCTTCGATCGTGTCCGCACGAACCGTGCCACCGGCGGCAACTTCTTCCTCGATGCGTTCGGGATTCCAATCCGCATATCCTGGAGCCAGATTCACGCGAGCGTTCTCGTCGAAGATCATCCAACCGTATCCACCCTGATGGTCGATGATGCCGGTCGAGACCGCGTACGAGCTGTCCTCGTCCATGAAACGACGGCCGTCCTGGTTGACGTAGATCCGCGACTTCGGCGGAAAGCCGGCCTGCCAGTGGTGGAATCGCTGGAAGTAGACGGTGGGCAGCATCAGACCCCAGCCGTCGCCCGCCAGGGAAGCACCGAGGTCTTCGGCAAAACGAAGATGGTCTCCGCGGCTCCCCTCGGCTGCGACGACGAACAAGGCCTCTCCGGCCTTGTTCGCGTCAGGGAAGTGGCGTTCCACCAAACCCGGATCTTGCGCGAATCCACCGGAAGCAACAACGACGGCGCCCGCAGGCACCTCGATGTCGTCGGCGACAACGCCGACAACCCGACCGTCTTCCTCGATCAGCTTCTGCACCCGTGTTCCGAAGATGACCTCGATCCCGTGCTTACGACGAGCCTTGTCCAGCACCTGAATCAGTCCGTATCCCTGATCCTTGGGCACGTGGCCGCGCCAGACGTCCTCGACGCCGGCTTGGGCGAGTCCCGGCTGGTGAGCGTTGCCCGAGATCGCCGCGGGAATCTCGACGCCGAGTCCGATGAGCCATTCCAGTGTCGGACCGGCGTTTTCGCAGAACGCACGAATCAATCCGGGTGAGAGCATCCACTGGTTGAGGTCCATGTAGTGCTGGAAGAACTTCTCTGCCGAGTCGTCGACTCCGAGGCCGGCCTGCACGCTCGTTCCGGCGGCCGTGAAGATGCCGGCCGACAGCGCGGTGGATCCACCGAGTTCGGTTTCGGATTCGAACAGCAGAACGGATGCGCCTTCTTCAGCTGCCGACACCGCAGCGGCGAGACCTGCTCCGCCGCCACCGATGACAACGACGTCCCAGTGCTCGGTCATGAAAGTTCTCCAGTCTCCGCGATGATGCGGTGGTAAAGACCGTTCGACACCAACCCGCCGTCGACAGTGAGTTCCGTACCGGTGGTGTAGGTCGAACTGTTCGAGAGCAGGAACAGCACTGCTTCGGTGATCTCGTCGAGAGTTCCCATGCGTCCGAAGGGAACCGACTTCAGTGACGCGGCGACGAAGTCGTTCGCGCCGCCGAGCAGCGCCGTACCGACCAGTCCCGGGTGCACCGAGTTGACGCGAATCCCCCACTGCGCGAAGTTACCTGCGGCCGACTTCGACAGACCGGTCAGACCCCACTTGCTCGACGAGTAAGCCGGAGAGAAGTATCCGATCTGACCGGCGATGGACGAGATGTTGACGATCGATCCGCCACCACTCTCGCGCATCAGCGGCGCCACCGCCTTCATACCGTAGAACGGGCCGAAGAGGTTGATCTTCATGGTCAGCTCCCAGATGTCGTTCGGCGTGTCCATGAATTCGAGCCGACGCGAGATACCGGCATTGTTGACCAGTCCGCCGAGTTCCCCACGGGTGGTGCGAATTTCGTCGACAACCCGGTCCCAGGCCTCGGCATCGGTGACGTCGAGAAGATGAGCGGATGCCGATCCGCCTGCGGCGACGATGTCGTCGACCACGCCGGATGAATCCGAAACATCGGCAATGCAGACATGCGAACCGCGCGCGGCGAGAGTGCGCGCGTGATGCGCCCCCATCCCGGCAGCACCGCCGGTAACGAGAACGACGCCGGGATATGTCGTGGACTCAGACATGCCGCGAACCACCGTCCACCGCAATGCTGTGCCCGGTGACGTAACGCGCGCTGTCCGAGAGCAGGAACAGCAGCGGGCCGAAGACCTCTTCGGGCGAGCCCAGACGATGCAGTGGTACCGCGTCGAGTGCGTTCGCGAGCGCGATCGGATCTTCCTGGACCCACTTCGTCATCGCCGTGTCGATGTAGCCGGGTGCGATGGAGTTGACCCGAATACCCTTGTCGCCGAACTCCACTGCGAGAGACTCCGTGAGGTGCGCAACGGCAGCTTTCGACGTGCAGTATGCGCCTCTCCCCTTCCGCACACGCAGCGCAGACACCGAAGACATGTTGACGATGGCGCCGCCGGGACCGAGGTGACGTGCCGCCGCCTGAGCACCGTAGAGCACTCCCTCGACATTGACACTCAGCGTTGCGCCGATCTGCTCCGGGGTGATCTCCTCGGCCAGCGCAAACGGGAAGATACCCGCATTGTTGATCCAGAAATCGACCCGGCCGAACTCCTTCAACGCCAACTGCGCAAGCAATTCATGCTCGTCGGGCTTGGTGACGTCGACCCGAGCTCCGACGACGCGACCCGCCTTGTCCGCCAGTGCATTCGATTCGAGGTCCGTGTTGATTCGTGCGGCCGTGGCGAGCATCTGCTCTTCGTTGATGTCGGCGCCGACGACATGTACGCCGCGCGTTGCCAGTCCTTCGGCGAACGTCGCACCCATACCCTGAGCCGCGCCGGTCACCACTGCGACCTTGCCTGCCAACTCCGGGTACACCGCCGACATCTGCGTCACAACGGTACGGCCCGGGTTCGTCTGGTCAGAGCTTTCGGTCATGATGTACTTCTCCTACTGAATATTGTTGTGCAAGAAACATTTCGGTACTTCAAGCTTGTTCGGACGCTCGGGGCGCGTCGTCGCGGGAGACGGTGCGGCGGGCGATCTTCCACTCCTCACCGACCCGAACCACGTGATCTGTGACAGTTGTCATCCGCACCAGTCGCGAGTCTCCGCCGCGAGCGGTGGCAACGATCTGCAGGTACCCGTGCACTGTGAGAGCACTCTCGTCCACCGCCTCGACGACGAGATTGGTCAGAACGTGGCGATGCACCTCGTCGGCAGCTTCCGCCGCAGCGAAGAAGCGAGCAGCAAAAGCCGCAAGGTCGTCGAAACCGACCACAGGTTCCGGATAACTGGGGGAATGAAACTCACCGCCATCGGTGAATGTCTGCGCCCAATCCTGCTGGCGCCCAGAGTCTATGCAATGACTCTGGTGGCCGTACAGCTGGTGGATTGCGGCAACATCCTCCGTTGCCACGACGCTGTAGTTGCTCATGAAGGTTCTCTCCGAACACGCTGTGCTGCATCCACCCGAAGGTTGTGCAGCTCCGTAAAGTGTGCGATAATCGCACACACTGTGCGATATGTTCAAAGCGTAGGTGGCATACCTCACAAACGTCAAGAAAGGGATTTGATGTCAGAGCTGAGCGAGGAACACCGACCGCGCAAAAGTGCAGTTCAAGTGGACTCCAGCATGTCGAAAACGCTGCATCACGGACTCGAGATCCTGGAACTCCTGACGTCCTATCCGCACGGCTTGTCAGTCACGGACATTGCCGACGGAGTGGGAGTCCACCGGACTGTCGCACATCGGTTGATCCGCACGCTCGAGGCTCATCACCTGTGCCGCAAGGACTCCTTCAAGCGCGTCACTCTCGGCGCCGGCCTGGTCACCCTCGCCGAACCGGTGGAACAGGATTTGCGCACTCTCGCTCGCCCGATACTTCAAGAACTTGCCGAGGCCACCGAGGCGACAGCGCACCTGGTGGTCCGCGAGAGCGATACCGAAGTGCGCGCGCTGATGGTGGTCGAACCACGCAGCGCCAAGGTTCACGTCGCGTTTCATCCAGGGCAGGTCGATCCGATCGACCGCGGCTCCGCCGGGCTTTCCATCCTTGCCTCACTCCCGCCGACGAGCGGGGAACGAGAGGAAGTGACGGCGGCACGCGCACGCGGCTACGCAGTGACCGTCGGCGAGGTCATCCCGTCCGTCCTGGGAATCTCGGCGGTGATCCCCGGCCGACGCCGCGACGCCATCTCCAGCCTCGGAATTTCCGTCTTCGACTCCGAGGACCAAGCAGCGCTGGGCGCCGAGGTCATGGCAGCGGCAAAAACCCTCGGCAGCATGTTGCGCTGATCCGAACACCAGTCGAGCCCCGGGAATACCCGGGGCTCGACTTTGTTGACTCCGAATGAGATAGTTGAACAATCAACTACCTGACATCAGCTTCACGGATACAAGGAGTACGACATGCCTGCTGTGACAGTCGAGAACATCTTGGCCCTGCCCCGTCTCGACGAGCCGGCAGAGTCAGCAGTCGACCGCCCCGTCAAGAGCATCACCACCGCACCGGTCGGATACGAAGGTGAAGGCTTTCCCGTTCACCGCGCCTTCGCCGGCATCGACCTCTCCGCCCTCGATCCCTTCATCCACATGGACCAGATGGGCGAGGTCAACTACGCACCCGGAGAACCCAAGGGCACACCGTGGCACCCGCACCGCGGCTTCGAAACCGTGACCTACATGATCGACGGCATCATGGAGCACCAGGACTCCAACGGTGGCGGTGGCATTATCGGCGGCGGCGACACCCAGTGGATGACCGCGGGTGGCGGCATCCTCCACATCGAAACTCCGCCGGAGCACCTCGTCCTCAGCGGCGGCCTTTTCCACGGCGTCCAACTGTGGGTCAACCTGCCTCGCGACAACAAGATGGCATCTCCGCGGTACCAGGACATCACCGGTAACAAGGTGGCCCTGCTTTCCTCGCCGGACGGCGGAGCCTTGGTACGCGTCATCGCCGGAGACATCGCCGGCCACGCCGGACCTGGTTCGACGTACACACCGATCGCGCTCTCCCACACGACTGTGGCCCCGGGTGCGAGCCTGACGCTTCCGTGGAACCCCGAGTTCAACGCGATCGTCTACGTCCTCGCCGGCGAAGGCACGGTCGGGGCCGAGCGTCGGCCCATTCGTGTCGGACAGACAGCTGTCTTCGGACGCGGTGACTCCATCACCGTCGCCGCTTCCGATCGCCAGGATTCACGGACCGAATCTCTCGAGGTATTCATCCTCGGCGGCAAACCGATTCGTGAGCCCATCGCGATGGCCGGGCCGTTCGTCATGAACACCAAGTCCGAGGTCATGCAGGCCTTCGAGGACTTCCAGGCCGGACGCCTGGGATCCATCCCGGCGGCACACGAGACGCTGAGCTGACATGTCGTCGGTAGTTGTCCAGCGAGCTGACGAACGTGCGCATCTCAACTACGGCTGGCTCACGGCGCGTCACAGTTTCCCCTTCGCCGGAAACTTCGATCACGCCGCGTACGCGCACGGACTTCTGTTGGTGAACAACGACGACATCATCGAAGCCGACTACGGTTTCGACACTCATCAGCACCGCGACACCGAGATCGTGACGTGGGTGCTCAGCGGATCTCTGGTTCACCAGGATTCCGCTGGGCACTCCGGGGTCATCCATCGCGGACTCGCGCAGAGAATGAGCGCCGGTACCGGAATCCTGCACTCCGAGCGCAACGATCGCTTCCGGGCCGACGGCTCGCGTGTCACCGAGCCCGTTCACCTCGTCCAGATGTGGATACCCCCGGACGAATCCGGAGTGACTCCGAGCTATCAGGAACTCGACATCAACTCCGAACTCGACGGCGGTGGCCTGATCACCCTGGCGTCGGGGATGCCCGCGCATCGCGATCACAGCGCGATCAGCTTGCACAACAAACATGCGGCACTGCATGTTGCTCGCCTCGAGACCGGTGGGTCGGTATCTCTCCCGGATGCGCCGTACGTGCACGGCTTCATCGCCGGGGGCACTGTCGACGTCGAGGGAGTCGGATTGCTCGGTCCGGGAGATTCGTTGCGACTCAAGGATACTGGCGGTCAACGAGTCGAGGGAATCGGCGATGCGGAGATACTCGTGTGGGAGATGCACGCGTCGACGAACTGACGACACCACCGAGTACGCCCAATGTTCGGACTACACAGCAGGTTCGTCGTAGGGTGGATGCCGGTAGTGGCGGATCCCGATTGTGGTGGATCCCGGTGGTACAGAAGGAGGAGCCATGGCATCTGGTCGAGCACAGGCCCCACGGACGACACCGCACATCGATGTGCACCGCTCCGGCGATCGCTTGAAATCCCGCGTCTCCTGGCTGGATTCGAAACATTCGTTCTCGTTCGGACAGCACTACGATCCGGACAACACTCATCACGGATTGCTGCTCGTCAACAACGACGACACCGTACTGGCGGGAACCGGTTTCGACACCCATCCGCACAAGGACATGGAAATCGTGACCTGGGTGCTTCGCGGTTCGCTCGTGCACCAGGATTCCATCGGCCACACCGGCGTCATCTATCCGGGACTCGCCCAGCGTATGAGCGCCGGTACCGGAATCATGCACAGTGAGAAGAACGATTCGTGGCGTATCGGCGGCGAACAGCATTCCGACCCCGTGCATTTCATCCAGATGTGGGTGGTACCGGACGAAGGTGGACTGACCCCCGGTTACGAACAGCTCGAGATCGACGACGAACTGCTGCGCGGCGGTCTGATCCCGGTTGCCTCCGGAATGGAGCGCTACAAGGATCATTCGGCGATTCGCATCAACAACAAGAACGCCGCCATGCATGTCGCACGCATTCTGCCCGGCACCTCCGTGAATCTTCCGGGCGCACGGTTCCTGCACGTCTTCGTCGCGCAGGGCACTGCCGAGATGGAGGGCGTCGGCACACTGTACGAGGGCGATGCTGTCCGGTTGAGCGATTCGGGTGGCCAGCAGCTGACCTCCGACGCCGGGGCCGAAGTCCTCGTCTGGGAGATGCATTCACGTATCGGTGGTTGAGACCCGGTCTCGGCAGGACTCGGCGCGCTGGAGATACTCGACGGATGAGCATCGACAACTCCGCCGCGCCCGTCAAGAAGCTTGACCCACTCAACACATTGATGGGTGTGCGCGCCGTTTCGGTCGAGCCCGGGGACCTGGCCTTCGCGCAGGCCGTCGGCGAGCGATTCCACGATCACCGTGGCAAGACCGTGCTCGGTTCCATCGGCGTCATGATCGACGGTGCCATGGGTGGCGCGGTGTACTCGGGACTGACCTCGGGCCATCAGTCCGTGCTCGCGCAGGTCACGGTCAGTGCGGGCGCCGACATCCCCGACGTCGCGGACGTCGGTGCCACCGGAACACTCGTGCATCTCGACGACGGCGTCGGACTCGCATCCGGGCAACTTCGCGACGAGAACGGCACCCTTCTGGCAGTGATGGCCGGTCGCGCCATGGTGGTCTCGCGTCCCCCCGTCGTGGGAATCGACGACTACGTGGAGGGCGAGCCGCTGCCCGTCCCGACGCCGGAGAAGACAAGCAACCTGAGCGGGTTGTCCGGGTCCGACGTCGTCGAAGGAATCCGCGACGGCAGACTCGAACGCGGTCCACTCGCCGGACTCCTCGATCTTGCTGTCGTCGACGTGACCCCGGGTTCCGTCGTCGGCGAGTTCGCACCCGTGGACTGGATGGCCAACCCGTTGGGCGCCGTTCAGGGCGGTGTCCTCATCTCGGCAGTCGACGCCATCACTGGCCTGTCTGCCCAGACCCTGACCAGCGTCGACCAGGACTATCGCGTCCTCGACCACAGGATCGACTTCCTGCGCTCACCCGACATCGGCGGGCCGGTCTTGCGCGCCGAGGCCTCCGTGATTCGTGCCGGGCGCAGGCTCGCGCTGATCGAAACTCGCATCGTCGACGCCGGCGGACAGGTCTATGTGCGGGCCACTTCGAGCATTCAGATGCTCTCCCAGCAAGTTCACAGCGGATAACCAGTTCCGCACCAGGTCGCCCGTCCACCATTGAGACAACAGCCCACACAATGGAGGTACAGCGGCGTGAACAAAGACATCGAAGCGAGCAGGCTGCGCGTGAGCCGTCGACGGGCCCTCGCTCTCGGCGGAACCATCAGTCTCGGCGGGCTCATCGCAGCCTGTTCCGGTAACAGTGGCACCGCCACGACGACTTCGGCCGCGGCTGCGTCGACGACAACCACTTCCGGCGCTTCCGCAGCGGCCACGTCCGGCGATGCCGTCACCGCACTTCTGGCCAAAGCATCGCAGTGCGTCATGAGCAAGGAAGAGACACAGGGCCCCTACTGGTTCGACGTCGACTCCATTCGCGGCGACATCCGCGAAGACCGTCCGGGCACCACACTGCAGGTGGCAATGCGCGTGCAGGACAACAGCCAGTGCAACGTCGACGGCAGCATCGGCGCGGTCTCCAACGCCGTAGTCGAGATCTGGCACTGCGACGCCGGCGGCGTGTACTCCGGCTTCGAATCCGGTTCGCTGAGCGCCAACGGCGGCGGCGGTGGCGGTGGCGGCGGAACTCCCCCGGCCGGCGGGATGGGTGAACCTCCGTCAGGTGCACCCGGAGGCGGAATGGGCGAACCACCGTCAGGCGCACCCGGCGGAATGGGCGGCGGCATGGGAGGGTCCGGTGAGACCTCCGACGGTTCGTACAGCGTCGGCGACACCGAAGCCACCACCACCGACGACGGCACCTACCTGCGCGGCGCCCAGACCACCGATGCAAACGGCATCGCGCAGTTCACCACGATCTTTCCCGGCTGGTACATGGGCCGCACCACCCACATCCACGTCAAGGTTCACATCGACAAGAAGACGGTCCTCACGTCGCAGACCTTCTTCGACGAGACCCTTCTCGACGAGGTGTACTCGCAGTCCCCGTACAGCGAGCACACCGGTCGTGAGAACAACACGAACAACGCCAGTGACGGCATCTACGACGACACCGGCCTCATGACCGTCGAAAAGCAGTCGGACGGGTCCTACCTCGCCGTCATCAACCTGGGTATCGACGCCTGAGGTAGGAGCCCGGTCAGCTGCCGACGTATGCCGCGAGGTGCTTTCCGGTGAGTGTGGAGCCGTCTGCGACGAGCTCCTCGGGAGTGCCTTCGAAGACGATCCGACCGCCGTCGTGACCGGCTCCAGGGCCGAGGTCGATGATCCAGTCGGCGTGCGCCATCACGGCCTGGTGGTGCTCGACGACGATGACGGACTTACCGGAATCGACGAGTCGATCGAGCAGGCCGAGCAACTGCTCGACGTCGGCCAGGTGCAGTCCGGTGGTCGGCTCGTCGAGGACGTACACGCCGCCCTTCTCACCCAGGTGGGTTGCCAGCTTGATGCGCTGACGCTCACCGCCCGACAGCGTCGTCAACGGCTGGCCGATCGTGAGGTATCCGAGCCCCACGTCGACCAGTCGGACGAGGATCTTGTGCGCAGCGAGGGTCTTGGCCTCACCCTCGCCGAAGAACTCCTCGGCCTCGGCCACCGACATCGTGAGAACCTCGTTGATGTCCTTGCCACCGAATTTGTATTCGAGTACCTCGGCTTGGAAGCGCTTGCCCTCGCACTCCTCGCAGAGAGTGGCAACGCCGGCCATCATCGCCAGGTCGCTGTAGATGACGCCGTTGCCGTTGCACGTCGGGCAGGCGCCCTCGGAGTTGGCACTGAACAGCGCCGGCTTCACGCCGTTGGCCTTCGCGAATGCCTTGCGGATCGGGTCGAGCAGCCCCGTGTACGTCGCCGGGTTGCTCCGACGCGAGCCGCGGATCGCGCTCTGATCGACCGACACCACGTCTTCGCGTTTCGCGAGTGAGCCGTGGATCAGCGAACTCTTGCCCGACCCGGCGACACCGGTGACCACGACCAGGACGCCGAGCGGTACGTCGACGTCGACGTCCTGCAGGTTGTGTGCGTTCGCTCCACGAATCTCGATTGCTCCGGTGGACTCCCGCACGGTCTCTTTGATTGCGGCCCGGTCGTCGAAGTGACGGCCGGTGACGGTGTCGCTGGCACGAAGGCCCTCGACGGTGCCCTCGAAGCAGACGTTTCCGCCGGCGCTACCCGCACCCGGACCGAGGTCGACGATGTGGTCGGCGATCACGATCGTCTCCGGCTTGTGCTCGACCACGAGCACGGTGTTGCCCTTGTCGCGCAGGCGCAGCAGTAGGTCGTTCATCCTCGCGATGTCGTGCGGATGCAGGCCGGTGGTGGGCTCGTCGAAAACATACGTGATGTCGGTGAGCGAGGAACCCAGGTGACGAATCATCTTGGTGCGCTGAGCTTCACCGCCGGAGAGGGTTCCCGACGGCCGATCGAGACTGAGGTAGCCGAGTCCGATCTCCACGAACGAGTCGAGCGTTTCACCGAGCGTCGTGAGCAACGGCGCGACCGAAGGCTCCTTCAGTCCGCTGACCCATTCCGCGAGATCGCTGATCTGCATCGAGCAGGCGTCGGCGATGTTGACGCCCTTGATCTTCGACGACCGCGCCCCCTCGCTCAGTCGCGTCCCGTCACATTCGGGGCAGGTGGTGAACGTGATCGCCCGCTCGACGAACGCCCGGATGTGGGGCTGCATCGCGTCGACGTCCTTGGCCAGGAACGACTTCTGAATCTGCGGAATCAGACCCGTGTACGTCAGGTTGATGCCTTCGACCTTGATCTTGGTCGGCTCTTTGTAGAGCAGATCGTTCAGTTCCTTCTTGGTGTACTTCTTGATCGGCTTGTCGGGATCGAAGAAACCACAGCCGCGATAGATCCGGCCGTACCAACCCTCCATGCTGTAACCGGGCACCGTGATCGCACTCTCGTTGAGCGACTTGGTGTCGTCGTACAACGCGGTCAGATCGAAATCGTTGACCGCCCCTCGCCCCTCACACCGCGGACACATGCCGCCGGTGATCTTGAAGCTGCGACGCTCTTTCGTCTGACGTCCGCCGCGTTCCATCGTGACCGCGCCTGCTCCGGAGATCGAGGCCACGTTGAACGAAAACGCCTGAGGCGAACCGATGTGAGGCTTTCCGAGACGGCTGAACAGGATGCGGAGCATCGCGTTGGCGTCGGTGGCGGTTCCGACGGTCGAGCGCGGGTCGACTCCCATCCGCTGCTGATCGACGATGATCGCGGTGGTCAGGCCGTCGAGAACATCGACGTCCGGCCGCGCGAGCGTCGGCATGAATCCTTGAACGAAAGCGCTGTAGGTCTCGTTGATCATCCGCTGCGATTCCGCGGCGATCGTACTGAACACCAGCGAACTCTTCCCCGAACCGGAGACGCCGGTGAATACCGTCAGCCTCCGCTTCGGGATCTCGACACTGATGTCTTCGAGGTTGTTCACCCGCGCGCCTTGCACGCGGATCAAATCGTGGCTGTCTGCGGTGTGCAAGGCAGTCATCGTGTCTCCATCTGTCAGTCGATCGCCGACGGTCTCAGCGCAGTTGACGGGCTCAGCGCAGTTGACGGGCTCAGCGCAGTTCTTGAATACGGATCAGGTTTCCCGCTGGGTCCCGGACGGCGCAATCGCGAACGCCGTACGGCTGCTCGGTCGGTTCCTGGACGACGTCGATGTCGCCGGCCTGAAGCCGCTCGAACGTGTCGTCCAGATCTTTGGTGGCCAGGAGAAGTCCGCCGTAGGTGCCCTTGGCCATCATCTCGATGATGGTGCGGCGCTCCTCGTCGGTGATTCCGGGATCGACGGCCGGCGGATGCAGCACAATGGAGGTGCCGGGCTGGCCGGGCGGCCCCACCGTGATCCAACGCATCCCGTCGTAACCGACGTCGTTGCGAACCTCGAAGCCGAGCGTGTCGCGATAGAAGTTCAGGGCGGCTTCAGGGTCGTCCTGCGGAAGGAAACTCGAGTGAATGGTGATGTCCATGGCGATCACGTTAATTGCGGTTGTGGGGTCTGCGCTTCTCGATTCCTGACCGGTCTGGTGACTTGTTTGGACACGCAGGACGGCATTCCTGCCGTCGACTGCTCGGCCTCGCGCCGATAGACACTGGGCGGAACCCCCACCAATTCGGTGAACTTGCTGCTGAAAGTGCCGAGCGAGCTGCAACCGACCTCGAAGCAGACGTCCGTGACACTGAGGTCTCCGCGCCGCAGTAACGCCATCGCTCGCTCGATTCGCCTGGTCATCAGGTAGGCGTACGGCGGTTCTCCGTATGCCTGACGGAATTGGCGACTGAGATGCCCCGCAGACATGTTCACTCCCCGCGCGAGCGCCTCCACGTCCAGAGGCCGCGCGTACTCCCGGTCGATACGGTCTCGCACACGTCGTAGTCGCGCGAGGTCCTGCAGGTGCGGATCTGCGGCAGGTCTGCTGGTCACGTATTCGATCGTGCCATGCCATACCGACGTTGCCCAGCACAAGAGATGAACTCGGCGTGGAGCGATCGCGCACACACCGAGCAGTTCGTCATGATCGTGTAAGGATGGAGAAATGACCACGGCTCATCGCTCAGGCATCGACCTCACCCACCTCGACGGCGACACACGGGCGCAGGACGATCTGTTCGTCCACGTCAACGGAAAATGGCTCGCCGAATACGAGATTCCGGCAGACCGCGCAGTCGACGGGGCCTTCCGGACGCTCTACGACAAGGCCGAAGAAGACGTACAGACCATCATCACCGAAGCCGCGGAGTCCAACTCGGCCGCCGGTACCGATGCACAGCGCATCGGCGACCTGTACTCGAGTTTCATGGACGCCGACGCCGTGGAGGCCGCAGGCCTCGGCCCCATCGACGACGAGCTCGACGCCGTCGCCGATGCGCCGGACCGGTCGTCGCTGGCCACCGTGATCGGACGCCACCAGCGCGTCGGCGTCGGTGGTGCCATCTCGCATTACGTCGACACCGATGCCAAGAACTCCGAGCGGTACCTGATCCACTTCAGCCAGTCGGGAATCAGCCTCCCCGACGAGTCGTACTACCGCGAGGACAACTACGCGGAGATCCGCGAGAAGTACGTCGCGCACATCGACAAGATGTTCACCCTCGCCGGCGTCGGCTACGACGCCCAGCGTGTGTTCGAGCTCGAGAAGAAGATCGCGGCCGGGCATTGGGACGTCGTCAAGCGTCGTGACGCAGATCTGAGTTACAACCTGGTGGGCTTCGAGGAACTGACCGAGCAGAACCCCGGTTTGGACTGGGCGGCATGGCTGTCCGGTCTCGGCGCCGATTCGGAGAAGTTCGCCGAGATCGTGGTCCGCCAGCCCGAATTCCTGCACACCTTCACCGCACTCTGGGCGTCGGAGTCACTGGACGACTGGAAGGCATGGGCGGCGTGGAAGGTGCTTCATGCCCGCTCCCCTTACCTGCATTCGGCCCTGGTCGACGAGACCTTCGCTTTCTACGGCACCACACTGTCCGGGACCGAAGAGAACCGTGAGCGCTGGAAGCGCGGGGTAAGCCTGGTCCAGGATCTGCTCGGCGAGGCCGTCGGCAAGCTCTACGTCGATCGACACTTCCCCGCAGAGGCGAAGACCCGCATGCTGGAACTGGTCGCAAACCTGCAGGAGGCGTACCGCCGCAACATCTCCGACCTCGAGTGGATGAGCCCGCAGACTCGTGAGGCTGCATTGGCCAAGCTCGAGAAGTTCACCCCGAAGATCGGTTACCCCGACAAGTGGCGCGACTACGCCGGACTCGAGATCTCGGCAACCGACCTGGTGGGCAACTACCGTCGCGGATACGCCGCCGAGTACGACCGTGACCTGGCCAAGCTGGGCGGCCCCGTCGACCGTGACGAGTGGTTCATGACGCCGCAGACCGTCAACGCCTACTACAACCCGGGCATGAACGAAATCGTCTTCCCCGCAGCCATTCTCCAGCCGCCGTTCTTCGACGCGGCAGCCGACGACGCTGCCAACTACGGCGGCATCGGCGCCGTCATCGGCCACGAGATCGGTCACGGGTTCGACGATCAGGGCGCCAAGTACGACGGCGACGGCAACATGGTCGACTGGTGGACCGACGAGGACCGCAGCGAATTCGGCAAGCGCACAAAGGCTCTCATCGAGCAGTACAACGAGTTCGAGCCCAAGGAACTGCCGGGCCACCACGTCAACGGCGAGTTCACGATCGGCGAGAACATCGGCGACCTCGGCGGGCTGTCGATCGCGATCGCGGCGTACAAGATCGCGACCGAAGGTACCGAACCTCCGGTCATCGACGGACTCACCGGCTTGCAGCGCGTGTTCTTCGGGTGGGCGCAGGTATGGCGCACGAAGGCCCGTGAGGCCGAAGCGCTTCGCCGTCTGGCCGTCGACCCGCACTCGCCGCCGGAGTTCCGGTGCAACGGCGTCGTCCGCAACCTCGACACGTTCCACGAGGAGTTCGACGTCAAGCCCGGTGACGCACTGTATTTGGAGCCGGAGAAGCGTGTGAAGATCTGGTAGCAGGGGCATGCCCCTGTGCGCGCTCGAGGACCCCCTGGACTCCCTGAGCGCGCACGGGGCCGAAGGCCTACCGGGCGTACATGATCACCCCGACGCCGACCAGACAGATCAGCGCACCGGCGATGTCGAAACGATCCGGGCGGAATCCGTCCATCACCACCGCCCACAGCAGTGAACCTGCGACGAAGATCCCGCCGTACGCGGCGAGGATGCGCCCGAAGTTCGCATCGGGTTGCATGGTGGCGACCAGACCGTAGAGGCCGAGCGAGATGACGCCGAGCCCTACCCAGATCCATCCCTTGTGCTCGCGAATTCCCTGCCACACCAACCACGCGCCCCCGATTTCGAGCAGCGCGGCGAGTACGAACAGCAAGAGCGAACGTGCGACGGTCATGCCGCACACAGTATCGCTACAGACGTACTCCGGTCTCCGCGGAAAAGAAGTACACCTCGCCGGCCTTGGGCAACAGATGAAGCGGCTCCCCCGGCGCCACCGACATCTTCCGGTCGACGCGAATGACGATTCGACCGGATCGGCTCTGCCACTGGCAATCCGGTGAGCCTTTCGCGTACACGAACGATTCGGCTCCCAACTCTTCGAGCAGGTCGGCATCCACGGCCAGCGAGCCCTTTCGCCACGCGCCCACCAGATCCCACGACTCCGGGCGCACTCCCACGACGACCCGCTCCCGCTCGGACGCCCCGGTGGGCAGCGGAATCCGCAGGTCACCGAGCACTGCGACGGTACCCTCGACCGGCGCTTCGATCAGGTTCATGCCGGGCGATCCGATGAAGGCGGCCACAAAGGTGTTGACGGGGTTGTCATAGAGTTCGCGCGGCTTCGCCACCTGCTGCAAGCGACCGTCCAGCATCACCGCCACGCGGTCCCCCATCGTCATCGCCTCGACCTGATCGTGGGTGACGTAGACCGTCGTGGTGCCGAGTCGACGCTGTAGGGCGGCGATCTGCGACCGTGTGCTGACGCGTAGTTTGGCATCCAGATTGCTGAGCGGCTCATCCATGCAGAACACCTTGGGATGGCGAACGATGGCTCTACCCATGGCGACTCGCTGGCGTTGCCCACCGGACAGCTTGGCCGGTTTACGTCCGAGCAGCGGTTCGAGCTCGAGCATCCGTGCTGCCTCGAGTACCCGTTCCCGTCGCTCGGCCTTTCCTACTCCCGCGTTCTGGAGCGCAAAACCCATGTTCTGCTCGACGGTCATGTTCGGGTACAGCGCGTAACTCTGAAACACCATGGCGACGTCACGTGCTCGCGGAGCGAGGTGCGTGACGTCCGTGCCGCCGATCTCGATCCGACCGTCCGACGCGGACTCGAGACCGGCGAGCATTCGCAGGCTGGTGGACTTACCGCAACCGGAAGGTCCTACGAGTACCAGGAACTCACCGTCGGCGATGTCGAGGTCGAGACGGTCGACTGCCGGTCGATCAGTTCCTTCGTAGCGGTGCGTGACTCCCGCGAATTGCACGTTGGCCATGAGTGTTCTCTCCTACTACTTCGGCAGCTTGGGGGTGATCTGCCGGTCGATGATCTGCTGCAACTGCGTGGCAACGCCGGCGAATGTCGATGCGACGTCGGCCTTCTGGAGAGCGATCTGCTCGAGTCCGGTGCCGATGATCTGATCCCCACCCGGGACGAACACGCGTGCGTAGTCCTGCGAGCGCGTACGCGAGAGCTGATCCACAGCGGTACGGGAATTGGGGTTCGCGTCGAGGAACGCCTTCATGCTCGGCTCCGAGGTTGCCGACTTGCGGACCGGCATGTAGCCGACGTTCTGCGAGAAGTACGCCGTGTTCTCACCATTGGTGATGAAGTCGATGAACTTGAGCGCGTTCTTCTTACGCTGATCGGAGATCTTGGACGGGATGGCAAGCCCGGCACCGCCGGTGGGGCAACCGGGAGTTCCGTCCACTGCCGGGAGGAAAGCGGTGCCGAAGTCGAAGTTGGCAGTCTTCTTGATGCCGGACAGGTCACCCGTCGACGCGATGGTCGACGCCAGGATGCCCGTACCGAATTCGTTTGCGATGTCGGTGGAAACCGCGGCGTACTTCTTGTCGTGAATCATGCTGGAGAGGAACTGCCCTGCGGCAATGGTCTTCTCGTTGTCGAGCTGCAGATTCCACTGGTCGGAGTACGATCCGCCGAAGGTCCAGATGGGGCCTTCGTAGGTCCAGCCGAGGTAATCCTTCGCGTTGCCCCACCCGTGTGCCAACTTGCCGTTGCCCACGACCTTCTGCAGCTCAGGCCCCCACTCGTCGAACTCCTGCCACGTTGCAGGCCCACGGTCGGGAAGTCCGGCCTGCGACCAGACCGCCTTGTTGTAGTAGAACAACGGCGTCGACCTCGCGTAGGGAAGCGCATAGTGCTTGCCCTGGAACAGGTAGTCGGCGAGCAACGAATCGACGTAGTCGGCCGAGTCGACGCCCACCTCGGAGAAGAGTCCGTCGAGCGGCTCGATTGCCCCGGCAAGTGCGTAGTTGAACCACCAGACATCCGACAGCACAACCACATCGGGAACATCTCCGCCGGAGAGGGCAGCGTTGAACTTCTGCGCCACCTCTTCGTAGTTCTTGCCGCCGTCCACCAAGTTGACCTTCAAGTCCGGGTACTTGGTCTGGAAGCGGTTGATCAGTTCCTTCTCCACATCGGTGGACTTACCCGGGTGGTTCGACCAGAAGGTGATGGTGTTGGAATCACCCGACGCACCGGATGTTCCCGCAGCATCAGCGCTGGAACCACCGGATCCCGCGCATGCGGTCAGTGCTGCGCCGGCGGCGATTGCACCGCCGAGGCTCAGAAATCCGCGCCTGTTCATGTTTGCCATTACTGCTCCTCGAGAAAGAAATGTGACGGGAAAAGCTGTCAGCCCTTGACCGCACCGGAGGTGAGGCCTTTGATCATGTGTCGTTGCAGCAGAAGGAAAATCACCAGGATCGGTAGCATCGTCAGTACCGTTCCTGCCATGACGGGACCCCAGTTGGTGAGTCCGTCGTTGTTCTGCAGTTGGGTCAATCCGATCGGCAGCGGCGCCACCGAGGAATCGTCGGACATGAGGAACGGCCACAGGTACTCGTTCCATTCGTTGACCACCGTGATGATGCCGAACGCCACCATCGTGGGCCCGGAAACGGGGAGCACCACGCGCCAGAGAAGCCGCCAGTGGCCGGCGCCGTCCATCCGCGCTGCCTCGATGATCTCCGAAGGTATCGAGAGGAAGTGGTTGCGCATGAGGAACGTACCGAAGGCTACACCCGCGAGCGGAACTATGATGCCCTGGAACGTGTTACGCCAGCCCCACTCTGCCACGAGCGCGTAGTTCGAGATCACGGTGATCTGGTTCGGAACCATCAATGCGGCGATGATGCCGAGAAAGACGAAGTTCTTCCCCGGGAAGCGCAGGAACACCAGCCCATAGGCGCTGAGAGTCCCCAGAACGAACTTCGCCGCGGACAGTATCGTCGTGATCACTATCGAGTTCCGCAAGAACATCCAGAACGGGACCGATGTGGTTGCTTCCGAATAGTTTTCGGGATGCAGCGATGACGGCCACCACGTTGCAGGCTGCGTGTAGATCTCCGGGCGCTCCTTGAACGAGGTCATCACGATCCAGTAGAGCGGCAGGACGATGATGACCAAGGCGATCACCATTGCCGCGTAGCCGAGGATCTTCACACCGACCTCACGCCGGTCCACGTTCTTGCGATCCGGCCCGGGCCGGACGACGGAAGTCGGAGCAGCGCTTTTCTTTTCCTCTACCGCTGTCATTTCTCTTCTCCCCGATCCATGGCACGAACCTGGTAGACGGTGATGATCAGCAGGATCAAGAACATGATGGTGGCAACCGTCGCGCCGTAGCCCGCCCGGAAGTTTCGGAACGTCTCGTTGTACACCTGGTAGACCATCGTCGTCGTCCCTGTACCCAGCGGGCCACCACGGGTCATGACGTTGATGATGTCGAAGACCTGGAGCGAGTTGAGCATGACGGTGATGGAGAGGAAGAACGTCGTCGGGCGCAACTGAGGTAGGAGAACCCGGCGGAACTTGGTCCACGGCTTGGCACCGTCGATTTCGGCGGCTTCGTTCAACTCCTGCCGAACTCCTTGCAGTGCAGCGAGATAGATGACAAACGTGTACCCGAGGTTCTTCCACATGTATGTCACCGTCACCATGAACAGCGCCCAGTGGGGATCCTGATAGAAGTCGGGCGATTGGAGTCCGACACGGTGCAGGAGATCCTGGATCAGGCCGAAGTTGGGGTCGAAGACGAACTGAAACGCGACACCGATCGCTGCACCGGAGATCACGAACGGCGCGAAGATGGCCGACCGGACCAGGTTTCGCCCGACGAGCTTGCGATCGAGCAGCATGGCCAAGGCCAAACCGATGACCATCGAACCCGCCACGGTAACCAACGTGAATATCACTGTGTTGGTGACGATCTGCCAGGTGTCGCTTCGTCCGAACCACTCGCGGTAGTTGCTCAGCCCGATGAACGTCGCCTTCGGGTCCGCAATGTTCCAGTCGAAGAACGAAAGTCGGATGTTGTCCACCAGCGGGCGATAGGTGAACAAGATCAGCAACGCGAGATTGGGGCCGACCAAGAGCGCGAAGAGCGCGTAATCACGCCATGGTCTGCCCCACAGACCTGGCTTGCCTGAAGTGGGCAGCGTTCTTTCCGGACTCGATCTCACTGAGGCAGTCTGACCGCCCGCAACGAATGAATGGTGAACGTACAAGACACTCGAGCTGAACGCGACACGAAAAAGGCCCTGCGCGAATACTTCTCGCACAGGGCCTTCGTCGACGAGCTCTAGCGGTTCCAGTCACCCAATCCGTCGGCACCACTGAGGACTCCACCTGCGGTGTTCTGCACGATCACCGGGTCGCCCTTGCCAGCGTTCTCGAAGAACCACTTGGCATCCTCGGTGCTGACATTGAGGCAGCCGTGGCTGACGTTGGTGAAACCTTGTTGCGCAACCGACCACGGAGCTGCATGGACGAAGATGCCACTGTAGGAAATTCGCGTCGCGTACTCGACGTAGGTGCGGTACCCCTCGGGAGAATCGATCGGAACGCCGTACGTGGACGAATCCATGTACATGTCGCGCAACTGCTCGCCGACGATGTACGTGCCGTTCGGTGTTTCGTGGCCCGGCTTGCCGAACGACGTCGGCATGGTGCGCACGACCTCGCCGTTGCGGGTGACCGTGACCTGCTTGGTGTTGTCGTCCGCGACCGTGACGAGCGCATCACCGATGTTGAACGTGGAGTGCGATTCACCGGCGTCGACGGTCACGGAGATGTTCGCCGGCCAGAACTGTGTCGGCTTCCAACGGACCTGGCTGTCGTTGATCCAGTAGAAGCTGCCCTCGACCGGCGGATCGGTGGTCACGCGAATCGCGCGTTCGGCCGTCGCACGGTCGCCGACGGCCTCGTTGAATCGAATGATGATCGGTTGCGCGATACCGACGGTCTCACCCGCAGACGGATTGAGCGACGGAGCGGAGAAGTTGGGGACGCCGATGGGCGCCTGGATCGGCGTACCCGGGATGCCCGGAACCGGAATTGCCGGGTCGAGGTACGGAACGCCGGGGATCACGGGCAACGGAATGTCGGGTCCACCGGGAAAGAGCGGAAGAGCCGCGGAGGGTCCGGCCAGAGCGAGGCCGGCGGCCACTGCTCCGACGATTGCCACGGCAACCCGTGACGTCCGACGACCCTTTTTGCTGCCCATGTCACTACCTTCGCTCGAATGACCACGTACTCACGTGGATCGTGCGCGGCCGGCATCGATACCCGCCTGGTACCGATGCCGATGCACCATTCGGACGCACCCGCTCGGAGCACACCTACACACCCGAGCACGCCGAAGAGAGCAAACCGCACATTTCCATAGTCATTAACACACAAAAGCGGCAATCGAGCAATTCGGATGTTCGCCCAAACGTTGCTATCCGTCGCTGCGGGCAGCCGCCAACATGGATTCGATGGAGATGAGTTTGGTTCGCGGTCGTCCGGTTGCGGCACCGGATGCGCGTTCTGCCTTGTCGATCCGCTGCCAACCTTGATAGTCCACCTGATCCGGCGACCGGTCTGCCAACAAAACCTGCAACTTGTCGGCATCCTCGGTCGGGGTGGCGAGGCGCCCACCAGCGAAGTCGTCGAAGATCATCGACACGGTCTCGGCGGAGCAGTACTTGTTGGTGCCGATCACGCCAGTCGGTCCGCGCTTGATCCAACCCGCGACGTAGACACCCGGGATCGGCGTGCCGGTCTCGGTGTCGATTACTCTGCCGTTCTCGTTGGGGATCACGCCGCGAGCGTCGTCGAAGGGCAAGTCGGCCATCGGTGTGCCGCGGTATCCGACCGACCGAAGCACCAGTGAAGTGTCGATCGTCTCCTCGGTCTCGGTAGGCCGGGCGGAGAGCTGACCGGTCGGCGTTGCCACCAATTCGTTTTTCACGATCCGCACCTGTGAGACTGCACCGTCGCCGAGGACCTCGACGGGAGAGGTGAGGAACCGGAGAACGATCCGCTTGCGAGAAGGATCTGCGGTACGCGAAGCAAATTCCTGCGCCTGCTTGACCTTGAGCAGGACGGACGGCTCGGCGGCATCGCTGTCCACGAACGCCTGACTGGCCTCGTCGAGTTCGGCTTCGATCGGGTCGACGACTACGTCCACGTTCGCCATCTGTCCGAGCGCCAACAGTTCGGGATTGGTGTACGCGGCCTGCGCCGGCCCACGACGCCCGAGAATGACCACCTCACGAATCTTGCTGTTCCGCAGCGCTTCCAATGCGTGCTCGGCGAGGTCCGTCTTCGCAAGCTGGTCAGGGTCGGTCACCAGGATGCGTGCGACGTCGAGTGCGACGTTGCCGTTTCCGACGATCACCGCTCGCTCGCCGGACAGATCGAAAGTCCGATCGGCATATCCCGGGTGGCCGTTGTACCAGGCGACGAACTCGGTGGCGGCGTGACTTCCCGGCAGATCCTCGCCCGGGATCTCGAGCTTGCGATCCCCGGCAGCACCCACCGCGTAGATCACTGCGTGGTGATGGTCCAAGAGTTCCGAATGCGAGATGTGGGTGCCCACCTCGACGTTGAAGTGGCAGCGCACAGTCTTCTTCGCGACGACGGCGCGGAACTGATCGGTGACCCCCTTGGTTCCGGGATGGTCTGGCGCCACGCCGGCGCGCACCAAACCGTATGGAGTGGGAAGTCGATCGAACATGTCGACCTCGACGCGAGGCTTGCCGGTCAGTTCCATCGCCGCGTAGCAGGCGGCCGGGCCGGAGCCGACGATCGCCACTTTCAGCGTTCCCAGTTCGGGATCGATCTTGGCCATCGTGATCGGCTCGGGCCAATCCGGGCCCATCGGATGCTTCTCGAAGTACGACGCGTTCATCTGCAGGTACGGCGCGTCGTCCTCGTCGAGTTCGTTGTCCGGGAAGATCGCCTCGACCGGACATTCGTCCACACACGCACCACAATCGATGCAGGTGTCGGGATCGATGTAGAGCATTTCGGTGGTCGCGAACGGGGCTTCGTCCGGTGTCGGGTGAATGCAATTGACCGGACACACGTCAACACACGAGGCGTCGTTGCAGCACGGCTGCGTGATCACATACGCCATGACATTCCCCTATCCCTGAAACACGAAGCTCGAACTGGTTCCCAGACTATAACGTGTTCCAATTTGGCGCGAGAATCGTTTTCAGATCACCCCATTGCGCTTCAGCAGCCACACCGCCTGCACGGTGGCGTGACCTCGCCATTCCAACGCCGCGACGGGCGAATAGCTGTCGAAATCCACCGCCCAACCGCCGTCGCCATGTTGTCGCGCAGCGAGCGCAGACAGTTCGGACTCGATCACTGATGCGTCGAACAACGCGCGGGTCGGGCCGCCGGGAAGCGGTGAGAAATCGAGGGGCCGCATGAATTCGCCCTCGGCTCCCCCGTCCACGTGAACCAAGCCGTCAGCCGGGATACGCGAACCAAGAGTGCTCACCAACGACGACGCTTCGGGACTGTTCCGGTGAACCGCGTCGAGAAACTGCAAGGCAAAGGCCAGCTCGAGGGCATGCAGAGAATCCGCCCCGTCGATCGCGTCGAGGCAATATCGAACGGCAGAGGCGAACCACGGATGTTCGGCGACGGCCTCGTCGAATTCGGCAACGCGAGCCGCTGCAGCACACACGATGCTGGTGATCTGCAACGACGGCGCCAACGGATCCGCATCCACCCAGAAGTGCGCACAACCGGCCGGGTCGGTGATCGGGAAGGCGAACGGCAAACCGCCGTCTGCCAGCGAATTGGTCTGCAACCAGTCGCACAGTTCGACCGCTCTGGGCGTCGGCGTTCCGATGTCGGCAAAGGCTTCGAAGGCATGCAGCGCGCCGCCAGGTTGGCTCGATGCCGAGCGAAGATCCGGTTCGAGTCCCCAGCCGTACCCACCGTCCGGGTTGTGATAACTGTCCACTGCCGCCAATGCCGCGGTCCGGTCACCCTGTCCGAGAATCAAATTCAGTCGATGCCGATCGAGAGTTCTGGCATGTCCCGCCATGAACCCGACGGCCGCCCTGAGATCAACACTCATGAACGACGACTCAAGATTCGTCGCCGTCGAGCCGGAAGCCGACCTTCAACGTGACCTGGAAATGCGCCACGGCGCCGTTCTCGATGTGACCGCGAGTTTCCACCACCTCGAACCATTCGAGGTTGCGCACCGTCTCGTTCGCCCGGGCGATGGCGGTGCGAATTGCCGCGTCACTGCTCTCGGTGGACGAGCCGACGATCTCGGTCACCCGGTACACGTTGCTGCTCATGGCATTCCCTTCGTGTCAGATTCGACGAACCAACTCCTGCGCCTCGGCGCCGAGCCTCGCAAGGCGAAGATCACCGAGAGCTGTCACAGCACTACCCAACCTGTTGGTGGTGAAACCGAGCGAGAGTCCGCTGGACAGGTCCGCATACGCGCCTGAACCGCCGACTCCGTAGTGGCCTATCGCATTCCGCGGCTGCCGCCGCGCGGCAATGATCGGCGGGTGGTAACCGAGAGTCCAGTTGGGCCGCACCGCCAGCACGTAATCCCGATCGCGAGTCTGGATGGTCGACATCTGGTCGATGGTCGATTCCTTCAGGAACCGCTTCCCGTCGATCACGCCGCCGTTCGCGATGGCGCCGTACATCTTCGCGAGAGCACGCGCGCTGAACACTCCGTTCCAGCCCGGCATGACGGCGTCGTGGACAGCCGGGTTGCGCACCATGACGTCGAAACCGTCCGGCATCGCGGCCTCCGCGAGTCCGCGAGTCGGACCGACGTGTGAGAGCACGGTCGACGCGAAGGCCCAGTTCAAGCCGGCAGGGTTGATATGTGGGAACAGCTTCGCGATCCGTGGACGCTCGGTTTCCGGTACGCGGTACCAGAATTCGTCGACTCCGAGGGGCTTCGCTATCTCCGCTTGTACGACGTCGATGAACGGCTGACCGGACACCCTGGCCACAAGTTCGGCTACCAACCAGCCGTAGGTCACAGCGTGATAGCCGGGGCCTCGAAGCCGACGCGGATCCGGTTTCTCGGCAGCCAGGGCGGCAACGACCGCGTCGTAATCCATCAGGTCGAGGGGATGCGGCATCAAGCCGCGAACTCGGTGAAGGCCCGCGCGATGTGACATCAGTTCGCGGACGGTGATCGTGTCCTTGCCGGCCGCCGCGAATTCAGGCCAGTACCGAGCAACCGGAGCGTCGTAGTCGATCAACCCACGTTCGGCGAGTCGGTGAACGACGGTGCTGGCGACGCCTTTGCCGGTCGAGAACGACAGCGACACCGTGTCGTGGTCCCAGCGCCGATCACGATCGGCATTGCCGGCCCAGATGTCGAGCACTTTCTCACCGCCCAGGTACACGACGAGAGCGCCGCCACCTTGTTGCGGTTGGCGATACATCGCGAAAAAGCGGTCGGCCAAGGGAAGGAATCGCCGGTCCACGTACAGCTCGGTGCGCGAAGGCACCTCCACCCGGGCGAGCGAACCCCGTCGTGCACTGGGAGTCATCGCGTCCTCCGATCCCCGCTGATCAAGTTGCCCGGTCACCCGATCGGTGGCAGGAGCTTGACACCATTGTGACCACTGTCACGCAAGAGGCTCAGGGCCGGGGTGCCCTCACGGGGTGACCCACGTCGAAGTGCCGTCGCTGAAACATCCCTGACCTGTGGCGATATTGAAAACAAGGGTGGGACCACCTGAGCAGATCGCCCCGACGTCCGCGTCACCCACTGCCGCTCTGCCACCAGGCCCACTAAGCACGACGGCAAATGGTGAGGAGTCGGTGCGACCGAGTGCGAGCGAACCCGGGCCGTACGCGACGGCGGCAAGCAGCCCACCGCGCGACTCCGCTGCAGCAACGCCGCCGAAGAGTCCGACGCCCGCCGACCGGCCACCGTCTCGCGAATCGGCGACGCCGACGCCATCGCCCTCCACGTGTGAAATCCCGTAACTGGAGGGATCTGCCACCGCTCGGCATGCGGATGACCCGTCGACGATCGTCTGATCTTGGCCGCGCGCCGAACAATCCAACGTCGCGGCCGACGCTGTTCCGCTACCGAGTGACAATCCGAAGGCGGCAAGAATCACGCCACCCGCCGCTAAGCTTGCTGCTCGCATTTTCCGGCGATCCATATCCAACCCCCACAGTGCATTCGACGTGACCGTACATTCGACGTCTGATCGAATTACCCGATATGTCCGCCTCTGACGCTACCCGTCTTTGTTCTTCCGATCGCGGTCCTTGCTCGGTTGAACACGTTTGGGTTCACCGGGCATTTTGGGATAGTTCGGCGGGTACGGCAGATCGCCCAGTCCTGCCGCCAGATCCTTCTCCCACATCTCCAACAGAACATCGAGGGCAAAGGCCTTGTCGTGCATGGCTTCCATCGGATCACCACGATCGGCGAGCAAGCCGGGAACCGTGGCGATGGTGCAGTCGTCTGGATGCACGTCGCGCAGTTCGTCCCAGGTCACCGGCGTCGACACAGTTGCGATCGGCGTCTTACGAGCGGAATACGCCGCCGCGATCGTCCGGTCACGGGCATTCTGATTGAAGTCGATGAAGATCCGTTCACCCCGCTCTTCCTTCCACCACGCGGTTGTGGCGCGATCGGCACTACGACGTTCGACTTCACGGGCGAGGGCGATACCCGCGTGGCGGACCTCGACAAAATCCCAGCGCGCCTCGAGCGGGATGTAGACGTGAAGGCCTCGGCCACCGGACGTCTTGGGAAATCCTTCCAATCCCAACTCGGCGAGCAGAGGGCGAAGGACCTCGTCCGCGATGGCAACGGCCTCGTCGAACCCGGTCCCCGGTTGCGGATCGAGATCGATGCGGAGTTCGTCCGGGTGGTCGGTGTCCGGGCACCGCACGGCCCAGGGATGAAACGTGACAGTCCCGAGATTGGCGGCCCACACGATGTTCGCAGCACTTCGCACTCGAAGGACGTCGGCCTTGCGACCCGACGGGAACGTGACCTCGCAGGATTCGACGTGCTCGGGCCGCTTTGCCGGCAGCCGCTTCTGGTAAACCTCTTCGCCCTCGATGCCGTCGGGGAATCGCTGAAGATGCGTGGGCCGATCTTGGAGCGCCCGCAACGCTGCACCCTGCAGCGCCACCGTTCGGTAGTACTCGACAAGATGCCGTTTGGTTCCGCCGTCCTCACCCAACTGCGGATAGTAGATCTTGTCCGGGCTCGACAATCGGACCGCGATCCCGTCGACGTCCAGTTCCTCTGCCGGGCTCGCCATCACTTACCACCTGCAAGAACATCCGCGAAGTCGTATCGCACCGGAACCTCCAACTGATCGAATGTGCATTCGTCGGGCACCCTGTCCGGACGCCAGCGCAGGAATCGTGCGGCGTGCCGAAAGCGTTCCCCTTCCATCTGGTCGTACGCCACTTCGAGCACCCTCTCAGGACGAAGCGGAATCCAGGAGCGGTCTGCGGCCGATCTCCACCGGCTGGCCTCTCCCTCGGCTACAACGTCGTCCCCGAGGCGCAAAGGTTCGAGTTCGGCCAACAACTCGATCCGCCGCGCCGCGGTGAAAGCAGAAGCGCCACCGACCATCTTCAATTCGGAACCGTCGTACAGACCAAGAAGCATCGACCCGATACCTGGCTGACTCTTGTGGGGACGGTAGCCCAGCAGTACGACATCCGCGGTCCTGGCGTGTTTCACCTTGATCATCTCGCGCTTGTTCGGCAGGTACGGTCCCGCCAGCTTCTTGGCGACAACCCCGTCGAGACCCGCGCCTTCGAAGGTTTCGAACCAGGCCATTGCTTCGGCGCTGTCGGCCGTCGCTGCCGTGACGTGGCAACTCGGCCCGCCACCGACGCAATCAAGGAGCAGTACACGTCGGACCCCGAAGTCCTCGATCGAGACGTCGCGATCCCCGAGCGCCAGTAAATCGAACCCGACAAATTGCGCTGGCGTCTGTTCCGACAACAATGCGACGCGGCTCGCGGCGGGATGAATCCGCTCGGAGAGCGCTTCCCAACTCAGGCGCGTCACACCGTCGATCTCACGGGGAACCACCAGTTCTCCGTCCACCACACATTTTTCGGGCAATTCAGACTTGACGGCTTCCACCGCTTCGGGAAAGTACCGCGCCAAGTCCTTTCCTCCTCGCGACCCGAGCACCACTTCGTCACCGTCACGAAAGATGATTGCTCGAAACCCGTCCCATTTCGGCTCGTACGACCACGTCGGATCACCGGACTCGGGCTGAGGCGGCACAGTGGCCGCAGCCTTCGCGAGCATCGGGGCGAGCGGCGGCATCAGGGGTAGCTCCACCTACCCATAGTGACAGTCCGGTTGGCAATTCGACTACCGATGTATTGGAATAGGTCCCGAACAATCCACGAACCAACAGAACTATCCAAGAATCAACAAAGGGGTCCTTATGTCCGGAATCGTCCGGCGACTTTGCACTGCGGTGATCGCAACTTCTGCAATCGCCGCCTTCACCGTCGGTTGCGGTTCCGACATCGAGCCGAAAGCCATTGCGGAATCATCTTCCTCGGTTGCCGATTCGACCACTACCTCCGCAGCCCCGACCACCTCGAAGATCACCGGCCAGGAGGGTTCGGACGATGGCGGCGACGTCGACATCGACGTGTCGATCGGTGATTGCGTCAAACTCGGCGGTACCACGACGGCCGCGGAAATCGACAACGCGGACTGCGGTAGCAAGGATTCCAACTACAAGGTGGTCGCCAAGGTTCCCACCTCTGATCAGTGTGCCTCCGATGTCGACTCGTACTACTACGAGACCCTCGCGGGTGACGAGCAGGGCGCTGTCTGTCTCGACGTCGACTGGGTAGTCGGCGGATGCATGGACCTCGGCAGCGGAATGGACGAGCCCGCCCGCATCGAATGCTCGGATACCAGCGGCACCAACGTCGTCGAGGTCGTCGAAATTCTGCAGAACTCCACGTCGATCGACGAATGCGGTTCGGGGGCAGACTCGGGATTCGAGCACCCGGAACGTAAGTTCACGGTCTGCGTCGCAACGCTCTGATTCGAGCGCCCTCCCGAAAAACACCTGTGCGCCTTGACAACCGATCTCGGTTGTCAAGGCGCACAGCGCTTTCTACACCAACGCTTTCTACAACCAGCCCCGACGTTTGAAGATCGTGTAGAGACTTCCACACGTCAGGAACATCATCGAGAGTGCAAACGGATAGCCCAAGTGCCAGTGCAGCTCCGGCATGTCGTCGAAGTTCATTCCGTACACGGTTCCGATGAGCGTCGGCGCGAAGAGAATTGCCGCCCACGCCGAGACCTTCTTGATCTCCTCGTTCTGCGCGTAGCTCGCCTGCGTCAGATTGCGCATCTCCTCGTTCTGGTTCTGCGACACCAGAGTTGCGTTCACCGTGAGGATGTTTCCGAGCAACTGACGAAAGCCGTCGGCCCGCTCCACCACCGTCGTCGCATGGTCAGTGACGTCGCGGAGGTAACGCTGGAGCTCCTCGTCCGTGTGGTACTTGTCGAACCCTGCCGACAACCCACGCAGCATCCCCAGCAGCGGACGAGTCGCCCGCTGGAATTCGATCACCTCACGGGTCAATTCGTAGATGCGACGCGAAACTCCGGGATCGCCACTGAATACTTCGGTTTCGATCTCGTCGATGTCGTTCTGCAGGCCGGCCACCACCGGGGCGTACCCGTCGACGACTGCGTCGAGAATGGCATAGAGAACGGCCTCGGTACCCAACCGCAACAGGTCAGGATCGTTCTCCATGCGAGTCCGCACCGCCGACAGATCCGGCGATTCACTGTGACGGACGGTCAGAATGAAGTTCGGACCACAGAAGATGTGCAACTCGCCGAATTCGACCCGCTCGGTCTCGTCGCGGTACCGCGCAGCACGCAGCACCACGAACAGTGTCTTGCCGTAGCGCTCGAGCTTGGGGCGCTGGTGCGCGACGATCGCATCCTCGACCGCCAGTTCGTGGAGGTCGAAATGTTGTGCAGCGGCATACAACTGGGCGTCGTCGGGCCGGTACATGCCGATCCACGCCATCGACTGCGAATCCGGAAGGCATGACAGTGCTTCCGCCAGCGTGGACGGCGACGCTATCCGCTCGCCGTCGCGGTACACACCGCTGTTGACGACGGTCGATTCGACGGGCGCCACCGCCTCGGGCGGGGCAGCCTTGACGACGGTGCGTGCGGCACGCGAGTGTCCGGGATGTGAGTCACCGAGACCCGCGGAACGACGTGGCAGTACCGAACGTGAACGACGAAATTCGCGCATGCTGAACAGCTTTCGAGGGAAGGTGAACGACGACGCTTGCTTCACAGCAAAGCCGAAGCCGATGAACACACGATGAAGCTGCAGCAAAATACCGGATCAACCCGGGCGGCTACAGCTTCAGTTGGTACTCGGAGGTTGGCCACGCATTACAGCCACACCTCCTCTTCCCTGAATTCCCACGCAAGTCCGCGCACGACGCCAACATGCTACCCCGACTGCCAGAGCACGACAAACCGAACGACAAGCCGCAGGACAGCACGAACCGGTCGGAGGAAACCCGCTCGACGAATGCAGCTTTCAGTCAGTTCGCAGCGCGCAATCCGCCGATCAACAGTTCGACGATCTGGTCCGCCAACGACTCCGTCTCCGCCAACGTCTGCCCTTCACGCCTTCGGTACCAGAGGTCGATGCCGTTGAGACTGCTCAGGAGTACTTTTGCCGCCATCCGAGGTGAGCCCACGCGAATGGAACCATCCGCGACGCCTTCGGTCATCACGTCGACGAACAGATTCTCGTAGTCGAGTCGCAGCGAATTCAGTTCCACGAGGACTTGCTGTTGCCTCGGCTTGAGCGCGGAGTTCATCTGGCCCCGGACACCTTGGTGAATCGTGTGGTGGTACCCGAGATGTGTCATGAGATTGACCAGGTGGGCGTGCGACATCGCTTCGAGACGCGCGAGGCCGCTTTCTGCCCCGCCCATCCGAGACTCGACCTCAGCGCGGAGCAGGCTCATCCCGCGCTCGTAGATTGCCAGGTAGATGTCGAACTTGGAACGAAAGTGATAGTAGACAAGACCTTTGGTGGCGCCGATTCGATCGGCCAGTAAATCTACAGTCGTGGCCGCGTAACCGTCTTCGGCAAAGGCGTCGGCGGCGCTGGTGATGATCGCGGATCGCACGTCCGGAAGATCACTACTCATTCGACTTCCACTCCCATTCACACTGCCTGCCGGCCCTTGACTGTTTCCACGCCATCGCATAGTAATACTGAGTAGTATCCCAGATCAGAGAGGTTTTCCAATGTCGTTGGATTTTTCCGGCAAGGTAGCGATCATCACGGGCGCAGGCGGCGGACTCGGCCGTTCACACGCATTGGCCCTCGCCGCACGCGGCGCACGCGTCGTCGTCAACGACATGGGTGGCTCGGTCAACGGCAGTGGCGGCGCTGATACCGCAGCCGCCAAAGTCGTGGCGGAAATCGTCGAGCTGGGCGGCGAGGCCATCGCGGACCACTGCGACATCACCGACGTCGACGCCGTTGCCGCCATGGTCGCGACGGCCGTGGACAAGTGGGGCCGCGTGGACATCCTGATCAACAACGCCGGAATCCTGCGCGACAAGTCGTTCATCAAGGCCGAGCTCGACGACTTCCGCAAAGTCATCGACGTGCATCTGATGGGTTCCGTCATCTGTTCCAAGGCAGTCTGGCCGCACATGGTCGAACAGAACTACGGACGCATCCTCATGACTACGTCGGCATCGGGAATTTACGGCAACTTCGGCCAGGCGAACTACGGCGCCGCGAAGTCCGGCGTCGTCGGCCTGATGAACGTTCTCGCCATCGAGGGCGAACGCAAGGGCATCCGCGTCAACTCGCTGGCCCCGACCGCCGCGACCCGCATGACCGAAGACCTCCTCGACGAGAAGACTCTCGCTCTGCTTGCACCCGAATCGATTTCACCCGGCGCACTGTTCATGGTCTCCGATGACGCACCGACGAAGACCATCCTCAGCGCCGGCGCCGGCGTCTTCGCGATCGCTCGCATGGAAGAGTCGCAGGGCGTCTACATCCCCGAAGGCGCACTCTCCCCCGAGGTCGTCGCCGAACGGTGGTCCGAGATCAGTGACATGACCGATTCCGTCCAGGTGCCCGCGGCGTTCGATCAGACCCGCCGGTTCGTCGAGAAGGCCGTGGCGGAGCAGCCCAGCAACTGAGCAGGGCAACCAGACAACTGATCGACCCCGCTCCCCCTAAGGTGTGGTGGTGACCACACCTACGGGAGTATCGATCGTCGACATCGTCGACAGACTGGGAATGACGTTCCTCAGCGGTGGCGACACCGTCGACGGCGCCCGCACTGTCAGCCGCGTGACCCTGCACGAAGGGTCCGAAGCTACCCAGGACAGTGCGGGCGCCGTCGTACTCGGCGCAGGTCTCGCAGGTTCGGCCGATATCGCAACGGCGGTAAGAGAATACGGCTCGGCAGGGGCGGTAGCGCTGATCGTCAAAGAGCCCCTGGACTTCGACGGCCTCGTCGAGAAGGCGGTGGCCGACACCGACGTCGCACTCCTCGGAATGGTCAAGGATGCAAGCTGGCTGCAAAGCGCGTCGTTGATCAACGAGATCCTCGAATCCGGCAACAACGGGGACCGCACGTCGGCCGCCGACGCCGACCTGTTCGATCTTGCCAACTCGATCGCTCAGGTATTGAACGGCCCGGTCACCATCGAGAATCAGTCGAGCCGGATCCTCGCGTTCTCGGCGGATCAAGCCTTCGGCGACGAAGCACGTAAGCAGAGTGTCCTCGGACATCAAGTGCCGCAGCACTATTCCGACCGACTCAGGTCCATGGGGTACTTCAACAAGATCTACGGCTCGGCCCTTCCTGTCTTTCTACCGGGTATCGGGCCGGGCATCAGGCCCCGAGTCGGCATGCGAATACATGCGGCATCTCAAATCCTCGGTTCGATTTGGGTGATCCTGGACGAGGAGCCGAACGAATTGCAGGTCAAAACGCTCGTCGAGGCTGCGGGCGTGGCCGCCATGAGTTTGCTTCGCGCCAAACTGGCCGCGGATTCGGCACGACGGCTGAGGCTGGGTGAAGTGATCACACTACTCAGTGGCGGCACTTCGGCCAAGGAAGCGGCCGAGCGACTGGGCTACGGTCGTTCGAAGGCAACCGTGCTGGCGGCCGGCTTCCGTGGCGGCGCCGGCGCGTCGTTGGAGGCCGAAGCCGACGTCGATCAACTAGCCCTGACACTCAATACCTATCTCGACCAAGTATTTCCGCTGTCGGTGGCGGCAGCGATCGGCGGCACCGTCTACGCCGTCATCCCACACACCCGGCACCAGACCGACGACGACTACGTGCGTCGGATCGCGTCGGAGTTTGCAGACCGTTCCCGTTCGGAAAAGTCGGTGGTCATCGGAATCGGTGCAACGGTGACCGACGTGATGACGCTGGAGAAGTCACGCGACGAAGCCGACCGAGCGCTTCGCGTTCTGAGGTCGACGTGGAATTCCTCGGGCCGGACCGTCGCGCGTGCCGACGACGTGCAGATCAATTCCCTGCTTCTACGCCTCTCCGACGCCCTGGCTGACGAGAACGAGACCGCGTCGGGTCCACTCGCCGTTCTACGCGAATACGACCGCACGCACGACATCAACCTCGTCGACACACTCCGCGCCTGGCTCGACACGTTCGGTGACATTCCGGCGGCTGCATCCTTGGTTCACATCCACGTCAACACATTCCGGTACCGCCTCAAGAAGCTTGCCGGAATTGCCGGCATCGATCTCGACGACCCCGAGACGCGATTCAGTCTGATGCTCCAGATTCGTCTCTTTTATCCGGCGGCGTCGTAGCGATCTACCAAATCTCACGGAACCTTCGTAAATTCGGACGATGCTCTCCTTCTTTCGTTGGGTGAAGATTCATGCAATCGTCTTTTGCTCCCCACTCGACGGACCTCCGTCATTCGGGTCGGGACTTCACCTTCCGGAGGCACCATGAAACAACGGTCCTACGCACTACTGGCCGCGGCAACCGGCACCGTCCTAGCCCTGACCGCATGCTCGTCGGGTGGCTCGTCGGGCTCAGGTGGGGGTGAGCCCCTCACCGACGGCACCTTCAAATTTGCACTCGTGGCCGACCCCGGCGCATTGAATCCGCTGATGACCGCAGCTTCACCGGCACACGCACTGGCACGTCTGAGCTACGACTATCTGCTCAACCCAGATCCCGATACCGGCGTAACCAAGCCGTGGTTGGCCGAAAAATGGGAAGAGACAACTACTTCCGCGTCGTTCACCATTCGCGACGGCGTCACCTGTTCGGACGGATCCGCCCTGACTGCTCAGACTGTCGCAGACACCGTCAACTTCATCACGAACGCCGCAAACAAATCCGCTCTCCGCGGGGTGTACGCACCGGCAACTGCAACTGCCAACGCCGACCTCGCAACACGGACAGTGACGGTTACGACTCCGGAGCCCTCTCCCTTCCTGCTCCTCAATCTGGCGCGGATTCCGATCATGTGCGAGGCAGGGTTGAAGGATCCGACGGCGGCAAACAAGACGACCTTCGGATCGGGCATGTTCCAGATGACCGAGGCCGTGGCGAACGATCACTACGCGTACGTCCGGCGCGACGGATACAACTGGGGACCTGACGACACCACCTCCGACACTGCCGGAGTGCCCAAGAATGTCGTCGCGTCCATCGTGACCAATACGAGTACGTCTGCGAATCAGCTGTTGTCCGGTGATCTGAATGCCGCCGCCGTCTCCGGCGCCGATCAGGACCGATTGAATGCCGCGAACCTGAACACGGTCAAGCAGCCGGCTCCGGCAGGCGAGATGTTCTTCAATCACAGCCCGGGTAATCCGACCAGCGATCCGGCCGTGCGCAAAGCCCTTGTCCAGGCGCTCAATCTCGACGACCTCGCCGAGATCTTCACCGCCGGCCGCGGAACCCGGTCTACCACGATGGTGTCCATCGAACCGAGGGCCTGCATCTACGACTCTGTCGCCGGAAACCTGCCGGCCTTCGATCCCAGTGCAGCCGCAGAAACTCTCGAATCAGCGGGCTGGAAAATCGGTGCCGACGGTAAGCGCAGCAAGGACGGCACACCGCTCCGACTTCGGATGGTCTACGAAACGTTCGGTGACTCGACCGATGCTGCCGCCGACGTCGCACTCAACGCGTGGAACAATCTGGGCGCAACTGTCGAACTCACCAGCGGAGACTCGAACAAGATCCTCGATGTAGCACTCAGCGGCAAGGACAACACCGCGTGGGATGTTGCGTGGGAGCCGATCAACGTCGCGCTGCCCAGCATGCTCGTACCCTTCCTCTCCGGTCCGGTGCCAGCTGCGGGACTCAATTTCTCGTCGATCTCCAACCCTGCCTACGACGCAGCCGTCGCCAAGGCTTCCGGACTGACAGGCGAGGATGCTTGTGCCGCTTGGGCAGACGCCGAATCGGAGATCATCAAAGCAAACTCCGCGGTACCTTTTGCCGACAAGATCACGACTCTCTACTTCAACAATGCGGGTCTGGCATTCGGCCGTAATTTCACCGGTTCGGCCCTGCGCCTGTACCAGTAGCGCTTCGACGTCCTGCCCGTTCGACAACTGTGCACAGACGCTCAGAGTCGACCGGGCAGGGCGACCGTAACTCACTACGAAGAGTCTCCGAACTTTCGTGAATCGCCACGATACGACTGAGGGGTCGCCACGTTAGTGTCGTCCAATCGTCATTCGTTCCTTGCCCGCCGCATCTGTTTTCGCCTTGGGTCAAGGATTCCGCCACCGGAGGCTCCATGAAGAAACGTACTTGTGTCGTGCTGGCAGTCGCCGGCTGCGCGACCCTTCTTTTATCTGCTTGTTCGTCAGGAGGGTCACCCGGCGGCAACAACGGCCGACCCGTCACGGACGGAACATTCCGGCTGGCACTGTTCGGTGACCCAGGAGCGCTGAATCCATTGATGACCACGTCCACTTACGCCCACAGTCTTGCGCGTCTCAGCTACGACTATCTGATTCACGTCGATCCGGAAACCGGGGACGCCGGGCCCTGGCTGGCCGAAAAGTGGTCAGAGACAACCACTTCAGCCGGATTCACCATTCGTGACGGTGTCACGTGCTCCGACGGATCTGCGCTGACCGCCCGCACCGTCGCAGACAGCATCAACTTCGTCACCGACGAGACCAAGGGGTCTGCTCTCCGTGGGGTCTACGTGCCGGCAACTGCAACTGCCACTGCTGATCTCGCGGCCCGGACGGTGACGGTCACTACCCCGGAACCGTCCCCGTTTCTGCTTCTCAACCTGGCACGCCTGCCGATCATGTGCGAGGCGGGATTGGCAGATGCGGCAGCGGCGAACAAGACCACCATCGGGTCCGGCATGTTCCAGATGACCGAGTCCGTCGCAAACGATCACTACACCTTCGCCCGGCGCGACGGCTACGACTGGGGACCCGACGATACGACCTCTACTACGCCCGGTCTACCGGAAACCGTCGTCGCGTCGATCGTCCCGAACATGAGCACCGCTGCAAACCAACTTCTGGCAGGCGATCTGAACGCTGCACAGGTGTCCGGCGCGGATCAGGACCGATTGAACTCTGCGCCGCTGGATACGATCAAGCAACCCTTCCCGTCCGGCGACATGTTCTTCAACCATATGCCGGGTAATCCGACAAGCGATCCGGCGGTGCGGAAGGCTCTCGTCCAGTCGCTGAATCTCGACGACCTCGCCGAGATCTACACCTCAGGACGTGGCACACGTTCGAGCACGATGGTCTCCGTCGAACCACGCGCGTGCGTCTACGACTCGGTCGCCGGCAACGTACCCGACTTCGATCCGACAGCAGCGGCAGCAACTCTCGACACGGCGGGCTGGAAGATCGGAGCCGGCGGCAAGCGGAGCAAGGACGGCGCGCCGCTGCGAATCCGACTGCTCTACGAGGCACTCGGTGACTCGTCCGACGCCGCGGCAGATCTTGCACTCACAGCATGGTCGAACCTGGGCGCAACCGTCGAACTGATCAGCGGCGATGCCAACAAGATTCTCGACGTCGCACTGAGCGGCAAGGACAACTCCGCATGGGACGTGGCGTGGGAAACAATCAACGTTGCAGTGCCGAGCATGCTCGTGCCCTTCTTCTCCGGCCCCGTTCCGGCCGACGGACTGAACTTCGCGTCCATCTCCAATTCGAACTACGACGCAGCGGTAGCCAAGGCGTCAGCGGTCACCGGCGATTCCGCCTGCTCCGCATGGGCGGAGGCCGAGTCGGAAATCGTCAAAGCCAATTCCGCGATTCCGTTCGCCGACCAGATCACCACGCAGTATTTCTCCAATTCGGGGCTCGCCTTCGGACGCAACTACGTCGGCTCCGCTCTTCGGCTGTACGAGTAACCGTGCTGCAGCGACCGGGGAAATCGTCCTGTTTCGCCGGTCGCTGTCCGCATATGGACAGGTATTCACTGATCATGCCGATTTTCGTGGGAGCGGACGAAAATCGACCCTATTTTCGTGAGGATCGACAGAGATGCGCGTCACGTCATACGCCAAGATTTAGCAGTCAACACTCAACCGCGCCCTCTCGAACTTCGCTCGGGCCCCAGCTCCATCCCGGAGGCACCATGAAACACCGCTCCTATCCAACACTTGCGGCAGCCGCAGGGCTCACGCTCGTGTTGTCTGCTTGTGGCTCGGGAGGCACGTCCTCGGGCGCCAGTGGCGGTGAACCGGCCACCGACGGGACCTTCCGTTTCGCCCTGCAGGCCGATCCGGGTGCACTCAACCCGATCATGTCGGCCGCCTCGGCGACCGCCGAGTTGTCTCGTTTGGCGTACGACTACCTGATCTACCAGGATCCCGATACCAGTGAAGTCGGACCGTGGTTGGCGGAGAAGTGGGAGGAGACCCCGACCTCGGCGTCCTTCACCATCCGTGACGGGGTGACCTGTACCGACGGATCGACGCTGACACCGCAGACCGTCGCGGACAACATCAACTTCGTGGCCAACCCGGACAACGGTTCACAGTTGCGCGGGTCCTCCGTACCGACCGGCGCCACTGCGACTGCCGATCCGGCAACGCGCAGTGTCACGGTGACCACTCCGGCGCCGAGCCCGTTCCTTCTTCTCAACGTCGGTCGCCTGCCGATCCTGTGCGAGGCCGGATTGAAAGATCCGACAGCGTCGAACAAGAAGTCGCTCGGCACCGGCATGTTCGAAGTCACCGAAGTTGCCGCCAACGACCACTACACGTTCCAGCGTCGCGAGGGCTACAACTGGGGCCCCGACGGCACGACCTCCGACACCCCGGGCGTCCCCAAGACGGTCGTCGCCGCCATGTCGCCGAACGTGAGCACCGCCGCAAATCAGCTGCTCTCGGGTGAACTCAACGCGGCTCCGATCGCCGGTCCGGACAAGGACCGCGTCGCGGCAGCCAATCTGGACTCCGTCGGTCGGCCTCTGCCGGCAGGCCAGATGTACTTCAACCAGATCGCGAGTAATCCCACCAGCGATCCCGCAGTGCGCAAGGCCCTGATCCAAGCGGTCGATCTCGACGACCTCACTCAGGTCATCACCGCCGGACACGGGGTCCGGGCAACCAGCCTCGTCGCCGTCGAACCGCGCGCCTGCGTTTACGACTCTGTCGCAGGCAACATTCCGGACTTCGACCTCACTGCCGCCAAGGCAACACTGGACGGCGCTGGTTGGACCGCCGGCGCTGACGGCAAGCGAAGCAAGGATGGCAAGCCGCTCAATCTCCGCCTCGTGTACGACGGCACCGACGATCCGCGCAACGCGGCGGCCGAACTTGCTCAGTCGGCGTGGTCCGAACTCGGCGCAAACGTCGAGGTGACCGGGGGCGACTCGAACAAGATCATCGACGTCATTCTGAGCGGCAAGGACAACTCTGCCTGGGACATCGCCTGGGTCCAGGTCAACTCCTCGCTGCCCAGCACCTTCACTGCGTACTTTGCCGGGCCGGTTCCCGCAGCAGGCAAGAACTTCGGATCGGTCAGCAACCCCGCCTACGAAGCAGCAGCCACCAAGGCTTCCGGTCTGACCGGTAGCGACGCTTGTGACGCTTGGGCCGACGCCGAGTCGGAGCTCACCAAGACGATCGCGGCCGTGCCCTTCGCAGACTCCGTCATGAACGTGTACTTCAACAAGGCCGGACTCTCATTCGGCAAGTCGCTCAACGGTTCTGCGCTGCGTCTCTACCAGTAGGCCGTCCGCCCACTCTGAAATATCTTCCCGCCCCAGCATCCCGCCCTCCGGAAAGACAGCCCATGAGTCAAACTATTGAAGCCGCGAAACCAGAAGCGGCGCCTCAGGCTCGAGCAAAGTGGCTCGAGTCTGACAGCTGGCCCGCATATCTTCTGCGTCGTTTCGGCACCTTCGTGATTTCACTCTGGGCGCTGGTGACTGCGGCGTTCCTGATGCTCCAACTGATTCCGGGAGACCCGGTTCGGTTGGCTCTGGGAATGAACGCACCGGTCGAACTGGTCGAGACAACGAGGTCTCAGCTCGGTTACGACCTTCCCTTGTGGCAGCAGTACTTCCGATTCGTCGGCGGGTTGCTGAGCGGGAATCCCGGTGACTCGATCACCTTGAGGACTCCGGTCTTCGAGGTGATCGCGTCCCGCCTACCGGCAACACTCGAACTGGCTGTACTCACAGTCGTCACGGTGCTGCTAGTGGGCATTCCGATCGGCCTCATCTTCGCTGCACTGACCCGCAACGGTCGACGACGCGGAGTCGAGATCGGTTACACCGCAACGTCGGGCACCATCGCCGTGATCCCCGAGTTCATGTTCGGTACGGCGCTGGTCTACCTCTTTGCCGTCACGTTCCCTGTTCTGCCCGTCGCCGGCCGAGGTGGACCGGAAAGCTACATCCTCCCGGTCGCGGCCATGTCGATCGGTGCCATCGCCTCGATGTCGCGCATCGTCCGTGCAGAGGCGCTCGGCGTGTTGGACATGGACTACATCCGTACGGCGCGCGCCAAGCGAATGCCCGTGGCACGAATCTACTTCCGTCATGCAATGCCCAACCTCATGACGTCGACGCTGACGCTCGCCGGACTCCTCCTGGGGGGTCTGATTGCCGGCACCGTGCTCATCGAGAGCATCTTCGCCTGGCCCGGCATGGGCATGGCGCTGGTCAAGTCCATCACCGAGAAGGACTACCCGCTCGCCCAGACACTGGTCGTGATCTACGGCGCCATCGTCCTTCTCATCAATTTCATCGTCGACGTGGTGCTCGCTCTCATCGACCCACGATCCACAATTCGGGAGAACTGAGTTGAGCACCTCACCTACGGCCCCCACTGCGGCCCCCAAGACGCCCCCGCGACGACACTGGATCGTCGGAACGTTCCGCACCCCATTGGGAATCCTGGCCCTCACCTTCCTGACCGCTCTGATCGCCCTCGTCATCTTCGGACCGATGATCTGGGGTGACGCCGCTGTCGCAGCCAACCCGAAGGCACTGTCTCAGGGACCGAGTTCCGAGCACATCTTCGGCACCGACGCCGGCGGGCGTGACGTCTTCGCCCGCACGATGACCGCCGCGAGACTGTCGGTGCTCATGGCTCTCGGAGCCGTCGCACTCGGTGTCACAATTGGCCTGATACTCGGTACGCTCCCGACGCTCGCTCCCCGCTGGGTCGGACGCATGGTCGTGGCATTCCTCAACTTCGCCATCGCATTCCCCGGACTGCTCCTCGCGATCTTCCTGTTGGTCGTTCTCGGACAGGGTGCTGGCAGCGCGGTGATCGCCATCGGTCTCGCCCTGGCCTCGCCGTTCGCGAGGTTGACGTACGCACTGGCTTCGTCGGTCAACGGACGCGACTTCATCGACGCAGCACGCATCCTCGGGGTTACCAAGCCCGGGCTGCTGTTCCGCCACATTCTCCCCAATATCCGTGAACCACTCATCGTCAATGCCAGCATCGCTGTCGGCAGCGGCCTGGTGGTCTTCGCCGGACTCTCGTTCCTCGGCTTGGGCATTCAGCCGCCTGCATTCGACTGGGGTCGGATGCTCAACGAAGGTCTGTCGAAGATCTTCGTCAACCCGGCCACCGCACTCGCCCCCGGCATCGCCGTCGTGCTCGCCGGTTTGACCTTCACGCTGCTCGGCGAGGCCATTGCTCGCGGCGCGGGAGTTCGCAGCCCGATCAGCAGTCGCCTGCCGAAGTGGAAGCCGATCAACCGGAAAACTGCCCAGGCCGATTCGACGCCCACCGACGAAGACGCGGTACTGACCGTCCGCAACATGTCCGTCGCAGTCCCCGCGGGTGACGACTGGCGTCGCCCCGTCGACAACATCAGTTTTACAGTTCATCGCGGCGAAACCGTAGGCATCGTCGGTGAATCCGGGTCCGGAAAGTCACTGAGTTGCATGGCAATTGCGCAGCTGACCGACCACCCCACCGTGGTCGACGCCGGGCTCATCGAGTTCGACGGCACCGTGCTGATGAAGGACGGCAAGCGGCCGGACGACGCGGCTTCGCGCAAGGTTGCCCGCCAACTCGGCACACGTATGGCGATGGTGTTCCAGGATCCGATGTCGTCCATGAATCCGTCTCTCAAGGTCGGATACCAGGTCGCCGAGATCGGTTGGCTCCACGAAGGTATGAGCAAGGCCGACGCGAAGAAGGCAGCAGTCGAGCGACTGAACGCCGTCAAGATCCCCGACGCGCCCAGGCGTGCGAAGCAGTACCCCCACGAGTTCTCCGGCGGTATGCGTCAGCGCGCGATGATCGCCATGGGTCTGATGGGCAAGCCCGCTCTGATCATCGCGGACGAACCCACCACTGCGCTCGACGTGACCGTTCAGCGTGAGGTCCTCGGGCTGCTCCACGAGGTTCGCGAAGAAACCGGCGCCGCAATCCTTCTCATCTCGCACGACATGGCCGTCATCACCGGCATGTGCACCCGTGTCCTGGTCATGTTTGCCGGCGAAATCGTCGAAGACATCGCAGTAGACGATCTGATTGCCGGCCGTGCAAAGCATCCGTACACCCGCGCGCTGATCGCCGCGGTCCCCACCATGAGCACCGATCGCGACAAGCCGCTTGCCACCGTCGACGAAGCCTGGCAGGTGGAGAGCCTCGACGCCGAGGAGAGCACCGCCGACATCGAGTTGGAAGAACTGTTGGCTGTTGCAGAGGAGATCCGATGAGCAGACTCGAATTCCGTGACGTCAACGTCCACCTCGGTAGCGGTTCGAAAAAATTCCACGCCGTCAAGAACATCAATCTCGACATCCCCTCCGGATCGGTGGTCGGTCTCGTCGGTGAATCGGGTTCCGGAAAGTCGACACTGGCGCGAGCAACTGTCGGCCTGGCCGAGCCCAGTTCCGGCCAGATCCTTCTCGACGGTGTGGACGTCGCTCACGCCCGCGGCGCGACGGCTCGTCTGCGCCACCGGATCCAGATGGTCTTCCAAGATCCGTACTCGTGCCTCGACCCGCGAATGACCATCGGCCAGTCACTCGCCGAGGCGCTGCGGTCCACCGAGCGTCGTGACAAAGCTCGGCGCAGCCGCGGCGACCGCGCTGCCGAGGTCGCTCGACTCCTCACCACCGTCCAACTGCCGGTGGAGAAGGCGCACGAATACCCATCGTCGTTGTCGGGTGGTCAGCGCCAACGCGTTGCCCTCGCGCGGGCTTTGGCAGCCGCACCGGCAGTTCTGCTTGCCGACGAAATCACCTCCGCTCTGGACGTGTCCGTGCAGGGCGCGGTTCTGAATCTGTTGGTGGATCTGCAGAAGCAGCTTGGTCTGACGGTTCTGTTCGTCAGTCACAACTTGGCGGTGATCCGCTACGTCTGTGACCACGTCGCAGTCATGCTCGGCGGCGAGATCGTCGAGCACGGGCCGGTTCTCGACGTGATCGATTCGCCGAAGGAGCCGTACACGGCAAAGCTGTTGTCCGCGATCCCGACATTCGGGGAGCCGATGTTCCAATGACAACGCCGACCACTCTCGACTCCCCCGCTGCCGTAGCCCGTGCCGAAGAACGTCGTTCGGCGAGAATCCAGGATTACGCGTCCGTAGTTACACCGACCAGCATCGCCGTATCGGCGTCGGGACGCATTGCATACGCACGTACCGAAGCGAATCCGGCTGCGGATACCAACGAGCACTCGATCTGGTTGGCTTCCCCGCAACTACAGCTCACCGCGGGACCTGCCGACACCTCGCCGGCTTGGCATCCCGTTTCGACGCTGTTGGTCTTCGTTCGGCCGGATTCCTCGGGCACACCACAACTGTGGAAGGTCGACGCCACCGGGGGCCCGGCAACACAGCTGACCACCACGGCGCAGCTCCCGCTCGGCGCGGGGGCACCGGTGTTCTCTCCCGACGGCGCTCGGATCGCCTTCAGCGCCCCCGTCGACCGCACTGCCGCCGGATCGTCATGCCTCTTGGTGGCGAAGCGCCTCAACTACAAGGTCGACGGATCCGGTGTCCGGGGCAGCGTTCGGGCGCACTTGTTCGAGTTCGATCTGGCCGCCGGCTCACTACGGCAGCTGACGGACGGCGATTGGGACGCTTCGCATCCCGCGTACAGTCCCGACGGCACCGAACTGGCTTTCACCGCGGCGATGGACGGCGACGCCGATCTGACGCGGGCGAGTTCCGCCTGGACCGTATCGCTGACTGATCTCGCCTCCGCTCCGCGGATGTTGGGGCACGCACGCGGCATCGCAGGACCACTTGCATGGACACCTGCCGGCGACGCGGTCGTAGCCGTCGGTTGGCACACGCCGATCATTCACAACAACGAACTTCTTGTCCTGCACCGCGACCAGCGAGTGGAAGACCGCAGCCTGACGTCCGGACTCGACCGAAACGTCATGCCGGGCGGGACCGGTTATCCCGGTGGCGCACCGAGTTTCACCGCCGACGGCGACATCGTCTTCTGCATCCGCAACCACGGCTCCACCGAACTGCACAAGGTCGATTTCGGATCAGGCTCCGTCTCACCACTTCTCACCGGCGAGCAGACAGTGGTCTCAGGCCTTGCCCTGACGTCCGGGCGAGCCGTCGTCGCGCTGGCAACGGCGACATCCTTCGGCGAGATCGCCGTCATCGACCTCGAGACTCGTGCAGTCGAAACGGTCACCGAATTGAACACGGAACTGACAACTTCCGTCGCGTTTCCAGTCGCCTCCGAGCGTTGGTTCGACATCAGCGACGGCACCCGTGTTCAGGGTTGGATCCTGCGCGACCCGAACGTCGCGGGCGCCGGTCCGCTGGTTCTGGACGTCCACGGCGGACCACACAATGCCTGGACCGGAACGCCCACCGTGATGCACGCATACCACGCGGAACTGGTCGCGCTGGGATTCACGGTCTTGATGATCAATCCGCGCGGAAGTGACGGCTACGGAAACGACTTCTTCGACGGTGTGCGGGACGGCTGGGGTGAGGCGGATCGTGCCGACCTGCTCGAACCGGTCGAAACCCTTGTCGCCGAGGGGATGGCCGATCCGAAGCAACTGGTACTCACGGGCTACAGCTACGGCGGATTCATGACGTGCGCCCTGACGTCCGTCACCGATCGGTTTGCGGTCGCAGTCGCCGGTGGCCTCGTCTGCGACATCGCGAACACGGCGGGCCCGTCGGACGAGGGCATCTTGCTGCAGACGGTCGAATTCGACCCGCAGTCATCTCGGGTACAGGAACTTTCGCCGTTGGGGCGAGTCGCGAAGGTGACAACACCGACGCTGATTCTTCACGGCGGCAGCGACGTGCGCTGCCCGGTCAATCAAGCCGAACAGTGGTTCGGTGGACTGCGTTTGGCCGGTACCCCGACCGAACTGGTGGTCTATCCGGGTGCGTCGCACGACTTTGTGTTGACGGGTCGGCCGTCCCACCGACTGGATTACAGCACCAGGCTGGTCGAGTGGCTCGAGCGTCACCTCTCCCCCACGCCGGCACTCATCACAGTCGACCCCGCCTACTGGCAGTACCGACTCGACACCCTGAGCACGAAGTACGGGGTACCCGGTGCCTCGTTGGGAATCCTGACCACAACCCGCAGCGGATTCGACCGCGCCGTGGTCACTTCCGGTGTCGTCAGCACCCGCACCGGTGTCGCGGCCACAACTGACACGTTGTTCCAGATGGGTTCGATCAGCAAGGTCTGGACGGCCACACTGATCATGCAACTCGTCGAAGAAGGACTGCTCGACCTCGATGCACCTGTTCGGAACATTCTGCCGGACTTCGCGGTTGCCGACACGGTAGCAACCGAGACGGTCACGACTCGCCACCTGTTGACTCATACCAGTGGCATCGACGGTGACGTCTTCATCGACGGCGGACGCGGCGACGACTGCGTCGAGCGATACGTCGCAGCCCTGACCTCGACGGTGCAACTCTTCGCTCCCGGTACCGATTGGTCCTACTGCAACACCGGCTTCGTCATCGCCGGACGAATCATCGAGGTTCTCCGAGGTAAAAGTTGGGACGCGGTTCTGCGCGAGCGGATCATCGAGCCACTCGGCCTGACCAAGACCACGACTCTTCCCGAGGAAACGGCACTGCACCGCGCCGCAGTCGGGCACGTCGGCGGCGTCGACAATCTCGAGCAGACACCACAATTCCTCATCCCTCGTTCGATGGGCCCGGCTGGTCTCATCAACAGCACGGCCGAAGACCTACTGCTGTTCGCGCAGGATTCGATGCGCGAGGATCCGGTACTGCTTCAGCGTTCCACTCATCTGGCGATGCTCGAGGAGCGCCGCCAGATCGGTGACGTGTCGTCAGCGGACATCATGGGAACCACGTGGCTGCTGCACAATTGGGGCGGGGTACTGGCTCATGGCCACAATGGCGGAACTCTCGGCCAGCAGTCGTTCTTGCGAGTGGTGCCGTCGTGCGGTCTAGCCGTGGTCCTGATGGCCAACGGTGGAGCAATGGACGCTCTCTCCGGCGATCTTCTGGCTGAAGTAATCGGTTCGATAGGCGGCGTCAGTGTGACACCGGCATTCTCGCCTGGTGACCCCCACACCCGCGTCACGTCCTCACGTGAAGAACTCGATGCGCTGTGCGGTCTGTACCGCGATGCCGCAGCCGATTTCGTCTTGGAAAGGACCGGCGGTTCCCTGACCGCCCGCCGCACCGATCA
>NZ_BAAILK010000012.1:614232-646752 GCF_054589475.1 Rhodococcus sp. no. 34
CTCAACACCGAAACGGCAGAGCCCGTCTCTCTCAACCTGATCGAAGTTCACCCTGGAGTGTTCGGGACCCGACTCCCTCAATCAGCGGGTTGGATCCGAATCACTTTCTCCGACAACGGGAGTACACAATTGCTACACGTCGGAAGCCGCGCGTATCCGCGAGTGAACAACCGATGACCAGTCTCCGCGATCTGGCCGAGCGCCAACTTCCTCAGATCCTCGAGGACGCCATCGCGCTCATCGAAGTCGAGTCGCCGTCGCACGATCTCGAAGCTGTTGCCCGCAGCGCGAAGTGGACGTCAGATCTTGTCCACGAACGACTCGGCGTGACACCGGAGTCGATAGTGAGAGAAGGCCGAACCCATCTGGTGACCCGTTTCGGCAGCTCACCGACGCGGCTGATGCTGCTCGGTCACCACGACACCGTGTGGCCGATCGGCACCCTCACGCGCCTGCCCGCAGCCGTCACCGACGGAGCACTTCGAGGTCCTGGCGGCCTCGATATGAAACTTGGTGTTGTTCAGGCAATTCACGCCCTCGCCATCGTTCGAGAGCTGCACGGCGACGATGCACTCGACGGGATCACACTCCTTGTGACCGGTGACGAGGAAATCGGTTCCCCCACGTCACGGTCCCTCATCGAGGAACTTGCTGCGGGCGCGGTGCTCGTCCTCGAGGCCGGCGGCGACGGCGGTGAACTCAAGACCGTCCGCAAGGGAGTGTCTCTGTATCGAATCCATGTTGCCGGCCGCGCTGCACATGCCGGGTTGGAACCGGAAAAGGGCATCAACTCGGCAGTCGAGCTGGCTCGTCTCGTGATCGCGATCAACGACTTGTCCTCTCCCGCGCAGGCAACCACCGTCACGCCGACCGTCATTTCGGCCGGAACCACCACCAACACGGTTCCGGCAGAAGCATTTGTCGACGTGGACGTGCGCGCAACCAGCGCAGCCGAGCAGGAGCGGGTCGATTCGAATATCCAAGCCCTGCAGGCAATCCACCCCGAAGCAGTAGTAACGGTCTCGGGTGGCGTCAACCGTCCCCCTCTCGAAGCGACGATGTCCGCACCGTTGCTGGCGTTGGCGGAACGCGTTGCGCTCGAGCATGATCTGACTCCTCCCGTCGGCCTCGCCGTCGGCGGAGCCTCGGACGGAAACTTCACTGCCGGCATCGGCATCCCCACCCTCGACGGCCTCGGTGGCGTCGGCGGCGGTGCACACGCCGAGACCGAGCATGCGCTCGTGTCCGCAATCGCTCCGAGGACGGCGTTGGTTGCGGGCCTTATTCGTTCGATCACGTCTGAAGGGGGCCCTCGTGTCGAAAAGCAAAGCGGTTGAGTTTCGAGAACTGGTCGATACCCGCGAAATAGCCGATCTATCCGCCGTTTTCGACGAGATCTGGGCTACCAGTCCCGGACCGGCTCATTTCGGCACGGCGATGTTGGTTGCGCTTCACCACGGTGGTCACTACGTGGTGGGAGCCTTTTCCGAAGGCGAAATGATCGGTGGTTGCGTCGGATTCTTCGTCGAGCCTCTCGGCGAGGTTCTGCACTCACACATCGCCGGAGTACTACCGGGACACGCAGGCAAGGGAATCGGCCGCGCCCTCAAGCATCATCAGCGAGACTGGTGCATCGAGCGCGGCGTCAGGACGATCCGGTGGACCTTCGATCCACTGGTCGCACGAAATGCCTATTTCAACATTCAGCGTCTCGGAGCCGAACCGGCCGAATACAACCCGGATTTCTACGGGTCGATGGCAGACGGAATCAACGCAGGCGACGCCAGCGATCGTATGCTCGTCAGTTGGGACCTCGACGTCGACGGATCTCCGAGTTCTACTGTGGCCGTGAATGATACATTCAAGGTGCTTCAACCCACCGAAGACGGTACGCCTCGAATGCTCCCGATCCCACCCGACTGCGTCGATATCGCAGTCGGAATACCCAGAGACATCGAGCATCTGAGAACAGTCGACCGCGCCTCTGCCTTTGCCTGGCGACACGCGCTTCGCGAGTACCTCGAACCACTGATCGCCTCGAAGGAATGGCAATCGACCGGCTTCGACCCCAGCGGCTATTACATGTTCACGAAAATCTGCGAGACAACCGGAGAAGAGCAAGTCCATGCACATTGAGTCCGTCGAAATGCGCGAACTGCGCATCCCTCTCGTCTCCCCCTTCACCACGTCATTCAGCACCCAGCTCGAGCGCAACACCCTCGTCCTGAAAGTGAGCGGCACCACCGACGGCCCCAACGGTCCGGTGGAGACCGTCGGCTGGGGCGAGTGCGGCTCGCTCAGCGATCCGTACTACAACTCCGAATACACCGCTGGTGCGCGAGCGATGCTTCGCGAGTATCTCGTTCCGACGCTGCGTAAGTCACAGTCGGATCAGCCGCTCTCGGCCGAGACGGTCGGCAGCGTACTTCACCACGTCGTGGGTCACCAGATGTCGAAGTCGGCTATCGAAATGGCAATCCTCGATGCTGAATTGCGCGCTCGTGGACAGTCTTTCGCTCGGTACCTCGGTGCCACTCGCACTCGGGTGCCCTCGGGAGTGTCCGTCGGCATCCAGGACAGCATTCCGCAGCTACTCGAAACCGTCGGTAATTATCTGTCGCAGGGTTACGTGCGAATCAAACTGAAGATCAAGCCGGGCTGGGACATCGCTCCCGTCGCTGCGGTGCGCAAGGAGTTCGGCTACGACGTCCCTCTGCAGGTCGACGCGAATGCCGCGTACACCCTCGTCGACGCGCAGTTGCTGCGCCGCCTGGACGAATTCGCACTGCTCCTCATCGAACAGCCGCTGGCCGAGGACGATTTGGTGCAGCACGCCAAGCTTGCCCAGTCCCTCTCGACTCCGATCTGCCTCGACGAGTCGGTCGAGTCGGCCAAGGATGCGGCGGATGCCATCACGCTCGGCGCCGCTTCGGTCATCAACATCAAGCCGAGCCGCGTCGGTGGATATCTGGAAGCCAAGCGCATTCACGATCTCGCCTCGGCACACGGTATTGCGGTGTGGTGCGGCGGAATGCTCGAGACCGGAATCGGCCGCGCCGCCAACGCAGCCCTCGCGGCGCTGGACGGATTCACGCTGCCCGGCGACATCTCGGCGTCCGATCGCTTCTACAAGGAAGACATCACCGAACCTTTTGTCATCGAGGACGGCCACATCGCCGTGCCGCAGGGACCGGGCTTCGGTGTGACTCCGCGCGAAGACGTCATGGATCGCTTCACGGTCGGAACCGAGATTCTGTAGGTCCGTCACACAGTCACGCAGCAGCCACCTCCACCTTCACCCCGGAGGTGGCTGTTCGTCGTTTGTGTCGGTAGGGAGGTGCATAGTGATTCGGACATGACGTTCTGCACCGAAAGGCCCCCGATGAGTAGCTGGTCCGATCGCCCGATCTGCGCGTTCGACCTCGAGACCACGGGGCGGGATCCGTCGACCGCTCGTATCGTCAGTGCCTGCGTCGCGGTGATCGACGGTTCGAGTGTCGAAACACGCACGTGGCTACTCGATCCCGGCGTCGACATCCCCGCCGGCGCCTCGGCTGTTCACGGCATCAGCACCGAGTTCGCGGCGCAACACGGCCAGGATTATTCCGAGGGCTACGAAGAGATTCGCAAGGCTCTGCACAATTCCTGGGCGCGCGATCACGCCGTCGTGGCGTTCAATGCCTCCTATGATCTGACGGTCATGCATGCCGAGGGTCTGCGCATCGGCAAGCCTGCATTCGTTCCGGGGTTGGTGATCGATCCGTACGTGATCGATCGGGCGATGGATACGTTCCGCAAGGGCAAGCGAACGCTTGCGGCCGTGTGCGAGCACTACGGAATTTCATTGGAGTCGGCGCACGAAGCCGAGGCCGATGCCAAAGCTGCGGCAGCGTTGGCCCGCGAGTTGGCCGTGCGGTTCCCCGACATCCTGGGGCTCGATCTCATGGTCGATCAAGCCGATTGGCACGCAGAGCGGCAACGCGATTTCGCCGAGTACCTTCTCAGCCAAGGGAGGGACGTGGCAGATGTGAACGGCCAGTGGCCGATTCGCATCATCGCCTGACGTCCTCCCCGGCTCGGACGACCGCGCGCTACGCCGGGACCGGCGGCCACACCGGCGCAATGGACCACGGACGGGCTGTTTCGAGCTGCGACGCAACCTGAATCAGCAGATCTTCACGGCCGAACGCGCCGACCAACTGCACGCCGATCGGAACGCCGGCCGAGTCATGACCCATCGGCAAGGAAATCGCCGGCTGACCTGAACTGTTGAACGGACTGGTCAAGCCGCTGTACCCGGCCGAATGCTCCCAGATCGACATAGGATTCGCCGTATCGAGCAGACCGAGCGGAGCTGCCGGCCGAGCCATCGTCGGAGTCAGCAACAGGTCGTGATCGACGAAGAACGCACCGATCACCTGGGCGGCCCGCTCGAGTTCCTGCAATGCCTTGACAACGTTCGTCGCACTTTCGGACTTCGCGCGGTCGTAGATCATCCGCGCCATCGGCTCGAGGTCGTCGTCGCGGATCGCGCGGTTCAGGGCGTCGAGTCGTTCGTCGACCTCGATCGTCATCGGAATGCCCATCAACACCGAAAGCCCGGCAGTGAGCGCATCGAGCGGAAAGTTCGGGGCACTCTCGGTGACATCGTGACCGAGTTCTTCGAGCAGGCCGGCAACACCGGTCGCGACGGCCGAGCACTCCGGGTCCACCGGTGTGCCGTCAGGAAGAGCGTTACTCAGACCGATCCGCAACCGTCCGGGATCGGCACCCACTTCCTCGATGTACGGCCGCTTCGGCGCCAGGATCACGTAAGGATCGCCCACTGTCGGCCCGGCGGACAGATCGAGAAGCAGCGCAGTGTCGCGGACACTTCGGGTGAGCGCGTGATGAACACTCATCGGCGACGAGAAGAGCGTGCGCGCCGGTGCCGTCGGAGTACGTCCTCGGCTCGGCTTGAGGCCTACCAGGCCGCAGGCCGATGCGGGAATACGGATCGATCCACCACCGTCGCTGGCATGCCCGCCTGGCACGATCCCGACGGCAACAGCTACAGCCGTGCCACCCGAAGATCCGCCGGGCGAACGATCAAGGGCGTAAGGGTTACGGGTGGGTCCGAACAGCGCAGGTTCGGTACTCGCGTTCTTGCCGAACTCCGGGGTGTTCGTCTTGCCGATGACAACCAGACCAGCCTGGCGGTAGCGCTCGACGAGCGTCGAATCTTTTTCTGCCACAGCGTCGGCGAACAATCGAGATCCATTGGTGCTCGGCAATCCTGCGACGTCCATGCCGAGGTCTTTGATCACGAACGGGACGCCCTGCAGTGGACCATCCGGCAGGCCGCCTGATACCTCGTTGCGCGCTTCCTCTCGGCGCTCACTGATCACCGCGTTGACTGCCGGGTTGCGCTCGTCGAGCCTGTCCAGACTGAACTCGAGAACTTCCTTGGCGGAGACGTCGCCGCTCTTGATCGCTTCGGCCAGGCCGGTCATGTCGTCGTTGTCGAACAAATCCTGCATCGATGCCCTCATCACTCGTGTCGAACTCTGCCGATAGTGAGGTCCGTCATATCAACCGGAGTGGCGACGCAGTTCCGAAATTCCGCTTGGCGGGACCGATCAGAGAATCAAGCCCTCACAGAATCAAACCTTGCCGCCGCGCTTCCACGACCGCTTCGTGACGACTGCGGACGTCGAGTTTTCCCATCAGATTCCTCATGTACGTCTTGATCGTTTCGACGCTCAGGGACAACCTCTCGGCGATCTCGGCATTGCGCAGTCCGAGAGCGACGTACCCCATCACCTCCCGCTCGCGTGGCGACAGGACAACGGTGTTCGCGACTGGAGTGTTCGCGGAAGGTTTCGGCGACGCCAACGCCCGCAACTTTGCCTCGACCGCGAGGACCTGCGCGCTGAGAGCCATGTCCTCGAGGTTCGCCGCGATCTCGCCGAGCGCCAGGACGCTCTCGGTCAACCCTTCGGATATCTGGGCATCGCGGTTCGAACCATGTTCCACCGCAGCGGTATCGAGCATCGCCACCCGACGATCCACTTCGTCGCGAATCTCGAATTCTCGGGCCAACGCGTACGACGATCGCATCATCGTCTCTGCGATCACGTCGCCGATCGGCAGGTTGGCACGCAGTCCTCCGTAGATCGCTCCGCGAGTAACCCCGCGTACGACGATGGGGACTGCCATCAAGGATTCAATCGCTTCGGTACCCACTTCATAGTCGTAGTCGTGAGTGATGTGCGACGAGTTCGCGTAGTCCTGGACCGCGCCCGGTCGTTGTTCTGCGATCGCCCGACCGCCGAGTCCGCATTCGGCGTCGATCCGCAGGTTTCGCAGGATGTTGCTGCGCGTGCCGACGTGACCGGTGATGGTCAGCGACCGGTCGCTGACGCAGCCGCCGAACAGAACCGGCAACTCGGTTTTGGGGTGCAGCCGACGCAGTTCGGCGCGCAACGCGTCGTCGTCGCTCGGTCTCAGTACCCTGCTCACTCTCACCTCCACGTACCCAATTCAGAGGGTAGCGGCACCTTTGGCTGGGCAATAGCGTGCATCCAGGCCATTTGTAGTGCCGATCACACTTATCGTGACACCAACCGTGCCACGTCGCCTTCGGAGGAACCGTGTCTGTCCCGACAGCTGTTGCAGCCAACAACACCCCGCTCAGTCCGCTGCGCTTTCTCGAGCGCAGCGCCGCGGTGTTCCCCGAGCGCACCGCCGTCGTTCACGGCGACCGGACCTACTCGTACCGAGAGTTCGGTGACGAGGTCGCGGCTCTGGCCCGCGTCCTGCGTGAACGCATTCAGCCCGGTGACCGCGTTGCATACCTGGCGCCGAACGTACCCGAGATGCTGTTCGCGCATTTTGCCGTCCCCCTCGCCGGCGGGGTCCTGATCGCCCTGAACTCACGCCTCGCCGGTCCCGAACTCGAATACATTCTCGATCACTCGGGAACCACGATCCTGTTCGTGGACTCCGAATTCGTCGGTTCGGTCACCTCGTCCAAGGCAAACGTGGGGAGCCTGCGTGAGATCGTCGAGATCCCGGACTCCACCGTCCCCTATCCGGACGTTCCCACCGGAATCGTCACCGGGCAGTACGCCGATCTGATTGCCGAAGGCGAAGCTCTCTCCGATCAGCCACTGCACTGGGGCGTCGACGACGAGCAGCAGTGCATCGCCATCAACTACACCTCGGGTACCACCGGAAAACCCAAGGGCGTCATGTACTCCCACCGCGGGGCGTACCTGAACTCGCTCGGCGAGACATTCCACAACGGCTTCGACGGAGCGACGAAGTATCTGTGGACACTGCCGATGTTCCACTGCAACGGGTGGTGCACGCCGTGGGCCGTCACTCAGGCCGCGGGCACACACATCTGCCTGCGCGCGGTCCGCGCCGATGCGATCTGGGACGCCATCGACAATCTGGGCGTGACACATCTGTGCGGCGCTCCTACCGTCTGCTCCACCATCGCCGACGCAGACCAGGCCCACAAGGTCGACGCCTTGCGCATCACCACCGCCGGCGCTCCCCCGTCACCGACGATCATCGGAAAACTCGAAGACATCGGTGTCACCGTCGTTCACGTCTACGGCCTCACCGAGGTATACGGCCCCTACACGATCTGCGAATACCAGGAAGCCTGGGACGACAAGCCGCAGTCCGAGCGCGCCGCACTTCTCTCTCGTCAGGGAGTCGGCATGGTGCAGGCCGAAAATGCTCGCGTTGTCGATGCCGAGATGAACGACGTCCCCGCCGACGGCCAGACCATGGGTGAGATCGTGCTCCGCGGCAACAACGTGATGCTCGGGTACTACCGCGACGAGGCCGCGACAGCCGAAGCATTTGCCGGTGGTTGGTTCCATTCCGGCGACCTCGGCGTCATGCATCCCGACGGATACATCCAGCTCAAGGACCGCGCGAAGGACATCATCATCTCCGGCGGCGAGAACATCTCCACCGTCGAGGTGGAGCAGGCGATCATGAGTCACCCCGCGGTGATCGACGTGGCAGTCGTCGGCGTTCCGGACGAGAAGTGGGGCGAGCGCCCGAAGGCATTCGTGGTGCTGGGCAAGGGATTACAGGCATCCGCCGAAGACATCGTCGAGCACACCCGCACTTTGCTGGCCGGGTACAAGGTTCCCCGCGACATCGTCTTCCCGCTCGACCTTCCTCGCACCCCCACCGGCAAGGTTCTCAAGTTCCAGCTACGCGCCGACAACTGACGCCGACGAAACCTGGATACTTGCATCCATGACCGAGCGCTCCGATGTACCCGGAACTGACCCCGCACAGTTTCGGGTACACGTCGCGTCTCAAGCGATCCGGTTGTTCTCGGAGAACGGGTACGAAGCCACCACCGTCGAGCAGATCGCCGCTGCCGCCGGTGTGTCGCGTCGGACGTTCTTCCGGCAGTTCCGCTCCAAGGAAGACGTGATCTTCGCCGATCACGAGTCCCTCCTCGAACACGTCGCAGAGTTCCTCGCGTCCGATTCCGCCGACCCCTGGGCGTCCGTGTGCGAGGCCGCGGGACTGGTCTTCGATTTCTTCCGCAGGAACCGAGACCTGTCGATGCGGCGATACCGCGTCGTACAGCACGTTCCGGCTCTTCGCGACCGCGAACTCGTCACCGGATTCCGCTACGAGCGCCTCTTCGTCGACTACCTGCGCAGCGCTGTGCCCCGCGAGCCTGTCCTCGAGGTTGTCGGTTTTGCCGCAGCTGTCACCGCGTGCCACAACTACCTCTTGCGAAGCATGATCAAAGGCGACGAGGACGCCACAGCTGATGCACTAAGTCAGGCATTGCTCGACGTTCGGCGGACATACGGCGTGGCACCCGGGTCCAAGACCAGCACGCCAGAATCGAAGTCCGTGCTGGTAGTAGCCTTTCCCCCGGGCACGTCCGCTGATGAGATCAGCAGAAAAATCCACGAACAACTCGGCTGACACTGCTCGTGCACGAAAACTTCACACACCCATCCCTTGACCTGGCACTCAGTGCCGTGTTTGACTGGGGTCATGGGCACCGGTCTGTCCGCGAATCTCGCTGGTAACGCCGGAGCCGCACCGACCGCCTTCAAGCCACCTTCACCAAGGAGCGTTCCCATGGCAGGAAACCCGGATTTCAATCTCTTCGCACTGAACGAAGAGCACGACGAACTGCGGGCTGCTATCCGCGGACTCTCCGAGAAGGAAATCGCGCCGTACGCCAAGGACGTCGACGAGAACGCACGTTTCCCCGAGGAAGCGCTCACCGCTCTCAACGCGTCCGGCTTCAACGCCATCCACGTTCCCGAGGCTTACGACGGCCAGGGCGCCGATTCCGTCGCCACCTGCATCGTCATCGAGGAAGTCGCCCGCGTCTGTGGCTCCTCCTCGCTGATCCCCGCTGTGAACAAGCTCGGCACCATGGGCCTGATCCTCAAGGGTTCCGAAGAGCTCAAGTCCAAGGTGCTCCCGGACCTCGTCAACGGCGGAATGGCGTCGTACGCACTGTCCGAGCGTGAAGCCGGATCCGACGCCGCTTCGATGCGTACCCGCGCAAAGGCTGACGGCGACGACTGGATCCTCAACGGCTCCAAGTGCTGGATCACCAACGGCGGCAAGTCCACCTGGTACACCGTCATGGCTGTCACCGATCCCGACAAGGGCGCAAACGGCATCTCCTCTTTCATGGTCCACAAGGACGACGAGGGCTTTGTCGTCGGACCGAAGGAAAAGAAGCTCGGCATCAAGGGCTCCCCCACCGCTGAGCTGTACTTCGAGAACTGCCGCATCCCCGGCGACCGCATCATCGGCGAACCGGGCACCGGCTTCAAGACGGCACTCGAGACCCTCGACCACACGCGTCCCACCATCGGTGCTCAGGCTGTCGGCCTGGCCCAGGGCGCACTCGACGCGGCGCTGGCATACACCAAGGATCGCAAGCAGTTCGGCAAGTCCATCAGCGACTTCCAGGCTGTTCAGTTCATGCTCGCGGACATGGCGATGAAGGTCGAAGCCGCACGTCTGATGGTTTACACCTCCGCAGCACGCGCCGAGCGCGGCGAGAAGAACCTCGGCTTCATCTCCGCTGCGGCGAAGTGCTTCGCTTCGGACGTTGCCATGGAGGTCACCACCGACGCCGTGCAGCTGTTCGGTGGCGCCGGCTACACCACCGACTTCCCGGTCGAGCGCATGATGCGCGACGCCAAGATCACGCAGATCTACGAAGGCACCAACCAGATTCAGCGCGTCGTGATGTCGCGTGCGCTGTTGAAGTAAGGCACTTCGCGCCCCTGTGCGCCTTTCTGGTAGTTCTGACTACCGGAACGGCGCACAGGGGCTTGCCCCTAATTTTTGAGGAGAATCGTGGAACTCGTAGGCGTAATCGGCGGCGGCACCATGGGTGCCGGCATTGCCGAAGTTTGTGCAAAAGCCGGTAGCTCGGTACTGGTGCTCGAAACCAAGGAAGAATTCGCGGCCGCCGCTCGCGAGCGGATCGCCAAGTCGATCAACCGCGGCGTCGCCAAGGGCAAGATCACCCAGGAAGAAGCCGACGCCGCGATCGCACGCGTCCGCGTCACCTTGGACATGGAAGAGTTCGCCGATCGCGATCTGGTGATCGAAGCTGCTCCCGAGATCGAAGCTCTCAAGTACGAGATCTTCGGCAAGCTCGACAAGATCGTCAAGCCTGCAGGCATTCTGGCGACCAACACCTCGTCGATCCCCGTCATCAAGATCGCCAAGGCCACCTCGCGCCCCGGCCAGGTTGTCGGCGTTCACTTCTTCAACCCCGTGCCGGTCATGCCGCTCGTGGAGATCGTGGTCAGCCTGACGACGTCCGAAGAGACCGTTCTCGCCGTCACCGACTACGCCAAGAACACCTTGCGCAAGAAGACGGTTCGCGCGGGCGACCGTTCGGGCTTCATCGTCAACGCTCTGCTCATCCCGTACCTGTGCCAGGCTGTCCGGATGCTCGAATCCGGCTACGCCACAGCAGAAGACATCGACGAGGCCATGAAGGGCGGCTGCGGCTACCCGATGGGCCCGCTGACGCTGCTCGACACCGTCGGTCTCGACATTGCCCTCGCAGCGGCAGAGTCCCTGTACGCGGAATTCGCAGAACCGCACTACGCTCCGCCGGCGCTGCTTCGCCGCATGGTCGACGCCGGTCGCCTCGGCAAGAAGACCGGTCGCGGCTTCTACGAATACGCCTGAGTCCGACCGCTTCACTCTTCCGGCCCCTCACCTGTTGCAGGTGAGGGGCCGGAGTTGTTTTCGGGCAGATCTAGCCGAATCCATTGACAAATTCGCGCGGCGCAGCAAAAGTCATCATTTGACAACAACCGTTGTCACATGAACGCAGGCGGAGGGTCAACCAGATGAGCAGCGATGCGGACACAGGTACTCGTCGGCCGAAGCCCCGGGAACTGCCAGCGCCCCGGGCCCTGCGAGCAGATCCGATCGGCCCCGGTTCCCTGACGTGGACACACTTCGGCGACGTTCGCGGTCTGCTGTATCTCGGACGCGCAGGCACGCTGCAGAACATGCATCCCGCGGTAAGTGGAGCGCTGCAGGACCATTCGAATTTTTTCGACAACCCGCTCGACCGCCTGTTCCGCTCACTGCCGCCCATCTACGGCGTCGTGTACGACCGGACCGAAGAGGGCACAGGCACGCTCGTTCGCAACTTCCACACCGATCTCAAAGGAATCGACGAAACCGGCGGGCGCTACCACGCCCTCGCTCCTGACACTTTCTGGTGGACACACGTCACGTTCTTCGAGGTGATACTCGATTTCAACGAGCGATTCGCGTACAAGAAGTTCACGGCGGAGCAGAAGGACCAACTTGTCCGTGAGGCCGTAACTTGGTGGCGCTGTTACGGACTCACCGATCGACCGGCTTTCGACGACTACGTCAGCTTCCGCACGTATTGGGAAGACATGCTCGACAACCACCTGATCAACACCCACACCACAAAATGGTCGACGCGCATCGCCGAGCACGACATCGCACCGGCTCCGAAGGTTCCGACGTGGCTGTGGCGTCTTAGCTCTCGCCCCACGATGGCCGTGGCGAACTGGATCGGCAAGGCACTGATGCCGGAGAAGGCGCGCAAGACCCTTGAATGGGAATGGACGCCGCGCGACGAACGGATGTACTTCTGGTTCGCCCGCTTCCTGACATTGACAGATCGGTTCTGGCATCTGCTGCCGTTACGACTGCGGTATGCACCGCGCGCCTACTCGGGCATCCGCGCGCAGGGTCTGTGAGCACTCGTCGGTAGGCTGGAGTGCGTGCCAGCCCAACTCCCCTCCGACGCGATCAGTGTCCGCGTGGACAGCTGGACGTGGGCGGTTCGGCTGTTCAAAACACGCTCGCAGGCGGCGACCGCCTGCCGATCGGGACACGTTCGGGTCAACGGAACGTCGGCAAAGGCGGCTCAGCAGGTGAAAGCCGGCGACGAGGTGCGGGTGCGTGTATCCGGCATCGAGCGCATCGTCGTCGTGGTCAAGCCGATCACGAAACGAGTCAGCGCGGTGCTGGCCGCCGATTGCCTGCAGGACAATTCGCCGCCCCCACCACCGCCCGAACTGATCGCGTCCATTCCGCGACGTAATCGTGGCGCCGGCAGACCGACCAAACGCGAGCGACGCGACCTCGAGAAGTTGCGCGGCCTCGAGCCCTGATTGCTACCTCGAAACAGGCTGACGCAGAACCGTCTTCAGTTTCTCGGGCGGTGTACGGCGAGCGTCGCTGAGATAGATCTCGTGATGATCGCCGTTGAAGCTCAGGCCGTTCGACGGGATGAACGTGTTGTGCAGCCGGTCCAGGGTAGGAGCTTCGTCGTCGTACGAGCCGACGTGAAGAATCTGGACGGACAGACCTTCCTCCAACTCGAGAAACCTGACCTTGTCGAGAGCGGCAATCTCCTTCTTGGCCCGCACTGCCTTGGCCCGGACTGCGTCAATCGACGCAGACAGTTCGGTCTCCGTGATCCACTCCGGTTGCGAGATCATCATCGTCCAATCCCACGACGACTTGTCCCGCGTCACGAACACCTCGGGGTCATCTGCCCGCCACAACCCTTCCAGCGGGCCCACGACGAAGTCGCGATCCAGTTCCTTCTTGCTCGCGAATTTGGTCGCGTAGGACACCGAATACAGCGCTTCGAGCGCCTCGGAGTACTCGGTGGCAGTGTTGGGATCACCGTGACCGTCGACGGCGAAGTAGCCGAAGCGCGGGACGGTCACGAGGGCAAAATCGCGGCGCCCGGGGGAATAGAGATCCTTGTATGCCTTCTTGACGTCGTACTTCTCCATGCGCCACCCACCTGATCACTGGCCGAGTTTCAACGTTCGGAAACCTATCCGAGAACACCGACATTCCGATAGCGGACCACCGTCCCCTTGTTAATAGACCAGTGGACCTTTACTCTGGACGGGGTGACTACACCCCAGGCGACCGACGTCGCTCGAGTTCCGCGCCGCAGACCGTTGCGGATCGTTGCCATATCCGCGATTGTCGCGTCGATCTTGGCTCTGTTGTTCGTGTACCCGTGGTGGAGCTTGTTCGTCCGGCCGGACTGGCCGACAGCGGTGGCAGTTTTCGGCACCGTTCTATTTGCCGCCCTCCTGATCACCCTGCCTGCCACCATGATGCTCAGCCACGGACACACTGACCGCGATCCAGTTCGCCTGGTCGGCGACGCCCTCCTCGGAATCATCTGGGTCGTGTTCGTGTGGACCCTGCTCGGTGAAGTCCTGAGGCTCGGACTGCTCGTCGGCGGCGTGGATGACCCGCTTCGATCGAGGATCGTCGCCGTTGCGGCACTGATCACCTCGGCCGTTCTGCTGATCTGGGGCTATCGGGAAGCCATGAGACTGCCACGGATCAAGCAGGTCGACGTCACCATCCCCCGCCTTGGTGCGGGGATGGACAAACTTCGGGTAGTCGCGATCACCGACACTCACTTCGGGCCGATCAATCGCGAGAAGTGGTCCGAGCGCGTGATCGCGGCAGTCAACGATCTCGACGCCGACATCGTGGCCCACGTCGGTGACATTGCCGACGGAACAGTGGAGCAGCGCCTCGGCCAAGCCACCCCACTCGCGTCGGTGGAAGCCAGACTCGCTCGTGTCTACGTCACCGGGAATCACGAGTACTTCCACGAGGCTCAGGAGTGGCTCGACTACATGACCTCGATCGGCTGGGATGCCCTGCACAACCGGCACCTCGTCGTCACCAAGGGCGGCGACAACCTGGTCATCGCCGGAGTCGACGACGCCACCGCTCTGGGATCGAAGCTCGACGGTCACGGCGCGAACTTCGATATGGCCCTTGCCCGCACCGACCCCGATTTGCCGATCCTGATGCTCGCCCATCAACCGAAGCAGGTAACTCAGTCCGCTTCCGCGGGAGTGGATCTGCAGCTCGCCGGTCATACCCACGGCGGACAGATCTGGCCGTTCAACCTTCTGGTCAAACTCGATCAACCGTCGGTGCACGGGCTCACCCGTCACGGCGACCGCACGCAGTTGTACACAAGCCGCGGAACCGGGTTCTGGGGTCCACCATTCCGCGTGTTCGCACCGAGCGAGATCACCGTCCTGACGCTGCACAGCGCCTGAACGGGCTCAGCTCGTTCGGGTTGCCGCTCGCGCCGACAGCCCGACGAGCTGATTGATCAGACCTTCACGTAGGCCGGTTGCGAACATGTCGGCAGCAGGGGGCGCCTGCATCTCGTTCAGTACGACGACCATGGATTCGGCAGGCTCGGCAGTCGGCCACAAGCCTGCAACAATCACCAGGGTTACCTTGGCGAATTGAGCCGCGTCGCCCTCCGAGAGGTGAGGCAATTGCGAATGAATCAGCGACGCAAACCTTCCCGAGTTGACCGTTGCCCGCTTCTTGAAGTCACGGGCGAAGTCGACGGAGATGTTTCTTTCGAGGACACCTGCCATGACGCTCATCAACTCACACAGTAAACGCTGTGCGACAAGCGATTCCGCAACCGTCGATGCCACATGGATTTCAGTGGCGAACGGCGAGTCGTCGCCGGTCGGGGTCAACGACTCGGACAACCCGTCCAACCACGCAACCCAGTTCTCGTCGAGCACTTCGAGAAAGATGGCTTCGCGACTGTCGAAGTAGCGAAGCACGTTCGACTTCGCCAGTCCGACGCTCTCACTGAGCTCACGCAGGCTGATGTCGGCGACGGGCCTGGACCCGAGCATCGCGCGGGCCGCATCGAGAATCGCGCACCGACGCGCTTCGATCTGCTCAGGCCTGCGCGCGCGCTGAAATCCGTGGGTCGCCACCATCACGCAAGATTATCAGACCATCGTTCTATTGTTTGCTGTACTGCGGGTCAATTGTCCGAAGGTGCATGCTGCGCCACGACTCCCCTCGACGCCAGTTCGCGACGCAGCGAATCGGTATCGACGGACGCGAGATCGACTCGGTGCGTGCGGGTGGCCAAGGCTCGGACTTCCTCGGACAGGTCCGCCACCTGCTTACGCGTCGCGGCCTGGGATGCCTCGTCCTGTTCCGCCACGCGCTCGACCAACCAGGAAGCGAGTGTGGCAGTCACGATGCCCAGCAACGCAATTCCGCCGATCATCAATGCTCCGGCGATCATGCGCCCGGTCGTGGTAACGGGCGCCATGTCTCCGTAACCGACGGTCGTGACCGTCTCCATCGCCCACCACAATGCCGTTCCGTACGACGTGATGGCAGCGCCCTGCGCGTGACGCTCGGCATCGAGCATGGCCAGCGCCGCGACACCGATCAGCAAGGCCGTGGCACCAGTGGCGTAAATAACCACCCGTCCACGCAAGCTTTGCCCGCTCGAGCGGTGAACTATCGCAAGCAGTGTGACCAACCGAAGTAGGCGCAGCGGACGCAGCATGGGCAACACCACCATCGCCAAGTCCAAGAGATGCCTGACGAACCAGCGACCGCGGGCAGGTGCCAACCACAGGCGAACTGCGTAGTCGACGGCAAAAACGACCCACGCAGCCCACATCGTCCATTCGGTCAGACGATGTGGAAGGCCCGTCGGTTGCGCCAGCACTTGGTACGCGTACGCCACCAAGAAAAGGCAGGCCGCAGCGGTCAACGGGATGTCGGTGGCTAGCTGCCATTTCTCCGACGTCCACGCAGTGCGGCGGTGCGCCGACTTCGTCGATTCGTTCATCCGAGAAGTCTGACACCACCGCTACCTAGTGCCCGGCAGAACCGACTCAGATCCGAGTGTGCGTCAAGATGTTGAGCGCCGTGGGAACTGCCTCGATCGTGATAGGCAACGGTCCCACCCGATCACCGTCCGCGTAAGCGATGATGCCTTCGGAGACCAGCCGGACCTTCTTGGATCGGTACGTTTGCACGGCGTCGAGCGAGACGTGAGTTCCCTTGTACACCCGCGGAAACAGGCGCACCAGACGCAACCTCGAACCGTGCCCGACGACGGTCAGATCCAGCAACCCGTCCGACTTCGACGCTCCTGGCGTGATGAGCATGCCGCCACCGTACGAGCGCCCGTTGCCAACAGCGACCAGCGTCGCGTCCACCGTGATGACCTCGTCGTCGAGTTCGATCCGGTACGGCAGCGGCTTCATCTTCGCCAACTCGGCGAGCATCGCCAGGTTGTAGCGCATCGGCCCCTTGGGCCAGGACATCCGATTGGCCCGCTCACTGACCAGCGAGTCGAAGCCGCTGGCGATGATGGTTCCCGACCAGACGACGGAACCGTCGGCTAGCGTGATCTTCGCCAGATCTGACTGCTGCACGACACCGTCTGCGATGACATCGGCTGCTGCTTCGGGATCGCCTGTGGGAATACCGAACTCACGGGCGTGATCGTTGCCGGTGCCTGCCGGAATGAGCCCGATGGGCGTCTCGGTCAACGCGGCGGCCTGCAGTCCGATACTGATGGCACCGTCGCCGCCGACAACCACGAGTGCGTCGGTACCGTCCTCGATCGCACGACGCGCCAACTTCTTGGCGTCGTCGGCGTCGGTTCCGATGATCTCGGTGACGGCAACTCCCCGAGCGCGCAGTCGCGCAACACCTTTGCGTCCTGCCGCAGGCGCGTGACCATGTCCCGCCATCGGATTGATCAGGACGGTAACCTTCTCGATCTGACTGCGGGTTTCGGTCACGGAATCAGCTTTCCAGGATTGAGGATGCCGGCAGGGTCCACTGCATTCTTCACTGCGCGAAGGATGTTCGCGCCCAATTCACCGATCTCGTCCTTCATCCATGGGCGGTGATCGGCGCCCACAGCGTGGTGATGGGTGATCGTGCCACCGGCGGCGATGATCGCATCGCCAGCGGCAGTTTTCGCCTTGTGCCACTGAGCGATCGGATCCTCGGTCTGCGCGCTGACTACGGTGAAGTACAGCGAAGCACCGGTCTTGTAGGTGTGCGAAATGTGGCACATCACGAGCGGCTGAGTCCCCTGCTCGACGAGAGCCTTGGTCAGCGCCTCGGTGACCGAGGAGCGCAGGTTCGCGAGGTTACCCCAGGTGGTTGCCGTCTCGAGGGTTTCGCACAGTGCGCCGACGTCGAGCAGAGCGTCACGCAGATACGGCGCATCGAATCGCCCGTGTTCCCAGCTGTTTCCGGGCTCCTCACCGAGCGACGTGCCGCCGTGAGCGGTGAGAATTGCGCGGGCCTCCGCCATCCGTTCAGCGGTGTGCGAAGCGGTGCCCTCGTAGGTAGTGATGCCGAGGCAACCACCGGTGAAGGCGTTCTCGCCGATCTTGTCGGTGGTCGCCAGATTCACGCCACTCTCGGCCTCGTCGGACAACCGCAATACTGTCGGAGCCGATCCTTCCTGGACCAGCTCACGCAATGCGGCTGCGCCGGTGGCGAAGTCGGGGAAGCTCCACCCTTCGCGCACGGTGGTCTCGGGCAGACGGTGAACCCGCACACGCACGTGCGTGATGACGCCGAAGGTGCCCTCGGAGCCGACAAAAAGCTCACCCAGATCGGGGCCTGCAGCGGATGCCGGCGCACGCCCGGTCTCGATCACTCCACTCGGGGTGACAACGGTGAGGCCCTGAACCATGTCCTCGAAGCGCCCGTATCCAGCCGACGCCTGCCCCGAAGACCGGGTGGCGGCAAACCCGCCCAGAGTGGCGAACAGGAAGCTCTGCGGGAAGTGCCCGACCGAGAAACCGTGCTCACGCAGAAGCTCCTCGGCCCGTGGGCCGGTAGTTCCGCCGCCGAACGTCGCAATGCCCGATTCCTCGTCCAACCCGACAAGCTGATCGAACCTGCGCAGATCGAGAGATAGAACTGCGTCGAACCCGTCACGAATGGGATCGAGCCCGCCGACGACGCTGGTGCCGCCGCCGAATGGGACCACTGCGATCCGGTTGGCAGAGCAGTATCGGAGAACCTGCTCGACCTCTGCGTCTGTCCCTGGAGTGACGACTGCGTCCGGTGCGTCCTGCGGCTCGACGCTACGACGGCGAAGCAGATCCGGGGTGCTCTTGCCACCGGCCCGAAGGATTCGATCGGAATCCTTGGTACTGACGTACTCGGCCCCGACCAGCCCGGACAGCGCTTCGACATGCGACTGGGCCATAGCGGACGGAGCCACCTGGACGTCTTCGATGGCGAGACGCGATCGAGTCGGTGCGGAGACACCGAGAAATCCGGTCAACAATGATGTGACTGCGTCCGACAGTTCACGCTTCTTGGCCGGATCGCCCCAGGCGTCCCACTGCATCGGCGGTTGCAAGGCAGACTTTTCGGTGCTCATAGACACTAGTGTTACATATTTGTGTGATGTGTAAACATCCCGGTGGATCAATCCATCCATCAACCCATCGTCTTGGAACCGTCGATGGCTTCGCGAAGCATGTCCGCGTGGCCCGCATGCTGGGCCGTCTCGGCGATGATGTGCAGCAATGCGCGCCGCGCTGACCAGCGAGCTCCCGCTTCGAACCACGGCGCCGACGGCAGTGGATGCGAGATGTCGAGGCTGCCCAGCGAGGCCACCAACTCGTCGGTCCTGGCCGCGATCCCCTCGTACTCGGAAACGATGCCTGCCAAGGTTTCACCCTCGACCATGGCGAATTCGTTCGCTCGTTCCTGTTGCATCTCTTCCGACCACTGGGTCGGGTCGAAGTCCCCACCAAGTCCGGCCGGCCCTTCCAGAATGAAGTCGACCCATCCCTTTTCCGCCTGACCCACATGCTTGATCAATCCGCCGAGGCACAGTTCACTCACGGTCGGCCTCGAAGCAGCCTGCTCGTCGGTGAGGTCCTTGACGGTGAAGAGAAGGAATTCACGATGCCGACGCAGGCTCTGGAGGAGATCCGCGCGCTCGCCGGTGACGGTGGTGATCGGTGCGTTCATGATGTTTCCTTCGCTCGTGGGTTCGTGCCCTGTGAGAACTACGTTAGAAGTTATTGCGGACAGAAACGGTCCTCATTAGAAAACGATCAAGAAAAAACTCCCGGCACCCACCGATGAAGGTGAGTGCCGGGAGTTCGAGCGAGCTAGACGAGATCAGACTGTGCGAGCCAAACGATCGGCCAGCAGGCGCGTGAAGTGCGCCGGATCGCTCAGTTCACCGCCCTCGGCAAGCAACGCCATGCCGTAGAGCAACTGAGCCGTCTCCGTCAGGTTCTCTGCATTGTCATTGGCGGCCTGCGCCTCCCGCAGACCCGAGACAAGCGGATGCTCCGGGTTGAGCTCGAGAATGCGCTTGCTGTGTGGAACAGGCTGACCCGAAGCCTTGTACATCTTCTCGAGCGTCGGAGACATGCTGAACGCGTCGCCGACGATGCAGGCAGCCGACGTGGTCAGGCGCGTCGAGAGACGCGTTTCCTTGATGTCGTCGGACAGGGTTTCGGTCAGCCACGTCAGCAGCGCGCCGAATTCCTTTTCCTTCTCTTCGCGCTCGGCTTCGGCCGCCTTCTTCTCGTCCTCGGTGTCCAAGTCGACCTCGCCCTTGGCGATCGACTGGAAGGTCTTGCCGTCGAAGTCCGAGACTGCGTCGACCCACATCTCGTCCACGGGGTCGGTGAGTACGAGAACCTCGAGGCCCTTGGCCTTGAAAGCCTCCATGTGCGGGGAGCTTTCGATGAGGTGACGAGATTCGCCGGTCATGAAGTAGATCTGTTCCTGACCGTCCTTCATACGCTCCACGTACTCGGCGAGAGTGGTCACGCCCTCTTCGCTGTTGGTCGAGGCGAAGGACGAGATGTCGAGCAGCGTCTTGCGGTTGTCGGCATCGGCCATCAGGCCTTCCTTGAGCGCGCGTCCGAACTCGGTCCAGAAGGTCGAGTACTTCTCGGGCTCGTTCGCCTTCATGTCCTTGATGGTCGAGAGGACCTTCTTGGTCAGACGACGACGGATGGCAGCGATCTGCCGGTCCTGCTGCAGAATTTCACGAGAGACGTTGAGCGAGAGGTCTTGTGCGTCGACCACGCCCTTGACGAAGCGCAGGTAATCGGGCACCAACTCTTCGCAGTCGTCCATGATGAAGACGCGCTTGACGTAGAGGTGGATGCCGGCCTTGCGCTCACGCATGAACAGATCGAACGGCGCCGTCGACGGAATGAACAGCAGCGCTTGGTATTCGAAAGTACCTTCGGCCTTCATCGGGATGACCTCGAGAGGCTCGTCCCAGGCGTGGCTGACGTGCTTGTAGAACTCCTTGTACTCGTCCTCGGACACCTCGTCCTTGGCGCGAGTCCACAGCGCCTTCATCGAATTGATCGTCTCGGTCTCGATGGTGACCTCGGGCTCCTCGCCCTCGGCCGGCGTCGACGTACGAGCGACATCCATGCGGATGGGCCACGCGATGAAGTCGGAGTACTTCTTGACCAGTTCCTTGATCTTCCATTCCGACGTGTAGTCGTGCAGGCCGTTCTCGGAATCCTCGGGCATCAGGTGCAAGGTCACGGAGCTACCCTGCGGTGCCTCGTTTACATGCTCGAGCGTGTACGTGCCTTCGCCGGTCGACTCCCAGCGCGTCGCGTGATCTTCACCGGCACGGCGGGTCAGCAGCGTGACCTTGTCCGCGACCATGAACGTGGAGTAGAAGCCGATGCCGAACTGACCGATCAGTTCTTCCGATGCCGCTGCATCCTTGGCTTCCTTGAGCTTACGACGTACCTCGGCGGTGCCGGACTTGGCGAGCGTGCCGATCAGGTCGACGACCTCGTCACGCGACATGCCGATGCCGTTGTCGCGGATCGTGAGGGTGCGCGCCGCTTTGTCGATGTCGATCTCGATGTGCAGATCGGAGACGTCGACGTTGAGGTCTTTGTCCTGGTACGACTCGAGGCGGAGCTTGTCCAGCGCGTCCGAAGCGTTGGAGATCAACTCACGAAGGAAGCTGTCCTTGTTCGTATAGATTGAATGAACCATCAGATCCAGCAGCTGACGTGTTTCTGCTTGGAACTCGAGCTGCTCGGTATGCGCGGTCACTTCGATCCCTTTCTCTTCTCGGACTGATCACAGGAATTTTACTTGACCTCGAATACCGCGGGTCGCCCCCCGCACAGACAAGGGAGGCCACGCGACCTGCGCGTGACCTCCCGTTATCTTCACCACCGATCTACTCGGTGACGTTCACCATCGAATAGTTCGAGACGCCGGCGGCCAGCACCCTGAGGTGATCGTCCGATGCGCCCAAAGTATGTTCGATGGCCACCAGCCGCGAGACGTAGTGCCCGACCGGATACTCGGCTGTCATTCCGATACCACCGTGCATCTGAATTGCTTCCTGACCGATCTGATGCGCGGCGCGACCGACAGACAGCTTCGCTCGCGACGCGATGGTCGGATCGATCACTCCGTCGGCGATGGCCATGGTGGCGTACAGACTCATGCTGCTCGCCAGTTCGAGCGCCACGTACATGTCGGCAGCCCGATGCGTCAAAGTCTGGAACTTCGCGAGCGGAACGCCGAACTGCTTGCGCTGCTTCAGGTAATCCGTCGTCAGTCGCAGCGCTTCGGTCATGATCCCGATCGCCTCGGCGCACAGAGCTGCCTGCGCCCGAACCTCTGCTTCGACGATCGCCTCCGTGACATCGCCGCCCTCACCAAGCTGTTCGGCCGCGGCATCGGTGAACGTGAACTGCGCACCGCGACGGCCGTCGTGAGTTGCGTATGTGCTCCGTGAGACACCCGCGCTTTCCGCATCTACCAGAAAAAGCCCGGTACCCCCGCCTGGAAGTGCGGCGCTGACGATCACGACGTGCGCGCTGTCGCCCTGCAGGACCGGGTTCTTGACGCCGGTGATCGTCCACCCCGATCCCTCCTGCGATGCAGTGGTCGTGACAGTGGCGACCGGCCAGCGCGTGCCAGGTTCCGTATGGGCGAAGGCCGACAATGTGGTCCCGTCGCTGAGCGCCGGCAGGAGTCGCGCCCGTTGACCTGCCGAACCGAGTGAAGCAATCAACCCACCGGGGATCAGAACACCACCCAAGTACGGCTCGGGTGCAAGCGCCCGGCCCAGTTCGGTCATCACCACCATGGTCTCGACCGGCCCAGCGCCCATCCCGCCATCGGCCTCCGCGAATGGCAGGCCGAGCAGCCCGAGCTCGGCGAACTGCTTCCACACCGAGGCATTCCATCCCTCGTCAGTGGCCGAGGTGGCGTTACGCTTCTCCGCGTCGTAGCTGCGGTTGAGCAATTCACGCGTCGTGTCGCGAAGCATCGTCTGCTCGTCGTCGAGTTCGAAATTCATGTCAGATGCTCACAATCCGAGAATCGAGGAGGCAATGATGGAGCGCTGCACCTCACTTGATCCGCTGTAGATGGAAACCTTCCGGTAGTTCAGGTAGCGCGGCGCCGCTTGCTGCGCCCACTCCGGCGAGTCGATCTCGACCGTATTCACCGGCAACGAGTCCGGACCCGCAACATCCATCAGCAATTCCGTTGCTGCCTGCTGCAATTCGGAGCCGCGGAGCTTGAGCAGCGAGGACGCCGGGTTCGGCTTGCCGTCTGCCGAACTCGCCACAACTCGCAGTTGAGTCAGATCCAGCGCAAGCAAATCGTTTTCCAGCTCAGCCAACCGAGCCGCGAACAACGGATCATCGAGGAGGGTGCCGGTTCCAACGCGAACTTCCCGCGCCTTCTCTTTTGCCGTGGCGACAAGAGTTTTGGAGAACCCGACCCGCGTGACGCCCGTGCGTTCGTTGCCGAGCAGGAACTTGGCGTAGTCCCAGCCTTTGTTCTCTTCGCCGACAAGATTCTCCGCAGGGACGCGGACGTTGTCGAAGAACACCTCGTTGACCTCGACGCTGCCGTCGATCAGTTTGATGGGGCGAACCGTGATGCCGGGAGTTGCCAGATCGATGAGCAAGAACGAAATTCCGGCCTGCCGCTTCTGAGCACTGGCATCTGTACGAACCAGACAGAAGATCCACTCGGCGTGCTGCGCGAGAGTAGTCCACGTCTTCTGACCATTGACGATGTAGTCTGCGCCGTCACGAACAGCGGCCGTCTTGAGTGAAGCGAGATCCGAACCGGCTTCGGGTTCCGAAAAACCCTGGCACCACCAGATATCGGCGTTGGCCGTCGCCGGGAGAAACTGCTCCTTCTGCTCCTGCGAACCGAAGGCAGCGATAACGGGCCCAACCATGCTCACGTTGAACGGCAACGGGTTGGGTACCGACGCCAACTGCATTTCCTCGGAATAGATGTGGCGCTGAACCGGAGTCCAGTCCTTGCCACCCCATTCGACCGGCCAGTGTGGAACCGCCAACCCGTGTGCGTTCAGAATCTGTTGACCCGCAACGATGTCCTCACGAGTCAGCTTTCCGAATCCGGCTGCACGTGCTCGAAGTTCGGGCGAGAATTCGGTGGTGAAGAACTTTCGCATCTCCTCGCGGAACGCAACTTCCTCAGTGGTCAGTTCGAGATTCATGTGGAGTCTGCTTTCTTCTTGCAGGATTTCAGAACAAGATTCGCGCGACGGTCTGCGCAACGACGGCAGGTTTGCCCACGCCTTCGATCTCGACGGTGTTGGTGATCTGACTCTGTAGTGAACCGTTCGGCAATTCTTCGATTGCGGAGAGCACTGCGGTATTTCGAACCTTGGCCCCGACTGGCACCGGACTCGGGAATCGAACCTTGTCGGACCCGTAGTTGACGACCATCTTCGCGCCGTCGATGCGATACACGGACTTCGACAGAAGCGGCAGGAGTGAGAGCGTCAGATACCCGTGCGCAATTGGTCCACCGAAAGGTGATTCGCGCCTGGCTCTTTCGTCGTCGACATGAATCCACTGATGGTCACCGGTCGCGTCGGCAAATTGATGGACCATCTCGCGGGTGACCTCGACCCACTCGCTCGAGCCCAGCGTTTCACCGACCGCCCCCAGGAGATCGGACTTGTTCTCGAACACCCGTGTCATCTGATCCTCCACGTTCCCGAACACTGTTAGGTTAATTGGATAATAAACTCACAGTGTAAGGTTGTCCAGTACTCAGACGAAAGGTTTCTGTGCGATGGCGCGACCGCGGGTTCCACTACTGAGCAAGCCGATCATCAGGGACACCGCCCTGAAACTGGTCGACGAGAACGGTTTGACCGACTTCTCGATGCGCAAACTCGCCACCGTCCTCGGCGTGCAGGCACCGTCGCTGTACAGCCATTACGCCAACAAGGACGAGTTACTCGACGACGTCGCGAACGTCATCATGGAGTCCGTCGACGTGAGCGGCTTCGACTCCGACGATTGGCGCGGCGCGCTGCGTACGTGGGCGCGGTCCTACCACGCTGCCCTGGGCAAGCATCCCAACATCGTTCCCTATCTGACCTACGGTCCGAGCGTCAGGCCCATCGCCCTCGATCGCGCGAACGCCATCCACGGCGGCCTGGTGCGCGCCGGATGGCCGCAGCGCACGGCAACGCTGATCGGCGCTTCCGTCAAGTACGTGGTCATGGGTGCTGCGACGGCAACGTTCTCCGGCGGATTCGTGGACGATCCCGCTATCTACGCCGAGCGTTACCCGCACCTCACACGAGCACACCTGTTGCGTGAGCGTGCCACCGAGATCGACGGCGCCAGCTTCGAACTCGCACTGGAATCCCTGCTGGACGGGCTGGACGCCAAATACGCACTGCTGCAGAGAACTACAGAGCAACCTCCTCGAAACTGAGGGTTGTTACCGTCGATCAAGCGCGCCGAGCATCGCGACGAAGGCCGCCTGACGATCCCCCAGAGCGGCGAAGAATTCCCGGTCCGAAGATTCCACCGCGCGGTTCGCCCCGCCGGCCAAGGCCGCACCCACCGGCGTGACGGCAAGCGAGCGAGCACGAGCATCGGTCGGATGTGGACGTCGTTCGACAAACCCCTTGGATTCGAGGGTCCGAATCACCTGTGACGTCATCATCGCGTCGGTGCGCGCGTACTCGGCAAGACCGCGTTGAGTTATCGGCGTCTCTGCATCCAGCCAGGTCAGTGCTGCGAGCAGAACGAACTGCACGTGGGTCAGGTCGAAAGGTCGCAGCGCCGCGCGAATCGAGGCTTGCCAAGCATTGGTGACACGCCACAACATCAGACCGGGACTCTCGTCCGCGTCCTCGAAGTCGGTTTCCAGTTTCTTCGCCACAGCGCCAGTGTGTCAGCTCGTCGTCGAACGCAGAACCTCGACGTCGTTGTCATCCAACGGAATCAAGCCACGCCGGAGTTGATACCCCCAATTCGGTGCCGAGGTCAGTGCCAATCGACTCCGCACATCGCCGAGTGGAACGGGCGTGAACTGCTCGTATCGCACTCGACGCCGAAACGGCTTGAAGCACCCCTCGTCCGCCTGCCAGATCTCACCCTCTTCGATCACACCGAGAGCTGTGAACTCGCGCAACGGATCTCGATCACCAATGGACTCGACCGGCGAATAGTAGACCAGCACGTCACCTGCTTTCATCCGTGCCAATCCGGCTCTCTTTCCGTGCCCGATCTGTGCGATACCGAGATCCACTGCGCGACGCACATGTTCGGCGGACACAACTCCCAACCAGGCGTTCATCGCCGACCACCTGGCGAACCGCTCACAATCTCAATCATGGATTTAGTATGCGCGCTTATTATCTCGCTCGCAACAGATCAAGTCTTGAACGTGTTCAACTTTGGGGCGTACGCTGCACTTGAACATGTTCAAAGAAGGAGTGTCGATGAGTAGTCGCGGGATCGAGACCAGGGAAAAGCTGGTGGAAACAGCATTGCGGCTCTTCCGCGACGAAGGCTTCGCAGCGACGACCATGCGCAAGATCGCAAATGAGGCAGAGGTCTCGCTCGGGAACGCCTACTACTACTTCGCCAGTAAAGACGAACTGGTTCACGAGCTGTATCTCGTCATCCAACGCGATCACCGCGCGCGGGCGCTTCCACTCCTTCGCGAAGGTGGGTCACTGACAGAAAATCTCAGGATTGTTCTGCACACCGGACTCGATGTCATGGGGCCCTATCACGGCTTCGGCAGCACGTTTCTGCACGTTGCCCTGCCCACCACATCACAGTCCAGCCCGTTCTCGGCCGAGTCGACCGATGCGAGATCGATGGCCGTCGATCTGATGCGTGAAGCACTGGCGGCGTCGAAGCAGAAGACGCCGGCGTCATTGGAGACCCAGCTCCCCACGCTCTTGTGGCTCAGCTATCTGGGCGTGACGCTGCACTGGGTCACCGACGCGTCTCCGGGGCAAACTCGTACCCGATCCCTCGTCGACGGCCTGGTACCGATCATCGCGAAAGCGCTCACCCTCGCCCGGCTGCCAGTGGCACGAGGTCTGGTCGGCGATGTCGCCGCCCTGATGACAAAAGTCGTTTCTGCAGAGGGGAACACAAAACCATGAAGACCGTTGTTGTCTGTGGTGCGTCGGGTTACGTAGGCCAACACCTTCTTCGAACGCTCGAATCCAACGGGGTCGACGTTCGGACGATCGGCCGGGGAGGAACGAGCGATGCCACGTGGTCCGACGAGCACGGCGTCGCCGATGTACTCAGCGGCACGGATCTGCTCGTCAACCTCGCCGGCCGCTCCGTGAGCTGCCGCTACAACAAGCGCAATGCCGACGACATCTTCTCCTCCCGAGTGGAAACGACTGCACTGTTGGGTCGTGCGCTGACCCGCACGCCGCAGCCACCCTCACTCTGGGCGAATGCCAGTACCGGCACGATCTACCGAGACGCACGAGATCGACCGATGGACGAGAAGAACGGAGAGCTGGGTAAGGGATTCTCCGTAGCGGTCGCGCGAGCGTGGGAACACGAATTGTTCTCAGCCCCAACTCCTGTTCGCAAAGTGGCACTTCGGATGTCGATCGTCCTCGGAGCCGGCGGTGGGGCGATCAATCCGTTCGTCAACCTCGCCCGAATGGGCTTCGGCGGACGAATGGGCGACGGCCGACAGATGTTCAGCTGGATTCACATCGCCGACGTCATTCGCGCGATCATCCACATCTACGAGAATCCGGAGATCTCAGGCCCGGTCAATATCGCATCCCCGTATCCGGTAACCAACACCGACATGATGCGGATGGTACGAGCGAAACTTGGCCGACAATATGGGTTTCCGACGCCGGGCTGGATGCTCGAGTTCGGCGCACGAATCATCCGCACCGAGGCTGAACTGGTAACGAAGAGTCGCTGGGTTTCACCAGGGGTGCTCGCGGACAGCGGCTTCCAGTATCAATTTCCGACGTTGGAGTCTGCGCTGAACCAGATCGCTCAAGAGACCCCGCGAGGGCTGCTTCCGGTTTCACTCGGCTGAATATCCTGCTCTCCGGTCCGCCCGCCGTACGTCGCAATCTTGTACTCCGTCGCAGCCAAAGACAACGTGAGCTCCTTGATCTGCCGACGAACGGTGTCCCGGTGCTCGAGCAGCATGTCGAGCCTCTCCGGAACTGTCCCTTCACCGGCGTCGACCAGTTCAACGTAGTGCTGCAGGTCGCGAATCGCCATACCCGAGATGCGCATGCGGGTCAGAAACACCAGCCTGCGAATAGATTCCGGACCGTACACACGATGTCCGCTCGAGTCACGATCGACCTCGACCAGACCGATCTTCTCGTAGTAGCGCAGCGTATGTGGCGAGACATCCAGCAGGTCCGAGGCTTCGGCGATCGACATCGGCTCCTGAACGTCTCCTGCATCGACGAGTCGGTGAATCACCTCGATCGACATGGGCCCGTCCACTTCCCCAAGTGCCTCGAGTGCCTTACGCATCAAGTCTTCGGTAGCCATGCTTCTCAGCCTAGAACGGACGGACGGGTCCGGCAGCATCCGCGAAATCGGCGCTGCGAGCCAGGTCGGCCCAGACGCATACCTCGGCGAGATTCTTCCGATACGACGCGGAGACACGCTCCACGGCTTCCTTTCCGAGTGGCAGACGAAGTGGCACATTCTCGCTGTGCACAAGCGAGGTGATGATCTCTGCTGCCTTCTCCGGATCACCCTCCTGAACACCGTCTGCCGCAGCCATGTCCCGCAGAACGGGATCGAGCACATCACGGTATTCCGATGATGATTCGGTGACGCTCAGAACGCCAGGTGTGTTGAATGCCGTACGGAATCGACTGGGCTCGACGATCATCACCCGAACGCCGAACTGCGCGACCTCACCGGCGAGAGCCTCCGACCAACCCTCGAGAGCGAACTTCGACGCCGAGTACGCCCCGACGCCGGGAAACGACATACGGCCGCCTTGACTGCTCATCTGCACGATCGTCCCGCTGCCCTGCACTCGCATCGACGGGAGGACGGCGCGCACCAACGCGGCGGGTCCGATCAGGTGCAGTTCCATGAGATCCCGCAAGGTCGAATCGTCCACCATCTCCGCCGCGCCGACCATCCCACGACCGGCATTGTTGACCAGCACGTCGATGCGACCAAAACGCTCGAGCGCATATTCGACGACGCCCGGAGCCGCTGCGGTATCTCTGACGTCGAACGTCACCGCCAAGAACTGATCCGGATTCGCCGACGCAATATCTGCAACGGACTCGGGACGACGAACTGCAGCGACTACCGCGTCCCCCGATCGAAGTGCAGACAGTGCGAGTTCACGGCCGAAACCCTGAGAAACTCCGGTGATGATCCAGGTCTTTGTTGTCATGGTCGGCAACGCTAGGGGTTAGAGCGCGCTCCAACGCAAGCGTTGCTTCTACTGATGCACTACACGCCGGCCCAGAGCGGTCGTTCCCCGCGAAGGAAACCGTCGACGCCGGCTTTGAAGTCGTCACTGCTGTAGATCATGCTCATCAGATCATCGTTGTCGGCAATCACTCGGGTTCTGATGCGTCGCAGGGACTCCCGAATAGTCCAGACGGTCATCGGGGCAGCGGCAAGTAGATCGCGAGATACCTGGGCAGTCAGGGTCGCGAACTCGGACACTGTTGCACAGTCGCTGAGGAAGCCGCTCCGCAGAGCCTCGTCACTCGACATCACCCCGGCCCGAGCGACCAACGACATCAGACGCGAACTGCCGATCCTGTCCGCCAGCAAAGCCACGGAATGGATCGACAACGAGTTTCCGAGTGTGCGCGCGATCGGTAGGCAGAAGCGTGACCCCTGCGTCGCGATCCGCACATCGCACGCTGCCGACAGCAACAGCCCTGCTCCCGCGCACACACCGTCGATCACCGCGAGGGTGGGAACCCTCACTTTTTCGAGTTCGGTCAGTACGCCGACGAACCGGCTTTCGTAGTCGAGCCCATCGTGAAAGCTCGAGAAGGTTTGAAAGTGGCCAATGTCGGAGCCCGCCGAGAACGCCTCTCCCCCAGCACCTCGGAGAGTGAGTAACCGAATCTCGCGGTCGGAGTCGGCGCGCCGGCAGGCTCCGGCAATGGCGTCGTACATCTGCGGGGTCAATGCGTTGCGCTTTTCCGGCCGGTTGAACACGATGTCGAGGGTCTCGCCACGACGGATGATCAAGATTTCTTCGTGCGTTTCAGTCATGACACTCACGTTATTTCCGGTAGAGAGAAGTCGAAACACATTGCACTTGAATATCTTTGCGAATTCTCGATGCAAAGTTGCAGATAGTGCGAACGGAGAAGCGTCGACGAGGCCAGGAGACGGTGATGCCAGAACCGAACCTCGCCGACGCAGCATCAAAGGGGCGTCATGCCACGACAGTAAAAAGTGTCATGCCACGACTGTGCGCTGTGGCACGCCCGAATACTGGCTCAGCGGCCGGATCAGTGCATTCGACTGCCCTTGCTCGATGATGTGCGCCGTCCATCCGGTGATGCGGCTCATCACGAAGATCGGCGTGAACATCTCGACGTCGAAGCCCATGAGGAAATATGCAGGGCCCGTGGGGAAATCGAGATTCGGCTTGATTCCGGTGGCACTGACCATTGTCTTCTCGAGGATCTCGTACATCTGCACCCACTTCTCGCCGTCGGTCGCTGCCGCGACGTCGAGGAGGGCCTGCTTCATGGTCGGAACACGCGAATCACCGTTCTTGTAGACGCGGTGCCCGAAGCCCATGACCTTATCCTTGACAGCCAACTTCTCCGACATCCAGGCTTCTGCGCGGTCGGGGTCGTCGATCTCGAGCATGTCGTGCATGACAGCTTCGTTTGCACCGCCGTGCAACGGGCCCTTGAGTGTGCCGATAGCAGCGGTCACTGCGCTGTAGATGTCCGAAAGTGTGGACGTCACAACACGAGCGGCGAACGTCGAGGCGTTGAAGGAGTGCTCCGCGTACAGGATCAGCGAGACCTCGAAGGCCTTCACGATCGCCGGCTCCGGAACAGCACCGAAGCACATGTTCAAGAAGTTTTCGGCGAAACCCAGGTCCGACTGCGGCGCGATGGGATCCTGACCGCGCCGGCGGCGGAAATCGGCTGCGACGATGGTCGGCAGCACAGCTGTCATCCGCAGCGCCTTGGCCAGATTGGCCTTCTCCGAGTTGTCGTCCTCCGCCGGATCCTCGGCGCCGAGGTAGCTGATCGCCGTGCGGACAACATCCATGGGGTGGCAGTTGTCCGGCATCTTGGTCAGAAGCGAGAGCAGTGAGCGGTCGGCACGACGGGCCGCACGCTCACGCAGGCAGAGTAATTCGAGCTGCTCGGGAGTCGGCAGTTCGCCGTACCAGAGCAGGTGCGCAACTTCTTCGAAGCTGCAGTTCGCGGCAAGGTCCTGCACTGCGTAACCGCGATACGTCAACGAATTCGTCTCGGGCACTACCTTGGAGATAGCCGTCGTATCGACGACAACTCCGGCCAAGCCCTTGTAGATCGTCGGAATCTGTTCGGTCATGTCCTACTCCCCTCCAAGCTGAAATTGAAAATGCCACTGTCGAATTCGTTGTAGCGCTCGTACTCGAGAATCTCGTACAACCTGCTGCGATGCTGCATTTCGCCGAGCAGTCCTTCTTGCGTGCCCTCCGCAAAAATCTCGCGCAGACCCTTTTCGATAGCGAACATCGCCAGCCGAAGGGTGGTCACGGGGTAGATGACGGCGTTGAAACCGATCTCTTCCAACGTCTTCGCCGAAATGAGACTCGACTTCCCGAACTCGGTCATGTTGGCGAGGAGCGGAGTGTCGACCGCTGCGCGGAACTTCTCGAAGTCGGCCTCGGTGGCAAGAGCTTCGGTGAAGATCAGATCGGCACCGGCATCCACATAGGCCTTTGCTCGCTCGATCGCCGCGTCGATACCGTCGATTCCGGCAGCATCGGTGCGCGCGCAGATGACGAAGTTCGGGTCACGACGCGCCGACACTGCAGCATGAACACGGCGAACCATGTCTTCGGTGGGCACAATTGCTTTGCCGTCGAGGTGCCCACAGCGCTTGGGGTTGATCTGATCCTCGAGGTGCAGACCGGCTATACCGTCGTCCTCGAAGATCGTGACCGTGCGGGCCGCGCTCATAGGTTCACCGAAACCGGTGTCGGCATCGATCAGCGTCGGGAGGTCCGTGACGCGCGCGATCTGCTTGCTGTGGCCGGCGACCTCGGTCAAGGTTGTCAGTCCGATGTCGGGAAGCGCCAATCCGGCGGAATACGCACCACCTGAAACGTAGACACCTTCGAACCCGATTTCCTCAATGAGCTTGGCTGTCAGCGGATTGATCGCACCCGGGAGTCGTTGAATCTTTCCGGACGTCAGCCCCGCCCGGAAGGCAATCCGCTTGTCGGCTGCAGACGTCGCGGCTGCGATGAGGCCCGACATCAGAAAAGTCCCTTGGCGACCTTGGGAGCCCGAGCGAGAACGTCGTCGGAAACGGTGAAGGTCAGCTGATCGAGTTCGCCTGCCTTCAATTCGGCGGTGCGCTGAGCCGCGTCGAGGAAGCGGTCCTGTTCGCTCCGCTCGATGACGCCCTCGGCGAGGGTGCGGAACTTCGCGACGTACTGATCGCGAGCGAACGGACGTGCGCCGAGCGGGTGCGCATCGGCCACCGCAAGCTCGTCGACGATGACTTCGCCGCTCTTCAAGGTGATCTCGGCGCGAGCACCGAAAGCCTTCTCGTCCGGATCCGTCGAGTGGTAACGGCGTGTCCATTCGGGATCTTCGCGCGTGGAGATCTTGTTCCACAG
>NZ_BAAILK010000012.1:646822-667793 GCF_054589475.1 Rhodococcus sp. no. 34
CTCGATCGTGTCCGCGCGCTGTGCACGCTCGGACGCGTAGGAATGTTCGTGGTGCCACGTACCGTCCTGTAGCGCAACGGCAAAGATGTACATCACCGAGTGGTCGAGGGTTTCACGCGAGGCGGTCGGGTCGAACTTCTGCGGATCGCCGGAACCGGTGCCGATGACGACGTGGGTGTGGTGGCTGGTATGCAGGACGATCGAGGCGATCTGGTCTAGATCACCGACACGAGAACGCATTCGGCGAGCGAGGTCGATCGGCGCCTGGCTCTGGTACTCCGCGGAGTGTTCTTTGGTGTACGAGTCGAGGATGGCGCGTTTCGCCTCACCCGAACCGGGCAGCGGAACGTGGTACTCCTTGTCCGGGCCACCGAGTAGCCAGGCGATGACGCCGTCTTCGCCTTCCCAGATCGGTGACGGTGCGCCCTCACCGCGCATCGCGCGGTCGACCGCCTCTACGGCAACCTTGCCTGCCAGCGCAGGCGCGTACGCCTTCCAACTGGATATCTCGCCCTTGCGGGACTGACGTGTCGCCGTCGTGAGGTGCAGCGCCTGGCCGATTGCCTGGTAGACCGTCTCGGTGCCCAGGCCCAGCAAAGTTCCGATACCTGCCGCAGCCGAGGGGCCGAGGTGTGCGACGTGGTCGATCTTGTGCTCGTGCAGGCAGATAGCCCGAACCAGGTCGATCTGGATCTCGTAGCCGGTCGCCAGACCACGAATCAGGTCTCGACCGTCACGGCCGGTGTGCTGAGCGACGGCGAGGATCGGCGGGATGTTGTCTCCGGGGTGCGAGTACTCGGCGGCGAGGAACGTGTCGTGGAAATCGAGTTCACGAACCGCGACACCGTTGGCCCAGGCGGCCCATTCAGGCGGGAACGTACCGGGGATACCGAACACGGTGGAGCCCGGCGTATACGGATGCGACTGTGCTTGCGCCCGCGCATTCACCACGGGACGGCGCACCAGGGAAGCTGCGGCAACTGCCGCGTTGTCGATGATCCGGTTGACGATCATGTCGGACGTGGCGTCGGTGACCTCGACGGAATCCGTCGCAACTTCCGCGATCTTCCACGCGAGTTGGTCTTCCTTGGGGAACTCTTCGGCAGAGGGGTGGGTGCGTACGAGATGCGTCTTCATCGATCCTCTTCTCACGTTCTTCGGTATCTATTTGCACGCTACGCAGCTCATTCACCTCGGGATAGGCCCTCGCAATTGCCTATTTGTGCAATGACAATGCTGCAATGTTGCGAATGTTGCGAATAGCTTCTCGGTAGGGTGAACGCGATCGGCACCGAGGAGATTCGATGAAGAAGATGTACGCGGGAGCGCGGCTGCGACGGCTGCGGGAGGAACGAAACCTGTCACAGTCCGCACTGGCGAAGGCACTCGAACTCTCCCCCAGCTATGTCAATCAACTGGAGAACGATCAACGACCGCTGACGGTGCCCGTCCTTCTCAAGCTCAACGCCGAGTTCGATCTCGACGTGCAATTCTTCGCCTCCGATTCCGACGCACGCCTGGTTGCGGACGTTCATCACGCCTTGGCCGAAACTTCGGAATCTGGAGACGTATCTCTGGCCGAGGTGGACGAATTGGTGGCCCGCATGCCGGCGGTCGGACGCACCCTCGTGATGTTGCACCGCCGCCTTCACGCCGCGACAGAGCAGTTGGACCAGTTCTCGACGCAGTTGTCCGGCGAACCAGCGTCCGATGTGTCACTCGTACCGATGCCCTACGAGGAAGTTCGGGACTTCTTCTACGACCGAAAGAATCACATCGCCGTTCTGGACAACGCTGCCGAGCAGATGTTCCTGGACAACGGATTGTCCGTGGGCGCAGTGGATTTGCAACTGGCACGACTACTTCGCGATCAGCACGGCGTCACCGTGACGATCCGTACCGACGAACCCGACAAGCTCGGCCCCAAGCGTTACTACGATCCGAACAAGTCGGTCCTCACACTCGCCCGTCGTCTGTCGGCAGGACAACGCGCGTTCCAGATCGCAATGCAGTTGGCCTTCTTCACGCAGGCCGACGTGATCGATTCCCTTGTCGCCGAGGATGAATCATTGAGCGCCGAGTCCGCAGCGCTGGCTCGCGTCGGACTCGCACACTACTTTGCCGGCGCACTGCTACTCCCGTACACCCAATTCCTGCAATCCGCTGAGGCCTTGCGGTACGACATCGACCTGCTCAGCCTCAAGTTCGAGGTCGGCTTCGAGACAGTCTGCCACCGGTTGTCCACTCTCCAACGACACGGCCAACGCGGCATCCCTTTCTTCTTCGTCCGAACCGATCGCGCCGGAAACATCTCGAAGCGTCAGTCTGCTACCGCCTTTCACTTCTCCAGAGTCGGAGGCAGCTGCCCGCTGTGGGTCATCCACGAGGCATTCGCGAGCCCAGGTCGCATCCTCACTCAGGTCGCGAAGATGCCCGACGGCCGGACATACCTCTGGGTGGCGCGCACTACCCACAGCGGCGGACTCGGGTACCTCGCACCCGAGCGCAACTTCGCCGTCGGACTCGGTTGCGACATCGGCTACGCCGATCGCATGGTCTACTCACACGGAATTCAGACGGACGACCCCGTGACCATCGTGCCGATCGGCGCGGGGTGCAAAGTCTGTGACAGGCCAGCGTGCTCTCAACGCGCCTTCCCCCAACTCGGCCGCTCGATCTCCGTCAGTGAGAACAGCAGCAGCCACCTTCCGTATCCGCAACAATAGGGCGCAAACAATAGGGCGCACCGACTCCACCTGCAGTTTCCCGGAGCTACGACGCTCTTCTGCTTCCATGGACGTCATGCAACCCGATGCCGTGCCCCCTCGTCGACTGGTTCTTCGCCGCCTTTCGGCCGTGGCCGGTGTGGCCGGCATCGTGACTGGTTTGGTTGCCTTGATCGCAACTCAGTTGGACGTCGATCACAACATCGTGATCGTTCTGGCGTCAGTGGCGCCCTTGTTGATGATTGCTCCGCTGATCGGTGCCGTCGTCTCGGGTATCGGGCGTCAGTGGATCGTGTGCGCCGCCTCGATCCTCGTCCTTGGGTTGTTCGGATGGTCTGTGAGCCCGCTGTACATCGGCGGAACTGGGGAGTCGACGTCTGCGAACGGTCCATCGATTCGAATCATGCAGGCCAACTTGATGGTCGGTGCAGCGGATCCGGAGTCGCTTGTGGCGATGGTCCGCGAACGCGAGGTCGACGTGGTGACGGTCCAGGAGTTGACGTACCAGGAAGCCGACGCGCTCGAAGCCGCCGGGCTTGACGAGGTTCTGAGCCACCAATTCCTCGTCCCGTACACCGACGGTGGTGGCGGGGCAGGAATCTACAGTCGCTTTCCACTCTCCAATCCGCGTAGCCTCGACGGATTCTCACCCGAAACGCTGTCCGCAGAACTGAATGTCGGCTTGGCGCAGCCAGTCACATTGTTCGCCGTGCATCCTGCACCGGCGTACATCTCACCGGCCTCGGTGTGGGCGGACGAGCAGCGAAGGCTCGGGTCTTACATGGACAAAGTCGCCGGGCGGGACAACGTGATAGTGAGCGGCGACTTCAACGCGTCGTACTCGAACAAACAGTTCCGGAATCTTCTCACGAACGGATACACCAGCGCCGCCGACCAATTGGGTTCCGGCCTGATCCCGACCTATCCGACCGACAAGCGGTATCCGGCGGTGGTCGGTATCGACCACATCATCACGAAAGGCGCCGTGGCGACATCCTTGGAACGGATCGAGATCGAGGGATCCGATCACCACGGCCTGATTGCCGACATCACGTTGTCTTGAGTAAATACTGGATTGAGCAAGCACCAGGGCATGGTTGTGCCCCGGTGCTCACGTCTTCAGTTGTCGCGATTCACGCCGCGGTGGGCGGACTGTTCCCGCCGATCGGATGCTGATACGGATCAACCGACATCGGTGGATAGAACACCGATTTCCGATCCGGGCCGATCTCCACCCGCCACTCGGTGTGATGCAGCGTCCGATGATGATGACCGCACAACAGAATCAGATTATCGAGATCCGTTGGGCCACCATCACCCCAGTGAACAATATGATGGGCATCGCACCACCCCGACGGAGTCCCGCACCCCGGAAACGCACACCCACCATCACGAACCGCAAGAGCCCGCCGCTGCGGCACCGTCGCCGTTCGCGCTTCCTTACCGCAGTCGAGCGGAACACCACTCTCGTCCAACAAAATCCGCGTCACGGTGCAGTCGCACGCCAACATCCGCGCAGTATCGATGCTGATCGGACCCACCCAATCCGTCCACGCGAAACCCAGTTCTTCGGTCGACGGCAGTAGATCCTTCAAGGCTTGCAGATCCGTCATGTCTTTCGCGCTGGCCGTGACCGTGATGTGCGGTTTCACGCCGCCTTCGATCGGACCCAACCCCGCCCGCTCGTACCGGCGCAACAATTCGCAGAACCCGTCCGCCCGTCGTAGCGCCGGAGTACGCGTGTCCTTCACACCGTCCTTCTCCGGCGTCGGAGCCGACAAACTCGACAACAACGTGATCAACCGTGCCCCGTTCACCGCATCCAGATCACCCTTCACTGTCACGCGCCCGTACAAACCTTTCGACGCGTAGAACTCATTACGCTCCGAATCCTCACCCACCGGAACGCCGTCCTCACGGTTTCCGTACTGCTTCTCGATTCGGCGGATCGCCGCCCGCACCGCATCACAATCCGCGATGTTCTTCGACGCCAAACCCAACAGGATCCCGCGAGCCTTGTCCACATCCGCCGGCGTCATGTTCTTGGGTGGATGCTGACAAAACGACGCCACCTGCCGGGCCTTCAACGCGTCAACCTCACCGCGATGAAACGCATCGCCCACAACAGGTTCGAGCATCAACAACCGCGCCAACCCGACCAGCAGACTGCACTCACCGATCTCCAGATTCGTCGACCCGTGCAACCACAGCGCGATCGCCCGAAAACCCCTCCCACCGAGAACCTCACGGGAAAACATCTCCACGATCAACAACACCAACCGCGACTGCAACTCGTGCCGGACACGCACCAGATCGAGAACCTCACTCTTGAGGTCCTCGCCATCCAGCTGCCACGCTCCCCGACTATCCATGCCGAAAGTTTAATCGAACATACTTTCGAGAACCAGAGACAAAACGGACAACTTCAAAAAGGTGCGCGACTCGAGACCTGTTGAATTACAGGCTCGTTCACGACTGATACAGCGCTAGGTCGGAGTGACTATCGCAAAGTTCGGATCCGGCTCGTCGAGGTATCCGGCAAGTTCTGCGAGCTTCGCCGGGTCGCCGGAAACCGAGATGGTTCCATTCGCAATCTCGGCACCCAAGTCCACACCACCGAGCAGCACACCGAGTAAGTCGCGCCGACTCAAACTGAACATCGCATCCACAGACCCAGCATCTGCAGACCCACCTTCCACGTCGAAATGGATCAGAACTCCGTTGCTGAGTTCCGTTCGGTGAACGATGTTTTCGTCAGTGATGTTCCAATCGACGACGATGTGCGAGCCCGCTGCGCGCACTCCATCCACGCGCAGCGATACTGCATCGAAGACTTGACTTACCGACAGCGCTGCGGTGATGTCGGGCGCCGCGGCAACCGTGGGCGTCCCCACTGAGCCGTTGCGCAGTTCGTATGCACCGGTGAGGTAGAAGTTCCGCCAGGTGCCGTTCTCGGCGCCGTACCCGAGTTGCTCGAAGGTATCGGCCTGCAGATTCTTGGCCTCGACGTTGTCCGGTTCAGCGAAGACCACGTAGTTCACCACCTGCGCAACCCAGCGAAAGTCGCCGCGCTCGTACGATTCCCGAGCTTTCCGTAACACTTCTGCAGATCCGCCCATGAACTCCACGTGACGCTTGGCCGATTCGACGGGTGGATGCTCCCACAGATGCGCAGGGTTACCGTCGAACCAACCCATGTATCGCTGGTAGATGGCTTTGACGTTGTGACTGACGGAACCGTAGTACCCGTGCGTGTGCCACGCTTGCGCCAATGCAGTTGGCAGCTCGATCGATTCGGCGATCTCGAGACCGGTCCACCCCTGATTGATTCGACGAAGTGTCTGATCGTGAAGGTACCCGTAGAGGTCGCGCTGCAATGACAGGAACTCGGTGAGCCGTTCGGTCCCCCACGTCGGCCAGTGGTGGGACGCAAACAGAACGTCGGATCGTGAGGCGTAACGATTGATCGATTCCGTCAGGTACGCAGACCAGACGTGAGGATCTCGTACCAGGGCACCGCGAAGCGTGAGCAGGTTGTGGAGAGTATGAGTTGCGTTCTCCGCCATACACAGTGCGCGCAAATCCGGGAAGTAGAAGTTCATCTCGGACGGGGCCTCGGTTCCGGGCGTCATCTGGAATTCGATCCGAACGCCGTCGATCGTCTCCGTGTGACCTGTCTTCGAGATCGACACCGTCGGCGAAATGAGCGTCGGTGTGCCGGTTGAGGTGGTCTGCCCCAACCCGGCTCCGACGCTACCTCGGGGACCTCGGGGTAAGGCCGCCCCGTACATGTAGGCCGCGCGTCGAGCCATTGCCGTTCCCGCATAGACGTTTTCCTCGACCGCGTGCTCCACGAGCCCGGTGGGTGCGACGATCACGCATCGCCCGGCGGCGACGTCGTCGTCGGTGGTCACTCCTTTGACCCCGCCGAAGTGGTCGATGTGCGAATGCGTGTAGATCACCGCGACAACCGGTCGATCACCACGATGCTCCCGATACAACGCGAGACCAGCGGCAGCGGTTTCCCGGGAGATCAGTGGATCGATGACGATGATTCCGGTATCTCCCTCGATCAACGTCATGTTCGACAGATCAAGTCCGCGAATCTGATAGATCGAATCCGTCACCGCAAAGAGTCCCTGCTTGGCGACCAACTTCGACTGACGCCACAAGCTCGGATTGACCGTTGGCGGGCAGTCCTCGTCAAGGAAGGCGTAGGAATCGTTGTTCCACAGGACTTTTCCGTCCGAATCGGAAACCAGCCCCGGATCGAGTGCGGCGACGAAACCCCGCTTCGCCTCGGTGAAGTCGGCGTCGTCGGAGAACGGTAGAGTCTCGGCGACTCGGGCGTTCGCGGCTTCGATTGCGGCCGATGCCGCACGTGGGTCGATCATAAGTCAGCCTTTCACGCAGAATTGCGGCAATGGGCATTGCCGCAATTGAAGAGAACAGCAGGGCTAGCTCAGCAACTGCGCCTTTGCCGCCGCGAACTCGGCATCGGTCAACACGCCGGACTGATGAAGCTGTCCCAACTCCTGCAGCTTGGAGACCAGATCGTCCGCGCCTGAAGGGGGAACGGACTGCACGGGGGCGACCTGCTGCTGCGGCGGCGGCTGTTGCTGCTGGTACTCCTGCTGATATTCCTGCTGCTGCTCGCTGGCCTTTCGTTGACTCCGTCGATCCATGGCGTTGGACGTCGCCTTTGCGGTTCCAGCCACTACCGCCGTGCGCGCCACCGTGCCGAGCAACCCCGGCCGCCCTCTGCGTCCACCTCGAAAAACCATGCCGAACTCCTTGAGTAATTGTCGCTACTGAAATGCTGCTTCGACCGCTGCGACGACTACCTCGCGCGGTATCTGAACGTGAAGGACTACGTCGCCGCCGCCACCGCGAACCGTCGACGCGAGCTCACGCGCCCACGTCTGCTCGTAGACGATGACTGCGGCGGACGTTCCTGGTTCGAGTGACTCACGGACCACGTCCAGGTCCTCGTCACTGATCAATGCCTTGGCTTCGATGGACAGAATCGCCAGTCCGATGTCGGTGAGATCTTCGTCGACATCGATCTGCGACACCTGTCCGTCGGCGTCCTTGGCGATGTACACGAGGTCGAGCAGAGTGACAAAACCTCGTTCCACCACGTTCTGCAGCGCGGCGACAGCTTCAGGATCCACAGTTGAACCTGGGAATGCCAGCACCACGAGCTCGACCGGTCCGATGTTCATTGCGTCGTTCATCCATCAAGCCTGGTGGCTCGGACGCTTGGGAACCTCACCCGCAGGGGATGAATTACCCAATGCGATCGAGTTATTTGTTGCGACGAATGACTTCGCGAATCGGCCGTACGTGTACGCCTTCTGCTGCGAGGGCTCGCCGGGCTTTGCCTCGGGTGACGAGCACACCGACGATACCGAGAATCCAAACCGGATATTGCACCATCCAGGCGACACGGAATCCGTCGAACGTGTACCCGCCCATGTGTCCGAGGATGACGCCCATCACTTGAATCACGATGAGGGAAGCGAGGAATCCCCCGATGTTGACCATGCCTTGCGCGGTGCCCATCGCCGAACTCGGGTTCGACGTACGCGCGTAGTCGAAGCCGATCACCGAACCCGGTCCACCCACCGAGATGACGACCACCAGGATCGTCAACAACCAGAGCGGAGACGGTTCGCTTCGTGAAAGCACGATCGTCCACATGAGCGCGCTGGCGACCATGATGGTGAGAACCAACCACGATCGACGCATGGGATAGCGACCGGTGAGAATACCGAGGATCGGGCCGGCCACGATTGCCGAGATGACTGACAGCGTCAGCAGCGAGCCGACCGTCGTGGAGTCGAGGCCTTGAGCCGATTTCAGGTACGGCACACCCCACAGCAGCGCGAACGTCGTGATCGAGAACTGAGTCCCCATGTGGCTGAAGAACCCGAGTCGGGTGCCGGGCCGCATCCACACCGTCTTGATCTGTCGCCCGATCTCCTTGGCGCCGGCCGGCACGGCGACCACGTCGGCACCGGGAGGCGCGTCGCGGATGACACTCAACGCCAGCGCAAACGCCAACAGTCCGACAGCGGCAGCGCTGCCGTAGGCAAAAGTCCAGCCCGGTCCGGACAACAGCAACATGAACGGAAGCGCAGACATCACCTGGCCCAGCTGACCGAGGATGCCCGTGAACTGCGAGACCAACGGCACCTGCCGGGGCGGGAACCACTGCGGTACCAACCGCAACACCGAGATGAAGGTGAGTGCATCCCCGGCACCGACGGCAATACGTGCACCGATCGCGACGGGCAGCGATTCGGTGAAGGCGAGAGCCAACTGCGCGGACATCATGATGAACGCACCGACTGCGATCATGATCCGCGAACCGTAGCGGTCGAGGAGGACTCCCGCCGGAATCTGCATGCCGGCGTACACAACGATCTGCAGCACGACGAAGCTCGACAGAACGCTGGGCGAGATCGAGAACCGATCAGCAGCAGACAGACCCGAGACACCGAACGAAGTGCGGTGAAGCACGGCGATCACGTAGGCAAAAACACCGACACCCCAGACCAACCACACTTTTTTCATCGGGTCTGTATGTTACTCCTGTCTTTCGCAAGGCTCAGGACATGATTATTCGCGGCCCTGAGAGACCCAATTCAAATCAGCCGAACGGAAGCCTTCGGTAATCGCGGCGAGGGAGTCGAGGCGAGCGATCTGGTCTTCGCTCAGAACGATGTCCAACGCTCCGGCGTTTTCCGTGACTCGTGCAGCGAACCGCGTGCCGGGAATCGAAACGGAAGGCAACCCGTGCTGACGGCCCTTGGCATCGAGCCATGCCAGGGAAACCTGTGCAGGCGTCGCGCCGAGCTCCTCACCGACGGCGCGGACCACGTCGAGAACCTTCTGATTAGCAGGGAGCGCGGAGTCCGAGAAGCGTGGGAAGCGTCGGCGCAGGTCGTTGTCACCGAGCGTCTCCGCATCGAACGATCCCGCCAGGAAGCCTCGGCCCACAGGTGAGAAGGGCACGAATCCGACTCCGAGTTCCGCGGCGGTGGGTACTACCTTGTTCTCGACGTCCCGACTCCAGATGCTCCATTCCGACTGGATCGCCGCGATCGGATGCACCCCGTACGCACGACGCAGTTCATCGCCGGTCGCCTCGGACAGGCCGATGTTGCGGACCTTGCCCGCCTTCACCTGCTCCGCGATCGCGCCGACGGTGTCTTCGATCGGCACGTTCGGGTCGACCCGGTGCAAGTAGTAGAGGTCGACATGATCGACGCCGAGTCGTCCCAGAGACTCGTCGAGTGCCCGCGGCACGTAAGCCGGGTCTCCGTTGATCCCGCGCTGACCGTTGGCGATGTTGCCGACCAGACCGAACTTGGTCGCCAACTGCACTTCGTCCCGGCGGTCTTTGAGAAGCTCTCCCACCGCACGCTCGCTCGAGCCCTCGCCGTACACGTTGGCGGTGTCGATGAACGTGATCCCGATGTCCACCGCATGGTGCAGCGTGGCGAGCGCCTCGGCCGGATCCACCGGGCCGTAGACCGGGGCGACGGACATCGCGCCGTATCCCTGGGCGCTGACAGTGAGACCTTCGGCCAGAGTGACGGTGGGGACGGTCATGAAAACTCCTCGATTCGACTGAGCGACAACCCCGACAGTCTTCACCGAATCGAAGCCTCACGCACCGATTAACGTCACGCTGATCGGGTTACCCTCGAGTGATGGCATTCGATTGGCTCGAACTCGTACTCACCGCCCACCGCGAATTCGGTTCACGACTCGCTGCGGTCGAGGACTGGAACGCACCCACGCCCGACTCCGACTGGCACGTCGAACACCTCGTCCGCCACGTCATCGAGGAGCAGCAGTGGGTACCGCCGCTCCTGGCCGGACTGACGGTCGGCGAGGCGACACCGGACATCGTTCCCGTCGGGGACGACCTGTGGACCGAATGGCAGAAGTACTCCGATGCCGCAATCAAAGCGTGGAAATCGACGGACCTCAGTGCCCACGTTCACCTCTCGTACGGCACGGTGAAGGTGGAACCCTATCTGCGCCAGCAGACCTCGGACGTCACGATCCACACCTGGGACCTTGCGCGAGCGGTCGGAGCAGACGAGCGGCTCGATCCAGACCTCGTCGAGGCCGTCTGGTCCGACCTCGACGGGCAGCGCGACATGCTCGCCGAGAGCGGACTCTTCTCCGATCCCGTCGACCTCCCGGACGATGCGTCGTTGCAGGACAAGCTGATTGCCCTGACCGGTCGCGATCCTCGTTAGACGTTCAGCGACACACCCGTCGTGCGGGCGACGCCGTCCCAGCCGCCGGCAGGTGCACCGAGGCCGAGCAGAGCCGCAACCGTCGGCGCGACGTCGATCGTGCGAGCCTGCGTGTCGATCTTCCGTCCACCGTCCAGAGCGGGATGTCCGCCGCTGAGGAAGAACGGAATGGGCAGTGTCACGAAGTGGCCGTGGTTGCCGGGAATCGGGTTGGACAGTGGAGTCGGATCACTGAACCGCCAGCCCTGAGCGCAAAACGCAACGACGTCACCGGCATTGGTGCCGAGATCGAATTCGGCGGGGAGGTGGCTGGATTCGACGCCGTCCACACCATCCACGATCTGCTGAATCCGGCTGACGGCTTCCGCCCGTTCGCCATCGGGTCCGACGAAGTAGATCAGGTCTGCGCCACCGTTCTGGGCGATTCGAATCTTGCCTGCCAGCAACGGGTCCGCGTTCAGCGGTCGATCCAAGCCGATGAGCCGCGCGGGCTCCGACCAGTCCATGGAGTGGTCGGCCAACACGATCAGAATGCTCCGATTCCAGCGACCCGTGTCATGAAGGAAGTCGACGAAGCGGCGAACCTGGTTGTCGGTGTTCTGAAGTGCAGCCGTGCGAGCGATCCGGATGGACGGACCGGACAGATCCAGGTGCCCGACCCGATCGACGTCACCGAGGTTGGTGAACGAGAGCCGCGGCGAGTTCCCGCCGACGATACGGATCAAGGCGTCGATCGTGAAGTTGTCCGGCGCATGCTCGGTACCGGGAACGAGCGGCTGCGGATCCCACACCAATGAGGCGCGGTCACCGAACAACCCGTGCAGGTAGCGCTTCGACAGCACACTCGCAGTGGTCAATCCGAGTTCGGTGCGCACCCGATCCAGAACCGTCGATGCCTGCAGGTCGGAAGGCCGATCGAGGTCACGCTTCTTGTCGATGGCCGGATCGTAGACGGAGTTGGCGGGTACACCCGAACGCGCCGGCAGCACTCCCGTCATCATCGCCGTGTGGTTCGGCAGCGTCTCTGCGATCGTGATGGCGCTGGCGTCCGGGTAGTGGATACCGCCGGCCGCAAGCCCGGTCAGCGTCGGGGTGAGCTCCGATCGCAGCTCGTCCGGCCGCATGCCGTCTACGACTATGACATGCACGTCCAGGTCTGGGATTCCGGCGCTGGTGGGAACACTCGCGCGAGCGGGCGTTCCGAGCAATGCCGTTCCGGCGACAACACTTCCGCCGATCAGAACGCTACGACGCGAAACTTCGATACTCACTGGTCGACTCCTGGTCGGTACGAGGCCTGATCGAGGGCGGCCGAGGTGGGTGAGACTCTACTGCCCGCGCCTGCCGGAAGACGGTAGCTCACGGCGTAGTGCGCATTGCTCTGCGGATTGGTGAGATCGTCGACGTAGTACCAGTCCATCTGAGTACCTTCGCGGGCGATTTCGAATACGCCGTAGCCGTGCGAATCCAGTTCGACGTACCGCACGTGTCGGTTCACGGCCTTGAATGCTTCTTCTGCCGCAACGGTTACCGTGCGCGGTGGCACTTTCAGCATGTCGTCGATATTGGGCGACGTCACCGACGGGACGACGAACTCGGCGCCGACGGTCGGCCCACCCGGATAGTTGGCGGCGTTGGTCGGTAGGTCGCAGGCCCATGACGTGTGGATGTCACCGGTGATGAAGACGGTGTTGTCCACACCGTTCGAGGTGATCGCGTCGAAAAGCCTGGTGCGGTCGGCGGTGTACCCGTCCCACTGATCCGTGTTGTACGGGACACCGGCCTGCGGCACACCCACCAGTTCGGTCAACGCCGCGGTGGTCGCCGGTTCCAGCGGCGGGAACACGCAGGGCGTGATCATGACCGGATTGCCGACGACCTTCCACTGCGTCGGGGAGGTGACGATTCCGTTGGTCAACCAATCCATCTGTGCGCGTCCGGTAATGGTGCGCGACGGATCGTCGACCTGCTTCATGGTCGGTTGCTCGTCGCGGTAGGTACGCAGATCGAGCATCGAGATCTCGGCCAGATTCCCGAAGCGGAACCGACGATACAGCTGAACGCTCGAACCATTACCCGACGGGCGGACGGGCATCCACTCGAAATATGCCTTGGCCGAGTTGGCCTTTCGATCTGCCCAGTCACCTTCGACACCGGGAGTGTGGTTTTCGGCGCCGTCCCGGTACGCGTTGTCGGCCGATTCGTGATCGTCCCACGTGGTGATGAACGGGAGCTTCAGGTGCAGAGCTGCCAGATCCGGGTCTGTCTTGTACTGCGCGTGCCGAATTCGGTAGTCGGCCAGCGAAATGATCTCGTGGGCCGGCTCGTGAAGGCGAACGGATCCGTTTCTCGCGCCGTACTCCCCCTGCCCGTACTCGTAGATGTAGTCACCGAGGTGGATGATCGCGTCGAGGTCTTCGCGGAATGCGAGGTGACGATAGGCACCGAAATACCCCGCCTCCCAGTTGGAGCAGGACACCACGCCGAAGCGGAGACGATCGAGATCTGCCGAGTTCGACGGAGCCGTGCGGGTGCGGCCCACCGGAGAAACAGCCGAACCCGCAGTGAATCGGTACCAGTACGTCGTCGACGAATCGAGTCCGGTGGCGTCGACCTTCGCGGTGTGATCGGAATCCGCCGAAGCAGCAACACTTCCGGACGCAACGACGCTCGCGAACCCCTCATCGGTCGCGACCTGCCAGTTGAGAGTCACCGCCGGCCCGACGCCGGAACCAGGCGTCGCGTCTGCCGTCGGGGTGATGCGGGTCCAGATGATCACCGCATCCGGCAACGGGTCACCGGATGCCACGCCGTGCGCGAAGCCCGGGCTGCCACCCGGAACCTCGGCACCGGCGTGACTCGCCGAAGCGACACCGAGACCTACTGCGCCGGCGAGGGCCGCCGATCCCTGCAGCAGGCCACGTCTGGATATTCGATCGAAGGCATTCGTGTGCACGCTAGGAGTGAACCCGCACCTGAACGGGCGTTCAAGAGAGCTTCGGGATGTTCACCCAGGCTTCGCCTGCGCTTCTCTGGAAGTTTGATCGAGTCGATCCCGATTACAACCGGTAATCGAGGGCCGAGCCTCGAACCACACCGACCTTGACTCCGATGTAACCGCCGAGTGCACCCCCGGCCGCGATCAGGATCCAGAACGCCGGCGGAAGCAGAGCCTCGGACCCGTCGACCTCGGAGAACGCGGAATAGCCTGCGATCAACGCGCCGAACAGGATGGGCAGTATCAGCAGAGCGGCAAAGAAAGTCACCCACACCGATACGAAGCGGCCCTTCCACCGGGCAATCTCGTGCAGAACCGTCAGAACGACCAGGAAGACACCACTACCGGTCAAGAAGGCGGCCAGAACTGCAAATCCGAAAGCCGAAGTCAGTTCCGACTCCACGTGAATCCCCCTGTACGTCAATCACCTGCACACTCAGCCCCAACTGCGATGCGACGAGTCTATTCACGACGGACGGCGTTTGTCGGCAAGTCGAGTCGCTCGTCTGCCGGAAACACACCCCGCTGACGCCTATGCTTGGAAAATGACCGAACCCGACATCAAGCCCAGAAGTCGTGACGTCACCGACGGACTCGAAAAGACCGCAGCGCGCGGCATGTTGCGTGCAGTAGGAATGGGCGACGACGACTGGGTCAAGTCGCAGATCGGCGTCGCCTCGTCCTGGAACGAAATCACGCCATGCAACCTGTCCCTCGATCGCCTGGCCAAGGCCGTCAAGGAGGGCGTACGGGAAGCCGGCGGGTTCCCTCTCGAATTCGGCACTATCTCCGTCTCCGACGGCATTTCGATGGGGCACGAGGGCATGCACTTCTCCCTCGTCTCCCGTGAAGTGATCGCGGACAGCGTCGAGACCGTCATGCAGGCCGAGCGTCTCGACGGATCGGTCCTTCTCGCCGGCTGCGACAAGTCGTTGCCCGGCATGATGATGGCGGCGGCCCGCCTCGACCTCGCCAGCGTGTTCCTCTACGCCGGCTCCACCCTCCCCGGCGTCGCCAAACTTTCCGACGGCAGTGAGCGTGAAGTCACCGTCATCGACGCGTTCGAGGCGGTTGGCGCCTGCTCGCGTGGGCTGATGAGCCGCGCCGACGTCGACACCATCGAACGGGCGATCTGCCCGGGCGAAGGCGCGTGCGGCGGCATGTACACGGCAAACACGATGGCCAGCGCCGCCGAGGCCATGGGAATGTCGCTGCCCGGCAGCGCTTCACCGCCCGCACCGGATCGTCGCCGCGACGGCTTCGCCCGCGAGAGCGGCAAAGCCGTTGTCGAACTCCTGCGTCGAGGTATCACTGCGAGGGACATCCTCACCAAGGAAGCGTTCGAGAACGCCATTGCAGTAGTCATGGCATTCGGCGGATCCACCAATGCGGTGCTCCATCTCCTCGCGATCGCGCACGAAGCGTACGTCCCGCTGACGCTCGACGACTTCGCTCGCGTCGGTGCGAAGGTCCCGCACCTCGCCGACGTCAAGCCTTTCGGAAAGCACGTCATGACGGACGTCGACCGTATCGGCGGCGTCCCCGTGATCATGAAGGCATTGCTCGACGCGGGACTCATGCACGGAGATTGCCTGACCGTCACCGGTAAGACCGTGGCGGAGAATCTCGCGCACATCACCCCGCCCGATCCGGACGGCAAGGTCCTGCGGGCGATGAACAAGCCCATTCACCCCACCGGAGGCATCACGATCTTGAAGGGGTCACTCGCGCCCGGCGGCGCGGTGGTCAAGTCGGCAGGATTCGAGTCTGATGTATTCGTCGGCACTGCACGGGTTTTCGAACGCGAGCGCGCCGCGATGGATGCTCTCGAGGACGGCACCATCACCGGCGGTGACGTTGTCGTCATCCGCTACGAAGGCCCGAAGGGTGGTCCCGGCATGCGCGAGATGCTGGCCATCACGGGCGCGATCAAGGGCGCGGGTCTCGGCAAGGACGTCCTGCTGCTGACGGACGGACGATTCTCTGGTGGCACTACTGGCTTGTGCGTCGGACACGTTGCGCCCGAGGCGGTTGACGGCGGTCCCATCGCGTTCGTTCGCGACGGCGATCAGATCCGACTCGACGTGGGTACCGGACAACTCGAATTGTTGGTCGACGACTCCGAATTGGAAGCCCGCAAGAAGGGCTGGGAGCCGTTGCCGCCTCGCTACACACGTGGTGTGTTGGCCAAGTACTCCAAGCTCGTGGGATCAGCCTCGGGTGGAGCGGTCTGCGGCTGATCCCAGCTCGCCGCTAGATGGGCCGGTACCCGGCGCCGACGCCTCCGTGGGCATTGATCGTGTCCACGATGGAGGTCATGTTGGTGCCGAGTTCCGGCCCCAGGCACGGCACCCAGAGGTAGGCGTTGACCATCGCGACCAGCGTCGTCCCGACCGTGACCGGGGCTCCCGAATCACCGTGGTCGACGCAGATCTGAGTCCAGGTGGATGCGTCGGCGCTCAGGTCTCCCCAGACGACGCCGCAGGTCGTGCCCGTCGTACGGCCTTCCTTGCAGGCTGTGGCCGGGAAGCTGGCCGGAGCGCCGATCGAGGTGATGGTTGCCGCGCCCACCGTTCGAACTGGTGTGACCTTGCCCGGATCGAACTGGATGACCCCGTAGTCCAGGTCCGGGTTCGACTCGACGAACGTGCCGACCACGCCTGCCTCCTCGTTGCTTTCCGGGATCACGAACGATCCAGGACCACCGCAGTGACCTGCGGTGATACCCACGAGTCTGCCGCCGTTGTCGTGACCGATAGTGGTCAACGTACAGACCAGCTGATTGTCGATGATGATGCCCGAACCACCACCCATGGGCGTGGGTGCAGCAACAGCGTTGCTGCTGACGATGAACCCGAGTCCGAGTGCCAAGACCAACGCTGCCAGAGCCGAAACAATTCGCTGCAACATCACAATCTCTCCGCCGGTAATCTCCCCGCTGCAAAAAACGCATACCCCGGAAAGTGCGGACCTACGCAGCGTGTCTAGTCGGTAGCTCCGAGCGCCTCGAGCATCTTGCGTGCCTCCTCGAGCTGACGGCTCAACTCGTCGACTCGCGCTGCAGCCATGTCCCGTGCAGCGACGATGATGGACTCGACAGCCTCGATTGCGGTGGGCTCACCCAACTCGCGGACAGCTCGCTCGACCGCATCGGGTGCGACCGGAACTGCTTTGCCCGGACGCTTGGCGCCCTGTGTGACCGTCACGCTCCAGTCGTTGTCCGCGCCCGCATGGATGGTGACGCTGATGCCGGCCGGCAGTTTCTTCGCACGCTTGACGGCCGGACGAGGTGTCGCGGCAGGGGCAGCAGTGGTAGTCGGTACCGGAGCGGGTGCAGGCTGCGCACGCGGCTTCGGTCGAACAGGCTCTACGAGTGGCTCCATCAGGGGCTCGGACTCCACAACTGGTTTGGGCCGTGGCGCCGGTTTGGCCGGTGCCGCGGAGACGCGGTTTATGCGCAATTCCTCTGCCTCGAAAGGCAATTCGTCGTTGACGCCTTTGGGGCGGATCATCACGGTGTTGCCGTCCACCGACACGACTTTCGCCGAGGTACCGGCTTCGATCCCCAGGCTGGGAGTCGCCTCGCGCAGATAGACGGTGGCGCGCTTGCCTTCGGCGACAGCCGTGGCGAGCGCTGCCAGATTGTCCGCAGTGAGGTGATCCGGCGTTGATGCGGCAGCGCCGGAACGTCTACGGGGTGGCATGCGCAGGTCCTTTCAGAAGTATCTCGTGCATTTCGGTATCGACAGTGCTTTTCTCGGGGCAACTCTTGCACAAGCCACCGACGTGTTGACTCTCACCGCCCGCCTGAGCCCGAGGATCCGTAGACGGTTCGGCCAATTCAGTACTGTTCTCGGGGCACCGCGTGGAAGATGGTGGACAGAAATTCGTTGCGGCAAGAAGGAGCACGGTGAGCAGTTCGGAGTCAGAGTGGATCGACGAGGTCACCGAACCCGCCCCTGCTGAATCTCACGCTGCTGAACCTCACACCGCTGATCCGGTCGACGTCGATGCTCATCTGCTCAGCCGGATTCAAGCCGACATCGAGGAGTCCCTCCTCGGCGGACCGCGCTGCTTCACGCAATCGCAGATCGCGGAATTCGCCGGTGTGACACGCGAGCGTGCCGATCGTTTGTGGGTCGCGATGGGCTTTGCCGTCGACGAGGATCCCGACGCCGTCATGTTCACCCAGCAAGACGCCAACGCCCTCAAGACGATCATCGACATGGTCAATCGAGGAGTCATCTCGCAGAGCAGTGAGGTGGCTGCCGCCCGTTCACTGGGGCAGTCGATGTCGAGGTTGGCTGAGTGGCAGGTCTCGCTGATCAGCACACACATCATCGACCAGCTCGCCGACTCGGCAGATCACGAGCCCGAAGCGATCCGGAAGATCGTTCTGCGCCTCGGCGCCGAGATCATTCCCGCTGTCGAATCTCTGCAGACGTACGTCTGGAAGCGCCACGTCGCGTCGTCGACGGGCCGCAACGTCGGAAACCCGGGCGAAGAAGTAGCGAGTCGTGTTCTGGTCGTGGGTTTCGCCGACATCGTCGGGTACACCTCGCTGACCCGCGGCCTCGACTCCGCCGAACTCAACGATCTGCTCGAGCGGTTCGAGTCCGCGTCCACCGAAATCATCGGTCGCAACTACGGCTGGGTGGTCAAGACCGTCGGTGACGAGGTCATGTTCGCCGCTGAAAGTCCCCACCATGCCGCCGAGATCGCTTTGCAGATCCAGCAGGCGGTCCTCGCCGATCACGACGATCCGCAGCTTCGGGTGGGTCTGGCCATGGGGCCGACGTTGGTTCGCTTCGGAGATCTCTACGGTTCGGTGGTCAACAAGGCCGCGCGTCTCACCAGCTCTGCTCGTCCCGGCACCGTGCTGATCGACTCCGAGTTGGCCACCCAACTCGGCTCGGACGCCAATTTCAAACTGCGGCACCTACGTCCGCGACGAGTGCGCGGCATCGACAGGCTCGAGCAGTACGTGCTACGCCGCAATCTGGAGCCGTGAGCTCTCAGCTCGACACTCCGCGTGCAGCCAGAAAGTCGTCCACGATCTGCTCACACGCAGCCTCCCCGAGAGGCGTCAGCGTGGCCAGCTTGGTGAGCACCAAAGGTCCGACCAACTGAGCAAGTGCGACGTCGTAGTCGTACTCCCCCAACGCGTCGATCGCGCCCGGCGAGCGCAGGATCCGATCGAACGCGTGTCGGTACTGCTCGAAAACCGTCTGGCGCAGCGATCGCAATTCGGGCTTGTCCGTGGACAGGGCATCGACGCTTGAATAACCCTTCAGTTCCGGCCCCAAGCCGAGCCAGCACATCGCCGTCACCTGGATCGGTGCGCTTTCGATGGCCTTGGCCTGACTGGTCAACAACTCGAGCAACTGCGCGCGGAGATCGCCTTCACCGGACATCTCCGGCACCGGCGGCAGTAGACGTGCAAATGCCGCGGCGAGTAACTCCGTGCCGCTGTCGAAATGGCGATACAGCGTCGCACGCGCGACGTTGGCCAACTTGGTGACGGCATCGATCGTCACGGCGTCGACGCCGCCTTCTGCCAGCAGCGTGGTCGCTGCGTCGAGCAACCTGGATCTGGAACGCTGTTTGCGCGGGTCCTCGTCGTTTCCCTGCTGTTCGATTCCCTGCTTGTCGATTCCCACCGTCACAACTTCAGTTATACCCACTTGGGGGTTGTGGAACTGCTGTTCTTGTAACGATACTGATGGTCTTGTTTCTATCGGGAGGTTTCGTGAGTAGCGATACGACGCTCGAACAGTCCACGTGGACCATCCGACAGATCTGGATGCTGACGGTCGCGTGCTGCGCCGTCGCGCTGGTCGTCGCAGCGATGGCCGCGCTCAACACGGCCCTTCCCGACTTGGCCCGCGATACCGGTGCAACACAGAGCCAGCTCACGTGGATCGTGGACGGGTACACGCTCACGCTGGCTTGTCTCTTGTTGCCGGCGGGCGCACTCGGCGATCGATACGGTCGACGAGAACTGCTCATGTTCGGACTACTCGTTTTTGCTGCCGGCTCGTCGATTCCGGTCTTCGCGGACGAACCGTCGTGGATCATCGTCTCCCGCGTGATCTCCGGCGTCGGCGCCGCATTTGTCATGCCGGCGACGCTGTCTCTACTCACTGCAGGTTTCCCGCCGGCGCAGCGTGCCCGCGCCGTCGGAGTCTGGTCCGGCGTCGCAGGGTCCGGTGCAATCGCCGGACTTGTCGTCTCCGGGTTGCTCCTCGAAAAATGGTCGTGGCATTCGATATTCGTCAGCCTGGCCGTCGTCTCCGTCCTGATCCTCGTGGTGTCGTTCACGATCGTGACGTCGAAGGACGCTGAGGCAACTCCCCTCGATCTGCCTGGCACCGCACTGATCGCCGGCTCGATCGGCCTGTTCGTCCTCGGGATGATCGAGGCGCCCGCCCGTGGCTGGCTCGATCCGGTGGTTCTCGCATTGCTGATCGGCGGAATTGCCATGACAGCAATCTTCAGCTGGGTCGAATTACGCACTCGCCACCCACTTCTGGACGTCAGACTGTTTGCCAATCGTGCATTCGGCAGCGGCGCGGCGTCGCTGACCCTGCAATTTCTGGCGACCTTCGGCTTGTTCTTCCTGATCGTGCAGTATCTCCAACTGGTGCTCGACTACTCCCCCCTGCAATCGGCGCTCGCCCTCATGCCGATCGCCGTGCCGGTGATGGCCCTGTCCGTGGTTGCGCCCCTACTGATTCCGCGTATCGGCCTTCGCGCCCTCACCGCAACCGGTGTCGCCTTCCTCGGAACCGGAATTGCACTCCTGACGCGCTTGGATGCCAGTTCGACCTATGCCGAAGTCTGTGTTCCCTTGGTAGTGGCCGCCATTGGATTGGGTTTGTCGACAACCCCCGCCACTGCTGCCATCGTCTCCAACGCACCGGACTCCAAACAGGGGGTTGCCTCAGCAGTCAACGACGCAACCCGTG
>NZ_BAAILK010000012.1:667870-781956 GCF_054589475.1 Rhodococcus sp. no. 34
GATCGGCTCCGCCATCGGCGTTGCACTGGCGGGAAGTATCCTCGCCGCCGGCTACGGAAATCACGTCCAGCCCGCGGTCGACTTGCTACCCGAACCGGCCAAGGAGCCGGTATCCGGTTCTCTGGCCGCCGCTCTCCACGTCGCCGAAGCAGCCGGGCCGCAGGGTGCCCAGTTGGCCGAATTCGCCCGTGAAGCCTTCATCAAAGGCATGGATCAAGGAGCACTCACGCTCGCTGCGATCATGTGGGTATCCGCGATCGTTCTGGGATTCTGGGCTCCGGGTCGTCAGCGAGACTGACCGCCTCGTCGGTACGCCGGGGCCTTGGTCGTCTGCTCCGACTGCAGAGTCTGCAGGAGGGGCATCGACCGGAGCGGCACCACAACCGAGAGAACCATGACGCTGGTCGACCGGGTGGCTATCCCCGACCGATTCAGTTCGAGCAGCGTCGCTTGCAAATCCTCGTGCGACGCAGCGGCAATCCGGCACAGCACGTCGCCGGAGCCGGTGGTGGCAAAGGCTTCGAGCACACCGGGGATTGCCTCGAGTTCCGCTGTGACGGTGTCGAGCGCCCCCTGGGCGATCTGCAAAGTCACGAATGCCTGTACTCCGAAACCCGCTGCAGCCAAATTGACGTGCGGCGCGTATCCGGCGATGACGCCCGCATCTTCCATCCTTTTCAATCTCGCCTGCACTGTCGCCCGCGCAACCTTGACCTGACGCGAAAGCTCCAACGCACCGGCTCTCGGGTGCTTGTTCATCGCGTCCAACAGAGCCAGATCCACTGCGTCGAGATTCACGTCTGCTCCACTCGTCGTTCAACTATGCAAATTGCCTACAAAACAGTGCCACCATCTTCGCATTCCGGCGCTGTGTCTACTTTCAACTACCTCCGTTGACTACCCAACCTCTGAAGGACTTATCTGTTTGTACTGGCAGTGCCGAACATAACTCGCGCACCGCGCTGTGTACATCGCACTCAGAGGGGACTCATCATGACCGTCGAACAGACTCTCACCGACGACGAACAGCTGGCCGGCCTGGATCTGGAGCAATTGCGCCAGTTGGTCGGCTTGGTCGAGTACGACAGCGATCACGATCCCTTCCCCGTGAGCGGTTGGGACGGCCTCGAATGGGTCGTCGGAAATGCCACGCAGACTTCACATTTCTTCCAGTCTGCGTTCGGCATGGAATTGGTGGCCTATTCAGGCCCGTCGACGGGAAACCGCGACCACCACGCGTTTGTACTCAAAAGCGGGGCCGTGCGGTTTGTCGTCAAAGGTGCTGTGGATCCGGCAAGTCCGCTGATCGAACATCACAGCCGTCACGGCGACGGTATCCGCGACATCGCGCTCAGCGTCCCTGACGTGGACAAGTGCATCGCACACGCCATCACCCAAGGCGCGACAGTGTTGAGCGAACCGCACGACGTCACCGACGAGCACGGCACCGTTCGCCTGGCCAGCATCGCGACGTACGGCGAGACTCGGCACACCCTCGTCGACCGTTCCCGCTACACCGGCCCTTACCTTCCCGGATACGTCGAACGGACGTCGTCGTACCGCAAGCGTGACGGCGCGCCCAAGCGAATCTTCCAGGCCCTCGACCACGTCGTCGGCAATGTCGAACTCGGCAAGATGGACCAGTGGGTCGACTTCTACAACCGGGTCATGGGATTCACCAACATGGCCGAGTTCGTGGGCGGCGACATAGCCACCGACTACTCCGCGCTGATGAGCAAGGTCGTCTCGAGCGGCAATCACCGAGTCAAGTTCCCACTCAACGAACCTGCCATCGCGAAGAAGCGGTCACAGATCGACGAGTACCTCGAGTTCTACCAAGGTCCCGGCGCTCAGCATCTCGCACTTGCGACCAACGACATCCTCGGAGCAGTCGATGCTCTGGTCGACGAAGGAATCGAGTTTCTCTCTACTCCGGCTTCGTATTACGAGGATCCCGAATTGCGCGCGCGTATCGGAGAGGTTCGAGTTCCGATCGAGGAATTGCAGAAGCGAGGCATCCTCGTCGACCGCGACGAGGACGGCTATCTTCTTCAGATCTTCACCAAGCCGATCGGAGATCGTCCCACCGTGTTCTTCGAGATCATCGAACGCCACGGCTCACTGGGATTCGGACTGGGAAACTTCAAAGCCCTGTTCGAAGCGATCGAGCGTGAGCAGGCCGCGCGGGGCAACTTCTGAGGTAGGTCAGCTGTTTTCGGTCCACGCCCAGACCACCGCGGGTCGCCCGGTGGCACTGACCCGGACTCGTTCGTCCGTACGTTCCAGCCCTGGCAACGCTTTGAGCGTCCGGTTCAAATTGCCCGGGTCCGGACGCACACCGGAAAGCTCCTCCGCCACGGCCAGCGCGTACGACGCCGGAAACGACGGACCCAGTAATGCCCGCGTGAATGCCTGATCTCGCCACAACAGGGTGTCAGCAAGGATCGGGCGGGTATCGGCGACTATCCGATTGTGGTCGAACGCAAGGTCCCCCGGGTTGTCCCAGCTCACCCATTCGGCCGAACCCGGCACCTCGTCCGACGAGATCACTGCCCACATGGTCACCGAGAGCGTCGGACCGCGGGGGTCGCGATTGGGTTCGTCGAACACGGTCAATTGACCGCTGACGAGGATCTTCTCGTCGGGAATTCCGAGCTTGGTGGTCACGGCCCGCCTGGCGGCGTCCTGCAACCGCTCACCGGCGCCCAGCAGTACACCGGGCAGCGCCAACTGCCCGGTGTACGGCTCCGCTTGCCGCGGAGTGACGGCAAATCGCAACATCCCGGGTTCCGGATTGCCGAACCGGAGCGCGATGACATCGATCGAGACAAGTGACTGGTCCACACCGTCCATCATGCAGGCACTGGGCATCGCATCTGACGATCGACCCGGTCGGCACCGTTCGCGGTCAGCACTACCGGCGCACCCATTTCCTCGCTCAGATACCGGGCGAAATCCTCCGGGTCGGCCGGAAGTTCCTTCGGCACGACCCCTACGGCTTTCAGGGAATCTGTCAGCGCCTGCTGGTGATCGAGATCCTTCCACTCTCCGACGGGAACGAACGGCAATCCTTCGTACGCGTGCACCCCGTGGATCGGGACGCCTGCAGCCCGCGCGCGATCCATCGCGTCGAGATGAGTAAGCGCCAAACCGTCGACGCCACCGCTCACCTCGATTGCGTAGTGCAACAACAACTCGTCGAGGTGGCCCGTCCGGAATCCGCCTTGATACTCACCCGTCCCGTTGTGCAGCTCGGGCAACACCTTCGCCAGCTCCGGATCCTCCGTCGGGAAGGGCCCAGCTCCGTGTCGTGTCATGTACGTGCGGGTGACGCCGAGTACGTAACTGTCCCGGCCCAACTCGTCGATCATCGCTCGCGCGTTGGACGGTTCGACCGTCGACCACGTGGTGTGTGGGTGAAACCCCCGCCACTCGTCGAGAAGGACACCTTGTGCCCCCTCGAATACCAGACGACCACGGGCACCCAACGCGCCCAGCGCATCCGGGTCGGCGATGTCCACGACGGCACCGAATTCCGCGTACATGTCGACCATGTCGTCGATCGGCGGAAAACCGTGGCGACTCTCCGCGATCAACGGTCCGTAGAATGTGGCCAACGCCGACAACTTACGACGCAAGGAGTCAGGTCGCCGGCAGTCTCCCACCGTAGGCGCATTCGCAACTTCGAGCGCATACGCCGCGGTCTCACCGATCCCCTTGCCACACGAGCCGTGTCGGTTACCGCCGCGAACATCCTCACGAGCCCTGTTGGCGGCCACGTGAATCGGCGTCGTCAACAATGCGCGCGCGTCGATCCGTATCAGATCGAACGGATTTCGAACTCCGAGCGCTTCCAGAGCACGCGCCTCCCGGGCGAGGGCGATGGGCTCGACCAACACGAATCTCGAGAGAAACGTCGGGACGCCGGACAGCGTTCCCGAACCGAACTGCGAGAACGTGTGGTGGCGCTCGCCGACCGTCACGTTGTGCGCTGCCTGTGCCCCACCGTTGAACCGGACCACTGCGGCCACACCCAAATCGGCTTGGTCGGAGCAAAGCCAATCGACGGTTGCTCCCTTCCCCGCATCTCCGAATCCGAGGTCTACGACGACGATATCGCGGTCTTCGAACAGCTCCATCATGCTCTCCTTCTATGCGAAATCAACATCGTCCGTATCGGTTCCGAGATCGTGGGGCAACCCGGCCACCGTCGCGGTGCTGCGCCCTGGAATTAGAGCGAGAGCCTTGCCGACGGTCTCGGCTTCAGCTCTTGAACCGATGTCGCGGAGATCCGCCAGTCCGTCACGCAGGTCGATGCGGTCCTCACCGATTCCGACCGTCAGCGCGATCAGTTCGCACACCGCAGCGGGGTCGTCGAGTTTGACGAAGCGTTCACCGAGCAACTTCTTCCAGTGATCCGCGATTTCCGGATCGTTGAAGTACGACGACTGATCTGGCAGAACGAAGTAGACATTCCATCTTTCTTCGAGTTCACGGTAGATCGACGAGACCGATACGTCCTGACGTACCTTGTCGCCGATCACCGAACGGATGTGACGAGCCGAGAGTCGCGGCTTGTTCAGCTCGTCGCCGATGATGAAGAGGTAGCCTTTCCTTCCGCGCTTCTCCCAGGCATCCGTACTGGTGTGGCGCGCCATGAAATATGCTGCCAATTCATAGCTTTCCGACTTCTGTCCACCACCGTTGCCCTCGAGGAAGATGGTCCGAAGCTGCTCGTCCATCGCGTTACCCGACTCGAACTGGCCGACTTGTAGTGGCACCTGATCGGAATCGGCGTCGCCGATACCACCGAACAGAATCTGCGGATCATCCGCGTATCCCTTGCGTTGCAGCAGCCCGTGCAGCTTTCCGAGCTTGTCCTGCATGATTCGAGGAACAGCGCCCATCGAGCCGGTGACATCGAAGAGCACTGCTATCGGGAGAGAATCGGGGTGCCCGGCCGAGTCCCGGCATTCACGCTTGTCGACGCCGAAGGGGTCGAGGGTCGGGTCCGCTTTCCAACTGCTTCGCGGACGCGACCGAAGCGAATCGGTGTAACCGAAATCGTCGACACCGCGTGCGGCACGAAAAGTCTTGCCCGCCAAATAGGTGTTGTCGTCCCAGTTTCCGTAGCCCATGACAATCACTGTCCTTTCGTGGATGGAACGGCGAACGGACGAAATGTCCGCTGGCCATAGAGAAGATCGAGGAGTTCGTCGAACTCACCCAGTAGGTCGACCGCGTCGGGACGCAATCTCGGGTTGTCCTGCATGCAGCCGTCGGCAAACGCCTTCATCCGTTCGTGGGTCTGCTCGCCCAGCATTCGGAGCATCAAATGATGAGCCATGTAGACGTCCCAGGCCGGAGACGCTCCTTCGCCGAGTTCCGGTGGGTACGAATCACGATCGGAACCGATCGTCGCCACCGGGCGGCTGCCCGTACGGGTGGCAAAGGACCAGCCGACCAGCACCACCCCGTGCCGATCAGGCTCGATCAGCACGTTCTCCGCGGTAATCGCGGTGTGCACCCAACCAGTCGCATGCGCTGCTGCCAGAGCCCGAAGTAGCCGTCGGTGCATCCACGCCCAGTCCCGTGGATCGAGGCCACCCGGATACGCCTCACGGACGTCGGCGAGACTCACAAAACCTTCGGTCAGATCGTCCAGCACATCGATCTGACGTCTCGTGCCGCTGCCCACATGGGTGATTTGATCGATCAATCGCGGGAAGTACGAGACTGCCCAACCGGCTTCGCACGAATTCTCGATGTCCGTCAACACATTCCGTTCGGCCTCGATCATCGAGTTCGCCCGAGGGTCTCGCGGAATCTTGAGTACGACACGGGCATCGGACCGGTACAGGTTAGCGACCGAGCCGCGCGCTACCAGTCCACCCAACGTGTACTCGCCCCGCTCGCCGACATAAACGGGCCGAGAATCTGCCGGCTCGAACTCCGCTGTCCAACTGCGGTATAGCTCGTTCAACCGAGATGTTGCGGCCGAGTATCGCACCCGATCTTCGGGCTTCGCCCGGTCCGGATGAATGGCGGAGGCGAGCCGATGAAAACGACGCTTCGCAGCGCGACGGGTGTCGAGATCGCTGGAGTCTCCCCCGAACACATCGGCCGAAACTCGTGCTGCCTCGACGATTTCAAGTGCCGTGCTGATCGTTTTCATGGTTTTAGTCTATCTGACTAAAACGAAGACGGCAAGAATGCGTATTTCATCCGAGTACATGCGCATCACATCAGGACACGGCAATCACCTGGCGGTACCGAGGGCTGAAACAGCTTTGCGTAGCTCGATCACTGCCGGACTGCTGTCGCCCTCGCGGGTACACAGATCGATCGAACACTGCTCGATGTCGGAAATGCGCACGAAACTGATATCCGAGCGGGTGTAGTACTCGGCAATGGTTGCTGCCGTTATCACCACCGCCCGACCGTTGGCGACAACCTCGAGCGCTTCGTCCATCGTGCGGACAGAGGGACCGTACCGGACGGGTACACCACTCGGGCGCGGGTCCACCGACCACCATTTCACCCATTCGGGTGGTGCGCCGTCACTCGAAACCTGCACAGTCCCATCTATTTCAGAAATCTCGATGCTCGCGCGACCCGCCAGTTGGTGCCCTCGAGGCAGAGCCACCACCCGCGGTTCGACGCCTATCCGTTCGAGCACCACACCGTCGAGCACCGGCAGTGGCGGTCGCACGAAGGCCGCGTCGACGGTCGCGCTCGCCACCGCGGAAACCTGTTGGGACCAGTCCAATTGGACCAGCTCCACCTCCGCATGCAACGAATCGATCACCGCACGTCCCAAACTTCCGGCCGCCCCGTTGATGAATCCGATCCGCAACCGCCTGGCCCGCCGACGCTCGAGTGCGTCGAGCCCGTTCATCGCGCGAACGGCGAACTCGAGAGCGGGCCGCGCATCCGCGACGAATACCTCACCCGCGGCGGTGAGCACCACCGGGTGCGAACTGCGATCGACCAACTCGACACCCACCTGTTCCTCGAGTCGACGAATCTGCTGACTGAGAGCAGGCGCCGTGACGAACAACCGGTCTGCCGCTCGACCGAAGTGCCCTTCCGCCACGACGACGAGCAACGAGGACACCAACCGCAGATTCAGATCTTCACCTCTTCTCGCCTTTTTCATTACCGTCCATTCGGTTGTCTTAGGCCGCTGTTCGCCAGCAAAGTGATGACCATCACGGTATCTGAACAGCGGAGTTAAGCAAACCGGCAATTGTCGAACGAAGTTCTACATGTACAGCGAATGCCACGTCAGGTCACAGTTGTCGCAGATCCGGACAGCCCGCCGAATCCGCGAAACCAGGAGATGTGATGAGTAAGTACGAGCACGAATTCGTCCACATGATGGATGGCGTCGAAAAGCAATTGGAAACCATCGACAATCCGCGGCACCAGAAGATCCTCCGAAACTACCGGCGCCACGCATTGCTCGAGGTCTCCGGTCGTTACAAGGAAATCCTCTCGCCCGACATGACCGTCGAAGAACCCGTCTACCGGTTGTTCGAAGACGGGCAGTCGATTGTTCTGGACGGCATGGACGCCGTCACCAACTTCTACCAGTCACTCGCCGAGACGGACACCCTTGTCATGTGGACCGGACAGTCCGACTTCGCGGTCTCCGACAGCGGATTCTCGGGTGAGACTCTCTTCAGTCAATTCGTCCCAGGATCGATTCTGGGAGACGGGGTGTTCGGCGCGGTGCACGAATCGGGTGGATCCACCCCCGCAGCCCCCGAACAGTCGTCGGACATCGACCCCGACGGTTGGTATCTCGTGCGTCGGACCTTGGCATTTGTCTGGCCGTACGACGAGCAGGGGCGACTCATCGGTGAGCATGTCTACGAAGATTCTGCTTCGAAAGTCGTGACCAAGGTGGACCCGAGCGAGGTCATCACGGCGGCGCGCGCAGCCGAACTGCTTGCCCCACTGCTCGAAACGCACCTGCCGTGAGCGCGCCCGAAGCCATTGTCACCGGCGCAGCTGCCGGGTTGGGCGCCGCTATTGCCGAGCGCCTTGCGGAGGACTTCGGCACCCTGCTTCTCCTCGACATCGAAGAGGCTGCACTCGCCGACACCGCAGCACGCCTGGAAAGCCTTGGCGTAGCAGTCCACACGGCACGATGCGATGTTCGACGTGAAGGTGACGTCAAGAACGCCTTCGACGTGGCTGCGTCGGCCGGAAGCCCGACTGCACTCGTCAACGGCGCCGGAATCGGCGTCTTCACTCCGTTCCTCGAGATCACCGAAGACCAGTGGGACAACACCTTTGCGGTGAACACCAAGGGCAGCTTCCTGATGTGCCGCGAATTCGTGAGCAGAACCGAGGGTCCGGCAGCGATCGTCAACATCGCGTCGATCGGTGCCCGCTTGGGCGGTGACATGCTCGCGCACTACGGACCGTCGAAGGCCGCCGTGATCGAGATGAGTCACAGCGTCGCCCGGATCGGTGCGACTCGAGGACTCCGTTCGAATACGGTCATGCCCGGCCTGATCCTCACCGACATGTGGCTTCGAACCATCAAGGAACTGCGTCGACGCGATCCTGCGCTGGCAGACGTTTCCGATGCTGACGTCTTCGATTCTTTTGTGGCCCAGATGGTTCCGATGGGTCGAGCTCAGACGCCCGGAGACATCGCCGAGATGGTCGCCTTCTTGCTCAGTGACAAGGCTCGCAACGTCACCGGCCAGACGATTGCCGTCGACGGCGGCGCCGTGATGACCTGATCGGGTCGATGGCGGTCAGCCCCAGCGCGACTGGCCGCCGTCGAGCGGGATCGTGGCACCCGTGAGGTACCCGGCGTCTTCGCTGACGAGGAAGACGACGGCACGACCGATGTCGGTCTCGGGGTCTCCGACGCGTCCCAGCGGAATACCTGCGACAAATGCCGCTGCCTCTTCGGGATTCTTGTCCATCCACCACTGCAACGCGGGAGTCTTGGCGTGCGGGGCAACATTGAGAACGCGAATGTTGTCCTTGCCCCATTCACAGGCCGCAGCGCGGGTCAACGAGCGCATGCCTTCTTTGATGGAACCGTAAGCGCCGTAGTTACTGGCATCCCAGCGCACCGCCGCCGAGGTGACCATGTTGATGATGACGCCACCGCCACGACTGTTCATGTGGGGGTACGACGCCTGCATCATGCGCAGGGTTGCGAGCGGCCCCGTCGCGAAGGAACGCTCGAAGTCTTCGTCGAGCACGCTCAAGAGTGGGCCGGGCTTGCAGTCGTTGGCGTTGTTGACCAGGATGTCGATTCCGCCGAACAGTTCGACGGTACGGTCCACGGCGTCGGTGATGTCGTCCTTCTTGCTGACGTCGCAGACCACCGCCTCACCGCGCGCACCGATGTCAGCCAGTAGTCCGCACGTGGTGTGCAACTTGGATTCGGTGCGGCCGGCAACGGCGATCACGGCGCCCTCTTTGGCCAAGGCCAGGGCAATCCCCTGCCCGATTCCCTGACCCGCACCCGTGATGAGTGCAACTTTGCCTTCGAGCTTGCCCATGTGACTACTCCAATGTCTGTCGACGCAGAGGTCCCTTTGCGGGAGGGACCGGTCGATTCTGGTGACTGCCGCCGTTTGTCGTCTACACTCGACCTACAAAACAACCAAGCACTTGCTTGACCCTACGGTGCGCGACCACGTCGCGTCAATCACATTGGGCGGCAATTCAGCTCGGCACCGCACCAGGAAGGCTCCACCGTGACACTGCCCAACCCCGTCGATTTCAGCGGACGCTCGGTGATCGTCACCGGCGGCACCAAAGGCATCGGCTACGTCATCGCCGAAACCTTCCTCGCCGCGGGTGCGAACGTGCTGGTCTGTGGCCGTAACGAGCCCGAAAACCTACCCACCGCCGACGGCCGTAGCGCAGCCTTTCGCGCCACTGACGTCCGCGATCCCGCCGACGCCGCAGCCCTCGTCCAGGATGCCGTCGAGCGCTTCGGCCGTCTGGACGTCCTGGTCAACAACGCCGGCGGCTCCCCCGATGCCGATGCTGCGACGGTGTCACCCCGCTTCGTCGAGAAGATCGTGGCCCTGAACCTGTTGGCACCCTTCAACGTTGCCCAGGCCGCAAATGCAGTGATGCAGACTCAGGACGACGGCGGTGCCATCATCAACATCGGCAGTGTCTCGGCGATCGACCCGCAGCCCGGAACCGCGGCGTACAGCGCAGCCAAGGCAGGCCTCCTCGTTCTGACCAAGGCATTGGCCCTCGAATGGGCGCCGAAGGTCCGGATCAACCACATCACCACCGGCCTGATCCGTACCGAGGCTGCCGCCGAGGTCTACGGCGCCGACGGCGGCGCTGCGGTCACCAGGACCATTCCGATGGAGCGCATGGCCGTGCCGGCCGATATCGCCAACTCCTGCCTGTTCCTGGCGAGCCCGCTCTCCTCGTACGTGAACGGCGCCGACATCGCCGTTCACGGCGGCGGTGAGTACCCGGCTCGCTACATGGCGACCCACCAGGATTGAAACAAATACGAAGCAGCCCCTGAGCGGATTCGCTCGGGGGCTGCTTCTTCGTGTGAACAACTGCGGGGCGCGACGAGGGGTCAAGCACCCCGCAGTTGAGTCTGGAGGGACTAGCGAGCGGAGAAGCTCACTCGTGCACCGGAAATCGCTACCTGATCACCCTTGGTGACCTGGAAGGCCAGGTCGTCGGGAGTTCCCCACGCAACGATGGACGGCGCTTCACCCGGATGGATCGCCGCAGCGAATCGACCCTCGAGGCTCACGAGGTGCGCCGGATGCACTCCGGCGACCCGGGCAAGCTCGAGCGTGCTCGCGGCCAACGTGCACAGGCCGTGCATGATCGGACGCGGCTGGTTGATCCGCGCCGCAGCCTCGGGATCGATGTGGATGTGGTGCTTGTCGCCCAGGAGCCGGTACATCGCCGTCTGGTTCTCCGCTGTGGTCAACACACCGGTCAACGAAGGCTCGCCGGTCGGTTCCGCCGGACGTGAGGGTCCACGTTCTCCGCCGAATCCACCGGCACCGGGGGCAAAAAGTGACCAGGTCGCGACGAAGTATTCGCACTCCACCTTCACTTCGAACACGGCCGCTGCGCCCTTGTCCCACACCTCGCCGACCGAAGCCTTCAAGGTCACGTCACCGCTACGCGGAAGCGGAGCAAGCACTTTCAGCTCTTGCGAGCCGTGCAGTGCCGTCGAGGTGTCGAAGGCGCCCGCCGAACCCAGAGCGTCGGGAGCCCACTGCGCCAGCGTCAGAGCAAAGGTCGGCAGTACCCGAAGCTGATCCTCGAAGACGAGGTCCAGCTCGGTCGCCTTGGCGCCCACGGCAAGTGCGTACAGGATCGCGTCGCGCTCGGTGTACGACACGGTGCGGGTCCCGAGATCGGCTCCACGCCAATCGCCGGCGGTCTTCGCAGCTTCCGAAGTTGTCACTGTCTTTTCCTCTCTCAAACAGCGCCGAGAACGAGACCGCTGGTGGGTACTGCTGTTCCGGCTGTGACCAATACGTTTTCGACGCCCTCGGGCTGGTTGGTCGACGTGCCTCGCACCAGTCGCACACCTTCGGCAATTCCGTTGACACCGTGCAGGTACGCCTCGCCGACCTGACCACCGTGAGTGTTGGACGGCAGGCATCCACCGATCTCGAGGTTGCCTTCGCGGATGAAGTCCTTGGCTTCGCCTGGCTTGCAGAAGCCCAGTTCTTCGAGCTGGGGAAGCACCAACGGAGTGAAGTGGTCGTACAGGATCGCGGCGTTGATGTCGTCCGGTGTCAGGCCGCTCTGGCCGTACAGCTGACGAGCAACCAAGCCCATCTCCGGGATACCCGAGATGTCGGGCCGGTAGTAGCTGGTCATCATGTGCTGATCCTTGCTACTGCCCTGAGCGGCGCCCTTGATGACGACGGGCTTGTTGGCCAGATCCTTTGCGCGCTCGGCAGAGACGATGACCAATGCCTGGCCGCCGTCGGTTTCCTGGCAGCAGTCGAGCAGGTGCAGCGGCTCGGCGATCCAGCGCGAGTTCTGATGGTCCTCGAGCGTGATCGGACGCTCGTAGAACCAAGCAGCCGGGTTGTTGGCGGCATGCTTGCGCGCCACCACTGCAACTCGTCCGAAGTCCTCACTCGTCGCACCGTACTGGTGCATGTAGCGGCGGGCGAACATGGCGACCCACTGAGCGGGAGTCGACAATCCCTGAGGAGTCATCCACGCATACGCGGCGCGGTCCGCCGTGCTGTCCATCGGTCGATCGTGCTGCCCTAGGCCGTAGCGCACACCGGAGCGCTCGTTGAAGGCGCGGTAACAAACCACGACGTCGGCAACACCCGTCGCAACTGCCATGGCCGCCTGCTGCACGGTGGCACACGCAGCGCCGCCGCCGTAGTGAATGCGCGAGAAGAACTTGAGCTCACCGAGGCCGCAGTTGCGAGCCACGATCGCTTCGCCGTTCGTCTCCGACGTGTAGGTGGACAGACCGTCGACCTCGGACGGATCGATACCGGCGTCAGCGAGTGCCGCGACGATGGCCTCACACGCCAACTGCAGTTCGGTGCGGCCGGAGTTCTTGGAGAACTCGGTGGATCCGATGCCGACGATGGCGGCGGCACCCGAGAGTGGGCTGATCGCCATCAGGGCCTCTCCTCTTCCTTGAAAGCGACTGCGACGGTGCCGGATGCATGGTTGCCGAGGCTGTTTGCACCCTGCACCTTGACCACGACCACTCCGTCTTCCTTGGACACGACCTCACCGGTCATCGTCATGGTGTCACCCGGGTAGTTGGGCGCCCCGAGACGAATGGCGATGCGGCGCAAGGTCGATGCAGATCCGGCCCAGTCCGTGACGTATCGACCGACAAGACCGTTGCTCGTGAGGATGTTCATGAAGACATCCTTCGAGCCACGCTCCTGGGCCAGGCTCGGATCGTGGTGCACGTCCTGAAAATCGCGAGTGGCGATTGCCGTGGCGACGATCAACGTGCGGGTCAGCGGGATCGCCAACTCGGGCAATGCCTCTCCGACAACGACGTCTGCGTAACTGCGACCGGCAAGTACGGTCATGCGAGCACCTCCACACCGGATGCGAGCTGCGCACCCAGACGCGCCAGATCGGAGCTGGAACCACCGAGGGTGGCAGCAATCTGCTTGCCCCACAACAGATGACGGTGAACCGGGTAGTCGGTGTCGACGCCCATGCCGCCGTGAACATGCGTGGTGCGATGCACGACGCGCTGTCCGCCGTCGGTAGCCCACCACTTGGCGACCAGTACCGAGGTGCCGAGATCCAGTCCCTCGGAGATGCGCCAGGCGGCCTGCCACAGTGTCACGCGCATCGCTTCGAGATCGATGTAGCAGTCAGCGAGTTGATGATTGACGGCCTGGAAGGTCGCCAGCGGACGGCCGAACTGCTTGCGGCCGTTCAGGTACGTGACGGCCTGCGCGACTGCACCCGAGCCGACGCCCCATTGGATTGCGGCCAATGCCAGCTGAACGCGGTCGATCAGCCACGGAACCGTGGTGCCGTCAGCCGCACCGATCAGCTGCGCGGGGGCACCGGCAAAGGTGACGTTGGCACAGATCTCCCAACTGGTGGACTGCGTCTGTTCGAGCGTCACTCCCTCGGCATTCAGGTCGACCAGCAGCAGTGCCGTACCAGTGGAAGCGGTTGCCGAAACGAGAGCAAGGTTCGCGACGTGAGTCATCGGCACTACTGCCTTCTCACCCGTCAGAGTCCAATTGCCGTCGGCGTCCTGCTCAGCCGTGGTCAGTGGGTCGCCGCCAGTGTACGGACCGAACTCTTCGAGACCGACGGTCAGGAATCGACTGCCGTCGGCAACTCCCGGAAGGAGTTCGGCGCGAAGGGAATCAGAGCCGAATTCGTTGACAGCCAATGCTGCAAGGGTCGTTTCCCAGATCGGCACGGCCGCAACGTGACGTCCCTGCTGTTCGAGCAGTGCGTACAGCTCGGACAAGCCGAGGCCACCGCCGCCGAACTCCTCCGGCAGGGCGATACCGAGCAACCCGGTGCTCGCGAGCTCACGCCACAGTTCACGGTCGACGCGCTCAGCGGAGAGTTCGATCTCCTTGGTGCGCTCGATCGTTGCCTTGCTGGTGAAGACCTCGTCGGCCAGTGCGCGAATTGCTTCCTGCTCTTCGCTGAAATTGAAGTCCATCAGTGCTCCTCGCGTACGGCCGGCCGGAACGCGGGAAGCGTCAGATCCGGGTCGGCGTCGATCCAGTCAAGTTCCACGGGCATGTCGACCACGACATCTTCGGGCGCGATACCCACCATGTTGGCGATCAATCGGGTTCCCTCTTCGAGTTCGATTACCGCAACGATGAGCGGGTAGTCGAACGCGTCGATCTTGGGGTGATGATTGACCACGAAGCTGTACACCGTGCCACGCCCCGACGCGTCGATCGTGTCCCACTCGAGTGACTGGCACTCGCCGCACATCGGGCCGGTGGGATGACGCAACGTCTTGCAGGACGTGCAGCGCTGGATCACCAGACGGTGCTCTTTGGCCGCTTCGAACCAGAAAGCGTTGTCCGCGTTGAGAGCCGGACGCGGACGCAGTGCACGAGGAGCTTCGGGTGCAGCAGATTCCTGAGGTTTGAACCGCAGCGTCCGCCACCGCTGGGTGCCGACAACCTGATCGTCACCGTTGCGGTAGGTCTTGAGCGTCGTGACGAAGTGTCCGACACCGAGGCCGGTCTTCTTCTCCGGCGAAATCGACTCGATGACCTCGGTGTAGTTAACGCGATCGCCTGGGCGCAGTTCGGCGAAGAACTCCTGATCGGAATCGGTGGCCACGACAGAGCTGTAGCCGGCTGCGTCGAGGGTGGCGATCAGATCGGTCCACACCTGCGACGGGTCGTTGCCCGCCATCTTGTCGGTAAAGGTCCGCATGATCCAGACCTGAAGCATCTGAGCGGGAGCGACGACGCCGTCACGACCGGTGGCGCGGGCAGCGTCGTCGTCGAGGTAGACGGGGTTGGTATCGCCCATGGTCTCGGCCCAATGCCGGATCATGGGGATGTTGACCTCGTCTGGCCCCCAGGTGGTGGGAACAAGCGTCTGGCCTACAAAAGCGTCGAGTTGCGCCGAAATGTCGCTCACTTGACCCTCTTTTCGCGAACGAGTCCCAAGCCGATGGTGCCGACCATGTCCCGCAGAACTTCGTTGACGCCGCCGCCGAAGGTGTTCACGACACCCTGACGCGAGATCTGCTCGATCTGACCGGCAAGCAGAGCGCCCGGAGACTCGGGGCGGATGCGACCGGCGGAGCCGAGAATTCCGAGCAGGGTGCGGTAGACATCGACGTGAGTCTCGGTCCCGTACGTCTTGGTGGCACCGGCGTCGGCTCCGGAGAGCGTGTCCTGTGCGACGGCTGCCGTCATCTTCCAATTCAGCAGTCGCATGGCCTCGAGCTTGGCGTGTGTGCGAGCGAAGTCCTGTTGCACCCACGGGATGTCGATGGCGCCGTTTTCCTTGGCCCAGTCCAGGACCAGGTTCCACAGACCGTACGTGCGACCACCGATGGCCGCCAGGCCGATTCGCTCGTGGTTGAGCTGAGCCGTGATGAGCTGCCAGCCGCCGTTGACCTCGCCCACAACGTCCTTCGACGGAACTCGAATGCCGGAGTAGTACGTGGACGTCACCATCAAACCGCCGACGGTGTTGATCGGTGACCACTCGAAGCCTGCATCCTCGGTGGGGACGATCAGGATCGAGATTCCCTTGTGCTTGGGGGCATCCGCGTCGGTGCGGCAGGCCAGCCACACGTAGTCGGCAGTGTTGGCGCCACTGGTGAAGATCTTGTTGCCGTCGACGATCCACTCGTCACCGTCGAGAACCGCACGAGTCTTGAGTGACGCAAGGTCGGTGCCGGCCTCGGGCTCGGTGTACCCGATTGCGAAGACGATGTCGCCGGCCAGGATGCCGGGCAGGAAGCGTTCCTTCTGTTCTTCGGTGCCGTACTTCATCAACGTCGGTCCGACGGTATTGACCGTCACGAAGGGAAACGGCAGACCTGCGCGCTGAACCTCGTCGAAGAACACGAACTGCTCTTCGATGGAGCGTCCCTGTCCACCGAATTCCTTGGGCCAGCCGATACCGAGCCAACCGTCCTTGCCCAGCAACTTCACGATCTCGCGGAAGTACTCGCCACCCACACCTTGCTCGCCGGCCGCGCGACGCTTCTCTTCCGGCAGCAGCGCCGCGAAGTACGCGCGCAACTCCTTGCGGAGCTCCTGCTGCTCGGGCGATTCCCTCAGATCCATCGCTGTTTCTCCTATGGCATTCATGGCTGGCAACTCTTGGCCTGGACGCTAACCAGATGCCCAGGTGGGCGCTGTGAGTGTCTCGATGAGCGGGAAGCCGAAACATGAGCGGCGTCACATAGGGTGAGATATGCGCATGGACTCCTCGGATCGCGTCGCTCTCACCGACTTGGCCGCCAGGTACGCACAGGCCGTCGACCGCCGAAACACCACTGCACTTGCGGCTCTCTTCACTGACGACGTGGCATTCGTCTTGCCGCCGGCACTGAACGGAACGGCTGCGCCGACGGAGATACGTGGGAACTCCGTCGTCAGCAGTTCGGTGGTCGATGCCGTCTCACATCTGCACTCGACCCGGCACATCGTCGAGCAGCAGATCCTCGACCTCGACGGCCCCACCACCGCACACGGTGAGGCTTACTGCTCCGCTCACCACATCTATCCGCGGGGCGAGGGCCACCGGGACAACCGGATCGAGATTCGTTACCAGGACAGCTTCGAAAAGATCGACGACACCTGGTTGTTCTCGCGTCGCGAACTGATAGTCGATTTTGCCGAGGACGTTCCGGTCATCCTGCTCGGACAATAGGTACATGAGAAAATCGCGGTGTTCTTTGGCTCAATGTCCCTGCTTCGCATCGATACCATGGTGAGGCCGCGACCACAGAAGACTGACGCCGGACGCTTGCTCGGTCGCCTGAAGATCAAGCGGGGTTCGATCGTATGATCATGTCTCAGCGATTGCTGTGCGATCATGCAAGGTATGACGGAGATTCGGGTCACGCCTGGCACAACTATGTTGGAATCTCTCATAAAGACCCCCCAGGTTGGGCTGTGTGAGCTGATCTGGAATGCATTCGACGAGGATGCGAAGACCGTCACCGTCAGGGTTGAGCGCAATGATCTAGGTGGTCTTGACCTAATCGAGGTCGAAGACGACGGCAACGGCATGAATCGCCAGAAGGCAGCCCAATCTTTCTCGACGGTTGGTGACAGTTGGAAGCTCATGCCGGGCACAAAGAGCGACAACGGCCGACCTGTGCATGGCAAGCATGGCCGTGGCCGGTATGCAGCCTTCTCATTGGGAACGTCCGTGAATTGGGTCTCAACTTCTGAGGCAGTCCAGAACGCGCAGTTGGTAACCATCCAGGTTGAGGGAAATCGATCCGATCTAGCCAAGTTCCAGATCGCGGACGTGCCATTGGATGGCGCACACACAGGCACAAGAGTTGTGATCGGTGCTGTGACGGCTGAAGCGATAGCGGCCTTCGATACACCGGAGATTCTTCGTCAACGCATCCTCACCGAGTTCGCCCTGCACCTTGAACGACACCAAGATTTCAGCATCAAGCTCCTTGGGGCCGCAATCGACCCTTCGGCGGTTATCGCGAACCGAAAAGAGATTAAAGTCTCGCTACCACCCGGCATTGACGGTGCAGTCACGTTGACAGTGATCGAATGGAATCTTCAGAACGTGGAGAGGCGCCTATACCTGTGCACGTCGGACTTAGCCATCACAGGCGAGATGCCCCCAAAAATCCAGGCGGTAGGTGCAGAGTTTACTGCGTACTTGGCATGGGACGGATTCAACCGAAACGACGAACTGCTGCTGGAAGGCGATACCGAATCTCCCAGAGGCCAGGTGTTACAAGCTGGTCGAAATACTCTTCGGCAGTATCTCACTGAGGCAAATCGGAGACGGGAAGCTGACACTGTGGCCAAGTGGAAGTCCGAGGGCGTCTATCCATACTCGACAAACCCAACGACGCCAGTCGACAAAGCCACTCGCGATACCTTCAACGTCGTCGCAATGGCGGCATCACGTACAGTTGACGAGTCTAAGACCACCACTTCAAAGGCAATGGCCTTAAGCCTCTTGAAAGAAACATTCGAGAACAATCCAGAAGCGCTGTTACCAATTCTGAAACAGTTCTCACGACTTAACTCCGACCGAATCAAGGAACTGAGCGACCTTTTGGAACGAACCACTCTTACTCATCTCATCGCGATGGGCAAAGAGGTTGGTAATCGTGTCGACTTCATACAGGGCCTGAATGCCCTAATTTTCGATAAACTAACCAAGAAGACAACACTGGAACGCAAACAACTCCACCGCATTCTGGCTCACGAAACCTGGATCTTCGGCGAGGAATGGTCGCTTACAGGAGATGATGAACGCCTCAACGAAGTACTCAAGAAATTCCTGGTCAAACTAGGACTCGACGTCAAACTCGTAGGTGACGGTCCGGTGACCCGCGAAGATGGAACGGACGCCATTCCAGATCTCGTTTTGGGACGGCAGCTTGAGACACGCGAGAACCACTTCGCTCATCTAGTGGTCGAACTGAAGCGACCGAGTCACAGATTGAATGATGACGATGTCACTCAACTTCGGAGCTACGCAAGCGCGATCACAAACGACGAGAGGTTTGACCAGCCTAACTCAACATGGGAGTTTTGGCTGGTTGGCAACGAAACGACCCGGTCGGTTGACGAGCAACGTGCTCAAGAAAACAAGCCTTTCGGCGTCGTCCAAGACAGCAAGAAGTACCGACTGATCGTGAAGAAATGGGCGGAAGTTATCGGCGATGTGGAACACCGACTGAAGTTCGTTCAGAGGTCGCTGCAATATGAGTCCGGTCGAGATTCGGGGCTCGCAGCAATGAGAGAGAAGTACACCGCCTTTTTGCCCGAATCCGCGCGCACTACACCCACATCGGAAGCCGAGTCGGTGATCGATCAGGCTCAACTCAGCATGGGATCAGAAAATGACAAAGAAATCTACACAGGACTCTCCGGCGTAGCACGATGAGCGATGAATCAATCCATTGACTTGAGATACAATATTTGGCAATCATCCATACCTACGCCTGATCTAACCATGAATCACGACGCAGATTTATACCCGTCCACGAAGGACCGAATGAACTCAAAAAGATTCTTCCGCCCCGGACGATTTTGTGCCGATTGGCGATCCATCAATTGAGGAAAAGGGCGCAGATTTATCAAATGCGACAGGTCTTTAATTCCTCTTTGCGGTATCCAATAAAAAAGATCACTACACTGACAGTGCAATTTCGTAGTTTGAGAAGTTCGCTTCGAGAGAGGACGCGGCAATCGTGTGGCCGATGCTCAGCCAGCAAGTCCCGGAGCCATCACCGACCGTATCCGAGCAGATAAAACCGACGCCCATCCAAATCGAACCGCATTTCAACCTACCGCCCGAGGTAATCGAGAAACTGACAATTTCTGCCCCTGGTGGGCTGACGGCACCTCAAGCAACGCTCATCGGATCGATTGTCACCCTGACAGCCGCAATCATTGCGTTCTGCGGAGTTCTTTACGCTCAGCGCCGCACACGTCTGAATCTTGAACGGCAACTTGCGGTCCAGCAGAGACTGCACGACAGCACTCGTGCCGCCGAGGATCGTCGGCAACGTCGCGCGAGCAACCTCCTAGTCGCGATTGATGCTCTGACTGCTTCGGATGACCTTCACAGGACCGTGTGCAGACTGCGCCTGAGGATGACATATTCAGAAGACCGGAATGCGGAACAAGAGGCAAGGCTGCACATAGCATCGCTCAACGCTCAACTCGAAATGCTCGAGACTAGGTTTCGTCTGCTCGGCCTTGAGGATTCCGGCGAGGCGATTCAGATCCTTTGCCATTTGGCTTCCCTCGTCGTAGACGCACCGAGGAAACGCGACACCGAGGATCTTGAGTTAAACCTGGACAATGCGCTGGAGCGGGTTATTTCTACCCTAAAAAACGATGTAAAAATCGAACCCGGTTAACCCCGGCGATCTACTGGGTGAACTCAATAAATTCCGTCGATGATCGTCAACCCAATGGACACTTAGCCAGAGACGATGCCATCGGCTGATATAAGACACCACATCAACCTCTGCAACCTCGAAAAAATGCCATCGAGCGGGCAGCCCTAACCATTCACAATTTGATAGAGATCACCTGAACCACACTTGCAGTTTATACAAGCCGCGGAAATTAAACGTTCCGACCAAAGGTACTGATCGCGACTCCCGAAGGTCGGCGCCAGTTTTTTGACCACAAACGAGAACCATCTACCCTGCAGCATTCAGTTCGAGACCATCGCGATCGCTGTTCGCAGTCCGCGCCGCTTACCCGTCTGCGGATCGACGCCGAACACTTCCTTGATTCCGCCTCGGATGCGGAACTTCAACTCCGAGTGCGTCTCCGGAGCGTCGTCCTGGGAAGCCGAGAGAAACCTGTTGGGCAGCGACAACTTCCAGATGGTGCGCAGAGTCAATCCGTACTGCTTCCACAGCGGCCCGGTCGTGTACGGGAGGTCGTACTTGTCACACAAGTCCCGCAACGGCACCGCGATTTCCGAGTACCGATTGCTCGGCAGGTCAGGGAAGCAGTGATGCTCGATCTGGTAGCAGAGGTTGCCGCTCATGAAGGCCATGACGGGACCGGCATGAAAGTTGGCGGACCCCAGCATCTGTCGTAAGTACCACTGAGCTCGGGATTCGTTCTCGAATTCCTCGAGCGTGAACTTCTCGGCACCGTCGGGAAAGTGCCCGCAAAAGATGACGGCGTAACTCCAGTAGTTTCGGATGAGGTTCGCAACGACGTTCGCCGTCAACGTGGTCTTCCACGCCGGGCCGGTCAGGGCGGGGAACAGGATGTAATCCTTCGCCACCTGACGCGCGATCTTCTTACCGACGTCCTTGGCCATCTCCGATTTCTCGGACCACTTCACCTCACCCTTGCGGAGTTTGTCCGTTTCGAGGTGATGCAGTGCCACTCCCCACTCGAAGAGGGTCGCGAGCACGAAATTCGTGATCGGTTGAAAGAGATAGTCGGCGTGCCACTTTTGATCGCGCGTGACGCGCATGATTCCGTAGCCCACGTCGTTGTCCAGTCCGACGATGTTGGTGAACTTGTGATGGGTGAAGTTGTGCGAGTGCTTCCATCCCGAGGACGGGCAGGTGTTGTCCCACTCCCAGTTGCTCGAGTGAATCTCGGGATCGTTCATCCAGTCCCACTGGCCGTGGATGATGTTGTGGCCGAGTTCCATGTTCTCGATGATCTTGCCGACCCCCAGCAGCGCAGTCCCCAGAATCCAGGCAGGCTTCTTCTTGCTGGCGAACAAGACGATGCGGCCGGCCACCATCAGAGAGCGTTGAAACGCGATCGTCCGCTGGATGTATCGAGCGTCGTGCGCGCCGCGCTTCTCCTCGATGTCGAGCCGAATGGCGTCCAACTCGCGCCCGAGCGCTTCGACGTCTTCCTCGGTGAGATGGGCATATTCCTTGATGTCGGTGATCGCCACAGTGTTTCTCCGTATCGGTTTTCTCCGTGCCGCAGGACTGGTCCGTCGGGCGGTACCCCTGGGAGCCGGTGCGGAAACGTCAGCCCCGATATTCATGTGCGTCTTCACGCAATCTATGCCAAAGTCGATATACGTGAGCCCCGAAAACAAGATCACCATCCGCACCGCTACCGAGAGCGACTGGCCGGCTCTCCAACTACTCGACTCGGTGGGGTTCGGTTTTCACCCGTCTCCCGCGGTCAGCGAACTGACGAAGGCGCTCTACAAGCCCGAGGACATCATCCTCGCCGTCGACGGTGACCTACCCGTCGGCGTGGCCATCGAAATCGACATGGAATTCACCGTGCCCGGCGGACGCCAACTCCCCACGCGCGGAATCACCTGGGTATCCGTCGCCCCGACTCACCGTCGACGTGGTGTCCTACGCTCGATGTTCACTGCACTTCACGCCCACATCGAGTCGACCGGAGCACCACTTGCGGCCCTGACGGCCAGCGAGGCCGGCATCTACAACCGCTTCGGATACGGCCCGGCCACCTTCAGCGAAGGCATCACCCTCGATCGCCGCTTCGCACGATTCCGCCCCGAGGTGCCCGACAACGGTGGCGTGTCCATCGTCGACATCAATGCTGCCTCGACGCTTCTTCCCGAGATCTACGACCGCTGGCGACTGCAGACACCCGGCGCTCAGGTCCGTCCGCAACCACTCTGGGACCACATGTTCGCCGACCCGTCCGAGGATCGTGACGGCGCCTCCGGACTGTTCTTTCTGACACACGCGGACGGATACATCGCTTACCGGCACACGAGCGAGGGCCGCGACAGCATCGCCCGGATCGACGAGTTCGTGACGATCACCGAAGATGCGCACGCGGCGCTGTGGCGCACGATCTGCGGCCTCGACCTCGTCACCCGGATCGAGACACGCCAGCATCCTGCCGATCCACTCCGGCTGATGCTCTCGGACTACCGCCTTGCCCGGACGACGACGCGCTCCGATCGACTGTGGCTGCGCATCATGGACGTTCCCGCGGCTCTCGAGGCTCGTGAATATGCTGCTGACCTGGACACAGTCATCAAGGTCGAAGATCCGTTCCTGAAGGCCGGCGGAACCTTCGCACTTCAGGTCAAGGACGGCAAGGCCACCTGTACGGCCACTGACGCGGTGCCTGCGATCACGATGCCCTCTGATGTCCTGAGCAGCTTGTACCTGGGCGAGCACCAGGCCAAGACCTTCGCGGCGGCGCACCGACTCCACGCGTCCGATCCGCAGGAGATCCTGAATTTCGACTTCGCTTTCAACGCGCAGAAGCCCGCAATTCTCGGGTACGGATTCTGATGATCTTGCCGACACGGGCATCGACGATTTGTGCCGTCGGTCGTATTCAGGGTTAGCCTCGAACAATGGCGTTTGTCGAAAAGATGGTCAATAGGCTTCCTGAGCGGGTTCTCGTGCGCGTCCTGCCGCACGCAGAAATGCTCAAGTTCCTGGTGGTCGGCGGCATCGCCTTCATCGTCACCACGGTGCTGTTCTTCGGCATCAAGTGGACGGTTCTGCCTCAGCACCCGGTGACGGCCAACATCCTTGCGGTCCTGATCGCGACGGTTCTGTCCTACGTCCTCAACCGCGAATGGTCGTTTGCGCAGCGCGGTGGTCGACAGCGCCATCACGAGGCCGCTCTGTTCTTCATCGTCGCGGGTATCGGTTTGGCCATCAACCAGGTACCACTCTGGACCTCCCGGTACGTGTTCCATCTGCGTCAACCCGAGGTGTCGGTGTTGATGGAAAACTTCGCGGACTTCATCAGCGGATCGATCATCGGGACCCTGCTGGCGACGGCCTTCCGCTGGTGGGCCATGCGTCGGTACGTCTTCCCCGAAGAAGCCACCGACAGCCAGGTCGTTCTCGACATCGAAGCGACTCCCGGCACCAAGACGCCGACAACCGACGCCACCGCCCTCGACTGACTCCCGGATCGACGCACCCGATCGCTCGCGCTTCGATCAGAGTTCGTCGATTGCGATCAACCCGTCCTGCAGCGCCCGCGCAAGCAGTGCCATCTTTGTCGGCGCGATGCTCCTGAACGGGCTGGCCCATCCCTGATCATCATCGGCGACAAGCACTCCAGCCTGCAGTTTTCCCGCTCTGCACAACACGGTCACGACACAGTGATCACTGGTGCGTAGCCTCCGATTTCCAATTGGATTCGGAGGACCCATGGCTACTTGCAAAACTCGAGTTCTTGCGCTGTCGGCGGCAGGACTCATGCTCGTACTCGGCGCATGCAGCAAGGCCGAGTCGGCGAAAACGCCGACCGACCTCGACGTGACATCAGCGTCCGCCGGACACTACTCACTGGTCTGGGAACACGGCGGCTCGGAAAAGGTGCGTGTATTCGCCGCCACCGACCCGAAAAACCCAGCCGCAGAAGGAAAGGAAATTGGCACGGTCGACGGCTTCTCCACTGAGGTCGACGGCCTCGACCCACTGTCACGCTGGTACTTCGAGGTCATAGACGAGGACGGCACTTCCACCATCGCGTCAACCCGCCACGTGACGCTGCAGGGCGCAGCCAACGTGCGTGATGTCGGCGGATACGAGACAGCCGACGGCCGATCAGTCAAGTGGGGCCTGGTTTTTCGTGGCGACCGCTTGAGCGATCTGACTGCTGACGATCAACAAACGATCGAGAACGCAGGCATCCGGACCGTTGTCGATTTCCGAGGTGACAGCGAGATCGCAAAGGACGGAGCAGACAAGGTTCCCGCGAACGTGAAAGTGGTCAACACGGCAGTCCTGGATGCCGGCACTCAGGCTCTTGCCACAGCGATTACGAGTGCCCTGAAATCTGGTGACCCTGCAATCGTGGAGCAGGTGCTCGGGGGCGGTGAAGCCGTCCGGATCAGCGACACCGGCGCCGTCGACCAACTGTCCAAGCCTGACGGAATGGCCGGGTATTCCCAAGCCCTACGGACCATCGCCGATTCCGAGTCCGCAGTCGCTTACCACTGCACGGCAGGCAAAGACCGCACTGGACTGATGACAGCTCTACTTCTCGGCATTCTGGGTGTTCCTGACAAGACCATCGTCGACGACTTCGTCCTGTCGAACACCTACAACAAAGCCAAGAACGAACAGACCTACACCTTTCTGTCTTCGAAAGGAATCGATGTCGATCTGTTGAAACCGTTGATGGAGCAGCGTCCCAGCCAGATTCAGCCAGTACTCGACAAGATTCGCGACCAGTTCGGTGGGTGGGAGAAGTTTTCGCAGGACGTGCTGAAACTTGACGCCGACACGATCGCAAAGCTCCGGAGTAAATTGCTGACCAAGCAATAACTGATCGACGTTCCGACAGCAATGACCGGCAGCCGCTCCGATGGCTGCCGGTCACGCCCGCACTCCTAGTTACTCAGCCCCAGCCGCTTCGAGCATTCGGCCATTTCGTCGATGATCAGTTCCAGCGACGTGCCACGACGACTCGCGGACAACACGATTCGATCGGCTCCCAACCCGCGTGCCCAGTCGAGTTTCGCTTCGTCGAGCCTGGGCAGTGTCGCACCGAGTACCAGCGATACGTCGGCAGGATCTCGATCTGCCTTCACCGCAGCCGCTTTCATCGCCGCTACAGCCTTGTCGAGATCTTCACCGGCCAGTCCCAGCGGCTGGAAACCGTCACCCAACCGGCCTGCTCGCCGAGCAGCAGCGAGACTGTGTCCACCGATGTAGAGCGGAACTCCGGATTCGCGGTGCGGCTTCGGCCAGCTGTACGCACCCTTGAACGAGAAGTAATCGCCGTCGAAATCGACTGCTTCCTTGCCCGCCCAGAGTGAACGCATCACCGCGATGGCCTCATCGGCTACCTTGCCGCGGCGCTCGAAGTCACCGCCGCACGCCTCGATCTCTTCCTTCATCCATCCCAGGCCGAGGCAGATGCGCAATCGCCCACCGGAAAGGCGATCGAGCGTCGCCAATCGTTTGGCGAGCACTACCGGATTGTGATTGGGCAGCACCAGAACTCCAGTGGACAAGCCCAAAGTGGTTGTGGCACCCGCCACGAACGAAAGCAGTTCGAGCGGATCCGGGATGTCGCAGTCATCGGGAAGATGCGATTTTCCGGTCGGAGAATAGGGGTACTCGCTCTCGGTGTCGGCGATGACCACCGAGTGCTCCACTGCCGAGATCTCGTCGAAACCCAGCGACTCGGCCGCACGGGCGAATTGCAGAATCCAATCAGGGTCTCCGCTTCGACCCAGTTCGACCGGAACGACCACGCCGAGCTTCATACCGTTTCCTCCAGTGTCGCCATCAATTTCGGACCATCCACGACGCGACCGAGGTACCGGTCCGCATCGGGATCTGTTGCAAGCCACACCGCCGCTGCAGCGGGTACGGATGCCGGTGTGGCCGCAAATCCGGCGTCCACGATTGCGTCCGCGCCACCACGGGCTTTCCCTGATTCCGTGATGACAAATCCCGGACTCAGGTTGAACGCTTTGATTCCGGCGTCTCGGTACTCGGAGTTGATCGCTCCGGCAATACGTCCGAACGACGCCTTCGACGCGGCGTACGACAGACCCCAACCACCCTCGCCGGGAGGCGCAGGCGGATCCATGGTCGCCGAACCCGATGCCAGATTGACCACTACGCCGTTGCCGCTCTTGATCATCGACGGGAGTATCACCTGGACCAGAGCGAGTTGGTGCAGATAATTCCCGATCGCCATCGCCTGAGCGTCGTCGATCTCGATGTCGAGCACCCGGTCCATGTTTCCGACAGTCTGCGCATAGGCGTTGTTCACCAGCACGTCGACACGTCCCCACTCGGCCAGCACCCGTTCACCGGCGCCGCGGACGGATGCCAGATCGAGCAGGTTCATCGGAACGGCCAATGCGCGCACACCGAAGGACTCGATCTCGGCAACCGTCGTCTCCAGGCTGCCGGGCACCGGAATCACTTGCTCGCCTTGCCTCGTTCGCGGGGCTGCCCGCCCCTCTCCTTCACGAACGGTGCGAGCAGTGATTGCAACGTCGAATCCGGCGCGCGCGAATGCCAGCGCGCACTCTCGGCCGATCCCCCGGGAAGCGCCGGTCACCAGCGCAACTTCACTCACAGGAACCGCGTGCGGCCGTGCGTCTCGAACTCCTTCTCCAGGTTCACCACGTCAGCTTCGGTCATCAACGTGTATTCGGGAGTGCCTCGGCCCACCCAGTGGAACACTGGTTCGTCGGTCCGCCAGCGATCGGCTTGAAGTTCACGTTTGAGTACCTTGTTGGAGCCCGTGACGGGCAGGTCGGTCGAAACGCGAACAAATCGTGGCGCTGCCTTGGTACCCAGATCCGCCTGCGCGGCAAGGTAGTCGGCGAACTCGACCGGATCGAAATCGGCGAGATCGGCGACCTCGATCGCAGCCATGACCTGATCACCCGAACGCGGATCCGGTACCGCGAAGACACCCGTGGCAATCACTTTGGGGTGCCGACGCAGGATGTGCTCGATCATCAAAGCCGAGGTGTTCTCACCGTCGACGCGGATCCAGTCGCCCTTGCGTCCCGCGAAGTAGATGAAGCCGGCCTCGTCGACGTAGCCGAGATCGCCTGTCCAGTACCAACCGTGGCGAATCTTCTCGGCGATCGCGTCTTCGTTCTTGTAGTACCCCTCGAACTTCTTCGATCCGGCCTTGTCGACCATCTCGCCGATGGATTCGTCGGGGTTCAGCACGTGACCGTGCTCGTCGAGAATTGCGCGGGGTCGCTCTTCGCGCGTATCGGGATCGACGATGACGATGTTCTCGCCCGCGGGACGGCCCAGCGCTCCGGCAGGTTGGTTCGGATCGAGCACTACTGAACCGGCACCTTCACTCGAACCGTATCCCTCGAAAAGTTGTGCACCGAAACGACGGATGAACTCTGCCTTGTCCCCCGGCGACGCCTCGGTCCCGAAGCCGTGGGTGAGGGTGTTCTCGATGTCGTCGGGCAGTTCCGGCGTCGCCATGAGATACCCCAAGGCCTTACCGACGTAGGTGAAATATGTTGCGCCGTAAAACCGAACGTCCGGCATGAATCCCGATGCGGTGAACTTACGAACGAGGCAGACCGTAGCTCCCTGCGAAAGGGCCGGCGCCCACAGAGCCATCAACGCGTTGCCGTGGAAGAGCGGCATGCAGCAGTAGCAGACGTCGTCGCGGTCGATGTCGTACTTGGCGCAGTTCGCGTAGGCCAACCGCGTCAGACGCCCCTGGCTGCACCGCACTGCCTTGGACATTCCGGTAGTGCCCGAGGTGAAGAGAAGCAAGAACAGCGTCGACGCGTCGACACCGAGGTCGATCTGAGGCGACTCGACGTGATGTGCTGCAATCTTGTCCGGGTACGACGCGTCGTCGACCAGGACGAAACGATCTTCGGTCAGCCCGAGGTCCAGGCCGGCAAGCTTCTCGTAGCCTGCTTTGTCGGTGACGATCAGCTGGCAGTCGACGTACCGGACCTCAGCCTCGAGTTCAGCTCCACGCCTGGTCGGATTGATGCCGACGATCGTGGCCCCGGTCAGGGCCGCGCCGCCGAGCCAGAACAGGAACTCCGGATCGTTCTCGAGAAGAACTCCGATGTGAAACGGTCCGGGCGCGCGAAGCGACTTCGCCAGCGAGCCGCGCGCTGCGCTCTCGCGCACCACCTCGTCCCAGCTCCAGTCCTGCGTCCGCGTCCGCAGACCCAGGTGCTGATCACCGAGACGGTCGATCAACATCTGCGCGACGTCCTCGCGCTGAGGAGCTGCAAGAGCTGCATTCGAAGATGCTTCGGTGGCGGTGTTCGTCATCGTGTCCTGTGTCCTAGTCGATATCGGAATGTCGATTACTCCAACTGCGATACGACTCGAACGTATCGACGCCTCAGAGCCGGAACCGTCCCAGTCTCGCTCAGTGGTAACCGCCGCCACAGATATGATTTTCTCGTGAGATTTTGTGACGTGAAAAGCGCCACAATACGAAAGGCCATTCCATGACTGCCCCCGCAGATCCGCAGTTGCTTCTGGACCAGGCGGTCTCACGCCTCACCGGTCCAGGTGGGCCATTCGAGATCGTCGAAGAAGAGGTTCTCGGCACCATAATGCCCGTGATGAAGAACCGTGGTCACGCCATCGGTGAACTCATCTCGGCATCTCGCGCCTGGGGCGACGGCGACTATCTCGTCACCAGCGATCGTCGAATCTCGTTCACCGAGCACGCCGATTCCGTCGCCGCGCTGGCAACTGCTCTGCGGGACAAGTACGGAGTCCGCAAGGGCGACCGTGTGGGCATCCTCGCTGCCAACACTCCCGAATGGGTCATGACGTTCTTCGCGACGCAGGCGCTCGGCGCGATCGCTGTCGGACTCAACGGTTGGTGGGTTCCACGCGAGGTCACCCACGGGATCGAGCTCTCACGTCCGAAGGTTCTGGTCGTGGACGCCAAGCGCGGCGCCGCCCTCCCCGAACTGCCGGCAGACATCACGGTCCTCACCATGGAAGAGGATCTGCCCGCGCTCATCGCGGAGTATGCAGGCTCCGACGTGCCGAGCACCGACATCGACGAGGACGATCCTGCCGTCATCTTGTTCACCAGTGGTACCAGTGGCCGCCCCAAGGGCGCACTCCACTCGCACCGCAACGTGATGGCCGTCGTCGACTACCACAAGTACAGCGACGCGATCGGCGCTGCATTCACCGGCCGTGAGTACGACGCTTCCAAGCCGAGCCCACTGCGTTATCTACTCACCTCCCCGCTCTTCCACATCGCCAGCCTTCACAATCTGGTGGTTCCCCGTCTCGCTACGGGCAGTGCCGTCATCCTGACCGAGGGCGGCTTCGACGTCGACAAGGTGCTCGGGTTGGTCGAACGCGAGCGTGTCACCAACTGGGGTGCTGTCCCCACGATGGCATCGCGGCTACTCGAGCACGGCAACATCGCCAAGTACGACGTCTCTTCACTGACTGCATTCTCGCTGGCATCCGCGCCGTCGTCGCCCGCGTTCAAAGAACGCCTCAAGGAGCAGGTGCCGTTCGCACGCAATGCTCTGGTCGACAGCTACGGCCTCACCGAATGCAGCACCGCCATTGCGGTCGCCGTCGGCGCCGAACTCGAAGAGTTCCCAGGCACTCTCGGGCGTCCGATCATCACCGTCTCGATGGAGATTCGCGATCCCTTCGGCGAATGGCTGCCGGACGGCATCGAAGGTGAAGTGTGCGTACGCAGCCCCTTCGTCATGCTCGGATACTGGGAGAACGACGAGGCGACCGAGTCGGCAATTGCCCCCGGACGCTGGCTCCGCACCGGCGATTTCGGCGTAATCGAGAACGGGCGTCTCCGTCTCACCGGTCGTCGTTCCGACCTGATTCTGCGTGGCGGCGAGAACGTCTACCCCACCGAGATCGAGCAGACGCTCGACGAACACCCCGACGTGATCGAGTGCGCTGTCATCGGCATGCCGCACCCCGACCTCGGCCAGGAAGTGTCCGCCGTGGTTGTCCTGCGTCCCGGAGCCGCCACAACGGAGGCGGAGCTGCGTGATTACGCTGCCGAGCGACTGTCCTATTTCAAGGTGCCGTCGAAGTGGCGCATCACCAGCGATCTGCTGCCTCGCAATGCAACCGGCAAGATGGTTCGGCGCGAGATCACCGTATGACCGCGGAGCTGTCACGGATCGTCGCCGAGTCGGCGATCCGTGACCTGCTCTGCGAGTACACGCATCTGATCGATCAGGGCCGATTGCGTGAAGTCGCTGCATTGTTCGCTTCGTCCGACTACGGGCAGTGCGGGCCGGACGGGGTTGCCACCACGCTCATTTCGTCCGACGCCGACGCAGTGTTCGCAGCCTGCAGCGGCTTCATTCGAATGTACGGTGATCCGCCGGTTCCACGAACCAAACATCTGCTGACCAACACGCGAATCGCGGTCGACGGTGAATCAGCGACGGCACTCTCGTACGTCACGGTCATCCAAGGTACCGAAGATCTTGCCCTGCAACCCATTCTGGCGGGGCGCTACTTCGATCGCTTCACCTGCGTCGACGGGTCGTGGCAGTTCAGCTCGAGACTCTTCTGTCTGGACAACATGGGCGAGATGTCCGCGCATGCCAAGCGGGCACTGTAGAGGAACGACGACTGTGGAAATCGGCGTCAACATCTTGGGCCTCGAGGCCCTGTTCGACGGCAAGATTCGCCCGGTTCTGGACTTCGCCGCGCGTGCTGACCGTGCCGGGATCGATCTGATCTGCACCGGCGATCATCTCGGGTTCAATGCCGAAGCACACGCTCAGCGGGTAGCCGAACACAACTTCTTGTTCCCGTTGGATCACCCTTGGTACGAACCGATTTCACTTCTTTCCTCGATCGCCGCGGTGACCAAACGCGCTCGCCTCGGAGTATCGGTTCTGATCGCCACTGTTCGCCCAGCCGCCCTGCTTGCCAAACAGGTTGCAACTCTCGACTCATTGTCCGAAGGTCGAGCCGTCATGGGTTTCGGCGTCGGTTGGCAAGAAGCCGAATACACCGCTACCAACATGCCTTTCGACGCGCGATTCGGGCGCATGGAGGAGGCTGTCGCAGCGTGTCGCGAACTGTGGACCAATGCTCCGGCCACCTTCAAGGGACGCGACTTCGCCTTCGAGAACTACCACAGCCTCCCGCTGTTGATCCAAAATCGCGTACCGGTGCTCTTCGGTTTCGGACCAAGCCAGCGGAACTTCGACCGCATAGCACGCGTCGCCGACGGTTGGACCGTGAACCCGACCGACCTGGGAACGTTCACCGACAGTGTCACATTGCTGCGCAACACGTTCGAAGCCCACGACCGCGAGCCGGATACCGCACGTGTGCAAGTGTCTGCGGCGCCGGTTCGGCGCGACAATCGGTCCGTCGACCTCTCGGCAACCGCTGACAAGGTCCTGGACTGGTCCGGCCGCGGCGCGTCTGCCGTGGTGCTTCGGCCTGCCGTATTCGATTGCGCTGCCGAAGAACTACCAGAATTACTCGACTGGATGACCAGCATCAAGGAGGCGTGACATGGACCAGGCACTGCAGGATCTCATCGACAAGCAGGCAATTCGTGAGGTGGTTCTGACGTACTGCCGCGGCATCGATCGCCTCGACTTCGATCTCGTCCGCAGCGCCTACCACCCGGACGCGATCGACCATCACACCGGATTCGACGGCACCATCGACGAGTACATCGCCTGGGCCACAACAAAACTCTCCGCGATCGGCGGCACGATGCACCACATCGGCAACCACCTGGTCGAACTGCACGGCGACCACGCGATCAGCGAGGCGTATTCGATGTCCACACACTGGGGCGGGCCCGAAGACATCGGAATGATCAACTTCACCAGTGGTGCGCGGTTCATCGACCACATGGAGCGGCGCGACGGCCGTTGGGCGATCAAGGAGAGATGGGCCGTACGCGAGTGGACTCGCTCGGACGAGGGCCGCTTCGTCAACCCCGAAGGGCCTGGTCCGCGTGGGCGTCGAGATGCCTCGGATCCGCTGACAGCATTACGACTAACCCTTGAGATGCACTGAAATTCAGGAAACCGACTATTCCGACTGATTTAAGAATTCGACGCCATTCGAACGCATATTCGAATAAGATCGATGCATGGTCAACCCGACAACAGAGCTCTTCGGTATCTCAGCACAGCTGACCGGTACCGAAACTGATTGTGCGCTGGTTGATCTCATGACCGATCTGCATGCATGCGAGGCGATGCTGGTCGAATGCAAGCTCGCTGTGATTGCCGAGTTCTTTTCGCGGCGAAGCTCGGAGCATGTCGCCAGTGGTGCGTGGTCGTCGACCGCACACGAGTTGGCTGAATCGGAAGTCGGTGCGTCACTGACGATGGGTCGCGCGGCTGCCGGCAAGCTGATCGGGTTGGGGTTCTCGTTAAAGACTCGTCTGCATCGCACTCGAGCGGCGATGGCGCGTGGCGAGTTGGATCTGTACCGAGTTGGTTTGATCGATTCCGCGACCGCGAACGTGAAAGACGAATTGATCGACGAGGTGGAACGACTACTGCTCGAGCAGGTTCTCGCCCCACCAGTAGCAGGCGGAACGGGCTTGACGGGAAGGCGACTGACAGCGGCGATCGATCGGATCGTGGCGATGGTGGACCCGGAAGGTATGCGAGAACGCCGACGCCGTGCTCTCACCGATCGCTTCGTCGGGGTCAGCGCTGCCGAGGACGGGATGGCAAAGATCTTGGGAAGCGTTCCGGCAGAGCAGGCTCGGGCATTCGACGGCCGACTACGCGAGTTGGCAGTGTCGGTATGCCGAAACGACTCTCGAACGTACGAGCAGCGACGAGCCGACGCGCTCTTCGAGTTGACCAACGGATCACAATTCTTGCCGTGCAACTGTGGCCGAGCTGATTGCCCGCAGGATCGTAGCGGTGGTGTTGTCGTTCGTCGGCCCGTGGTTCACGTCGTGATGACTGATTCCACTCTGCACGGTGGCGGCGAGCCCGCCCACCTCGACGGGTACGGGGTGATCAGCGCTGAGCATGCTCGCGATATCGCCCGTGACGCCGTAATTCGAAACGTCCGAGCACCTGCTGATGACGTCGCAGAGCCGGTGCCTGCTTCGGCGCGCGTCTACCGACCGGGCGCCGTTCTCGATACCTGGTTACGGATCATCGCGGGCAGCTGCCAATGGCTGCATTGTGATGTCCCGGCCTGGAATTCCGATCTGGACCACAATGAACCGTTCCATCACGGCGACCCCGAATGCGGCGGTAAAACGGTCGCGTCGAATATGAGTGCGTTCTGCCGCAACCATCATCGCCTCAAGCATTCCGACCGGTGGCGGTTCACGTCGAACGAGGATCGGACCATGTCGCTGACGTCGCCGACCGGGCATTGTTACCGAACGCGACCCGCAGGATTGATGGCTGGATCGCACGAACCGACACCGCCCCAGGGCGGTCGAAATCGGCGGACCCAGGCGGAGAACAAAGCTGCCCGTATCCAGAGTGAACGCAATCGCCAGCGCCGACGGATACAGAAACGAGCAGAGGAGCACGTTCAATACAAGCGGCGGAAATCACCGCGAGCCCGCCGAGAACCCATCGACTACGGGGACGACCCGCCACCGTTCTGAGATACCGAGCGGTGTCGAGGCGCGCCGACGGGTCGCAGGGTCAGTCTGACGTCGGCTTGGTGCCGTCTTCTGGTGCCGGATCGTCGTCGGCAAGCGGATCTATGGTGTCGACACCTTCGAGGACGGTCAGCTCTTCTTCCGCCTCGGCGAGGAGCCCTTTGGCTTCAGCTTCGACCTTCTTCACCCAATCGGACATCCCGAGCCTCTTCTCTTCCGAAGCGAGTTCCCGCTGTAACTGAACTCAGACTACGTCGCCGGCGACGAATTTCGCTGTCCCCTCGGGTCAGTACTCATGACCGAGTAATCATGATTCACGACGGACGGAGCACGCATGCCCGGACAGTTGGAAGGCAAAACCGCACTGATCACCGGGGCCGCCCGAGGTCAGGGCAGGAGCCACGCCGTGCGATTGGCGCAGGAGGGCGCGAACATCATTGCGCTCGACATCTGCCGTCAGATCGAATCGGTGGCGTACCCGATGGGAACCGCCGACGATTTGCGGCAGACAACAGCAGCGGTCGAGAACCTGGGACGAAGTATCGTCGCGCGAGAAGTGGATGTTCGCGATCTGTCCGCACTGCGAACTGCGGTATCCGAAGGAATTGCGGAGCTGGGCAGCGTCGACATCGTCCTGGCCAACGCCGGTATCGGCATGATGTCCCCGGATATCGACGATGCTCGCGCCTTCCGCGACCAGATGGAGGTCAACCTATTCGGCGTCTGGAATACCGTCCAGGCAGCAGCGCCCGCGATGATCGAACAAGGTACAGGTGGCGCAATAGTCCTTACCGGATCAACTCTGGGACTTGTCGGTCGTGGAGGTGACGGCACCGGCGGATCCGACGGCTACTGCGCGAGTAAACACGCCATCGTGGGGCTTGGGCGCACGTGGTCGCACTGGCTTGCTCCCCACAATATTCGTGTCAACTCCGTGCACCCGACTGGCGCGAATACACCGATGGTCGTCAACGACGCGGTCGCGAAGCTGTTTGCGGACTCCCCGACATCGAGCGGAGCCGACGTGGGCAACCTCTTGAATGTCGAGTTGATCGAAGCTGCCGACGTCAGCAACGCGATAGCCTGGCTGGTTTCGGATCAGGCTCGATACGTCACAGGTATCGCGTTGCCGGTCGACGCCGGGTTCACGGCCAAATAGACGCCGGATACACCGGCCGAGTCGCCGTCGATCAGTCGACGGTCGGCGCCCACTGCACGCCGTTGATGTGCCCACCACCGTCGACGAAGAGGGTGTTGCCGGTGACGTAACGGCTGTCGTCACTTGCCAGGAAGGCCGCAACGGGGCCGATGTCGTCGAGGGGATCGCCGATCCGCCCCATCGGGTTCTGTGCGGCCATCACTGCCACGTTCTCCGGATTGGCTTCGGCGACACGCTTGTACGCCGCACTCTGCGCACCGGGACAGATGACGTTGCAGTTCACCTGCTTGGGAGCCCACTCGCGGGCAGCAGTGCGAGTCAGGGTTCGCAATGCTTCCTTCGCCGCGTTGTACTGCACCGAGTACATGTGAGCATTCACGCCGTTGAGGCTGCACATGTTGATCACGCGGCCCGTGCCGTGACGCTCCAGTTCCGGCAGGGCAGCCTGCATCGCCCAGAATGCCGCCATCACTGCCATGTCGAAACCGCCGCGCAATTGCTCGTCGGTCATCTTCTCGAGCCGAGCGAAACCGAAAGTCCGCCAAGCATTGTTGACCAGGATGTCGAGGCGTCCGAACCGCTCGACGGACTTGTCGACCATGGCAACAACCTGAGCTTTGTCAGTGACGTCGGTCCGGACGAATTCCGCCTCCGCGCCCCATTCGTCCCGCAACCACTGGGTGGTTTCGAGGCCCGCTGCCTCGTCGATCTCGGCAACCAACACCGACGCGCCTTCACGCGCGAACGCGCCCGCCACTCCGCGCCCGATGCCCATACCGGCACCGGTGACCACTGCTACACGTCCGTCGAGCTTGCCCACTGGGCCCTCCTTCGTCAGAACCCCTGTGCGCCTTTTTGGTAGTTCCCACTACCAAAAAGGCGCACGGGGGCGAAGCCCCTACCTGGGGCGCGGCACGGTCTTGTCGATGAACAGTCCCTCTACCGACACACACAATTCGCCGTCCGCAGTTTTGATCTCACCGACGGTGTGAATCTTGCGGCCGTCCTTGGACAGGAATTTGCCGCTGATCGTGAGGGGCTCGAACAGCGGAGTCGGGCGATGGTACCGAGTGCTCAATTGTGCTGTCATGCCGGAAGTTCCACCCCAGGCGTTCGCGACGCCGAGAACGTGATCGAGCAGCAGCGCCGAAACACCGCCGTGCACATGGCCGGGAGGGCCCTGGTACGGCAGCGTCAACGTGACCACTCCCTGCACCGACCCGTCAGCGAGCCCTTCCAGAACGAGCGGCGGCGCAATGGCGTTCTCGGGGCCGGTCACGGGGTCGTGACGAGTCACGCCCTCACCGTTCCACATGTCGATCAAGCGCTCGGCCACCTCGGGTGAGTGCTGCTCGAGGTGCTCGGCAATGCTGTTGAGCTCCTCCGCAACCCGGTCCAGATTGGCGTTTCCGCGGTCGGTGCGCAGCATCGCGTCGACAACGCGACGCGCTGCTGCCGTGGCCCGGTCGACCGGGGCGTCCTGCGGCGGCGACGTCAGAATCGTGCCGCCCGGGTGTGTGGCTGCCGTGGGGTGCGTGCCGAGGTCCATCAGTTGATCTCCATTGTTGCGTGTGTGAGAACCGGGGAGTTCTCGCGCTCGGGGCACGTCGCCGTCAAGGTCAGTGTGTTGCCGTCCTGCCATACCGAGGTGGTGATGGATTCGCCGGGGACGAGCGAACCGGCGAACCGCACCGAGTAGTTCTTCACCCGCGTCGGATCTCCGTCGAGAATTCCGTCGACCACCGCCTTGCAGACGATGCCGTACGACGCCAGACCGTGCAGAATCGGAGCGTCGAATCCCGCCATCTTCGCGAAGGAGGGATCAGCGTGCAGCGGGTTCATGTCTCCACTGAGTCGGTACACCAGAGCTTGTGAGGTACTCGTGCTCGACGTCAGTACCTTGTCGGGCGCCCGGTCAGGCACCCCGGCAACAACTTCGGGACCGGCGCTGCCGCCGAAGCCACCTTCGCCGCGGGCCCAGATCTGCATTCCGGTGGTCCACAACGGATTCCCGTCAAGGTCCTCGGCCGCCGTCTCGAGCACGATGACGGCAGCCTTGCCCTTGTCCCACACGTCAGCGATACGAGTGGAAATACGAGCAGCACCCGTCGACGGGATCGGCGCGTGAAGTGTCAGCGACTGCCCACCGTGCAAAATCTTGCGCAGGTCGATGTCGATTCCCGGCATACTCATCGACGCTGCGGGCAGTACACCCGCCGAAACTCCCTGGCCTGCAACCATTGCAAAGGTCGGGAGCACCTTCAGACCCTTTTCGTACACCCAGGTGAGCTCGGCGGGATCCAGAGCGTTCACGCCGGCGCCGAGCCCCAACTGGTAGAGCATGACGTCGCGGTCGGTCCACGACGCTTCGCGCACAGTCGGTTCGGCGGACAATGCCACCTCGAGATCGATAGCCATCAGTTCTCCAAAGTTCCGGCTCGGTAGACGGTCACGACGCACGCGCCGCCCAGTCCGAGGTTGTGCTGCAATCCGATTCGTGCGCCTTCGACCTGGCGAGCGTCTGCGGTCCCGCGAAGCTGCCACGTCAGTTCGGCACACTGTGCCAGCCCGGTGGCACCCAGCGGGTGGCCCTTCGAGATCAGACCGCCAGACGGGTTGACGACCCACTGGCCGCCGTACGTCGTGGCACCGGATTCGACGAGCTTTCCGCCTTCGCCGGCGCCACACATTCCGAGACCTTCGTAGGTGATGATCTCGTTGATCGCGAAGCAGTCGTGCAGTTCGATGACATCGACGTCGTCGATGCTGATGCCGGCTTCGGCAAAGACCTGCTCGGCGGCCGCTGCCGTCATCGGCGCGCCGACCACGTCGATCATCGACTTCTCGGCGAACGCTGCCTCGGTGTCAGTGGTCAACGCCTGTGCGACGATTTCGATCGCCCGGTCTTCGAGGCCGTGCTCACGCACGAACTTCTCGCTCACGACGATCGCGGCTCCGGCGCCGTCCGAGGTCGGCGAGCACTGCGAACGTGTCAGCGGCTCGTGAATCATCTTGTCGCCGAGTACCTGTTCGAGGGTGTACTCGTCACGGAACTGTGCGTACGGATTGTTCACCGAATGCTTGTGATTCTTAACCGCCACCGCTGCGATCTGCTCGACCGTGGTGCCGTACTTCTTCATGTGCTCGACGGCAGCGTTACCGAACAGCTGAGCTGTCATCGGCGATCGGGCGAACCCGTAATCCTCGACCATGATCTTCAGCTGAGAGTCCAAGGTCGTGACCTTGGGCATCTCACCGTTACCGGTCAACGCCGTTTTGGTCATCTTCTCGAAGCCGACGGCCAAGGCGCACTCGGCTTGTCCGGCCTGGACCCACTCGCGCGCCATCATCAGCGCCGTCGAGCCGGTCGCGCAGTTGTTGTTGACGTTGAAGATCGGAATGCCGGTCAGACCGGTCTCGTAGAGAGCTCGCTGTCCTGCTGTCGACGCGTTGAACACGTAACCGACCGCAGCACGCTGAATCTGGCCGTAGCCGATCCCGGCATCGGTCAGGGCATTCGAGACGGCTTCGGTCACCATGTCCGGGTATTCCCAGTCGCGGGTCTCGATCTTCTCGAACTTGGTCATGCCGACGCCGATGACGAAGGTGCGATTGCTCATGTGCAGGTCACTTTCCCGGTTCAGGGTCGCGAGGCAGACCCAGGATTCGCTCACCGATGATGTTGAGCTGAACATTGGTTGTACCACCCGCGATGGACATGCACTGCGAGTTCAAGAACATCTGGGTTGCAGACATCCGATGCTGTTCGCCCAGAAGTGAACTCGGTCCGGCCCACTCCATTGCCACGTCCCAGACCTGCTGGATGTGCTCGACACCGATCAGCTTCGCCACCGAGGATTCGGCACCCGGCTGCGCGCCGGTGAGCGAGCGCAGCGTGGTGCGCAGACCGAGCAGACCACCGGATTGCGCGTCGCACAGCACCTTTCCGAGCACGGTCAGCTGCTCGTCGTCGATGCCACCGGGCAGTCCGTCGACCAGGCTCAGAAGAGCCTCGCCACCCGATCCGAGCGACGAGTCGTTGGACAGCGAGACACGCTCGTTGGCCAGCGTGGTGCGAGCGAGCTTCCAGCCGTCGCCTGGCTCGCCGACCAGGCACTCGTCGGGAACGAAGACGTCGTCGAAGAAGACTTCGTTGAACAGTGCTTCACCGGTGATCTCGCGAAGCGGGCGAATGTCGAGGCCGCTGTTCTTGATGTCGATCAGGAAGTAGGACAGACCCTTGTGCTTGGGGGCGTCGGCGTCGGTGCGCGCGAGGCAGATTCCCCAGTGCGCGTCGCGTGCCATCGACGTCCACACCTTCTGGCCCTGCAACTTCCAGCCACCGTCGACCTTGGTGGCCTTTGTACTCAGCGCGGCGAGGTCGGAACCTGCGCCGGGCTCGGAGAAGAGCTGACACCAGACGATGTCGCCGCGCAGTGACGGCGGGACGAACTTGGCGAGCTGCTCTTCGTTGCCGTGCGCGATGAGCGTCGGGATGACCCAGTTGCCGATGATCATGTCGTGCGGCTTGATCTTCGCAGCGCGCAGCTCTTCGGCGATGACCAGCTGGCTGACGGCATCGGCGGATTTGCCCCACGGAGCCGTGAAGTGCGGTGCGGTGTAGCCCTTTTCCGCGAGATACGTTTTCTGGGCGGCGCCTTCGAGTTCGAGTGCAGGAGCGAGCTCGGCTCGGACGTCGGCTCGGATCGCCTCGGCCTCGGGCGGCAGCTCGACGCTGAGCACGCGACGGGTTCCGGCAATGGTCAGCTCGGCAACGCGACGACGCCAGGATGCCGTGGAACCCAGCAGAATTCGCAGGGACTGCGCGCGGCGCAGGTACAGGTGCGCGTCGTGCTCCCACGTGTAGCCGATTCCGCCGAGCACCTGGATGCAGTCACGCGTGACGGAGAAGCCAGCCTCGAGGGCCGTGGCTCCGGCGACGGCTGCTGCGAGAGAAGCCTCTTCGGCACCGACGCCGTTGGCGGGAGTCAGCGCACGCGCAGCGTCCCAAGCGCAGACGCGTGCCTGCTCGGCAAGCGCGAGCATACGTGCAGCCTTGTGCTTGACACCCTGGAACTGGCCGATCGGGCGACCGAACTGCTGACGCACCTTCGCGTAGTCGGCCGACGTCGTGACTGCCCAGTCGGCCAAGCCTGATGCCTCGGCCGCGAACAGTGTTGCGGCAATGTCCAGTACACGCTGGGTATCGATGGTGAGGATCTCGGAATCGGTGAGCACCAAACCGTCGACGGTGACCTCGGAGTTACGACGCACGACGTCGTAGCTGGCCAAGTCCGTGACCTCGAGGCGGTCACGTCCGAGCAGAACGAATCCGCTGTCCGTCGCGAGGAGGAACAGGTCAGCGACATGGCCGCCGAGAATAAGGCTGGACGTTCCGCTGAGGGTGGTGTTGTCGCCGTCGCGGGTGATCTTCAGCGACCCTGGCTGCAGTGCAACAGCTCCGAGCGTGCTGCCATCCACGAGCGTCGGCAGTCTGTCCGTTTCTCCGGCATCACTGAGAACAGCGCTGACCACTACCGTCGGCAGGAACGGTCCGGGAACCATCGAGCGTCCAAGTTCCTCGACGACGATGGCGAGTTCGACCAATCCGTATCCTGCGCCGCCGAATTCCTCGGCTACGTGTAGTCCGAGAAGCCCCTGCTCGGCAAGCCCGTTCCAGAGTTGGGGGCGAGTTTCGACCTTCGCCTCGACGGCTTCACGGACGACGGTGGGTGTTGCGTGACGCGCCGCCCAGCCCCGTACGGAGTCGCGGAGGTCACGATCTTCTTCACTCAATCCAATAGTCATGTCTACCTCGTCAATTCGACAGTGTCAGTACGGGTCAGATGCGTTCGATAATGGTGGCGGTCGAGAGAGCGCCACCGGCGCACATCGTGACCAGAGCCGTCGACTTGTTCGAGCGCTCGAGTTCGTGCAGCGCAGTGGTGATCAGACGAGCGCCCGTGGAACCGACGGGATGTCCGAGCGCGATCGCACCACCGTTGACGTTGACCTTGGACAGGTCTGCGCCGTGAACCTGCGCCCAGGAGAGCACGACCGAGGCAAAGGCTTCGTTGATTTCGACGAGATCGATGTCGTCCAAGGTCATTTTGGCCTTGTCGAGCACCATCTGGGTGGACTCGATCGGTCCGTCCAGGTGATAGAAGGGATCGGATCCGACCATGCCGGACGCGACGATCCGCGCGCGGGGCTTCAATCCCAGTTCCTGTGCGCGCTCTTCGCTCATCAGCAGTACCGCAGCCGCGCCATCACTGATCTGCGACGAGTTGCCGGCGGTGTGGATATGGCCTTCGATGACCGGCTTGAGCCCAGCCAGCGCTTCTGCCGTCGTCTCACGCAGTCCCCCGTCGCGAGTGACAGTGGCGATCTCACCGGTAGGCACGCCTTCCTTGTCCACCACGGGAGCCTTGACGGGCACGATCTCGCGGTCGAAGCGTCCTTCTGCCCAAGCCTGAGCTGCGCGGCGCTGCGATTCCAGACCGAACGCGTCGACGTCGGCGCGCGTGATCCCACGCTTCTCGGCAATTCGCTGCGCGGAGGTGAACTGGTCACCCATGTCGATGGTCCAGTCGTCCGGGTACGGGTTTCCCGTTCCGGGTGCGTTTGCCTGACCCAGGAACACACGGCTCATAGCCTCGACGCCGCAGCCGATACCGGCCGAGATCTGACCAGACGAAATCAGGCCGGAAATCAAATGCACTGCCTGCTGGGCGGATCCACAGGCGCAGTCGATAGTGGTTGCCGCGGTGCTGTACGGCAATCCGGCGTGCAGCCACGCCTGCCGCGTGACGTTGTTGGACTGCTCACCTGCCTGGGTGACACAGCCGCCGATGATCTGTCCGATGTCTTCCGGTGCGACGCCTGCCCGTTCGAGAACGCCGAGCTGCGCTGCTCCCAGAATCTCGGCGGGGTGCAGTCCCGCCAGGGCGCCGCGACGACGGCCGATAGGTGTCCGAGCGGCCTCGACGATGACTGCATGACCCATGATGTTCGCTCCTTCGTGGAGTTTTCGGTCGGTGAGCTGGCTCACCGTCTATTTTTCTGTAATTTATTCTATTAATGATGCCAGGGCAATGTCCGGATTGACATCAACTCTCAACTGATGCTGATTCAAAAATAGAATTGATTTCAATTTTGCGAACATGACGAACCCTCCCCAGAGAGGGGCGAAGTCACGTCAGTGCCGTGAGAGATTCACCAGAAGCAGGTCGCATCCCTTGCGGATGTCGTACTCCGCATCGGGGATGGAGATTCGACCGTTGAGGCACGATTGGATGACCCCGAACCACAGCTGCATCAGCAGACGCAACCCGGTGTTGTCTTCCTCGGTGGGGTTCTCGATCCCGGCCGCGTCGAGGATGATCTGCCGGAAGCCGCGATCGATCTTTCCCACGTCCGGCACCGTCGCGACGTTGGCGGTACTGGACGACTGCAGCATCGCAGTCGAGAGAGCCGGCCGACGCAGTAACCCGCGAGTCGCGCGAACCAATACCTCGTACACCGCATCCTGCGGATTGTCCGACTGAACCTGATGCCTGACAAAGCTGGCACCGATCTGGTCGATCTGCTCGACCATCACAGCGACGAAGAGGTGCGTCTTCGAGGGGAAATAGCGATAAAGAGTGCCGATAGCCACGCCCGCCCGCTTGGCGACCTCGTGCATCTGTACCCGTGAGAGTTCCTTCTCGGTCCCCAATTCGGCTGCCGCTTCCAGCATCCGCACATGGCGCGCCCGCTGCTCGTCCGAACTGGGCTCTGCAGCGTCCCTGACCTCGGCAATTCTCGGCAACGTCGCCCCCATCATCGATTCTGTGTCCCGGTCGCGAACGACCTCGCCAATTCTCTCATCTCGACCACCCATCTCGGCATATTGCCCGCTCAGTGGGACCTGGCATGGCCTTCTCTCCCCGTGCGGTATTCCGTGGACACCCCACCCTCTTGGAGTAAGGACGCAATGATGCAGGACTGGACCACCGAGTGCGACGTGTTGGTAGTCGGCTCCGGCGGCGGCGCGCTGACCGGCGCATACACCGCGGCAGCTCGAGGATTGACGACGATCGTCCTCGAGAAAACCGATCGCTTCGGCGGAACTTCCGCGTACTCGGGCGCATCCATCTGGCTGCCGGGAACCCAAGTACAGGAACGTGCGGGACTCCCCGACTCGACGGAGAACGCACGCACCTATCTGCGCGCATTGCTCGGCGACGCCGAGTCCGAGCGCCAGGATGCCTATGTCGAGACCGCTCCCGATGTCGTCGCACTACTCGAGCAGAACCCGCACATCGAATTCGAGTTCCGTGCGTTCCCCGACTACTACAAGGCCGAAGGCCGGATGGACACGGGACGCTCCATCAACCCTCTCGATCTCGATCCCGCCGACATCGGTGACCTCGCCGGCAAGGTGCGTCCGGAACTCGACCAAGACCGCACCGGTCAGGATCATGCTCCCGGCCCGATGATCGGTGGGCGCGCACTGATCGGCCGACTGCTGGCCGCAGTCCAGAGCACCGGTAACGCAGAACTTCGTACCGAATCCATCCTCACCTCCCTGATCGTGGAAGACGGTCGGGTTGTCGGCGCCGAGGTCGAATCCGGCGGCGAAACCCAGCGAATCAAGGCGAACCGCGGTGTGCTGATGGCAGCGGGCGGCATCGAAGGCAACGCCGAGATGCGTGAGCAGGCCGGCACCCCCGGCAAAGCGATCTGGAGTATGGGTCCCTTCGGCGCCAACACCGGTGACGCGATCTCCGCCGGAATTGCTGTCGGTGGCGCAACCGCTTTGCTCGATCAGGCGTGGTTCTGCCCCGGCGTCGAGCAGCCGGACGGCAGCGCCGCATTCATGGTCGGCGTTCGCGGCGGACTCGTCGTCGACAACGCGGGCGAGCGTTACCTCAACGAGTCTCTCCCGTACGACCAGTTCGGCCGGGCCATGGATGCGCACGACGACAACGGTTCTGCAGTGCCATCGTTCATGATCTTCGACTCGCGCGAGGGTGGCGGACTACCTGCCATCTGCATCCCGAACACGGCGCCTGCCAAGCACCTCGAGGCCGGAACCTGGGTCGCCGCCGACACTCTCGAAGAACTCGCCGCCAAGACCGGACTGCCGGCCGACGCATTGCGCAGTACTGTCGAAAAGTTCAACGATGCCGCAAAGCTGGGAGTCGACGAAGAGTTCCATCGCGGCGAAGACCCGTACGACGCATTCTTCTGCCCACCCAACGGCGGCGCGAATGCGGCACTGACGGCGATCGAAAACGGTCCGTTCTACGCGGCCCGCATCGTCCTCAGTGACCTCGGCACCAAGGGCGGATTGGTCACCGACGTCAACGGTCGAGTCCTGCGTGCCGACGGCAGCGCCATCGACGGCCTGTACGCCGCCGGCAACACGAGCGCGTCACTGAGCGGCCGCTTCTACCCCGGTCCTGGCGTTCCGCTCGGCACGGCCATGGTCTTCTCGTACCGAGCAGCCCAGGACATGGCGAAGTAACGAAGTAACACAGTTCAATCGCACTGTGTGGCAACAGATCGTGGGGCAGCCGATATCGCAATCGGCTGCCCCACACTCTGTCTCACGGCGTCGCGATGTTGAAATTCGGGTCGAACACGTCCATGATGTCGGCAAAGCGCGACAGTGTCGAGACGTCGCCGTCGTGCGTGACCTTCCCGCTTTCGAGAATGGCGGATGCCTTGCCCGGTTGGAGCAGGATTCCGGCAAGTAACGGCTTCGGGCCCGTGACCGTCAGCTGCGCGTCGGGTGCACGTCCGGAGCGTGCGTTCAGCACCGCCCGACGCACCCACATGTTCCAATCCTGCTTGGTATCGGCAAAACTGAAGTTGATGGAAATGTCGACGTCGTTCGCCTTCTCCGCAACGAGATGCACACCGGCGTAGTCGAAGAGCAGATCTATCGGCATCGACAGAATCGTGTCCGTACTGTCGGTGTTGACCTGGCCGGCACCGGTCACCCCGTTTCTCAGTTCCATTGCGGTGGCGAGGAAAATCGACCGATACTGCGGCACTTCCTGTTGATACCCGAGCTGTTCGTAGGCATCCGCCTGTAGATTCTTCGCTTCCTCGTCGTCAGAATCGGCGAATACCAAGTGATGAAGAAGCTGCACCGCCCACCGATAATCGCCTGCATCAAAAGCATTGCGGCCCTCGGCGAGTATCTTCTCCCGCCCGATCAAGTCGACGTGCCGCTTGGCGTGATCCTCGGGCAGCAACGGCAGGATCGTCGCAGGGTCACCGTCCCAGAAGCCGAGCTCCTTGTGGAACACAGCGCGCACGTTGTGGTGCAGTCCGCCGTGGTAGTAGCGGTTGTACCACTTCTGTCCGATGGCTTCCGGTAGCCGGACGACCTCCGCAGCTTCGAGCGGCGTGTAGCCCTGGTTCGCGAACCTTAGCGCCTGGTCGTGAATGAACTTGTACATATCCCGTTGTGATTCAAGGAATTCCACCACCGTGGCGTTCCCCCACACCGGCCACGTGTGCGGACCGTGGTGAACTTCGACCTCGTCGCCCCACCGCACCAAAGTCTCATCCAGGTATCTGGCGAAGTTGCGCGCATCTCGGGTGCGTGCGCCTCGGATCGTCTGGATGTTGTGCATCGAGTGATTGGCGTTCTCGGCACAGGTGAGCGCTTTGATGGCCGGGATCCAGATATGCATCTCCTCCGGCGCTTCGGTGTCGGGAGCGTAGAGGAACTCGAAGTCCCACCCGCCGAGATTGCGTACCTCACCGGTCTTGGTGATGCCGTCGGTGGGCGGAATGTAGGTCATGTGGATGTTCATCCCGTCGGCGCCTGATCCCAGACCGACGGTCACCAGACCACAATCACATTGGGGCAGAATCAAACCGAAGGTGTACCCCATCCGCCGCGACATCGCATTGCCGGTGATGACGTTCTCGCCGATCGCAAACTTGTTGAAAGACTCGATGGTTCCAGGCGCGACGATCGGAATCTTGCCGGACACCACGTCTGCTTCGTCGACGAGGCCCTTGACGCCGGCGTAGTGGTCGAAATGCGTGTGGGTATAGATGATCGCGACGATCGGCTTGTTGTTGCCGAGTTCACGGCGGAAGAGTTCCAGGCCTGCTTTGGCTAGATCAGCGCTGGTGGTGGTGTCGATGATGACCAGTCCGTCCGGCGCATCGACAATGGTCAGGTTAACCGCGAACCTGACTTGGTACAGCCCGTCGACAACCTTGTAGAGCCCGCAGCGCCTCACCAACTGCGACTGCCGCCACAGACTGGGGTTCACAGAGTCAGGCGCTTGCTTGTCATCGGTGATGTACTCCAGAGGTTGACCGTCGTGAATCAGATCGCCCTCGTCGTTGAAGACCTGATCGTTCTCCCACCCGGCGATGAACCCGCGGTCCGCGTCGCCGAAATCCTCCCGGTCAGACATGGGATAGTCGTCGACTGCCGCGCGATTGACCTCGACGGTGAACGGTGTTGCAGGCTTGGTCTCAGCACCCATGAGCACTCTCCTCCGGTCCTTGTGTCCTCGTCCACGCAAGAACGCGATGCCATCGACGTGACCTCACGCGGAACCCTCTGCAACCAATCTGGTGGCCACGCGGAATTCGCGCATCACCCATCGCAGGTGAGACGGCGACTGAACAACGGACAGGACCAGAGCGTCACTCCGGGTCGAGACCGGGCAACCCGTCCACACTCTTCGCGTTCTTCTCGGCGCGATAGGCGATTAGCCGCTCCGGGCCCTTCTTCTCCGCCACGCGGTCGAGCACGTCACGATCGGATTGGTAGTCCATCAGCGGTACTGCGTATCCGCACGAATCCGAAATGCGCGTCAGATCGACCACGACGATTGACCGCACCCCCGGGTGCTCAGGGAACCTACCGACAAGCTCGTTGAACGGTTCCGACCCTGCAAGCAGAACGTGTCCGTGACCGTGCAGTCGTACGATCTTCGGCGGGCCTTCAAACGCCATGAACATCAGTGTTATTCGGGAGTTCTCGCGCACGTGCGCGATGGTTTCCACACCGCTGCCGGTGAGGTCGAGGTACGCCACCCGGTTGGATGTCAGCACCACAAACGATCCGACTCCCCCTTTGGGTGAGCAATTGACCAACCCGTCAGCAGACAACGGTGCGGTGGCAACGACGAACAGCGGTTGAGCCTGCAACCACGTGGTGAGCTTTTCATCGATGCCTTCGTAGACGCGCCCCATGTCGAGAGTGTAGTTCGCGCCGACTGGACGTCACGGGGCAGACGCTGCGGCGGCTCGAATCTCCTCACACATCGCTGCGAAGACGCGGTCGTCGGCGGGATTCGCCGGCACCGCCAGTGCAATGCCGTCGCAGAGACTCGCGTATTTCGAACTCAGCACCTCGGGGAGTTCGGCGTAGGTGCATTGCGTGACCAGCCTGTCGAGAACATCGTCGGTGAGGACGGCAGGTAGTCGAGCCCAATCACCTGCCCGCGCCATCACTGTCAGTTCTTCCCCGACCTCGGATAATCCGAGGACCTCCAGCGCGACTCGGTACGCCGGAGTGGAGTAGAGAAAGGCAAGTTCACTGCGCACCGCTTCTCGTTGAGCAAGTATCGCGGCAGGATCTTTGCCGGTGATCATCTTCGGAACGACAATCAGTCGCGGCTTCCTTCCTCCTGCCGTCAACGATGGAATGATCCTCTCCGCGAGCACCTTCGGATGGGAGCTGGTGGGGTGAGAAACAAAACCGTCGGCGACGGCTCCCGCCAGTGAGCACATGCGCGAGTTCACTCCCCCGGTCCAGATCTCCGGAGCCGGAACATCGAGCGGCCCGGGATTGAAGTAGGGCTGCAGCCGGTCGAAGGTGTAGTGCGTTCCGGCATGGTCGAGTTCACCGCCCTCCTGAAAAACTCGGAAGATCTCGCGTACAGCGCTGACGTAATCACGCAGTTGCGCAACAGGATCCGTCCACGGCATCGAGTACCGCCCGACGATGTTCCCACGCACCTGCGTCGCAAGCCCCAGTTGAAATCGCCCACCCGAGAAACCCGCAAGATCCCAGGCAGCCAAAGCCGTCACCATGGGACTGCGCGCAAACGCGACAACCATCGACGTCCGGACAGTGAGAGTACTGCTGTGCTCGACGGCCAAGGCCGCCACCGCAAACGGATCACGAATGGTTTCGGAGATGTGCACCGTGTCGAAACCAAGGTTCTCGATGCGTCGGACGTGCTCAGCTACCTGCCGCAGCGGAGTGTCGGCAGGTAGCGAGGTCACCAATTCCATATCAGCTCAAAGGCTCCAGGCGAATCGACAGCAGCTTTCCTTCGGTAGCCACCTTGCGAGCGTGTTCATTGAAATCCGGGGCGGCACAAACGAACAGGGTACGACCGTCGGAACCGCCGAGTCCGCAAGCGAAGACACCGCTGTCGAAGGCAATTTCGTCGACTATCTCCCCGCTGGCGCCCACATGAAGAACACGGCTTCCGAGGGCATCGGCCACCCACATCGAATCGTCTCCGTCGATACAACACCCGTCCGCCGCAACGACGATCTGAGCGAGGGTGGTCTCCATCTCGGGTCCACCAGGCACCGGCCCGAACGACGCCCAGTCGCGGCGTTCACCCAGAGAGCCGTCGGCCTGGACGGCAAACGCACTGATTCGATTTCCCAGCGTTTCGTCCACGAGCAGATCTCCGGTCGACGTCAGAGCCATTCCGTTGGGGAAGTGGAGATCTCGCGCGACGACGTGCACCGATCCGTCGGGGTCGACGCGGAGGAGATCTGCCGTCTCGACGGGGGCCAGGTTCATCAGATCGAACCCGAAGTTGCCCACGTACGCTCGTCCCTGTGCGTCGACCAGCATGTCGTTGACGTTGGCACTGACGTACCCGGACAAGTCTGCGTGCACCACCAACTCGCCATCGGATTCTCGCCGCAGAATCTTCTGGTCCCGCATGGAGACGACCAGTAATCTGCCGTCCGGAAGCCACCCCAGCCCGGACGGCTGCCCTGGAACCTCCGCCTCGACGCGTATGTCGGTCCCGTCCTCGCGGGCCGAAATCACCTGGTAGGTGTAGAAGTCCGACACCCAGATCCGGTTCTCGTGCCAGCGCGGGCATTCGAAGTAGGTGTATCCCTCGAGAACTACCGCAACTTCTGGTGCCATCGGGCTCTCCTGAGTCGGTGATGAATGAAGTATCAGTCTCATTCAATCACCGGCACCGCTGTCGCGGTGTCCGATTCCCGACTAGTCGCCGGCGCGAACTTCGTCCAACACGTCGAAAGCGGATTCCCATCCGTCGTACACATTCCCGTCACCCTTGAATCCCGGAATTCCTACCAGGTGGAAGGTCATCTCGGTTTTGTCACCCCGTTCTGCGAGCGTGACCGTTATCCGAGGTGCGGCATCCACCGGATCACTCGGATTTCCCCAGGTGAAGACCAGCCTCTTCGGCTCGTCGACCTCGAGATAGGTTCCGCCGGTGGGGTACTCGGCTCCGTTCTCGTCGTTGATCATCAGGTAGCGGTACGTTCCGCCAACTCTGGGATCGATCGTGACATGCTCACGGGGACTGCTGACACCCTTCGGATGCCACCAGCGCGCCGCCTCGTCGGGGTCGGTCCACGCCTGCCAGACAAGGTCGCGCGGCGCGTCGAAGATCCGGGTGATGGTGAATTCTGCAGTGGCATCGGCATTCCGGTCACTCATTGTCCTTCTCCTTCTTCGGTCGACGTTGTTTCAGCTCACGTAGACGCTCGTCGAGGAGGTCGAAGCGTTCGTTCCAGCCTCGCCGGTGTTCGTCGACCCAGGCGCTGGCGTCGTCGAGACCCTCTGCGCGAAGGGTGCACGTGCGCCATTGCGCGGTGGCGGTTCGTTCGATGAGACCGGCTCGCTCGAGCACCTTCAGATGCTGAGAGATGGCAGGTCGACTCATTTCGAACGGCTCGGCCAACTCACCGACGGTCATCGAACCATCAGTGAGGCGAGAGAGCATTTCACGCCTCGTCGGGTCGGCCAATGCGCTGAACACTGCATCGAGTCGGCCACTTCGCTCGTCCATGTAAGCAACTCCTTAATTAAGGAATAGCTTAAACATAGGACTCGACATCTTGCGCGTCAACCCTTTCAGCTCCAGGTATATCGAAGCCGCTCGACGGTTGTCGCCTCGTCCATCTGGGAGAAAGTCTCGCGCTCAACTCCCTTCACTGACACCATCGCTTCGATGATCGACTCCCCGAAGATTTCCTTCGCCACCGAGGAGGAGTTGAACTTCTGCACTATCTCGCGCAGATCGGTGGGGACTCGGGTCACCCCGCGCTCATCACGTTCCGCCTCCGTGAGAGTCGACGGGTTCACCACAATTTCCGGCGGCAATGGCGAGGCATTGCCGATACCGATATGCGAAAGGCCAAGTATCGCAGCGGTCGCCAGATACGGGTTGGCCGATGGATCGACGATTTTCACTTCGGCGTTGGCGCCGTGTGGATTCGACGGTGACTCTGCGCAGAACCTCAGTGCCGCTTCCCGGTTCTCGAGCCCCCAACAGACGTAGGCCCCCGACCAATTGTCCGGTCGCAGCCTGACCCCGGAGAGCGGTGAGGACGCAAAGATGGCCGTGAATTCCGTGAGGTGAGAGAGGATTCCACCCAAAGCTGACGATCCTTTGTCGGTCATCCCGTACTCCTGCCCGCCACCGGAGAAGACGGGTCGCCCACCTGAGTTCAACGAAAAGTGCTGGTGTGCACCGTTCCCTGCACCTCCGACCGTAGGTATCGGTGAAAACGAGGCCGCCAATCCGTGGGCTCTGGCAGTGCGGCTGATCAAGATCCGGGCCAGTATCACCAGGTCGGCAGCCTGAACAGGAGTTGCCGGAGCGATGGAGATCTCGAATTGTTCCGGTCCGTACTCTGCATGAACTTGCTCGATATGAAGTTGTGCGCGTTCGGCATTGCGCAGAAGGTCCTTGAGGAAGTCCTCGCGGCGCAGGACTGCACCTAACCCGTACGCCGACCACGCTCCGTTGCACGCATCACCGAAAAGAGTGAACTCGATCTCGTGACCCACCCGAGCTTCCAGTCCGTCGGCGGCAAGCCGCGCCACGACGGCAGTGAGTGCGGACCGAGTACACACGGCAGCCGTCGCACCGTCTTGCTCGTGCAACGTCGCCGGCGCCCACGACACGCCCCCTCCGAGATCACGGAGGTCGGAGCGGTCGATACGCAACCGGAGATCACCCACGACGGAAAAGGAATCGGTGAAGGCAATCCGATCGTCGCTACAGAAGACGTTCCAGCTCGGTGAGACTCCCGCACCGGCTTTCTCGAAGACACCGGTTCGGCCGGCCGGCATCACCTTCGCGCGCGCGACACCCGCCATGTCGACGATCGAGCCGATGGTCAGAGCCGGTACTTCCCTCATCCAAAGGCAAATACCCCACCCGGTGACGCGCCAACCCGTCAGATCAGGTTGTCCTCCACCGGCAGTCCGAACGCCGCCCGGCCGTAGAGCGCCAACGCGCGCTCGGGTTCGTTGGCAACGTGAACGCTGCCCGCATGAACGTCACGCCACGCACGCTCGATCGGGTTTCCGCGAGAGAGGGAGTTCCCGCCTGCCGTCTTGAAAAGCATGTCGATCGCTTCCACCGAGCGTTCCGTCGCACGAACCTGATCACGACGCGCACGCAGCCTCATCGAGAGTGGGAGCTCCTGACCGGCCACAGCAAGTTCGTACATCTCCCGGATATTGCGATCCATCTGCAGAATCGCAGCATCGATCTCCGACGACGCACGTGCGACGGCGACCTGAGCGAACTGATCCTCGCTGAACCGTCCACCACCCAAACTCAGACGGACGCGCTCACGCATCACGTCCAGGTACCCCTCGTAACAACCGGCGACGATGCCCACACACGGAGCGGCAACCGTCGAGGTGAAGATACTCCCGAACGGAAGCTTGTACAGCGGACCAGGATTGACTGCTTGGCCTGGGCCGCGAAGTTGTGCGGTCTCGTAGTTGCGCTTCAATCGGTGCTCGGGAACGAAGGCCTTGTCGACCACGATCTCGTTGCTCGCGGTGCCGCGCATCCCCACGACATCCCAGACATCTCGGATCTCGTAATCCGTACGCGGCACCAACACCGTCATGAAATCGACGGGACGACCATCCATGCCGACCACCATCGCGCCCAGCAATGCCCAACTCGCGTGATCACAGCCGGAAGAGAAGCCCCACTGGCCCGACAGTTCGTAACCACCGTCCACCGCCGTCAGTCGACCGACCGGCGCGTAGGCGGACGAGATGAGCGTCGTCTGATCCTCTCCCCACACGTCGGCCTGCGCTCGGTCGTCGAAAAGTGCAAGATGCCACGGGTGCACCCCCACCACCGACGCGACCCAACCGGTCGAGCCGCAGGCAGCCGAGATGGCCCTGACCACTTCGTAGAACTGAACCGGGTCGCTCTCGGCACCTCCGTATCTTTTCGGCGCCAGCATGGAGAAGACGCCGGCTTCGGACAGCTCCCGGATGGTCCGTTCGGAGATCTTGCGCGAATCGTCGACCTTCTGAGCGCGGGCCGCGATCTTCGGGAGCAGATCACGGACTGAACTCAGAACCTTGTTGACCATGGGAGACACTCCTCGCACCGAACCGTGAGGGAGCGGATCGGCAGATAGACATAACGGCTGCCCCGTCACGATATGTCGGTCACGCGTTCCGGTGATCGGAAGTCCCGGAGGCCGGGATCAGCCGCCGGATCCTCGCGCTCGCCGCTGGTCCCGGCCAGTGAGACGAGACCCCAGAGGCAATTCACGCTCCCCTAGCGTCGGGCGTCGACACTGCCCCTGGAAAGGACGGGACTCATCGTGACGATCACTCAGTCCGACAACGACGAGGTTCGCGAGATCCAAGCTGGAACCGCGCCTACACGCTTTGCGCGTGGATGGCACTGCATTGGGCTCACGGAGTCCTTCAAGGACGGCCAGCCGCACTCCATCGAGGCGTTCGGCACCAAGCTCGTCGTCTTCGCCGACAGTGAAGGCAACGTCAAGATCCTCGACGCGTACTGCCGCCACATGGGTGGCGACCTGAGCCAGGGCACCATCAAGGGCGACGCCATTGCCTGTCCGTTCCACGATTGGCGCTGGGGCGGCAACGGCAAGTGCCAGAAGATTCCGTATGCACGCCGCGTTCCCCCGCTGGCCAAGACGCGCGCCTGGCAGACCCTCGACCAGGACGGCATGCTCTTCGTCTGGCACGACCCCGAGGGCAACCCGCCGACCGACGACGTAGCCATCCCCCGTATCGAAGGCGCGCTCAGCGACGAGTGGAGCGACTGGGTCTGGTACACCACGACCGTCGACACCAACTGTCGTGAAATCGTCGACAACATCGTCGACATGGCGCACTTCTTCTACGTGCACTACTCCTTCCCGACGTACTTCAAGAACGTCTTCGAAGGCCACGCCGCAACGCAGTACATGCGCGGCGTCGCTCGCTCGGACATGCGTCCCCACGCAGCAGGCACCCCGAAGATGGTCGGCAGCAACTCTGTTGCCACGTACTTCGGCCCCTCCTTCATGGTCGACGACCTGACCTACGAGTACGAGGACTACAACGTCGACTCTGTGCTCATCAACTGCCACTACCCGGTCAGCGCTGACAAGTTCGTCCTCCAGTACGGCATCATCGTCAAGAAGTCGGATCGCTTCCAGGGTGAAGCTGCCGACGCGATGGCCGCGAACTTCGGCACGTTCATCGCCAAGGGCTTCGAGCAGGACGTCGAGATCTGGAAGAACAAGACTCGCATCGAGAACCCGCTCCTGTGCGAAGAAGACGGCCCGGTCTACCAGCTCCGTCGCTGGTACGAACAGTTCTACGTCGACGTCGCGGACATCGCTCCCGAGATGACCGAACGCTTCGAATTCGAACTCGACACCGCGCGACCCGTCGCCGCCTGGCAGAAGGAAGTCGAAGACAACCTCGCTGCGAAGAAGGCAGACGAAGATGCAGCCTCTTCAGTGCGCTGAGTGCAAGGCGCAGGTCCTGGTTCAGAAGAACAGCTGGGAACACACCACCGTTCAGTGGAGTGACCAGGCCCGCGCCCAGTGCCTCGAAATCGCCGACGACCGTGAATTCGGGCAACGCGAAGGACGACCCGGTGCTCCCCGCAAGGAGTGCGGCGCCTTGATCGCGTCCATCGTGAACGCTGCAACGGCCGGCAAGCTCGAGATTCTCAACGACGAGCCGGTGCCTCAGCCGATCGTCGACGACAGCGAACCCGTACCGACTCCGTTTCACTAGTCAAGCCAACATCTTTCGAAGAAGGTAGTAATGATCGATCCTCAGTACTACGGCCCGTGGGCAGTCATCGCCGGCGGTTCCGAAGGTGTCGGCGCAGGGTTCGCCGACGAGCTCAGCAAGATCGGCATCAACCTCGTTCTCATCGCCCGCAAGCCGGGCCCGCTCGAGGAGACCGCGGCCAAGGCACGCGCCAACGGCGTCGAAGTACGCACTCTCGCATTGGATCTGCTCGTTCCGGACGCGCTCGATCAGATCAAGGCGGTCACCGACGACGTCGAGGTCGGCCTGCTCATCTTCAACGCCGGCGCCAACAGCTACGGCCACGAGTTCGTGACCGGTGATCTGACGGGATTTGCGGGAGTCATCGAGCTGAACATCAACAAGCAGCTCGAACTCTCGCACCACTTCGGCGGATTGATGAAGGATCGCGGACGCGGCGGCATCATGCTGCTTGGTTCGCTGGCCGGATTCATGGGCTCCGAGCACCAGAGCATCTACGCGGCGTCCAAGGCATTCGGGCGCATCTTCGCCGAAAGCCTGTGGCTCGAACTCCAGCCGTACGGCGTTCACGTCGTCGAGTTCATTCTCGGTGTCACTCGCACACCCGCTATGATTCGCGCGGGACTGAACTTCGACATCCCGGGCATGAACGTCGCAGAGCCCGAAGATGTTGCACGTGAAGGTCTCGAACACCTTGCCGACGGCCCGATCTGGGTGGCTGCAGGAAACTACGAAGGCGCCAAGAAGCGCAGTGGCTTCCCCCGAGACAAGATGGTCAAGGGCGCTGCCGAAGCGATGCGCAAGCTGCTCAACCGCTGACATCTGCTGTGCGCCTTTATTAACCCCCCGACGTTAAGAAAGGCGCACAGCATGAGCATCGACATCACCACTCTTCTCGACGAACGCGAGATCACCCGCTCCATCTTCGAGTTCGCCCGAGCCATGGATGCGCGGGACTGGGATGAACTCCACCGGATCATGACGCCGGACGCTACGGCAGAATTGGGCACCGGAACTCTGCGCGGACCCGCCGAGGTAGTGGCGTCCATCCGCTCGTTCCTCGACGAGTGCGGTCCCACCCAACATCTGATCGGTAACGTGCTGGTCGAGGTGGTCGGCGATCTCGCCACCAGCCGCTCCTATGTCAGCGACATGCATGTGGGCACCGGGAGCAAGGCTCACCTGAACTTCTTCACCCTCGGCGACTACCACGATTCTTGGACCCGAATCGACGGAAGGTGGCGAATGACGCACCGCACCAAGCATTCACACGCCAGTCAGGGATCCATCGAGGTTCTGGGCGCCGGCCCCAGCGGTTGGCGGAGCTGATTCAGCTCAACATCGACGAACGGCCGGTCGCGAGCGGACTCTTGCTGGTGAGTCCGCCGTCGACCACCAGGGTCTGCCCCGTCATGTAGCGAGATTCGTCCGAAGCCAAGTAGACCATGGCATGCGCGATGTCTTCGGGTTCGCCGAGGTAAGGCAGGGCGTTTGCCTGCTTCATGCCGTCGATGACATCAGCGGGGATGTTGTCCACGAGAGCGGGTGTCATGATCGCGCCCGGCGCTACGGCATTGCACCGAACACCGTTTGCTCCGTACTGGACTGCGATGTACTGCGTCAGACGAATGACTGCCGCTTTGGCGGATCCGTAGGCAGACTGCAGGGAATCCCCGATCAATCCACCTACCGAGGCCGTGTTGACGATCGATCCTCCACCGGCACTGTTCATGTGCGGAATGGCAAGTCGTGAAGCGACGACAGTGCTGCGGACGTTGAGCGACATCACGCGATCCCACTCGTCCAAGTCCATCCGGAGCAGGTCGAGATCCTTGCGCGGGTTACTACCGCCCACGTGATTACACAGGACGTTGATGCCGCCGAATTCGGCGACCGCCTTTTCGATCATCGCTGCCAGAGAGTCCTCGTTCATGACATCGACGCCGAAACCCAGTGCATTGCCACCGGTCTCGCGAATCGCCACCGCCGCTTCCTCTGCACGCGCAGGATCGAGGTCGGCGACCAGCACCTTGGCGCCCTCTGCCGCCATGAGTTGTGCTGCTGCACGCCCGATTCCACTGGCGGCGCCTGTGATCACTACATTCTTGCCTTCGAGCCTGTTCATATCTGTTCCTTTCGCGGAGAATCGCCATACCCGGATCTCACGTGCCCGGAGTTGACAGCTCGGCGATTGCCCGATCACTACCAGTCAACGCAGGATCGACAGCCTCGTCCAACTTTCTTGAATGAACTCACAAGTACGTGACCACGGCCCGCGCACCTGCTACACCGCCGAAATCGAGTGGCGACGGAAGACCTCACTGTGCTGAAGTGGCACTATGCAGAATTCTGTTCGACCGCTGTCCATCGACGATCTCGACCGTGCCGCCGAGGTTCTCGGCGAGGCGTTTGCCGACTACCCCTGGACGAACTGGTGCGTCGCCGAAGACTCCCACGTGGAACGCGTCGCGACTCTGCAACGGATCTATCTCGAACACCTGGCACTACCGTTCGGGCGTTCCTACATCGACGATTCCGGCAACGGCGTCATCGCAGTCCTGCCGCCGGACACTCCAGAGCCTGATGAAGCGACCGTCGAGAAGATCGTCGAACTGCACGGAGATCGGTTCGAGCGCGTTCTTCAGGCTGACCAACAACTGTCTGCGCTTCCCGTCCCCGACAACGCGTGGTCGTTGGCAACGATCGGTACGATGCCGCGTTCACGCGGAACCGGATTGGGTTCTGCGCTACTGAAACATGCTTTGGCGGAACTGGATCGAACCGAACAGAATTGCTGGCTCGATACGTCGACCGAACGAAATCTACCGCTGTATCAACGGTTCGGTTTCACGATAGCAGGCGAAATCTCACTGACTGACGGACCGACGGTATGGCGGATGCATCGACTTCAGGGCTGATTGTTCGACTTCAGCACTCGCCGAATCATTTTCGACAACGACGCGTATTGGGTGATCGTGTTGACGGCGATCCACCTCGAGACCGGCCACGTCCGGGTCCACGAGAAAACCCCGACCGACAGCAGTTGATCGTCGTCAAGGGTCTCGATGTAGTTGCGCAACATCGCAACAGCAGCTCCCAAGCGGTCACGAAGCTCCTGAGCCGGAATGTCGATGCTCGCGTCGACAACCGACTGGTTCAGTGCGGGTGTTTGCGTCCATTTGTAACCCGCCGCCGGCGTCTGCGGAGCCTCGTCTCGCAGCCCGGCACCTATCCACTCTGCGACGGCCTCTGCCCACCAGACACGCACAGCGAGTACGTCGTGCACCGTCCACGCGTCGACGGCAACGGCGTCGAACGCATCGGCCTCGGCGACGCCGTCGAGTAACGCTTCGAGTTTCGAATACGCCGAGTCCAGCTCGCTCACCAGTTCTTCGCGTGACCAGGTCTGCGCCACAATGCCTCCGAACGATCAGTGGAGAAGAAAGAAGCGGGACCATCTCGACTCGATGGCCCCGCCTCCAACTTTAACGTCCTCCCGGATTCAGTTCAGCTCACCCAAGAACCTTCCGAGGTTCTCGGCGATTTCCTTCGACCTGGTGTGGTGCAGGTAGTGGTCTCCGTCCAGCAAGATCACCTCTCCGTGATCGACGGAGGCTGCCTGCCCTTCGTGCAGCTCTGTCCAGCCCTGAACTTCTGAATTGTTCACGGCGAACAACAGAATCGGAAGATCGGCTGGGAACGTCTTGCCGATTGCTTCAGCAAAGTTACTCGAAAGATGATCCATCTCGTTGAGATAGGTATCGCTGAAGTTGTTCTTCGCAGTCAACTGTCGCATCTCGTCCTTTGCGGCGGGATCGAGGTACTCGTCCGAGGCTTCACCACCGACGACCTTGGACAGCAATTCCGCCAAGCCCAATTGCCTTCCAACTCGGAGTGCGTCGATCGGGAATTTGGTATCCATGTTCGGCTGCCCTGGAACACTGCTGTCGATACCCACGAATGCGGTGACCTCGTCACGGTACTTCGCGGTGTAGTCCAGCGCATAGAGACCAGTGATCGAGTGCCCCATGAGGATGTATTCGTCAATTCCCAGCGACTGTACTGCCGTATGAATCTCTTCGACGATGTTCGCAGTCGTGCGGTCCTTGTCCGTTCCGTCACTGTAGCCGTAACCGAAGGGCTCGATCGTGACGACGCGGTAGTCGGGTGCGAGCTCGTTGACAAGCGGTGTGAAGTCGAGAATCGGTGCGGACGTTCCGAACCCGGGTAACAGCACTATGGTCTGATCGCCGTTGCCGCGGATCGAGTAGCTCATGTTCTTTCCGTCGACGGACACGAACTGGTTGCCCGTCTCCCCGGCCGGAACGCTCGCTTTGCTGGAGCCGACATTGAATACGAGCGCTATCGATACCAGCACAACCAGAACTACGGACACCGAAGCAACCAGCTTCAGTGCAACGGTACGAATCTTCTTCATTCTCATCCTCATCTTCTCGGGCGTCGATACGGCTAGGAAAGGCTCGACATCGAGGCCGCACTGGTCTCGTCGAGCACACGCAACACGTTGTTGCCCATCAGCTTTGCCAAGTCCTCCGCGGACCAACCGCGTTCCGCCAGACGGTCTATCAACACCGCGAAACCGGATACGTCCTGCATACCGTCCGGAAAGTCGTCGAAACCGTCGTAGTCACTGCCCAAACCGATGTGGTCGATGCCCGCGACGTCTCGGGCATGCTCGACGTGGTCGGCGAGATGGTCCACTGTCATCGCCGGTCGTGGGCCGACTCGCCCGCCTTTGAACCACTCGTTGTACTCGGCAGAAAGGAACATGGGTACAAAGGCGATCATGATGACCCCGCCGTTGTCCGCGAGCAGTCGCATGACGTCGTCGGGAACATTACGGGGGTGACCGCATAGCTGAGAGCACGACGAATGGCTGAAAATCACCGGCGCCGACGACGTCTCGATGGCATCTCTCATCGTTTCCACCGAGACGTGCGACAGGTCGACGAGTACGCCGAGCCGATTCATTTCGCGCACGATCTCGCGACCGAAGTCGGTGAGGCCGCCATGCGCTCGCGTATCCGTCGCGGAGTCCGCCCACCCGGTGTTGTCGTTGTGCGTCAGCGTCATGTACCGAAGACCAAGGCGCGCCATCATTCTCAGGACACCGAGCGAGCTGCCGATGCTGTGACCGCCCTCCGCGCCCAACAAGGACGCGACCTTGCCCTCGCTCCAGATGCGACGCACGTCGTCACCTGTACGCGCGAATTCGAAAGTATCCGGGTATCGCTCGATCATCCGGTACACGTAGTCGATCTGTTCGAGTGTGTACTGAACCGCCTCTGGCTCCGTCCGGTCACACGGGGTGTAGACCGACCAGAACTGCGCACCGACGCCGCCGCGACCGAGTTTGTCGATGTCGGTTTGGAAGATGGAATCCTTCTCGAGATTCTCCACCGAGTATGCGGCAGTTTCGCGAGCCGTCCAGGCCAGATCGTTGTGACCGTCGATGACCGGCGCAAGGCCGTAAGCATCGAGTGCCGCGGGGTGATTCACGTCCGGAAAAGGAGCGAGAGGTTTCATCATGAGTTTTCCTCGAAAAGTAGTGCGGGCAGGTCGAGGACCCTCATCGCCTTCGACCTGCCCGAGATTTCATTCAGCGGAGAGAATCATCTCGCCGCGACTAGTCGGAAATCTTCTTGAAAAGCCTTGTCATGTAAAGATATTGCTCGCCATGGATCGTGAGATGAGCCATCTCACCCGAAGCGCTCTCGTTACTGATCGAGAACCGGGAGGCAGACAGAGGCACGACCTTGGTGGGCGGAGCCGGCGGCTCGCCGTCGATCTCGACCTTGGCGAAGTTCTGCACCTGGAATCCGCCGTCCTCGCCGCGCGTGAGTTCGATTCGCACGGTTGTCGATTCATAGGTTCCGAGAATGTGCGACAGGTCGATGTCTTCCGCATTCGGCTCGGACTTCGGCTCCGGCAGAACGAGATCGAGCTCCTGGGCGATCTCCTTCTCGATGTCGTGGGCCAGGGCGCCGCCGCCACGCGAGTTGGTCACCACGGCCATGGCGAGACCGAGCTCGGGGAAGGTGTGAAAACGAGTGATCTGGCCGATCGTCGCACCACCGTGCTGCGCGGACGTCACGCCACCCCAGTCGGACAGGATCCAGCCGAGACCCCAGGCCTGATCGACGCTCGAGACCGCGGTCAGGTCGAATTGCGGAGTGCGCATCAGGCGCGCGGATTCTTCGGACAGAATGCGTTCACCCGTCAATGCGAGTCCGTCACGCATGTGTGCAGCACCGAAGGTCAGGAGCGAGCTGACCGATCCGGTGATGATCCCGGCCGGACCGATACCGCGCGGAAGCAGCCACTGCTTGGTCGGAATCACCTTGTCCGGCGACGTCCGATCCGGGTTGGCCACGTGGCCGACGGCCGTGCGGAACAGCGGCGCGTCCTTGGCCTTGGTGATGATGTGCGTCAATCCGAGTGGCTTCCAGAGATATTCGACCAACGCCTCGTCCCACGTCATCTCACGAAGGACCTCGACGATGCGGCCGGCAACGGCAAAACCCGCGTTGCTGTAACTCAGATGCCCGCCGGGCTCGGTGACGCTGATCGCGGTCGCGAGTTCGTCGACGTACTTCTCGACGCAGTCGTCACCGTCACCGGTGTCGTTGAACAGGTCTCCGTCGATACCGCTTGTGTGCGTGAGCAACTGGCGGATCGTGATTTCCTTCGTGTTGGAAGGATCCGCGATCGTGAACTCCGGAAGCACCTCCACCACCAGGGTGTCCAGCGTCAGCTTGCCCTCGTCGACGAGCTGCATGATCAGCGTCGTCGTCCAGATCTTGCTCGCGGATCCGTACTGGAACAGGGTGTCTGCATCGACGTCGACGCGCGTGTTCAGGCTCGTCACTCCGGTGGTGATGACACGGATGTCCGCTGCGCCGTCTTCGCCCAGCGCGATCACACCGACCTGCGCGCCCGGTACCGAATGCTTGGCTGCCAGTTCGTCGAGGCGTTCCTGCCACTTCGGGGCGACAAGTAGGTCCTTGGGCAAGTCGGTCACAGGTCGAACTCCTTCGATCATGGAAGCGAGCGGCGTAGACGGCGTTGCTGGGATCCGCTCAGGTCTCACTCGTCGGGAAGTGAAGTTGCGGAAGCAATAACCGTCCACCCATGATCTCAGTGTGCTGGCAGTCACGTCCTGGTCGATTGCACCGAAGTCGGCCCCGAAAATGGTGCAATCGGACGAGCGAGTGTTCAGGATTCGCCATTCGAAACGATCAGCGCTCGAAGGTTCCTTCCAAGCGATTGCGTGAACCCGGATGGATCAAGCGCGCCGCGCTGACCAATCCGTTAGCCGACCAGGTGCGGCGGCGAATCAGCAGGCACGGTTCCCCGCGATCGATGCGTAACAGCTCGCATTCGTCCGGGCTACCCAACACCGCTTCCACGACATGCTCGCCGCGAACCAGAGGCGCAACGTCACTCAAGTAGTTGTTGGGGGTGATCGCGGTGAAGTCCTGGCGCAGATAGTCTGGCGCCTCGTTCGGATTCACGAATCGGTCTTCCACCTGAATCGGAGTTTCGTCCTCGAAGTGCACCATCAGCGAATGGAACACCCGTTTGCCCACCGATTCACGAAGGAACGTCTGCCCGTGGTCGGTTTCTTCCTCACGAACGAAGACGACCTCGGTTCGATGACGGTGGCCGCGGCGCTGAATCTCGTCGGCGATGTTCTTGACTTCGAACAGCGGGGACGCGGTCTTCGTGGCGGCGACAAAAGTACCGACCCCCATCATCCGCACGATCAGACCGTCGCTGGTGAGTTCGCGAAGCGCTCGATTGATCGTCATTCGTGACAACCCCAGCGCACTGACCAGTTGATTCTCCGAAGGCAGCTGATCGCCTTCGGTCCACCGACCCGAGTTGATCTGCGAGACCACGAGGTTCTTGACCCGTTCGTAGGCAGGGGCGGACTCGCCGCCTGCCTCGTTGAACAGCACGGCGAGTTCTGCGTCCACTTCGGCAATCGCCATCGCCACCACCCGTTCGTCGAAAACCACCGAGTCGGTTCTCCCGTTCGGCCTCCGAAGTCTATCCGCCTCGTGCACCTTTCCGATCCATCCGCGAGCGTCCGCGCCGGACCTAACCCACCATGCGCCGCAATTGGCTCGTCGCAACCGAAAGCGCAGCAAGATCGTGTTGCCCGGATGCCTCGATCTCTGCGAGCGCGAGAGTGGACCTCTCGATTCTCGACGCATTCCTTTCTTCCCACCTCGAGAGTTTTTCCGCTGTCGTGTCACCCGCTTCCGCGTCGGCCAAGACGTCGAGGGTCAGGGCCCGCACCGTCGAGTACAACTCGTCCCGCAACGACAACCTCGCCAACGCGTTCCATTTTCCGTCCTTGCTCAATGCCGACACTCGATTGAGCATCGGGACGAGCCCAACATGCTCACCGAGCCGGAAATAGAGTTCGCCGGTCTCCGAGATCGTCCGATCGGCGAGGTCCGCGATCTCCACCACGTCGAGCAGTCCGAACTGATCGAGCAATATCTCCACTCGCCTGACCAGGTTCTCCGGCGCGCCTTTGTCCGTGATGAGGACCGTTCGCGCAGCCAGGTTCCGCTGATCTGCGCCTACCAGCCAGCCATCGAGCTCTGCCGACGCCTCCGCGATGCGATCACCGAATCTGCTGATCTCGGCCCCGACGGCCAGCGGTTGCGGACGACGTGTCAGCATCCACCGTGACGCCCGGTCGAGCAGTCGCCTGGTGAGCAGGATCAACTCGTCGGACACTGCGGTCGAGATCGAGGCTTCGCTGATGTCGTGCCACAACCCCCACAGTCCGAACACCTCGGAGACCACAGTGAAGGCACGTACTGCGTCTTCCGGATCAGCGCCGACTTCTTCACCGAGCCGATACGCATAGGTGATGCCGCCTCGATCGATGACGTTGTTCGTCAGCACTGTCGCGACGATCTCGCGACGAAGTGGGTGCCGGTCGAGGGCGTCACCCACTGCAACTCGAACGCCCTCCGGAAAATAGTTCGCCAGCACCTGGCGGTAGATCTGGTTGTCGATCGAGCTTCCTTCCAACAAGGTGGATTTCAGATCGAGCTTGACGTGGGCCATCAGTGTGGCGAGTTCCGGCGACGTCAGCCCCGTTCCCGACTTCTCGGCCGCGGCGAACTGCTTCTTGGTCGGAAACCCTTCGATGACGCGGTCGACGATTCCGCGAGATTCGAGGTTCGAAATCACTCTGCCGTGCACACCGATCATCGCCCCCGCATCCGCCCGCGTGGTACCCATCAGTTCGTTCTGCGAACGGTTGTCTGCAAGAACGAGTTCTGCGACCTGGTCGGTCAGCGATTCGAGTAGTGCGTCACGACGTGAGTCCGTGACGACGCCTGAGCTGATCAGGGAGTCGAGAAGGATTTTGATGTTCACCTCGTGGTCGGAACAATCGACTCCAGCCGAATTGTCGAGGGCGTCTGTGTTGATCCGTCCACCGCCGCGTGCGTATTCGATCCGTCCGGCCTGGGTGAGGCCGAGATTGCCTCCTTCACCGATCACTCGGGCACGCACTTCGTTGCCGTTCACCCGAACGGCGTCGTTGCTCTTGTCGCCGACTTCGAGGTCGGACTCACCGGAGGCCTTGACGTACGTTCCGATGCCGCCGTTCCACAACAGATCTGCCGGGGACCGCAGAATCGCCCGAACCAGTTGCGGTGGAGTCAGTTCGGTGACGTCGCCCTCGAGGCCCAGGGTTTCTCGCATCTCGTCACTGATCGGAACGCGCTTCGCCGAGCGTTCCCACACTCCGCCGCCCGCGCTGATCAAGGTCGGATCGTAGTCGGCCCACGAGGATCGTGGGAGTGCAAAGAGACGTGATCGCTCGTCGTACGAGCGCTCAGGCGACGGGTCCGGATCGACGAACACGTGCCGATGATCGAACGCCGCGATCAGGCGAATGTGCTTGCTGCACAACATACCGTTGCCGAAGACGTCGCCACTCATGTCTCCGATCCCCACCGCGGTGAAGTCATCATGCTGGGTATCGACGCCGAGCTCACGGAAGTGCCGCTTGACACTTTCCCAGGCGCCCTTCGCCGTGATACCCATGGCTTTGTGGTCGTAGCCGACCGACCCGCCGGACGCGAAGGCGTCGCCGAGCCAGAATCCGTACTCCGCGGCAACCTCGTTCGCGATGTCGGAGAACTTCGCAGTTCCCTTGTCCGCGGCGACAACAAGATACGTGTCGTCCCCGTCGTGGCGAACGACCCGCCGCGCCGCGACAACGGCCCCGCTCTGCTTGTCGACGTTGTCGGTCAGATCGAGTAGTCCGCGAATGAAGGATCGGTAGCAATCGATCCCGGCCGCCAACGCGGCTTCTCGGTCTGCGTCTGCGCCCAGCCCTGGAACCGGTGGGCGTTTGACGACAAATCCGCCCTTCGCTCCGACAGGCACGATGACTGCGTTCTTGACTGCCTGCGCCTTCACCAATCCCAGTACCTCGGTGCGAAAGTCCTCTTTCCGATCCGACCAGCGCAAGCCGCCGCGAGCCACCGTACCGAAACGAAGGTGCACACCTGCTACATCGGGTGAGTACACGAATATCTCGAACTTCGGTCGGGGGAAGGGCAATACGGACAGCTTCTCCGAATCGAACTTCAACGAGAGCGCGCCGAGCGATTCAGTGGGATACACGAAATAGTTGGTACGCAACGTGTTACGGACCAGCTCGGACAATGCGCGCAGGATCCGATCGGCGTCGAGACCTTGCACTTGAGCCACGGCCGTTTCCACGTCCGCTGCTGCACGTGCACCTCGATCTCCGTCGACGACGTCGGGATCGAAACGGCTCTCGAACAATTCGCACAATCTGCCGGCGATCTCGGGATGATCGGCAAGTACCTCGGCGACGCGACCGGTGCTGTAAGGAAATCCCGCTTGCTGCAAGAACTCCGCGTACGCCCGCAGCACCACTACCTGTTTCCAGCCGAGTCCCGCGATCGCGACCAATTCGTTGAACGAGTCCGGCTCGGCGTCACCGTTTCGAACCGCGGCAAACGTCGCCCCGAATCGCGCAGCAAAGTTGTCGAAGCCTTCGACCGGAGCACTCGGGTAGTAGAGCGTGAACTCGTAGATCCTGGACTGTTCGGTTCCCACCGGTGCGATCTCGTACGGACGTTCGTCGACCACTTCGACGCCCAGGCTCTGCAATACGGGCAGCACCTCGCCCAGAGAGAGCGGATCACCCGATACGTACAGTCCGAGACGGTGAGTACCCGGTCCGTCGACAGATCGGGCCAACCGTGGACTTACTTCTCCGGGCGCGAGGCCCTCGAACACCGCCATGTCCTCGGCGGCTCGGACAGCGTCGAAATCCTGCTTGTATGCCACCGGGACGCGCTCGGCGAACCGAGCACGCCTGCGCCGCTCGTCGTAGTGCGAAGCATCCAGAACGAATCGTTCGTCCCACGTCAGGCACGCGTCGACGACGAGGTCCCGAATCTCCCGTGCTTGTCGCGCCGACGCGAAGTTCGCGCCGCCGCCGACTGTGGCCGTGAAATGTACGACGGCCAAGGGGGATTCCGAGACTCGACTGGAGAACTCGATATTGTGGGCACCGAGTGCGTCGGCGAGTACCGACTCGGCCGTTGTTCTGATCGTCGTACTGAATTTCTCGCGCGGAACGAAGAGCAAAGCCGACAACTCTTGATCTCGCCCTGTCGCCGGGGAACTTCCCACCGGTTGCAAGAACAGATGGATCGATGTGCGGCCGTCCACGGAAGTGAGTTCGTCCAGCGCGTCCGCGATTCGGGCCGGCTCGGCCGCCAGGAGCACTGTGACCGGAATCGACTGAATCACTGCCAGCATCGATTGTCCGACAAACGAATCGACGGTGGATCCTGAGGCCTCGAAGATGTCTGCGACGCGTCCTCGCACGAGCGGGGTTCGCCTGACGTCGGCGACGATACCGGTCGCGGTGAAGAACCCGACGAATCGGTACGCACGGTCGCCGACGGACACGTCGATCTCGGTGGCGTATTCGGATCCACCGAACCCTTGCCGGAGATACACCACTGCAATCGCGAGGGGCGCCGCTTTCGAATCCGAAGAGCCGATTGGATCGGGGAGCACGCCGATGGCGTACGGCTCGTCACTGTCGACAGTTCGCGCACCACCGATGACACTGAAGTTTCCGGCGCTGCACCACCGGAGAAAGTCAGCTTCTTCGGCGTAGCCGTTCGAGTCCAGTTGCTCGCGCGCCTCGTCGACGAGGTCCCGCAGGGGCACGGAATCGCGGAAGGCACGCGCGATACGGTCGAGGATTCCGGCGACGTCGTCCGCGATCACCTGCGCCTGCGCGTCCGAACAGTGTGCGGGTAGTCCTATGTGGATCCATGATTCGGTGCGCTCCCCGGCCCGGGCGTCTTCAGTGCTGTGCGCCGGTTGCACGGCTGTGCGAAGCACGGGGTGCACCACGAATTCCGGTTCCACGCGGGCACGGGCAAGTGTCGCCAAGACCGCTTCGACGAGCTGCGGCATGTCGTCGCCGACGTATTGAATCGCGGGGCCGTCCCCTAACTCCCCGGCCGGCGCGAGTCGCGAGATCGACGAGTTGTGTCCTCGTCGACGCGAAAGGTCCATGTGCGCGGCGACAATCGCCAGCTTGCGGTCTTCGGCGAGCGCAGCGTATCGATCCGCCGACAAGCCCTCGAAATACGTACTGGACACCCTCCTCACATTCTCGGAGTCCGGTGTCGTGTCGACTGAAACGAGGCTCATGTCAGCACCTTCCGTCGAAAGCCACGCTGCTTCCGACTTGTAGTGGGTTCGATCCGCAATCAACTTGTCTATACAGGCTTAGACAAGTTGATCATTGCAGAACGTGAGCCGCGACACAACAGCTTCACCCCTGGACAAATTCGCCACCCTCGGCCATAGTCAGTCCATGCCAACTAGTGGCAATTAGATTTCATTAGATGAAATTCTTAACTATCCCGCCTCGAAGGAGCCCCGTGACTACCCAGACCGCGCCCGACACCGACAGCGTTGATCTCGCAGAGTTCCGCAGCACTGTCCGAGCCTTCGCCAACGCCGAGATCCACCCAGGAGCAGCCGCACGCGACGAGTCCAAGGAGTTCCCGGCGCAGCTGGTCAAGCGCCTCGGGCAGCAGGACCTCATGGGCATTTCCGTGCCCGAGGAATTCGGCGGGCTGGGTCTGTCGACACGAACCCAACTGGTCGCCATCGAAGAAGTTGCACGCACCGACGCCGCGCTGGCATCGATCTACACCGCCCACTACCTGGGCCTCGAGCCGATTCTCGTCGGCGGCTCCGAAGAGCAGAAGCATCGCTGGTTGCCCCAGCTCGCGTCGGGCGAACTACTGGCCGGCTTTGCACTCACAGAACCCGATGCCGGCTCCGACATCGCCTCGATGCGTACCGTCGCCCGACGCGAGGACGACGGCTGGCATCTCTCCGGATCGAAGACGTACATCTCCAACGCCAAGGAAGCCGACCTGGTCGTGCTCTTCGCCAAGACGGACCCGAGCGCAGGATTCCGAGGCATCACCGCCTTCGTCGTCCCCAAGGGAACTCCGGGAATCAGCTACTCGGAGCCGCAGGACAAGATGGGAATTCGTTCGGCCCCGACGTACACCGTCTACCTCGACGACGTCGTTCTGCCGCTCGACTCCGTGATCGGCACCGAAGGTCGCGGCGGCAACATTGCCTTGACCGCCCTGAACCGAGCACGCATCGACGTAGCGGCAATGGCAAACGGCATCGCTCTGCGCGCTTGGGAACTGGGACGCGAGTACGCAACGGAGCGAAAGCAGTTCGGCACGCCGATCTTCGACTTCCAGGCAATCCAGCTACTCCTCGGTGGCTGCGACGCGCAACTTGTCGCATCACGCGTCACCGCAGACTGGGCCGCCGACGTCAAGGACGCCGGTCAGGACATCCGCCGCGCCGCATCGATTTCGAAGTACGTCGCCACCGAAGCCTGCTTCTCGATCGTCGATCAAACCGTACAGATCCACGGTGGCGCAGGTTTCATGCGCGAATCGGAAATCGAACGCCTGTACCGCGATTGCCGCATTCTCCGCATCTTCGAGGGCACCTCGCAGATCCAGTTGCTCACCATTGCCGGCAATGCTCCGTCGCCGCGTTCCACCGAGTTCTGAAAGGCGCGGACATGACTGCACTTCCCCCACTCGACGGCATCCGGGTCATCGACCTCTCGCGCGTCCTTGCCGGACCCTACTGCACCGCACTGCTTTCCGACGCCGGTGCGGACGTCGTCAAGATCGAATCCGAACACGGTGAAGACTCTCGGCACCTCGGCCCGTTCCGCGACGGCGAGAGCATCTACTTCAACGTGCTCAATCGTGGCAAGCGTTCGGTGGCACTCAACCTCAAGAACGACGAGGACCGTGAGGCGCTGCTGACGCTCATCGAGACCGCCGACGTCGTCGTCGAAAACTTTCGCCCCGGCGTCACCAAGCGCCTGGGAATCGACTACGAGGCTGCGCGGGCTCGCAATCCGCGGATCGTGTACGCGTCCATCTCCGGTTTCGGACAGGACGGGCCCATGTCCGGAGCCGCCGCCTACGACCTTGTAGTCCAGGCTCTTTCGGGAATCATGAGCATCACCGGTTCGGAGGAATCCGGGCCGACACGATTGGGTGAGTCGTTCGGAGACCTGGTCGCCGGGCTGTTCGCCGCCTGGGGAATCAGTACCGCCCTGCTGAGTGCACGGGCGAGCGGACTCGGGCAGCACCTTGACGTCGCGATGTTCGACAGCATGCTCGCCATGCTGCCGACAGCACACAGCCAACTGCAATCCACCGGGCTCACTCCCCCACGCGTCGGCAACCGTCATCCGGTGTCAACACCGTTCGACACCTACAAGGCCGACGACGGACTCTTCGTCCTCGCGGTTGCGAGCCAGTCGGGTTTCGAGAAGCTGGCGCAGACGATGAATCGCGTCGACCTGATCGCAGATCCCCGATTTGCCGACGACACCGCCCGGACCGAGAACGAACCGGCACTGCGCAAGGAGATCGAAAACTGGGCTGCCGGAAAGACCGTCGCCGACGTGGTCGGTATTCTCGGCGACGCGGGCCTCGCCGGCTCGGAAATCTGGGACGTCCAGCAGGCACTCACCTCCGCGCAGGCCGAGTATCGCGGAGTCGTCGAATCGTTCGAGCACCCGGTAGCAGGAAAAATCTCCTACGTACGACAACCCGTCGTGTTCGGTGATAGCCGACGCCCCGATGTCCGCCGCAGTCCCCTGCTGGACGAGCACCACGGTGAGGTACTGCCGGGCTCGCGATAGATTCAGCGCAGACATCCCTCGGCACTTGGAGTAGGACATGGCCCCCGGCGACGTGACCCGCAGCGCGAATCGCACGTTCGAACTTCTCGGTGCGATCGTCGAGCACGGCGGGTTGACGCTCGGCGACGCCGCCAAGGCAACCGATCTGGCAACCAGTACCGCGCTTCGCCTGATCAGAAGCCTCGAACAAACCGAGTTCGTCGTTCGCGGCGAGGACAACGTCTATCGCGTCGGCCCGCGGCTACTACAGATCGGGGCTCGCGCTCTCGGTGACAATCAACTGTTGCCGAGAGCGCGGCCCGCGATGAAGGCCATCGCCGAAACCACGAGAGAGTCAACCTACCTGTCGACGAAGGGACCGAAAGACACTGCGCTGTATCTCGATCAGATCGAGGGCACGCACGCGATCCGCCACATGGGGTGGGTGGGCCAGAGCGTTCCCCTGGACGGCACCGCCGTCGGCGCAGCGTTGAGCGGCAAGGTAGGCGAGAGCGGGTACGCCATTGCGCACGACACCATCGAGGATCACTCGACCGGAGTTGCCGCGCCGATCTACAACGCGGTCGGTCAGATAGCCGGAGCGCTCAGCGTCGTGGGCCCGACCTTCCGTCTGACGGACGAGGTCTGCGCCAGCCACGGCCGCGTCTTGGTGGAGCACTGCGCCCGGTTGTCCGCGGAACTCGGCAGCCAGACACCCTGACCACCCCGAGCACTTGGCGATTCAGTCTCGTATCCGAGCACTTGGCGATTCAGTCTCGTATCCGAGACAATGTGGTTCCCCGCTCCCACCTCAGCCCTACCCGTAAGGACACACCCCACATGACGACGAGCCGCGTGAAATCTGCTGAGCGCGTGCTCGACGTGCTCGATCTCCTGGCTCGTCGGGGTGTGCCGCTGGCGACGGCGGAAATCTCGAGCGCCCTCGACCTGCCCAAGAGCACGACGCATCATCTTCTCAACGTCATGCGGGATCGACGGTTCGTCTCGTACTGGGCTGATCAACGCGCCTGGACCCTGGGTGTCTCGGCGTTCGAAGTCGGTGCGTCGTACATGCGGTCCGGCCCACTTCACCGTGAGGGCCAACGATTCATGCTGGCCCTTACCCAGTCGACGGACGAGACCTCCCACCTGGCGGTGCTACAGGGGTCTGACGTCATCTACCTCGACAAACGTGAACCGCTCAAGCCGGGCGTGCGGTTGGTGACCGAGATCGGGACCCGCCTTCCGGCGCATCTCACCGCAGTCGGGCGGGCGATTCTGAGCCGTCTGGATGCGGAACAGATCAGCGCGCTCTACGAGGGGTACACCTGGCCGACGCGGACCGGAACGGGTCCGTCGACGCTCGCCGAACTGCGAGAACTGCTCGCCGCAGCACGTGAGAGCGGATATGCGGTCGAAGAGAATGCGACGACATCCGGGATCAACTGCATCGCCAGCCCCGTGATCACACGGGACGGTCGTCCGGTCGCAGCTCTCGGCGTCACCTTCCTCTCCGGCTCCAAATCGGCCGAGGAGAGTGCCCTGATCGCCGACCGAGTGCGCGCCGTCAGCGCCGAGTTCTCCGCCGATCTCGGAGATCGAATGGTGGAGACCCCGACCGCAGACATGTAGCAAAATTCTCCGTTCCGTACTTTGCGGGCCTTGTTTTCGTCTCATATTCAAGACTAGAGTCTCGTATACAAGACTTTGTTAGATAGTCACCGCATCATCATTGGAGTCCCATGAACGCCACCCCTGCCACCCAGACAGCCACCCGAACCATCGAGGTCGGAATCGGCGCTGTCACCATCGCCGACGTCGTCGACGTCGCGCGCAACGGATACGGTGTTGCATTGACCGCGGAATCACTGGCCGCGATCGCCGAAAGTCGTGCACGCATCGAAGCGCTGGCCGCAGACCCCACACCGGTCTACGGAGTTTCCACCGGATTCGGCGCACTTGCCACCCGGCACATTCCGGCGCATCTGCGGACACAGTTGCAGCGCAGCCTGATCCGCTCACATGCGGCAGGTTCGGGACCGGAAGTCGAACGCGAAGTGATCCGGGCCTTGATGCTTCTGCGTCTGTCGACGCTCGCCACCGGGCGGACCGGAGTGCGCCCTGTAGTCGCACAGGCGTACGCCGACCTACTCACCGCAGGCATCACCCCGGTGGTGCACGAATACGGCAGCCTCGGATGCTCGGGAGATCTGGCACCACTGGCTCATGTGGCGATGGCAATCATCGGTGAAGGTTCCGTCCGCACCGCCGACGGTGAACTCACCGATGCGGCAACGGCATTGGCTGCCCATGGTCTCGAACCGGTGGTTCTGGCCGAGAAGGAAGGCCTCGCCCTGATCAACGGTACCGACGGGATGCTCGGTCAACTGGCCCTTGCGATCACCGATCTCGATCATCTGCTCAAGTTGGCCGACATCGCTGCCGCTATGAGCGTCGAGGGCTTGCTCGGCACCGATCAAGTGTTCGCCGCCGATCTTCAGGCGCTTCGCCCCCACCCCGGACAGGGCGCGGCCGCCTCGAACATGGTGCGTCTGCTTGCCGATTCCCCGATCGTCGCCAGCCATGCGGGCCCTGACTGCACCAGGGTTCAAGACGCGTACTCACTGCGGTGCGCACCGCAGGTCGCCGGCGGCGCACGCGACACCGTCGATCACGCCCGCCTCGTCGCCGGGCGCGAATTGGCCAGTGCTGTCGACAATCCCGTTGTCACCCTCGACGGACGGGTTCGATCGAACGGTAACTTCCACGGAGCCCCCGTGGCCTACGTCTTGGACTTCCTCGCCATCGTGACCGCGGATGTCGCGGGTATCAGCGAACGCCGAACCGACCGCTTCCTCGACGTAGCACGCAATCACGGTCTGACCCCCTTCCTCGCCGACGACCCCGGTGTCGACAGCGGACTGATGATCGCGCAGTACACACAAGCTGCCATCGTGTCCGAACTCAAGCGACTCGCGAGCCCGGCCAGTGTCGATTCGATTCCCTCCTCGGCCATGCAGGAAGATCACGTCTCCATGGGATGGTCGGGTGCACGCAAGCTCCGCCGGTCCATCGACGGCCTCACCCGAGTTCTCGCGATCGAGATACTGACTGCAGCACGAGGAATCGATTTGCGCTCCCCACTCGAGCCCTCCCCCGCCACCGGAGCCGTCCTTCGGACCCTGCGCGAGAAGGTGCAGGGGCCGGGTACCGATCGCTTCCTGTCCCCCGAGATCGAGGCCGCGGTGGACTTGGCGGCATCGGGTGCACTTGTTGCGGCCGCGGAGAACGCGATCGGCGCCCTGGCATGACCGCGCCCGGTGCGCTGAGGCCTCGCCCCCGACCCGAAATCGAAGCACTCCCTCGATACTCCAAAGCCGCCGGCCTCGAGCAGGTTCGGTGGCGGGCGTCGAGCAACGAGTCGACGGTTGCACCCTCGGCGGCCATTCTCGAGGCCGTCAATCTCGCGGCCTCACACTCGCACTTGTATCCGTCGCTGTTCGGCGACACGCTGATCGCTCGGTTGAGCGGCCGCCTGGGCGTCGGCGACGACCAGGTATTGGTCGGCGCCGGTTCGTTGGCACTGCTCCAGCAGGTATTGACTGCGTACACGGGTCCGGGCACCGAGGTCGTCTACCCGTGGCGCAGCTACGAGGCGTACCCGATACTGATCGGAATCGCCGGGGCGAGCGGTGTCCCCGTCGCACTCGATTCCGAACATCGGCACGATCTGAGTGCAATGGCGGCGGCGGTGACCCCGCAAACCCGCGCGGTACTCGTCTGCAACCCCAACAATCCGACCGGTAGCGAGTTCTCGACCGCCGAGTTCGTCGCGTTCGCCCGTGCAATCCCGAGCGACGTCCTCATCCTCCTGGACGAGGCCTACCGGGAGTTCGCGACCAGCGACGTCGACGGCGTCGACCTGCTTCGAACCTTTCCCAACATCGTCGTCTTCCGAACCTTCTCCAAGGCTTACGGATTGGCCGGACTTCGTGCCGGCTATGCCGTCACCAACTCGGCGATCGCAGCCGATCTTCGCAGCGCTGCACCGCCCTTCGGCCTCAGCGCAGTTGCCGAGGCCGCGGCCTGCGCGGCCCTGACCGATCCGGCGCACACCGATTCGATAGTCGAAACGGTGACTGCGGGTCGCGCTCACCTACGTGAGCAATTGACTCTGCGCGGCGTCGAGACGGTCCCGAGCGGCGCCAACTTCGTGTGGATCCCTCTCGGCAAGAGAGCGTCTGCACTCGAAGCGGCCTGCGTCGCGCAAGGTGTCTCGGTCCGGATGTTCCCCGGCGAGGGAGTGCGGGTGACCGTAGGTGAGCGGGCAGCAGAAGACGCCGTGATCGCCGCTGTGGATGCACTCGCACACAACCTTTGACCGACTGGAGAAAAGAATGTCCGTACACGAACTTGCTCGGTCGATCGGTTCGAGTCGCCTGATCACCGACCCTGCGGTAATGGACTCGTACCGCCGTGACGAGGCCCATCTCGCCGAACCCGGCCATCCGGCAGCCGTCATGCTCGCCGAAACTGCGGCCGACATTTCCGAGGCGCTGAAATGGGCTACTGCTCACCGTGTCCCGGTGGTAACCCGCGGTGCGGGAACCGGTTTGGCGGGCGGCGGGGCAGCCGTCGAGGGCTGCCTGGTCATCTCGACCACTCGCATGCGCTCGATTCTCGAGGTCAATCCGGACGATCAGCTCGCTGTCGTGGAAGCCGGGGTGATCAACGCCGACATCAGTCGAGCAGCAGACGAGTACGGGCTGATGTACGCCCCTGATCCGAGCAGTTTCGAGATCTCCACGATCGGCGGAAACATCGCCACCAACGCCGGTGGACTGCGTTGCGTGAAGTACGGCGTCACCCGCGATTCAGTCCTGGGTCTCGAGGTTGTGCTCGCCGACGGTCGGATCGTGCGGACAGGCCGAAGGACCGTCAAAGGTGTTGCGGGATACGACTTGACCAGTCTTCTCGTCGGTTCGGAAGGAACACTCGGAGTCGTCACGAGTGCCACGCTGAAGTTGCAGCCCAAGCCCAAGAGAGTACCGGTCACCGTCGTCGGCAGTTTCGATTCTCTCCGCTCCGCAGCGGACGCAGTTGCCGCGGTCGTTCGCGACGGGATCGGACCGAGCCTGCTGGAGCTGATCGATCGAGCAACGCTGCGCGCCGTCGACGACTGGAAACGAATCGGATTGGAAGACAACACCGCCGCGATGCTGATCGCACAGGCCGACGGGGTCGATGCCGACGCAGCAGCCGCGGCGATGCAGAAACACTTCGAGAGGGCGGGCGCCGATTTTGTCGCCGTCTCGCAGGACGCGGCAGAAGCCGCACAGCTACTCGAGATTCGCCGACTCGCCTATCCGGCTTCCGAACGACTCGGGCAATGTCTCGTGGAAGACGTCGGGGTCCCGCGGTCGAAACTGCCCGACATGCTCGAGAGTATCGACCGAGCGGCCGCCGAGTACATGGTCAAGATCATGACTGTCGCGCATGCTGGTGACGGCAACGTCCATCCGACCTTCGTCTTCGACCGCACTGCCGACGGCTCGGTCCCCGAAGCCGTGTGGACCGCCGCGGACGAGGTCTTCCGGCGTGCTCTCGAACTCGGCGGAACTCTGACCGGAGAGCACGGCGTCGGCGTTCTGAAGCGTCGCTGGCTCTCTCTCGAGCTCGGCGAGGACAGCATGCAACTGCACCGATCGATCAAGGCTGCCTTCGACCCGCTCGGAATCCTCAACCCGGGTAAGGGTTTCTGATTTCTCGCGTGGTGTTACACAGCATTTACGCGAAAACGGGTCCCGGGTATTGACGCCTGTATATACAGGCATATACATTTATCCGCAGTGACAGTGACCCAGCGCACAAAGCACAAGGCGCAAAGCACCAAGCACGAAGAAGGTGGGCAATACCCCGACGTCGATTCCGTCGCTCGACGGGCTCGCAGCAGAAAGACAGGCCTATGACTCACGATGGACCGGCCGAGGTCATCCTCACTCCGGAACGACGCACTATCGACGTCGTCCCGGATGCAGAACGACACGGCACCCCGCGCAGCCAGTTCACTCTCTGGTTCGGCGCCAACATGCAGATCACTGCAATCGTCGACGGCGCTCTCGCCGTCGTATTCGGCGCGGACGCCATCTGGGCGATCGTCGGACTTCTGATCGGCAACATCTTCGGTGGCGCTGTCATGGCGCTTCACTCCGCACAGGGCCCGCGTATGGGTCTCCCCCAGATGATCTCGAGTCGCGCCCAGTTCGGTGTCAAGGGAGCAGTCGTACCGCTTGTTCTCGTCATCCTGATGTACCTCGGCTTCGCTGCCACCGGCACCGTGTTGGCCGGACAGGCCGTCAACAAGATCCTGCACATCGACAGCCCCACCGTCGGCATCGTCGTCTTCGGTCTCCTCACCGCATTCGTCGCGGTCACCGGCTACAAGCTGATCCACATCGTCGGCAGGATCGCCACCGTCGTGGGCATCGTCGGATTCTCCTACCTGGCCGTTCGACTGTTCCTCGAGTACGACGTCGCCTCGTACGTCGGCATCAAGGGCTTCGACATAGTCACCTTCCTGCTCGCGATCTCGCTGGGTGCCGGTTGGCAGCTCACCTTCGGCCCGTACGTCGCCGACTACTCGCGTTACCTGCCGCGCAGCACTTCCGAGAGCACCACGTTCTGGTCGACGTTCCTCGGTAGTGTCATCGGATCGCAGTGGTCCATGACCTTCGGCGCTCTCGTCGCGGCCTGCGCCGGCGACGCGTTCCTGGGTAACCAGGTCGGCTTCATGGGAGATCTGGCCGGACCCGCTGCCATCGCCTTCCTGATCTACTTCGTCATCCTTGTCGGCAAGTTGACGGTGAACGTGCTCAACGCCTACGGCGGATTCATGTCGATCCTGACCACCGTCACCGCCTTCAACGGACAGTCGCGAATCTCGAGCACCGCGCGCACCCTCTACATCCTCGGTTTCACTGCGGTCTCGGTCTTGATCGCCATCGCCGCCAGCGCCGACTTCCTGGACAACTTCAAGAACTTCGTCCTGGTGTTGCTGATGGTGTTCACGCCGTGGAGTGCGATCAATCTGATCGACTACTACCTGATCTCCAAGGAACGCATCGACATTCCGGCGCTGTACGACGTCAACGGTCGATACGGTGCATGGAACTTCACCGCATTGGCTTGCTACGCCGCCGGCGTTCTCGCCCAGATCCCGTTCCTCGCCCAGAAGATGTACACCGGCCCCGTCACGGACATGCTCGGCGGCGCCGACATCTCGTGGCTGGTCGGCATCGTGTTCACCGGGCTGATCTATTACCCACTCGCCAAGCGCACGAGCAATCCCCCTTCGTCGATGATCTACCCCGATCACACCGCGATGACCGACTCTCGCGTCTGATCCCCCAACGTCTTTCGAACTTCAGCAAGCTAGGAGAACACAATGGAAATCAGCACCCCCGGCCACGAGCCGCGCCCCGTCCGTGCTCCCCGCGGCCCCGAGCTCACGACGCTCGGTTGGCAGCAGGAGGGTGCCCTGCGCATGCTCATGAACAACCTCGACCCCGATGTTGCCGAGCACCCGGACAGCCTCGTCGTCTACGGCGGAACCGGTCGCGCAGCGCGTAGTTGGGCTGCCTTCGACGCCATGGTCGCCACGCTGAAGACGCTGAAGAACGACGAGACCATGCTGGTGCAGTCCGGCAAGCCGGTCGGTGTCTTCCGCACCAACGAGTGGGCACCGCGAGTGCTGATCGCCAACTCCAACCTGGTCGGTGACTGGGCGAACTGGGAAGAGTTCCGCCGTCTCGAAGACCTCGGCCTGACCATGTACGGCCAGATGACCGCAGGCTCCTGGATTTACATCGGCACCCAGGGAATCCTGCAGGGTACGTACGAGACCTTCGGCGCCATCGCGAAGAAGCGCTACAACGGCTCACTCGCCGGAACGATCACCCTCACTGCGGGTCTCGGCGGCATGGGCGGCGCTCAGCCTCTCGCCGTCACTATGAACGACGGCGTCGCGATCTGCGTCGACTGCGACATCACCCGCATCGACCGTCGTATCGCCCACAAGTACCTCGACACCAAGGCAGACAGCATCGAGCACGCGCTCGAACTGGCGACCGCGGCACGCGATGCCAAGAAGCCGCTCTCCATCGGCCTCGAAGGCAATGCGGCAGAGATCTTCCCGGCGCTGCTGGAGATGAAGGCCCCCATCGACATCGTGACCGACCAGACCTCGGCGCACGATCCCCTCGCCTACCTGCCGATCGGCATCGACTTCGGCGACATGAAGACCATGTCGGAGAAGGATCCGCAGAAGTTCACCGAAGATTCCCGCAACGCGATGGCCGCACACGTCAAGGCCATGGTCGGATTCATGGACGCCGGCGCCGAGGTATTCGACTACGGCAACTCCATCCGCGACGAGGCCCGCAAGGCCGGCTACGACCGTGCATTCGACTTCCCCGGATTCGTTCCCGCCTACATCCGTCCGCTCTTCGAAGAAGGCCTCGGCCCCTTCCGCTGGGCGGCGCTCTCGGGTGATCCCAAGGACATCGAGGCCACCGACAAGGCCATCCTCGAACTCTTCCCCGAGAACGAGCACCTGCGCCGCTGGATCACCATGGCCGGCGAAAAGGTTGCCTTCGAAGGCCTTCCGGCTCGCATCTGCTGGCTCGGATACGGTGAGCGTCACCTTGCCGGCCTCAAGTTCAACGAGATGGTGGCCTCGGGCGAGCTCTCCGCACCGATCGCCATCGGCCGCGATCACCTCGACTCCGGATCGGTCGCCTCGCCGTACCGCGAAACCGAATCGATGATCGACGGGTCCGACGCGATCGCCGACTGGCCGCTGCTCAACGCCCTGGTCAACACCGCGTCCGGCGCTTCGTGGGTTTCACTCCACCAAGGCGGCGGCGTCGGGATGGGGCGCTCCATCCACGCGGGACAGGTGTGCATCGCCGACGGCACCGAACTCGCAGCCAAGAAGCTCGAAGCAGTTCTCACCAACGATCCCGGGATGGGTGTCATCCGGCATGCGGATGCAGGATACGACCACGCCATCGACACGGCAGCCACCCGCGGCGTCCGCATCCCGATGACCGAGAACTGAAACAGCTCCACCACCTCACCCTGAGTTAGGAATTACATTGACCACGAATGGTTCTCGAACCACCGTTCTGACCAACATCGGAACCCTCGTCACCAATGACCCGACTCTGGGTGAGGGCAAGCTCGGCGTACGACACGACGCGGCAATCGTTTTCGACGAGGGCGTTGTTGCTTGGGTCGGCGATTCCGCCGACGCCCCGGCTGCCGATATCGGTCAGGATATCGGCGGTCGGGCCCTGCTCCCCGGATTCGTGGAGAGTCACTCGCACCTGGTGTTCGGTGGCGAGCGGGCCGAGGAATTCGCAGCTCGCATGGCGGGCGAGAAGTACGCGGCGGGCGGTATTCGCAACACCATCGAAGCGACGCGCTCGGCCACCGACGAACAATTGCAGGCCAATGTTCGACGCCTACTCGACGAATCCCTGCGCTCCGGCAGCACAACCGTCGAATGCAAGACCGGATACGGGCAGAACACCGAGAGCGAACTACGCAGCGCACTGATCGCCGGACAGTTCACCGACGAGGTCACACTGCTGGCCGCCCACGTTCCACCACCCGAATATGCCGGCCGCGCCGATGACTACGTCGCCATGGCGTGCGACGAGATGATCCCTGCCTGTGCGCCACACGCGAAGTGGATCGACGTCTTCTGCGAACGAGGGGCGTTCAACCGCGAACAGGCACATGCAGTCCTGAGCGCAGGCGTCGCCGCTGGACTGATCCCCCGCGTCCACGGCAATCAACTCGGCGAAGGGCCAGGAGTTCAGCTCGCCGTCGAGATGGGAGCCGCGTCCGTCGATCACGTCACCTACGTCACCGCCGAGGACATCGACGCCCTGGCTCAGAGTTCCACCGTCGCAACACTGTTGCCAGGCGCCGACTTCTCCACCCGCAACAAGTACCCCGACGCCCGCGCACTGCTGGACGCCGGCGTCACCGTAGCTCTCGGCGCCGACTGCAATCCCGGCACCTGCTACACCACCAGCCTCCCGTTCTGCATAGCAATTGCGGTGCGAGACATGCACATGACACCCGCCGAGGCAGTCTGGGCAGCCACTGCAGGAGGCGCCCGGGCGCTGCAGCGCACCGACGTCGGAACCCTTTCTCTCGGAACACGTGCCGACGCCATCGCGCTCGATGCACCGTCGTACCTCCACCTCGCCTACCGCCCGGGCGTCCCTCTGGTGCGCGAGGTCTGGAAAAACGGCGCACTCGCCACAAGCTACTGAAATACACTCACCGGGAGGCCGTCGTGGCACATCAGATCGCAGTCGACATCGAACCCAAGCCGTGGACCGGGCGCTCCGACGGCACCACTGCCGAGCATCTGCGGTGGCATCATGCCGTGCAACCGTATTCAGCCGAAACAGCTCCCGGCGACTGTGTTCTGATCGGATTCTCCAGCGACGAAGGAGTCCGCCGCAACAAGGGCCGCCGCGGCGCCGCGGATGGCCCCGACGCTTTGCGAGCCGGGTTGGCTTCCATGGCGCTGGCCGAACCACTGCAGATTCAGGACGCCGGAACCGTTGCCGTGTCGGGTGAAGAACTCGAGGCCGGTCAAGCCGCACTCGGGAACGCCGTCAGCGCTGCGCTTGATTCGGGACACTTCCCCGTGGTTCTCGGGGGAGGACACGAAATCGCCTACGGTACATACCTCGGCGTCGCGGGCTCCGAGTTGCGAACCGCCGGAGCCAAACTCGGAATCCTCAACTTGGATGCGCACTTCGACCTGCGGGGCGATCCGATACCCAGCTCCGGCACACCCTTTCGTCAGATCGCCGAGGACGAAGCCGCGGCAGGCACCTCGCATCAGTACAGCGTGATCGGAATCAGCCAACCGAGCAACACCACGGCACTGTTCGACACGGCTCACCGCCTCGGTGTTCGCTATCTGCTCGACGAAGAATGCGGAGCGATCGGCCGAGGCGTCGTGGATCAGTTCCTCGCAGACTTCCTCGACGACGTCGATCTGGTCTACCTGACCATCGACCTCGACGTCCTGCCTGCAGCTGTGGCGCCGGGCGTCAGCGCACCTGCGGCCTACGGAGTCAGCCTCGAAACCATCCAATACGTATGTGACCGAGTCACGTCCAGCGGAAAACTCGCGGTTCTCGATGTCGCCGAACTGAACCCGAGCCTCGATGTCGACAATCGCACCGCCCGAACGGCTGCTCGTCTGATCCACCGGATAGTCACGAAGCACGTGCCGGTTCAGCGCTAGCCTCGGCGCGCCTCCAGCAGATCTACGGGCCTGCCTGAAAACTGATTCCACGAGTTCTGTCCGAGCACTCCAAACTATGTCCTTTGCCACCTCACAAGTGATGCCGCCTTGCAGATTGCCGATGGCGGCGACAACGCCTGTCTCGGGGTACGTGATCGTTCCGCACCCCTCGGATGTGGATGCCGTCGGCAATCGTGAAGTCGAAGTCGACGAATTGCCCGAGCAGTACTCGAAGCCGGGGACACCACCGATCACAGGAGGCCCGACCGTACCGTCGTGAATCGAAAAGCCGATCAACCCTCCGGGGTCGCCATTACCGACTTGCCCCGGATCACCGGTGGTGACGAAGATCGATTGGCCTGACTCAGTCTGAATCGTCCGTGTCGAATGATCGTTGCCGTAAACCGATTCGATCTGAGCGACGGTGGAGCCGTCACCGTCGCCGCGGTCGGTCAGCGTTCCCGGCGGTGATTCGATGACGGTGACGCCCTCGCTGGTGAGAATTGCCCGTCCGGTGCCACCAGGCGTCGTGAACGGAACTACAGCGCAACTCGGAAACTGCATGGGCGTTCCAGCCTGATGCCAGACACACGCCGGCCACTACAACCGTGGTTGTAGTGGCTGCGCCGTTCCGAACTCGTCCAATGGGTGTGCGCGGTCGGCTTCTCGGCATGTCGGCATCCTTGGTCGGAACGGCTCGCCGCGAGGTCGAGGCATGCCTGACTTCGCGACGCTACCCCGAGCGGGGTCGAATCGATATCGTCTGTTCGGCCGACGACAAGGACGCCACCCCGGCCTTCGATCATGGCACCAGGGAGTTCTCCTGCAACCAGTCCTGAGCGATGTCACTCATGTCGTCGAGATCAGCAACGCGCTGGTTCATCTCGATGAGATCTTCGGTGGTCAGCGCCGCCGAAACCCCCGCGAGCACTGAGCGGACGTCATCGCGAGCCTTCAACTCGTTGATGATCGGTGTGATGTTCTCCGCGAGGAAGAGGTGCTTCGTATCCTCGAGTGCAACCAAGTTCTCCGAGCGCATCGCAGGATCGGTACTGAAGACATCGGCAACCTGTATCTGCCCGCTCAGAAGCGCATTGAGCGTGAGGGGTCCACCTGCATCGAGTGCCAGGAACTCCCGGAATGTCAGGCCGTATTTGGTCTTCAAGCCGGCGACGCCGTTTTCGCGCGTCTTCCATTCCGGCGGTCCGCCGAGAGTCAACTCGTCGGCATGCTGCACCAGATCCTCGACGGTCTCCAGCGAATACTTTTCCGCCGTCTCCTGTTTGACGGCAAGTACATCCTTGTCCTCTGCGGGCGAGGGCTCGAGAGCCACCAGACCCTTGGGCAATTTCGCATCGATTTCAGCGGATACTTCATCTGAAGCCGTCGCCGTTGTCTTGCTGTCCAGATATTGCAACAAGGCGCCGGAATACTCGGGGATCAGATCGATGGAACCGTCGCGCAGTGCCGGTACATAGAGTTCTCGGCTACCGATGTTCAACTTCTCGGTAACGTCGATACCGTTGGCACGAAGCGCTTCGGCGTAAATGGTCGCAATCAGTTGGCTCTCGGGAAAATCGGCGGAACCGATCACGATGGCGCCCTCAGCGCTACCGCCGCCGTCCGTAGCCAAGGGGTCCTTGCCGATTCCGCAGCTGGACAACGCAACCGCTGTCACGCCGACCAACGCGGCGATCAATACCTTCTTCATGTCGAACGTCCTCAGATCGGTGCGGGCTCAGGCACAGCAGTGCGCTGTGAGGTGGCGGCAGGCTTCTCTGTCTTCTTCTTCCGATCGCGCCTGGTCAGGCCAGGCGAAACGACCCGCGCAGTCAGTGCGCCGATTCCGAGATCGAAAACCAGGGCAATCAGCGATACCAGTACGGCTCCGGCCGCCATCTGGCCGTAGTCGCTCTGAGCTTTTCCGTCGATCAGCAACCGACCGAGCCCGCCCAACGAAATGTAAGCGGCCACAGTCGCAGTGGAGACGATCTGAAGAACGGCACTTCTGATGCCGGACAACATGAGTGGCAGGGCACATGGAATCTCGACCTCGGTCAAGATCCGCATCGACCGAAATCCCATCCCCCGCGCTGCGTCGACCGCAGCCTGATCGACCGCTCGAACTCCGGCATACGTGTTGGTGAGAATGGGAGGGATCGCGAGAAGCACCAGGACGATGAGGCTGGGGATCAGATACGCGAGTTTGTTCGGGAATGACGGCGCGATGATGAGAACCAGTAGGATCAGCAGACCGATGGTCGGCAGCGCCCGTAGCGAGTTGGCCAGTCCAGCAACAACAACGGAGCCTCGGCCCGTATGTCCGATGTAGAGACCGAGCGGGATCGCGATAACCGCAGCCACCGCCAGCGCGGCGAATGTGTACATCAAATGCTGAACGAGAAGGGTGGGGATGCCGTCCGGCCCGGTCCAGTGGGATCCGTCGAGAAGGAAGCTGATCATGATGTAGTCACTTTCGGGGTCCACGGCGTCAACAGCCGATTCGCCAACATGATGAGGAGATCAAGGATCAACGCCAGCACCAGACACAGAGCGATACCCGCGATGATGGGCGTGTAGAAACGCAACTGAAATCCCTGGGTGAACAAGGAACCTATCTGCGGAATACCCAGGAGTGCGCCGAGTGAGACAAGACTGACGTTCGAGACGACTGCGACGCGCAAACCTGCACAGATCACCGGAACTCCTACTGGCAACTGTACTTTCAACAGCGTCTGATACGGCCGGTAACCCATCGCCGTCGCTGCCAGAACCGTCTCCGGCGGAACCGAATCGAGCGCGTCGGCCACTACCCGCACGAGCAGAGCTACGGTGTACACGGTGAGCGCCACGATGATGTTCATCGGATCCAGAATCTTGGTACCCAGAATTGGAGGCAGGAGCACGAAGAGCGCGAGCGAAGGGATCGTGTAGAGCAATCCGGCCGTCCCCACCACGTAGGGATGCAACCGACGACTGCGATAGGCGACCCAGCCGATCGGCAACGCGACCACCAAGCCGATCACCAAGGGAATCAACGACAGCAGAACATGCCATCCCACCAAGTCCATGATCCGGTCGGACTGACGTCCGAGCCATTCGAAGTTCATCGGAGCGCCCTCCCCGCGTCAGCCAGATCGGCAGCCTCGATGGCTTCCACTGCAGCATGCGCAGTGACGGTTCCCACCAGGCGTCCGGCGTCGTCCACGACAACGCCCCGCTTGCTCGGCGCTGACAGCGCCGCATCCAGCAGAGCGCGCATCGTCCCGGTGGAATCAGCAAGTGTTCCACTGAGATTCAAGTCATCCGGGCGAATACAATCCGTGAGCGCGTCCGGCCTCACCCACCCGAGCGGCTTGTTCGCGGGATCCACTACCAACAGCCACGTATCGCCGGTGAGTGCGCGGGCCGCCGCAGCGGAATCGCCCAGATGCGCAACGGGTTCTGACACCGTCGGTAGGTCTCCGTCCAATTTCGTGAACCCCAACGATCGGTACCCACGGTCACGTCCGACGAAGTCGGCAACAAATTCGTCGGCAGGTTGAGTCAGCAATTCGAGGGGCGTCGCCGCCTGCGCAAGAATGCCGCCGGTACGCAGAACCACCACTTGATCCCCGAGTTTCAGCGCTTCGTCGATGTCGTGGGTGACGATGATGATCGTTTTTCCGATTTCCTTCTGCAGACGGAGAAACTCGTCTTGCAGCTGGCCGCGAACAACCGGATCAACGGCGCTGAACGGTTCGTCCATCAGCATGAATGACGGATCCGCAGCCAATGCTCGCGCAACACCGACTCGTTGCTGCTGCCCTCCGGAGAGCTGCCACGGATAGCGGTCGGCGAAGTTGGTCGTCAGACCAACCGTTTCGAGCAATTCCATAGCGCGAGTGCGAGATTCCTTTTTACTCGCACCGAGCAATCGAGGCATGGTCGCTATGTTGTCGACGATGGTGCGATGGGGAAAGAGACCCGCGTGCTGGATCACGTACCCGATGCGTCGACGCAGAAGGGCCGGATCCATTCCCGCCGTGGACTCGCCGTCGAGCGAAATCGTGCCTGACGTCGGTTCGATCAGCCTGTTGATCATGCGGAGTGAGGTCGTCTTGCCGCAGCCGGAAGGACCCACCAACGCGGTGATCTTTCCCGTCGGGCACTCCAGATCGAGAGCATCGACGGCAATGGTTCCGTCTGGATACGCCTTGGTGACCTTGTCGAATTTGATCATCTACGAACTACTTTCGTGTCGACCTGAGTCCGGACGCACCCAGGAGAAATGGTCGAGTTCCGTTCGAGCACACACCTACTTGTGATTCGGTCCACCTGCTTACTGGTCGAGCGGTTGAGAAAGAAGGTTCACGGCGGCACTCAGATCTGCACTGAGTGGCCGGTCTTCGGTCCTCGTGTCCAGCACCAAACGCGCACGCGCGAGGTACGCGCCGAGCTCGGTCGCCGGATCCAGCTCACGCTGTTGTTGCGAGAGTGCGCGAACTGCCGAGATCAGTTCACACGCCAGCACCAATCGAGATTGGGCAAGAATGTCCGCCAATTGAGTTGCAGCTTGGGATGCGAAACTTGCGTGATCCTCGGTGCCGCGCGAAATTACCGTGTGGCCCAACGACCCCGGTGCCGCCGACGAGCGGATCTCGGCAATGGCAGCAGAAGTCGTGTATTCGAGAAGCATGGTTCCGCTGCTGCCGTCGGGACCGTCTGCAAGGAACGCACGAAGGCCGGTGACTGCGGGGTCGGAGAGGTTGGCGAGCCGACATTGCGAGAGCAGGGCAGCACTGGCGACCGCCAACTTCGCCTCGTCGACTGCAAGGGCTATTGGCATTGCGTGGAAATTTCCGTTGTGAAACACCATGTCGTCTTCGACCGACACCAGCGGATTCTCCGAAGACGAATTCATCTCGATACTCAGCGTGTTCTGCAGTCGATGCACCGCTTGCCAGGTGGCACCCAAGATTTGCGGTAGGGCGCGAAACCCGAACGAGTCCTGAACTCTCACGGGTGTGATGTCGTGTGGTGCCAGCAGATCGCGAACCCGCTCTGCGACTTCCGCTTGACCGAAGTGCATTCTTGCCGACTGTACTTGTGCAGCAAACGGTTCGACAGAACTACGCGACGCAAGCACGGAAAGAACACTGACAACCAAGCAGTGCTGAAGCCACCCCGCGACTTCGATACTGGTGTCGCCGGCGATCGCCACCGTCATCGCATTGGTGGAAATGAACGGAAGCGCATCACCGTGGTGCGGAGTCCAACCGATTCCGGTGCGTCCGTCGCGAAGCGGGCTCTCACCGATCAGCCCCATGGCGATTTCGGAGAACGCACTCAGGTCACCCGTTCCGATCGCACCGCGTGCGTGCACTGTCGGCAGGTTCTGTGAAGCAACAGCAGCAACCAGACCGTCGATGATGTCGGGATGCATACCTGAGCCGCCGTTGAGGATCTGGTTGGTGCGGATGACGATCGCGGCGCGCACCACCCGGTCAGGGAGCCTGGGGCCCGATCCCGTCGCGTGACTTCTCAGAAGCCTCAGATCCTGCTGCACGCCGTCGGAGACGGATGTTTCGCGATTCCCGCCCACCCCGGTAGTGCGCCCGTACACCGCTTGACGAGAGGAAACCCGAACCGCGGTCTCCCATGACCGCCGTGTGAGCTCGAGAGCCGCGTCGGCAGGTCGAATCACGGCCGGCTCTCGCGCGATTTCGTTCACCCGATGAACCGAGAGCCTCCTCCCGTCGAGCAGGACACTGTTGTCTCCCGTCTGGTCTTCCTCAGGAAGACGTTCAGTCATCAGAACTCCATCGATCGAAGGACTCGGCCACCGCGGGCGTGCATCACATCATCTACGCAGTGTGCCTTGGGTCACTTTTGATGAATGTATAGTCCTGTATATACAGCCACCTGTCAATAGGGACACTGCAGCTCACCCGCGTGCACACACCTTGCGTCACCTCAGTAAGGGTGAGCAACTAGACACGAATCGTCGCTATTCGAGGACCGGTGTCGCCGATCCTCGACGCGCCTCCAGCGCATCGAGGATGAGATCGAGACCGTAGGCGAACTCACTCGTGTGGTCGTAAGCCGGACTCAGACCGTGATCGACGATCATCTCGTGAAGGAAGGGCAACTCTTCAGCCGGAAGGCGCTCGAGGATGTCACTCGCAACTTCTTCGACGTCGACGGGCCCGCTGATCGGCAGATTCGCCTCCTGGAGAACATATCCGCCGATGTAGCTGTCGATCAGCGAGGCTCCGTGGGCGGCCATCGGCAGCGTGAACCCGGCCTTCCGGAGGACTCCGAGCACAGCGTCGAGATGACGCAGGGTCGCCGAGCCAGGGTTGCGTCGCGAATCCAGCAGACCGAGAGCCCAACGGTGCTGCGACAGGACTGTGCGAGCAGAAAAGGCGCGTCCACGGATTGCGTCTCGCCAATCCACACACTCACTGTCGGGCAGGTCGATCGCCTCGAAGACCGCATCGACGACGCCGTCGAGAATCGCATCTTTGTTGGGCACGTGGTGGTAGAGCGACATCGCCTCGATGCCCAGCTCCTGGGCCACCCGTCGCATCGTGACGGCCTCGACACCACCCGCGTCGGCAACGCGGATCGCACCCTCGATTACGCGAGTCCTGTTCAGCGACTGTCGCGGTTGCCGTGACACACAGACTCCCCTCGGCGGAACGAATACGTTGACAACCTTACATACGTAAGTCACCCTTACAGGTGTAAGCCCGCCTTACGCTCGTAAGGCGATCGAGAGAGGAGATCACAATGCCGATGCCTAGATGGTGGGGACATGTCAACAAACGAGTGTTCAACCCGCGTGCAATTTCGAGCGGTAAATGGCCGGTACTGACTCACGTCGGACGCACATCCGGCACGACCTACCGGACGCCCCTCGACGCCTATCCGGTCGAGGGTGGCTACGTCTTCATTCTGGTGTACGGATCAGGCTCGGACTGGGTGCAGAACGTCCTGGAAGCGGGAAGCGCTCGACTGTCCGTCGACGAGACGGAGGTGAGCCTCGGCACCCCACGCCTCGTCGCGAAAGACGAAGCATTTCAAGCACTTTCCTCAGACGTGTCCCAACCCCCGAGGCTGCTCCGCATCACCGAGTACCTTCGGATGGATCTGATTACGGCCTGAGGGTGCCCGTCATGCGAGGACCTCACGCACGGCGGACCTGACTTCGTCCATGCTGCAACCGGATTCGATCAGTTCGGTACCCGTATGCACCAGCGAGTTGATCAACTTGGCGGTGAGCTTCGGGTCCGACACGCCACGGAGGCGAAGGGCCTCGACCAGCGGAAGCACAAGACTGTCGTGCATTTCCATGATCCGCGAATCTCGAAACGTTTGTGGGGTCAGCGTCGCCAGCGCTCCGACTATCGCATGCTCCCCGTCGGCAACCAGTTGGAGGTTTGCCTCGACGTACGCCCATACCGGATCGTCTGCGCCTGCCATCGCCTCGACGATCTTGTCGTTCCAGCGCGGGAACATGTCTTCGACGACGGCACTGAGGAGATCTTCCCGGGACCGGAAGTAGTGGTAGGCACTCGACCTGGCGAGCCCTGCCTTCGCTGCCACCTCACCGAGCCCCGGCGGCCGGTCCGGGGCCTCGGACAGAAGAGCGTGTGCAGCGTCGAGGAGGGCACGGCGCTGAGCAGCACGATGCTCGACCACAGTGGGCGCATCGATCCTCGGCACCGAATCTCCTCCAGTCCCCTCGCGGGCTTACTCGCTCTGACGCAACCGACCGTCAACCATTTCGAGGATGCGGTCGCAGTGCCCGAGCACGTCGTGATCGTGGGTCACCATGATCGTAGCGACGCCTGCCTCGTGAGTTTCGCGCGAGAGCAGTTCGACCACCTCATGGCTGCGTTTGCGGTCGAGAGCAGCCGTCGGCTCGTCGACGAGCAGTAGCGAGGGATTGCTCATCAATGCCCGAGCGATACCGACGCGCTGGCGTTCACCGCCGGAGAGTTGACCGGGTCGACGATCTGCACGGTGACTCATACCGACCGAGTCGAGCAACTCCTCGGGATCGCGACCCGGCCGCCCCGTGAGCTTGGGAATCAGCCGAAGCTGATCGCGCGCCGTCAGCGCTGGAATCAGGTTGCCGGACTGAAAGACGAAGCCGACCTTGTCTCGTCGAAGTTTGGCGAGAGCACGGGCCGGCATCGCCGACACGTCCACGCCGTCGATGACAATCGTTCCACTCGACGGCCGACCGAGTCCGCCGGCCACAGCGAGCAAGCTCGACTTTCCAGCGCCTGACGGTCCGACGATCGCGACAAGTTCGCCGCACGAGACCTCCAGGTTCACGTTGTCGAGGGCGAGCACGGTGGAGTCACCGTCACCGAATCGAAGACTGACAGCGGTCAATACCAATCCGGTTGTGGTCTTTTCGACTGTGGTCATCGGTTTTCTCCCAATGCGGTGAGCGGGTTGACACGGGTAACACGGACGATGGCAACGGCTGCGCCGACCAGCCCGAGTACCGCCAAGAGCACTGCGCCGTTGACGACTGGGCCGGACTCGAGGGCGAACGGCATCCCCCCGCCTTCGAGCCCCGAACCGAGCCCCAAGCCCAGCAACACACCGAGGCCGATGGAACCAAGCAGCACTACCAGTGCCTGCGCCATGCCGTCACGAAGCAGGAAGCCGGTAGAGGCTCCCATCGCGCGCAACACTGCGAGTTCACGACCGCGCTGAACCGTCCAGATACTGAAGAATGCACCGACCACCAGGGCCGAAATCGCGTACAGAAACGCCTTGATCATCGACATTGTCATCATTTCCGCGGAGAACCCTGGTGAGGAGTCGAAAGATTCCTCGAGCGTCTTTGCGGACGTTCCCGCCGCCGCATCGCCCGACACGAGGTCCGGCAACGCGCCACCAACGCCCCGAATCGCAACAACACTTGCTTCGGAATAGGCACTGGCATTGGCGGTTTCGCCGATCTTGGCACCGGCGTGAACCTCCTGCCAAGTACGCAGGGGCAGGTAGGCGACGTCGACGTGACCGAAAGTGCGCTTGTCTTCGGTGAATCCGACAACTGTCAGCTCCGTACCGAGTCGATCGAGTATCACGGTGTCACCGATCGCAACACCGTCGTCACGGAAGGTAGAGCTGACGATGATGTCCGTGTCGGCATGCAGCCCCCTCCCGTCGGCGGAGACGGGCTCGAGGAAGGAGCCAGGTTCGATGCCGAAGAGCGTGAGATCGACAGGCGTGCCACTGCGAGTTTTTGCATTGACGATCATGTTGCCGAAGAGCTCGGCGTCTTGGACATCGGGTTGCATACGCCATGCCTGCGCCTGCTCCTCGGTGACGACCGAGCGCGAAAACGCCGAGTCGGCTTTGGTGTCCGGCGCGAAGGCAAACGCCTGAATCGGCGTCCGCTGCAAAGCGGAGACACCGTCATTTACCAGTCCGGACGAGAGGCCGGACAGAATCACCATCAGGATCGAGATGAGGGCAACCACGGCACCCATCAAGAGGAATCGATTTCGCGCAAACCACAGTTCACGCAGGGCGAGGAACATTCGGGAAGCTCCAAAGTCGTCGATACGAGTCACGCCGACTTTTATCGACGCCTTGTCGAAATCATATCGACAAGGCGTCGAAAAACTATGTGAGGTGCGTTACTACTTCCCGTAGTAGACACTCGAGGCGCTGAGCGTCGTATCAGCCCCCGACGCCCACCGGTCGATCCCCGACAATCGAGATTCGATCCATCACACGACGAGCCGGGAAGTAGTCACTGGCCGCGTAGTGCTGGCAGGTCCGATTGTCCCAGAAGGCAACAGTATTCGGCTCCCACTTCAAACGGACCTGAAATTCCGGACGATTGACGTGGCGATACAGCATCGTGAGAAGTTCGTTCGATTCTTCTTCTGACACACCCAAGATCCGTTGCGTGAAGGTCATGTTGACGAACAACACCCGCCTGCCACTTTCCGGAATGATCCGAACCACCGGATGCTGCACAGCGGGGAACTTCGGACGCAACATCTCGACCGCATCCACCGGCATCGACCTGCCGAACGAGTTGATCCAATCGTGTTCTGCAACAAGCGGGTCGATACGCTTCTTGATGTCTTCAGGAAGCAGATCGTAGGCAGCTGCAGTATCGGCCCACAAAGTGTCACCACCCACCTCCGGCACCTCCACCGCACGAAGAACTGCTGCGAACGAAGGAAACTCGTGCCACGTAACGTCGTTGTGCCAGTTGTTCTCGACTCCGCCGACCATCGCATCCTTCGCCAGTGTCGTGACATCGACGTCCGTCTGCCCGGGCTGCGTGTACTTGAAGAACGGATGCTGTTCGAGATCGCCCCAACGCTCGGCAAAAGCTCGATGTTCCGCTCGGTCGAGGTCCTGATCGCGGAAGAAGAGGACTTTCCATTCGAGGAGAGCTCGGCGGAGTTCCGCAATCACGGCATCAGACAGACCCCCGCCGAGTCGAATACCGGAGATTTCCGCTCCGATCGTCGGCGCGACCGCCTTGACCGCAAGGTGTTCGTACGGTGCCGGAACTACCGACTCGGGATTCCGGCGAGCAACGAGTGGACCGTACGCAGCAAGCGGGTCGGTGGGGATCGGAAAGATTGTTGCCGCAGGAAAAAGGGTAGCCATCAGGGCACTTCCTCGAAATCGACGATGTCGTAAAGGACAAAAGTCAGATTAAGTCCGCCTCCTTAAAGTGTCAACGGTCACGTTCTCCGGCGCGAATCTTGACCCTGACGCCGCGTCAAGGTTGGAGAATGGTTTTCACAGACGGAATCCGATTCGATCACGGGAGGGCAGGGCGATGATGACCATCGGCGAGCTGGCCAAATTGGCCGGCACCACCGTCAGATCCGTGCGCTACTACCACTCGAACGGCCTTCTCGAAGAACCACAACGCCAACCCAACGGCTACCGCATGTACCGGGCGGTGGACCTGGCACGACTGAGTCGCATCCGCCGCCTGCGCGATCTGGGGATTCCTGTTGCCAAGATCGCCGAACTACTCGACGGCGACGCTCACGACACTCGGTCCGCACTCGATGCCCTCGACAAGGAATTGGCGACGAAGGCCGAACAGATCGCTGTTCAGCGTGCGCACATCGAGTCGCTACGCCGCAATGCCGATCCTGAACTACCCGACGCGTTTTCGGAAGTGCTCGCACAGTACGTCGTTGCCGGTGCGCCGACAGCGTGGATCGACAACGAGCGTGAACTTCTGATCCTCGCACTCACGGTCTCCGGGGGCGATCCCGAGGTCTGCGATTCACTCCTGTCCGCCCATCGCCGGGTATTGGCCGAGCCGAACCGCGAGCAGGCCATCGAATTGATAACTCGCATGTATGCCCTCGCCGACGCACCGGCTGACGCGGACACGATTGCGGCCCTTGCCATTCAGTTCTGCGACTTCACCGAGAGCGTGCTACCCGAACAGGCTGCACCGGAGGACGCTTCCCCCACCCGGCTGGTAGCGGTACTGCGCGAACACCAAGCGGATCGACGAACCGTCACCCAGGAAAGATTCGCGAAGGCTGTGGCCGCGGAGTTCGCCGCCCGTCAATCCCGCCTCTGAAAAACCCTGATTAACCCCCACGTTCGAAGTGGGGTGACCAACACTGCCCGAAAATGGGCTCAACGCAAGGACACGATAATGACTGGATTCACCATGCCCAGATCACGCATGCCTCGATCACGAAGGTGGCTGGCTACCACAATCGCCGCTGCCGCGCTCGCCGTACCTGCATTGGCGGCGTGCTCGGATCCTGCTACTCCGCAGGAAGATCCACAATCGAATCTCAGCGCGTTCTACGAACAGGATCTCGAGTGGGGGCCATGCGCCACAGACACCGGAACGTCGACCGCAAGTGAATGCGCCATGGTCACAGTACCTTTGGACTATTCCGTCCCTGACGGCAAAACGATCGAAGTGACGATCTCGCGGGTCGCATCCACCGACCCCGCACAGCGACGAGGGATCCTGCTCACCAACCCTGGTGGCCCGGGTGGCCGAGGACTGGGATTGCCCGAGATTCTGAATGCGGGCATGACACCGGAAGTCGCAGCGGCATACGACGTCATCGGCATGGACACCCGAGGACTCGGCAAGAGCACACCGATCGACTGCGGCGTCGAACAGATGACATGGATGCGGTCGCCGGGCACCACGGACGAGGGATGGAACGAGAGTGTTGCGCTCGCACGCGAGGCCGCTGACACATGCTGGGACAAGTACCCGGACTATCTGCCGCACATCAATACTCAAAACATCGCCCGAGACCTCGACGTGATTCGTGGCGCCCTCGACCAGGAGAAGGCGTCGTACTTCGGGTGGTCGTACGGCACATACCTTGGTGCAACCTATGCTCAAATGTTCCCGGACAGGATCGACCGTGTGGTTCTCGACAGTGCACCGGATCCGAAGAAATACGGATACGAGATGTTCCAGGACATGGGCCCGGCCAACGAGAAAGCGATCGACGGATTCTCGCAGTGGGCAGCAGAACACAACTCGACCTATGCACTCGGATCGACGCCCGCCGAAGTTCGCGCCCTCATCGAGAAGCTGATCTCGGACGCGGCCACCACTCCGATACAGATCGGTGACTACGCCGTCGATGATCACGTCCTTCCATTCCTGATGTACGTCAACGGAACCGGCGACACCGAGAAGGAGAGCGAGGCATTCGCACAGGTATTGGTTCAGTTGCGCGATCTCGCCGCAGGCAAGACCGTCGAGAACATCCATCCCCAGCTGACGGGATTGATGCAGGCATGGTTCCAGACCGAACTGGGAACCGGTCCTGACTATGCCGGGACAATCGCCATCGTCTGCGGAGATGTGTCGATGCCGAGCGATCCCCAGTGGTACCGCAACAAGTTGGAGGAGCACCGTGCTGATCAGCCGATCTTTGCCGGCACACACAACACGATCATGCCGTGCGCGTTCTGGCGCAGTGAGGCCCCTACGCGGATCGACATCGACAACAACGTTCCGGCATTGCAGATCCAGGCAACCGGTGACACCCGCACGACGTACGACGAAGGCCTCGGCATGCATGAAGCGATGAAAGGCTCACGGCTCGTGACAGTTCCAGGCCGCACTCATGCGGTGTTCCCGGGCTACGCGAATACTTGCGCGAACGCCGCCGTCAACTCGTACCTGCTCGACGGCTCACTGCCGGCCGAAGACGTGGTGTGCGAGTCGTGACGATATCCGGCGATCCCATCACCGGAAGACCTGCGTGATCTGATGCGCGATTGCCCCTCGACAATCGCGCATCAGGCAGACAGAATAGTTCGGTGAGTCCCATTCATCGGGCCGATGGCGAGGTTTCCGCAATTGGTCGTTCCACCGAGATACTGAAGACTTTTCGTGACAGCTCAGGCGTTCTCAGCGCAGCAGCGCTTGTTCGACGGACAGGCATGGCCAAAACAACGGTGTATCGAATGGTCGACGATCTCGTCCGAGTCGGGTTGCTCGAACGGCAAGGAACCAACTACCGCTTGGGCCTCCTCCTGTTCGAGATCGGCGAATCTGTTCCACGGCAGCGAAACCTCCGCGAAGCAGCGCGGCGCCACCTTTCGGCCTTGCGTGAAGCAACGGGACACAACGTGGGACTCGCTGTATTGGACGGTTTCGACGTGGTTTACCTTGATGTCTTCCGTGGCGACGACGGACCACGCCTTCCGCAGCAAATCGGTGGTCGGTGGCCTGCACACGCAAGTTGTTCCGGCAAAGCAGTATTGGCGTTCACCAACTCTGCGGATTTCACGATGCCCACTGTCCTCGAAGTACACACCGAGAACACCATCACCGATCCCGAACTCTTCCACCGAGAACTGGATCGTGTTCGCAAGCGTGGTGTCGCCTTCGACCGCCAGGAAGCATTTCCCCGGATCGTCGGCGCCGCAGCACCAATATTCGGCCCGGACGAAGGCGTCCTCGGCGCAATCTCCATTTCCGGTATGGCAGGCCGAATAAATCTGACCCGTATCGACGCGGCGGTGCGGACGACGGCAATCGCCATCTCACGTGATCTCTCGAGTGCCCAGTCCGTCGTCCGCCCTGTCCTACAACGACGCTGACGCCGTCAACCGCGCCCGACGTACGGCATCCGGTTTGCCATGATCGTCAGAGTCGGGACATTCACGTCGAGTGGTAGATCTATCAGTTGCACAACGGTGTTCGCGACATGACGAGGATCGAATGTCGGCTCGGGCCTGGTGGTGCCGTCAGCTTGTCTTGCCGAGTGGCCGATTCCGGCTGTCATGTCAGTTGCCGCGTTGCCGATGTCGATTTGACTGCAACAGATGTCGAACTCTCGGCCGTCGAGAGAGATCGACTTCGTCAAACCTGACACACCGTGTTTGGTCGCCGTGTAGGCGGCACTGTCGGGCCGGGGCGTGTGAGCGGAGAGCGACCCGTTGTTGATGATCCGGCCTCCTCTCGGATCCTGTGTTTTCATGATACGAATCGCTTCACGCGCACAAAGGAATACGCCGGTGAGATTGGCTGCGACTGTCGCGTTCCACGCTTCAGGATCGATCTCGTCCACACTCCCCGACGGCCCGAATGTCCCTGCGTTGTTGACAAGCACATCGAGTCTGCCGAAACGCTCAGTCACGGATGTGAACAACCGGTGAACCGATTCGGGCGAGGACACATCAGCGGGAATTACCACTGCGCGCTCGTGACCCCCACCTGTCGCTTCCAAGCTCACGCTGTTTCGACCAGCCAATACAACGTGGTGTCCTGCATCGAGTAGACCTCTGGCCATTGCGCGGCCGAGTCCCGACCCTGCACCGGTCACGACCACGACTCGGCCGACACGCTCAGTGATTGTCACCGTGTACCTCCGTTCCACGCCTGCCCACCAGGAAATCGAAATCGACTCCGCGGTCGGCCTGCATCACATGATCCACGAACAGTCGTTGATACCCACTCGGACTCTTTTGTACGCGTGGCGGCAACGCCTCGAGACGCCTGGCCAGCTCGTCGTCGTCGACGAGTACACGCAAGACCCCACGAGCAACATCCAACTCGATCAAATCACCATCCCTGACCGCGCCGAGAGGCCCACCGGCTCCCGCTTCAGGCGCAACGTGCAAAACGACTGTACCGAAGGCTGTTCCGCTCATTCGCGCATCCGAGATCCTGACCATGTCTCGCACACCCTGCTCGAGCAGCCTTCGAGGGAGTGGCAGATTACCTACCTCTGGCATACCCGGAAACCCCTTCGGCCCAGCACCGGTGAGGACGATGACGTCGTCGGCTTCGATGTCGAGATCCGGCGAGTCGACGCGCGCCGTGAAGTCGTCCATTCCGTGAAACACGACCGCACGACCCACGTGGCTGAGCAACTCGGGCGACGCCGCAGACGGCTTGATCACTGCACCGTTCGGCGCGAGGTTGCCGGTCAATACCGCTATGCCGGCTTGCTCCAGCAACGGTGCCGCCGTGCTACGAATTACGTCGTCGTCCCAAATCGTCTCGCCGGAGTTGTTCTCACCGAGAGTCTTTCCGGTAACCGTGGCGGCATCCAGATGGAGGATGTCCCCGAGTTCGGCGATCACCGCGGGCAGTCCGCCTGCGTAGAAGAAATCTTCCATCAAATAGGTACCCGAAGGCATGAGGTTGGCGAGCAGGGGAACGCCACGACTCTGCTCAGCGAAATCGCTGAGTTCGAGGGGAATTTCCAGCCTCCCGGCGATGGCAAGCAAGTGCACCACAGCGTTGGTGGACCCACCGATAGCCGTGTTCACCTTGATCGCATTCTCGAGAGAATTTCGGTCGACGACCGAAGACATCGTCAGATTCTCGGCGACCATCTCCACAATTCTCACGCCGCTGTCGCGTGCAAGTACACGTCGCCGTGAATCCACTGCCGGGATCGCAGCATTACCGGGGAGCGTGAGGCCCAAAGTCTCGACAATCGACGCCATCGTCGACGCGGTGCCCATAGTGTTGCAGTGACCAGGCGATCGAGACATCGCCGATTCCGCTGCTCTGAACTCACATTCGCTCATGCACCCGGCTCGCACTGCTTCACTCATCTCGAACACCGAGGTTCCAGATCCGACAGTTTTACCTTGATGGCGGCCGTTCAACATGGGCCCACCGGATACGACAATGGTGGGAAGGTCACAACTGGCTGCGCCCATCACCAGCGCCGGGGTGGTTTTGTCGCAGCCGCAGAGCAGTACGACGCCGTCGATCGGATTGGCTCGAATCGACTCCTCCACGTCCATGCTGACGAGGTTCCGATAGAGCATCGTGGTGGGGCGGATGATCGTCTCACCCAATGACATCACCGGAAACTCAACTGGAAATCCGCCTGCTTCGATGACACCCAGTCGCACCTGCTCGGCCAGATCTCTGAAGTGAGCGTTGCACGGCGTGAGCTCGGAATACGTGTTACAGATACCGATAACCGGTCGGCCGTCGAACATCCGATCAGGGATACCCTGGTTCTTCATCCACGAGCGGTGGATGAATGCATTGAGATCATTGCCTCCGAACCAATCCTGCGAGCGAAGTGTTCTACTCGTCGGTGTTCTACTCATCCGAACCCTCCAAACCAAGGATTGCCCTTGCCTCCCCAGGTGTTGCAGGCTGCATTCCGAGTCGCTGGACGATGTCGATGATGTTCTCCACCAAACGAACGTTCTCGGCCGGCTCTCCATTCGCGAGAAACGGATAGTCTTCGATTCCCACACGCACGTGCCCTCCGAGCAGGAGTGCATGAGTCAGACCACGCAGTTGATCTGGCCCGCTGATGCTCACGGAGAAGACCGATTTCTCCGGTAGGTGTTCCACCATCTGCTGCAAGATCTGCGGGGAGTACGGCATCGCATTCTGAAAAGTTCGATCAAGTCCCAGTACAAGATTGACGAGGTGCGGGCCAGGCTGCCCTTCGGTCAACGTACGTATCTCCTGGAGCAGATGTGACGGGCTGAAGGCCTCCCACTCAGGTTTGATTCCTAGTTTGCGCATTGACGCTGCCAGTTCGGCGGCACGACTGGGCGGCGTGTCCATCAGTACCTCACCGACCGGTGAGGTCACATAGGCCGTGATGGCATCGAGCGTGCATGTGTCTGCGCCGCCATGCAGGCCCTGGAGCCTCGCGTCCCAGTCCACGATGCGCGCACCGTCACTGCGAACACTCACCATGTCACCGTTGACTCCGCCGCCGGTCGAGTTGTTGATCACGATGTCGCAGCTTTGGCGGACAAGCGTATTCATCTGCCGATAGATTGCGGCATCACAGGTCGCTTGATCGTCCGGTCGTCGAGCATGAAGTGCTGCCACGCTGGCTCCAGCGCTGTGGCAGCGTGCCACATCCGCCGCAATCTGCTCAGGCTGAGTCGGAATGAACGGATTGTCGGCAACAGTGAGGAAGCCACCCGTCGGGGCAACTGTGACGATGACCTTGTCTCGCAGATCGCTCATGCCGGAACGCTCCTGTAGCTGGATGCGGCGAAGAACATGGCAATCGCCGATGCCCCCGGGTCCTCGACGCCCCTGGCGTGTTCTCCCACGTAGGTCGCGCGTCCGCGGCGGGCGAGCATCGCGCGAGTCGATTCGGCGCCGAGCCTCGCAGCCGTGGCCGCAGAGTTCAAGGCAGCGGACAAGGTTGCCCCGCTGACTGCCGCCTCGGTCAATGCGCTGGTTGCGGGGACCATGGCGTCGACCATGGTCTTGTGACCCACCTGGGCATTGCCGAGACGCTGCACCGCAGCTGTCGCCGTACCCAGGGCAGAAGCCAAGTCTGTTGCGGTCACTTCAACTCCAGAGACTGCTCCGATCCGGCCGAACCACAGACCGAGAAGTGGTCCGCTTGTCCCACCGATGTCGAGAAACGCATCCGACGTACGGGCGAACACTTCACCAGGACTGGTCGGCGGGTCGGAACGAAGTCGTTGCACCGCACTTCGCAGGCCCGTCCGCAGATTCATTCCGAAATCGCCGTCTCCGACAAGCCGGTCCAAATCTGTGAGGGAATCGAATTGATCTTCGGCGGCATCGGCAAATCGATCGATCCACGCCCGAGTGTCCCCGACGCTCAACATTGTCATCATGAAACTCTTTTCAGTAGTGCATATTCGAGTTACCAAGCGAGTGCGGGAGTGCGTACCGTTGCATCCCAGAGATCCAGAAACTCCTCGGTCGAACGGAGAAGGGTGATAGAGAGCCCGTGCATATCCAATGCAGTGACGAAAGAACCTGCAATCACACGATCCAAACCGATACCGGCATCCTCGAGGAAAGACTTTAATTCTGCAGTGGCAATGGATAATTCGAGTCCATGGGTTGCCCCTAGCCCATTCACTATCGCTATCACACCGTCCCCGCGCTCAACCCCGACAGCATCGAGGATCGGCTCCGACAACTGCGCCACGAGTTCGGCGGCAGGAACCGTCGGACGCGTCTCACGTCCACGCTCGCCATGGATTCCGATGCCGAACTCCATCTCCCCCGGCGCCAGTTCGAAGGACGGACGATCCTGTCCGGGAGCCGTGCACGAGCGGAAAGCTGCACCCAACGTCGCCGACGCCGCCACCACCCGGCGCCCCAGGTCAGCGATCTCGGAAAGCGCCCAGTGCCGTTCCGCGGCCGCCCCACAAATCTTCTCCACGGCAATTACCGCAGCGGTACCACGACGTCCAGGTCCACCCTCGTCTGCAGTCGTCGTCGCGAGGTCGTCGTCGACCATCACGATCTCCACTTGCCGCTCAGTTCCGAGTAACTCGGCCGCGATCGAGAAATTCAGTTTGTCTCCGGTGTAGTTCTTCACGATGAGAAGTGCACCCCGTCCGGTCTCGACAGCATTGACCGCAGCGCGGATCTGAAAGGCTGTGGGACTGGCGAAGACCGACCCAGGAACTGCGGCGTCCAACATGCCGGATCCGACGAACTCCGCGTGTAACGGCTCATGCCCGGCCCCGCCACCTGAGACCAACACAACTTTGTCTCGGGCGACACCCGCGCGAGTCACAAACAACGGATCTCGGTGGTAGGAGAGCATTTCCGGGTGCAGGATCTGAAGTCCTTCGAGCGCTTCGCGGACTACATCCTCGGGCCGGTTGACCACATGGCCGATCATGACGAACTCTCGGACGCCGACATTGGGCCGACAGGGAAGCGAACCGCAAACGCACTCACACACGTGCGAACGTTGTCACCGACCCGTATCCCAGCCGCCGCTGCGGGCTCGTTGACATACGAAATAGTTCCGTTGTGCCACATATCCATTCCATTGCTGATCTCGGCAGAGTCGTGACTGACCGCTACGCCGGCAAGTCCCGAATCTCCCATGCGGACGATTCCGATGATCCCCGCGTTGTCCTTGCCGATTCCGGCATCGTTCAGCACCGCCAACGCACAGCCCGTCGCAATCGCCATCCGCCCTGACTCTTGACCGCCGTTGGATGCCGCAACGACGATGCGGTCGCGGTCCGACCGTTCGATCTGCGACATACTGTCCATGACGACAATCTGTCTACCGTTCTCCACACCGACAATGTTCCGAAACATCAGTCGACGCTCCTCTCTATCAGTGCCAGCACTTCTTCGGAAACGCGGCTGCCCACACGCACACCCGCTGCGACTGCAGTCGGATTGGCATACGTCACGATGCCGCACTCCCACACGTCGTTGCCATCTCCGATACGCGAACTCTCGTGTCCGACTGCAATGCCGACGATCTTCTGGGCGTCGATCGCAGCCAAACCTGCGATTCCGGCCTTGTTCTTCCCTATGCCGGCGTCATTGCACACCACAACACGAACCCCTAACCCGACGGCGTACTCTCCAGCACTCGTCCCTCCGTGTGATCCGGTCACGATCACATCACCGGCCTGAGCCGAGGAAGCAAACGCAATCGAATCCATGATCCACACTCTCTTTCCGTTAGAGGAATGAACCAAAGTAGGTTCGGCACCTTCGGTTTCAACTACTCGCATGGACATCCACCCCTAGAATTCGACGTGCCTGATCAGGACTTGCGGGTTCACGCCCGTACCGCCGAGCGATCGAAACAACTTCGGCGACCAGATCAGGTGTGGAGGGGTATCCCAGTTCTTCGTAGTGGTAGTCACCGGCACCGATTGCTACATGGCCCCCGCGCTTGATCGACTCCTCCGCTGCTGCAAGAACATTGCCTCGGTAGGCCGAGACGATCCACTCCACTGGAAGATCAGCCGGCAGGAGGTCCAGTTGCGCACGTAGCCCTGCTGCTGTCGCCGGATGTGCAGCCGGAAACTCGTCACCACCGAGAATGAAAGCGATCACCAATGGTGACGACGGATTCCGCACCCTTGCGTGGGCGAAGATCGCGCGCGTCCAACTCACGTTGAATGACGTCTGATACGGCACCAGACCCAATTCACTAGCGCGCGAGAGTAATTCGATCTGTGTTCGAGTGTCGTTGACGAAGACCCTGGAATCGGTTGCGAACAAGCCTGTCGTCGCATCGATCAAGTCCATCGCCGCACAGCCCATGTCGACGACCAAGAAGTCCGAACGTCGTTTCGGATCACTTTGGTTCGGGGCAAGATTCGACAGCCGCTCGTCTATCGTGTAGCCGGGAACATTGGCCATCGACGGCGCAAGCAGCAGATTCGATACCGCCCGAACCCGCTCGACGATCTCTCCGTAGGTCGCCGCCGAGTGATCCACGCCGCCGTCCACGGCTCGACCGTGAAAATGCATCAACGACGCCCCCGCATCCTCACAAGCGAGGGCAGTGTCGGCTATTTCGCTGGGCGTCCACGGAATGTGGGGATTGGGTGCGCGCATGGTGTTCTCGTTGACGTGCACTCCGATGATTACCGGTTTATCCGTTGTACTGGACGTTGCCTCAAGAGTCATGTCGCTCCTTCGGAAGATTCCAACCGGCTGTCATCGACTGACCTCCGTCGACTGTCCACGTCTGACCCGTCACGAAACCGGCGCCGGGACCAGCGACAAAGGTCACGACTTCGGCAATCTCAGCCGGCTCCGCGTAACGGCTCAACGGGATCGATTGCAAGATGGCGCTCTGCATTTCAGGGCTCTGGGCCCGACTTGCAAGCGGTGTCCGCGTCGAACCCGGTGCAACACAATTGACTCGGATCCCCTCGCCGGCGAGCTCGATCGCGAGTTGTGTGGTCAACGCGACCACGCCACCTTTCGATGCGGAATACGCAGCACGGTCTACGCTGCCGCGTAGGCCGGAAACCGAGGCAATTGTCACCACGGATCCGCCGCCATCTGCGGCGAGCAGATCCACGAACTCCCTGACCACCGCAAACGTGGAAACGAGGTTCAGCTCGAGGGTTCGCCTGAATCGATCGGGTGTGGTGTGCCGGATCGGCGCGTTGTCCGCGGTTCCCGCCGAGGTCACAACCGTGTCGACACGACCGAACAGCTCTTCGGCGACGTCGCGAAGCCGTCGGATGTCTCCCTCATCGGTGACATCCACTCGAACGCCGACCGTCCGTGTATCTGGTTCTGGCGCAGTGTCTCCGGATGTATGCGACAGGTCGGCAGAGATGACATGCCAACCCAAGTCGGCGAATCGTTTGCACGTTGCCAGGCCGATCCCGGATGCGCCACCAGTGACGATCGCTACCTTCCTACTCACGACTACAGCACCTTCCTCATGTCGCGAATGGGATTCGACCCGTCCCACTCCTTCGATGCAGCCTCGACTGCGCGAAACAGATCGCCCTTCCTTCCGCTGACCTCCGAGACTTCGATGACTGTTCCCGGATACGGGCCGTCCTCGTAGTACACGAATCGCTCGTCCGGTGCGCCACTACCGGATCTACCACTCTGCAATTCGACGAGCCCTCGGTTCTTGGATTCCTCCACATATCGATCGAAATCCGTTGTCCAGTAGGCAACATGTTGAAGTCCTTCGAGCCCTCGATCGGCGAACTCGCGAAATGCCGACGACTCATCGTTGTGTTGTTGAATCAGCTCGATCTGCGCGCTTCCGCTGTGCGCGAGCGCCACACTGAATCGAGGCGCACTCGACTTGCCACGGAAGACGAAGTCGTTCAACGGTTGGTCCTCCACGAAGAAGAAGGGGCCAACGCCGACAACGTCGATCCAATGCTTCAGCGCGCTGTCGATGTCGTTGACCACAAAACCCAATTGGCGCAAAGGCCCGAAGTATCTACTCACGAAGTCCTCGTTTGTTCGTTGCCGACGAAACCACGGTCGACGACTGTGATCCTGATAAGTGATGATGTCCTGCGCATGATCGCCTGAAGAATGAAGAATTCCCGTTGATCGGGAATCTTCCGGGGCCGAGACTCGGCTCAAGCCTGTTCAGGTGCAACCAAGGTTCCGGCGTCGCGCTCCGCCCGGTAATCCAGTGTCAGTTGGTCGTTGGCCTTGTCGGCCTTTCTGGTGATCACCTTGAGCAGCAGCACGATCAATGCTGCCGTCGCCAGCACCGCGGAGTACACCCCGATTGCCGGTGTGAAACTGTTGGTCGCGTCCTTGATCCAGCCGGTGACCTGTGGACCGAAATAGCCTCCGAGGTTACCCATTCCGTTGATGACACCGAAACCTGCCGCCAAGGCAGCGCCGGTAAGGAAGCTCGAAGGCATGGTGATGAAGATGCTCATCGAACTGTAGAGACCGATCCCGGCGATGCAGAATCCGAAGATAGCGACAACCGGTGTGGTGAAGAACAGCGCAGCAATAGCAAATCCGAGTGCTGCGACCGATGCGGCGATGGCGAAGTGCACGGGGCGCTCTCCGGCGCGGTCCGAATGGCGCGTCCACCAGATCATCGGTCCGATCGCAATCAGTGCAGGTAGTGCGGCAACCCATCCGATCTGATTGGTGCTCATCCCGAATTGCGCGTAAATCTGCGGCATCCAAATCTGGAAACCGTTGAGGCTGAAGGTGAAACAAATGAACACGGAGATCAACACCAGTACTCGTGGGTGCACGAGTCCCTGGAGGAAGCTGTGCTTACCGACGACCGCTTCGCGCTCTTGCGCCTCGGACTCGAGCGTATCGGTGAGCCAACCGCGTTCTTCCTCGGAGAGGAACTCCGCCTCGGAAGGCTTGTCCCGCAGAACCTTGTAGATCACAAACGCCATGACCACAGCGGGGACGCCGGTGAGAATGAAAACCCATCGCCATCCGGAAAGCCCGAGAAAGCCGTCGATAGCCATCAGGTGTGTGGTGATCGGAGTACCCAGGCCGGAGATACAGATGAAGGTCACGATCCACGCCATTGCTTTGCCTCGATCCCGATTCGGGAACCACTTCGAGACGAAGAACAGCATGCCGGGCGAAAAGCCGGCTTCGGCAATACCCAACAGGAATCGTGCTGCCACCAATCCGCTGGCACCCTGAACGAACGCGGTTCCGATGGTGACCACGCCCCACGTGATCATGATTCGTGTGATCCAGCGCCGCGCACCGACCTTTGTGAGGATGTAGTTGCTCGGGGGTTCGCAGATCGTGTAACTCCAGAAATAGATTCCGGCCGCAAACCCGAACATCGAGGCCGATATTCCGAGTTCTTTGTTCATCGTCAATGCTGCAACGCCGATGTTCAATCGGTCGAGATACAGGACGATGTATGCCAATCCGATGACCGGCATGAAGCGGAGCATGACCTTCCGGACGGTCCTGGCCGGAAGGGGAAGTTGCTCGGTGACTGTTCTTTCGTGACGCATGATTCACCTCGTACTCATTCGAACACATCATTGTGATGGCTGACACAGAGACGATGCGGGTCGCGATTCGAACTTCACAGACACGATTCCCGATGATCGGTACTCGATTCGTGAGCAATCGACCAGCCGGGGTGACAAGAAAGCGGAGTGCCTGTCGGTTTCGACAGGCACTCCGTGCGGTGAAACATAGGCGTCCCGAGGGTATTCAGCCAGTCAGCTCGCTCTTGATCTCGTTCTTGAGAACTTTGCCGACCTTGGAGCGAGGTAGATCGTCCCAGACGATGACTTGCTTCGGAGTCTTCACACTTCCGATGCGAGCCTTCACGAAAGCCATCACCTCGGCGCCGTCGATGTCGGCGCCGAGGTGCGGTTGCACCACTGCCACAACGCGTTCGCCCCACTTGTCGTCCGGCAACCCGATCACTCCGCAGTCCTGAATCCCCGGATACGCCATGAGTGCCTGCTCCACCTCGACCGAATAGACGTTGAAACCGCCGGTGATGATCATGTCCTTCGCACGGTCGACGATGAACAGGAAATTGTCGTCGTCCAGGTACCCGATATCGCCGGTGTGATGCCAGCCGTGGGCTGACGCTTCCGCGGTTGCGTCGGGGTTCTTGTAATAACCCGCCATCACCAACGAACTGCGGATCACCACCTCACCACGCTCGCCACGTCCGAGCAGCGCGCCTTTGTCGTCCATGATCCCCACGGTCACCAGCGGCGACGGTCGACCCGCCGACGAAAGTCGTGACGTTGCGACAGTGCCGTCCGAGCCGAAGTGCTCCTTCGGTGACATCGTCGAAATCATCATGGGGGCTTCACTCTGCCCGAACAACTGAGCCATGACCGGGCCGATCTTGTCGATCGCCTCCGCGAGTCTGGTCGGGGAGATCGGCGCCGCTCCGTACCAGAAGCATTGCAGCGAGCTGAGATCCGTGGCCGACAGGGCCTCGTGCTCGAGCAGCATGTAGATGAGCGTCGGCGGCAGGAAGGTGTGAGTCACCTTGTGCTTCTGAACGTTCGCGAGGAAGTACCCGAGGTCGGGCTTCGGCATGATCACCACTTCGCCGCCGAGGGCCATGATCGGGAAGCACAGAACACCGGCGGCGTGAGTCAGCGGCGCCAGCGCCAGATACACCGGGCGCCCCTCGAACGGATAACTCATCAAAGTGATTGCGGTCATCGTCTCGATGTTGTGCCCGGTCAACATCACTCCCTTTGGCCGTCCAGTTGTACCACCGGTGCCGACCAGCATGGTGACGTCGTCGGGCGCAGCGACGTCGAGTTCGTCTTCCCCGAGCCAGCTTTCGAGAGATTGTGCCGATTCCGATTCGCCGTCGATGCAGACGAGCGTCACCAACTGGGGAAGCGCATCCTTGATCTGGTCGACTAGCGGCGCATAGGACTTTTGGAAGAACAGAGCGCGACAATCGAACAAATCCAACAGGTCTCGGTTTTCCGCAGCTTCGTTGCGAGGGTTGATCGGGCACCAGACGCCGCCGGCCCGGCTTATTCCGAATACGCACGAGAACGAGATCGGGTCGTTGCCGGACAGAATCGCGACCTTTTCGCCCGGCGCGATGCCCGAAGCCGCGAGCGAAGCTGCGAAGCGTCGGCTGAACTGTTGCACCTCGCCGTAGGAGAGAGTGCGCTCCCCCATCGTCAAACACGGTGCGGTGGAACCAAGAGAGGCTCCCTTGTCGAGATAGTCGGTCAAACGCATGGGGAGCCTCCAGGGCGGGGCTCCCGGCGCGCTACACGCCGGGAGCCGTGAACATGATGACGAGGGCGACGAGTTAGGCGTTGATGGTTACTTCCGGCTCCAGAGCCAGCCCGAAACTACGTAGCGCGCCGAGCAGTTCGCGATGGCCGAACGCCTGGCAAGCCGAGGCAAGCCCGGTCCGCTTCGGCGCCTGCTGGAGCAGAGAATGCGCTGCATAGGCGTGCAGGAGGCCCGTCTGCTTGTAGTTACAGTTTCCGTGGATCACGACGTGCGAGCGACCCAGCGGGCCCGACGCGTAGACGGAGTCGAGTGAGGTGTTGATGCGCGGATTCTCACGAGGGGGCATACCGGCCTGAACCGATCCGGCGATCTCGGCCAAGGCGGCTTCCTGCTCGTCGGCGGGCAGGGTCTTGATCTGCTCCTCCACGATCTTCTGCGTCGCGACAACGCCTTCCATCACGGTGCGGTCGAACACTCCGCCCGCAGCCTTGACGTTGGAAACTCGCGGATCGTTCTTGAACCACACCGGGTGGCATGTTCCGCCCCACGGCAATGCAAGCGCAGTTTCGTGCTGGCCCGGAACGACGACGTCGAAAGTCTGGCCGGGCGCCCACTGCACGTACTTGTTCTGCTCGAGGTAGTACCAGTTCGCCTTGAGGATGGTGAAGATCGTCTGAGTGGACGCGTAGGTGGGAAATCCCTTCCACAGCACGAGGATGTCGAGCGTATCGAGCCCCGGCGTTTCCAGTGCGATATTGGCCGCGATCTCACCGGTGGTGTACATCTGCGCGATACCGGGAGAGAGGAGCAGGCCCTTCTCCTGATACTTGTCGCTGAACTTCTCCTGGACGTCGAGTACCCAGTCCTGCTCACCGGTGGTATCCATGTAGTGGCAACCGGCATTCAGCGCGGCCTCGACGACGGTCCCGCCAAGCTTGATGAACGGCCCGACCATGTTGCTGACAACCTGTGCACCGGTGAACAGTTCGGTGAGCGCCTCGACGGTGTGCTCGACCTCGACGACCTCGTGATCGACGGTGTCCAATCCGGGGATCTTGTCGAGGACCTCTTGGATGCGAGCGGCGTCGCGGCCGGCTGCGATGAACGGGATGTTGAACTCGCGCAGGTATTCACACACCAGACGGCCGGTGTACCCGGAGACGCCGTAGACGATGACGGGCTTCTTTTCGGACATGTTCGTGGAACCTTTCGAAGACGTGAGAAGGGTGTACGTACGAATGAAGGGCGAGTTACATGCCCATGCCACCGTCGACCGGTAGGCCGATTCCGGTGATGAATCGCGCGGCGTCGGAGGACAAGAACACAACGGCGTCAGCCATGTCGTTCACTTCACCGAGGCGGCCGAGCGGGGTGAGGCCGATGACGTCTCCGACTGCTGCTTCGGCGCTGGGCCAGAGACCGAGCTTCTCCATGTCCGCCGCGAGTCCGAGACCCATCTCCGTGGCGACAAGACCCGGGTAGATGCAGTTGACGCGGACTCCGTAGCCGAGCTTGCCCGACTCGGCGGCGGCAACTCTGGTGAAGCGATCGACCGCGGACTTGGTCGCGGAGTATCCACTGATCCCGGGAAACGGAATGGTTGCGGCCACTGAAGAGATGTTGATGACGGAACCGCCGGTTCCGGCTACGCCACCCGGACGCATGCTGCGCAGTCCGTGTTTGGTTCCGAGCGCTGTTCCGAGAATGTTGACCTCACACATACGGCGGATGTCATTCGGATCGAGGTCGACCACCAGCGAGGAAATCTCGATGCCTGCGTTGTTGACGAGGATGTCGAAGCCGCCGAGGGTCTCCGCGGTGGCGGCGACTGCCTCTTCCCAGTTGGCATCGTCGGTGACGTCCAGCTTTACGAAGCCGGTTTTGACTCCGCCCGAACCAACAGCCTCTGCGGTGGCACGACCCTCGTCTTCGAGAACGTCGCCGATCATCACTGACGCCCCCGCCTTCGCCAACGCCTCAGCCATTCCGGCTCCGAGCCCCTTGGCACCACCTGTGACCAGTGCTTTTCGTCCCTTGAGATCAAACACGCTCATTTTCGACTGCCTCCATGACTGAAACGACTCTCGCGATGCCACCGTTCACAGCGACGCTGCCAAGTGGTGTGAGTCACAGAGTATTCAACTTTGGACGAGTGTCAAGAGAAATCTTGACGACTGTCAAGATTTTGTTACACGCTCGTCAAAGACCAAGGGTTACACTGATTCGGACGCGGTGATCGTGCCGCTGTGGAAACCGCAGGGAACAGGACGTGCCATCGTGACCACGACAGTCGAGACGCCTAGTGGGGCAGGGAAAAAGGCTGCACCTAGCTCCCCGGACCAGCAGTCCGACTCCGCGAAGCGGTCCGACTCCGCCAAGCGGTCCAACGCAGACAAGGTGTCGCGTCGCCAGGTCGACAAATTCTCCGAGCGACGTGATCAACTCGCCGAGGCCGCACTGCAAACCCTGGCCGAATTGGGCTACGCACGCACGAGCCTGCGCGAAATCGCCCAGAATTCGGAGTTCTCCCACGGCGTCCTGCACTACTACTTCAGCGACAAGGTCGATCTCATCACCCACTGCGTGCGCCACTACAAGGCACGCTGCGTCACCCGCTACGACGGCATCGTCGCCACCGCGAAGACACCGGAGGAACTGAAAACCGGTTTCGGCGCACTGCTCGCCGAGACCATGATCGAAGAACCCACGATGCACCGCCTCTGGTACGACCTGCGCGCGCAGTCGATGTTCGAGGAGTCGTTCCGAGCCGACGTCGCCGCGATCGACGAGAGTCTCGAAAACATGATCTGGCGCATTGTTTCTCGCTACGCCGAGCTCCTCGACGTAGAGGCATCGGTCACCTCGGCGGCGATGTACGCAATCTTCGACGGCCTGTTCCAGCAGAGCCTGCTGCGCCATCTGTCCGGCGATCAGACTGCCGCAAACTGTCTTTCGGTGAGCGTCCAGCAGATGCTGCCTCTGGTAGTGCCCACTCCCTGATCAGCGAGCAGCGATGCCTTCCGCGACGTACCTGGCTCCGCGATCGAATTCTCCGACCACGTCGTAATCGGCGTCTTGCCGCCAGAAGCGGACCAACGCTCCGTACGTACCACCGATCATCTGTGCGAGAAAGAGCGGCGGGTAGTCCGATCTCACTTCGCCGGCTTCGATACCGGCAGTGACGATCCGCAGAAGTTCCACGTGGAACCGATGATCGTGGGCCGCCCCCGCTCCGGAGGAGGCGAAGTCGCGCTCGAGTTCTGCAGTCACCATGCGCAGATAGCGCGGATGCATGATCGCTTGCTGCGCAAAGTCCTGAAAAATCCGGGAGATCCGATCAGAAGTCGGCATCGGCGATTCCATGAGCTGATCCACCAGTGCCGCAAGCTGATCGAGATGATCACTGTGCAGCGCCTCGAGAACCGAGTCCTTGCCCTGGAAGTAATTGAAGAAGGTGGCTCGCGACACCTCGGCTCGCTCGGCGATGTCGTCGACGGTCGTGCTGGCGAAACCCTGCGCCGAGAACAGAATTCGAGCAGCCGAGAGCAACCTGTCGTTGGTGTCGCGCTTGTTCTGTTCTCGTTTGGAAATCACGTCGACCTGCCCTTCTCCGCCTCAGAACACAGTCTTCGCCACAGTCCGGAATGTGTCCAATGTCCGTCCCGTCAGGTGACGCACCTCCGCCTCCGATAGGTGGACTACAGTCCAATTATGTCGACTGTTTCCACCGAACGCCATGACCGCGTTCTCATCGTCAGGATCGAACGCGAAGAACGCCGTAACGCGATCAACCGTGAGACTGCCGAGGGAATCGAAGCCGCGCTGAATCTTCTCGACGACGACCCTGATCTGTGGGTCGGCATCATCACCGGAACCCCCAACATCTTTTGCGCCGGAACCGATATCCGAGAGCGGGCCGACCTTCGCATGCCTCGCGGCGGTGAGTACGGCGTCATTCGGCGCCGGCGGAACAAGCCCCTGATCGCTGCAGTCGAGGGCTACGCGCTTGGTGGCGGTTTCGAAATCGCACTGGCCTGCGATCTGATCGTCGCCTCTGCCACAGCGCAATTCGGCCTTCCCGAAACCAAACGCGGTCTGGTTGCGACGTCCGGCGCACTCTTTCGGGCTCCTCGCGCGCTTCCGATCAACGTCGCCCGTGAACTCTTGATCACCGGCCGCACACTCGATCCCGAACGGGCAAAGGACCTCGGCGTCGTCAATGCAGTCACTGCCCCTGGTAAGGCACTCGACGAGGCACTGGTGATGGCAGCGGAGATCTGCGAGTCCTCCCCCACCTCCGTGAGTCTGAGTCTGAAGGCCATCGAGGCTCTCTACGCCGACGCCGACGCCGACGGATGGAAGGTCACCGACGACGCCAAGGACGCAGTGTTGCGCTCTCCGGACATCGCCGAAGGACTCGACGCTTTCGCCACTCGTCGGACACCCCGATGGAGCGGACTGCCGCCCGCATGACAGACCACAATCCGAGACAGATTTCCTATACGTCTGGTCGGAAAGGGTATGAACCGGTTACAGTCTCTCCTGTGACGGGAATCGGCGCATACGAGACGGGCACGCTGCTGACGCGGCGGCGCCATGTCGACTTTGCGCATGTCTGTACATCCGGGTGTCCGATCTACTGATCGGACCTACGACGTGAGCGCCGCTCACGTCGATACTCGTATGTACACCCAGATCAGGGGACATTTCTGTCATGACCACCGCCTCCATCTCACACCTGAGTTCCGTCGTAGCAGCCAACGCCGACGCCATCGACAAAGACGCCAGCAAAGCGCACGTCGTATTCAAGGCTTCCGCCCAGGCGCACGACGCCGTTGCCAGCACCATTTCTCTCGGTAAGTACAGCGTCGAGGTCGACGAGCCGCCGGCCCTCGGCGGCGAGAACACCGCAGCCAATCCTGTCGAGTACTACCTTGCTTCCCTGCTCTCCTGCCAGGTGGTCACCTACCGCGTCTGGGCGGACAAACTCGGTATCGCTCTCGACGACATCTCGGCCAGAGCCGAAGGTGACCTCGACGTTCGTGGATTCTTCGGCTTCGACGACGCCGTCCGCCCGGGATTCTCCGAGGTCCGCGTGGTCGTCACCCTGACCGGCCCCGAAACCCGCGAGCGCTACCTGGAACTGCAGGAAACGGTCGACGCCCACTGCCCCGTACTCGATCTCACCCGCAATCCCGTCCCAGTGCATACAGTCGTCGAAACCGCCTGACCCGCACCAACCCACCTTCACCACGGAGTATGAATTCATGAGCGAGAACACCCCCGTCGATACCGATCCGACCGCCGATTGGTCGTTCGAAACCAAGCAGGTCCACGCCGGACAGGGCCCGGACAGCGCTACCAACGCTCGGGCGCTTCCGATCTACCAGACCACCAGCTACGTCTTCGACAACACCGACCATGCGGCGGCGCTCTTCGGCCTCGCAGAGCCGGGCAACATCTACACCCGCATCATGAACCCGACGCAGGACGCCGTCGAGCAGCGCATCGCCGCCCTCGAAGGCGGAGTCGCGGCTCTGCTGGTTGCGTCCGGTCAGGCCGCCGAATCCTTCGCGATCCTCAACCTCGCCGAGGCCGGGGACCACATCGTCTCAAGCCCTCGCCTGTACGGCGGCACGTACAACCTCTTCCACTACACGCTGCCCAAGCTCGGTATCACCGTCGACTTCGTCGAGGACCCGGACAACCTCGATCACTGGCGTGAGGCAATCCGTCCGAACACCAAGGCGTTCTACGGCGAAACCATCTCCAACCCCAAGAACGACGTGTTCGACATCCCCGGCATCAGCGCAGTCGCCCATGAGCACGGCATCCCGCTCATCGTGGACAACACGGTCGCAACTCCGTACCTCATTCAGCCGCTGAAGCACGGCGCCGACATCGTCGTCCACTCCGCCACCAAATACCTTGGCGGACACGGCACCGCGATCGCCGGCGTCATCGTCGACGGTGGCACCTTCGACTGGACCCAGGGACGCCACACCAACTTCACGACCCCCGACCCCAGCTACCACGGCGTCACCTTCGCCGATCTCGGCGCACCCGCCTACGCCCTCAAGGCACGCGTTCAGCTTCTGCGCGACCTCGGCTCGGCCATCGCACCGTTCAACGCCTTCCTCATCTCGCAGGGTATCGAGACACTGAGCCTGCGCATCGAGCGCCACGTGTCCAACGCCCAGAAGGTCGCGAAATTCCTCGAGGGCCGCGCCGAAGTCACGTCGGTCGCATACGCCGGACTGGAATCCTCGCCCTGGCACGAGCGCGGAAAGCAGCTGGCTCCCAAGGGAACCGGCGCCATCGTCGCGTTCGAGCTCGCCGGTGGAGTCGACGCAGGCAAGAAGTTCGTCAACGCACTGACGTTGCACAGCCACGTCGCCAACATCGGTGACGTTCGCTCACTCGTCATCCACCCCGCGTCGACGACGCACTCGCAGCTCACCCCCGAGGAGCAGCTCGCTTCGGGCGTCACCCCGGGGCTCGTCCGCCTTGCGGTCGGCATCGAAGGGATCGACGACATTCTCGCCGACCTCGAAACCGGTTTGGCCGCAGCAGCTTCCTGATCTATCGCACGAAAAAGCTCGGCCCCGATATGCATTGGGACCGAGCTTTTTCGTTGCGTAAGAGCTAGCTCTTGGGAGTGAACGCGGCCAGCGGTTCACTCTCGGACCAGTCATGGCCCCAGTAGCTGTCGGCCGTGATTTCCTCAGCGGTGTAGAAGGCTTCGTCGACAAGCATGCCTTCGCAACCGAACTCCAGATCCCATCCACCCGGTGCGCGCACGTAGAACGACACCATCTTGTCGTTCGTGTGGCGACCCAACGTCGAGGAGATCGAGAAGCCGAGCTTGGCAACACGATCGAGAGCCTGACCGACGGCGTCGAGAGTCTCGGCTTCCATCATCAGGTGCACGAGACCGGGCTCGTCAACCGGCGGCGCCGGGCACAACGCCAGGCTGTGGTGGCGCTGGTTGACACCCATGAAGCGAACGCGGCGAGCCGGCGGCGGCGCATCGATACCGCCGAGACGGATGGAACCGCGCGGGAGGAATCCGAGCACCTCGGTGTAGAAGGTGTATGCCTCGTCGAAACGCGTAACCGGAAGCACCACATGGCCGAGGCCCTGATCGCCGGTGACGAAACGGCCGCCGTGCGGGGTGACCAACGGGCTGTGGTCGAGTACCGGTCCGAAGAAGACCTCGACTCGGTTGCCGTTGGGATCGCCGAATGCGATGACCTGCTCGGCATCGCGGTAGCTGGCGTCGACCTCGGAAAGAACCTCGACCTCGACTCCGGCCTTCTCCACTGCTTCACGAACACGCTGGAGCGCGAACTGATCTCGCACTTCCCAGCCCACTGCGAGAGCCTTGTCCGTCTCACCGGGCAGGACGATCAGTCGCGCACGACGCTCGTCCAGGCGCAAGTAGAGGCCGTCGGCTTCCGGGCCACTACCGACCGCGAGGCCGAGTCCGTCGACCACGAGCTCGCGCCAGCGAGCCACGTCCTGCGTTTGGATCCTGAGATACCCCAGGCCCCTAATTTCAGTCATGCCTAACCGTCCTTGCTTCGAAAGTATTTGTGGGACTAGATCATCGAGCGGTGGATACCCTGCGGTTCGCCGCCGAGCTGCGAGAGCGTCGACGCATGGAAGATGGAGCCAGGCACATGAATCGCATGCGCGAGACCGGCATGAGCATCACGCCAGAACCGCTGCATCGGCGTGTTCAACTGCAAAGCGCCACCACCGGAACGAGCAAAGATCTCGTCCACCGCACGCACCGCACGCCACGCCGCAGCAGTCTGCGTACGCCGACCGATCGCACGAAGCTCGA
>NZ_BAAILK010000013.1:0-211 GCF_054589475.1 Rhodococcus sp. no. 34
GAGGTCATATCCGGTATTAGACCCAGTTTCCCAGGCTTATCCCGAAGTGCAGGGCAGATCACCCACGTGTTACTCACCCGTTCGCCGCTCGTGTACCCCGAAAGGCCTTACCGCTCGACTTGCATGTGTTAAGCACGCCGCCAGCGTTCGTCCTGAGCCAGGATCAAACTCTCCGTTGAAGACTCTAGATATCACCAACCCGAAGGCCGGC
>NZ_BAAILK010000014.1:0-229 GCF_054589475.1 Rhodococcus sp. no. 34
TTTTTTGGTACTTCGCATCCGCGAATGATCAACCGCCTCTTGGGGTTTGGTTGGTTTGTGGTGTGAGTATTTTTCGTCGGTGATTGTTCATTCTTCCGTCTGAATGGTTGCCGACATATTTTTTGCTAGTTGAGTTTTTTTGCTAGTGATTTGACTCTTTTTGTCTATGACTGATTAGCCGGCCTTCGGGTTGGTGATATCTAGAGTCTTCAACGGAGAGTTTGATCCT
>NZ_BAAILK010000015.1:0-207 GCF_054589475.1 Rhodococcus sp. no. 34
CAGGATGCGTTCGAATCGGGTTGCCATCGAGGCCACCGTCGACTCGTCGAACAGATCCGTCGCGTACGTGAACGTCGCCGCCATCCCGGCCGGGGCACCGGACTCGTCGAACTGCTCGACCATGGTCAACTGCAGATCGAACTTCGCCGCCACCGCGCCGGTATCGACGCCCGCAACCGTCAGATCGCCCAACTGCAACCCGGTCTG
>NZ_BAAILK010000016.1:0-899 GCF_054589475.1 Rhodococcus sp. no. 34
GCTGCTGTGTCGGATGTTGTTGGTCGGCATGAGATTTTGCGGACGGTGTATCCGGAGGTCGACGGTGTCGGGTTCCAGGAGGTGTTGTCTGCGGATCGGGTGCGGTTGGATTTGTCGCCGGTGGCGGTGTCGGAGTCCGATGTCGTTGGTGCGGTGACGGAGTTCTTGTCGACCGGTTTCGATGTGGCGGTGGAGGTTCCGGTTCGGGCGCGGTTGTTCGCGGTGTCGGAGTCGGAGTTCGTGTTGGCGATGGTGGTTCATCACATCAGTGGTGATGGTGTGTCGATGGGGCCGTTGACGCGTGATGTGATGGTGGCGTACGAGGCTCGTTCTCGGGGTGAGGTGCCGGGGTGGGCGCCGTTGGCGGTGCAGTATGCGGATTACGCGTTGTGGCAGCGGGAGACTCTCGGTTCGGAAGATGATCCGTCGTCGTTGATTTCGCGTCAGATCGGTTTCTGGGAGTCGGCGTTGTCGGGGTTGCCGGATCAGTTGGATTTGCCGGCTGATCGTCCGCGGCCGGCGGTGGCGTCCAATCGTGGTGCTGCGTATTCGTTCGTGATTGATCGTGATGTGCATGTGTCGTTGAGTGACGCTGCGCGTGAGTCGAATTCGTCGTTGTTCATGGTGGTGCATGCGGCGTTGGCGGTGTTGTTGTCGCGGTTGTCGGGGACGTCCGATATTGCGATCGGTACTCCGGTGGCGGGTCGTGGTGAGCAGGTTCTCGATGATTTGATCGGGATGTTCGTCAATACGTTGGTGTTGCGGACCGAGGTGGATTCTTCGGAGTCGTTCTCGGGGTTGTTGGGTCGGGTTCGTGAGGGCGATCTGGGTGCGTTTGCGCATGCGGATGTGCCGTTCGAGCGGTTGGTGGAGGTGCTCAATCCGGCGCGGTCGCAGGC
>NZ_BAAILK010000017.1:0-6113 GCF_054589475.1 Rhodococcus sp. no. 34
GCCAACACCCGAAAGCACCCCCGCCGCCGGCACCCCCGACTTCGAGCGAACGGCCCTTTCGTCGCCTCAGATCGACCCAACGCACCGTTCACACCATCAAAGGGGCGGGGAGCACCCCCGCCGGCACCCCCGCATGGAGTGAACGGCACTCTCACCCTCCTCAACGAGGGGAACGGTACGTTCACACCATCACTGAAAAGCGTGCGCGCACCACAGGTCTCGTCAGTCGAAGGTCAATCTCGACACCAACCTGCCACGGAACCGGTCGAGCGTGGCTAGGCTCGGAAGAGGTGCCCCGTGTGATCGGGCCCACCTCACCTGTGCACGCGTGATGACTACGGAGGCTTCGATGACCGATATTCTCGACCGCACCAAAATCTATGTTGATGGCGCCTGGATCGAATCCACTGGCAGCGGTCGGATCGACGTTCTCAATCCGGCTACCGAAGAGCTGATAGGAACTGTCGCCGAGGGCACCGTCGAAGATGTCGATGCGGCCGCGAAGGCAGCACGAAAGGCTTTCCCCGCTTGGTCTGCACTATCCGGCGGCGAGCGAGCCGAATATCTTTCCAAAGTCGCGGCGATTATTGCCGAACGTACCGATGATCTTGCGGCGCTGGTTTCGCAGGATATGGGCATGCCGATCGGATTCGCGAAGCCCGTGCAAATCGGAATGCCGCTCGCGAATTTGAATGCATTTGCCGAATTGGCTCGCACTTATGATTTCGACGCACACGAGGTCGGGAATTCGCTGATTGTTCGCGAACCCGCGGGTGTTGTCGGCGCTATCACTCCCTGGAACTTCCCGCTCCACCAAGTTGTCTTGAAGGTTGGCGGTGCGCTCGCGGCGGGCTGCACCGTGGTTCTCAAGCCCACCGAGGTTGCGCCACTCATCACGTACGCTCTCGCTGACATCTTCGACGAAATTGGTTTGCCTGCAGGTGTATTCAACCTGGTAAGTGGCTACGGCCCGGTAGTGGGTGAAGCCATCGCCGGCCACCCGGAAGTCGACATGGTCTCCTTCACCGGGTCGACTCGGGCAGGCAAGCGAGTGGCCATCGTTGCCGCGGACACCATCAAGAAGGTCTCGCTGGAGCTGGGTGGCAAGTCGGCGAACGTCATTCTCGACGACGCCGATCTCGAAAAGGCTGTCACGGACGGCGTCGCAAAGTGCTTCATCAACTCGGGCCAGACCTGTTCGGCGCTGACGCGTATGTTGGTTCCCGCGGAGAAGGTGGATGAGGCAGCGGCAATTGCTGCTGCGGTCGCCGCTCATTTCCCGGTAGGTGATCCGACTCAGCCGACTTCGGTGCTTGGTCCTCTGGTGAACGCGAATCAGCTGGGACGCGTTCGCGGATACATCGAGAAGGGTGTGTCGGAAGGTGCCACCGCGGTTGTCGACGGTCGCGAAACCGGTCTGGCCAGTGGATATTTCGTCGGTCCGACGGTGTTCGCGAACGTGACCGAAGACATGACCATTGCGCGCGAGGAGATCTTCGGACCGGTCCTCTCGATCATGGGCTACAAAGACGAGGCCGACGCAGTGCGGATCGCCAACGGCACCGAGTACGGACTGGCCGGTGGCGTTTGGTCAGGTGACCCCGATCGCGCGGATCGCGTCGCGCGGCAACTGCGTGCCGGGCAGGTCGAGGTGAACGGCGGCGCCTTCAACACGAATGCTCCGTTCGGTGGGTACAAGCAGTCGGGCGTCGGGCGCGAGGCCGGCACGTTCGGGCTCGAAGAGTTCCTCGAGATCAAGGCGATTCAGAGATAGTTTGTTCGAGAATGGCGATGCTCCCGTACCAAGTGCGGGAGCATCGCCATTTTTGTACCCGGATCAGGACTTGGCGGCATCCAAATGCTGAGCCGAGATGTTCGCCAGATGTGTCAGGTCCGAGGCCACGGTCGCGAACGTGTAGCCCTCCCCGAGCCGTTGTGCCGCAACCTGACCGGAAGGTGTGTGGATTCCCGCAGCGACTCCGCTGACGGCGGCAGCTTCGCGCACCCTGGTGAGCGCTGATTCGAATTCCTCGGCGACGTCCGGATCGTTGGAGTGCTTACCTCCGACGGCGATTCGTAGGTCGGACGGCCCGACGTACACGCCGTCCAATCCGGGCACTGCGCAGATCTCTTCGACGTTCGCCAGACCCTGTGGGGTCTCGATCATCGCAAATACAACGGTGTCGCGGTTCGCGTCGGCGGGAACGGGGCCGATACGGAGTTGCGAGCGCATGGGTCCGTAGGAGCGGATGCCGAAAGGCGGATACTTGGCGGCTGCCACGGCGGCCGCTGCCTCTTCGGCGTTGTTGATCAGCGGAACGATGACGCCCACAGCGCCCGCGTCGAGTGCACGGCCGATGGGCGTCGGATTGTTTGCCTCGACGCGCACCATCCCGACGGTGGACGGTGATGAGTCGATGGCGGTGAGCCCGGCGACCATCCCCGAATAGCCGATCAGGCCGTGCTGCATGTCGAGGGCAATGTAGTCCCAGCCGACGTGCGCGATCCATTCGGTCGAGATCGGGCTGTCGATGACGGACCAATATCCGAGTATGCGTTCGCGTCCTCGGATGCGTGCGGCGAATTCCTGTGCTGACATAGTGAAGAACTCTTCCTGATGAAGGTCGGGTGTTTCAGCGGTTGTAGTTGGGCATGGGGCCTCGTAGGGCGGCACCGACGAGATCACACTCTTCGACGGTCGAGGCGTCGAGTGGACCTCGCCCGATGGCCGCGATATTGGATTCGAGGTGCGTTACTTTGGATCCTCCGAGGAGCAGCGATCCGGCGACGGGCTTGCTGACCAGCCAGCGCAACGCAAGCTCGGTCAGGGAGATGCCCGACTGCTCTGCGATTGCCGTCAGTTGAGCGATCGCGTCGAATATCTGTGTGTTCCAGTATCGCTCCTTGTACATCGACGCAAGACGTGAGTCGCCGAATCGGCCGTCGGCGGGACTTTCGTCGAAGGTGTGGCGCCCCGTGAGCAGGCCCCCACCGAGTGGGTTGTAGACCATGGTGGTCAGTCCGGTCACGTCCGCGAATTCTGCGTATTCTTCTTCGATGCGACGCGCGAGCAAGTTGTAGAGCTGCTGTGCGACGATCGGTCGGGGAGCTCCGACTGTGTCTGCGGTGTAGTTGATTTCACTGATTTGCCACGCTGCGAAGTTGGATACGCCGAGTGTGCGGATCTTGCCCTCGGCAACCAGTTCCGCGACGGTGGTGAGAGTTTCGGTCAGCGTGACGGTTCGGTCCGGCTGATGGAGATAGAACAGGTCGACGTAGTCCGTGTCGAGTCTGCGCAGGCTTCCTTCGACGCTTGCTCGGAGCCCCTCTGTCGAGAGTGGGCTGTTGTCGCCGGCATCGGGATGCGGCATTCCCGCTTTGGTGGCCAGAGTGACGGAATCGCGTCGGCCGTGGAGCAGCTTTGCCAGCATGCGCTCGGACTCGCCGCCCGCATAGCCGTTGGCCGTGTCGATGTGAGAGATACCGGCGCCTAGTGCTGCGTCGAGCATCGATCCGGCGCCCGATATGTCGACCGTGTCTCCGAATGTCATGGTGCCGAGCACCAGTTTCGGAAGCTCGAGTGGGGCGGTCATCAGGCAACTCCTCGTGATTCGGTCTGCTTGGCTAGCAAGTTCTTGGACAGGGCTGCCACCACGTGGCGTGGTTTGATGCCGACCATGGTGGTGGGATCGAGAGCAGCGCCTCGTAGTGCGCGGGTGTACGGCTCGCGCGGACTGGCGAGAACTGTGTCTGTGGAACCGGATTCGACGATGGTTCCTTTCGACATCACGACTACGGTCTCGCTGATTTCTCGGACGACGCCCAAGTTGTGTGAGATGAAAACGTACGTCAGACCGGTATCGGCCTGAATTTCACGTAGGAGCTCGAGTACCTGCGCTTGCACCGACACGTCGAGAGCGCTGGTCGCTTCGTCGCAGACCAGGATCTCGGGTCCGCTGGCAAGTGCACGAGCAATTCCGATGCGCTGACGTTGGCCTCCTGAGAACTCCGCCGGACGCCGGTGTAGTGCCGAGCTGGGCAAGCCAACGCGATCGACGAGTTCTGCTGCTGCCTTTGCGCGTTCAGACTTGCTCCGAACACCTTTGAGGCGCAGTGGTTCTCCGATGATGTCCTCGGCAGTCAGATGAGGGTCGAGCGATCCGTACGGATCTTGGAACACCATTTGAACGCGAGAGCGGTAGGGGCGCAGCGACTTCTCCGACATCTGCGCGATGTCATTGCCGTCGACGAGAATGCGTCCACTGGTCGGTGTGAGGAGTCGGACGATCGATCGAGCGATGGTCGACTTGCCACATCCGGATTCGCCGACGATGGCCAAGGTCTTGCCCTTTTCCACCGAGAAGCTCACAGCATCCACGGCTCGGAAAACTCCGTCGGGAACCGGATACTCGACCACGAGATCTTCGACGGCGAGAAGTGGCGTTTCGTGGCGGGTCATGCCGAGGCTCCGATCTGTGTTGAACGGGCGGGGTCGCCGTCCCAAGGCCCCAGTTGAGGTATGGCGTCGAGAAGCTTTTGTGTGTAGGCGCTTTGCGGTGAGTCGACGAGAACGTCGGCACTACCGGTCTCGACAAAACGTCCGTCCTTCATCACGTAGATGCGATCGGAGACCAACCGCGCAACTCCGAGATCGTGAGTGATGACCAGCATTCCGATGCCGGTGCGCTCCTGCAACTCGAGCAATAGATCCAGAATCCCGGCCTGAACGGTTACGTCCAGTGCGCTGGTGGGTTCGTCGGCCACGATCAGTTCGGGGCCGGCAGCAAGAGCGCCGGCGATCAGGACGCGCTGCAACATTCCACCCGACAGTTGATGCGGGTACTTGTCGAGTTGCTGATCCGGATACGGAATGCGTACCTGCTCGAGCAGTTGCACTGCCCGCTCGATTTGTTGCTTCTTCGCGGTCACACCGCTGTGGCGCACTGCTTCTCGAAGTTGGCTACCGATGGTGTGGACGGGACTCAGAGCCGTCATCGGGTCCTGGGGGATGAGCGCGATGTGTTTTCCGCGAATATCGTTCAGGATCTTCGTGTTTCCGAGAATGTCCTGACCCTTGAACACGGCTTTCCCGGAAAGAACCGCAAGATCGTCCGGAAGCAGTCCGAGAATCCCCATGGCTGTCGTCGACTTTCCGGAGCCGGATTCACCGATGATGGTGACGGTTTCACCGGCGTCGATGCAGAAGGACACGCCGTCGACGGCTCGGATGACGCCGTTCGCCGTGACAAGTTCGATCTGGAGATCGTCGACCCGTAGTAGATTTCCCATGTCTCACGCCTTCGCTTTCTGGGCGCTGCCACGCCCGAACAGGCTTGCGCCCAGTCGTTTCGAACCTGCAGGACGATCGCGCAGACCATCGCCGAGTAGGTTCACTCCGACGACCAGCAGCACGATCATCAGACCGGTCAACGTGACGATCCACCATGACGTGGTGATGTAGTCCTGGCCGTCGGCGATGATTCGTCCCCAGGTAGCGAATGGACGTTGCGGTCCGGCGCCGAGGTAGCTCAACGAACTTTCCAGCAGTACGGCCTGCGCGAGCAGCAGCAGGACGACGAGCGATGCCTGCTTGACGATGTTGGGAATGACGTGACGAAGCAGGATGGCCATGCGGGTAAGTCCGAGGACTCGAGCTGCAGCTACGTAAGGCTTTTCGCGTTCGACGAGTACCAATGAGCGAGTCAACCGTGCGACTTCGGGCCACTGTGCGATCGCGATGACAAACGTGATGACGGGAATGGACGGGCCGAACAGCGCAACAACGAGAAGCAGCATCATCAGCAGAGGCAGAGAAAGCTGTGCTTCGAGTAGGCGGGAGATCAAGGTGTCGACCCAACCACCGAAGTACCCCGCGGCGGATCCGGCGACGATGCCGATGACGCCGGAGACGATTACGGCGAGAATACCGATCGTCAGAGACACCTGGCCGCCGTGCAGGATCCGTGAGAGCAGATCTCGTCCCAACTGATCGGTGCCGAACAGATGGCGGTCGGTGAGGGGCGGTAGCCGTCGACTGCTCAGGTTGGTCTGGTTCGGATCTGCAAGGGGGAGTAGTCCCGCCAATGCAACAGGAAGAATCACCAGGAGCGCGC
>NZ_BAAILK010000017.1:6200-12613 GCF_054589475.1 Rhodococcus sp. no. 34
AGATCTTGACTCGGCTGTCTCGCTTACGGCGCGTGGCTCCGGCGCGTGCGAAGTCTGCCTCGGTGACCGCGCTGGCGCGTGGAGTTGTTGGAGGTTCCAAGACGGTAGTCATCAGTTGGCGCCCTTTCCGAGTCGCACGCGTGGATCCAGGAGGGGGTAGAGGAGGTCCACTGCCAGTTGCACGAGCACGGCGAGAACCGCGGTGACAAGTACGGTGGCCTGGATGAGCGGGTAGTCGCGAGTCTCGAGTGCGCGGACCACCAGCGAGCCGACACCAGGCCAGGCGAACACGACCTCGACCACCACGACGCCGTTCAGCATTCCGGCAAATCTGGTGCCCAGCGCGGTGACGATCGGAATCGCCGAATTACGCATCGCATATCGCCAGGTGAGTTCGCGTTCCGATACTCCGCGAGAGCGTGCGACGGTGATGTACGGAGAAGCGAAGGCCGAGACCATTTCGCGTCGAACCATCCGGGAGATCAACGCGATCTGAAGGATGGCGATGGTGACGGTAGGCAGGATCAACGACGGCCATGTGGTGAAGCCGGCTGCCGGGAGTACGGGGATCAAGACCGCGAAGATCGTCACCAGCATCAGGCCGCTCCAGAACTCCGGCATGGACTGCCCGCCGACGGCTACGACGTTCGCACCGAGTTCACGTCTGGTGTCCGCGTGACGGGCCATCCACACGCCCAGTGGAATCGAGAGCACAGCGGTCAACAGAATGGAGCTGACGGCAAGGGTGATGGTGTACGGGAGACGGCCGAGGACAACGTCCATGGCCGGCGCCTGGAACGAGTACGACGTGCCGAGATTCAGGTGGACGAGGTCCCACAGGTAGATCAGGTATTGGGAGAATACCGACTTGTCCAAGCCCATGTCAGCACGGATCTGTGCGAGATCCTCGGTGCTGGCCAGCGGTCCGGCCAAGGCGTAGGCAGGATCGCCGGGTGCCATTCGGATCAGGACGAACACTGTTGTGAGCGTGAGGAAGATCGTCAAGGCACTCTGTGCCAGACGTTTGAGCACGTATTTGACGGTCGGGTTGATCCTTGTGCGTCGACGCGGAGAGATTCCGAGGGAGGTTTGCGGTTTCGGAGCGGTGAGAGTCATCGCCTCAGGCCTCCAATCGGACGGCGCCGAGGTCGTAGGAGTTGATCGGGGTCAGTGAAACATTTTGTACACGAGTGCGTTTCGCAAGGAGAGCATTCGGCACGAAGCTCCACAGGCAAGGCCAGGTGTTCCAGATGTCTTGTTGTGCGGCGTCGAGTAGAGCGGCGCGCTTGGTCGGATCTGGCTCTCCGGATGCGGCTTGGATCTTCGCGGTGATCTCGGGGAAGACGTACCCGTGATAAGTGTCGCGAGTTGCTTCCTTCTCCGCTGTGCCGGCGTACATCCCCTGCAACGTGGTCAGTGCAAGTCCGGTCTGGTTGCCGTAGCCGTTGCCCAGCACATCCCAGTCGCCGGTCTTGCCCTGGCGCCAGGACGAGATGTCACCGCCCGGCTCGAACTGCTGGAGCTTGACGCGCACTCCCACGGCCTTCATCATCTCGAGTACCGATTCCATCACCGAGACGTCGTTGGTGAACTCTCCGGTTTCCCAGATGAAGGTGAGTTCGAGGTCGTCGGCGCCTTCGGCCTCGAGCATTTGCCGCGCTTTCCGTGGATCATATTGGTAAGTGCCGGTTTTCACGGCTCCGTCCAAGGTCGACGGTGCGGGGCCGGTGGCCGGGACTGCGGAACCGATCAGCACGTCCCGAGCGAGTGACTCACCGTCGATGGCATACGTGAGAGCTTCTCGGACACGCGGATTGGACAGTGGGTGATCGGCGGGCTTGCGGAAGTTGAAGAACAGTTGGTTGATGCGTGTGCTCGGTACTGTGTCCACCTGGACACCAGGCAGATCGGCGAGTTGTTCGGCGGAATCGGGACTGATCGAGTCGATTACGTCGACCTCGCCGCTCCGAAGCGCGACGACGCGGCCGGCCTCTTCGGGAATGAAGCGGACCTGAACACGACGAACGCCGGGGGCCGGGCCCCAGTAGTTGTCATTGGCGACAAGTGTGTAATCGCCGGTGCCCCGGTTCGATTCGCTGACGACGAACGGTCCCGACCCGATTCCGCTCTGCAGTTCGTTGGGTTCGTTGGCAGCGGCCGGGGTGATCAAGATGTTGGACATGAGCGAGTCCAGAACCGGCACCGGGGAATTCGTCCGAAGGATGAAGGTGCGATCGTCGATGGGGACGACCGTCGGCCACTCGGGGAACTGCGGTGCGACAAACGATCCGCTGACCTGCTGGTACATCTGCATTGCCGTCGTGACGTCGTCGGTCAGCACAGGTGTGCCGTCGGAGTAACGGATGCCCTCGCGGAGTCGAACCGTCCACTCGGTCGGGCCGGTCGATTCGAACCTGTCAGCGAGAACGAGTTGCGGTGTCAGATTGTCGCCGATCCGGGTGAGACCTTGTCTGACGCCACGTTGAGCCGTGACTGCTGCGTCGAATTGATTGAGTTTGTTGTCGAGGCTGACGAGCGAGCGGTTGAGCCCGAGCACCAGGGTGTCCTGTGTCGGTTTCCCGGTAGGGCCGGCGCACGCGGCAGTCGTGCCCAGAAGCGTTGCGCCACCGATCAGCCCGGTGAACTGCAGAAAGGATCGCCGGGAGAGCTGTGGTGTTCGCAAACGAGTATTGGTCATCGGTGACCTTTCGATCCTGACGGGGCAGCGTGGGGGCGACGCTCCGAGCGGACTGTTGGTGAACAATCGCGTCGGGCTCTCGCTTGTAACTCAGCTCACAATGGCACTGTTGCGCACTTCGCGCAAGTCCCGTAACTTCGATTGCGTACTTCGCGCATCGGTCGCGATGCTGTGCATACTCGATTCAGACTGAAAGGGGGTCGAGGAATTCGATGAAACCACTGGTAATCATCGCTGATGATCTTTCCGGAGCAGCGGAGTCGGCCGCAGGATTTCTGCTCCGCAATTCGGGCATATCGCTTCGGCTCGGCCCAGATGCGCCCGACGGATCAGGAGTGACGGTTTTCGATCTGCACTCACGGCGATCCGACCCCGCCAGAGCCTCTCGGGACGTGAGATCAGTTCTGCAATCGTCTGACGGCTCCGAGATCGTCAAGAAGATCGATTCCCTGCTCAGGGGCAACATAGCAGCGGAGGTTGGAGAACTCTCCCGCGACGGATCCCCGGTCATCGTCGCCGCCGGACTGCCCAGACAAGGGCGCACGGTGCAAGACGGCGTGGTGTTGGTCGATGGGGTTGCGTTGCACTCCACCGACCTGTGGCGCGCGGAGTCGAAGCCGACTCCTCGGTCGATTGCAGAGGCGCTCGGCCCGTCGGCAATCACTTCTGGCGTATCGCTGGATGACATTCGCTCCGGTCGTTTGAGCCAGGTTCTTGCGTCGATCTCAGAAGCCGGGTCGGTGGCGATCTGCGATGTCGAGACCGAGAATGATCTGGAACTGATTGTGGCTGCAGCACAGGAGGTTCGGGGTTCTCGATTGGTAGGAACCTCGGCGCTCGCGATGGCAGTGGCACGACGAAGAGCCGTGCAGTCACCCGTCGCGTGCCCGTCTCTTCGTGATTCTCGATTTACCTTGGTCGTCGTGGGGACGGCGGATGCGTCTGCCGGGGACCAAGTGGCATTGCTTCGGGATTCAGGGGCGCATCATATCGAAGTGAACAGTGCTGAGCTGCTGGCGCATTCGGTCGATCCGCTTCCGATTCTGAACGCACTGGATCGCGGAAACGTCGTGGTTTCGGTAAGTGGACCTGTCGTGCCTGCAGAATCCGTCCACCTCGTTTCGGCTCTCGCCGATCTGATCGCTGCCGTCGATGCAGGATTCTCCCACGACGAGTACCCGATCGACTTGGTTCTTACCGGTGGCGAAACCGCGCGCAGCGTTCTCGACCGCCTGCGGATCGGCACGCTGTCACCGATTTACGAGATCGAACACGGCGCCGTACTTTCCGTCGATCGCACCGGACGGTACATCGTCACGCGGCCAGGCAGTTTCGGGAATGCACACAGTCTTTTCTCCATAACGAAGTTTCTCGCGCACCCCACCCCGGTCGCCGCTCCGGACAGTCCACCTTCAGTTACTCCTTCAGCCAACGAGGTCAATCCCATGTCAATCGAATCCACTCCACTGCCGCTGATTGCTGTCACGATGGGCGACGGCGCCGGCGTCGGACCGGAAGTGATCGTCCCCGCACTCCTCGACGGTGAAACGAGAAAGCGTTGCCGCCCTGTTGTTGTCGGCGACGCGAAGCGTTTGCGATCGGCTGCCACGGTGCTCGGAATCGACGTCGACGTGGTCGCGATCGAGGAGATCAAGGATGCTGAATTCATCGATGGACGGATCAACGTCATCGACCTGGACTTGCTACCCGAGGATCTCGCCTGGGGTGAACTGTCGGCAGTCGCGGGAGACGCGGCCTATCAATATATCCGCGTCGCAAGCGAACTCGCTGTACGCGGTGAAGTCCAGTCGATCTGTACGGCGCCGCTGAACAAGGAAGCGCTGCATGCGGCAGGACATATCTATCCCGGACACACGGAATTGCTTGCGCACCTGACCGGTACCGAGGAGGTGTCGATGATGTTGTCGACCCCCAAGCTCAAGGTGATTCACGTGACCACTCACATCGGACTGCTCGATGCAGTTGCCAGGATCGAGCCCGGCCTGGTCGAGAGGACCATTCGTCGAGGTCACGAAGCTTTGGTGCGCACGGGCAATCCATCTCCGAAAATCGGCGTGTGCGGGATCAACCCGCATGCGGGGGAGAACGGGCTTTTCGGGTACGGAGAGGAAGAGCAGAAGATCATTCCCGCCGTCGAACTCTTGAAGGCAGAAGGAATCGACGTCCACGGCCCACTGCCGGCGGACACGGCATTCTTCCTCGCTGGACGTGGGGACTACGACTTGATCGTTGCGATGTACCACGATCAGGGGCACGGCCCGGTCAAGGTTCTCGGGATCGAGGCCGGCGTCAACATCACCGTCGGGTTACCTGTCATCCGTACCTCCGTCGATCACGGAACCGCTTTCGACATTGCAGGTAAGGGCATCGCCGAGGCCGGTAGTATGGTCGAAGCGCTGCGGCAGGCGGCCGAATTGGCAACCAGCACATTCGTTTCCAAGTAAGCACCAGGGTTTGTAGGGGGAGGAGCGATGGCCATCCGGGAGTCGGAGGCGAGGCGGTCGGAGATTGCGAGGCTCGCTCGCACCAGCGGTCTGGCCAGTGTCGAGGATCTGTCTGCCCAATTCGGGGTGACTGCATCCACGATTCGTCGCGACCTGAGTCAGTTGACTGCCCAGGGAGTAATTGCTCGAACGTACGGCGGGGCGATTGCTCTCAACCCTCATCCGGAATCCTCCTTGCGTCAACGCGCAATGGAGGGATTCGACGCCAAACGGGGCATCGCCGAATGGGCTGCTGAGCAGGTCCGGCCCGGGGAAACCGTACTTCTTGATGCAGGTACCACCGTCGGAGCGATGGGAGAGTTCTTACGTCACGTGACGAATTTGACGGTGATCGCTGCAGGGCTTACGGCGCTCGAGGCGTTAGCCGACGCTGATGGCGTTCGAGTCGAATGTCTCGGGGGGACCCTGAGGCAGCTCAGTCAAGGATTCGTCGGGCCACTGGCGGAAGCGTCGCTGCAGAGGGTGTCGTTTGACAAGGCATTCCTCGGTGCCGATGCAGTTACCGCTGACCTGGGAATTTGTGAAGCTGAGCTCGATCAGACCCGGCTCAAGGAAATGATGATCGAACGTGCCGGCGAGGTCTACATCCTCGCTCACTCCGCCAAGCTCGGTGAACGTCCTTTCCATGCGTGGGCGCCGATACCGCCGGGGGCCGTGCTGGTTACCGATGCTGCAGTAGACGCAAAGCAAGTCGCGTTGTTCGAGGATGCAGGTATCCGAGTCCAAGTGGTGTGAGTTCCCGCTGCGTGTCGATCCGGGCACGGTGTCCGGCGTCACATGATGTCCGAATTCGTGAAAATCGACTGAAACGGGCAATCTTGCTGGGGAAATGGATACCTCTGAGTCTCTGACCTGTGGATTTGTCAAAGACTTCGGCGGACGCGTAACTTATTCCAAGTCAGAGCGACACGGACACCGACTCCCACCTGCGAGGGTGAGTGACACGAGGTTGTACGAAGTGCCTGACCAAATTTCGAAGTAGTTTCCATCGTGTATGGTTGTGCTTCACCTCCAGTTCTTCCCCGAATGTTCAGCGGTTTGCGCCGATGATCATGATGGGATAGGCTGGAAAAGTTGCCCCGGAGCGGCGGCCATAGGGTCGTGGTGATGGTGTGTGCGTGTTCTTTGAGAACTCAACAGTGTGTCGATGAATGTCAGTGCCAAATATTTTTTGGTACTTCGCATCCGCG
>NZ_BAAILK010000018.1:0-445 GCF_054589475.1 Rhodococcus sp. no. 34
CCACATCCAACAACCCCGACAACCGAATCGCCACCGGAATATTGTTCGCCGACGACAACGTATCGAAACGGTTCAAGAACCACATCCGCTGCTGCGCCAACGACAACGGCACCCGCTCCGGACGCACCCGAGCAGTCAACGCCGCCCGAGCACCCGAACCAACCTCCGACTCCACCCGAGCAGCCAACAACTCCACCGACGACGCCTCGAACAACACCCGCACCGGAACCTGCGCATCGAGCGCCTGCCCCAACCGAGCCGCCACCCGAGTAGCAATCAAAGAATTACCACCCAAAGCAAAGAAATCATCATCCAACCCGACACGCTCGACCCCGAGAACATCCCCGAACACCGACGCGACGATCTCCTCCACCGCCGTCACCGGAGCCCGGAACACCGCAACCTCGAACACCGGCTCCGGCAACAACTTCCGATCCAACTTCCC
>NZ_BAAILK010000019.1:0-46660 GCF_054589475.1 Rhodococcus sp. no. 34
CGCGGATGCGAAGTACCAAAAAATATTTGGCACTGACATTCATCGACACACTGTTGAGTTCTCAAAGAACACGCACACACCATCACCACGACCCGATGGCCGCCGCTCCGGGGCAACTTTTCCAGCCTATCCCATCATGATCATCGGCGCAAACCGCTAAGCATTCGGGGAAGAACTGGAGGTGAAGCACAACCATACACGATGGAAACTACTTCGAAATTTGGTCAGGCACTTCGTACAACCTCGTGTCACTCACCCTCGCAGGTGGGAGTCGGTGTCCGTGTCGCTCTGACTTGGAATAAGTTACGCGAACCTTCAATCAATTCACAAATCGCCTGGTCACTACACCGAACTCACCGACTAAGGCCAGGTCAGATCGTTGAGCCTTTCCACCAACTGCGAATAGACCCGAGTGTGACGCCGAGCACCGAAGCTATTCGGAGCCCACCCGCTCGATCACTCCCCCGAGTCCACGGAGATTCTCGACGAATCGCGGGTACCCACGGTCGATGTGGAAGATGTCGTGAACTTCGGTGGTTCCGTCCGCAACCAACCCCGCAAGCACGAGCCCGGCGCCAGCCCGAATGTCCGAAGACCACACCGGCGCACTCGACAACACTGGAACTCCGCGGATCACCGCATGGTGACCGTCAGTTCGGGCGTCGGCGCCGAGTCGGATCATTTCCTCGACAAATCGGAAGCGCGATTCGAACACGTTCTCGGTGATCATCGACGTGCCTTCGGCAACCGCAGCCAAACCGATTGCCATCGGCTGCAGGTCGGTCGGGAATCCGGGGTACGGCAATGTTGCGAAATTGACCGCTTTAGGCCGTTCACGCTGAATGACGCGGAAACCGTCAACCTCGGGAGTCACCTCCGCGCCGGCCGTCCGAAGCTTGTCGAGGACCAGTCCGAGATGCTTGTGGTTCACCCCGCGAACGCGGACGTCACCTCTGGTCATGGAGGCAGCGACACCCCATGTTGCGGCAACGATCCGGTCACCGATGACGCGGTGCGTAGTCGGTTCCAACTTGCGGACGCCTTGAATGGTGAGCGTCGAACTTCCGCCGCCAGATACCTTGGCGCCCATCTCGTTGAGCATGTTGCACAGATCCACGATCTCGGGCTCACGTGCAGCGTTGTCGATCACTGTCTCACCACGGGCGAGGACCGCTGCCATCAAGATGTTCTCGGTTGCACCCACAGACGGGAAGACCAGGCGGATGTTCGCTCCATGCAGGTCGTCTGCCTCGGCAACTACACATCCGTGTTCGATCTCGCTGCGCGCACCCAACAGGCGGAGCCCGGATTGGTGCATGTCGAGGGGCCTCGAACCGATGGCGTCACCGCCAGGCAAGGCAACAACAGCGCGTCGACAACGCGCGACCAGCGGACCGAGAACACACACTGACGCTCGGAACTGTTTCACCGCATCGAAGTCAGCGTGATACTTCGGCTCGGCCGGCGTCGTGATCCGCACTTCGGAATCTTCGAGTTCGACTTCGCAGCCCAGACCTCGCAGAACGTCCGCCATCAGCGGTACGTCGAGAATGTCCGGGCAGTTGGTCACGACAGTGGTGCCTTCGGCCAACAGCGCCGCGGCCATCAGCTTCAGCACACTGTTCTTGGCCCCTCCCACCAGTACTTCACCTTCGAGGCGGTTACCCCCGGTCACAAGAAAGTGCTCACTCACGGTTCACAGCCTAGAGCCACAACCTCGTCGGCACCGCGCCGGTACCGTAGCCCTATGTCTGTTCACCTGACGAAGATCTACACCCGGACCGGCGACGACGGGACCACGGGCCTCAGCGATTTTTCCCGCGTGTCCAAGAACGATCCGCGTCTGATCGCATACGCGGATTGCGACGAGACCAATGCAGCGATCGGTGTGGCCGTTGCCCTCGGCACTCCCCCGGAGAATCTCCTCGCAATGCTGCGCCAGATCCAGAACGACCTTTTCGACGCAGGGGCCGACTTGTCCACCCCCGTGGTCGAGAACCCGAAGTACCCGCCGCTACGAGTGACTCAGTCCTACATCGATCGACTCGAAGGGTGGTGCGATGAGCTCAATGAGCAACTGGCACCGTTGAATTCGTTCATTCTGCCGGGCGGAACCGCCTTGGGAGCCCTGCTTCACGTAGCAAGAACCGTCTCGCGGCGTGCGGAGCGTGCGGCTTGGTCCGCCATCGATGCGAACCCGGAGGACACGAGCGTGCTCCCCGCGAAATACCTCAACAGATTGTCGGATCTGCTCTTCATCATGGGAAGAGTGGCAAATCCTGAAGGCGATGTGCTCTGGAAGCCCGGCGCCGGAGCTTGAGCGGAACCGGTCAGGCGGTGCGTCGCCTACGGGCGCGCCCGTCCGGCCGCGATTCCACCCAGGACAGGAACGCTGTCAATGCTCCACTGTCCAAAGCGATTTCGTAGGCCGACGAGCCGTCGTTGACCTTGACCACGACGATGTCGTCGCTCATGATGTCGAATTCGGTACCCGAGGGAGAGCGACGGCTCTCGACCTCGATACCTTGACGATCAATCCTGGAGTCCGGGCCCGGCCGCAGACTCGACAGTTTGAAAAAGACAAAGGTGCTTTCGCCGTAGCGAATGATTCCGTGACGCCACCCGCTGTCCCCCGGGGATGGCAGAACACGAAGCAGTGCAGCGGTACCGCCGCGACGCAGAACCAGCAGACGATACAGAAAAGCCGCGACGAGAACCGCGAGCAGCACAACCAGAATGATCAACACAGTCATTCCGAATGTCACTGTTCGTCGGCTCCCGTCGCGGCTTTACTCGAGTAACTTACGCGCGCTCGACGGCCCGGAGCTGACCCTTGGCGACCGCAATCGCTTCGAGGTCGCCCGAGTTCTCGGCCAAGACAGCCTTGGCTGCCTCGACGTCGATGTCCTGTGCCATGTCCGCGGACTCGGCAAGGATCGTCACCGTCGTCGCAGTGACGGAGAGAAATCCTCCGTGTACCGCAGCAACGATACGCTCGCCGTCGACCGAGGTGATCGACACGGTTCCGCCCTCGATCAGCTGGCCGAGGACCGGCTCATGCCCAGGCATGATTCCGATTTCACCCTCGGTGGTCTGAGCGCTGACCAGCGTCGCCGAACCAGACCACAAGCGCTGCTCGACGGCAACGAGTTCTACGGTCATCTCAGCCATCGTGGACTACTTCCCGGCCATCTTCTTGGCTGCAGCCTCGACGTCGTCGAGTCCACCGCAGCTGTTGAATGCCTGCTCGGGCAGGTGATCGAACTCGCCCTTGCAGACGCGGTCGAAGGCTTCGATCGTGTCGCGGAGCGGCACGACGGAGCCGGGCTCACCGGTGAACTTCTCGGCAACGATGAAGTTCTGGCCGAGGAACTTCTGGATACGACGGGCGCGGCCGACGAGGACCTTGTCCTCTTCCTGAAGCTCGTCCATACCGAGGATGGCGATGATGTCCTGCAGTTCCTTGTACTTCTGCAGAATGCGCTTGACCTCGTTGGCAACGCGGAAGTGCTCGGCACCGACGATGCCGGGCTCCAGGATGCGGGAGGTCGAGCTCAGCGGATCCACAGCGGGGTAGATACCCATCTGCGAAATCGGGCGCGAAAGCTCGGTGGTGGCATCGAGGTGCGCGAAGGTCGTAGCCGGCGCGGGGTCGGTGTAGTCGTCGGCGGGCACGTAAATAGCCTGCAGCGAGGTGATCGAGCGACCACGGGTCGAGGTGATGCGCTCCTGGAGCTCACCCATCTCGTCCGCCAGCGTGGGCTGGTAGCCCACTGCCGAAGGCATACGGCCGAGGAGGGTGGAAACCTCGGAGCCTGCCTGCGTGAAGCGGAAGATGTTGTCGATGAACAGCAGAACGTCCTGGCCCTGGACGTCGCGGAAGTACTCCGCCATCGTCAGTGCGGACAGGGCGACGCGCATACGCGTTCCGGGCGGCTCGTCCATCTGGCCGAAGACAAGGGCGGTGTCCTGGAGGACGCCCATCTCTTCCATTTCCAGGTGGAGGTCGGTGCCCTCACGGGTACGCTCACCGACGCCTGCGAACACCGAGGTGCCCGAGAACTCGCGAGCGATACGCGTGATCATTTCCTGGATCAGAACGGTCTTGCCGACGCCGGCGCCACCGAACAGGCCGATCTTTCCACCCTTGACGTACGGGGTGAGGAGGTCGATGACCTTGATGCCGGTCTCGAGGATCTCGGTCTTACCTTCGAGCTGATCGAAGGCTGGTGGCTTGCGGTGGATTCCCCACTGCTCGCCGTCGCGGCCGAGGCCCGGGGTGTCGAGGCAATCGCCCAGTGCGTTGAACACGTGGCCCTTGACGACGTCACCGACGGGAACCGAGATCGGCTTGCCCGAGTCGGTCACTGCAGTGCCGCGGACGAGGCCGTCGGTGGGCTGCATGGAGACGGTGCGGACCAGGTTGTCACCGAGGTGCTGTGCAACCTCGAGCGTCAGCGTCTTGGCGACCGAGGGAAGCGTGATCTCGGCGTTCAGGGCGTTGAACAGTTCAGGAACAGCGCCACGCGGGAATTCAACGTCCACGACGGGACCGATGACCCGCACGACGCGGCCGGCTACGGCCGAAGCCGAACCTGCCCCGTTGTTTTCGGTTACTGCTGCGGTCATGTGCTAGTCACTTCCTGCGCTCGAGGCGAGCGCGTTGGCGCCGCCGACGATCTCGCTGATTTCCTGGGTGATCTGGGCCTGGCGAGCCTGGTTGGCCTGACGGCTCAACGTGTTCACCAGTTCGTTTGCGTTGTCCGTCGCGGCCTTCATGGCAGTACGACGGGCTGCCGACTCCGATGCCGCAGCATCGAGAAGCGACGAGAAGATACGAGTGCTGACGTACTTCGGGAGAAGAGCACCGAGAAGCTTCTCGGGCTCGGGCTCGAAGCTGAAGTCCGCGACGGGGCCATTGTCATGGTCGTCGTCGTGGCCGTTGGTCAGCATGTCGTCACCGAGTTCGATGCGCTCTTCCGACACGAAGACCTCGAGAGGGGCCATACGGCGAACCTCGGGAGTCTGCGTCAGCATCGACACGAAGCGGGTGTAGACGATATGGAGTTCGTCGACGCCCTCGATCGTGCCTTCACCGTTCGGAGCGGCAACCTGGTTACCCGAACCAGCCATGAACAGCTCCACCAGGTGGCGGCTGGCCTTCGCTGCATCCGAGTAACCCGGATCCTGCGAGAAGCCCGTCCACGCAGCACCGATGTCGCGGCCGCGGAACGTGTAGTAGCCGAGCCCCTTGGAACCGAGCACGTACACGACCGGCTCCTTGCCCTCGCTGCGGAGGAGAGCCATGAGCTCTTCTGCCTGCTTGAGGACGTTGGAGTTGTAGCCACCACACATGCCGCGGTCACTGGTGACAACCAGGACCGCTGCCCGCTTGGGCTCCGGACGCTCGTTGAGCAACGGGTGATCGAGCGAAGCAGACGCACTCGCCAATTCGGTGAGTACCTTCGTGATCTCCTCGGCATACGGCTTGGACGCGGCGACGCGAATCTGAGCCTTGGTGATACGCGAAGTCGCGATCAGTTCCTGTGCCTTGGTGATCTTCTTGGTCGAGTTGACCGACTTGATACGAGACCGCAATTCGAGAATGCTCGCCATCGATCAATCACTCTCCCTTCGGAATTCGCAGTGTCATGGGCGCGTACGTCACTTGCTGACGGTCTTGCGCTTGACGTTGATCTGCTCGTTCGCGACCTCGTCGGCGCCCAAAGCGTCAGCCTCGGCTTCGTTCACGACCCGGCTTCCGTCGGATGCGATGAAGCCTTCCTTGAACTTGTTCGTCGCGGCGATCAGCTCAGCAGCGTTGTCGGCATCAAGTGCCTTACCGCCGTTGATGCTGGAGTAGACGCCAGCAGCCGAGTGCTTGAGGTCTTCGAGCAGTTCCTTCTCGAAGCGACGGACGTCGCCGATCGGAACGCTGTCGAAGATGCCTTCGCCGGCCAGGTAGATCGAGACGATCTGGTCCTCGACGGGGATCGGGCTGTACTGATCCTGCTTGAGCAGCTCGACCAGACGGGCGCCGCGCTCGAGCTGAGCCTTGGAGGCAGCGTCGAGGTCGGAAGCGAAGGCGGAGAACGCTTCGAGCTCACGGAACTGAGCCAGTTCCAGACGCAGCGAACCGGAAACCTTCTTCATGCCCTTGGTCTGTGCAGCGCCACCGACGCGGGAGACCGAGATACCGACGTTGATCGCGGGGCGAACGCCCTTGTTGAACAGGTCGGACTCGAGGAACACCTGACCGTCGGTGATGGAGATGACGTTGGTCGGGATGTAAGCCGAGACGTCGTTCGCCTTGGTCTCGATGATCGGCAGAGCCGTCAGCGAGCCACCGCCGAGTGCGTCGGACAGCTTCGCCGAACGCTCCAGCAGACGGGAGTGCAAGTAGAAGACGTCACCGGGGTAAGCCTCGCGTCCCGGCGGGCGACGCAGCAGCAGCGAGATGGCGCGGTACGCCTCTGCCTGCTTGGTCAGGTCGTCGAACACGACCAGAACGTGCTTGCCCTGGTACATCCAGTGCTGGCCGATGGCCGAGCCGGTGTACGGTGCGAGCCACTTGAAGCCTGCGGAATCAGATGCCGGAGCAGCAACGATGGTGGTGTACTCCATCGCGCCCTTCTCCTCGAGGGCAGCCTTGACGCCCGCGATGGTGGAACCCTTCTGACCGATGGCAACGTAGATGCAGCGCACCTGCTTGTTGACATCGCCGGAATCCCAGTTGGCCTTCTGGTTCAGGATGGCGTCGATGCAGACCGCGGTCTTGCCGGTCTTGCGGTCGCCGATGATGAGCTGGCGCTGGCCGCGGCCGATCGGGGTCATGGCGTCGATAGCCTTGATACCGGTCTGGAGCGGCTCTTCGACCGGCTGGCGCTCGAGCACCGAAGCGGCCTGGAGCTCGAGTGCACGATTCTCGGTGCTCTCGATCTCGCCGAGGCCGTCGATGGGCGCACCCAGCGGGTCGATGACGCGGCCGAGGAAAGCATCGCCGACGGGAACCGACAGAACGTCGCCCGTGCGCTTTACTTCCTGGCCTTCTTGAATGTTCTGGTAATCGCCAAGGATGACGGCACCGATTTCGGTGGCATCCAGGTTGAGCGCGACGCCGACGATTCCACCGGGGAACTCCAACAGCTCGTTGGACATAGCCGAAGGCAGGCCAGAGACGTGCGCAATGCCGTCACTGGTGTCGGTCACTGTGCCGACCTCCTCACGGGAGGCCTCCGGGGAGTAGCTCGCGGTGTAGTTGTCGATCGCGCTACGGATCTCGTCGGAGGAGATCGTCAGCTCCGCCATGTTTTTCCTGCTCTCGGTGTCTGGTCTTCGAAAAGATCTGGAGTATGTGTTCGGCTGAAGGACTACTTGAGGTTCTTCCGCAGTGCTGCGAGTCGACCCGCTGCGCTGCCGTCGATAACCTCGTCGCCCACCCGGACGACCAAGCCGCTGAGGAGTTCTGGATCGACCTCGACGTGCACTGCTACCGGCTTCCCGTAGGTGCGGGTAAGAGTGCTGGCCAAGCGATCCGACTGCTCCGAGCTCAACGCCGAGGCGCTGCGAACGTGAGCAACGGTGGTATCGCGCTGCGCTGCGGCAAGATTCGACAGCTGATCGAAAGTGTCTGCGGGTGCAGACTTCAACCGGCCGACGGCCTGTCCGGCGAGTGCCTCGGTGACCGCAGTGACCTTGCCGTAGAGCAAGCGGGAGAGGAACTCACGCTTGCGGGCTGCGGGAACCGACAGATCCGAGAGCGTCTGCTCCAGGCTGGGATCCCCTGCCACGATGCGACCGAGACGGAAGAGCTCGTCCTCAACGGTGTCCAACTGGCTCTGATCGGCTGCGGCGCGGAGCAGAGCTTCGCGTCCGAGCAGTTCGAGCGAGTTGACCAAGTCGCGGGCCGCAGACCAGTCCTGGCCTGCAGCTGCCTTCACGGTGGCGAGCGCCTCGGCGCCGACCTTTCCGGAGAACAACTGCTCTGCCAAAGCCTGGCGACCAGCGGCCGGTGCCGAAGCGTCAGCCAGCGCGCTGCGAAGAGCGCGCTGGCCGTCGAGTACCTCGACCACCGAGAAGAGCTCGGACCCAGCCTGAGCAGAAGCAGCAGTTGCGGCTCCTGCAGAGACGGCGCCCAGGGCACTGCTCAGCGCAGAACGAGTCTGCGCCAAGGCTTCACGGCTCGCTGCGTACATGTTGCTCACTTCCTGGCTGAATCAGCGCTGACGGTGTCGAGCTCGTTGAGGAAACGATCAACCGTTCCGGCGCGCTTCACGTCGTCGGCGAGGGACTCCCCGATGACCTTCTCGGCCAGGTCTACAGCGGTCTTGCCGAGATCCGAGCGGAGCTCAGCGACAATCTGCTGACGCTGGGCGACGAGCTGGCTGTGGCCTGCGGCCACGATGCGGTCGCTCTCGTCCTGCGCCTGAACCTTCATGTCAGCGATGATCTGCTGACCCTGGGTACGCGCTTCCTCACGGATCTGCGCTGCCTCGGTACGAGCTTCGGCGAGCTGCGCGCGGTACTGCTCGAGCGCTGCTGCTGCCTCCGCCTGTGCGTCTTCGGCTTTCTTGATGCCGCCCTCGATCTGCTCGGTGCGTTCGGCCAAGACCTTCTGGAACTTCGGAAGAACGAGCTTCCAGAAGACGAAACCAACTACTACGAGCGCGACCGCGGACCACACGATGTCGTATGTCTCGGGGATGAGGGGATTGTGTTCAGTCGTCCCCTCCGCCGCGAGAATTGCGATGGTGGCTGCCATGTCGGTCTTAGAAGATGAAGCCGGCGACGAGGCCGATCAGCGCGAGGGCCTCGGTGAATGCAATACCGAGGAACATGGTGGTACGAACCTGGCCGGCCATCTCGGGCTGGCGGACCATGCCTTCGATTGCCTTGCCCACAACGATGCCCACGCCGATGCCGGGGCCGATTGCTGCGAGGCCGTAGCCGATGGCTCCGTAGCCGCGCGACTTGGTCTCGACAACTTCCTGAGCGAGGTAAGCGATGCTCATGGTGTTCCATTCCCTTTCTGTTGACCTCCGCCGGATTCGGCAAGAGGCTCAGTTCTTGGTGTAGCTGGTGAGGAGGTAAAAGGTCAGTGCTCGTCGGCGTGGAGCGCCAGATCGATGTACACCGCGGTCAGCAGCGCGAACACGTAAGCCTGCAGGAAGATGACCAGCAGCTCGAAGAACGTGAATGCGATACCGGCAATGATCGACGGAACACCGAAGATCGCCTGGAATCCGCCCGACACGAAGAAGAAGTAGTTCGTCGCGCTGAAGAACAGCACCAGCAGGATGTGGCCGGCCAACATGTTGGCCATGAGACGAACCATCAGCGTGAACGGGCGCAGGATGAAGGTCGAGATGAACTCGATGGGCACCAACAAGAAGTGCAGGGGCAGCGGGACGCCGGGAACGACGATGCTGCTCTTGACGTACTTGAAGAAGCCGTACTTCTTGATTCCGACGTAGTTGAACACGATGTAGGCGAGCGCCGCGAGTACCAGGGGCATACCGATTCGTGCGTTCGGCGAGATGTTCAGGAAAGGAATGATGCTGGCCAGGTTGCTGGCGACCACGATGAAGAAGATCGTCGTGATGACCGGCAGGAAGCGCTTGCCCTGTTCCTTGCCCAGGATCTCCTCGGCGATGTTGATACGAACGAAGTCGAGCGCAAGCTCAGCGGCGTTCTGCATCCCACGGGGAACCAATCGAGGGCTGCGCATCGCGATCACGAAGAAGGCTGCGACCAGCACCGACATCAGCAGACGAATCAGCATCAGACGGTCGAGCTCGAAGGGGCCCGCGTGAATCAACACGGAGGGCGGGAAAAAATCGTCTAGTGACGGCGCATGGAATTCATCCGCGGCCAGGGTGGTGACGCTCAGCGTTCTCTCCCGTAGTCGGTCCGCAGCCATCATTGACTGCGGTTCGATCGGACATTGACGATCTACAAGTCGACAAGTTCGACTCGCGCATTCGTCAGCAGCTGGAGAACCCTAGAGGGGCCTGGCGTCTGTCGGTGTCGGCGACTCTCGTCGACTCAGTGGTCAGAATTTCGACCACCTGCGAGCACATGGCATCGTCGGCTGAGTGTTACTCGGCCCACCATTGCTCTCGCTTGAACCGAACCTTATCAAGTCATCTACGACATTGTGTAGATGGGGTACCTGGAAGTCCGATTAGTTACCTCTTGTAGTACTACTCGTCGTCGTCGACGTTGCTGCTGGGAGTGGGATCGACGTACGGAGTTTTGGTTCCCAGGACGCCGTAAGTCTCCGCACCGAGCACCACGACCAGCGACATGATGATGACCAGGACGAGGGCAGTCTTGTTGTAGAAATCCATGTCCGAGAGGACAAAGAGAACCACCATCGCGAGAATCATCTTCAGCAGCCAGGTACCGAGCAGAACGGCACCGGCCGTGAGCGCAGGCAGCTTCGCTGTGAGCAGCACGCCCAACGCCGTGAACAAGATGAACCCGCCGCCGACGGCTGCGCCGATCAGAGCGCCGTAGACGCCTTCCTTACCGGCGAAGAGCCCGCCCAGGAGCGCGCCGACCACGGCCAGCGCGATCAGCCCCATCACACCCCACTTCACGGCCGACTTCATGGCGGCGGTCGAATCAGGGATGGGTTGCGAGGCAGGTACAGGCTGCGGCGTGTTCGTCACGATGCCCAAGGGTAATGGATCGGAAAACTTGGCTAGCGACGCTGCTGCTTGCGATCGATCAGCGAAGGCACCGCAGTGAAGAACAACGCAAGAACCAAACCGGCCGCGACGAGTACAACAACCAGCTGACGATTGAGCAGCGAGGATCCGACGGCACCGAACGCCAGGACGCTGACCCACAGGTAGATGACCAGCACAACTCGTCGGTGCGTGTGTCCGATCTGCAAGAGGCGATGATGCAGGTGCATCTTGTCCGGACTGAACGGACTGACGCCCGCTTTCGTCCGGCGGATCACGGCCAGGAGCATGTCCAGCATGGGGATGAACATCACAGCTCCGACCAGCAACAACGGCGCGAGAAGGCCGACGAGGTCGCGGGTTCCGTAGGCAGCGAGCGGAATACGACCGGACGCGCTGGTCGAGATCGCAGCCAGCATCAGACCGATCAACATCGACCCGGAATCGCCCATGAAAATGCGCGCTGGATTGAAGTTGTGCGGAAGAAAACCGAGACAAGCGCCTGCCAGCGCCGCAGCAATCATTGCCGGCGGATAGACGCTCGCGTCGCCGCCCTGATCGTGGAGCAGACCGATCGAGAAGATGAGGATCGCCAAGGCCGCGATGAGGCCCAAACCGGCGGCCAATCCGTCGAGACCGTCGACGAAGTTCATCGCGTTGATGGTCGCCACGGCGATAGCCACCGTGAACAGTCCCGATTGAATCTGATCGAGGATGATCGTGGACCCACCGTCACCACCGAACGGGTTGTAGATGATGAACCAACTGACGCCCATCACCACAAGAACTCCGGCAGCAGTCACCTGACCCACGAACTTGGTGAGAGCGTCGAGACCCCACCTGTCGTCGATCACGCCCACGAGGACGATGACGGCGCCCGCGACGAGCGCAGCGTGGACGTCCGGACTACCGAAGCCGAAACCTCTTGTGAGCGCGGGTAATTGCTGCGCGAACAGCAGACCGACAGCCATGCCGACATACATTCCGACGCCACCGAGGCGCGGAATCGGCTCGACGTGAACGTCCCGATCACGAGGAATCGCGACAGCGCCGAACCTCAGCGCCAACAACCGGACTGCGCCAGTGGCCAGGTAGGTCACCACCGCCGCTGTACACAGCACGAGCAAAAGTTCACGGATGGGAACACCCGCTCCCCCGCCGCCCTGTGCCAGATATGTGGTCGCCTCGTAGGAAGTGATCACTGCTCGAGATCACCCGTCTGGCGGGCATAGGCAGGCTTTGCCCGGACCAGTTCGCGAACGCCGTCGGCAACTGCTGCCAACTCGGCCTCTCCTGACGTGGTGGCGGGGTCCGCGACAACTGCGCGCGCGATCAACTCCCCCACCACGCTCATGTCGGAGCGGTTGAAACCCTGGGTCGTGACGGCCGCGGATCCGACGCGGATTCCGGACGTGACGGCGGGCGACTGCGGATCGAACGGAATCGCGTTCTTGTTGAGCGTGATCGAAGCCAGTCCGCACCTACGCTCGGCGTCGACGCCGGTGACACCGCTTGCGCGCAGGTCGAGAAGCGCCAGATGTGTGTCGGTTCCACCGGACACGGTGCGCAGACCGCGAGCTTCCAACGACAGCGCGAGTGCCGATGCGTTGGCAACCACTTCCTGTGCATACCAACGATATTCCGGCGTCGACGCTTCCTTGAAGGCAACCGCCTTCGCAGCGATCGCATGCATCATCGGGCCGCCTTGAATGAAGGGGAACACCGCGCGATCTACAGCAGAGGCATGCTCGCCGCGGCACAGGATCATTCCGCCGCGCGGGCCTCTGAGGACTTTGTGCGTCGTCGCGGAGACGACGTCGGCGTACGGAACGCACGAAGGTATCGCCCGGCCTGCCACGAGTCCGATGAAGTGGGCGGCGTCGACCCACAAGATCGCACCGACCTCGTCTGCGATCGAGCGGAAGGCTGCGAAGTCGATGGTGCGGGAGTACGCGGTCGCGCCGGCGACGATGATTTTCGGCTTGTGCGCCAGAGCCAGGGTGCGAACCTCGTCGTAGTCGATCAATTCGGTGGCCGAATCGACGTGATAGGGAACGGTGGTGAACCACTGCCCAGAAAAGCTGACGCGAGACCCGTGAGTCAGATGCCCACCGTGCGGCAGACTCATCGCCAATACGGTGTCGCCGGGCTTGGCGAATGCGGCGTACACCGCGAGATTCGCAGTGGCCCCCGAATGCGGTTGGACGTTGACGTGCTCGGCGCCGAACAGCGCCTTTGCCCGATCGATCGCCAGATTCTCGGCTATGTCGACGTACTCGCACCCGCCGTAGTAACGCCGACCCGGATAGCCCTCGGCGTACTTGTTGCTCAGGGTCGAACCCAAGGCAGCCAGTACCGAGGGGCTGGTGAAGTTCTCGCTCGCGATGAGTTGAAGTCCGTCGCGCTGACGCTCGAGTTCGGCCAGCGCAACAGCCGCGATCTCGGGGTCTGCCGTGGCAAGCTCACCGAAATCCGGTCCCCAATACGTGGATTCCCCCGCGCGCTCGCCGCCGGCGCCGACCATCGTTACGAAACTCCCTCTACGAGACTTTCCGGACTGGTGCCCAATACCTCGGCGATGGATTCTGCCGAGACGGCACCCACTCGCAAGATACGCGGTGAATTGCCGGTCAGGTCGACGATCGTGGAAGCAACGGCGTGTTCGGCCTTGCCCCCGTCGAGATACACGCTGGCAGATCCGCCGAGCTGATCTCGGGCTTCCTCGACGGTAGTGGCCGGCGGACGCCCCGAAATGTTGGCGCTCGAGACGGCAAGCGGTCCGACATCGCGCAACAATTCGAGGGCAACCGGGTGGAGGGGCATGCGGAGCATGACGGTTCCGCGGGTATCACCGAGGTCCCAGGCAAGCGAAGGCGCCTGCTCGACGACCAGGCTCAGTCCGCCGGGCCAGAATGCGCGGATCAGATCCCGTGCCTGCGGGCGCACGCTGTAGACGAGCCCGTCGATGGTGTTCCACGATCCGACCAGAACCGGGACGGGCATGTCTCGCCCGCGTCCCTTGGCGCGCAACAGACTCGTGACAGCTTCGCTGTCGAACGCGTCGGCGGCGAGTCCGTAAAGGGTGTCGGTAGGGAGAACTACGAGTCGGCCGGCCTTGAGCGCGTTCTTCGCGGCGGCCAAGCCTGCGGTTCGGGAATCTGTCTGACTGCAGTCGTACACGGTACTCACTCAGCCATCCTTTCACTCTGCGCTTCGGGCGTTCGATTCCGCTGTGCTTCGACGTCGGTGGCGACGCGTCTGGCGACGACGAATCGCGGACGACCGGCAAGATCTGGATGCTGCGCGACCTCGCCGAATACCCGGCGCGCCGAGAACAGCGCAGCGACGCCGTCCCCGTTGGTGTCGTCGTGCTCGATGCCTGCCGCGCCGCCGATTCGAAGCCACCGCGCGATGTTGCTGATCATGGGTTTGATGACGGACAGACCGTCGGTACCGCCGAACAGTGCGGTGTGTGGGTCGTAATCCATGACCTCAGGCTGCAATTGCGCGCCTTCGGGGATGTACGGCGGATTGGACACGACCAGATCGACGCCGCCCTCGAGCCCTGGCAACAGGTTCCGATCGGTGACATCACCCTGATGCAGATGGATCGGTGTATCACCGGCGGCCTCGCGGTCGGCAGCATTACGACGCGCCCACGCCAGGGCGGCGGGCTCCTTCTCCACGGCGTGAACGACGGCGTCCGGACGGGCCTCGGCGATGGACAGCGCGAGTACACCCGATCCCGTACACAGGTCCAGAACTACCGGCGGCTTGCTTCCGCAACCTTCGAGGAACGAGAGTGCCCAACCCATGAGCAGTTCGGTTTCCGGCCGCGGAATGAAGACACCCGGCCCGACAGCGACGTCGATGTTGCCCATCGACGCGACTCCGATGATGTGCTGCAACGGAATCCGCTTCACCCGTTGCGCAACCAACTCGTCGAACGCCGCGATGACCTCGGGATCGACCAACGGAATCAGCCCGAGACGCGTGCGTTCGACCCCGAGCAGGTGGGATGCCAACAACTCGGCGTCGGTGCGTGGGCTGGGCACACCTGCGGCGTCGAGCTGTTTTGCAGCTTCGATCAGCGCCAAACGAAGTGGAAGTCGACTCACGGGTACAGCCTGCCACGCTCGACCGACACGCGGTTCACCGAGTTCCCGGCGGGATGGAGGTCAGTCATGGTCTGCATCTACTCGGCCGCGAGACGCGCCTCTCGGTCCGCCTTGCCCAATGCATCGAGAAGTGCGTCGAGCTCACCGTCGAGCACCGCGTCGAGGTTGTGCGACTTGAATCCGATGCGGTGATCGGTGATGCGGTTCTCGGGGAAGTTGTAGGTGCGGATGCGCTCCGAACGGTCCACCGTCCGAACCTGACTCTGGCGACCTGCCGACGCTTCAGCGTCCGCGGCTTCCTCGGCGACTACCTGCAAACGGGCTGCAAGGACCTGCATGGCGCGCGCCTTGTTCTGGAGCTGCGAACGCTCGTTCTGGCAGGTGACGACGATGCCGGTCGGAAGGTGCGTGATTCGGACAGCAGAGTCGGTCGTGTTGACGCCCTGACCGCCCTTGCCGGACGAACGGTAGACGTCGATACGCAGGTCACTTTCGTCGATCTGGACCTGCTCGACCTCTTCGGGCTCCGGGTAGACCAGAACGCCGGCAGCCGAAGTGTGAACGCGTCCCTGGGATTCGGTGACAGGCACTCGTTGGACGCGGTGAACGCCGCCCTCGAACTTCAGCCGCGCCCACACTCCGTCCGGGGTGTCCGACTTGCTCTTGATCGACAGCGTGGCTTCCTTGTATCCGCCGAGATCGGAGACCGTCGCGTCGAGGATCTCGACGCGCCAGCCATGCCGTTCCGCGTAGCGGACGTACATGCGGGCCAGGTCCGAGGCGAAGAGCGCGGATTCTTCGCCGCCCTCACCGGACTTCACTTCGAGGACGATGTCGTCGCCGTCATGCGGATCACGCGGCGCCAACTGATCGGTGAGCGTCTGCTCGAGCTGCGCGACCTCGGCTTCGAGATCGGGGATCTCGGCGGCGAAGCTGGAATCGTCGGCGGCTAGTTCGCGCGCGGCTTCCAGATCGTCCTGCGCAGCGGTGAGCTTGTTGTACGTCGACATGATCGGCGAGAGCTCGGAGAACCGCTTACCGACGCGCCTGGCAGCGGCAGGGTCGTTGTGCAGCGCCGGATCGGACATCTGTGCTTCGAGACCGGCGTGCTCCGCCAAGATGTCGTCGATGGCCGAGGGCTGGGTTGCGCCTGCCATGGTTCGCTCCGCTCTGAGTTTCGATTCCTACGGTGCGCGCTTGAAGGTATTTCGACGCCGGGACCCGGGAAACGCGCAAACCGAGTGCAGGCACAAAAAAGCCGACGCCCGATCTGCGTATGGCAGATCGGGCGTCGGCGGAACAGCTAGGACTCGGTGGCCGGGACCTTGCTGTCTGCGCGCTTGCCGTAGCGAGCCTCGAAGCGAGCGACGCGTCCACCGGTGTCGAGAATCTTCTGCTTGCCCGTGTAGAACGGGTGGCACTGCGAGCACACCTCGACGTTGATGCGTCCGGACTCCTTGGTGCTGTGGGTCTCGAACGTGTTACCGCAACCGCAGACGACGGTGGTCGCTACGTAGGTTGGGTGGATTCCTGCCTTCATGGTGTCCCTTTCAATGGTCGCCGGGTCGACGTCGCCAATCGACATCGTGAACCGGAACCGGACTCGGCCGTTCAGTATGCCAGATGCGGTACCTCACCGGATAATCCGCGTCTCGCACGCCTCGGGGTGGCTGTACGAAGTTGTCAACGCACTGTCGCTCGGTTTTGTTCCGCCCACGCAAAAGGCCCACAACCAGCTGGTTGTGGGCCTTTTGACGTCGAATCGATCAGTCGTCGATCGCACCCGGTGCGGTCTTGGAGACCTGCATCAGGAACTCGAGGTTGTTCTTGCTCTTCTTCAGTCGATCGATCAGCAGATCGATGGCCTGATGCGAGTCCAGACCGGACAGGACGCGACGGAGCTTGTGCAGCACCGCAGCTTCGTCCGGGCTCAGGAGCAACTCGTCCTTACGCGTGCTGGACGGGTTGACGTCCACGGCCGGGAACACACGGCGTTCGGCGATCTTGCGATCGAGCTTGAGCTCGGCGTTGCCGGTGCCCTTGAACTCTTCGAAGATCACAGTGTCGCCGGTGGATCCGGTCTCGACCATTGCGGTAGCGATGATGGTGAGCGATCCACCGTTCTCGATGTTGCGGGCAGCACCGAGGAAACGCTTCGGCGGGTAGAGCGCCGTCGAGTCGACACCACCGGAGAGGATGCGTCCCGACGCCGGCGAGGAGTTGTTGTACGCACGACCCAGACGCGTGATGGAGTCGAGCAGTACGACGACGTCCTTACCCATCTCGACCAGGCGCTTCGCACGCTCGATTGCCAGCTCGGCAACTGCGGTGTGATCTCCCGGCGGGCGGTCGAAGGTGGAGGAAATGACCTCACCCTTCACGCTGCGCTGCATGTCGGTCACTTCCTCGGGACGCTCGTCCACGAGGATGACCATCAGGTAGCACTCAGGATTGTTGGTGGCGACGGCATTCGCGATCGCCTGCAACACGCTGGTCTTACCGGCCTTGGGCGGGCTCACGATGAGGGCGCGCTGGCCCTTACCGATGGGCATCACCAGGTCGATGACACGCGTGGTGAGAATGTGCTGCTCGGTCTCGAGGCGAAGACGCTGGTTCGGGTACAGCGGCGTGAGCTTGTTGAACTCGGGGCGCTTCTTCGCGGCCTCGACGTCGCCGCCGTTGACCGTGTCGATACGGACCAGCGGGTTGAACTTCTGACGCTGGCTGCCCTGCTCACCGTCACGCGAGACGCGGACGGCACCGGTGATGGCGTCGCCACGGCGAAGGCCGTTCTTGCGGATCAGGTTCATGGAGACGTAGACGTCGTTGGGACCGGCGAGGTACCCGGACGTACGCACGAAGGCGTAATTGTCGAGGACGTCGAGGATGCCGGCGACCGGCTGCAGGACGTCGTCCTCACGAATCTCGGTCTCGCGTGAATCGTTGGGTGCGCCACCCTCACCGCGATCGCGACCACGGCCACGGCGCTCGCGGAAACGGCGTCCGCGGCGTCCGCGTCCACCCTCTTCGTCGTCGTCCGGTCCGTTGTTGCGGTTGTCCGTACGCGGACCGGCGTTGTTCTGGCCGGCGTTGTTCTGATTGCCGCGATCCTGGCGATCCTGGCGATCCTGGTTACCCCGGTTGCCCTGGTTGTCCCGCTGGCCCTGGTTGTCGCGCTGGCCCTGATTGTCGCGGTTGCGCTCGCGGCGGGGACGCTCGTTGCCCTGCTCGGCGGGAGCCTGATCAGCGTCGGACTTGCCCTCGGTGCGCGCAGGACGCTCGGCCGGAGCCTCGGCCTTGGCGGTCTCGGCGACCTTCGAAGAATCGGCGACCTTCGCGGTGTCCGCGTCGGACTTCGCCGAAGGAGCTTCCTGCTCGATGCTCAGTTCACCCTGGTCGGGTGAACCTGCACGACGAGCGGCGCCACGACGCTGACGTCCGCGACGGGGTGCGCTCTGATCGGAATCCTCGGTGGATTCGGTACGCGCAGGCGCGGCCTCGGCAGGAGCCGATTCGGCTGCCGGAGCTGTTTCGGCTGCGGGGGTTTCGGTGCGTGCAGCGCGAGTGCTCTTGGCACGAGTGCGCGCAACGGGTGCGTCGTCGAGAGTGAGTTCACTCTGTGCGGGTGCAGCCTTTGCGCTGCCGCCCTGGCGCTCCTTGATGGCTGCGATCAGGTCACCCTTGCGCATGCCGGAAGTGCCTTTGATGCCCAGTTCACCCGCAAGAGTGCGGAGTTCGGTGAGCACCATGCCGGAGAGTCCGGCACCACGGCGCGTTTCGGCACGCTTCGTGGAGGTCGCCACCGCACCGTTCGATGCTGAAGATGACGCCTGAGAATTGTCGCCTGATTCCGACCCGGCGGGTGCAGAAGTGGCGATGAGGTCCGTATCGGTCACGGAGGTCCTTTCCTTCCCTCACTCGCACTGCGCAAAGTCGAGGGTTCGTCCCGCAGTTCGATTGAATACCGAACTCGGTGGTGCCGTACGTGGTTGCTGTCCAGAACTGCCGGCTTGTCCGCCGTCACATGATTGTCGGAAACTCTCGCCTCAAACTTTTCATGCGCTCGCAAACCTGCCCAACGCGCCTTCGTCGACGATTCACTCCCCCGTGTGTTGAACCCCAGAGTGATGGAACCTCTGAGTGTTCGATCCGCGGAGGATTCAAACCTTCGGAGAAGGTACAAGCGTGAGGATCATGCCTGCGAGAATCATGCCAAGGACTGTGGACCCCGATTGGGAAGGAGTTTTGCCCCCTGGTGATGCACCGGCGACTGACGCGCACGATGTACGGACATAGCCCAGGATAGCGCCCAAACCTGAGTCCGGCAAGAATTTGGACGACTGGGTGTGTCAGTTCACTACCGATCGGTAGTGGGCGATCACCAGGACCAAGGCAGGGATCAGACCGTCGTCGTGGATACTTCGACGCCGTCGGCGATGTCCAATTCGAGCACACGTAGTCCGTCTGCCCGCGCCGCTTCCGCGAGTTCGACGGGGAAAGGTTCTGTGCTGAGCGCCAACACGGTGGGGCCGGCTCCCGAAACGGTCGCAGCAATACCCGCCTCGCGCAGGATCCCGATCCATCGCGTCGTGAGCGGAAGCGCGGGTGCGCGCTGTGCCTGATGCAGGCGATCCTCGGTGGCCGCCATCAACAGATCGGGCCGAGCAGTGAGCGCAACGACGGCGAGCGCGCTGCGGCTCGCGTTGAACGAGGCATCCTGGTGCGGAACCAATTCGGGCAGGAGCCCGCGAGTGTGTGCGGTGGACGACCGCTCCTCGGGAACCAGTGCCACAGCACGGATGTCGGGATGGACGTCGAGTTTGGCCGCGGAGTAGATCGGCTCGTCGCCTTCGACGGCCGGTGGGCAACTCCACGAGACGACTGCGCCACCGAGAACACTGGCAGACGCGTTGTCCGGGTGACCTTCGAACTCGGACGAGAGTTGAACCAACTGCTCTTCCGTCAAGCCGATCTCGGCATCGAGAGCGCGCGCCAGACCGTTGGCTGCTGCCAATCCACCGACAGCCGCGGAAGCCGAGGATCCCAACCCGCGCGAATGTGGAATCGCGTTGCGGCACAACACGTCCAGGCCACTGGCCCACACTCCGGCCGCCTCGAGACCACGCTCGATGGCGCGGACCACGAGATGCGAAGGACCCCAGGGCACGTCGGCAGCGCCTTCACCTTCGACGCGAATCTGAAGGCCTGAATCCGTTGTGGTGACCACGATTTCGTCGTACAACCCCAACGCCAGACCGAGGGTGTCGAACCCCGGCCCCAAGTTCGCACTCGACGCCGGGACGCGAGCAGTCACCGAAAGGCCGATAGGCAGGGTTATAGTCATGTCAGACACCGGATTCCGCGGAGTGGTCGATGAATCCACGGACACTATGCAAGCTCGAGGGCAGCCGCGACGGCAACGGGATCGACACCGATCGGCTCGACGTTCGGCATACCCTTCAAAGCCGTGTCAGGATCCTTGAGACCGTTACCGGTCACCGTGCACACGACGGTCAGGCCCGGCTCGAGCCAGCCCTCTGCACGTGCGGCGAGCAGGCCGGCGACGCTGGCTGCCGACGCCGGTTCGACGAAGACGCCCTCGGTGGCGGCGATCAGACGGTAAGCCTCGAGGATCTTCTCGTCGGTGGCGGCACGGAATGCACCGTTCGACTCTTCCTTCGCGGCGACAGCGCCGTTCCAGGAAGCGGGAGAACCGATTCGGATTGCCGTGGCGATGGTTTCGGGATCCTTGACGGGTGCACCGTTGACCAGCGGAGCCGCTCCGGCTGCCTGGACGCCGAGCATGCGGGGCTTCACCGTGGTCAGACCGTCCGCGTAGTACTCGGAGTATCCGCGCCAGTACGCGGTGATGTTACCGGCGTTTCCGACCGGGAGTGCGTGCACGTCGGGAGCCTTGCCGAGGACGTCCATGATCTCGAATGCCGCGGTCTTCTGGCCTTCGATGCGCACCGGGTTGACCGAGTTGACGAGACCGATGGTGGGGAATTCGGCCGTGGTCTTGCGTGCCAGCTCGAGGCAGTCGTCGAAGTTGCCCTGGACCTGAATGATCTTGGCGCCGTGCATGACTGCCTGCGCAAGCTTGCCCATGGCGATCTTGCCCTGCGGGATGAGCACGGCGCAGGTCATGCCGGCCTTGGCTGCATACGCAGCGGCCGAGGCGGAGGTGTTGCCGGTGGACGCGCACAGAACTGCGCGCTGGCCACGGGCCAAGGCGTCGGTGACGGCCATCGTCATGCCGCGGTCCTTGAAGGAACCGGTGGGGTTGAGGCCCTCGACCTTGAGGTAGACGTCGCAGCCGGTGATCTCGGAGAGGTGGCCGGCCGGCAGGAGCGGGGTGCCGCCTTCGCGCAGGGTGACGGTCTTCCAGTTGTCACCGATCGCGAGACGGTCCCGGTATGCCTCGATGAGACCCGGCCATGCCTTGTGGACGGGGTTGACGATGCCGGTCATTGTTCAGTGCCTTCCAGTCGCAGCACGCTGGTCACAGCGGTGACGAATTCGAGTTCGTTGAGGGCCGCCACGGTCTCGGAGAGAGCCGCGTCGGTTGCTACATGAGTGACGACCACCAGACGCGCGCCGGCGCCGGCGCCCTCCTGGCGGACGACGGAGATGCTCACGCCGTGCTTGGCGAACTCGGCGGCGACTGCGGACAGCACACCTTCCTTGTCCGCGACCTCCATGTTCACGTAGTAGCGCGTGAGGATGTCGCCCATCGGGGCGACCTTGAGCTTGGCGTACTTGGACTCGCGGGGGCCGCGGCCGCCGTGAACCTTGTTGCGCGCAGCCATCACCAGGTCACCCATCACCGCGGAAGCGGTGGGGGCGCCGCCTGCGCCCTGGCCGTAGAACATGAGCCGGCCGGCGTTCTCTGCTTCCACGACAACGGCGTTGAACGCGCCGTTGACCGAGGCCAGCGGATGGCTGAGCGGAACCAGCGCCGGGTACACGCGAGCGGAAATCCGCTCCTTGCCCTTGGGCGTGACGATGCGCTCGCAGATCGAGAGCAACTTGATCGTGCAGTCGAGTGCCTTCGCCGAAGCCAGGTCGGCGGAGGTGATCGTGGAGATTCCTTCGCGGTACACGTCCGCGGCAGTGACGCGGGTGTGGAACGCGATCGACGCGAGGATCGCTGCCTTCGCCGCGGCGTCGTAGCCTTCGACGTCCGCGGTCGGGTCGGCTTCCGCGTATCCGAGTCGTCCGGCTTCGGCCAAGGTCTCTTCGTAGTCGGCGCCGGTCTCGTCCATCGCCGAAAGGATGAAGTTGGTGGTGCCGTTCACGATTCCGGCGACCTTGTTGACACGGTCTCCGGCCAACGACTGTGTGAGCGGGCGGATCACGGGGATCGCGCCGGCAACAGCGGCCTCGAAGTACAGGTCGACAGAGTTGGCCTCTGCAGCCTCCGCCAATTCACCGGTGTGGTCCGCGAGCAGCGCCTTGTTGGCGGTCACGACCGACTTACCGGAGTTGAGGGAAGAGAGAATCAGCTTGCGAGGGAGCTCGATTCCGCCGATCACCTCGACCACGATGTCGACGTCGTCACGACCGACCAGGGACTCGGCGTCCGTCGTCTGCAGTTCCTCGGGAATTCCGCGGTCCGAGCCGATACGGCGGACGGCAACCCCCCGCAGTTCCAACGGGGCGCCGACGCGAGCTTCGAGTTCCTCGGCCTGCTCACGAATGATCCGGACGACCTCGCTCCCGACGTTGCCGAGGCCGAGAACGGCCACACCGATAGCGCGATGCGCCGATTCGCTCGTCACTGCGATACCTCCAAGCTGAGCAGATCTTCCACTGTTTCCCTCCGCAGAATCACGCGTGAGACTCCGTCACGCACCGCCACCACGGCTGGGCGGGTGAGCAGGTTGTACCTGCTCGACATCGAATAGCAGTATGCACCGGTCGCTGCTACCGCTAGTAAATCACCGGGCCCGACGTCCTCGGGCATCCAGGTGTCCCGAATGACCACGTCACCGGACTCGCAGTGCTTACCGACGATACGTGCAACGACGGGATCAGCCTCGGAAGTTCGCGAAACCAACTTGGCTTCGTACTCCGCACCGTAGAGGGACGTGCGGATGTTGTCGCTCATCCCGCCGTCGACGCTGATGTAGCGGCGTGTCAGCGAGCTACCCACCGTGACGTCCTTGATGGTGCCGACCTCGTAGAGCGTCACCGTGCCAGGTCCGGCGATGGCGCGGCCGGGTTCGACGGCAAGCGTCGGCTCCGGCAATCCGGCCAGTGCGGACTCGTTGCGCACGATGTGGCCGAGCTTTGCTGCCAGTTCGTCGACGGGCGGCGGGTCGTCGGAGGGGATATACGAGATCCCCATGCCGCCGCCGAGGTCGATGATCGAAATCTGCTTGGTCTTCTCGACTCCGAACTCGGTGACGACGTCGCGGAGCAAACCGATCACGCGGTGCGCTGCCACCTCGAAACCGTCGACGTCGAAGATCTGCGAACCGATGTGGCTGTGCAGGCCGACCAGTCGCAAGTTGTCGGCAGCGAAGACGCGACGGACTGCGTCGATCGCCGCTCCCCCGGCCAGCGAGAAACCGAACTTCTGGTCCTCGTGTGCGGTGGAGATGAATTCGTGGGTATGCGCTTCGACGCCGACGGTCAGTCGGATCAACACGTCCTGAACGACACCGGCCTCACCGGCGACACGATCGAGTCGGTCGATCTCGATCGACGAGTCGAGCACGACGTGTCCGACGCCCGCGGCGACACCAGCGGCCAGTTCGGCGACTGACTTGTTGTTGCCGTGCATGGCAATTCGCTCGGCCGGGAAGTCCGCGTGCAACGCGATCGCCAGTTCGCCGCCGGAGCAGACGTCGAGCGAGAGGCCTTCGTCGGCGACCCAGCGTGCGATCTCGCCACAGAGGAATGCCTTGGATGCGTAGTGCACCTTGGCATCCGGGCCGAAGGCGCGGGCCATGTCACGGCAGCGCGAGCGGAAGTCGTCCTCGTCGATGACGAACAGCGGGGTGCCGTACTTCTCGGCAAGTTCACCGACCTTGACACCCGCGAGGGTCACTTCACCGTCGTCGCCACGAGAAGCGTTGCGCGGCCACACCTGCGGTGAGAGTTCGCCGAAGGCTTCGGGGCTGGTCGGACGGTCGGGCAAGCCGGGGGCCTGCAACTGCTCGGCGTGCTTGGGGCCGGCGGGGTGCGCGTTCACATTTGCTCCGGTGCGGTGACGCCGAGCAGTTCGAGACCGTTGGCCAGGACCTGTCGGGTGGCGGCGCAGAGAGCCAGACGCGCGCGGTGCACGTCGGTGGCGTCTTCGTCGCCTTGCGGAAGGATGCGGCACGCGCCGTAGAAGCGGTGGTACGCACCCGCGAGTTCTTCGAGGTAGCGGGCAATACGGTGCGGCTCACGCAGATTCGCAGCGCTCGACACGACGCGTGGGTACTCGCCGATCGTGCGGATGAGGTCACCCTCCTGCTCGACGGTGAGCAGGGCGAGGTTGCTCGCGTCGGCGGACAGACCGAGGTCTGCGGCGTTGCGAGCGATCGCCGAGAGGCGTGCATGCGCGTACTGGACGTAGTAGACGGGGTTCTCGCTGCTGGTCTTGGTCCACAGGTCGAGGTCGATGTCGATGCTCGAGTCGACCGACGAGCGGATCATGACGTAACGCGAGGCGTCGACGCCGATTGCCTCGACCAGGTCGTCGAGGGTGATGACGGTGCCTGCACGCTTGCTCATCTTGACGGCAGTGCCGTCCTTGACGAGGTTGACCATCTGGCCGATCAGCACCTCGACGGTGTCCGGATCGTCGCCGAATGCGGCAGCGGCAGCCTTGAGACGGCCGATGTAACCGTGATGGTCGGCGCCGAGCATGTAGATACAGAGGTCGAACCCACGTGCGCGCTTGTTCTGGAAGTAGGCGATGTCACCGGCGATGTAGGCGGCGTTGCCATCGCTCTTGATGACGACGCGGTCCTTGTCGTCGCCGTAGTCGGTGCTCTTGAGCCACCACGCACCGTCTTCGTGGAAGAGGTTGCCCGAACCCTTGAGGGATTCGACGGCCTTCTCGACCGCACCGGATTCGAAGAGCGAGTTCTCGTGGAAGTAGACGTCGAAGTCGACGCCGAAGTCGTGCAGGGTCTGCTTGATGTGCGTGAACATCAATTCGACGCCGATGGCGCGGAAGGTTTCCTGCTGCTCGTCGGCAGGCAGATCCATGACGTCGGGACGCTGCTTCAGAACCGAGGCGGCGATGTCGGCGATGTATGCACCGGCGTAACCGTCTTCGGGAGCAGGTTCACCCTTCGCTGCAGCGATCAGCGAACGCGAGAAGCGGTCGATCTGGGCACCGTGATCGTTGAAGTAGTACTCACGTGTTACCAAACCACCCTGCGCGGACAGAATGCGTCCGAGCGCGTCTCCGACTGCGGCCCAACGGGTTCCACCGAGGTGAATCGGTCCGGTGGGGTTGGCGGAGACGAATTCGAGGTTGATCTTCTTGCCGGCGAGGGAGTCACCCGAGCCGTACGACGCACCGGCTTCGAGAACCGACACGACGATCGCGCCCTGGGCGTCCTTGTCCAACCGAATGTTGAGGAAGCCGGGCCCGGCGATCTCGGCGGATTCGATTCCGTCGGCAGCGGTGAGGGCTTCGGCGATCCAGCCCGCCAGCTCGCGGGGATTCGTGCCGACCTTCTTGGCTACCTGCATGGCAATGTTGGTGGCGTAATCGCCGTGCTCGGGGTTGCGTGGTCGCTCGACGGTGAGGGTTTCGGGTAGCACGGATACGTCGAGGCCACGATCGGCAAGGACGCTCGCTGCGGTTCCGCGGAGCAGTTCGGCAAGGTCAGCTGGAGTCACAGGTATTCATCCTATTGCCTGCACACCGGAAGTGGAGACTCGCCTCACGCCTCGCTCTCCGTGAACGTGCGCGGGGCCGCTGTGGCGTGTCGCACGCCACTCTCAAAGTTTGCCCTCAGACTCGGAAAGTACAGTGGTAATGCCCGAGCTACCACCGCGTACCTTCATGCGCGGGCGCGCCACACCTCAAGCCCACACACCGAAAGAGCCCAATCGATGCCAAGCGGTTCCGATAGTCGCGGTCCCAACAAGAACTCCGGGGCCAAATCAGCCAAGGCCATCAAGGCCGCCAACAAGAACAGTCGGCCGGCCAAGAAGGGCAAGGGCGGCGTCCCCGCTCCCCGCCAGATCCCCTGGCTGTCGATCGGCGCCGGTGTGGCTGTGCTCGCACTCATCGCCGTGCTCGGTATCAATCTGTGGCCCAAGGTCGAGGAGCGGCAGGCCCTCGAGCCGTACAAGTACAGCTCCGAGAACAAGGATCCGTCGGACAAGATCGACGGCGTCCTCAAGATCGAGTACCCGGCCGGCCAGCACGTCGATTCCACTCAGCGCGTGGCGTACGACCAGACCCCGCCGTTCGGTGGCCCGCACGACGCCACCTGGGCTAACTGCACCGGAACCGTGTACGCCGACCCGATTCGCACCGAGAACGCCGTCCACTCGCTCGAGCACGGCGCCATCTGGATCACGTACAACCCCGATCTCGTCGACCAGGACCAGATCGACAGTCTCGCCGGACGCGTGAACGGCAAGTCCTACATGCTGATGTCGCCGTACCCCGGTCAGAGCAGCCCCATTTCTCTGCAATCGTGGGGCCATCGCCTCGAGATCGACAAGGCCGACGACGATCGCATCGATCAGTTCATCACCGCGCTGAATCAGAACCCGAACGTCTACCCCGAGGTCGGCGCGAGCTGCACCAATCCGCTGTTCACTCCGTCGACGTCGCCGTTCGATCCGACACCTCCGGGCCCGGACGCCATCCAGATGGACGGCACGGGCGCTACCCCGGCCACCGACGAGCAGATTCCCGCCGGTGGATAGTTCACAGAACACCGATCAGTCTTCGAAGCCGAGTCAGCGCACCGCACTGCTGATCATCGGTCTGATCGGCGCGATCGCCGTCGGTTTTGCATTGGGCGCATTCACCAATCTCCTCGGACCCGACGCGAAGTCGTCACTGACCGTTCCGGCATCGGATTCGGTGGACGTCGGATTCGCTCAGGACATGAGCGTGCATCACAGCCAGGCCGTCGACATGGCGGCCATCGCCCTGACGAAGTCCACCGACAACGACGTACGCACGCTCGCGTTCGACATCTTGACCACGCAGCAGAACCAGCTCGGTCAGATGCAGGCGTGGCTGACCATGTGGGATCAGCCGCTGTCCAAGGTGGGCCCGTACATGGAGTGGATGTCGTCCGATTCGGGCTCCGGCCATGGATCGCACGGGACTTCGGCCACGATGGACATGAGTCATTCCGGGCCGGTCGACACGATGCCCGGCATGGCGTCCCCCGAGGACCTTGCGGCTCTCCGCGCAGCGGAAGGTCTGCAACTCGACACCTTGTTCCTGCAGCTGATGCTTCGTCACCACGAAGGTGGGCTTCCGATGATGGAGTACGCAGCAGCCGACGCCACCGAGGGGCCGGTGCGCAGCCTGGCGCAGACGATGGTCAACACGCAGCAGAGCGAGTCCAAGCTGATGACCGACATGTTGGCAGCTCGCGGCGCAGTGCCACTGCCCATGAACTGAACTGCACTGCACTGCACTGCACTGCACTGAGCCGCAATTGTTCAGACCCAACTGGGCCTGGTCCTGAATTTCAGGACCAGGTCCAGTTTTCTACTTCCGGCATGTCTTCGAGGTGCTCGACGATGTAACGCGAGTGCTTTTCGAGTTGTGTGCGGCAGAACTCCGCCAACTCGGACGCCCCGGCCGGCCGACGCTTGGAGCGTCGTAGCGCCTCGATCACCAGGTGGTAGCGGCTCATCTTGTTGAGGACAACCATGTCGAACGGTGTTGTGGTTGTTCCCTGTTCACTGAATCCGCGAACGTGGAAGCGCTCTGGACTCGGACGCCCGTGAATCAGTTCGTGCACGGCACGCGAGTATCCGTGGAATGCGAACACGACGTCGGTCTGCGCGGAGAACAGATCGAGGAAGACCCGCTCCCCGAATCCGTGGGGATGCTCGGTTGGCGTCAGCAAGGCCATCAGATCGACGACGTTGACGACGCGGGTGATCAGTTCGGGTGTGTGATCGCGCAGCAACTGTGCAGCAGACAGGATCTCCTGCGTCGGCACATCTCCCGCGGCGGCCAGGACCACGTCCGGTTCCTGTCCGCGAGCCTCGGTTCCGGCCCATTCCCAGACCGAAGCGCCCGCCGCGCAGTGCTCGTGCGCTTGCTCGAGCGTGAGGTACTGCAGGTGCGGTTGCTTGTCCACGACTATCAGGTTGACGTGGTCGGTACTACGCAGGCAGTGGTCCGAGATCGAGAGCAAGGTGTTGGAATCCGGCGGCAGCCACACGCGGATCACACTGGGTGCCAAGGGAATAACGGCGTCGATCATGCCGGGGCCCTGATGACTGAATCCGTTGTGGTCGTTGCGCCAGCACGTACTGGTCAACAGCACGTTGAGCGAAGCGACAGACGCCCGCCACGGCAGGTCGACGGCATGTTGGAGCCACTTGGCGTGCTGGATGAGCATCGACACGCTCACCATCGCAAATGCTTCGTAGCTCGCGAACATCCCGTGTCGGCCCGACAGCAGATAGCCCTCGAGCCATCCCTCGCAGAGGTGCTCGCTGAGGACCTCCATGACACGACCGTCCGCGGACAGCCCGTCGTCGTAGTCGGTGATCGGCAGTTGCCAGCAGCGATCGGTTGTCTCGAATACGGCGCCGAGGCGATTGCTCGACGTCTCGTCCGGACAGAAGAGTCGGAAGATCCCGCCGCTGTCCTCGGTTTCCGTGGCGGCGTAGATGTCGCGCAGAAGCTCGCCGAGAACTCGCGTCGTCTCGTGGAAGGTCGAACCCGGGGATTGGATGGGAAGCGCATACTTTTCGAGCGGCGGCATCGGGAGATCGACGCGAAGTCGTCCACCGTTCGCGTAGGGAGTGCTCCCCATGCGCTTGTCCCCCGTCGGCGACAGCGCCGCCAGTTCCGCGACGAGTGATCCGTTGGCGTCGAACAACTCGTCCGGACGGTACGACCGCATCCACTCTTCGAGTTGCCGCAGATGTGATTCGTTGCTTCGCACGCCGGACAACGGCACCTGGTGCGCACGATGTGTGCCCTCGACCAAGATTCCGTCGACGGTGTGTGGACCGGTCCATCCTTTCGGCGTCCGCAACACGATTGCCGGCCACGAACCCGTCCACTCCTCTCCGCGGCGTGCGGCACCCTGCATCTCGCGGATCTTCTCGTGCGCCTGCGAGATCGCTTGATACAGCTGAGGAAACACCGCGTCGGGGTCGTCACCGGAGACGACGATCGGCGCCCACCCCTGTCCACCAAGATAGGCCTGGATGTCTTCGTCGCTGCTGCGTCCGTAGACCGTCGGCCCGGCGATCTTGGCACCGTTCACGTGCAGGATCGGCAGCACCGCGCCGTCGCGTCGTGGATTCAGGAACGCCGGGAGCTTCCACGAGCCGGACAACGGCCCGGTCTCCGCTTCGCCGTCGCCGATCACACAGGCCACCACGAGGTTCGGATGATCGAAGGCAGCGCCGGCCGCATGGGCAAGGGCGTAGCCGAGCTCGCCGCCTTCGTGGATGCTTCCGGGTGTCTGCACACTCACATGGCTGGGCACTCCGCCGGGAGCGGAGAATCGCCGACACATCCGGTGGATGCCCTCGGCGTCGTCCGAGACTTCCGGATAGATCTCCGAGTACGTTCCCTCGAGATACGTCGACGCGACCAGCGCCGGACCGCCGTGCCCGGGACCGGTCACGTAAAGCCAGTCTGCGCCGGTGGCGACGATGTGCCGATTGAGGAGCGTGTAGATCATCGACAAGCCGGGGCTGGTCCCCCAGTGCCCGAGCAGTCGGGGCTTGATGTGCTCGGCACGCAACGGTTCCCGCAGAAGCGTGTTGTCCTTCAGATAGATCTGCGCGACGGTCAGGTAGTTGGCCGCTGCCCACCACTTCAGGTCGAGCGCGAGCTGGTCTTCGGAATAGTGGTGATCGGTCATCAACGACTCCCGTACCTCACGAGGGTGCCCGAGCAGTCCGCCCGAGCCTGTGCTCAGAGCCGAGCCTAGGCGTAAAAAGCATCCGAGTCAGTCGGTACAGATGATTCGACGACCATGGTCCCCGGCCGCATCCTCGACTACCTCACGCGAGGACGCCATGCCGAGACGGGTGCCGGTTTGGTCTTGTCCCCCCGTGATGCGCTACGCTAACGCAGCCCAATCGGCACACCGAGTATTCGGTGCGCCCCCGTAGCTCAGGGGATAGAGCGTTCGCCTCCGGAGCGAAAGGTCGCAGGTTCGAATCCTGCCGGGGGCACCACGAAGACGCAGGTCAGCGATTGATCGTCGACCTCTTCACGGTGCCACACCAAAATATTCAGGGCAATCTACCCGACTACTGTCGATCTCATGCCTCGCATCGATCCTGCTCCCACGTACACGATGCGTCAGCTTGCTGCGTTTGTCGCGGTAGCCGAGACCGGAACGATCAGTGCCGCGGCCGAGCGCCTGCACCTCTCTCCTTCCGCCCTGTCCGCGGCGCTCACCGAACTCGAACGCGCGCTCAAAGTTCAACTGTGCGTTCGCCGTCGCTCATTCGGCATTCAACTGACCCGCACCGGTGAATCCGTTCTGGTGCGCGCCCGGGCGCTACTTCAGCAAGCCGGGGAACTCGAATCCGATGCGCTCGGAACCGGCGGAAGCGTGTCGGGGCCCATCGCGATCGGCTGTTATCCCGCTCTGGGGCCGACGGTGTTGCCGTCGATGATCGCCGGGTTCACCCGTGAGAATCCTGACGCGCAGGTGGAGTTCCGCGAGGACACTCAGAATCGGCTCCAGACACATCTCGAGAACGGCGAGTTGGACCTCGCAATCGCTTACGACCTGGACCTGTCTCCACAATTGCGCACAGTTCCGTTGGCCATCCGCGAACCCTTGATCGTCCTGGGTGCAGAACACCCACTCGCGCGGTCCGAGCGACCGATCCATCTTCCGGACCTGGCGGAACACCCGATGGTTCTCCTCGACGCGCCGCCGAGCACCAAACACGCGCTCGACGTCTGTCGCGCAGGCGGATTCGCCCCGAAGGTTGCCTACAGAACTGCGAACTTCGAGACGGCGAGGGCATTTGTCGGCCGTGGCCTCGGCTGGACGCTGCTACTCCAGCGGCCCAAGATCGACGTCACGTACGAGGGGCTCGAGGTGGTCGTCAAGACCATCGCTTCCCCCGCCGTGCCGTCGGTGCACGTAGTTCTCGCTTGGCACCAGAACACTCGCCTCAGCCGCGTCGCACGCGCTTTCATAGAATTCGTTTCACCCTCAGAACCTGCCCAATAGTCCCGCTACCAGGCAGCGGAGCTGGTTCCACGTATTTTCCGTGCAAGAACCTCCAATTCTTTCGCTTTTCAATTGTTGTGGCGCACGTCATTGTTTCTTCAAGCCACATTCATCTCGAAAGGCACTTCATGACCTCCATCGCCTCACCGACCGCAACGCGCGCCGCCGCGACGGTCAAGGCGCGTAAGGCCGCCCTCGGCAGCTTTGTCGGCACCGCCATCGAGTGGTACGACTTCTTCATCTACGGCACCGCCGCCGCACTCGTGCTCGGCAAGCAGTTCTTCCCCGGCACGTCCGATCTGGCCGGCACCCTCGCCGCCTTCGCCACCCTCGCCGTCGGATTCGTCGCGCGTCCCATCGGCGGAATCGTGATGGGCCACTTCGGCGACCGCATCGGACGCAAATCCATGTTGGTCACCTCGTTGATGCTGATGGGCTGCGCCACCGTTGCCATCGGGCTGCTACCCAACTACGCCGCTATCGGCGTCTTTGCCCCCGTACTCCTGGTGACCTTGCGATTCGTTCAGGGACTCGGTGTCGGCGGCGAGTGGGGCGGCGCAGTTCTGGTCGCCACCGAAAACGCACCGGAGGGCAGGAAGGGGCTGTACGGCAGCGCACCACAAATCGGTGTTCCCGCAGGCGTACTGGTGGCCAATCTCGTCTATCTCCCCCTCGCCGCCTTCATGGACGACGATGCATTCAACTCCTGGGGATGGCGAATCCCGTTCCTGCTCAGCGCAGTTCTGGTGGGCGTTGCGATGTGGATCCGTCTCGGCCTCGAGGAAAGTGACGAGTTCACCGCGTCGAAGTCCGAGGCACCGGCGGAGTCCATGCCGATTCTCGAGGTTCTCACCAGACACTGGAAGACTGTGCTCCTCGCCGGTGGAACCTTCATCGCCACCAACGGAATCGCGTACGCGTACATGGTTTACGTCCTCAAGTACGGCGAGACCGAACTAGGCTTCAGCAAGACCACGATGCTCTTTCTTCTCATCGCATCCTGCCCGTTCTGGATGGCGGGAATGGCTTTCAGCGCTCACAAGTCGGACACTCTCGGACGCCGGACCGTCTACATCCGCAGTTCGATCACCCTGGTAGTGGCGGCAGCGGTGTTCTTTCCGCTGATCGACACAGCGATCGTTCCGGTGATGCTCGTATCGATGATCGCCCTCGGCTTCACGCTCGGCTGCTGCGCCGGCCCACAAGCGGCACTGTTCGCCGAATTGTTTCCCGCACACATCCGCTACAGCGGAGCGTCACTCGGCTACCAGATCGGCGCAATCCTCGGCGGCGGTCTGGCCCCGATGATCGCCACCGCGCTCTACGCCGCCTTCGACACCTCGTTCGCCATCACCGTCTACTTCGTGATCATTGCCGTGATCAGCCTGGTTTCCATCCTGCTGCTCCCGGAACCTCAACTGATCCCGAAAAACACTGCCGCACAGAAAGTCTCGTGACCATGTCGACCTACTTTCATCCGAAGAAGTACGCACCCGAGGACTTCGCCTCCCTGGCGCCTTCGGCCGACGCACTTCCCGTCGTGATCGTCGGAGCCGGCCCCGTCGGCATGGGCGTAGCCATGGGCTTGGCGCAGCGCGGCATTGCCGTCACGATTCTCGAAGCGGCCGATCAGGTCTCGTTCGGCAGTCGCGCGATCTGCGTGTCACGCCACAGCCTCGAAGTTGCCGAACGCCTCGGCTTCGGTGCCGAGCTCGAAGACATCGTTCTGCCGTGGGTGGGTGGTCGGAGTTACTACCGCGATCAGGAAGTACTGCAGTTCCGCATGGCATCCGCCGAGCACGACGCGCGTGGACCCATGGTCAACGTCTCGCAATCCGAGTTCGAGCAGATCATGACCGACAAGCTGCTCGCTCACCCACTGGTGAACTTCCACTGGTCGTCGTCGATCGCCGGCATCTCCGTCGGTGACGACGAGGTGACTCTGACCGTCGACACCGCGTTCGGAACCCGCGAACTGCGCGCGGCGTGGGTCGTTGCCGCCGATGGTGGACGCAGCAAGATGCGCGAACTCACCGGAATCCGCTTGCAGGGCAACAGCTACGAGGGCAACTACGTCATTGCCGACATTCATTGGGAATCGGAACTCCCGGCCGAGCGTCTGGTGTGGTTCGACGCACCCAGCAACCCGGGGTCCACGATCATCATGCATCGCCAACCACGGGACATCTGGCGCATCGACTACCAGCTCGACGCCTCGGACGATCCGGAAGCGGAGACGCAAGAAGATCGCATCCGTGACCGCATCACGCGTCACCTCGAATGGCTCCAGAGCGACATCCCCTGGACCCTGGAATGGTTCGGCTTCTACCGCGCCCACGCACTCGCTCTGGAAGATTTCACTCACGGCCGTGTGCTTTTTGCCGGCGACGCCGCGCATCTCGTTCCGATCTTCGGTGTGCGCGGCCTGAACTCGGGCATGGAAGACGCTGAGACCTTGGTGTGGCAACTAGCCGCCGTCATCAACGGAGCTGCCGATTCCACCATCCTCGACGCGTATTCGAAGGAACGTCGCAGCGCGTGGCAGCAGAACGTCGACAACGCAGGCAAGTCGACGCTCATCATGTCGCCGGGAAGTCACGGCTACCGGACCACCCGCGATGCCGTACTCGAAATCGCCACCAAGCGAAGCGAATTCGCGCACCTCATCAACCCGCGCCAGTCGAGTGCGACGCACGCCCGGCTCTCCCCGCTGACGTGGCCCACAGCTGCGGGCGCCGAGGGCGTACTACCCGGCGATCCGTTGGAAGACAGGGTCGTCCAGGTCTCGGCGGACGGTTCATCTACCTCCTTGAACAGTCTGCGCGGTACTGGATTCGGCCTGCTGGCTTTCGGACTGTCAGCTGAGCTGGTATCCGAACTCGACACGCAAGCCGAAATCCTTGCTCAGGCCCTTGCACCGGAAACCGTACGCGTGATCACCGTGGGAACTACCGGCTCCACGGTTCCCGATGCCGAAGGCAATCTCGCATCTGCCCTCGGCGCTCGTGTCGGCGAGATCTTCGTGATTCGGCCCGACGGATTGGTGCTGTGCCGCATCAGCGATCCCACGCAATTGAACGACGTGGCCAAGCACCTCACCGCCGGCACCGCCCCGACGCACTTCGACTCGCAACAGTCCGTCACGACGACTGTGATCGACGACGAGGGCCGCCGCGAACACGTCTGGTTGACACTGTCGAATGCACTGGATCAGGCTGATCCGTCCGACCGCGAAGCCATGTTGGTGCGCCTTGCCTTGATTCTCGGTTCGCAAGCTACGTCGACGAGCTTCGACGTAGCACTGAAAGACGCTGCTCTGTAAGACGCTGCCCTGAAAGACGCTGCCCTGAAATCTGCCACCCGATAGTTCAGACACAGCAACTCGGCCGCGCAGGATTGTCTCCTACGCGGCCGAGCGCATTCGCGGATGAAGCAAGTATTCAGTTGACCTCGGCCAATTCCTTTTCTTCCTCAGCGCGCCTTTCACGCACGGATCTTCCCCGCTGCGACCTTCCACGTAACAGCGGCGAGACGGTGATCGCCAAGCCCACCAGCGCGACTCCGGTAACCAGGATCAGTCCGGGATGGAACTGCTCGAATCCGGCCGTACCGGCGCCGGACGCGGTGTGCGATCCAGCGGTCACGAGGGCAGTGGTCAGAGCGAGCACGAGCGCCGCACCGACCTGAGCGGAGGTGTTCACCAGCCCGGACGCCAAACCCTGCTCCGAGTCGTCGACACCCGAGGTGGCCTGGGCCATGATCGAGGTGTACCCCAGCGCGAATCCGAGTCCGAGCAGGATGACGCTCGGCAGAATCGCCACGACGTACGACGGTGAATCGCTGCCCGCGAAGAGGAACCAGAGGTACCCGACGCTGAGCGAGGTCAGTGCCGCGATGATGAGCTTGGCACTGCCGTACAGGTCGACCAGCCGTCCGACGAACGGCGATCCGAATGCGACGATGATGCCCGCGGGCAGCAGTGCCATCGCCATCTTCAGGGGCGACCAGCCGAGGGCCGATTGCAGGAAGATCGTCATCATGAACTGGAAGCTCAGGTAGGAACCGAAGAGCGCGATGATGGCCAGATTTGCACGAACGATGGTGCCGACGCGCAGAAGCCCAAGTCGCACAAGCGGATGCGCCACCTTCTTCTCCACGAAGAAGAACGTCGCCAGAAGCACGGCTGCGACGGCGAACGAACCCAGCGTCATCGGGTGTGCCCATCCACGGGTCGGAGCCGAAACCATCGTGTACACCGTGAGAAGCATTCCCGTCACCAGGGTGACGGCGCCGACGAGGTCGTGTCCCCCGGTATCTGCGGGACGGTCCCGCGGAATGAGGAAGTACCCACCGATCAGCGCGATGACGGCAAACGGAACCGGCATCAGGAACGTGAATCGCCAACCGGCACTCGTCAGCAGCCCACCGAGGATCAGACCGGACGAGTAACCACTGGCGCCGAACACGGAGAACACCGACAGCGCACGGTTACGGGCCGGACCTTCCTTGAACGTCGTGGTGAGAATGGACATTGCGGTCGGAGCGGTGAAGGCGGCAGCCAATCCCTTCACGAATCGTGATGCGATCAGCAGTGTTCCGTTGTCGACAAGGCCACCGACCAGCGAGGCGATTGCGAAGACGGTCAGCGCGATCAGGAAGACCTTCCTGCGCCCGAGAAGATCGGCGGTACGTCCACCGAGTAGCAACAGGCCGCCGAATCCGAGGACGTAGCCGTTGATGATCCACTGCAGCGAGGTAGTGGACAGGCCCAGTTCATTGCCGATGGACGGAAGAGCGACGCCCACCATCGACACATCGAGACCGTCGAGGAACAACACGAGGCAGAGCACCGCGAGGATGCCCCACAGCTTGAGGGACCAGCCCTCCCCTGTGGCCGGATCCGAGGATTCCGTAGAAACCGGGGCTTCCGGCGAATCGAATGGTTTGAGTGTCGAGTCTGTGCAAGTCACGTCAGCGAGAATAGATGCACATGCACATAATGCACAAGCATTTAATGCAATTGCACGTAATCGAGTCTTCAACTAGAATGCGGTCGTGACGTCGGAATCCGAATTGCGCAACACCTGGCGCTCGCTGTCGACCAGCTACAACGACATCGCGTGCGAACTCGATCGCCAGATGCAGTCGGCGCATGGGCTGAGCATGAGCGACTTCGAGGCTCTCGACCGACTCATGGACGCCACGTGCGAACGTCCACGCATGCAGGAGCTTGCCTCGGAGATGTACCTGAGCCCCAGCGCGCTCTCCCGTAGCGTGGCCCGTCTCGAGAAGGCCGGACTGGTTCAGCGAGCACTGTGCGAGGCCGACCGGCGCGGAATCTTCGTCGACGTCACCGACAAAGGACGTCAGATACACGCGGACGCCAGCAAAATCCAACTGGCCGTACTGGATTCACGCCTGCGCGAGCAGTAGCCACACGTCAGCGGAGCACGACACAGCGCCCGGCCACCGCGCGAGGGCCGTTCCGGACTAGACTGAGCACATACCGACGCGCCTTTCTGTTGCCGTCGGCGATCGACAGCAGCGCAGCCAGCACGCTTTCACGCGGTCCTGGCCGAGGCAATCTGCCAGCGTTCCTGCGGCTTCTGCTAGTCCCTCAGGCTCCTGCCTGACATCTCTACCTGCTCCTATCGAGAGATACACAATTGAACAACGCACGCACCCTTGGAGTCATCGGACAGTCGAGCAAACCGGCAGAACGCCGGTTGCCGATCCATCCTGCGCATTTCGATCGCATCGATGCCGAACTACGTTCTCGGATCTACCTCGAAGAAGGCTACGGCCACCCCTTCGGCTACTCCGACGACTACCTCTCGCGCCTCGTTGCCGGAATCCGCACGCGCAAGCAGATTTTGGCGGAAACCGATGTGGTTCTGCTACCGAAGCCGTTGGTGCGTGACCTCGCCGAGCTACGATCAGGTCAGGTTCTCTGGGGCTGGCCGCACTGTGTCCAGGACACCGAACTGACACAGATCGCGATCGACAAGAAACTGACTCTCATCGCCTTCGAGGCCATGAACTTCTGGCACAGCGACGGATCGTTCAATCTGCATGTGTTCCACAAGAACAACGAGCTCGCCGGTTATTGCTCGGTACTGCACGCCCTGCAGTTGATCGGTTCCACCGGTGACTACGGCCGGCGTCTCACCGCTGCCGTGATCGGTTTCGGAGCCACTGCACGCGGCGCGGTCACAGCACTCAAGGCGCACGGTATCCACGAAGTGGACGTCCTCACCCAGCGTGGAGTCACCGCCGTCAGCTCCCCCATCCACTCGGCGCGCATGGTCTCGTTCGACAACAACAACGGTGACGTCCGTGGCAGCCACGTCATGCTCGACAACCACAGCGTGCCGGTGCCCGGTTTCTTGGCCGAGCACGACATCGTCGTCAACTGCGTACTGCAGAACACGGACGCCCCACTGACGTTCCTGACCGAGGAAGACCTCATGGACTTCCAACCCGGCAGCCTCATCGTGGACGTATCGTGCGACGAAGGCATGGGCTTCAGTTGGGCTCGCCCCACCTCGTTTGCCGAGCCGACCTTCATCGTCGGTGACAACATCACCTACTACGGTGTCGACCACAGTCCGTCATACCTGTGGAACTCCGCGTCGTGGGAGATCAGCGAATCACTTCTTCCCTACCTGCCCACTGTGATGGCAGGAGAGACGGCCTGGAAGGCAGACGAGACCGTCGACCGCGCCATCGAAATCCGTGACGGCGTCATCGTGAATCCCGCCATTACGCGTTTCCAGCACCGTTCGGCGGACTACCCGCACGCTGTCATCGCGGAGTAGGCGCCCCGATCAGGCCTGGCCGGCTGCCGCGTTGATCGGTGCCATGTCGAAATAGTCGCGCCAGGCTTTGATCTTTCCGTCCTCGACTTCGAACACCCCCATGACCGGGAGCGCTACCTCGGCGCCGTTGATGGTGAAGACGTCGACGCGCTCGTTCATGACGGTGTTGCCGTCCGCGACCTGACGCTTGATCTGAAAGTCGATGTTGCCGAAGGCACCGACAAACTGCTCGATGAACGCCCGGACGGCCTCGCGACCGACCACGGGCTCCATCGGGATGTTGTGATAAACGACGTCATCGGTGAAGTAGTCGACAATTTTCGCGACATCGGCATTTGCCCACAGTGCGCAGAATTCGGTGACCAGCTTGTCCGGTGTCATTGTGTGCCAGCCTCTTTCGAATCGTCTTCGTGGGGTTCGATGATTGCCAGGATGCTTTCGATCTCGCCTGCCGGTATCCCGAAGTACTCGGTCACGAAAACCGTGACGGCCGGTGCCTGGCCAGGTGTTCCGAGGTCGAGCAGATACCGGGCTACGACGCTCTCGCCCCACTCACGCAGCGCGAGTTCACGTATCGCCACGATTCCGCGATATTGCTGGCCTTGTTCGAGCTCGTTGCTGATGAAGGCGCCGCTGTCACCGGTTCGCTGACCGTTCTCGACCCGCCAGGCGTCGGCGGCGAAGCGGACCTTCGTTGCGTCATGAGTGAGCAATGCGTTCACGTATTCACGCGCCATAGCGACGCGTCCGCTGACCGCAGACTCCGTGGAGTGCTTGGCAATTGCGCCCAGGATCGACTCCGACAACTCCGGTCGGCAGATCACGAGATCCGGCAGGTACGGATGAGATTCGTTGTAGAGCAGCGGCGAACCGTCGATGCGGCTGCAATGCAGTCCCGCCGCCTGTGCGACGCCGACGGGTGCAGCCGAATCCCATTCCCACTGCCCACCGGCGTGCAGGTACGCGTCGACCTCGCCGCGCACCACCGCCATCGCCTTGGCGCCGGCCGATCCCATGTGCACCACGTCGGCGCCGAGTTCGGCTGCCACCGCTTCGGTGAATGCGGGTGGTCGCGATCCGCTGACTACTACGCGGAGCGGCGAGTTGGCGGCAACCGAAGCTGCCTCGTCGCCACTGGAGTACACCGCTCCGAGCGCCGGCTGAGCAACCGCGGCTGCGGTAATTCCGCGACCGCGCTCCCAAAGCGCCACGTGCACTGCCCAATCCGCATGATTCGGCAAGCCGTATTCCTTGGAGCCGTCCAGCGGATCGATGATCCAGACCCGAGCTGCATCCAGACGACTGCGATCGTCGGCAGATTCCTCAGAGAGCACGGCATCGCCCGGCCGCTCGGCAGCCAACCGGTCGAGGATGTAGGAATCGGCGGCCTTGTCGCCCCGGCGGCCCAGTTCACGACCGTCGTCGACACCCAGACCCTCGGCTCGGATCCCCAGGAGGATCGCACCGGCGGCCTGCGCCAATTCCGCCGCGAGTGCCTCGTCGGCGATTCTGCTGTGTGTGGATTCGCTCACCGGTCCAACACTTCCATAATTCGCAGCGCAAGTTCGGTAGGCGTTCCGTCTTCGGGTCTGATCACCAGCTCGGGACTGGTCGGAGCTTCGTAGGGATCGTCGACTCCGGTGAATCCCGTGATTTCCCCGGCCCTGGCCTTGGCGTACATGCCCTTGGGGTCTCGGGCTTCACATTGCTCGATCGGGGTGTCGACGTAGACCTCGACGAACTTCAGCCCGGCGGCCTCGTGCGCCGCCCGCACTCGATCACGATCTTCGCGGTACGGGCTTATCAGGCAGGCCACTGCCACTGCACCTGAATCAGCGAACAACTGCGCCACCGAGCCGACTCGGCGGACGTTCTCGGCGCGGTCATCGGCACTGAATCCCAGATCCGCGTTCAATCCGTGCCGGAGGTTGTCGCCGTCGAGGCGGTACGCCGGGATACCCGCGGCCACCAACCGCCGCTCCAGTTCCACCGCGATCGTCGACTTACCCGAGGCCGAGAGACCGGTGAGCCACACGGTGGCGCCGGCAGTCGCACGTTCCTCGCGAGAAACCTCCGAACTGTGCCAGACGACGCGCGATTCCTTGAGCGTCGGACCGTTGATCATTCCGGCGGCGACGGTATTGCCCGTGGTCTCGTCCACGAGAATGAAGCTGCCCGTCACGCGGTTGCGGCGGTAGGGATCGAACATCAACGGCTGCTGCGTCTTGATCGAGATGCGGCCGATCTCGTTGAGGGACAGAGATTCTGCCTTCTCGTCGCGGTGCAGAGAATTGACGTCCAGCCGGTAGTCGAGCTTGACGATCTGCGCTTTCGTGGAGCGCGTGGTGTGCAGCAACGAGTAGCGATTGTTCTCCGACAGAGTTGTCTGTTCGGTCAACCAACAGACCATCGCATCGATTTCCTGCCCGACCTGCGGCCGGTTGTTGAGCCGACACAATTGGTCCCCGCGGCTGACGTCGAGGTCGTCGGTCAGCTCGATGCATACGGCCGAGGGCGCAAACGCTTCGTCGATCACGTCACCGCCCGGCCCGTGGACTGCCTTCACCGTCGAGGTGAATCCTGAAGGCAAAGCCACGATTTCGTCGCCGGGCTTGAAGACGCCACTGGCCACCGTTCCGGCGTATCCACGGAAATCGTGGAGGTCGGCGTCGGTCTGCTTCTGCGGACGGATCACGTACTGCACCGGGAAACGCGCGTCGATCAAATTGCGATCCGACGCGATGTGCACCTGCTCGAGATGGTGCAGCAGAGAAGGCCCGTCGTACCAGGACATGTTCTCGGTCCGGGCAACGATGTTGTCCCCCAACAGCGCCGAGACCGGAATGAACGTCAGGTCGTGGACGTCCAGTTTGATCGCGAACTGTCGGAATTCTTCCTTGATCTCCTCGAACCGTTCCTGAGACCAGCCCACCAGGTCCATTTTGTTCACACACAGCACGAGGTGGGGTATCCCCAGGAGAGTGGACAAGAAGGCGTGCCGCCGCGTCTGTTCGAGCACCCCTTTGCGAGCATCCACCAGGATCAGGGCAAGATCGGCCGTCGACGCGCCGGTCACCATGTTGCGGGTGTACTGCTCGTGCCCGGGAGTGTCCGCGATGATGAACTTCCGATGAGGGGTCGCGAAATACCGGTGGGCCACGTCGATCGTGATGCCCTGTTCACGCTCGGCGCGCAATCCGTCGGTCAGTAGCGCGAGGTTGGCGTACTCGTCGCCGCGTTCTCGACTGCTCCGTTCCACGGCCTCGAGTTGGTCCTCGAAGATCGACTTGGAGTCGTAGAGCAACCGGCCGATGAGTGTCGATTTTCCGTCGTCGACACTGCCCGCTGTAGCGACTCTCAGCAGTTGCGGCATCAGAAGTACCCCTCTTTCTTACGATCTTCCATGCCAGCTTCGGAAATCCGGTCATCAGCTCTGGTTGCGCCACGCTCCGTGATACGGCTCGCCGCAACTTCTTCCACGACAGCGCCCGGTGTTTCGGCCGACGATTCGACACATCCGGTACACGTTGCGTCGCCGACCGTACGGAAGCGCACCAACGCCTCGTAGGACTCTTCGCCGGCGCGAAGCTCGAGGAAACGGGTGCGTGCCAACAACATTCCGTCGCGTGGAACCACCTCGCGACGATGGGCGTAGTAGATGCCGGGGAGGTCGATCTGCTCGCTCTCGATGTACTGCCAGATGTCGAGCTCTGTCCAGTTGGAGAGCGGGAAGATCCGAATATGTTCGCCCTTACGGTGTTTGCCGTTGTACAGGTTCCACAGTTCAGGTCGCTGCACCTTCGGATCCCATTGCCCGAACTCGTCCCGGAAGCTGAACACCCTCTCTTTGGCGCGCGCCTTCTCCTCGTCTCGGCGAGCACCACCGAACACGGCGTCGAACTTGTTGTCGCGAATTCCGCGCAGCAACGCGTGCGTCTGCAGGCGATTGCGACTGGAACCGACTCCGGTGTCCTCGATGACGCGTCCGGCGTCGATGTCGTCCTGCACGCTGGAGACGACAAGACGCAGGTTGAAGCGATCGACCGTCTGGTCGCGGAATTCGATCACCTCGTCGAAATTGTGACCGGTGTCGACGTGCATCACAGCGAACGGCAGTGGGGCAGGCCAGAATGCCTTGGCCGCTACGTGCAGCATCACGACGGAATCCTTACCTCCGGAGAACAGGAGGACCGGCTTTTCGAAAGTCGCTGCGACTTCGCGGAATATATGGACCGCCTCCGCTTCGAGTGCTCGCAGATGCGACAACTCGTAGGCGGGCGGGGTCTGGAGTGTTGCCATGTCTTTCGCTCCTGAGCATCACGTACTCCGTGCGGAACACCATTTCCGCATCGGTACATTTATGTACCGGACTGGTTCTAAATTGAACGCAATCACAGAATAGAACTCGTTCTACCCAAAGGTCAATGACCGGCAATCAGACGTCACAGACCGCGAACCGGACTCCTGCCACCAACTTCCGCCGTCACCGCATCCGCCGCCGCAACCAGCGCCGCGGCGCGGTGCTCGATCTCGGCACCCGTGATCGCCCCACCCACATACAGAGTGAGCACAAGGGCCTGATGCCCCTCGGCGTCATAGGTCGGGGCGGCAATGAGACTCACCGGATGCTCGTCGTCAGAGCTGATGTCGCGTCCGAGATACACCCTCTCGCCCAGGCTCGACACCATCTCACCGAGCAGTTCACGCACCTCCGGCGGAAGATCGTGCGTCGCAACGCCCGCCATCAGCGTGTGCAGTCGCTGCCCGACGGGATCCAGACTCTCGACCAGATACCCCGCAGCGCGACACTCGCGGACCACGTTCCACAGACGCTCGCGATCCAAGCGCACCGGCAGGCTCGGCTCTTTGCTCAGCCAACTGTCCATGTCGTGATCCGAACCCCAGAGGACGTACATCAGTCCGACCGGTGGAGCGAACGGGTACACCTGACCGACCTTGGCGGCGCGACGCGCGCCGATCGGTCCGGTCACTTCGAGAACGCTGATCTGATCACCGATCACACCGGACGCCGTGCACGTCGTCCCGAACTCCGTGCTCACTTTCTCCAGATGGGTGCGGGCAATGGGTCCGACGGCAAATCCCCGCTGAGCTGCACGTCCGGCTGCGATCAAGGCCGGACCGAGCCCATAGGTCTTCGACACCTCGTCCCGAGTCAGGTATCCACGATCAGCCAGCGCCGTGAGGATTCCCAAGCAGGTGGGCTTGCTGATCTCGAGCGCGCGGGCCAGTTCCGACAGCCCGAACCGCTGATCAGGGCGGCCGACGAGGTAGTCGAGCACCTGAACCACCCGTTCGGTGGGAGGCGATTGTCTCCCCCTCGGGCGTCCCTCTTCAGGCGTCTTCTCCGGTCCACCCATTGACCACTCCCTAGAACGCGTTCTATTGTCGAAATACCCAACATCTACCAAATAGGTACATATTTGTACCACGACGCTCTGGACCGGCGACATAGTCGGAACTGTGAGGAGCCAGCGTGCTGACGGACCCGTTTGCCGAGGCGATCGCCGAAGCCGAGAAATTGATCGAGACTGCGCCGCACATCAGATCCGAACAGGATCTACTGGAGGGATACCAATATCTGGCCGGCGGAATCATCGCGACGACGCATGCCGCCTGGGCCGGCGAAAAGACCCATCCGAGTTTCATCCAGGGCACCGGACCATTCACCAAGATGGGCCTCGACAACCCCGACACTCTGTACTTCGGCGCCCGAATCAACGACGACAAGGAATACAAGGTCACCGGAAAGCGCGGCACCACAGCCGATCTCAGCTTCCAAGTGTTGAGTGGGAACTACACCAACTCGAACGTTCCCGGAAGCGAAATTGCCTTCGACGACCGCGAGCTGGAGATAGACGACGACGGCAACTTCGTCGCTTGGTTCGGCCCCGGCCCCGCCGACGGACGAGCCAACTACTACACCCTGGCGCCCGGATCCTCGCAGCTGGTCGTTCGCGAGGTCTACAGCGACTGGAGTCAGCAGCGCGGCGTGATCCGCATCGAGCGCACCGATTCGATCGGGATCGCGCCGCCACCTCTTACCGCCGAAGAGACCGAGAAGCGTTACGCCCGGGCTGGGAAGGCACTGGTCACGCGGGTCAAGACGTGGCTCCAGTTCCCGGAGTGGTTCTACCTCAAGCTCGCGGTCAACACCATGACCGAACCACGCCTGACACCGGGCGGGCTGGCAACGCAGTACTCGTCGGTGGGACATTACGAACTCACCGACGAGCAGGCGATGATCATCACCGTTCCCGCCTCCGACGCACCGTATCTCGGCTTCCAACTGGGGAGCCTCTGGTACATCTCACTGGACTACGTCAATCATCAGACCTCCCTCAACAACGGCCAGGCACAGGTCGATCCGGACGGGATGGTTCGAATGGTGGTCAGCGAGAAGAACCCCGGTGTCACAAACTGGATCGAAACCGTCGGACATCCGCGCGGCATTCTGCAGTTCCGTTGGCAGCGCGTGTCCCGCGAGCTGACGCCGCAGGACGGTCCCACCGTCGAAATCGTCGCCGTTGCAGATATTGCGAAGCACCTGCCGCATTTCGACACCAACACCATCACCGCCGAGGACTGGGCAGCGCGCATTGCCCAGCGCCAGGCCGCCATCGACAACCGAATGCTGGGGTAATCATGACCGCCTTGCTCGAAGGCCGTGTAGTAGTCATCTCCGGAGTCGGTCCGGCACTCGGCCGCGCTCTGGCCCTTCGATGTGCGTCGGCCGGCGCGAGTCTTGTTCTCGCAGCACGTACGCAATCGCGACTCGACGACGTCGCGAAGGAAATAGTCGATGCCGGTGGGCGCGCCGTCACCGTTGCCACCGACATCACCGACCAGGCTTCCGCCGAGAACCTGGTGGCCGAGTCCATTGCCGCCTACGGCAAAGTCGACACTCTGATCAACAATGCATTCTCGATTCCGTCGATGAAACCGTTGGCTCGCACCGATTACCAGCACATCCGCGACAGCATCGAACTGACCGTACTGGGTGCGTTGCGCCTGACGCAGCTGTTCACGCCGGCACTTGCCGAGTCGGACGGCTCCGTGGTGAACATCAATTCGATGGTGTTGCGGCATTCGCAAGAGCGTTACGGCAGCTACAAGATGGCGAAGTCGGCCCTGCTCGCCATGTCGCAGTCCCTGGCCACCGAACTCGGCCCGCAGGGAATTCGTGTCAATTCGATTGCACCCGGCTATATCTGGGGAGACACCCTCAAGGGATACTTCGCGCACCAGGCGGAGAAGTTCGGCATGACCGTCGAGCAGATCTACGAGCACACTGCGTCGAACACCGACCTCAAGCGCCTGCCGACGACGGATGAAGTATCCGATGCGGCGATCTTCCTGGCGTCTCCGATGGCCAGCGCGATCACCGGCCAATGCATCGACGTCAACTGCGGCGAATTCCATCACTAGGAGCACCATGACTGAACGCACTCACGTCGGCACCGTCGAGGATCTCCATGCCTCGGCGACGAGGATGACCGGCCTGACGGACTTCGGCGTCGACGATTACACCGAGGCTCTGTCGGTCCTCCTCGAGTCTTACGACCGCGACGAGGATCTGACGCCCTTCGGCAGCAAGATCTCTCGAGTATTCCTTCGCGGCGCCCTGGTGGCCCGTCTGCTCAGTGAATCGGCGTGGAAGGAGCATCCGGAACACGCCGACGTCAAGATCGAGCGGCCGATCTTCGTCACCGGATTGCCACGGACGGGCACCACTGCCTTACACCGCCTCCTCACGGTCGACCCGGCTCACCAGGGCCTCGAGATGTGGCTGACCGAGTTCCCTCAGCCTCGCCCGCCTCGCGATACGTGGGAATCGAACCCGGTCTTCGCCAAGATCGAGGAGACATTCGGTCAACACCACGTCGAGCATCCCGAATTCATGGGCGTGCACTACATGTCGGCCAGCGAAGTCGAAGAATGTTGGCAACTCTTGCGTCAGACGTTCAAGTCCGTGTCGTACGAGTGCCTGGCAAATCTACCCACGTACTCCGCATGGCTGAAGGACCAGGAGTGGTCGAACGCCTATGCACGACACAAGAAGAACCTGCAGCTGATTGGTCTGCCCGATCAGGATCGACGGTGGGTCCTCAAGAACCCGAGCCACCTGTTTGCGCTCGACGAATTGATGGAGGCGTACCCCGACGCTCTCGTCATTCAGACTCACCGCTCCCCTACGACGATCATTCCGTCGGTGTGCAGCCTGGCCGCCCAGGCTACAGAGGGTTGGTCGAACACGTTCACCGACAAGGTGATCGGCGAAAGTCAGCTCGAATTGTGGGCCAGGGGGCTCGAGCAGTTCGACAGTGCACGCGCACACCACAATCCCGCACAGTTCATCGACGTCGACTATCAGGACTTCGTCACCGATCCGCTGGGAACCGTCGAGAACATCTACACGCACTTCGACATCCCGTTGACAGCTGCCGCGCAGCAGTCGATGGAGGCCATGCACGAGGAAAGCCGCTCGGGTGCTCGCAAACCTTCGCACAAGTACACGCTCGAGGAGTTCGGTCTGACGAAGGAGCAGGTGGAAGAGCGATTCGGAACTCGCTGACCACCGCTGGCCGACGACCTTGCTGACAACTGAAGCCCCGCCGATCGGCGGGGCTTCAGTG
>NZ_BAAILK010000019.1:46772-49665 GCF_054589475.1 Rhodococcus sp. no. 34
GCCTCGTCCGGAATCCAGTGGCTCACGCCGCTGAGAACCTCGAACCGGTACGGGCCGTCGACAAACGCGGGGGTGAGCGCAGAACCCTTGGGCCCGATGGCAGCATCGCCGTCGCTCCAGACGTGCAGGGTCGGCACGGTGACCCTGGCAGTTGCGGGGTTCGGCTTGGTCATCCACATCGCGCGATACCAGTTCAGACCACCGCGCAGGCGGCCGGGAGCCAGCATGGCATTCAGATCGCGCCGTGCGTTCTCCGGCGTCTGCCCGCTCGAGATCAGGAACTTCTCACCCGCCGAGGTGGAGGACAGAACCTTCTCGGGAACGAACGGCAATTGGAACGCCCCCATGTACCACGATTTCAGTCCCTGCGTGCTGGTCACCATCGCCTTGACGAACGCCAGTGGATGCGGAACCGACACCGCGGTAACGGTGTTGAGCAAATCGGGCCGCTCGGCAGCGACCTGCCATGCGACTGCGGCACCCCAGTCGTGGCCGACCAGGTGCACTTTGCCCACTGCGAGCGCGTCGATCAGTGCGACAGTGTCAGCGGCGAGTTCGGACCCGCGGTACGCCCAGCGCGCTTTCGGCCTGGCGCCGGGTGAGTACCCTCGCTGATCCGGTGCGACGGTCCGGAAGCCGCGGTCGTGCAGTAGCGGTGCGAGCTGATCCCACGAGCTCGAATCCTGCGGAAATCCGTGCAGGAGAACCACCACCGGACCGTCTGCCGGACCTTCGTCGCGTACGTCGAAGGTCAGCCCGGTCCGGGAGTACGAGGTGAGGCGATCCGCCGGTGTAGTCATAGCGCCACGCTAGTCTTCGCGGCCCTGGTAACCGGAGCCTTTTCACCGGCACGCAGGAACTGACCTGTCTTTTCGATTCCGAATCCGGGGGCGAATTCGCCGTCGCGGTAGACGAGTCGGCCGTTGATCACCGTAGCGACCGCTGCGTCGTCGCTGCGGTTGACCATCCGGCTGATCCCGCCGTACTCGGGAACCTTTGCCTCGAACAACCCGTCCACCGACTCGTCGAGCCCGGCCGGGTCGATGACAACGAAGTCCGCGCGGTCACCCTGGCGTAGATGCCCGGCCTCGATGCCGTACCAGTCCGCCAGTTCGCCCGTCAGGCGGTGGATTGCGCGCTCGATGGTGAGGAACGGCTTGCGGTCACTCTGAGCGTCCTTGACGCGCTTGAGGAGTCGCACGGGATAGTTGTAGAACGCCATGTTGCGCAGATGTGCGCCGGCATCACCGAAGCCCATCTGCACACCGGAACTCGCGGCGAGTTTCTTCGCGAACTTGGGCCGGTGATTGGCAATGGTGGTGCGCCAGCGAAGATCTCGCCCGTACTTCACCACCAGGTCGAGGTACGCGTCCACCGGGTGCACTCCGCGGATGTCACCGACCTGACCGAAGTTCTTGCCGATCAACGTCTCGTCCGGGCATCCCACGATGACCGCATCGTAGAAATTGCGATGCCAGATGCGGGGTGAGAACTTGTTGTCGTAGTCCTTACGGAATGCGCGACGGTACGACTCGTCCTGGAGCAGTTCGTTGCGCTCCACCTGGTCCTTGAGATGCAAAGCGGCGGCGCCGGCGCCGAACTCCTCGAACACGACCAGGTCGATTCCATCCGCGTAGACGGTGAAGGGAACCGGAAGGTGCTGCCACTTGAAATCGGTCTTGGCGAAGCGATTGAGCAGGGGGGCCGCAGCGAGCATGAAGTACACGATCACCGGGTAGGCCTTCGAATCCGCACCGGAGAGCAGCGACGTCTTGAGCGGCTTCTTGCGTCCGATCGCCGAGCTTTCGGCGAAGAACGCCGCGACGTTCGGATGCAGGTTGATGGTCGGAGCGCTCTGCAAGATCTTTCCGCGATCACGAAGGATGCGATTGAGGAATCGGAACTCTTTCCACCGTGCATACGTCGACGGCAAAGAGCGAGAACGATATTCGTCGCCGTCGATCTTGTCGAGGGCATTGGTCATCGAAGACAGGCCCAGCATCCCAGCGTCGATGGCATCCTCGAGCATCGAGCCCATCCGGCCGAGTTCCGAGCGAGTCGGCTTGACCTTCTTGTCGGTGCCGCGCCCCAGTCCGAGTACGTGCGTGCGGATGTCGGAATGACCGATGAAGGCCGCGACATTGGGTCCGAGGGGAAGGGCTTCGAGAGCGGCGGTGTACGCCGCGGGACCGGTCCAGGTCTTGTTCGCTTCGAGGATGCGCAGCACCGCGTCGTGGGGAACTGCTTCGACCCGGCTGAACAGATCCGCAATCTCGCGCGGGGTCGAATACACCGTCGACAGTGAGCAATTGCCGAGCACGACCGTAGTGACGCCGTGGCGAACCGATTCCGGAAGGCCTGGACTGACCAAGGCTTCGGCGTCGTAGTGCGTGTGGACGTCGACAAAGCCCGGGAGAACCCACTTGCCGGCCGCGTCGATCACCTCGGTGTCCGGCCCGATCTCCAGGCGCGTCGTGGACACCTCCGCGACCACGCCGTCTCGAATTCCGAGATTACGACGCAGACCTGGAGCCCCCGTCCCGTCGAACCACAACCCGTCGTTGACCACGATGTCGAAAGCAGACACTGTCGGACTCCTCGCCTCACGTATGTGTTACCTCACGTTATAGACAGCGTTGAGTAAAAGTCAATGAACCTTTCGAACCAATACATAAGATGACGGAATGGCTGCAGTCCCCCGCTCCCCCGAAGACCGTCAGAGGCAAATCCTCGAGGTGGCAGTACACATGTTGCGGACCGAGCCTTTCGACCAACTGTCGATGGACCGAGTTGCAGCCGAGGCCGGCGTCTCACCGCCACTGCTGTTCCACTACTTCAAAAACAAGAAGGGCTTCCAGAACGCCATCCTCGAGGCTGCCTCGGCCGATCTCGA
>NZ_BAAILK010000019.1:49743-68539 GCF_054589475.1 Rhodococcus sp. no. 34
AGATCGAATGAGACCGGATCCCGAGCTACCCATCACGTCCCAGCTGCGTTCAGGTATCGAGACATTCGTCGACGCCGTTATCGAGCACCCCACCATTTACCTCGCCGTGATGCGTATGGCCGGCAGTGGCGACGTTCGAATGCGCACGATCTACCGAGGCATGCGCCGCACTTTCACCACGTGGATCGTCGCTGCGCTGACGAATCTAGGCATCGAATCGAACGCGACCGTGGAGGCGACAATCGCCGGGTGGCAGGCATTCATGGAGGAAATCGTCGTCAACTGGATCGACGAGCCGACGCTCGCGCGAGGCGAGATGGTCGACCTCTGCGAACGAATTTTCTACCACTGCCTACCGGCAGCGGGCATCAGCGTGGAGCAAATAGTGGCAGCCACCGTTGTCGCGACGGCCAGTGAGTCCGGCGCAACACAACTGTGATCTTCGCGCCGGGGTTTCACAGGTGGTCACGATTGGGTATCTTGCTTGCAGTGGCGCTGGACCACGACCCCAACATATGAAGGATCCAACATGGAGTCTGTCGAAAACGTATTGCCCGCTGGCGTCAAGCTCGAAGACGTCTTGAGTGTCCTCAAGGTCGCAGTTGCGGGCATCGGCCTCATCAGCGCACTGTCGGCATTCAGCTGATCGCAAAGCGTCATCGACAGGCCGGACTTCGGGGAGTCCGGCCTGTTTTTTGTTTACGTTCCTGAACAATCCGTGAACTTTTCAGCAACTTCAGCGCAAAGCGGTCATTTCGACCCAAACAAGCGTCCAGTTTGCTAATTTGTGTCTGCGACACAGGGTCGTACAGAAACACCACGCAGACACAACCTTGTACATACAAACCTGTACATACGACACGGAGGACCGAAACATGGGTTCCATCAACACCCTCAGCGCCGTCATCGACATCATCAAGGTCGTCCAGCCGTTGATCGCCAAGCTCAACCTCAGCTGATTCGCTTGCACCACACCCCTGCCAGGGCGTAACTCGAAATGGGGCCGACATCGTCGGCCCCATTTTCCGTCGGTGCTCTATCTCAGCCGAGTGCCTTCTTGATCTCTCCTGCCAGTACCGACGCCAGCTGCGGCGGCACCGCATTGCCGATCATCGTGCGCACCGCTCCCCACTTACCCTCGAAGACGTAGTCGTCGGGAAAGGTCTGGAGGCGAGCAGCTTCTCGAACGGTCAACGATCGCGTGTGTTTCGGATGCACGTTGCGTGAAGCCGAGATCATCCCGAAAGTGGTTCCGACCGTGGACGCCGGCTCGTCCCACCGCAATCGCTTGTACGTCGTGTTGTACCCGGACGACGGTCGCATGGCCGGATCTTCGTTGTCGTGCGCCGACATTCCTTCTGGTACATCACGCAGCCACCGCAAGACGTGCTCGGGATGCTCGACGGCCCAGTGCAGCGGGTCCGTCTCGCAGGCCTGCCCGGATTCCAGCGGGGCCAGGTCGACGGTGGCGTCGCGGAAAGTCCTCAGCGGCGCAACATCATTCACGCCGTGAGTCTTGGGCGGAAAACGCAATGGCCCGATACCACTGTCGCGGCGGGTCGCCACGATGAACACTCGTTCCCGGAACTGCGGCACTCCGTAATCCTGCGCATTCACCGTGTTGACCGAGGCGCCATAACCGCATGCAGCCATCTCGCCGAGAATCCGGTCGACGACCATCCCACCGTCCGGGTCCTTCATGCTGAGCAGCAGTCGCACGTTCTCCATCACCAAGACCTTCGGCTTCACCAGTTCGGCGAGCTCGAGCAGGTTCCGGAAGAGATGGTTGCGCGGATCGGCGCGGTCGCGTCGGCCGGCGAGACTGAAACCCTGACACGGCGGTCCCCCGGCCAACACATCGATGTCCACCTGTGCCAGAAGATCTTTCACCCGGGCTTCGTCGATGGCCCGGATGTCCTCGCCGAGGCACCGCGCGCCGGGGAAGTTCCGATCGAAGGTCGCGCGCGCCTCCGGCACGACTTCGATGTATCCCTCCACCGAAAACCCCGCCATCCGAAAGCCTTCGGCCATACCGCCACAACCCGAGAACGCCGTCAATACGGTGGGGCCACCGCTTCCTGCCGCCGCGACCGCACGGCTGGCCACCGAGGCGAGGTCGTTGACGGGTGTCGCCCGACGCGCACGGGTACTACCGCGCGATCGCTTCCGCGGGGCCGCGTACGTGCCTTCACGCTTTGCCGCTTCCAACGCGGAGAGGGCCGTGAGAACCGCTCGCTCAACCGGTAGCTTCGGATATGCCTTGTCGAGTTCCCACGCGGAGACGACGGCTGACGAGACTCCCGCTTCGCGGGCGAACTGGAACTGACTGATCCCCACGTGCAAGCGCCGCAATCGCAGGTCCTGTCCCGAAATCAATTCAGTGCCTCACTCATGTGGTCCGCTCGCTCCGGCAGCCCAGACTATCGCAGCCGACCCCGTGAACCGGGACCACACAAGAGAGACCGGCAGGCGGTATGCCTGCCGGTCTCCGACACGAGCGGATGACGGGACTCGAACCCGTGTGAACGGCTTTGCAGGCCGGTGCCTAGCCACTCAGCCACACCCGCGTCAGTGAGTAACTCTGCCCCGAGTCGCGGCGCCGAACCACAGTTCCGCTCAGCATGATTCGAGTGCAATCCCACCAACTGTTCCAGTCTCTGGGAAAACCGTGAGCCCTTCGGGAACAAATCGGTCAGTCTCGATGCTGACTCCCACGGTGGGCGCAGGTCATTCGATTGCGGCCCGACTTTCGACCGAACGACCGAGCAGTTCGCCAGACCAAGACAACCCAGAAGGTTTCATGAGTGCCGAGAACACCGCCATCGCCCCGCCTGTGAAGGCAGCTCCGCTCTTGGAGACGGCCCCGCTGGATACGAGCAGTGTCGACCGCAAGCCGAGCGTCGGGAAGATTCTTGCCCTCGGTTCCATGACCGCGCTCGGGCCCTTCACCATCGACATGTACCTGCCCGCGCTGCCGGATATCGGCGCCGATCTCGGAGTCTCGTCGTCAACGGTTCAGCTGACGATCACCGGAACTCTCATCGGCCTCGCACTCGGACAGCTGTTGGTCGGGCCGCTCTCGGACACTCTCGGCCGCAAGAAGCCGCTCCTTGCGGGAATCGGCGTGCACATCCTGGCGTCGCTGCTGGCTGTCTTCGCACCGAGCATCGCGGTCCTCGGCATCCTGCGGGTTTTCCAGGGCATGGGCGCTGCGGCCGCGGCAGTGGTCACCATGGCGATCGTGCGCGACCTCTACAGCGGTAACACCGTGGCCGTCGTGATGAGCCGGCTGATGCTCGTGCTCGGCGTTGCGCCGATCCTGGCGCCCAGCATCGGTGGCGCCCTCCTCGTCGCCCTCGACTGGCGCGGGATCTTCGTCGTACTGGCACTGATCGGCGTCGGCACAGCGATGATCGGTGCGTTCGGACTGTCCGAAACATTGCCGAAGGAAAAGCGTCGCCCGAGCGGATTGACGTCGGTTCTCCGTACCTACGGTTCGCTGCTCGGCGACCGCACGTTCATGGTCCTCACGCTCGTCTCCAGCGTCGGCATGGCGTCGTTGTTCGCGTATGTCTCGGGCGCGTCGTTTGTCTATCAGGATCAGTACGGCCTCAACCAGCAGGAGTTCGCACTGCTCTTCAGTGCGGGCGCGATTGCGTTGATCGGCGCTTCGCAGGTCAACGTCCGACTGCTCGATCGCTGGACTCCTCAGCAGATCACCAAGTGGGCCCTCGTGGCTGCGGTTGTCTCCGGCGCTGTAGTCATCGCTGTCGCGGTCCTGGAACTCGGCGGACTCGCCGGATTCGTGATCGCACTGTGGGTCATGGCCGGCGCCATCGGGTTCGTTCTGCCCAACGCCCCGGCACTGGCCCTCGCTCGTCACGGCGAAGCGGCCGGTACTGCCGCGGCAATGCTCGGTGCATTCCAGTTCGGCGTCGGTGCGGCCATCGCGCCGGCCGTCGGTCTACTGGGAAACACGAGCACAGCCCTGGCCGTCACGATGACGGCGTGTGTGTCGCTCGGTCTGATCGCTCTTCTGGCTACGACCCGAAAGAGTGAATCGGTCTAACCGGCAGCGGAGAACCACTCGCTGTAGAAGGTGGCAAGTCCCAGGACGCACGAGATCGCGACGAAGATCCAGAATCTTGCGATCACGACGGTTTCCGGCCAACCGAGTAACTCGAAGTGATGATGGATCGGGGCCATCTTGAATACGCGTCGGCCGGACGATCGGAAGACCAGAACCTGGATGATCACCGACAGGATCTCAGCGACGAACAGGGCGCCGATGATGACCATCAACAGCTCGGTGTGCGTCGTGACGGACAGGCCGACAACCAGGCCGCCGAGCGCCAAGGAGCCGGTGTCGCCCATGAAGATCTGAGCCGGGGCGGCATTCCACCAGAGGAAGCCGAGGCACGCCCCGCCTGCGGCGGCAGCGACGATCGCTAGATCGAGAGGGTCACGAACGTCGTAGCATCCGGCGGCGGGCTCGAGGACACACGAGTTCCGGTACTGCCAGCCGGCGATGACGACGTAGGTCCCCAGGATCATGCCCATCGAGCCGGCTGCGAGACCGTCGAGGCCGTCGGTGAAATTGACGGCGTTGGACCAGGCGAACACCAGAATGCAGAAGAAGACCACAAAGCCGATGGCACCCATGGAGAACACCGAGATGTCACGAACATGGGACAGGTACTGGCTTCCGGGAGTGACTCCGTTGTTGTTGGAGAACTGCAGGAACAAAATGCCGAAGATGATGGCACTCGCCAGCTGACCGATGGTCTTCGCTGTCTTGTTCAGCCCGAGATTGCGCTTCTTGCGGATCTTGATGAAGTCGTCGAGAAAGCCGACGATTCCCAGTGACGTGGCGAGCGCGAGAACCAGCCAACCGGATGCAGACAGCCGCGGTAGCCGCGAGCCGAATCCGATGATGTGTGCCGCCAGGTAGCCCGCCCACATACCGGCGATGATCGCGATCCCGCCCATCGACGGGGTGCCACGCTTGCCCTGATGACTCTGCGGACCCTCGATCCGAATCTCGTGCCCGAGCCCCTGCCGCGAAAGCACACGAATGAGAAACGGAGTCAGGAAGAGCGCGACGAACAACGAGACGCCACCCGCTACGAGGATTGAAATCACCCGTGGGACTCTACAGACGTAAGCGGCTGCGACACACAATCAGACAAGGCACCCGACCGCTTGCCAGCATGGGATGATCGAACTTATGTCTCCCCCCGCGCCGCTCCCCCTCGACCCCATCGAAGAGGCGCATCGTCAGTGGACGAAGCACGGTTGGAGCGATGTCGCCGACGGTATGGCTGCGGTCACGTCGGTGATGCGTGCGCAGCAGATCATGATGGCGCGGGTCGAAGAGGTACTCAAGCCTCTCGGGCTGACCTTCGCCCGCTACGAACTGCTGACGCTTCTCACCTTCACCAGGTCGGGCGCACTCCCGATGGCCAAGGCAAGTGCCCGACTCCAGGTTCACCCCACCAGCGTCACCAATGCCGTCGACCGTTTGGAGAAAGCGGAGTTGGTCAGGCGGGTCCCGCATCCCAGCGATCGCCGTGCAACGCTCATCGAGATCTCCGACGCGGGTCGCGCACTGGCCCTCGAAGCGACCGAAATGCTCAACAGCAAGGTGTTCGCTCACCCCGGACTCCAGCAGGACAAGCTCGAGCAATTGGTGACGATCCTCACTGAACTTCGCAAGACTGCGGGTGACTTCGACACCGGCGGCGCACCGACCAAGTGGTGAACCGACCACCCGTACACACAAAGAAACTGCCCTCACACTCTCGACGAGTGTGAGGGCAGTTTCAGCGCTGTTGAAATTCAGCGGTGCTTGAATTCTGCCGACCGCTTCTCCACGAACGCGGTCATGCCTTCCTTCTGATCCTCCGTCGCGAAGGTCGAGTGGAACACCCGACGCTCGAAGCGGACGCCCTCGGCGAGGGTGGTCTCGAAGGAGCGGTTGACTGCTTCCTTGGCCATCATCGCAATCGGCAGCGACATCTCGGCGATGGTGGTTGCGGTCTTCAAGGCATCGTCGAGCAGATCGGCGGCCGGAACGATCCGGGCAACCAGGCCTGCACGTTCGGCTTCTTCTGCGTCCATGTTGCGGCCGGTGAGGCACAGCTCCATGGCCTTGGCCTTGCCCACGGCGCGCGTAAGGCGCTGCGAGCCACCGATACCCGGAATGACACCGAGCTTGATCTCGGGCTGGCCGAACTTCGCGGTATCCGAAGCGATGATGAAATCGCAGAGCATCGCAAGCTCGCAGCCACCACCGAGCGCGTATCCGGAGACGGCGGCGATCAGCGGCTTACGAGCTGCTGCGACGCGATCCCACGGGGTGAAGAAATCCTCGACGTATGCGTCCATGTACGTCTTGGACTGCATTTCCTTGATGTCGGCACCGGCGGCGAAGGCGCGCTCGGAACCGGTGATCAGGATGGCTCCGATGCCGTTGTCCGCCTCGAGGTCGGCAACCGCGGCGACGACCTCGTTCATCAGCTCGGAGTTCAGCGCGTTGAGAGCCTTCGGGCGGTTGAGCGTGATGACGCCGACGCGACCCTTACGCTCGAGGATGATGGTGTTGAAGTCGGTCACTACTGTCCTTCGGTCGAACGGTCACGGATGTCGTTGATGATGGCAGAGAAGTCCTGACCGCCACCGCCTGCGGCATGGAAGCGACTGTAGAGCTCGGCGGCCTTGAGTCCGATCTCCGCATCGACGCCGTTGTTGCGCAGCGCATTTGCTGCCAGACCCAGGTCCTTGTCCATCAGTGCAACAGCAAAGCCAGGCTGGTAGTCGTTGTTGGCCGGGCTGGTGGGCACCGGTCCCGGTACCGGGCAGTTGGTGGTCAGTGCCCAGCACTGCCCCGAGGCGTTGGACGCCACGTCGAAGAGCGCTTGGTTGCTCAGGCCGAGCTTTTCGCCCAACACGAACGCCTCGCTGATCGCGATCATCGAAATGCCGAGGATCATGTTGTTGCAGATCTTGGCTGCCTGGCCGACACCGGCGTCGCCGCAGTGAACGACCTTGCGGCCCATCACGTCCAGCAACGGTGACGCGGCTTGGAAGTCAGCCTCGGAACCGCCGACCATGAATGCCAGCGTGCCTGCGGTAGCCCCGACGACTCCACCGGAGACCGGTGCGTCGACGCTGCGGTGACCGGCCGCTTCGGCCTTGTCGTGTGCCTCGCGGGCGTCGGCGACGTCGATGGTGGAACAGTCGATGAACAGCGTGCCCGGTGTTGCCACCGGCAGCAGCTCTTCGTACAGACCCAGAACGTGCTTACCGCTCGGCAGCATCGTGATCACGACGTCGGCACCGCGAACGGCGTCGACCGCCGAATCCGCCACCGATGCACCGTCTTTGACTGCCTGCTCCAGCGCCGCAGGTGCCAGGTCGAAACCGACGACCTTGTGTCCGGCCTTGACAAGATTGGCCGCCATCGGGCCACCCATGTGACCGAGTCCGATAAATCCAATGGTGCTCATTAGTGATGCTCCTTCGGCGGTGATCAGTTGCCTTGCGGTTGAGGGGCGAGTCCGAGCTCGTTGTCGCCCAGCGGGGCGAAGTAGGCGTCGACGGATTCTGCCGTGACGTCGTCGAGAGTTGCCGGCAACCACTTCGGGTTTCGGTCCTTCTCCACGACCTGGGCGCGAATGCCCTCGACCAGATCGTGTGAGGCGAGCGCAGCGGTCGAGACCCGGAACTCCTCGTTGAGGACTTCTTCCAAGCTTGCTGCTTCCTTGGCATGCCGCAGAGATCGCAGGGTCACCGACAGTGCAATCGGGGACTTGCCGAGAATCTGCTCCGCTGCCTTCTCCGCTTCGGGGATTCCACTTGCGCGAAGACGCTCGACGATGGTGGATACGTCGTCGGCGGAGTACGCGGCGTCGATCCAGCTCTGCTGGGCCAACAGTTCCGACACCGGAGCCGGCTCCGCGTACTGCGCCACGGCGTCGGCAACCGAAGACGACGCGAGTGCGGCGATGAACGTCTCGATGTTCTCCGACGGGATGAAGTGGTCAGCGAAACCTGCTGCGATGGCATCGCCGGCGCTCAGTCGCGCCGTGGTGAGCGCGATGTGCGTCCCGAGTTCACCGGGAGCACGCGAGAGCAGGTAAGTTCCGCCCACGTCTGGAATGAAACCGATTCCGGTCTCGGGCATTCCGATCATCGAGCGCTCGGTCACGATGCGAATGTCGCCGTGTGCGGACACTCCGACGCCACCGCCCATGACGATCCCGTCCATGATCGCGACGTACGGCTTCGGGTAGTTCGCGATCTCGGAGTTGAGGATGTACTCCTCACGCCAGAAGTCGAGCGAACCGGTCTTGCCGTCCTTGGCGTCATGGTAGATCGAGACGATGTCGCCGCCGGCGCACAGACCACGCTCGCCGGCGCCCGTGAGTACGACTGCCTTGACGTCGTCGTCGGACTTCCATTCCTCGAGGGCCTTGGCCATCGCCTTGACCATCGAGTGGTTGAGGGCGTTGATCGCCTTGGGACGGTTGAGAGTGATGAGCCCCAGCCCGTCACGCTTTTCGATCAATACCTCGAGCTCGTCGCTCATGCTGCTCCCTGCTTTCCCTGACCTGATGCGACCACGCTGCGGGCGATGACCACCCTCATGATCTCGTTGCTGCCTTCGAGGATCTGATGAACCCGAAGATCGCGGACGATCTTCTCGATCCCGTACTCAGCAAGATAGCCGTACCCGCCGTGAAGCTGGAGAGCCTTGTTGGCTACGTCGAACCCGGTGTCGGTGGCAAAGCGCTTGGCCATCGCACACAACTCCACGACGTCGGACGCTCCGTCTTCGAGTGCGGCAGCGGCGCGCCACAGCAACGTCCTGGCCGCTTCGAGTTCGGTACGCATGTCGGCGAGCTGGAACTGCAGGGCCTGCGACTCGATCAGTGCCGAACCGAAAGCTTTGCGGTCCACCAGATATGCGACTGCCTTCTCCAGCGCTGCCTGGGCCCCACCGACCGAACAGGCGGCGATGTTCAGCCGGCCGCCGTTGAGACCTTTCATGGCGATGCGGAATCCGCTGCCCTCTTCACCGAGCATGTTGGCGGCAGGAACTCGCACGTCTTCGAAGATCACCTGACGGGTGGGCTGCGCGTTCCAGCCCATCTTGATCTCGTTGGCACCGAACGACAGTCCGGGCGAATCCTTGGGCACGATGAACGCCGAGATCCCCTTGGCACCGGCAGATCCGGTGCGTGCCATCACGACGTACACGTCGGAAGTGCCTGCGCCGGAGATGAACTGCTTGACGCCATTGAGGATGTAGTCGTCGCCGTCACGAACGGCCTTGGTGCTCAAGCCCGCAGCATCGGAGCCAGCGCCGGGTTCGGTGAGGCAGTAGCTGCCCAGTTGATCCATCGAGCAGAGTCCGGGAACCCACTTGTGGCGCTGTTCGTCGTTGCCGAACTGGTCGATCATCCACGTGACCATGTTGTGGATGGAGATGTACGCGGCGATCGACGGATCGCCCTTGGCCAGCTCTTCGAAGATCCGGGCAGCGTCGACGCGACTCAGCTCACTGCCACCCACGTCTTCACGAATGTAGATACCGCCCATTCCCAGGGACGCCGCCTTACGGAGGACGTCCACCGGGAAATGCTTGGTCTGATCCCACTCCACTGCGTTGGGCGCCAGATGCTCGGCCGCAAAGTCGCGGGCAGTGTCACGAATCGCCCGCTCGTCATCGGTCAGAGTAAACATGGAAAGTGTTCCGATCAGTTCATCGTGGGGATGACGAAGTGGTTGTCAGGAGCGGAGTCTACGGAGCGACCCTCCTGACCTGCTTCCTTCTTGCCGGAAGGCCAGCGCTGCGTCACGGTCTTGGTCTTGGTGTAAAAGCGGAAGGAGTCGGGACCGTGCTGGTTCAGGTCACCGAATCCGGAGCGCTTCCAGCCACCGAAGGTGTGGTACGCGATCGGGACCGGGATCGGCACGTTCACGCCGACCATGCCGACGTTGACGCGAGCGGTGAAGTCACGCGCGGTGTCGCCGTCGCGGGTGAAGATGGAGACGCCGTTGCCGTACTCGTGTTCGGTCGGAAGACGCAGTGCCTCTTCGTAATCGGCAGCGCGGACCACCTGAAGGACGGGTCCGAAGATCTCTTCCTTGTAGATGCGCATGTCCGAGGTGACGTTGTCGAACAGGGTTGCGCCGGCGAAGAATCCACCTTCGTGGCCTTCGAGGGTGAAGCCGCGGCCGTCGACGACTGCCGTTGCGCCCTCGTCGATGCCGATCTGCACGTAGTTGTTGACGCGGTCGAGGGCATCCTGGCAAACGAGCGGTCCGAAATCGACGCCTTCGTCGTCACTGCGACCGATCTTGAGCTTCGCGACGCGCTCCTTCAGCTTCGCGACAAGAGCGTCCGCGGTCTCCTCGCCGACGGGAACGGCAACCGAGATGGCCATGCAACGCTCGCCGGCGCTGCCGTAGCCTGCACCGATCAGGGCGTCGGCAACCTCGTCGAGGTCCGCGTCCGGCATGACGATCGCATGGTTCTTGGCGCCACCGAAGCACTGTGCGCGCTTGCCGTGAGCTGCGGCCGTCTCGTAGATGTACTGAGCGATCGGCGTGGAGCCGACGAAGCCGACGGCTTTGATGCGGTCGTCGGTGAGCAGGACGTCGACAACTTCCTTGTCACCGTTGACCACGTTGAACACACCTGCGGGCAGTCCTGCTTCGAGGAACAGCTCGGCCAGGCGCAGCGGGACGGAGGGGTCACGCTCGGAGGGCTTGAGGATGAAGGCGTTACCGGCGGCGAGGGCGGGGCCGGCCTTCCACAGCGGGATCATCGCGGGGAAGTTGAAGGGCGTGATGCCGGCAACGACGCCGAGCGGCTGACGCATGGAGTACACGTCGATGCCGGTGCCGGCACTCTCGGTGAATTCACCCTTGAGCAGGTGCGGAGCGCCGACGGCGAACTCGATGACCTCGAGGCCGCGCTGGATGTCACCCTTGGCGTCGGCGACGGTCTTGCCGTGCTCGGACGAGAGGAGGCGGGCCAGAGAATCCATCTCGGCCTGAGCGAGCTGCAGGAACTTCATCAGCACGCGGGCACGCTTCTGCGGGTTGAACGCTGCCCACACCTGCTGCGCCTCTTCGGCATTGGCGATGATGGCTTCGGTCTCGGCCTTGCTCGCGAGGGGAACGCGGGCCTGCACCTTGCCGGTGTTGGGATCGAACACGTCCGCAAATCGATCAGATGTCCCGGGAACACGCTTGCCACCGACGAAGTGCGTCAACTCGTGAACCGTCGCATTTTCAACCATTGTGCTAACCCGTTCCTTGCTCGTATGGACCGCCCAGGAGGCAGCAGTGAATATGTCTACCATCCTATAGTTGGATGTCCATGTATGTCTAGAGCCCAAGGGCTGTGCGCCTTTATTAACCGCGGGGGGTTAATAAAGGCGCACAGCGCGGAGCGCGGCTGCCGCTTCCTGCGCGACTACTGCATCGGTGACGTCGTATCCGTCCGATCCCCCACCAGGTCCGCCGGAAACTGCGACAACCTTGCGCGCCGAGAGATGCACCGCATCGACGCCGACGGCAGCGATTGCCGGGATGTCGTCGACGGTTATTCCGCCACCGGCCATGATCTGGATCCGGCCCGCGGCATGTTCGACCATTCGACCGATCTCGTCGAGTCCCTCATTGCAAGTGTCCGCACCCCCGGACGTCAGCACGCGGGTCACGCCCAGGTCGATCAGTTCGTCCAGCGCGGTCAGACGGTCGGTCACCACGTCCATCGCACGATGTACTGTCACCTCGACTCTCGCCCGGTCCACGCATCCGATGATGCGGCGCAGCACGACGGTGTCGATCGAATTGTCTTCTGTCAGCGCACCGATCACGATGCCGGAAGCTCCACCGGCCACAGCAGCATGTACGTCGTGCTCCATCACCCACACTTCGTCGGGTGAGAACACAAAACCTCCGGCGCGCGGACGGATCAGCGGGTGAACCGCGATCCCCACGTCCGACACAGCCTCGATCACTCCGATGCTGGGCGTCAATCCCCCCGTCGGGCCGAGTGCCGCACACAATTCGACTCGAGTCGCTCCCACCGAACGCGCGATCCTCGCCCCCCGCACGTCCTGCACAGCCAGCTCCAGAACCGTCATGTCAGAAGGACTGCCACGACGGCTTGTGTTCGAGCGCATACCGGTAGTAGTCGGCAAGTTTGAGTGAACTGGCCGCAGCTTCGTCGATGACGACGGTGACATGGCGATGCAATTGCATCACCGAAGCCGGGCAGAAAGCAGACAACGGACCTTCGACGGCAGCGGCGATCGCGTCAGCCTTGCCTTCTCCGGTCGCGATCATCACCAGATGCCTTGCATCGCTGATGGTTCCGAGCCCCTGGGTGAGCACGTGATGTGGGACGTCGTCCACACCGTCGAAGAAGCGTGCGTTGTCGATCCGGGTCTGCTCGGTCAGCGTCTTCACGCGGGTTCTCGAGGTCAACGACGATCCGGGCTCGTTGAAGCCGATGTGGCCGTCGGTACCGATGCCGAGCAACTGCACGTCCACTCCCCCGGCCGCCGCGATGCTCTGATCGTACCGGGCGATCTCCTGCTCCGGGCACGGCGCTTCACCGTTGGGACTGGACACCATCGCGGGATCCAGGTTGACGTGATCGACGAACTCCGACCGAATCACCGAGTAGTACGACTGCGGATGGCGTTTCGGCAATCCCAGGTACTCGTCGAGCAGGAATGCCCGAGCCAGCGAGAAGTCGAGTTCGGCGTCGCGATGCCTCGCTGCCAGTTCACGATAGGTTCCGATCGGCGACGACCCCGTTGCGAGACCGAGCGTCGTCGCCCCGGCTCTGACGTAGCCTTCGACGATGTCCGCGACGGTCGAGTCGACCTCCGCGGGTGTCGGCTGAATTACGATTTCCATGATTTTTCCTCTCCGGCGGCTTTTCCGCCGAGTAGTACACGCCCCAGGCGCAATTGACGATCGGTGACCACGATGTCGGCCCGGCAGCCCACGGCCAGCGATCCGATCAGGTCGCCGAGTCCCAGCAGACGCGCTGGGCTCCGAGTTGCCGCTGCGACAGCATCTTCCAGCGCGACACCGCCGTCAAAGACAGTGCTGCGAAGCACGTCGAGCAATCTTGCAGTCCCTCCGGCGATGGCACCGGAACTGCCGTCGGTGGTCGCGAGTCTTGCTACACCGTCGGCAACCGTGACGTCGAGCGCACCGAGTTGGTAGTCGCCGTCGTCCATTCCCGCCGCGGCCATCGAATCACTGACCAAGGCGATCTGGTCCGGTCCGACAGCGTCGAAGACCATCGACACGGTCTCGGGCGCAAGATGCACACCGTCTGCGATCAGTTCCACCACCATCTCGCCTCTCGCGGCAGCCGCCAGGCACGCCGCGACGGGACCCGGAGATCGATGGTGCAGGGGCGGCATCCCGTTGAAGAGGTGGGTCGCGCTGATCTGTCCGGCCCAATCCCCGTGCACCGCAGCATCGATGCGCGCCGACGTCGTTGCCGCGTCGGCATCGGTGTGACCGAAACTCGGCACGATGTTGCGATGACGCATGATCGCGAGCAACTCTTCGAAATTCTCGGTCTCGGGCGCCAAGGTCATGGACCGCACGGTCCCACGCGCGGCGTCACACACGGCTTCGAGCAGATCCGGATCACCGGGAATGATCGCCGCCGGATCCTGGGCACCGCAGCGGACGCCGTTGATGAACGGCCCCTCGAGGTGGATACCCAGAAGTTCTCCGCGTTCGACCAGATCGGCGAGCATCGTTGCTTGTCGCACCAGATCTGCGCGCGGTGCGGAGACCAGGCTGGCCAGCATTCCGGTCGTGCCGTGCTCGCAATGGTGCGCCGCCGCGCGGCTCGCTCCATCGGCGTCGGTGTTCGGGAAACCAGCACCCGCGGCGCCGTGGCTGTGGACATCGATCAAGCCGGGCATGATCACCGCGTCGGTGCGTTCCGGAATGACGACGACGGGTGTGGACGCCACATAGTCCGCAGCCGAGCCGACCCAACTGATCTTTTCGCCGTCCACGACGACGACTCCGTCGTGAATCTTCCCGGCCGGAGATCCGATCACAGTTCCCCGCAATACGATCGGATCGCCGACAGTAGCCGAGCCTGATGTACTCATGCCGACTCGCGAATCCGCGCGACGGCCGCTCTACCCTCGATCGGGTTTCGCGCGGCACGCGCCGCCGCGGCCATGTCCTTGCACACCGCCAGATCGAGAGAGGCCAGTTGCGCGCGAACTGCGCCCAATGCCGGGACCGACATCGACAGACTCGTCACGCCCAAACCGACCAGAACCGGAGCCAACAGCGGGTCCGACGCGGATTCTCCGCACACACCAACTGGTTTTCCGGCATCGGCGCCCGCCTGACCGACCATCGCGATCAGATCGAGGACCGCCGGCTGCCACGGATCGAGCAGTTGCGCCAGGCCTCCGGCCATACGATCCACGGCGCAGGTGTACTGGCTCAGATCATTGGTACCGATACTGACAAAATCGAGGTGCTCGAGGATATCCTTCGCCCGCAACGCTGCAGCTGGAACCTCGATCATTGCTCCGACCTTGCCGATCCCCCGCGAACGCGCAAGTTCTGCAAAGTCTTTCGCCTCGTCGGCCGTAGCTACCATCGGCGCCATGACCCACAGATCGGCGCCCGCCGCATTGCCTGCCGCCGCGAGGGCGTCGAGCTGGCTGATGAGTGTGTCGGGATAAACCGTGCCGACACGGAGCCCGCGGATACCAAGGGCCGGATTCTCCTCGACCCCGAGATCGAGAAACGGCAACGGCTTGTCCGAACCCGAATCGAGAGTGCGGACCACCACCTTCTGTCCGGCGAAGTGCCCGAGCACCGACGCGTACGTCTGTGCTTGCTCCTCCACCGACGGTGCGTCGTGACGCCCGAGATACGAGAATTCGGTACGGAACAGTCCGACGCCCTCGCAATCCGCCGCTCCGGCCCGCGCGGCGTCCTCGAGGGTTCCGATGTTGGCCGACAACCTCACCGCGAACCCGTCACGCGAGCGTCCTGGACCCTGTGCCGAAGCCGACTGCTCTGCCACGAACGATGCTTCGAGGACAGCGCGCTCGCGCGTTTCTGCCGAGGGATCGATGGTGACCGTCCCGGTGGTGCCGTCGAGGATGAGAAGTTTCCCCTCCGCCAGCAGATCGGTTCCCGAACAGTTGACCACGGCCGGGATTCCGAGCGACTTCGCCAAGATAGCCGTATGGCTGGTCGGACCTCCTTCGGCAGTCAACAATCCGACCACGTCACTGGTGCCCAGCGTCGCTGTATCCGCCGGAGCGAGGTCGCGCGCCACCAGTATGTACGGGTAACCGGGAGTGGGGATTCCGGGCATCGGCTCCCCTCGAAGAACGGCCACGGCTCGCTGCCCGAGATCGCGCAGATCGGTTGCCCGTTCGGCCATGTACCCGCAGAGCGCCGTGAGCTTTTCACAGAAGGCGTCGAAGGCGACTGCGACGGCGTGTGCGGTCGGCAGCCCCGATTCCAGGTTCGCCTTGGCCGCCTTCACGATGCCCGCGTCGCGCGCCATCGCAGCCGACGTCGTCAGGATCTCCGCGGAGACGCCCTCGACTGTCTTTGCACGCGAGAGCAGTTCCTCCGCGACGGCGTCCAGTGCCTCACGGATCCTGATCAGCTCCGCCTCGGGACTGCCCGTGATCGGGTCCGCCGCCGAGGTCGGCTCAGGCGTGGAGAATCGCAACCACGGCGCGCAGACCGAACCCGCGCTCACTCCGATACCCGCGATGCGGTTGTCCACACTCGCCGTCATCAGGCTTCGTCCAGTTCGGATGCGAGAAGCTCTGCGAGCGAACCGACCGCAGCGTCGGCGCCGTCACCGTCAGCACGCAAGGTCACCGAATCCCCGAATGCTGCACCGAGAGTCATGACAGACAACATGCTGGAGGCATCGACGGGTTCGCCGTCGCCGAGCGCGATGGTGACGTCTACCGGTAGATCGGCTGCGGCGCGCGCGAAGAGCGCTGCGGGTCGTGCGTGGAGTCCGACGCGGGATCCGATTGTCGTGGTTGCGATCGCCATGTTCAGCGTCCTTCCAGTTCCTTGTCGAGCTTGTTTTCCAGTTCGGCGACGAGCGGGGCGTCGGTGCGGCTGTCACCTTCGGCAGCCAGTGCCAGTTCGGCCTCGAGCAGCGCTGGGTCGGGCTCACCTGCGGCCACCTCGACCTCTTCTTCTCGTCCTGGCGTGCGCAGATTCCACTTCTTGATGACGAAGCTGAAAAGGAAGTAGTAGATCACGGCGTAGCCGAGTCCGATCGGGATCAACATCCATGCGTTGGTTGCCTTGCCGAAGTTCAACACGTAGTCGAAGAAGCCTGCGGAGAACGTGAATCCGTCGTGAATCCCGAGCGCATTGACCAAGGCCATCGACGTTCCGGTCAGGAGCGAGTGGATGACGTACAGGGGCCACGCGACGAACATGAAGGAGAATTCGAGCGGCTCGGTGATACCGGTGAGGAATGCGGTCAGGCCGGTGGAGAGCATGATGCCGCCGACGAGCTTCTTCTGCGAAGGCTTGGCGTTGCGCCAGATCGCGAAGGCTGCAGCGGGGAGGGCGAACATCATGATCGGGAAGAAGCCGGTCATGAACGTACCGGCGGAGGGGTCGCCGGCGAAGAACCGGTTGAGGTCACCGCGAACGATCTGACCGCTCGCGTCCTGGTAGTCGCCGATCAGGAACCACACGGCGGAGTTCAAGATGTGGTGCAGGCCCGTGGGGATCAGGAGGCGGTTCGCTGCGCCGTAAATGCCGCCGCCCACAACGGTATTGGAAGCAACTGCTTCACCGACCCAGTTGAGGCCGGAGTTGAACAAGGGGTACACGAATGCCATCAGGACACCGACCACAAGACCGGTGATCGCTGTCAGGATGGGAACGAGCCTGCGCCCGTTGAAGAACCCGAGATAATCGGGAAGCTTCGTTCGATAGAACCGCTGCCACAGGATCGCCGACAGCAAGCCCATCACGATACCGGCGAGCACACCGTAGTTGATCAGGGATTGATCCCCGTTCGGGTCCGTCTTCCCTTCGAGGACGATCGGCGACATCGCCTTGAACACGCCGTCGATCACCATGTAGCCGACGACGGCTGCCAAGGCAGTCGATCCGTCGGCCTTCTTGGCCCAGCCGATCGCGATACCGACGGCGAAGATCAGCGGCAGCCACGTGAAGACTGCTTGTCCTGCCGCAGAGATCACTGCAGCAGCACTGTGCATCGAACTGAATCGCCCGAGCAGGTCGTCCTGGCCGAGGCGGAGCAAGATTCCCGCAGCCGGCAGAACGGCGATCGGAAGCATCAAGCTTCGGCCGAGGCGTTGAACCCCGGCGAACACTTTCGATTCCTTCTTCGGGGTGTCTTCGAGAGTCATCAAGGACCTTCTTCGTTCGCCGGGCCGCGTCGCGATCGGCCGCTGGTTCTGGAAATTCGGGTGTCGTACACGTGCAGGTTTCGTGAAAATGCAGGTCACGGTTCTTGCTCGGAAGTGAGGCCTAAACCGTTTTGTCGAAACTGTTGTGGAGCCGGACTTCCAACGGGTACTGTCCGGTCATAACCAGTTGTAGTTTTACCTGGTGGAGGCGAGTTGTCAACACCCAAATGTGACATACGTAACCGGGATAGCCTTGACCAGCAACTAGTCAGCCCACCTGTACGACCGTTCAACGATCACGACCAACCCGACAATCAGGAGCAGCAAATGTCGAAAGCGGAAGCAATCATCAAGGGCCTCGGCGGCGCAGAGAACATCGTCGAGATCGAGGCTTGCATCACCCGCCTGCGTACCGAGGTCAAGGACGGAGCGAAGGTGAACGAGTCCGCTCTCAAGGCTGCCGGCGCACACGGCGTACTCAAGGCCGGAACGGTTGTCCAGGTCATCGTCGGGCCCGAGGCCGACACCCTTGCCGAGGACATCGAGGACATCCTGTGACGGTCGTCCTCGCCCCGCTCCCCGGTCGGGTCGTCGCACTCGCTGACGTACCGGACCCGGTGTTCGCTCAGCAGATGGTCGGCTCGGGCGTCGCGATCGAACCCGCTCGCGGTCAGGGCCCACTCACGGTCGTGGCGCCGATCAGCGGAAAGATCCTGAAACTTCACCCCCACGCGTTCGTGATCTTCGGCGAGAAAGCCACCGGCGTGCTGGTCCATATCGGCATCGACACGGTCAAGCTCGAAGGCGACGGATTCACCCTCATCGCCGCCGAGGGTGACACCGTCGATGCGGGTGATCCCATTGTCAGCTTCGATCCAGCGCACATCGACACGACCGGTTACTCGGCGATCTGCCCGGTAGTCGTGATGGATTCCAAACCGGACACCGTCGAATCCCCTTCCGTCGGTGGGGACGTCGCCACTGGCGACACTCTGTTCGACTGGTCGGCGTAACGCAAAGGGCGAGCACACCGGAAGGTGTGCTCGCCCTTTCGCTTCGAACGATGACTATTGGTCGCCGCGCGTTTTGGGCCGCGCTTGGCCCTGGACTTCCATCTGCAACTGGTAGCGGTCGGATCGGTACCAACTGCGAGTGTGCTCGACCGGTGCGATCTCGCTGAACGACACTCGATCGAAGTACAGAACCGGAGCGCCCTTACGAGTGCCCAGGAGAGTCGCGATCTCCGTACTGGCACCATCGGCACTGACTGTCTGCTCTGCCCGATCGATCGGCTTGTCGTACTTGTCGGCGGTTGCCCGATAGATCGAACCCGTCAA
>NZ_BAAILK010000019.1:68610-127905 GCF_054589475.1 Rhodococcus sp. no. 34
GTCCATGTCGAGTAAACCCGGCAACAGTTCGGGATTGAACCAGCCGTCGTCCACGCTCACCGGCTCGCCGTCGGCAAGGCGCAAGCGCTTGACGTGGTAACCGTCGGAACCCGGTCGCATATTCAGTGCGGCAGCAGTGTTTTCGGGGACCGGCCCCTGTTCGCTGACCAGGACCACTGTCGTGGGGTGATGCCCCTGGGCGCGCATTTCCTCGGTGAAGGATGCAAGGTGCAGCTTGGATTGGACAGCACGGTGCGCAACGAAGGTTCCCTTGCCACGCACGCGAACGAGGTGTCCGTCATTGACCAGTTGCCCGATTGCCTCGCGAACGGTGATCCGACTGACGCCGTAGTCCTGCATCAGGTTTCGCTCGCTGGTCATCAAGTCGCCAGGCTGGAGTTCTTGGGTGCACTTGCGCAGGAGAATGGTGCGCAACTGTTCGTGTTTGGGTATTGCGCTGTCGCGCAAATGAACGGGCATCACAGCGACTGTCCCTCCGAGAAATGAATAGTCGTCTATTCGCCGACGACAACGACCTGAAATCGCAGGCAGGTCCCGACCGGACCGGTCCAATTAACGATACTGGAATTTACGACAGGAAACTAGCACCAGTCCGGAGTTGTCCGATTTCAACCGTCCAACCGTCGGTAGATGGACCGTATTTCGTCCAAGGCGACGTTCTGCTGAGCCATGTCCAATCCCAATGCCGCAACCGCCTCGCGCAACCGCCTGATATCCAGATCGTCGATCGCCGCGCGAAAAGGCACCTTCGGTAGCGCAGGAAGGGCAGCCGCGATTCCGAACCAATTCTCGACGTCCACCGAAACAGTCGACTCGTCTTCCACTCCCCCGATCAACTGCTCCAGGTCGACCCCGCGAAGTCTCAGCAACCTGAGCGGATCGGTGTCGATTCGCTCCGCGGTCAAGAACGCCACGGCCGCAGCGTGTTTGCACGGCCAGCCGACATCGGGGCAGGTGCAGTCGAATCGGAAAGCCGACGGGCCGTCCGGTATCAGTTGGGCAGCAAGCATGTCCGGGACAGTGCCGGACACCAGCGCGGCAAGGCTTCCCGGCACTCGGCGGATCTTGGTGATGATGTCGTCGATATCCGATTGATCAAGAGTGTCGATCGACAGCGTGGAAACGAAAGGTTGAAGTTGGCTGCCCTGAACCTCGGCCGTCACCACTCCCGGTTCGATGTCGAGCGCCAAAACCTGACCCGAACGCGCATACGTTCGCCCACGCGTGACACGAGGTTTGTCGCCGATCTCTTCGACGACGCGGACAAAAGCCTTGCCCCAGAATGTTCTCCCGAACGCTGGACGAGGTTTGACCGGCGCGGGTGCTCGCCGTCGGGACCCGGTGTACTCGCTGAAATCGGGGCCCTTGCCGCGCGGACTCATTCGCCCACCGCGTCGTCGCCGAGTCGCAACAACTCGTCCAATTGCTCGACGCTCATCTCCGTCACCCAGTTCTCACCGGTCCCGACTGCAAGTTCGGCGAGTTCACTTTTACTCGCGATCATCGAGTCGATTCGCTCTTCCAAGGTTCCGACGCACACCATCTTGCGTACCTGAACGTTCTTTCTCTGACCGATGCGGAAGACACGGTCCGTCGCCTGGTTCTCTACCGCCGGGTTCCACCATCTGTCGAGGTGAACCACATGGTTGGCCGCCGTGAGATTCAGACCCGTGCCGCCGGCCTTGAGCGAGAGCACCATGATGGGCGGGCCGCCTTCACCTTGGAATGCCTCGACCATGGCGTCGCGCCCGGCTTTCGACACTCCGCCGTGGAGAAACGGAACTTCGGTGGTGAACCGGTCGGCCAGGTACGGCACCACCAATTCGCCGAACTCACGAAACTGTGTGAACAACAGAACCTTCTCGTCGTCGCCGATGACCGACTCGACGATGTCCTCGACCAGTCCGAGCTTTCCCGAACGGTGTTGCCCGCGGCGCATCACCGGCGAACCGTCGCGCAGGAAGTGCGCGGGATGATTGCACACCTGTTTGAGTTTGGTCAGCGCAGACAGGACGGCGCCCTTGCGCTTCATCCCTTCCGTCCCCTTGATCTGCGCCATCATCTCGTCCACCACGGCGCGGTACAACGCGGCCTGCTCTTCGCTGAGATTCGCTCGAACCGTCATCTCCAACTTCTCCGGGAGATCCGCGATCACGGCGGGATCGGTCTTCACGCGCCGCAGCACAAAGGGGGACGTGACGGCTCGCAGTCGCGAGACGGCAACCTGATCTTTTTCCCGCTCGATCGGTACGACAAACCTTTTGCGGAACATCTGCTCCGAGCCGAGTACACCGCGATTGGCAAAATCGAGGATTGACCGCAGCTCGTCCAGTCGGTTCTCCACCGGCGTTCCGGTCAGAGCAACGCGATGATCCGCGGGGATGCTGCGAGCAGCGCGGGCCTGAGATGTCTTGGCGTTCTTGATGTGTTGAGCCTCGTCGAGCACTACGCGCCGCCAGTCGAGATCCTTGAGGGCCGCGACGTCGCGGGTCATGAGCGCGTAGGTGGTGATCACGAGGTCACTCTCACGAACTGCCTGTTCCAACTCCGCCCCGGTAGCGCGATCCGAACCGTGATGAACGTAGACGCGCAAGCTCGGCACGAATCGCGCCGATTCACGCTGCCAGTTACCCACAACCGACATCGGGCACACCAAAAGGGTTGCTGTCTTGGACTTCTCGTGCGCAAGTAACGCCAACAGTTGCAGCGTCTTACCCAGACCCATGTCGTCGGCCAGAACGGCGCCGAGCCCGAGAGCACTCATGTACGCCAACCAGTCGAGACCGCGTCGTTGATACGGACGCAAAGTCGCGTTGACCGTCGACGGTACCGCGACCTGCCGCGGAGCCACCGACTGGTCGAGCAGTGCAGAGGCCCATCCGGTTGCCTTCACTTCCTCGACCGGCAGGTCTTTGAGGTCGTCGGCGATCAAGTCCTTGATCAGATCGACGATCGCTCGGTCCCCGCTCGAATGCCGCTGACTGACAAAACGAGCCGCGCGGGCCAGGACGTCTTTGTCCGCCTGAACCCACTCGCCGCGCAACTGGACCAGATCGGACTTCGCATCGACCAGTCGGGTCATTTCCTCGGCGGTGAGTACCTTGTCTCCGAGCGCCAATTCCCAATCGTATTCCAGCAATTGGTCCATACCGACCGTACGATTCTCCGCAACGATCGGAGACGCCGCCGAGGTCACCCGCACACGCAGGGATGGAGACACCACGTTCCAGGCACGCGGAAGCAGCAGCGTGATCCCTCGCTCTCGCAGGACTATCGCGCCGTGTCCGACCAGGTCCATCACGACAGGAGTGGGCAGCAACAGGTCGAGACTGTCCTCGTCGCGCGGCACGTCGCGAAAACGTGGGTAAGCCTTGATTGCCTCTTCGAGTTTGCGGCTGCCGAGCTGGATACGTTTGGGATCGGCCCGGTGCAGTCGAACACGTTCGGGCGCTTCACCTTCAGGACGCAAACACACGTGCAGACGCCACAGCGCATCGTCGTCGGGATCGGAATTGTCGTCGAGTTCAGGCTCGATCAGCCGCAGAACCAGATCCGGCTCTCCGGCGGTGAACGTCGACCCCCATTCGGCGAGTCCCTCGGCCGCTCGTACCGACACGTCGTCGAAAGCATCCCCGGACAACACGGCCTGCCACAGCGGGGTCTGCACCACCGGATGCGAGTCCCCGAGAGCACGACGGACGATCGGGTCCGTGAGTTCGTTCGTGATGTCTTCGATCGTCGCCCTCGGCGAACCGACCGCCCGCTGCACCGGCGGCATCGCCACTACCAGTTCGCCGATCCAGGCGCGCTGGCGTTCCCCCACCGACAACTGCCAGCGTGGCCACCAACTTCCTTCAGCCCGCGTCAGTGCGGGGACCACCCGTCCGGCGCGCACCCACCGGTCTATTCCTCGCGCCACATGTACGAGAAAGTGCAGGTCTCCCGCAATTCGCTGATCGTCGGCCTTGAACCGCAGCAGGAGATCGACTGCGTCCGGCGGCGCTAACGCAACAGCTGCGTACTCACTCTGCAAAGGCCCGCCAGGTACGGGCGGCATAGCGACATTCACACGATGACGGAACTTGCGATGCAGGACAGCACTGACCGGATCACGGGGATCGTCGGTCCCGGCACTGTCGTGCCCGTCGACCCACAGTTTGAGCCCCGATCCCGGTGACCAGAGTCCATGCAGCATCCGACCATCCAATCAGGTGCCACCGACACCACTTCCCGCCTACCGGGCAATAGGCTGGCAGGCATGACGACGGCATACGGCTTCACCGAGTACGGCGGACCCGACACACAGTCCTACTTCGACGTCACCTTGCCCCCACCGGGTGCCGGCCAACTGCTGGTGTCGGTCCGAGCGGCGGGCGTCAACCCCGCTGACTGGAAAGTTCGCGCGGGTACTCGAAAAGATACTGTCCCGGTGACGCTGCCTGCGGTTCTGGGCCGCGAAGTGTCCGGTGTTGTCATCGGAGTAGGTCCGCGGGTCACCGAGTTCGAGGTCGGCGACGAAGTGTTCGGCGCTACCGCGACCGGCTTCGGCGGCTACGCCGCGTCGACATTGCTCAACGTCTCCTCGACAGCACACAAGCCGCCTACCGTGTCCTGGGCCGATGCCGCAGTGCTGACGGTTGCGGCAGGAACGGCCTACGACGCACTCCACGATCTCGGTCTGAAACCCGGGGCGACACTCCTGCTGCTCGGCGCCGGCGGCGGCGTTGGTCGCAGCACGATCGCGCTTGCACTGGCGCGGAGTATCAACGTGATCGGTGTCGCGAGCGAGTCCAAGAGAACCGCGATCGAGGAAGCGGGAGCACGTTGGGTTGCGTCGGGGGACGGCTTCGCAGACGACGTGTCCGCGTTGTCCCCAGTCGGAGTGGACGCGGTTTTCGACCTGGTCGGCGGGGACACTCTCACTCGCGGCGCTGAGCTCGCCCGACCGGACGCACCGATCCTGAGCATCGCCGATCCTCTGGCTGCGAGCCGACTCGGCGGCGGTGGTGTCGAACGCCGAAGAACTACAGCAGTATTCACGGAGGTCGCGGCGCTCGTGGCCGACGGGATCCTCGACCCGTCCGTGTCCGGGCGGTACCCATTCTCCCGCGCTGGGGAAGCGCTCGCTGCAGTCGAAGACGGCCATGCCGCCGGCAAAGTGGTGATCGAGTTCGGCTGATTCCTGTCGGCCCACGATGGTTCAATCACCGTCTACGACGGGCGGGGGCACAGGTGGTTGCACGGTTATCTGCGATCCTGTCGACGCTCGCGCTCGTATGTCTCGTCGCGTCCTGCGGATGGTTCGGAGACGAGCGTCTCGAGTCGGCCCCTGGCAGCCCCACGCGATCGGAACTGGAAGAGTTGCTGTCCCGGACAGCGATTGTCGACACCCGACCACATCCGGGTGGATACCAGCGCGGCTGCGGTAACGGCGAGGCCTGCGTCTTCGGCCCCGCGTGGTCCGACGACCAGGACGCTCCAGGTGGCCACGACGGGTGCGATACCCGCAACAACGTTCTGGCCCAAGATCTCTCGGACGTGGTGTTCAAACCGGGAACACGTGACTGCGTCGTACTGTCGGGCGCGATGACCGACCCGTACTCCGGTAATCGCATCGAATTCGAACGCAGCCAGGCCAAGTCCGTCCAGATCGACCACGTCTTCCCACTCGCCGCGGCTTGGGACTTCGGCGCGAACTCCTGGACGCCCGCGCTTCGGATGAGGTTCGCGAACGACACGTCACTGAACCTGTTGGCCGTCAACGGCCCCGACAACCAGTCGAAAGGCGACAGCACGCCCAGTGAGTGGTTGCCGCCCAATCCTGCATACCGATGCTTCTACGCCGGCAAGTACTTGACCGTCGCGATTTCCTACGGCTTACCGGTCAGCCGGGCGGATCACTCGGCGTTGACAGAACTCGCCACTCGCTGTTGAGCTACCGGCCGTCCTTCACCACTCGACCGCTCTGAATGACGAGTGCGATGCGCTCACGATCGGCGAAGATGGACGGATCCGTCAACGGATTGCCGCGGAATGCAACGAGGTCGGCGAACTTGCCGACTTCGATGGTGCCGACCTCGTCGGCGATACCGAGAATGTCGGCGTTGATCCGGGTAGCGGAAACCAATGCGTCCATCGGGGTTTCGACCTTGGCGCGCAGGACTAGCTCCATTCCCCGGCCCGTTTGATCGGTACCGATGAGGTCCGATCCCAAGCCCACTCTGACGCCGGCATTTCGAGCAGCAAGAAGCCCGTCGATCTGACCCTGCATCATCTGGCCGATCCGAGCCGAAATCGATTCGGGTAGACCTGCTGACGCCGCGCTGTCCGAGAGCGCCTGCACCACAGCCAACGTCGGCACCAACGCGACGTCGTGCTCGGCCATCAACTTGGCGGTCTCGTCGTCGATATCGGAGCCGTGCTCGACGCATTTTGCCCCGGCAGTGACAGCGTTACGGATTCCCTCGTTGTTGTGAGCATGCACCGTGACATAGGTACCGCGCGCATTGGCTTCCTCGACGGCAACTTCGATCTCGTCGACCGTGAACTGGGTATCGGTGAGCTTGTCATGAGTGGATACCACTCCCCCGGTAACACACAGTTTGAGGAAGTCCGCACCCCTGCGGAACGTCTCGCGAACGTTCTTTCGCATTTCGTGCGGACCGTCGGAAAGCAGAGACATACACCGTAATCCGGGGATGTCATGATCGGACCAGTCCGAAGTCGGCTCCCATTCGGCCGCCAGGTGCCCGTGTCCACCGGTCTGGCACTGGATCGGGCCGCACTGAATGATCCGCGGACCCGGAATCTTGCCCGAGGCGACAACTCCGGCGAGTCCACCGTCGATTCCGCCGCAGTCACGAACAGTGGTGAATCCCCCGTCGAGGGTCGATGCGCAGGTCGCGAACATGTCTGCAGCGAGCTCGGCTACCGAGATCTGACGCCGCAGACTCGGTGCGAGATCGCTCGATCCACCGAGATGAACGTGCGCGTCGATGAGGCCGGGCGTGATTGTCAGCCCGGTGCAGTCCAACACCTCCGCCCCCGCAGGTGGCGTGCCACCGAGTGCACTGATCCGCCCGTTTTCCACAGCAACAGCGCAGTTCTCGAACGGGTCGGCGCCTGTCCCGTCGATGATCGTTGCACCGGTCAGCCATACGACAGACATATTGAATGTTCCTCCGACGTGTACCGATCGCCGGAAGATTCCGCCGACATACCGAATAGGGTTCGGTTAGTATGATGCATATCGGCTCCCGAAATCAAGGAGTTGTCATCACTCGATGAAGTCCGAGATTGCTGACGAATCCCTCACCAGGAGAATCGATGCCGCGTCCCACCCAGCCGATACTGTCCACGCGAAACATCACCGACGCGGCTCTGGATGCTGTCGACGCAACCGGCGACTTCACCATGCCCGGGATCGCCAAGCAATTGAACGTGACTCCGTCTTCGCTCTACACACATATTTCGGGTCGATCCGAGATCGTCGAACTCATGCGCATCCGCGTGATGTCGTCGATCTCTGTCCCCCACCCACCGGCAGGGTGGAGCGAACGGATCAGCGCGTGGGGGTGGGCCTATCGCCGAGCTGCGGTCGAGCACTGGCGCCTCATCCCGCTGCTCATGACACGAAGTGTCCGCACAGAGGTAACTTTTGCTATCGATACTGCACTGGTTCAAGCATTTTCGGACGGGGGTTTCGATTCGACCGACACTCGTCACGCAATCTCCACGCTGGACAGTCTGGTTCTCGGATCCGTCGTGAAACTCTCGACGCCGGATGTCGCGTGGACTCAATCCTCCAACCCGAGCGAGATCACGCGCGAGGCTACGACCCCACTGCGAACCGACGACACCTTCGACTTCGGCCTGCGAACCCTGATCGCCGGATGGATGGCTCAGCGAGTCGTCCGCCTGTATACCGAACCCCATTCGGATTTTCCTGTCACTTCACGGTGAACGACCTGGTGTGCCATCCCGTGGCTCCACCGGGGATCGGCGGAGTGCGCTCTTCCACCTGAACGTTCCCGTCCAAATCCGTCGCTCTGACCTGCACGGTGTGCAAACCTGAGCCTGCATCCCACATCCACGACCATTGACGCCACGTGTCGATCGAGTACTCCTGAGCCAGCGTCGCCGGTTGCCATTCACCGTTGTCGACGCGAACCTCGACCTTCTCGATCCCGCGATGCTGAGCCCAGGCCGTTCCCGCCACCAGCACCTGGCCCGGCTCGATCGGCGCCAAAGCTGCCGGCACCTCGATACGCGACGACGTCTTGATCGGTGCCTGCGCACCCCAACCGCGCTGGGTCCAATAGGCCTCGACCTTGTCGAAACGCGTCAACTCCCACTCCGTCACCCACTTGGTGGCGGACACGAAACCGTACAGCCCCGGAACCACCTGCCGAACGGGATAACCGTGCTCGAACGGCAACGGCTCACCGTTCATCGCCACGGCGAGAATCGCGTCACGGCCGTCGGTGACTATCTCGACCGGGGTGCCGACTGTGAAGCCGTCGACGCTGGTCGAGAGGAGCATGTCGGCGTCGGGATGGACACCGACTTCGTCGAGCAGGTCCTTCATGGGATAACCGATCCACTTCGCGTTCCCGGCCAGAACGCCGCCCACCTCGTTCGAGACACACGTCAGCGTGATGACCCGCTCGATGGGCGTTCGCGCCACCAGATCGTCGAACGACAACGTCATCTCGCGGTCCACCATTCCGTGAATCCGCAGTTCCCACGAATCCGTCGTCAATTGCGGAACGAGGAGTGCCGTGTCGATTCGGTAGAAGTCGTCGTTGGGCGTGATGTACGTCGACGCACCCGCAATTGCGATATCCGCACCCGCCGGAATCGGCGGCGCCGGGTCAGCGGCGGTGGGCACGACAAAGTCTTCACGATTCGCTACTGCTCCGGCGATTCGCTGACCCACGAACTTCCCGGCGGCACCCGCTGCCGCAGCCACTGCCAACGCCGCACCTGCCAGCAGAAGGAACTGACGACGAGGCAACCACGAGTCGGCGACGCCCGGCGAGAGCGGCACTTCGAGTTGTGTGATCAGCAACCGCAAGGTTGCGACGCCCGCCACCACACCGACCAGCGTCGGGAACACGTACATCGCATCGGCAGTCGGGCGCTGCATCGCCGCATACACACCAACCGCGCCCAGAAGAACGAGAATGACGCTGCCGATCGGGCGGCGTCGCCGTTCCAGGAGCCCGGCCACCGCACCGAGCAGAACGATCAAGATCGACATTCCGATGAACAGCGCCGGCTTGTCATTGGTACCGAAAGTATCGATCGCGAACTCGCGAGCCCACGCCGGCGTTCGGTCGACGGTAGTCGCACCTACCGCGTAGAAGGGCGACGCGTCCGGGTTGATCGGCAACGCAACCAGTTCACCGACGCCCAGGACGACAGCCGCGGCCAAGACCCCGGAGATCGCGTGAGCAGCCCATCTACGACGCGGTGGACGAGATTCGGTGCTCGGGTGCTCGTCGATGTTCTGTGTGACCATGTCGTCTCGGCTCTGTCGGTGCGAGTGGTGCTTCGATCGGATACCCGACATTCGGCGCTGCGGGCCATCCGGATGGGTGCACTCCTCCATCAAGAACTACTCCGAACTCGCGATTAGAGTGGGAACGATGACCGTCGACCTCAACAAGGACACGCTCCTGTGCATGTCGCTCTCCGGGCGACCGAGCAACATCGGCACCAGATTTCACAATTACCTCTACGAAGAATTGGGCTTGAACTTCGTCTACAAAGCCTTCACCACCGAAGACGTGCCAGCCGCGATCGCAGGCATACGAGCACTCGGGATTCGAGGCTGTGGGGTGTCGATGCCGTTCAAGGAACAGGTCATCGAGCACATCGACGTCATGCATGATTCGGCCAGCGCCATCGACTCCGTCAACACGATCGTCAACGAGTCCGGAGTGCTGCACGCCTACAACACCGACTATCAGGCGGTGGCCGATCTACTGCGTGACAACAACGTCGACACGAGCCTGTCCGTCGCTGTCGCCGGCAGCGGTGGCATGGCAAAAGCAGTCGTCGCCGCGGTGCGCGACACCGGATTCACCGACGTCACCGTGATCGCCCGCAACCAGCAAGTGGGGTCATCGCTTGCGAAGCAGTACGGCTTCGACTGGCAGGCCGAACTCGGTGAGCTTCGTCCAGGTGTGCTGATCAACGCCACCCCGATCGGTATGTCCGGCGGCGCAGAAGCAGATGCACTGTCGTTCCCCGAGCACGCAGTGCGCGCAGCCGATGTCGTCTTCGACGTCGTCGCGATGCCCGCGAAGACGCCACTGATCGCGTTGGCGACCGAACTCGGCAAAACGGCGATCACAGGAGCGTCGGTCATTGCCCTTCAGGCCGCCGAACAGTTCGTGCTCTACACCGGCGTGCGTCCGAGCGCGGAGCAGATCCAGCGAGCGTCGGAATACTCACGGGCGTAGGAACCACGTCGCCGTGAACGAGACCGGGGAGACTCCACCTCAACAACTCGCGCGGAACTTCAACGAGTTGTTGCAAGAACTGCGCGTCGCGCTCTCTGGTGTTCAGATCCTGTTTGCCTTCTTGCTGGCCGTGGCATTCACCGAACGCTACGAGGAAGCGTCGGCGTACATCCGCGGCATCCACTTGGTGACGGTGATCCTTGTTGCCATCTCGTTCGGGTTCCTGATGGCACCCGCGGTCTGGCATCGCATGCTTTTCCGCCGTGGGCACCGCGAGAACATATTGCCCGTGGCCAACCGATTCGCCCTGTGCGGCATAGCCTTTCTGGCCGCCTCCATGACCGGCACGGTCCTGTTGATCGCCGAGGTCGCCGTCGGCGGAGTTGCCGCAAAGGTTTTGGCAGCGTGCGCCGCGATCATGTTCACGGCGCTGTGGTTTCTCGTGCCGTCATTCATCGATCGCACCAAGAGCTGACTCAGGCTCCGGTGTCGACGGCGCGAGTGCTGTCGTTGGACCACTGTGACCACGAGCCCGGGAACAGCGTCGCGTCGTAACCAGCGATCGCGAGCGCCGCGATCTCGTGCGCTGCAGTCACTCCGGATCCGCAGTACACCGCCACCTTGTCTCCGACGCCCAGTCCGGCGAATCGCTCACGCAGGTGGGTCGTATCCAGGAATCGCCCGTCGCCGGTGATGTTCTCCGCGGTCGGCGCGCTCACCGCACCGGGGATGTGCCCTGCGACGGGATCCATCGGCTCGACCTCGCCGCGGTACCGCTCCCCGGCTCGGGCGTCGAGAAGGACACCGCCCTCGCTCGTCCAGTTGCCGACACCGTCGATGTCGACAGTCGGCATGTTGCCGCCGGTGAAAGTCACGTCGCCCGGGCTGACGGACTCGCCGATACCGGCCGCCAACGGCAGTCCTGCGGACTCCCAGGCCTGCAGCCCGCCGTCGAGCAGTCGGACATCCGAGAGTCCGGCCCACCGCAGCAGCCACCAACCACGAGCAGAGGCCGTGTTGCCGGTGGCGTCGTAAAGCACCACCGAATCACCGTCGTCGATTCCCCAACGACGCGCCGCGGCCTGCAGGTCTTCGAGACTCGGCAGCGGATGCCTTCCCTTGCCCGGCGACGGCGGCGAGGCAAGTTCCTCGTCGAGGTTCACGAATACCGCACCGGGAATATGGCCGTCGCGAAAATGCTGCTCGCCGTTCGAATCACCCAGCGCCCATCGGACATCGAGCAATCGCGGCGCAGCGCCGGCCTCGATGAGAGCGGACAGTTCTTCGACGTCGATCAGCACGGGAAGTGTCATGAACCCATCCTGACACGACCACTCATGCAACCCCGAAGAAGGCACCGAGACCCACCAACAACACTCCCGTCACCACGTCGATTCGCTTGCCGACGCCAGGACGACGCAGCTTCTTGCCGGCTCCGGCCGCCAACACCACCACGATCGCCCACCACAGTGCCGCGGCGACCACCGTCGCGCCCGCCAACATCAACGTCCGCAGCCCTGCGCCTTCACCCGGCTCGATGAATTGCGGGAGTAGCCCGAGAAAGAACAACAGCGCCTTCGGATTCAGCAGGTTCGAGAGGAAGCCGTAGCGAAATGCCGTGGTGACCGCGATCGGTTCTTTCGCTGCCGGAATTCCCTCGTCCGAGGCTCGGGCTTTGAAAGCACTTCGAATCGCGGAGATGCCGAGCCAGGTCAGATATGCCGCCCCGGCGTATGTGAGCGCGGAGAGCAACTGCGGCCGTGTTGCCACAAGTGCGGAGAGACCAAGTGACGCGGCAGCGGTGTGAACGAAGAGCCCGGAAATCACACCGGCGGCCACCACCGCGCCGGTCCGACGATCTGCCAGAGAATGACGCAGGATCAGGACAAAATCCGGTCCCGGCGTGAACAGGACGATGGATAGCAGGGAGCCGAAAGCGAGCCATTGACCGACACTCATCCGAAATACCTCACACCCGAGCTGATTCGAGACACATGTTCATGCCAGGAGTGTGCAACTGGATCCGGGAAGTTCAAAACGACTCCGGATATAGTTCGGCAAATGACGAAGAATGAGCCTCTGGATCCGGTGGACTGGAAGATTTTGGCCGAATTGCAGAACGACGCGTCGATCACCAACAAGGTGTTGGCCGATCGAGTCGGCTTGGCGACGTCCTCGTGCCACGAGCGCGTACGACGCCTACGTGCCAACGGAACGATCAGCGGTATCCACGCGGTTGTCGATCCGGCAGCCGTTGGCCGGTCGATGCAGGCGATCATCGCCGTTCAACTGCGACCACACCGCCGCGACCTCGTCGACCGGTTCACCGCCGACGCCCTAGCACTGCCGGAAACGCTTGCGCTCTTCAACGTCTCGGGGCCCGAGGACTTCTTCCTCCACGTCGCGGTCCGTGACAGTGCTCATCTACAGCGAGTATTGATCGACCACCTCGCCGCACATCCCGAGGTCTGGCACGCCCAAACGCACCTCATCTACGGCAAAGCGGTCACCTCACCCATCCGACCGGACAGGTAAATCGGGTCTGGGGCGGGTCGGGCAGAATCACTGACCATGTCGGACTCCACAGATACCACCGAACCGGAAGCCGTTCGCAGCAACTCGCAACCGATGAGCGCAGGCATCGTCACGGCCCTCGTCGGCTTCACCAGTTCGTTCGCGGTGGTGCTCACCGGCCTCGCGGCTGTCGGTGCGGACGCAACCGAGGCGGCGTCCGGACTGCTGGTTCTGTGTGTGACCCAAGCGTTGGGAATGCTCTGGCTCTCACGCCGGTATCGGATGCCGATCACCCTGGCCTGGTCGACGCCCGGTGCCGCTCTGCTCGCCGGCGCCGGAGCGGTCGAGGGTGGGTGGCCGGCGGCGGTCGGAGCATTCATCGTCGTCGGAATCGCGATCGTGCTGACCGGACTGTGGCCGACGCTCGGAAGGATCATCTCGGCAATCCCGACGCCCCTCGCGCAGGCGATGCTCGCCGGGGTTCTGATGCCGTTGTGCCTGGCGCCGATCATCGCCGTCCGGGACGCACCGGCAGCGGTCGCGCCCGTCATCCTGGTTTGGCTTGCCGCGCAGCGCTTCTCCAAGCGATGGGCGGTTCCGCTCGCGTTCCTCACCGCAGCGGTCGTGATCGGGATCAGCCTCGTCACGTCGGATCGAGTGCTCGACGCCGGCGCCATGATTCCCCGCATCGATCTCACCGCGCCGTCGTGGACCTGGCAGGCAATGATCGGCATTGCGATTCCCCTCTACATCGTCACGATGGCTTCGCAGAACATTCCCGGTGTGGCCGTGATGAATTCGTTCGGATACACCGTTCCCTGGCGACCGTCGATGATCGTGACGGGTATCGGCACCATCGTCGGCGCACCGGCCGGTGGCCATGCGATCAACCTCGCGGCGATCAGCGCAGCCCTGGCCGCCGCCCCCACCGCACATCCGGATCCCAAACGTCGATGGATCGCTGCCTTCACCGCAGGCTGGGCGTATCTCGTTCTCGCTGCCGGCGCGGCCGCGGTGGCCGCTCTGGTAGCCGCCGCACCGGCCGGAGTCGTGGAAACTGTTGCCGGACTGGCGCTCCTGGCAACGCTTGCCGGCGCCCTCACGTCGGCGCTGAGCGAGGCGAGTGAACGTGAAGGCGCCGTGGTCACGTTTCTGATCGCCGCATCCGGGGTCAGTATCCTGGGAATCGGTTCGGCATTCTGGGCACTGTTGGTGGGGCTGATCGTGCGTGCAGTCCTACAGGGCACCACCCTGCCCTCACTCGCGCGACAGTCCTCACTACAGTCGAAGCCGTGAGCACAGCGCAGACGCCCCCGTCGATCAGCGAGTTTCCCGTTCTCTGGCCCGTCCCGACGCGGTGGGACGACAACGATCACTACGGCCACGTCAACAACGTGACCTACTACTCGTACTTCGACACCGCGGTCAACGCCTGGCTGATGTCTTCCACTGGAACCGACATCCGCACCCTGCCTGCCATCGGCGTCGTCGCCGAGACGTCGTGCCGGTACCTGAGCGAGCTGTCGTTCCCCGAGCAGTTGCAGGTGGGTATCTCCGTCGAGAAGCTGGGCACCAAGAGCATCGTCTACGCCCTGGCGATATTCCACGAGGTCGACGGTGGCAATTGGGAACCCGCTGCCACCGGCCGCTTTGTCCACGTCTACGTCGACGCCGACACCCGTAAGCCGGTGGAGATCCCGGCGGCCATCAGATCGGCAGCCGGGATCTTGACCGAAAACTAGCTCAGGCCGAGCTGATCTGCCGTCAAGACGGCGCGTGCAACGATTCCGTCGATCAGCGCGACCGTCGGGCCGCCGTGCTCGGCCTTGTTGCGCGGATCGTCGAGAATGCGTCGCAGCACGCCCTCTGCGATGATCGAGAGCTTCCACAGAGCGAGTACGTGCCAGTATCCGACCGCTGACACGTCGCGGCCAGTCGCCTCGACGTAGGCAGCGACCAGCTCGTCACGGTTCGGGAAGCCTTCCAGCGTGGACGCCATGAACGGACCGGCAACCTTGTCACCGGCTTCCGGCCAGTACGCGAGTAGCGCACCGAGATCCGCGAGCGGCTCCCCCAACGTGCACAGCTCCCAGTCGACGACGGCAACGATGCGCCCCTCGGCCGGATCGGTGATGACGTTGTTGAGGTGGAAGTCGCCGTGAACCAACGTCACTTCGTTCTGTTCCGGAATGTTTCGGTGCAGAATCTCGGCCAATCGGTCGACATCCGGAACATCGCGGGTCCTCGACTTCTCCCACTGCGCCGACCACCGCTTGAGCTGACGCTCGGCAAAGGGCTTGCGGCTGGCCAGGTCGTCCAGCCCGGTCTCTTCCAGGTCAACTCCGTGGATGCTGGCGAGGGTTTTGGGCATCGCCAAGCCGACCGCGCGACGCTCGTCCTCGGTCAACTTCTGAGCCACCGGAACGCCGTCGATCACAACGCCGTCGATGTAGCTCATGAGGACCAGCGGAGCGTCCGTGATCTCCGGATCTTCCGTGATGCCGAGGATCTTCGGAACCGGCACTTTGGTTCCCTGGAGCGAGGACAGGATGCGGTGCTCGCGAACGACGTCGTGCGCGGAAGCCAACAATGTTCCCAGTGGAGGTCTGCGCAGTACCCACCGTCCTCCGCCCGCATCCGTCACGGAGTAGGTCAGGTTCGATTGCCCGTTACCGATCCTCTCGAAAGTCAGTGGTGTCGTGGCGCCGACCCCCAGTTCGGCGATCCACGCGGAAACAGCTTCTTCGTTCAAACCGACTGCAGTCACCGCACCGATGCTAGCGGTTGAAGTCCGATCGGTTGGCCGTACCGACACGTTTGTTACTCGTCAGTTCGCAGCTCAGGTCTTGATACGGCAGTGAAAATACTTGCGAATTTCCCAATCAGGGGGATCCTGATGGTAGAGCGACAACTGCATACAACACATCGGGATTGTGCGGCGTACTCACGAGGCGCGCCGGGCATGAGCAGAAACCGAGGTGAGCGAAGATGGTCGACAACCTCGATTATCCGGTCCAACTCATCCAACCGAACGGCGCACGGGTGTGCCGTCCCGAATTCGACCGCCTGATAACGGACATCGGGCCTGACGAACTGCTGTCGTTGTATCGCGATCTCGTCGTGAGTCGCCGCATCGACACCGAAGCTGTTGCCCTGCAGCGTCAAGGCGAAATCGGGTTGTGGGCTCCGATGCTCGGTCAGGAAGCCGCGCAGGTCGGTTCCGCGAGAGCGCTCGCCCCAGGCGACTTCGCCTTCACCAGCTATCGCGAACATGCCGTCGCGTACTGCCGCGGAGTTCCCCCCGAATTGCTGACCACCATGTGGCGCGGAATCTCCCATTCCGGTTGGGATCCAGAACAATTCAACGTCACCAACCCGGCGATCGTCGTCGGCTCCCAAGGTCTGCACGCCACCGGATACGCACTCGGCGCCCACCTGGACGGCGCCGAGATCGCAACGATCGCCTACTTCGGTGACGGCGCAACAAGTCAGGGTGACATCGCCGAGGCGATGGGATTTGCCGCCAGTTTCCGTGTCGGCGTTGTCTTCTTCTGCCAGAACAACCAGTGGGCCATCAGTGAACCGGTATCCCTGCAGTCCCGTACACCCATCTCGCATCGGGCGATCGGTTACGGTATTCCGGCGATCCGCGTCGACGGTAACGACGTCCTTGCCGTGCTCGCCGTGACGCGCTCGGCGCTCAATCGCGCACGCGAAGGCAGCGGCCCGACGTTCATCGAGGCGATCACCTGCCGGATGGGCCCGCACACGACCTCCGACGATCCGAGCAGGTACCGCACCGATACGGATATGTCGGAGTGGAAAAGCCGCGATCCGCTCGAGCGAATGCGTCTGCTCCTCGGCCGTCGCGATCTTCTCGGAGAAAACGAACTCAGCACCATCGCGGCAGCCGCCGACGACGTCGCCGCTGGACTGCGACGCGCAACCATCGCGCTCGCCGATCCGCCCCCGTCAGCGCTCTTCGATCACGTCTACGCCGAGGCACACCCACTGATCGACGCTGAACGCGAAGAGCATCGCGCGTATCTCCGTAGCCTGGAAGGGGCTTCGTCATGACCGTCATGAATCTGGTGACCGCGCTCAACACCGGCCTTCGACGCGCACTCGAAGACGATCGTCGCGTTGTCATCATGGGCGAGGACGTCGGCCGTCTCGGCGGCGTATTCCGGGTTACCGACGCCCTGCAGAAGGACTTCGGCGACACCCGGGTGATCGACATGCCCCTCGCCGAATCAGGGATCGTGGGAACAGCTTTCGGTCTTGCCTTGCGCGGATATCGGCCTGTCTGCGAAATTCAATTCGACGGGTTTGTCTACCCGGCTTTCGATCAGATCGTCTCGCAGGTGGCCAAGATCCAGTACCGCACCCGAGGCGCTGCCTCTGCGCCACTGACGATTCGGATTCCCAGTGGCGGCGGAATCGGTGCGGTGGAACATCATTCGGAGTCGCCCGAAGCGTACTTCGCTCACACCGCGGGACTGCGGGTGGTGTACCCGAGCAATCCGATCGACGGTTTTCACATGATCCGCCAATCCATTGCCGGCGACGACCCGGTGATATTCCTCGAACCCAAACGGCGCTACTGGGACACCGCCGACGTGAATACCGATGCCGCGCCCGAGCTTCCGCTCCACCGTGCCCGCGTCGCCCGCCCTGGAGACGACGCGACAGTGGTTGCGTACGGATCCATGGTCACCACCGCACTCGACGCCGCGCGGATCGCCGAAGAAGAAGGCCACGATCTGGAGGTCGTGGATCTGCGTTCACTCTCCCCCGTCGACTTCGACACGATCGAGGCGTCGGTGAACAAGACAGGCCGGCTTGTCATCGTCCATGAGGCGCAGAAGTTTCTCGGCGTCGGCGCCGAAATCGCAGCACACGTCGCGGAACACTGCTTCTATCAGCTGGAGTCACCGATCCTGCGGGTCACCGGATTCGACATCCCCTACCCGCCCGCCAAGCTCGAGCGTTTTCACCTTCCGGACGCTGACCGGATCCTCGCGGCGCTCGACCGAACGCTGGCAGCATGAGTACAGGGCACGAATTCCGGTTACCGGATCTCGGCGAGGGCCTGACTTCCGCCGATCTGGTCGAGTGGACGGTCGGCGTCGGCGACACGGTGGCACTCAATCAAGTTCTCGCCCAGGTAGAGACAGCCAAAGCTCTTGTCGAACTGCCGTCGCCCTACGTCGGCGTTGTCAGAGAACTCCTCGTCGAACCCGGCACTACCGTTCCGGTGGGTACTCCGATCATCCGTATCGAGGAGCCTGCAGATTCACCGACTCCAAGTGATTCACAGTCTCCGAGCGTGCTGGTCGGATACGGACCCGCGACCGAGAGACCGAGCCGCCGACGGAGCAGGATCACGCCGTACTCGCAATCCGCGGCGAGCACCGAGCGTCGGCCCGCAACCCCCGCGGCGCGGCGCGCGGCCCGCGAAGCCGGCATCGATTTGAGCGAAATCACCGGCAGCGGATTCGACGGTGCCGTCACCGCGGCTGACGTCGCAGACGCGCTTACCGTGCAGTCGCCTTCGGATAACGCGACACGCCTGGCCTCGTCCGGCATACGAAAACAGATGGCGTCGGCGATGGTTGCCAGCACCCGCGCTCCGCAGGCCAGCGTCTTCCTCACCGCCGATGTCACGCCTTCGATGGAACTGCTCGGCAGGCTCCGTTCCTCGGAGGCGTTCACCGGACTGTCTCTCACTCCGCTGACACTCGCTGCCAAGGCAATGGTGGCCGCCATCGCCTCGCACCCGATGGTGAACGCGCATTGGGACGAGGCCCGCGGCGACGCCGCCGTCGACGATGACGTGAATCTCGGCATCGCCGTCGCCTCCGAACGTGGACTGTCCGTGCCCAACATCAAGAGCGCCGAGACACTGAGCCTGGTCCAACTCGCACGCGCGGTGACCGAACTGACCGTTGCTGCCCGTGAGGGAAAGACGGACGTCCGTCACCTGACGGGTGGCACCGTCACGATCACCAATGTCGGAGTCTTCGGCGTCGACGGCGGCATTCCGCTTCTCAATCCGGGAGAAGCCGTCATTCTCTGTCTGGGCTCGGTGAGCGAGCGTCCGTGGGTGATCGAGCGCAAGATCGAAGTGCGGAGCGTCGTGACACTGACGTTGACGTTCGACCACCGCGTGCTGACCGGTGAGCATGCCGCGAGATTCCTCTCATTTGTCGCAGAGATGCTCGCGAACCCGGACCTGTTGCTGACTCACCTGTAGAAAGGAACGAGTGAGCGTCAACCCCACCGACCGCGCAGTCCCCACCTCCGCCCTGGTGCGCGCCCGCGCCGGCATCTTCGGCATTTTCGGTATCAACGGATTTCTCCTCGCGATGTGGGTCGTCCACATCCCGTCCATCGAACACCGAGTGGGGATCAGTCACTCGACGCTCGGCTCACTTCTTCTCCTTCTTGCAGTCGGAGCCATCGCCGGCATGCAGTTGAGCGGCCCGCTCGCAGATCGATACGGCAGCAGACGCATGGTCGTCCTGGCGGGTAGCGGGCTGGCATTCGCCACTCTCGGCCCGGGGTTTGCCACGAACACCTGGCAACTGGGCGCTGCACTTGTCGTGTTCGGCTTTGCGAACGGCGCGTTGGACGTGTCGATGAACTCGCAGGCCGTCGAGGCCGAACAGCTGTACCGGCGCCCGATCATGGCGGCGTTTCACGGCATGTTCTCGGTCGGTGGCGTATTGGGGTCCGTCATCGGATTCGGCACTCTCGCACTGGATCTTCCGCCGTATGTCACGCTCAGCATCGCGTCGGCAATCGGCTTGCTGGCAGTCTGGTTGTGCTCGCGCCCCCTGCTCCCTCGCGTCGACGTTCCTGCCGAAACTGCGTCGACAACCGGAAAGACACACGGCAGATTCTCGGCTCGCGTACTTGCCCTCGGAACCCTCGCCTTTGTTCTGATGCTGGCCGAGGGAGTGGCAAACGACTGGAGCGCGCTGCAGGTCAAGGAGGATCTCGGTGTTTCGAATGCCGTTGCTGCACTGTCGTTCGGCGCATTCTCCGCCATGATGACCGTCGGCCGGTTCACCGCGGATCGGATCAGCGCGGCGGTAGGCCCGGTGGCGGTGGTTCGCTACGGTGCGTTGCTGTCGTCCGTCGGAATGCTGACCGTCGTGGTATCCGGCTGGCTACCACTGACGTTGCTCGGTTGGGCCCTGTTCGGCGCCGGCCTGTCGGGATGCATTCCGCAGATCTTCACCACGGCCGGAAATCTGGGCTCAGGTTCGGCCGGCACCAACATGTCTCGCGTCGTCGGCATGGGATACATCGGATTCCTCGCCGGTCCGGCAACCATCGGCTGGGTCACCAAGCTTGTGCCTCTCACCACAGCAATGTTGATCCCGTTTGCATGTGTCCTGGTCGCAGCGGGTTGTGCGGGTGTCGTTCGGCGCGATTCTCCGACCGCCTACAGACCTCACAGCTGATCCTCACGATCGGCACAGACTCAACAGGGATGCTGGTACTCGTGACCGTCTCGACCTCCACCCAGCACCCCGCTCCCTCCACAACCACTCGCTTCCTCGTCCTTGCCGCGATCGCCGTCGTAGCGCTGGGCGTCTTGTATTTCGTGCGACCCACCTCGCCCGGTTTGAGCGTCCCGGAACAGGTGCGCGCACTTGCCGAGTGGACGGTAGGCCGATTCGACGTCACCGCCGTACTCGCAGCCACTACCGCTCTGGCCGTCGTCTCGATGGTCCGCGGACTGCCATACGGCATCGGCGCGATCCTGCTCCTCGGAATGGGCGCCAATCTCACCAACGCGGCATTCGGTTCCTGGCTCCCCGATGTTCCCCAGGACCTATTGCCGAGCGGTCACGTCGCAGCGGCGACCGCGCTGTACTGCTCGGCGATCTTGATCTCCGCCCCGCAGTGGCGTCCGGTGGTCGCCGGGCTCGGATTCGTCGGAGTTGCTGCGATCGGTGCCAGCGCGCTCGCCGCCGAGCTGAGCGGCCTTTTCGGAGTGATAGCTGGCATTCTGATCACCCTGGTATGGGCCTGTGCCGCAGCCATTTTGATGGCACGATCGCCCATCGCCGCGAAACGTGAAGAGCTGCGCCCAGATACGGCAGCCATCGCGTTCTCCAGGCACCGGAGCATCCGACTTTAGTCCTAAATCTTTGGGATTCAGAGATTTTCGCCGATAGCTCTCCCGCCACGGTTGGACATGACGTATGTTCTGAAATGTCCGAATCAAGTAGTTCCACAGCGAAGGAGTCTTTACCGTGAGCCTCGAAGATCTGAACCCGCTCGAACTGATCCAGAAGTTGATCGAACTACTTTCCGGCTTCTCTTCCGACCCCGAAACCCCCGAGGTTCCGTAAAACGTCGCCAGAGGCGCCTGTTCCGAGTTTCGTCTCGGACCAGGCGCCTTTGTCGTTTCAGCACAAGAAGTCGTTTCAGCGCAAGAAGTCGTTGCAACACACGACATCTTTGCAACACACGGCCACGAAAAAAGGCGTCCACTCGCAGCTGCGAGTGGACGCCCCTTCCGAGTACCAGCGCTAGAGCGCCTTGAGTTCCTCGGTTACTTCGGAGACCGACTTCTTGGCGTCACCGAAGAGCATCGAGGTGCCCTCGGCGAAGAAGAGCGGGTTCTCGATACCGGCGAAACCGGAGTTCATCGAGCGCTTGAGCACGATGACGGACTTCGACTGGTCGACGTTGAGGATCGGCATTCCGTGAATCGGTGAGCTCGGATCGTTGCGCGCCGCCGGGTTGGTGACGTCGTTCGCACCGATCACCAAGGTGACATCGGTACGAGAGAACTCGTCGTTGATGTCGTCCATTTCCTTCATCGCGTCGTACGAGACATCCGCCTCTGCGAGAAGAACGTTCATGTGACCAGGCATACGGCCGGCGACCGGGTGAATGGCGTACTTGACCTCGACACCCTTCGACTCGAGCAATTTCGCCATGTCCTTGACCGCGTGCTGAGCCTGCGCGACGGCAAGTCCGTATCCGGGTACGACGATGACCTGGTTGGCGTAGGCCATCTGGATAGCCGCGTCGGCGGCCGAGGTCGCCTTTGCCGTGCGCACGACGCCGTCGGAGGATGCGGCTTCACCGCCACCACCACCGAAGCCGCCGGCAACGATGGCCGGGATGGACCGGTTCATGGCCTTGGCCATGAGGTTGGTCAAGATGGTGCCCGAAGCACCGACGATCATGCCGGCGACGATCATCGCCTGGTTGTTGAGCGCCAAACCTGCAGCAGCAGCTGACAAACCGGTCAGAGCGTTGAGCAGCGAGATGACGACGGGCATGTCCGCGCCGCCGATGGGCAGCACGACCATCAGTCCGAGGATGCCCGAGAGCACGAGCACGCCGACGATCCACAGTGAGCTGGTCGGGCCTTCCGGTGAGATCGCCTTGATACCGATGATCACCGAGAACGCGACGGCGGCAATGAGCAGCAGAGCATTGAGCGGCTGCTGGAGCTTGCCGATTCCGATCGGACGACCAGGCAGAGTTTCCTGCAGCTTCAGGAACGCGATCACACTGCCCCAGAAGGAGATCGATCCGATCACCGCGGCAAAGAGCGACGCGATGACGATGTGTACCGTCGGCGATTCGCCGTGCTGGAATGCGGTGAAACCGTCCGAGTCCAGGAACTCCGCGTACGCGATCAACGCGACCGTACCGCCGCCGACACCGTTGAACAGTGCCACCAACTGCGGCATGGCCGTCATCTTCGTCCGGAGCGCCGGCGGAACGCCGAGCACGACACCGATGACAAGGCCGGCAGCGATGAGGATCCAGTTCCCCATCTCCGCATCACGAATGGAGATCAGAGTTGCAACGACGGCGATGAGCATGCCGACCGCGGCGATCTGGTTGCCGCGGACTGCGGTCTTCGGGCCGGTAAGACCCATGAGGCCGTAGATGAACATCGAGAACGCGACAATGTAGAGCGAATTGACCAGGTATTCCATTACTGGTCACCATCCTTCGACACAGACTTGGCGGCCGGCTTGGCCTTGAACATCGCCAACATGCGGTCCGTGACCACAAAACCACCGACAACGTTCACGGTTCCGAAGACGAGCGCGACGAACAAGATGATCTGCAACCCGATCGAGGGATCGTGCACCTTGCCCAGGACGACCAACGCACCCAGGACGACGATGCCGTGGATGGCGTTCGTACCGGACATCAACGGGGTGTGCAGGGTGTTCGGAACTTTGGAGATCACAGCGAAACCGACGAACCCGGACAACACCAGGATCGCGATGTTCGCCAGAAGTGATGTGTACATCAGGCGCCCTTCTCTTCACGGGTGACGCACGCACCGGCCAGAACCTCGTCGGAGAAATCAGGCGCCAAGGCACCTTCCACCAACATGAGTTCGATCAGCGCGGAAATGTTCTTCGAGTACAACTCGGACGCATGCTCCGGCATGGACGCCGGCAAATTCAGCGGAGAGCAAATGGTCACGCCGTGCTTGACGACGGTTTGACCCGGCTCGGTCAGCTCGCAGTTACCACCGGTTTCACCCGCGAGGTCGACCACCACACTGCCCGGCTTCATGCCTTCGACCGCGGCAGCGGTCACCAGGCGCGGCGCCGGACGACCCGGAACCAGAGCAGTGGTGATCACAACGTCGAAGCCCTTGATCGCATCTTCGAGTGCCTGCTGCTGCTTCGCTCGCTCGTCGTCGGTCAACTCGCGGGCGTATCCACCCTCGCCCGCCGCATCGATTCCGAGGTCGAGCCACTGTGCACCCACCGAACGCACCTGGTCGGCGACCTCAGGACGCACGTCGTACCCGGTAGCGCGGCCACCGAGACGCTTGGCTGTCGCCAGCGCCTGCAGACCTGCCACACCCACTCCGAGGACCAGAACCGTCGCAGGCTTCACCGTGCCCGCAGCGGTGGTGAGCATCGGGAAGAACCGCGTCGACTCCGATGCTGCCAACAGAACAGCCTTGTACCCGGACACGTTCGCCTGCGAGGACAACGCGTCCATCACCTGCGCGCGGGAGATACGAGGAATCGCCTCCACGGCGTATCCCTCGATGCCGGCGGCCTTCAACTCGGCGATGCGGTTGTCCGCATTACGCGGATTCAGGAAACCGATGAGCTTCGCGCCGGTACTGATCCGGGCGATCTCTTCTGTCGACGGAGGCGCAACCTTGACCACCACGTCAGCAGTCCACGGATCGCCGATCTTCGCGCCGGCAGCGGTGTACAACTCGTCGGGAATCAACGCCCCGAGACCGGCCCCGGACTCGACGACCACGTCGACACCCTTGCCGATCAAAGCGGACACAATTTTCGGCACCAATGCGACCCGACGCTCACCATCACTCGATTCTCGAGGGACGCCGACCGACGGACGCACTTGTGCGCTCTTCGATGTTTCCATTTTCCATTACCTTCTGCGGTTGGTGGTTCGCCTGCTGCGACGAGCGGCAACCAGCATGTGATGAGCGGAAGATGACCCGCTTTTGGGTGAATGGTGACTGATAGTAGCCAGAGTTAACGCGGCGTAGGGAAACCGACGACGCACTTTCTCCATCTGAATCGAGTCCGAACAGTATGTTTGGACATCCCTGAAGAAGCCTACTGTGAGGCCGATCACACCGGAATGGCGGACTATTCCACTATTTGAAACGGCCGAAAGACGTAAAGGCATCAGAATGACGCGCCGAATAATCACCGTCGAGCGAGTTTACGAACCGGCTTCCGAATGTAACGCCGTCCGACTCCGCGTAGACCGACTCCGGCCACGCGGCCTCAAACGCGAAAACCTGCAGTACGCCTCGCACCGGCCTCGGATGCTCGACCCGTTGTTCTACTGACAGCAAGCAAGGACCTGCCATACGGTCACGCGCAGGTCCTTGCCGACTATCTCGCAGAATTACTCTGATGTCCTAGCATTTCACTAGAGCATCAATTGCTCACATATTGAGACCGCAACTTGTGCTTGACGAGCTTTCCTGTAGCGGTCCTAGGCAATTCGTCGGCAAAGTCAATGCTTCTCGGAGCTTTGAAATGTGCGACCTGACTGCGAACGTATTCCAGCAATTCCTCGGCGACATGGGCACCAGGCTCGATTCCCTCCGCTAGTTGGACAACCGCCTTGACCTGCTCACCCATTTCTTCGTCGGGAACACCGATGACCGCCACGTCGAACACCTTCGGGTGCAAAGTAAGGATGTTCTCGGACTCCTGTGGGTAGATATTCACACCACCGGAGATAATCGTGAACGCGGCGCGGTCGGTCAGATAAAGGAAACGCTCGGAGTCGATATAGCCGATATCTCCACTCGTCGTCCACGTCGGATGATCCGGATGCTGCGCGGCAGCCGTTTTCTCGGGATCATTGTGGTACCGGAACGGCAAAGTCTCCCGCTCCCAGAACACGGTACCGATCTCGCCGACCGGAAGATCGCGCCCGGCGTCGTCACAGATGTGCACGATCCCCATCACTCCGTCACGCCCGACGGAACCCGGATGCGACAAGGCCTGCTCACTGTTGATGAAGGTAGCGCCCGAACCCTCGGTCGAGGCGTAGTACTCGTAGATCACCGGCCCCCACCAGTCGATCATTGCCGTCTTCACTTCGGGCGGGCAGGGAGCAGCAGCGTGAATGGCGACCTTCACCGTCGAGACGTCGTAACGATCACGGGTCTCCTTCGGAAGTTTCAACATTCGAACGAACATCGTCGGTACCCACTGACTGTGCGTCACAGCGTATTTACCGATCAACTCCAGCGCGGTTTCGGCTTCGAATGCATCCATCAAGATCACGGTTCCGCCGACCGAATTGATCACGCCGCAAAAACGCAGGGGCGCCGCGTGATAGACCGGAGCCGGGCACAAATAGACTGTGTCGGAATCGAACCCGTACATCGGTGCGAACACCGCGGTGTACGGATCCATGGTGGTGTTCACCTCACCCTCCGGGAGATCTCCTTTGATCCCCTTCGGCCTGCCGGTCGTTCCCGACGAATACAGCATGTCAGCCCCACGCGGCTGCGAGTCGAGTGGAGCAGTGGACTGCGCATCGACCGCGTCTTCGTAGTCGTCGAAGCCCTCGAGGGCGCCGCCGTACACCAATCGGTGCCGCACGCGTGGAATCAGCTTCTCGTCCAACGGAACTGCTGCGGACGCCTGCCCCGACGCCACCAGAATTGTCGCCTCGCAGTCGTCGACGATGTAGGCAGCCTCCGAAGCCGTGAGATGCCAGTTCACCGCGGTGATGTAGAGGCCGGATCTCAACGCTGCCCAGTACACCTCGAACGCCCGGAGATCGTTGTTCGAGATGAGAGCGACGTGGTCCCCAGGCTTGGCACCGACACTTCGGAAGTATCGCGCCAACTGCGTCGACCGTTCGTCGAGTTCCCGATAGGTGATGGACTCACCCGTCGCAGGGCGAATGACGGCGGGCTTGTCCGGCGTGGACTGGACAAAATTTCCTGGAAACACGAAGACTCCTCTGTCGGTGACGACAACGCCGCGTGAGCCTGCTTCGGCGTCGACAATCCTGGTCTACCACAGGAACTCTGCCTCCCTCGGAGGTTTGACGACACCGACTCGAAGCATGGGAATGCCCGCTCACTTATCCGCCGGGACATACAGTGAGGAGAACCGCACCGCCCGAAACAGGAGATGTCCACATGAGTGGTTGGCCCCAGGACTCAGTAGTCGACGCATTGACCGAGGAATGGAGAGTCATCGACGCACTGCTGGCCGAACTCGACGGCGATCAGTGGTTGGCACCGTCGAACCTTCCGGGGTGGACGGTTCACGACATCGTGTCCCATCTGATCGGTACGGAATCACTGCTCTCGGGCATCAATCCGCCGTCGATCAATCTGGACGTGCACGCATTGCCCCACGTCCACAACGAGATTGCGGCGTTCAACGAGCGCTGGGTCGAAGGCCTGCGGCGGACACCGCACTCGGACCTGCTGACCCGATATCGCGAGATCACCGCCGAACGAACCGAAGCGCTGCGCTCGATGACCAGCGCGGACTGGGACGCCGAGACACAAACACCGGTCGGTCTTGCGCCCTATGGCCGGTTCATGCGTATTCGGACCTTCGACTGTTGGATGCACGAACTCGACATCAGAGATGCAGTTGGCATTCGGGGTGAGGAAGGCGGATTGCGCGCGGAGACTGCATTCGGCGAAATCACCAGCGCGCTCGGATTCGTCGTCGGAAAACGAGGAAAGGCGCCAGAGGGAGCACGGATCACTTTCGAACTCGAAGGGCCACTTGCCCGTTCACTTCACGTCTCGGTCGACGCGCGAGCAACACTCGTCCCGGAGCTGGACGGTCCGGCGACCACAACCATCTCGATGAGCTCACCACTCTTCACCCGAATTGCCGGTGGCCGCGTCCACGCTTCGGATCACCGAACCGACATCTCGCTTCGCGGTGACACCACGGTGGGCACACGCGTCGTCGACAATCTGGCGTTCACGATTTGAGGGCTGGGTGGGTAGGTCGCGAAGGTACTGAGAAGTGAAACTGTTTCTCTCGTCCTACCGATTCGGCGACCACCGCGAGGCCTTTGTCGATCTCGTAGGCCGCGGCGCTCGCATCGCAGTCATCGCCGCGGCTGCAGATTCGTGGCCCGTCAATGCCCGCAGTTCAGCAGTCACCAGCGAACTGACTCCGCTACGGGCAGCGGGCTTCACCGCAGAGGAAGTGGATGTCCGAGACTTCCTGGGTGCACCGGAAGCACTGGAACTCCGGCTCCGCGATTTCGACTGCCTGTGGGTTCGCGGCGGAAACACGTTCGTCCTGCGAGCTCAGCTAGCTCGAAGTGGCGCTGACCGGGTCATCGAGATGCTGGTTCGTTCAGGCGTCGTGGCCTATGCGGGATACAGCGCCGGAGCGTGCCTGGCGACTCCGACTCTGATCGGGCTGGACGCGTCGGACGACCCCGCTGAAGTCATGCCAACGTGCGGTATCGACCCGATTTGGTCCGGGCTCGCGCTGATCGACTTCGCGATAGTGCCGCACGGCGGCGATTCGCTACTCGAAGATCCACAGGTGACTGCGCGGACGGTTGCGGCCCTGACCACGGCGGGCGTGCAATTCACCGTGCTCACCGATTACGAGGTGATACTCGTCGACCGTTGATGTAACGCAGACGGTTGATCTTGACGCAGACTGTGCAGTCGACTCGGCCCGACCGGATCAGCCGTGCTCTGCCACCGCGGTTCCGGCTGCCGGCGACTGACGCTCGAGCCTCGTCCACGCGATCTCCCAGCGCTTGACAGAGACCTCGTCAGCGTCCTCGAGAAGGGCGTCGAGGAGCAGGCGTGGATTTTCGCGCCATGCCAGTTCAGCGGCATGAACTTCCGCAGCCGAGAACAACCCGGAAGCCTCGAGATCACGAATCCATTCGCAGATCTCGCCTCGGTGAATCCGTGCGATGGTCTCGTATCCCAGACCTTCGTCAAGGAAGTCGTACGAAAAAATTGCGGCAAAGTAACTGTTCGACTCACGCTGCCCGAAAATCATGTGCGTTCCTTCCTCGAAGTTGTCCGACGAAGACTCGAAATCGAACCGTTGAGCAGCGACGCCAAAGTTTTTTTGGCGAAGTTGTAACGCTTCTTCTATCCCCGACGATTCAAACGCTAACCCCCCGAGCGGGTCTTTGGGATCACGTCCGAGAAACGATCTGATGACCAACGCAATACCCCTGGGGTTTCCGGCCGCTCGCACCCATCATCGACACGCAACCAGCGCGCCGCTGACCTGCAATTTGCCCGTTTCAGGCCCTCCACTTAATCCATCCGAACAGACGACAAAAAACTTTGTGACCGGTCCCACATATTGGGATGTTTACGATCGTGATGCATATGTATCACCCGTTGTGGGCACAAAAGTACGGGCAAATCGGCACGTACAGACCAGTTTTGTTCGTTCTCCATGGCGACGAAGGTCCCTTGAACGGTCGTCCAGTTGTAGTTGCGCTAAGTAACGGATCCCACGTCGGCAACCGATATTGCGGACGGCCTGCCAGGTAGCGTGCTCCAGAGAACGTAGACGCGGCGCGGCGCAACCGGCCGCCCTTTCGAAACGGAGCCCGAAGATGACCGAGACAGTGGCGCACAATCCCGCGGAAACGCGTTTCGAGATCCGAGTCGACGGCGAACTCGCCGGTTTCGCCGAGTACTCGGACCATTCCGGCGTCCGTGATTTCCACCACACGGTGACCTATCCGCAGTTTCGTGGGCGCGGGCTTGCCGCCATCGTGGTGCGTGAAGCGCTCGATCAGACCCGGAACGAGGGATTGAAGATCCTTCCGACGTGCTCGTACGTCGAGAAGTTTGTTGCGGAGAACCCCGTCTACCAGGCATAACCGAACGAGAACGGCCAGGGAAAAACCAGTCGCGAACCTGCAGACCCCGCTGCTAGCGTCGATGGTGCCGTCGTCGAAATCCTGGGCGGCACCATCTCGGGGAAGGAAAGAACGTGGTCGCCTCAGCAGATCGGCGTCCACCTGCGTCCACGGACGTAGCTATCCCCAGCTATCTCCCTCTCGTACTGGTCAATCTCGCGACGCTGTTCTCGGCGATCGGCAACGGTATCGCCATCGTCGTGCTCCCCTGGCTGGTTCTCGAACGAACCGGTAAGGCTACCGACGCGGCGATAGTTGCCGGCGCAGCAGCCATTCCGCTACTCGTGTCGAGCCTGTTTTCGGGGACATTCGTCGACAAGTTCGGACGCCGTCGAACGTCGATGATTTCCGACGCTCTCTCCGCGATGTCCGTTGCAGCGATTCCGATCATCGCGGCCACCGCGGGCTTGACGATCCCGGTGATCGCGGCGTTGGCAGCACTCGGCGCCGTGTTCGACCCCGCCGGAATGGCGGCGAGGGAGTCCATGCTGCCTGCAGCGACTCGGACCGCCAAGTGGAAGCTCGATCGAACCAACAGTGTGTACGAGGCCAACTTCAACGTCGCGTATCTGATCGGCCCTGGCATCGGCGGTGTCCTCATCGCAACGATCGGAGCGGTGAACACGCTCTGGGTCACGGCGGCAGGTTTTGTGTTCTCGATAGTCGTGGTCGCCTTCATCCGGCTTCCCGGCGCCGGAGTGCCCGAACACGAACACCGTCCGAAATCGATCTGGCACGGCACACTCGACGGTCTTCGGTTCGTCTGGAACAACAAACTGCTGCGCACCCTGGCGCTGATCGACATGGCAGTCGTCGCGCTCTACATGCCTGTGGAGAGTGTCGTGTTCCCGGTGTACTTCACAGAGTTGGATCAACCGGCCCAACTCGGATCGGTGTTGATGGCCTTGGCGATCGGCGGCATCATCGGCTCTCTCGCCTACGCCCCACTGGCGCCGATCATGTCCCGGCGGCTGATCATGATTTTTGCCGTCGCCGTTCTCGGCATAGCGATGCTGGCCATGGCGCTCCTACCTCCGCTGTGGGTGATCCTCGTACTTGCCGGACTGCAGGGCCTCGTCTACGGACCAGTCGGCCCGATCGCCAACTACGCCATGCAGACGCACAGCCCGGAGCACATGCGTGGACGCGTCGTCGGTGTCATGACGTCGACGGCCTACGCCGCAGGCCCGCTCGGCTACCTCGCGGTCGGCCCGCTGCTCGATCAACTCGGAATCGCGTCGACCTTTGTGGCCCTGTCGATTCCGATCATCCTGATCGCCGCAGTATGTGCCTCCCTACCGGTGCTTCGCGAACTCGATCGTCCGCGGCACTCGACCGACGTCAGTTGAACCCCATCACGTCGTTGCCCCAGGCGACGCGCAGTCCGTGATCGGGGTCGCTGACGAGGGTGTCGGCGGAGTCGATCAACAGCGTCGACCGCTTCTCTTCCTCGTACGGCGCCCAGTGCTTCGAGCCGTCGAGGGCCGCCGGCACGGCATGCCTGGCGAAGGCCAACCATCGCCGTTGGATACGGCCGGCCACCTCCATCGCGGCCTTCCGTCCGCCGAGCCAGAACGTGGGGTCGACGTTCAGGGTTCCGAAATTGCCGAATACATAAGGTAATTCGGTCGCGTGGCCCGCGCCGATCCGCGCCGCCTTGAGCATCGGCGTCGCGTGATCGAAGCGGTAGACCCACGTAGGGGAATGCCTGCAGTGCGCGTCGGCGATCCACAGGGTCGGCATGCGAAACGCCGCGTCCCGTGAAAGCGCCAGCGCGCCACTCGGTTTCGCATGGTCAGGGTAAGCCGACATGATCTCGGCAAGTTTGGTCGCCGAGATGTCGGGGTGATCGTCGGCCAGTAATTGGAGCATTGCCTCGACGGACTGCGCACTCACCGGCATCAGCGGAGACTTCATGAACTTGAAGATCGACGCCTCGTCCTTGTTGGAACCGATGATCAGTGGGATTCGGTGCGCGTAACCCTTCTGGAAAGCCGCAACCGGGTAGTGCGGCACCAGATCGCGATCGACAACGGGTGCCATCGCCAAAGTTCCCGGAATCCGGGTCGGAATTTCGTTGACCAAATCATCGCTTGCCTTCACGAGCAGTTCCAGATCTGTGGTCAGCAGATCGCCTGCGTCTTCGGGGTCGATCGAGAGCAGTTCGAGAAACCGCTCTGCAACGGTCTTGGCGCGCTCGGCCCCGTAGACGGAGGTCGCGGGCGGACTCTGGGCAATCGCACGATGGAACAGACCTTCGGCGCTCGGACAGGTCATGAGCGTCGTGATGGATCCTGCGCCGGAGGACTCCCCGAACACGGTCACCGCACTCGGGTCACCACCGAAGGCGTCGATGTTGTCTCGAACCCATTCGAGTGCCGCAATCTGGTCTCGCAGACCACAGTTCGATTCGAAAACAGTATCCGCGGTGGAGAATGCAGACAGGTCCAGGAATCCGAGTGCGCCGACGCGATAGTTGAAGGAGACGAGAACGACGTCGCCGGTTTCAGCCAGATGACGGCCGTCGTAGATCGTTTGGGCGGCGGATCCGAGGCAGTAGGCGCCGCCGTGAATCCACACCATCACCGGTCGCGGCGTGCCGTCGGGTCGCGGGGCCCAGACGTTGATCGACAGGCAGTCCTCGTCGATTTTGAAGGCCCGATCGATCGGAACCGCCGGACTCTGGCCTTGCGGCGCGATCGGCCCGAACTCACGACAGTCGCGCACCCCGTCCCACGGCTGTGTGGGTTGTGGCGCTCGGAACCTCCGCTCACCCACCGGCGCCGCTGCGTAGGGCATGCCCTTCCACGCGAATACACCGCCATCCGGATACCCGCGGGCTTCTCCGCCTCGCGCCCGGATCACCAGAGTTCCGTCCTCGCCGAGATTTGGTCGAACGTCGGTCTCCATGTCTGAATCCCCTCCCGACCCGCGCGTGTGGCAATCAAGACCAAACCTACCAATCTCGGACGGGTGTGCGCCGAGTACGCAACCCCTCGGTGTTAAGGTCGCCTAGTTCTGACACGGGGTGCTCCGCATGGGCGGGGCTGAGAACACACCCGGGAACCTGATCAGGTAATGCTGACGAAGGGATGTCATGGCTACTACGCAGCCTGCATACAATTCTGCCGAAAACTCGGTGGCCACAGCGCCGTCGACGGATCGGTTCACAGATCGACTCTGGGCCGAGACGAAGGCCCTCCGCGAGTCGATCGACTCACTGGAGTTCCTCCGCCGCCTCGGCGACGGAACATTGCCTCTCGACGCGTTCCGCACGTACATCGAGCAAGACAAGCTTTATCTCGAGGGGTATTCGAAAGCGTTGTCCCTGGTCGCGGCCCATGCCCCGGATCCGCAGTCCGCGGGCTTCTGGTCGAATTCCGCGTCCACGGCAGCGACAGTGGAATCTGCGCTTCACGACGGACTTCTCACCGGTGGAATTCTTCCAGCGGGATCGGGAAGGCTCGAGCATTCGCAGGCCTGCCTGGGATACGTCTCGTATCTGACGGCGACTGCAGCAACTGCGCCTTACCCGGTCTCCGCAGCGGCAGTACTCCCCTGCTTCTGGATCTACGCCGAGGTCGGCCGCGATCTTGCCGCTTCAGCGCGCGAGGTACTCGACGCCGATCCGTCGCATCCGTACGCACAGTGGGTCACGACCTACGACGCACCCGAATTCCACGAGTCGGTGGCGCAGGCCCGCGTACTGGTCGATGCTGCGGCCGAAGCTGCCACCGAGACAGAGCGTGAGGCGATGAGTGAAGCATTCCGCATCGCCAGCCGCTATGAGCTGATGTTCTGGGATTCCGCACTCCACCAGCAGCCTTGGCCGGCGTCGTGATGTCGTTTGCGGCGCTGCGCCGCACGCTTGCCACGTCTGCCGCGATCGCAGCCGCGTTCACAGTTCTGACCGGATGCGCCTCTCACACCGGCTCTTCCGACGGGACCATTCGGTTCGCACTCGACTGGACACCGAACACGAACCACACCGGTTTGTACGTAGCACTCCAAGAGGGCTACTTCGAGGACGCCGGCCTGGACGTCTCGATCCTGCCGTACAACAACACCTCGCCCGACACCCTGGTCGATGCCGGCAATGCCGAGTTCGGCATCAGCACACAGAGTCAGGCCACGTTCGCCCGTGCAGCCGGCGCCGCCACGACGTCCGTCATCGCGCCACTTCAGCACCGCGCCACCGGCATCGGCGTGAAGGCGGATCGTGCGGACATCACGCGCCCACGTGATCTCGACGGGAAGACGTACGCCGGGTTCGGTGATCCCGGCGAAGTCGAAACGCTGCAGCAGATCATCCGCAACGACGGCGGGACCGGGAACTTCACGACGGTCACGCTCGGAACTTCCGCGTACGAAGCCGTGTACTCGGGCCAGGCAGACTTCACCGTCTCCTACTTTGCTTGGGAAGGCCTCGAAGCGGAGCGAAACGGAACTCCGATGCGGTACTTCCAGTACACCGATTACGGCTTCCCCGATGCGTATTCGATCGTGATCAACGGCAACCAGCAGTGGTTGAAGGACCATCCCGACGAGGCACGCAAGTTCGTCAAAGCCGTTCAACGCGGATATCAGACTGCTGCCGACAACCCGGACCAGGCCGCGCAGGATCTCATCGACGCGAACCCCGGAGCATTCACCGACGAAGACCTCGTGCGTGAGAGTCAGCGGATGCTCGCCGCCGACTACATGAAAGACGCCAACGGTGTTGTGGGCGCCCAGAATCTCGAAACCTGGTCGGGTTATTCGGGATTCCTCTTCGAGAACGGATTGCTCGCCGGACCCGACGGGAAGCCGTTGACCCAGAAGCCGGACTGGTCGGAGTACTTCACCAATGAGTATCTCGACGCGTCCTGACGTGAGCGGACGGTTGGTCTCGACCATGCGGCGGGCGCTTCCCGCGCTCGCCGTGGTGCTGCTCCTCGTGGCGGCGTGGCAGATCTACGTCGAGATCAGTGGGATTCGGCCGCAAGTACTTCCGTCTCCGGGGCGCGTTCTGTCCCAGGGGTGGGACAACCGCGAGATCATCTCCGGCCACGCCTGGTCGACATTGCAGGTCACGTTGGTCGGCTTCACTGTTTCATTGGTGTTGGCCTGGATTCTTGCTGTGGTCGTGGACTTTTCGCCGTGGTTGTCACGCGCGCTGGTACCACTTTTCGTCGTCTCGCAGACGCTGCCGATCATCGCCATCGCGCCGCTGATGATCATCTGGTTCGGCTTCGGGTTGTTGCCGAAGGTGTTGGTGATCGCCCTTGCGACGTTCTTCCCCATGACCATCGGACTCATCGAGGGATTTGCCGCGGCCGATCGGGAAGCGGGCGCTCTCCTGCGCAGTATGGGCAGCACTCGCTGGCAGGAGTTCCGATACGTTCGCCTTCCTTCGGCAATTCCGCGATTCTTCACTGCCCTGCGCATCGGCATCACGTATGCGGTCGTGGGTGCGGTGTTCTCCGAATACGTCGGCGCTACTTCCGGTTTGGGTATCTACATGAGCACCCAGAAGAACTCCTTCCGCACCGACCTGGTGTTGGCGGCCGTACTGGTGACCGCGTTGATCAGTGTCACGCTGTACTTGCTGACGTTCGCCATCGAGCGCATCGTTGCACCATGGGCGATGAACGAAAGGTCGCGGACATGACTGACCCGATGGTCGAGGATGCAATGGTCGAAATCCAGGACCTGACCAAGAGGTTCGACACGGCCGGAGAATCGCGTCTCGTGCTCGATTCGGTGTCCTTTGGCGCCGACGCGGGCGAATTCGTGTCGGTGATCGGGCCGAGCGGCTGCGGCAAGAGCACGATCTTCAACGTCCTGGCCGGGCTCGAATCCCCGACCGCGGGTTCGGTCCGTGTGGGCACGCGCGCAACGGAATCCGAAGCAGCCGCCGAGGTGCACACCGCGTACATGCCGCAGAAGGATCTTCTGTTCCCTTGGCGCTCGGTACTGGACAACACGGCCCTCGGTTTGGAAGTGCAGGGAGTCGGCAAGAAGGAAGCACGCGAGCGCGCTCGCGAGTTGTTCCCGGCGTTCGGACTGTCCGGATTCGAGGACGCCCGGCCGTCACAGCTGTCCGGCGGCATGCGCCAGCGAGCGGCGATGCTGCGCACCGTTGTTCAGGGCAAACCTGTCCTGCTGCTCGACGAGCCGTTCGGCGCACTGGACTCGTTGACCCGCACCGAGATGCAGGCCTGGCTGCAAGACGTGTGGCAGCAGTACCGGTGGACCGTGCTGATGATCACCCACGATATTCGTGAAGCGATCTATCTGTCCGATCGCGTGGTCGTTCTGTCGGCGAGGCCGGCAACGGTCAGGTGCGTCGTCGACGTTCCCTTGCCGAGGCCACGCGAACTGGACATGATCACCTCGCCCGAGTTCGCCGACGTCGAGCGTGAACTGCTTGCCGTTCTCCACGACGAGACGCGCAAGTCGCTACACCCCTAGCGGTTACTGACAATGCGCTGAGAGCGCGCCGATTTCACCTGCCGTTCAAGAGAAAGTGCATCGCAACGGTGCAACTTCGCGTAGGATGTCGCGGCGCTTTCGCCCAAAACGCCTTAATATCAGCAAGATCCGAACGCTCGACACGCAATCCGTCAACGCTGCACAATTCTCTGTACTCTTCGGTAACGTACACTCGGTCGCCTACGAGACCAACGGCCAGAAGGTAACTGGACGGTAAAGCGGAATCGTGGAGGCACAGTCATCGCAACAGATTTGGAAAGGGACAGCGTGAGCACACTGCAGTCAGGTCAGAGCCTCGGAGTCGGCCAGGAACTCAAGTCCGACAACGGCGCATACACCCTCACCTTGCAGGACGACGGCAACCTGGTTCTGTCCGAGGGCGGACAGGCTGTTTGGGCCGCAGGCACCAACGGATCCGGCGCCAACCGCGCCGAGGTGCAGGCTGACGGAAACTTCGTCATCTACAAGGACTCCGACGCCGTGTGGGCATCGCAGACCGCAGGCAACGACGGTGCCTCCCTCTCGGTTCAGGACGATCGCAACGTCGTTCTGTCCGCCGGCGGAAATGCTCTGTGGTCGTCGGACACTGCAATCGCAGCGCCGGCCGCCGAGGCTGCCCCGGAGCCCGCTCCGGCACCCGAGCCCGAGCCTGCCCCCGCCGCTCCGGCAGCGCAGAGCTACACCGTCGAAAGCGGCGACACCCTGTGGGCGATCGCAGAGCGTTTCTACGGTGACGGCAACCAGTACCAGCGCATCGCGGATGCAAACGGCATCCCGAACCCGGATCTCATCAACGCCGGTCAGGTACTGACGATCCCCGCCTGATTCACTGCTTGACCTGGCCCTGGGTGCCGACGTCCGCGTCGGCACCCAGGGCCTTTTGTGTTCTACGCCACACAGATTCGCGTCCCGCCCAGCAGACCCTGATACTCCATTGCGGCATCTTTTCGCCTACAGTACTTCCGTACTGCTCCCGAAGGACAGGTGTGCATGAAAGACAGAACAGTCATGATCGGCGCTGTCGCAGTGGCCGCTCTCTCTCTGACATCAGGCCTCGTTTTCGGCGGAGCAGCCGGCGCATTCGGTGCCGGCGGCCCTGTGGTGAAGCCTCCCGCTCTGGTCTCGTCGGTTTCCGTGGAGTCCGTCGCCGGGATCGAACCGGCCGCGTTCTACAGCTCGGTGGCAGTTCCTACCGTTGTCATTCCTCCGACGCCGACCTGGCGAATCGCCGACGAGACGACTGCTCCTCGCAATCAGCCGCTGGTGGTGACCGCGACAAGCACGAGTTCTGCCACCTCGACCACTACTGCAACGAGCACGACAACACCGGTCTCGTCCACGACCTCCGCGTCGGCCACCGCGACCTCGTCACCGACCGCGACAGCCACGACCACCAAGACCAGCACCACCCCAGTGGTCACGACCGGGTCCACGCCGCCCGTCGTCGAGGTCTCGCCCGTTCTCGCCGGATAGTTCTCGCTCATTCGGCTGCATACCGCCTGGCGTGACGGCGGTTACAGACACACTTCAGTCGCCGCTCTCGAATAGCCGATCTACCTGCGACTACCTTCCTCGCCGTCACGGTTCGTGGTCCGCTGCAATCCGGTCGACCGGAAAAGGACAGCAGCATTGTCGGAGCCTCGCGATACCGTATAGGTCTGAGCTTTTGCGGAAGGAGGTGGCTGATGAGCGCAATGGGCTTCGATCTCGATGTCAGTGTCGACCGGGCGTGGGCAGAATTTCAACGTCGCCTCGGCGATCACATTTCCATCATGGTCGACGGCGACGTTCTTGCCGTGGAATCGTCCACCGGCGACTTCGATCCAGCTGACGGCGCAGCGCCATGCGTTCAGTTCCTCGTGTGGGACGAGAACACAGTCCGCTGCGAGGTTCCTTCCAACGACTTCCTTCATCCGCGCTATCGACTCGAAGATGCCGACGAACAAAAGTTGATCGCACTCGGCTGGAATCCGCCTTCCGAGAATCTGGAGGATCCGAACAACTCCCCCGCCTTCTGCGTCGACAAGGCGCAGAACTGGGCCGATCAGCTCGCAGCGATGACTGTCGCTGCATTCCGTGATGTGTTCGGTGTGCAGCACCCGGCTTTTCTATCCAGCGATCTCACCGGCAACGAGCAGACTCCGGATTTCGATCCGTCGGTCGTCGAGTCGACAGAACTTCCGACCCTCGACCCCACCGCGGCCTACATGCCCAACGACATCGACCATCTCAAGGAGTTGGTCACTCTCGCTTTGCTTCCCATGCTCGGCACTCTTCCCGAGCGAGACAGCGACGGCGACATACCCATTCGTGTCGGTTCGACTGTCATGTTCGTCGGTCCACTTTCCGAGTCCATGGACGTGCAGTTGTTCTCGCCGCTCGTTCAGGACATCAGCAACCGCACCCGTGCAGCCGAGGTCATCGCCGATCTCAACCGCAAGTGGTCGCGCATCAAGTTCGTCTTGATCGACGACCGTCTGTCGGTGTTCCTCGAGGTGGCGGGTTCACCATTCGTTCCCAAGCAACTCACCGATACGTGCGCAGCCTTGACGTCGTTCCTGCGTACCGTGGACGACGAGTTCGCCGCACGCGTCGGCGGAGACCTCTTCTTCGCGAGCAAGAGCGGTGACTCCTCCTCGCTGCAGCCTGATCTGACGGCCGAGGACCTGCCTCCCGAACTCGAGACCCTGCTGCATCTCGATCTGGACGTGGCCGAGGATCTCGACGCGGTAGCCGATGTCTGCGGGCGCGATCGCGATCTGATTCTTCAGCTCCTCCACATCAGTAACGAATGGCAGATTCAGCTCCGTAGTCAGGCGGTGGACGCCCACAGTCGCGGGGACGCCGAAGAGGCTGCAGGATACGAGGATCAGGTCGGCGGGTGGGAACTCATGGTCGACCGTCTGCGCGGGGCTTTGCGACTGGTGGTCCTGCCCAATTCTCGAACCGAGACGCCGGCAAAGCCGCAACCTGAGCAGATGGGCCTGTTTGCCGATCCCTTGCAACAGAGTCTCTTCGACGATCCGTCCTGACACGACGGATCGCCTTTCCCGCTATTCGAAGTGGGATTTGAAGATCTGTCCGTGGACGCCCACGGTTCGATCGACTACCTGTGAGACCGTGAAATCGGCTGCGGCAGAAAGATAGGCGTAGGCCGTCGCTCGATCCATACCGCGATCGTGCTCGAGGAAGTCGAGTGCGTTGACCACCGCGCGCCGCATGGCGCCGTTGAGGTCACTGTTCTGCCCACCGACCGAACCGTTGGGGTCGGACAGGCCGATCGGAATCCAGGCCTCCTCGGTCTCGGCGAACGGGTATCCGAAAGCCACCGATGGAGCGTCACCGGAATCCTTCTTGCACACGCTGAGTCGGAACGTGCCGCGCAGCGATCCTTCCATCGCCGTCAGCGCCGCCTCACCGTCACCCATGGCCATGTGGGGGTCACCGACGTAGAAGAGGGCGCCTTCAGCGAATACCGGCAAATAGAAGGTTGATCCGACACCGAGATGCCTGATGTCGATGTTTCCGCCGCCCAGGGTCGGAGGAATGGAGTTCGACGACGGGGATGTCGGGTCTGCATCCGCAGAATAGGCAACTCCCATCATTCCCATGAAGGGCCGCAGGGGAAACCGCACCTTCGACTGTCCGAAAGGCATCACGCCCTTGCCGTCTTCGATCGCCGTGAAAGTGGAAACACCGCCGTACTTCAACGGGTCCTTTGTTGCGCGCCCGTCTGTGGCGACCGGCGGCATGACTTCGTCCAGAGTGATTCCCGCTGGAGCGGTTCCGTCTGCTGTGACGGCGAGAGCGCCCTTGCCGTGTCTGCTCGACACAACGCCGTACGGCACGCGGGGAATGGCTTCGAGAGTCTCGATCTTGAGTACGTCTCCAGGCTGGGCGCCTTCGACGAAGACCGGGCCGGTGACGACGTGCGGTCCGTCCTTGTCGAAGTTTCGTTCGGTTCGGTTGTATTCGGCCGCAACGGCAATCGCATCCTCGAGCACGTCCTTCTCGGAAACGCCTTTGCTACCGAAGTATTCGAGAGGATTGCGCCCTTGATCCTCGAGAATTCCCTCGTGCGAGAGGGCGTCGATCGTGACGGTCTGGCCCGACTTCATCCGCATCACCTCGCGGGTGTGGATGTTGGGCACATAACCCCACATGACGTCCGACGGATCCGAACTCAGATAGTGATCGCCACTGACGTTTCCGCTGCCCGGTTGCAGAATCGGAATGCCATCGGCGAACGGTAGTGCAGAGGAGGACGATCCAGCCGGTGACGCGTTCGAGTGCGCGCATCCCGAAGCCACACCGGCAACTCCTACGCCCGCACCGAGGGCAGCGACTGCCCTCATGAATCCGCGTCGGCCAAGACCTTTCGTCAGGTCTTCGGCTGCGTTGCGGGCAAGAGTGTATTCCATCGAGTTTCCTCCGGAGTGCGTGACGATGTGCGACTGCGAAGAAAGCTAGACCCGATTTGTTACTCGTTCATTACCATTTCATGGCAAGGAAATACCGCTGACTGAGAATGAATTCAGCGACGGCGAAGCCGCCACAGCGACGTCGTCTCTCGTGCCCGGGCAGCGTGAAGCGCATCGGTTCGGTCACTGACCTTTGCGTGCGTCGGTTTGACGTCCATGCGATCGACAACAGTGAGCCCACCGGCCGCAATCAGATCGTGCAGTTCGGATCGCGTTCGGAGACCGAGGTGTTCGGCAATGTCCGAGAGGATCAGCCACGCTTCTCCCCCGTCGTCCAGATGCGCTGCGACACCAGTCAGGAAGCCCTTCAGCATCGCTCCAGCGGGGTCGTAGACGGCGTATTCGATGGGCGAGGTGGCCTTGGCCGGAATCCAGGGAGGATTGCAGACCACCAACGGAGCGATGCCTTCGGGAAAGAGGTCTGCTTCCACCACATTCACCTGATCGCCGTAGCCAAGCCGCGACAGGTTGGTGCGCGCGCATTGCAATGCCCGGGGGTCCTGGTCGGTGGCCGTCACCGTCTGAACTCCACGCAGCGCCAGGACGGCAGCAAGAACGCCGGTGCCGGTGCCGATGTCGAAAGCCGATTCCGTCGACGGCAGTGGCGCAGACGCGACAAGATCGACATACTCCCCGCGGACGGGTGAGAACACTCCGAAGGCGGGATGCACTCGTGCGTCGAGAGCCTCGATGAAAACACCTTTGCGGTGCCACTCGTGAGCGCCGATCGCGCCGAGGATGTCACGCAACGAGCGAACCGAAGGCTCACCGGTAATCCCGAAAGCTTCGGTCAACGCGACTTGCGCGTCCGGGGCTCGCCGGAGTGGAATCGACAGATCTGCATCCAAGGGAATGAGCAGCATGCCGAGGATCTGCGCGCGGCGTCCTTGGGTCTGCCGGTGGAGATGGAAGGCTTTGGCTGGGTCGTCGGACGCTCGGCGCGGCTTGCGGTCGATGCGCGACGCGACGGCCTTCGACAGTTGGCGAGCGTTCTGAAAATCTCCGCGCCACAACAACGCCGTGCCTTCGCATGCCAAGCGATAGGCGTCGTCGGCCTTCATCGTGTCGTCGGCGACAACGATGCGCTTGGGCACCGGGGCATTGCTCGTCGAACCCCAACGGGCCGATTGCTCGACGTCGTTCTCGGTCCACACTGCGAATTGTTCAGTCATGTAAGCCCTTCCGGCGTCCGACGCATAGCGGCCGGTCTACCGGCTGATGTGGTCCAGATCTGCAAAATCTGCTCGTCTGGTGTCCACACTAGTCGGGACCGGCCGCGCTACATGACTGCGAGAGGGATGTCAGCCCTTGGCTACGCGAGCTGCCTCGGCGATCCGAGCCTCGGCGACCGCGTCAGCAGCCTCGCCGGCGAGGATTCCGTCGTTCTTCGACTTCGCGAAGATCTCGGTGACCGTGTCGAAGATCTTCTCGACCTTGAGCTTGACCTCTTCGGCCGAGTTGCCCTTCAGCTCGCCGGCAACCTGGATGAGGCCGCCGCCGTTGGCGACGTAATCGGGGGTCCAGGTGATGCCGCGGTCGCGGAGGATGTTCTCGACCTCGGGCACGGTGAGCTGGTTGTTGGCAGCGCCGCAGACAACCTCGGCCTTGATCGAGCGTGCGGTCGTGTCGGTGAGTGTTGCGCCCATCGCACACGGTGCGTAAACGTCGAGATCGGCGTCGATGATGCTGTCGACGATGCTCACCTGCGGGAAGTCAGCCTTGACACGGTCGAGCGCTGCGGCGTTGACGTCGGTCGCGAGAACGGTTGCGCCGTCTGCGAGGAGGAGCTTGATCAGCTCGTAGCCGACCTTGCCTGTGCCCTCGACACCAACAGTCTTGCCTGCGAGCGACGGAGTGCCCCAATGCGACTGTGCCGCGGCGCGCATCGACTGGAATACGCCGAGGGCCGTCATCGGAGCGCTGTCGCCGGAACCGCCGACCGTAGCGTTGCGGCCGACGACGAAGTCGGTGTTGCGACCGATGATGTCGAGATCGTTGGAGTTGGTTCCGACGTCACCAGCGGTGATGTAGCGGCCACCGAGGGTCTGGACGAATTTTGCGTAGGCGCCGAGCAATTCGTCGGTCTTGGCCGTTGCGGGGTCGCCGATGATGACAGCCTTGCCGCCGCCGAGGTCGACGCCGGCAACCGCAGCCTTGTAGGTCATGCCGCGCGAGAGGCGCAAAACGTCTGTGACTGCGGCAGATTCGTCGGAGTACGGGTAGAAGCGCGTTCCGCCGAGCGCGGGACCGAGCGTCGTGGAGTGGATGGCGACGATGGCCTTGAGGCCGCTCGCGGGATCCTGGAAGAAGCTCACCTGCTCGTGGGGGTAATCGCGCAGGTAGTCGGCGCGATCGAACACGCCCGCAGTGTCGTCATGGGAAACAACAGAGTTCACGGGCTCGGCGGTGAGAGTCATTGTGGGATAGACCTTTCCGAAGGATAAACGGGGTGCAGTCGAAACATTGGGACGAAATGGGCGTTGGGTACCATTGGGGACATATAACCCAAAGAGAATCCCGCTGAGCAATTCGTGGAACCAATGCTCTGCCTGAGCTACGATTTGGTCAATGCAAATCTCTTGAACTAGTCAATTCGATCATCCAGTGACCCATATCACTGAGGAGAGGTTCACAAAGTGCTCAGCATCGACAAGCTCGACGTCCAGTTGCTCGGACTGCTCAGCAAGGACTCGAGGATGAGTGTGGCCGAGTTGGCCAACTCGTTGGGCGTCGCCCGCAACACCGTCCAGTCGCGAATGAAGCGCATGGAATCCAACGGACTTCTCACCGGGTTTCGGCCGAATCTCAATCTCCCCGAGGTCGGTATCCCGATTCAGGCATTTGTCGGTCTGGAACTCGAGCAGGGCAAGATCAGCGCAGTCGCTCGGAGTCTGACCGAGTTGCCCGAGGTGATCGAAATTCACGCGACGACCGGTCGCGAGGATTTGCTCGTTCGCGTCGCCACCTCGACGCACGCGGCCCTGCAGAAGTTGGCCGAGCAGATCGTGTCACTTCCAGGCGTCACGCATTCGACCACGACCATCGCTCTGACCAATCCCCTTCCGTATCGAATTCAGCCTCTCCTCGAGCACCTCACCAATGACGCCGGCTGGGGTCGTTCGACCGCCTTCCCCCGTCAGCAGGACTAGGACGGGTGGTCGCGTCGATGCTTCCCAGTGCGCTAGTTTCATGGTTATGAGTGAGATCCAGGGACAGCGCATCGCGTTCATTCAGGCGACGTGGCATCGCAACATCGTCGACCGTGCACGCGACGGATTCACCGACGCGATCGTCGAGCTCGGCTACCCCAAGGACACGGTTGATTTCTTCGAGGTACCGGGAGCCTTCGAGATCCCCCTGCACGCCCGGCGGTTGGCCAAGACCGGCCGCTACCAGGCGATCGTTGCCGCAGGTCTGGTCGTCGACGGCGGTATCTACCGGCATGACTTCGTGGCGACGGCTGTCATCGACGGTCTGATGCGCGTGCAGCTCGACACCGACGTTCCGGTCTTCTCGGTGGTCTTGACGCCGCATCACTTCCACGAGCACGCCGAGCACGTCGACTACTTCAGCACGCATTTCGTGAAGAAGGGCGCCGAGGCTGCTCGCGCGGTCGACGCCACCGTCAAGTCGTTGAAGGCCCTGCCCACCAGCTAGTCGTTACCCAAGTCTCGCTGAGTCGAATGCCATCGGCTCAGCGAGATTTTTTGTGTCTATCGAGGGGTGTCGACGCTTGCCAGTGCGGAGGCATTCGAGTCGTCGACTTCGCCATAGCGGTCGACGCATTGCTGGAAGAAGTCCCGCAGCTCGGTGATTACAAGCGCATGACTGAGAAGAGACTTTTCGAGTGAATCGGCACCACCGGTGGCCTTTTGCGCAAACTTGCCAGCCATGTCTTTTCCCGACTGAAGTGTCCCAAAGCAGTCCAAGGCAGTAAGTCTGTTCAAGTTGCCTGCCATGTCTTGCAACTCGGCAAGAAGCCCCTCACACGCGACGGCAAGCTGTGCTGCAACATTTGGGTCGAGGTCAATGCTGTGGGCACTTGGAGTTCGAGAGGTATGGGTCTCAGACATTAGATCCTCAATTCGGCCGATAGAACACGTGTTTAACTGGGGAGACGTTGATCGAGGAGGTTCGCGTAATGTTGCGTGAGCTCGCATGTCGACCCTTCGGGCTTAAGAGCAAGTTTGGTATCGACGCTGAGCCAAATCGCCCCCTGCGCAGCAGGCAAGGCGACGAAACATCTGACAAGGTCGGCATCCGCCTGAAGATGGAACTCGACGCCGTTTCGCTGGCCGATCGTCACGGGCTTGAATCCCACGTAGTTCGGATTCTGTTTGGTGGTCTCGATGGAACTTTCGGTCGAAAAAATCGACAAGTAATACCAGGACTCAGTCCACGAACAGATTTTCCAACCCGGTTGCTCGACGCCGGCGATGTCAACTTCCTCGGTAGTCGGATCAAGCCCGACTTCTTCCAACACTGAGTCCGGAATGTCCTTGCATGGATCGAACAAACCCTCGTGGCCGGATGCAGGCTCAGCCGCCCCCTCCACGACTGAGCTGCATCCTGCCGCAGCCCACACCAACACCCCAGCCATGAGCAGTCGCCCAACCCCCACCGACCCCCGCATGACACCCCCTGTTGATGTGGACCCACTGTATTGGATGCACCGGAGGCTCGATCGGTTCCCGCAATCTTGAAATTCCCAGTTCAGGTTCGCCGGTTCACTCAGAGCGCATCTTCAGCGATTTACGCTCAGCTCAGCAGTCGCATACTGGAGAGGTTGACTACGACTTCGGGAAGGCACCGAGTGAGCGCACCGAAAGCCCCGGCCAAACCAGCGATCCTCAGCGTCGACGACGATCCTGGTGTTTCGCGTGCCGTCGTTCGAGACCTTCGCAAACGGTACGGAGAGAAGTACCGAATCATTCGTGCGGAGTCCGGCGACCAGGCTCTCGAGACCTTGCGTGAAATGAAACTTCGCGGCGATGCAGTCGCTGTCATCGTCGCCGATTACCGCATGCCTGGTTTGAGTGGAATCGAGTTCCTCGAACAGGCAATGGACCTGTATCCCGTAGCTCGGCGCGTTCTACTGACCGCCTACGCCGATACTGATGCTGCGATCGACGCCATCAACGTAGTCGACCTCGACCACTACCTCCTCAAGCCGTGGGATCCCCCGGAAGAGAAGCTGTACCCCGTCATCGATGCGCTGCTCGATGCCTGGGCAAGCTCGAGTCATCACCCCGCCGAGGAAACAAAGGTGATCGGCCATCGTTGGTCCGAGCGATCATCCGACGTTCGAGAGTTCTTGGCACGCAACCAACTTGCCTATCGCTGGTACATGTCGGACGAGCCGGAAGGCCAACGACTGCTCTCGGCTGCCGGTACCGACGAACTGCGGCTTCCCGTCGTCATCGCATCCAATGGGGATGTCCTCGTCGAGCCCACTGACGCCGAACTCGCCGACAAACTCGGGTTGAGTACTACTCTCTCCGAAGACTTTTACGATCTCGTTGTCATCGGCGGCGGCCCTGCGGGTCTGGGAGCTGCCCTGTACGGCGCTTCGGAGGGACTTCGGACGGTCCTCATCGAACGGCGAGCGACCGGCGGTCAGGCCGGCCAGAGTTCACGAATCGAGAACTACCTCGGCTTCCCCGACGGAGTTTCCGGCGCACAGTTGGCCGATCGGGCGAGGCGCCAGGCGACCAAGTTCGGCGCCGAGGTCATCACCGCTCGCGACGTCACCGGTTTGGAAATCAACGGCTCGGCCCGCACAGTACGTTTCGACGACGGTTCGTCGGTCGACGCCCATTCGGTCATCTTGGCGACCGGTGTTTCCTATCGCCAACTGTCGGCGCCGGGGCTCGATACCTACACCGGCCGAGGGGTTTACTACGGATCGGCCGTCACCGAAGCTGCACGGTGCAGCGAGCAGGATGTGTACATAGTCGGCGGCGCCAATTCGGCAGGGCAAGCTGCGGTCTATCTCTCCCGCGGAGCTAGGTCCGTCACCATTCTCATTCGCGGCAACTCGCTCGAAGCCTCGATGTCCTACTACCTGATTCAGCAGATCGAAAAGAATCCGAAGATCACCGTGCGCACGTGCACGGAGGTAGTCGGCGCTGAGGGTGACGATCACCTCGAACGAATCACACTGCGTAACAGAGCCACCGGAGAAGAAGACACTGTCAATGCTCAGTGGTTGTTCATCTTCATCGGTGCCGCTCCACTGACCGACTGGCTCGGAGACGTGGTGGTCCGCGACGGAAATGGCTTCGTTCTTGCCGGCCCGGACCTTCCGTCCGAAGGCGTCACCCCGGACGGGTGGCCGCTCGACCGCGCACCACATCATCTCGAAACCAGTGTCCCCGGAGTGTTTGTCGCCGGGGACGTACACGCCGAATCGGCCAAGCGCGTCGCGTCGGCCGTCGGAGAGGGCGCGATGGCCGTGATGTTCGTCCACCGCTATCTCGCTCAACAATAGGGAGATTCGATGTCCATTCCTGAATGCAGCCCAGACTTGCTTCGCACCCTGTTCCTGTTCGAGAAGCTCACCGACGATCAGCTCGAATCACTCTGCCAGGCAGGCCATATCACCGAGATCGATCGAGGTCAGGTCTACCTCGAAGGTGAGCCTGCCACCTGCTTCTACGTCCTCATCGAGGGCGAGGTGGTGCTGTCCAAGCTGTCGGGCGGCGAAGACATCGAGATCAACAGGACCACCCAGCGCGGCGTCTACTCGGGAGCCTGGACGGCGTATCTCGGCGATCGTGTACCGCAGGTCTACGCGGGGTCGATGCGAGTGACGACTCCTTCGACGTTTTTCGTCCTGGACGCCGACAAGTTCGGCAACGCGATGCGCGAGTGGTTTCCAATGGCGGTTCACCTACTCGAAGGTGTTTTCTTCGGCAAGAAGAACACTCAGCAGATCATCGATCAGCGAGAGCGACTCCTTGCACTCGGATCACTTTCGGCCGGGTTGACTCACGAGCTCAATAACCCTGCAGCCGCAGCGGTTCGAGCGACAGCCTCTTTGCGCGAGCGTGTCGCAGGCATGCGTCACAAACTGGGGATGGTTGCATCGGGCACCTACGACCGCGATGCCCTCGTCACTCTCATGCGACTTCAAGAGGAAGTTGCAGAAGTTGTCGCCAAGGCGCCGACGCTCACTCCCCTCGAAGCCTCGGATCGAGAGGATTCGTTGGGTGAATGGTTCGAGGATCATTCGATTCGAGAGGGTTGGGATCTGGCTCCGACCTTCGTGCAGGCTGGTCTCGATACCGCTTGGCTCGAGAATGTTGCTGCAGCCGTAGACGAGTCGGTGCTAGAAGGCGCAATTCGCTGGCTGAATTACACCATCGAATCCGAACTACTGATGAACGAGATCGCCGACTCCACAACGAGAATCTCGACGCTCGTCGGTGCGGCGAAACAGTATTCACAGATGGATCGCGCTCCCTTCCAGACCATCGATGTCCACGAATTGCTCGACAGCACGTTGATCATGTTGGGGCAAAAGATCGGAAGCGGAATCGAAGTCGTCAAGGAGTACGACCTTGCGTTGCCTCCGATCGACGCCTACGCCGCCGAACTCAATCAGGTGTGGACCAACCTGATCGACAATGCGGTGTCTGCCATGGACGGATCGGGAACACTCACCGTTCGGACAAGCCGCGATGGCGACCGCGTGTGCATCGAGATCTGCGACACCGGCGCCGGGATTCCCGATGACGTCATCGACAGGATCTTCGAACCCTTCTTCACGACTAAGCCTGTCGGTGAGGGAACCGGTCTCGGCCTTGATATTTCGTGGCGAATTGTGGTCGGCAAGCATCGTGGTGAGCTACGGGTCACGTCTGAGCCCGGTAACACCCGGTTCAGAGTTTTGTTGCCCATCGCGGGCCCACCGCGGGATACGCGCGACGACTAGCCACCTTGCACGGCCGGTAGGCAAAGCGCACGATGAAATGACCGACTTCAGTCAGCGAGAGGGTGGACCATGACCGACGGACTTCCAGCGGGGATCGATCCGAGCGTGCCGCCCAGTGGCGCGGGATGCGTTGAATGCGATGCGAGCGGCGGTTGGTGGGTGCACCTGCGTCGATGCGCGCAATGCGGTCACGTGGGGTGTTGCGACTCCTCACCGTCACAGCACGCAAGCAAGCATGCGGCCTCGACGAAGCATCCGTTCATGCAGAGCTACGAACCCGGTGAGGATTGGTTCTGGAGCTTCGAAACCAACGAGGCGTACGACGGACCTGAATTGGCGGCGCCCACTTCACATCCCGTAGATCAGCCGACCCCAGGGCCTAAGGGTCGTGTCCCGGCCGATTGGCAGCAACACATCCACTGACTCAGTTCGGTTGGTCGATCGACCTCAAAGTCGAGACGTTCGACGACTCCTGCTCGAATGCGTTGTCGATGCAGGCTTGAAACTGAGCCTGCATTGCCTCCACGACCGCGATATGACTCGCCAACACATCGACGAGCGCATCCGGGCCGCCAACCGCCTTTTCCTCGAACTTAACCTGCAGTGCCCGGGCGGATCCGAGAGTGCCGAAGCCTCCCACTTGCCCGAGATAGTTCGCATCGTCCGACAGTGACCTGAACAGCGAAATTAGATCATCACACGCCTTCGCCAGATCCTCTGCGACCCTCTTCTCCAGATACAAACCGGACATCACATACTCCAATTCACTACGAGTCGAATCTCTTCCGAGCGTTATTCGGGAAGCAGCGGTAACACGGTCAGACCGACCCGCTCAACCAGTTCACACGGAGTTTCGGGGCGCTGGTCACCGACTTTCGCACCCACTCGAATCATCGCCGTGGACTGAGCAGTCGCGAAGGCGATATTGCACGCGGTGTCCGCCTTGTCATTGTGTTCCTGGAACATCAGGACCTGTCGGCCGGCGAGTTGAATTCGATGTAGATCGCGCATCACCGGATTTGCTTCGACTTCCGCAAGCGAGTGTGTTGTGGAAGTCAGACGGAGGAAGAACCAAGATCCTTCCCACTTGCATATATTGAACCCATCGATATGGGTGTTGACTATGTCAACCTCTTTTGTTGCCGGGTCAACTCCGACTCTCTCCAATTCCTCATTGCTGAGAACCTCACACGGATCAAACATCCCAATCACATCGACAGGGAAAGCCTCGCCCTCGACGGTCGAGGAACAACCCCCAACCAACAGCGCGGCCGCGACCAGGACCACTGCAACCCTCACTCCCACAGCACTCCCCCTCGTTCGCGACCCGCTCACAGTATTGGACGCTCCCCAGCACAGATCGGTTCCACGACATTGCATTCCGTTGCAACCCTTCACCCACGCCGATAATCGGCCTAACGTCGATCTACCAGGGGATTCACAACGAAGTGAGGTGCGGATCAATGAAGGCAGCACGGTTCCACGGGCAGAAAGACATCCGGATCGAAGAGATCCCTGAGCCCGAATTGCGGCCAGGAACAGTCAAGCTGAAGGTCGCATGGTGCGGAATCTGCGGCACCGATCTCCACGAGTACCTCGAGGGACCGATCTTCATCTCCGCACCCGGACACCCGCATCCACTCTCACACGAGAATGCGCCGGTCACGATGGGCCACGAGTTCTCCGGCACCGTCGAAGAGGTCGGCGAAGGTGTCACGGACGTCGAGGTCGGCGAAAATGTTGTCGTCGAGCCGTACTTCGTCTGCAACGAGTGCGCCCCGTGCAAGGCGGGCAACTACCACCTGTGTACGAAGATGGGGTTCATCGGCTTGGCCGGCGGTGGTGGCGGGCTCAGTGAGAAGGTCGTCGTCGACCGTCGCTGGATCCACAAGATCGGCAACATCCCGCTCGATGAGGCAGCTCTCATCGAACCGTTGAGCGTCGCCCATCACGCAGTCGTACGCAGTGGTGCCGAAAGCGGCAACGTCGCCATCGTGGGCGGAGCCGGACCAATCGGACTCCTCGTTGCGGCAGTCCTCAAGGGTCTGGGTGTCACGACGATCGTCACTGAACTCAGCGAAGCCCGCAAGGCCAAGGCCCTCTCCAGTGGCGTGGCCGACTACGTCATCGATCCCACCACCGAAGACGTCAAAGCGCGCGTCCTCGAACTCAGCGGAGGCATCGGCGCAGACATCGGCTTCGAATGCGCAGGCGTCAACGCGGTCCTCGACACCATGCTCGACACGGTCAGGCCTGCTGGAGTTGTTGTCAACGTGTCGATTTGGGGCAAACCCGCGACCATCGACATGCAGAAGCTGGTCCTCAAGGAAATCGACCTACGCGGAACCATCGCGTACGTACGCGACCATGAAGCGGTCATCAAGATGGTCCAGGACGGTGTCGTCGATCTGGCGCCATTCATCACCGGTCGTATTCAGCTCGAAGAATTGATCTCCGAAGGATTCACCACTCTGATCGAGCACAACGACACTGCAGTCAAGATTCTCGTCAGGTCGTGACCGGACGGGGCACCTCCGGGCCCACCGCAGTCAGCGACCCAGGTGCCCGCCCCTTGCCCCATCCGATCTTCTCTCGGTAGCGGCCGATGTGATCGTCCTCGATCACATCGGCCGTTTCCAATGGTGTGGATTGCGGATGCACATACAACGCATCCGTCGGGCAATATGCCTCGCACATGAAGCAGGTCTGGCAATCCGATTGGCGCGCAATCACCGGGACACCCGACGGCGTCCGGTCGAAAACATCTGTGGGACAGACGTCTACGCACTTGTCGCAGCCGATGCAGTCAGGCGCAGAAACCAGCTCGATCATGACGCCACCAGTGCAGACCCGGCAGATTCAGAAGTTCGGGTCCACACCGCATCCAAACCGCCGGTAAGAACGTGATGGTGCTGCGTCACATCGAGTTCAGGATAATCGTCCCGCTTGCTCATTCCCCGAGTCTCGGTCCGCGCCAACGTCGAGTGATACATCCAGCGACCGACGGCCGTGATCGCGGCAGCCTGCCGCGCTGCCATCCGCCCTGCAGAATCCGCGCCCAGATCCGCACTCACTGCACCCCACAGCGATTCGAGCTCACCGAGCGCTGCGGATACTCGATCACCGCTGCGGAGGTAGTTCTTGTCGAAGGGAATCAGCTGCGCCTGAGCAGCTTTCACCACATAGTCGGCAGCAAACCCGGTTCGTGCCGGCTTACGCAATCCGACGGTTCCGGCTCCGCGTAGACCACTGGTAGCCCCGCGTCCGACCGACAGCGCATAGCGCGCAGCACCGGTTCCCGCCCACGAACCAGAAGACATCGCCCACGCGGCGTTGTGACTTCCCCCGCCGGTAAACCCTCCGCAGATTCGCTCTCGGGTCGCAGCGTCCCCGGCGGCAAACAGTCCTGGAACGGATGACGCGCAATCGTCGTCGACGACGTTGATTCCCCCAGTGCCGCGCACCGTGCCTTCAGCGAGCATGCCGACCTCGAATTTGTCGGTGAAGGGATCGATTCCGCGGCGATCGAATTGCAGGAAGAAGTTGGGTTGCCCCAGCCTCATTCGACGCTGCACCTCGGCGTCGGCCCGATCGATCTGCGCGAAGACCGGCTCGTTCCGCAACGTGCTGGCGATGACGGACCTCCCCTTCGCCGAACCGGCACCTTCGAGCACGCTTCCGTCTGCGTGAAAGAACGTCGCGTACGCGTAGTAAGCCGTCTTGGTGATCGTCGATCCGGCCGCCGCGATCCCGTACGCGTTCGAGAACTCCATTCCGGAGAACTCCGCTCCGACTTCCGCTGCCATCAATGCACCGTCACCGGTATCGACGTTGGTACCCAGCGCACCGGACAGAAACGCACAACCTCCGCTGGCGACCACTACCGCGCCTGCTGAGACGCGGTAGTCCTGATGTTCGTGACGCTGGTATCCGGCGACTCCGCGAACTCGGCCCTCACCGTCCACCAACAACTCCAGTGCCGGCGAATGGTCGAGGATCCGCACCCCGGCTCGACGAATCCAGGTGCGCATCCGTCGCATGTACTCAGGTCCCTGCAAGCCGGTACGGATCTGCTTGCCCGTGCTGGGGTCGACGGGGAACGGATATCTGCCCTCCACCGCGAGGAGATCCATGTTGGAGTAGGTCTGCTCGAGGACGCGGTCCATCCAATGGTGGTCGGCAAGATATCCGCCGAGCGCCTCACGACCGGCCTTCGCCCGCTCACGGGCAGTCGTATCCGGTTCGACGTACCAAACACCTGTTCCGGAGGGGGCCGTTGCGCCGCTCGTTCCGCAGTAGCCCTTGTCGACCAGGACGACGTCTGCACCGGCCTTGGCCGCGCGCAACGCTGCCCATGCGCCGGCGGGGCCACCACCGATCACCAATACATCGGTGGAGAGTTCGAGGACGTCCGTCACTGGCCAGCTCCTGTCAGAGGTCTACGCAACACTTCTGTTGCCGCAATATTCCTCGAACGAACTACCCAGCGCCACAGTCAGAATCACTGTGAACTCAACCAGTCACCGCCGCATCGACAGAGCGCTACGACGCTTCCCGCTCCTCGTCGGTGCACAACGCGGAGTACTTGGCGAAGGCTTCCTGCAAGGTCAGCGATTTACGTCGCTCGGTGATGTCGCGGGGCTTTCCCTGCACAACACATCGACGAGCATGTTCGATCACAGCTTCACGTATGACGCTGGAAATGTCCGCGCCCGTGAGCTCTTGGAGGGTCTCTAGGGCCCTCAGTTCCTCTACGTCGAATCTCACCGTTACCGATCGTCTAGCCACGCTCAGGATGTTACTTGCGGGTACACCAAATTTGGTGAGTTACATATGCGTCGAGTCGAATATCTTTGGGCGCCAAAACCTTCGAATTCCGATCTACGTGGGTAAATAGTTTCCCACTCACGGCACTCATGTAATGCAACGCACACGGCGCTAGCCAGCGTGCCGACGGACACTGTCGCTGTCTATGCTTGCGAAACACTGCCTTCGATCGGAGATATACCGCGTGAGCATCGACCACATCGTTTCCGCAGTCGACGGCGACGCTGCCGAGCGAATCAAAACGGCCCTGGCCGAGAGAGCCGCAACCTCGACGGACACGACCACGCTGGTGTTCGACGGCGTGAGCATCGAGATTCCGCCATCGGTCGGCGACGCCGTCGTGCAGCTCCTGACCTACCTCGCTGCCGGCGACAGCGTCGCCCTCGGGCCCGTCGCAGAGCTCCTCACCACCTCGCAGGCAGCAGAGATCCTCGGCGTTTCGGACACGTATGTACGCAAACTCGCCGACGCCGGGAAACTCCCGATCGAACTACGCGGCACCCACCGCAGGTTCCGCCTCGACGACGTGATGGCTTACCGCGAGCAGTTCCCCAAACGCGCCTAGCTCTTCGCGTACATTCCTTCGATCTCATTCGAGAACCGATCGACGACGACATTGCGCTTGATCTTGAGCGTCGCTGTCATCTCACCGTCTTCCTCGGTCAGATCGCGATCGAGAATGACGAACTTCTTGATCGACTCCGCATGCGAGACAGCGGCATTGGCGTCGTCGACGGCCTTCTGAAGCTCCGCGCGAAGGTCCTTGTCATCGCGCAGCTCAGCGACGGTGGCGCCGGAAGGTTTGCCGTTCTCCGACTTCCACTTCTCGAACACCTCAGGGTCGACTGTTAACAGCGCCGTGATGTAGGTCTTCCCGTCGCCGACGACAACTGCCTGCGAGACGATGGAATGCGAACGGATACGGTCTTCCATCGGGCCGGGCGAGACGTTCTTGCCGCCCGCCGTCACCAGAAGATCCTTCTTGCGTCCGGTGATGGAAAGGTAACCGTCGCTGTCGAGTTCACCGAGATCCCCGGTGCGCATCCAGCCGTTGACGAACGTCTCTTCGGTGGCCTTGTCGTTCTTCCAGTAGCCCTTGAAAACAACCCCGCCGTTGAGTTCGATCTCGCCGTCCTCGGCGATGCGAACCCCGTTGCCGCCCATCGGCTGTCCGACGGTTCCGATCTTCTGAGCACCCGGGACGTTGACACAGTGCGCCGCAGTGGTTTCGGTGAGACCGTAACCCTCGTAGATCGGAACTCCCAGCCCGCGGAAGAAGTGCCCCAACTCAGGAGTGAGGGCGCCGCCGCCGGAGATCGCGAACCAGCATTCGCCGCCGAGAGCTTCACGAAGCTTCGAGTACACCAGCTTGTCTGCCACTGCGTGCTTCGCCTTCAAGATCAGCGAGGGACCGCCTTTGTCGAGAGCTTGGCTGTACTTCTTCGCGGTGGCTTCGGCGAAGGCGAAGATCGCGCCGGGAATCTTTCCACCGGATTCCGCCTTGCGTGCTGCGCCGTCACGAACTTTTTCGAAGACACGCGGAACACCGAGGATGGTGTTGGGCTTGTACCGCTCGAATTGAGTTGTGATGGTGGCAAAGTCAGACCAGTGCGCCTGCGACGCACCAGCTTCGAACGTCGCGAGGGACACCGCGCGGGCCAGTACGTGCGCGAGCGGCAAGAAGGTCAGGACTCGGTTTCCCGGAACCGCCACCTTGCCGATCGATGCCGTGAGAATCCCGCGCACCTCGGACAGGAAGTTGCGGTGCGTGAGGATGCATCCCTTGGGACGGCCTGTCGTGCCGGAGGTGTAGACGAGTGACGCAAGATCGTCGGCCTTGATGCCCGCGAGCCGCTTCTTCAGCTCGGTGTCGTCAACGTCGGCACCCTGTGCGGTCAACTTCTCCACAGCGCCGTCGTCGATCTGCATGACGGCTTTGAGCGTGCTTGGCGCGTCCTGAAACAGCTGCTCGTGCGCGCCGGTTTCGACGATCGCGATGACGGCCTCGGAGTCTTCGAGGATCCAGCTGACCTGGCCCTGAGACGACGAATCGTAGATCGGGACGGTAGCCGCGCCGGCAGCCCAGATGGCGAAGTCGAAGAGCGTCCACTCGTATCGGGTCGCGGAGAGGAGTGCGACGCGGTCGCCTGCCTGCACGCCAGCGGCGATGAGACCGTTTGCGACGCCGGTGACCTGCTCGGCGAACTCTTTGGCTGTGACGTCTACCCAACCCTCGCCCTTGGGGCGGGAGAACACCGTCAAATCTGGTGTGCGCTCGGCGTGCGCGAAGACGGTGTGCACCACGGACTCGTTGTCGGAGATGGTGAACTGGGCTTTGGCGCTGTACTCACTCACAGGGTGTCATCTCCGTTGGTCTGCGATTCGATGCTGATTCTGAAGCGGTGGAGTGCGCGGGCGAAGTCTGCGACCTCGGACTCGGTCCAATCGTGCAGCCTGCCGGCGACTTGGTCGAGCCGACGCGCGTCGGCGGCGTCGAGGTATTTGCGGCCAGCCTCCGTGAGATGCAGCGGATTGCCCTGACGAACGGATCCCGGATCGGCATACACCCAGCCAGCCTCGATGCACCCGCGCACTTGGCGCGAGATGGTCGAACGATTGACGCCGAAGACTTCGGAGATCTCCGTGGCCTTACAGCCGTCGTTGCGGCCGATGAAGGAGAGGAAGGAATGCTGCGCGATCGACGGGTGGTCATCGGAATGCCGATCCCCCGTCATCAGCTGCCGCGTGAGGTGCACCAGCTCGTCATGAACAGCTGGTGGACCGGTGAGCGCCATTGCTCCGTCGTGTTGCACTGGGCAACTATAACGCTGCCCCCAGTCCCGATTGCAATATGACCGCCGCCACCGACAAGAAGTCCGTCGGTGGCGGCGTGAAAAGTTAGACCAGGTCCTCACCGTTGCGGCGAGCAGTTGCCCAATCCTTGAAGAATCCCTTGCTGATGACTCCCAGCACGACCAAGACCAACGCCGGCCAGATCAGAACATAAATGGTCAGTAGAGCTGTACTCATTCGTATTCCTTCCACTTGTCTCGACGGTTACTTTCCGGACGCTCCCACGGCAGGAAGCTCGTCATCGTCGAAGTCTCCCGTCCGCTGCTTGATCAGTTCGAAATCGAACGTCTCACGCTGATTGACGGACATCGCAAAGCACACGACGGTACTGACGGCATAGGCCACCAAAGATCCGCTGAGCGTTGGGTAGTCGTGGAGGAAGCCGATTGCGAACGGCGCGGACAGCACGATCGCCAGGCCACCGACGATCTGCGCAACCTTCAGGCCGAAGAATCCAAATGCCATGAGCCCCAGCACCACTCCGATACCGACCACGGCAACGATGTCGGAGAAGATCCCGAACATCCCATCCATCGGCACCCAACTGAATCGGACGGGCAAGAAGGCTGCAAGCGCCACCAGCACCGACACAGTGAAGGCCTTGTTGGTGACCTTTCCCCAATAGAAGCTCGCGATAACCGGGAACACCAGCGCGCCCCACAGCGCGCCGACGAACACCAACAGATCAAGAATGCTCAGTTGCAGACTTGCCAAGGAGATAGCCGCCGCCGTGGCAACTATCATCGTTACTCGGCCGATGAGCAGCATCCGTCGAGGGTTCGCATTGGCCTTGCCTGCGACGGCTTGGCCGTAAACGTCGGTCATCACGATGGATGAGAGCGCAGCAAGGTCCGAGTCTGCCGTCGATGACAGCGCGCCGATGATCATGACAAAGAAGACGGCCAGCAAAATTCCGGGCAGGTACGACGCGGCCATCTGCGGAATCAGATTGTTGACGTCACCATCCATCGGCTCGATTCCGAGGTATAGAGCGAGAACACCCAGCATTCCGACCCCAATGACCGTTGCGCCGTATCCGACGGTTGCGGTGATGAAGGTGGGCTTGATCAGGTCTTCGCGGACCGCGAACAGACGTTGGGCAATGGTCTGGTTGCCGATTGCGTAGGCAAGAACTGCTGCGATGTACGGCGCGCCCTGCTCGAAGAAGGCAACGCTCGAGAAGAAGTTGCCCTGCTCAGCAGTGAGGTTGCCTGCCCCGGATTCGAAGGCTGCCGGGAACCCTGCCGCAAAGAAGATGAACGGCACCAAAACCGCTACCGCACCGAGCATTCCGATCAGCTGAACGAAGTCGGTCAACACCGAAGCGCGGAAGCCCGACCACAGTGTGTACAGCAAAACGCCCAGCGCAACGATGAACACACCCTGGATGAAGTTGAACGGCGAAAGTAACGCGATCAGCAGACCACCAGCGAGGAAGTTCGACATCAAACTGATGAGACTGCCGACGATATTGGAACCCGCGAGCATCAGCTGACTCGAGCGTCCGTGCCGCGCGTACATGACCTCAGCCAGCGTGTGGGCTTTCGGTGCCACTTTACGAATTCGCTGGCCGAACGGATAAATGAAGAGAATCATCAACGCGCCCCACAAACCGTAGTGAATGGGGCCGGAGATTCCGTAGGTGTAACCAGAAGTGGCAGATGCATACATCGACGACGCCCAAATACAGGTGGCCGTCATACTCGCGGCCGAAACACCAAATCCTAACTTATTTCCGGCGGTCATAAAACCGTCGGCATTTTCCTGCTTCTTTCCGATACGAAGAGCAATCAGAAATGTTCCACCATAAAAAGCAACAAGCAGTGAAACAATTACCAAGGTACTGAACTGGACCATGTCGGACCCCGTCACATGCCACATCCTTCGCACATAATCGGCAGAACAAAGCACAAAACCCCTGTTCAGGAGCTTTGCGCTTCGTTTCTGCACGCCCTAGGAGCGACCGTCATACCAACACCGGTCACATATTCAATTGACTAGCAACACGCACTTCGTCTTTTCGGAAACCCAACCTCCACAAAATAATTCTTCTGCGCAAGCTTTTGGCTCGACCACGCAATTCAACAACTGAGAATCGACCATAGCATGATGGCAATTTCGAACAAAACTCCGATATTTTCCCACCCGAATTTTTTCGCCTGCTGGCAAAGGAGAATCGCGTCGGCATGAGGGGGCCGGAGTGCCACCCCTGGGCCGAGAAAATTTCGGCGGGAGCGTGCGAGTGACGAAAATTTCTCGGAGCCATCGGCCGGCGCTTGCGCCGCCAGGGGTTGCGCGCAGGTCACCGCCGACAAGAATCGGAAGGCCAGAAGGAGAACAATAAAGATGTTCTTCATCAGGACGCAGCGCAGCGGAGTTCGTTTCGGGGGACACCGAAGGTGGCCGGCCGCCGGGCAGGCGTGAATACGAGCTCCGGCGACGCAACATCGCCAGCCCACTCGCCGACGTTCGAGGACCCGCGGGTCGCACTCGTGCCATCGCTGCCGCGATCCGTATCGGGATCGAACAGAACTTGGACGTCGACACGGTCGAAGAGCGCATCGCTGCGGCCGAGGCTGCAGGACGTCCGCTCTCACTCTGGTAGCGACGCTGCCACTCGATACTGACGGTGTACGTTTACTGGCTACGTACTTAGTTACCGTGCAAAAACTTTCGTCTCTAGACCGACATATTATAAGTTATCGGAGAAATATTTCGGATGGTTTTCTGCTGAGCTACAACAGTTTGGCTCTTCTCGAATGAATCGACATGAACCTGTCAGTTAGGGCAATTTGACAGCGCCGCAACCGAGACCGTGCACGCCGGGCTGGGCAGCTAGTCGCCATCTGCGTTGAGCACACAATCTCGACGCCCCTCCGTTCGGTCCAGGACGGTCGCCATCGAGAGCTCCGCTAGGCCTTCAGCAGGAGGTCTGCAATTTTCTCTGCGGTTTCCTTTGCGGATCCTGGGTTCTGGCCGGTGACGAGGTTTCCGTCGACGACTGCGTAGGACACGAAGGGCAGTTTCGCCTTTTCGTACAGTGCGCCACGCGCTTTGGCTTTTTCCTCGGCGTTGTAGGGTACGAGTTTGTCGACGCGGGCGAGTTTTTCCTCGCGCCAGGCGAATCCGGTGAGTTTGCGGCCGGCGATGAGGTAGCTGCCGTCGGACAGTGTGGTGTCGAGAAGTCCGCAGTACCCGTGGCACACCGACGACACGATCCCGCCGCGTTCGAAGATTTCCCGGGTGATGCGTTGCAAACCTTCGCTACCGGGAAAGTCGTACATGACTGCATGCCCGCCGGTGAAGA
>NZ_BAAILK010000019.1:127975-168498 GCF_054589475.1 Rhodococcus sp. no. 34
AGATCGCATCGTAGTCAGCGGAGTCAACCTGTTCGGGGCTGGCGGTGGAGTCGAGTAGCGCCATCCGAGCAGGGTTGGACCGCCATGCCTTTGCGCTCTTGTCGTAGTTCGGGAACTTGAGCGATCGCGGTTCCAAGGGCACCGCTCCGCCCTCGGGGCTGACTAAAGTCTGCTCGAAACCGTGGTCGTCGAAAACCTGCCAGGCATGACTGAGCTCGGACAGCCACAACCCGGTCTTATGAGACGGATCGTCGTAGTGGCCGACGTTGGTGACTACGTTCAAGATTCGCTTGGTCATCGAACTCTTCTCTCGATCGCTTTGGTCAGTGGATCTCACCCTTGTACCGCCAGAATCGCAGCAAAAGCTGCTCGCACCCGATCTGCAGCCTCACCGGCCGTGGCCGTCGACATTTTGCCGTCGAGATGCAGACAAGCCAAACCGTGCGCCAATGCCCATGCCGCCGACGCCAACGCCTCGGAATCCGCATCCGGAAAGACAAGCGTCATCCCCATCTGCATCAACAGATGAATCTCTCCAGCCGCTTGCACGCGCTCGTCGTTACCCGTGTCGCACTCGTTGCCGAACATCAACCGGAAGAGCGCCGGTCGCCGCAGCGCGAACTCGACGTAGGCGACTGCGAATTCGGCAAGATCCGCCGACGTCGACGGTAGCTCGCGGCCGTCTGTCAGGTCCGCCTTCAGATCGCGCAACCCTTGCGCGGCGAGAGCAGATTCGAGCGCTTCACGATCAGCGAAATGTCGGTACGGCGCAGTCGCCGACACACCGACCTCGCGCGCGATCGCGCGCATCGAAAACGGCTCACCTGCCTCGAGCATGCGCATCGCCGACGCCAGCAGCGAGGCCTTCAGATCACCGTGATGGTAGCCACCCTTGACTGATGTTGACACCGTTAACTTTCCTTTCTACGCTCATGTGAGCAATGTAAACATACCGCATTCAGGAGCGCCGATGCCATTCACCGACCCTGCACCCGACAAGTTGGAGACTGACAGCACAGTCTCTCCGGTCTTCGCCCCGTTCACTCTTCCCAGTGGGGCGACACTCCCCAACCGGATGGTCAAGGCAGCCATGGAGGAGAACATGGCCGCAGCTGGACAGCTCCCCGGCAAAGAGCTGTTCGAGCTGTACCACCGCTGGAGCCGAGGAGGGGTGGGAACGATCATCACCGGCAACGTCATGGTTCACGCGGAGGCGCTGACCGGGCCGGCCGGCGTCGTTCTCGACGCACAATCCCCAATCGGGCCGTTCCGCGAATGGGCGGATGCCGCAAAGGGCGGAGGTGCGAAAGTGTGGATGCAGATCAATCACCCCGGTCGGCAGATTCAAGCCGACATGCCCGGTGTCGCATGGTCTCCGTCCGCCACTCGCGTCGAACTCGGCAAGAACAGCAAGCGATTTGCGCATCCCCAGGCCATGACCGCCCTCCAGATCAACGACACCGTCAACCGTTTCGCAACAACAGCACGTCGCGCAGAGGAAGCTGGTTTCGACGGCGTGGAAATCCATGCCGCACACGGCTATCTGCTCTCGCAGTTTCTCTCTCCGTTGGTCAATCAGCGCACCGACGAATGGGGCGGCACCCTAGAGAACCGAGCGCGATTGCTCCTCGACATCGTCCGCACAGTGCGCAGGGTTGTCGACCCGACGTTCACGGTTGCCGTCAAACTCAATTCCGCGGATTTCCAGCGCGGAGGATTCGACTCCGACGACGCAGCGCAAGTGATCGCCATGCTCACACCACTCGGTGTCGACGTCGTCGAACTGTCCGGAGGGAGCTACGAAGCACCGGCCATGACCGGCCAAGGCCCGGACGATCGCACCCTCGCTCGGGAGGCCTACTTTCTGACTCTTGCAGAGGAACTGGCCGAGGCCAGCCCGGTGCCGTTGATGTTGACCGGCGGTGTGGTTCGGCGACCTGTTGCCGAGCAGGTCCTGGCGAGCGGTGTGGATTTGGTCGGCATGGGCAGTGCGTTGGCGATCGATCCCGATCTGCCGAATCGGTGGCGCCTCGATGCCGCAGCCTCCGTCGAATTAGCCCCGGTGACCATCAAGGACAAGGCCATGGCGTCGGCGGCGAGCATGGCTCGCGTGCGACAGCAGCTTCGACGATTAGGGCGAGGCAAGTCCACGCGGCCGACGGCCAGCCCTGTGGTCGCACTATTGAAAGAGCAGCTGCTGCAGCGCCGCGCGCTCCGGCGGTATCGCCGCTGGTTACAGCACCGCACCCCCTCGATCGGGTAATGCGGACAGTTTCCCGTCATTTCGGCGGCGAACCCAGACAGTGTTGACAGTGCTTACATTCACCTTTAGCCTGATGTAAGCAATGTAAACATTGAATGGTCGACAGAACGAACGGAAGCATGAAAATGACGAACACAGCGACAACCGTCAAGGTCGATCTGGGCGGCCGGACCGTCGAAATCCCGAAGGAGGGCCTGTTCGACCGCTACCGGATGGATGTGCCGCTCGACAAGGTCGCCGCCGACCCGCGGGTCCCGAGTGTCGACTTCTTCCGCACGCTTCCGAAAACGCAGGTCCAATCGCCGATCGGCACGACAAGGACGCCGAACTTCTACTACGCGATGTCCTCCGCGCGTTTGACCATGGTGGCCCCGAGCAGGGCGATCCGTAAGCGGATCCCAGAGGAGCTGGCGCCGCTGGAAATCGCACCCGGGTTCGGGCTGGTGTCAGTGATGGCGTTCCGCTACGACGTGTGCGACATCGATTTCTACACCGAGGCGGCTGTGGGTGTGGCGGTTCGCCCGGCGCGCCACGGCGGACTTACCACGGCCGCTGCCGATCTGGTTGCCGCCCTCGGTGACGATCACCTGCACTCCTATGTGCTCTCACTTCCGGTCAACACCGACATCGCCCAGGTGCGCGGCCATGACGGGTACGGGTTCCCCAAGTGGGTCACCGATCTCGATGTCGGCATCGACCACGCACGCACCACGGCCCGCATCGCCAACGCGGACGGCGGCGCCGACATCGCCTTCTCCGCCCCCACCCCGGAGCAGAAGACGTTCGAAACGGGCACGAACGTCTCCACCCTCACCTCGTACACGAAGCGAGACGGATCCTGGCACTCGACCCTCAACCAAACCAACGTCCTCGCCAGCGGAACGTCGTTGTTTCCTCGCGGATTCGATCTGACTCTCGGCGAGGGCAGGATGTCCGACGACCTACGCGCACTCCGGCCCATCCGCACGATCAGATTCGATGCCACCACCTCGGCTCAGGCCGCTCTGCACATGCCGGTCCCGGTCTCGGTTCGCTGACACCTCGTATCGACCGAACATCTCAGGAGTACACCGACATGACCACAACGACCGACACCTCCACAGATCCCCGCGCGGCGCTGCCTGCCACACTGACCACAGGATTACTCGATCGGCTGACAGAACGAGTTACGGCCTCGCCCGACGCTCCCCGCTCGATCACCACTGCCCCGTACACCGGTTCACCACTCGCAGACTTCCCGGTCTCGGCCCCGGCTGACGTCGACGAAGCATTCGTTCGTGCCCGCCGCGCCCAGGCGAGATGGGCAGCGACTTCCGTAGCGGAGCGTGCCAGCGTGTTACTGCGTTTCCATGATCTGGTCCTGAAGAATCAGAACACCGGGCTCGACCTGATGCAGGCTGAGAACGGCAAGACTCGTCGCGATGCGTACCTCGAGATCGCCGACGCTGCCATCGCCGCCCGCTACTACGGCCGCACCGGACCGAAAGTTCTTGAACCCGAACGTCGCCGGGGGGCTCTGCCCTTCCTCACCCGCACGTCCGAGCTGCACCACCCGAAAGGGGTGGTGGCGATCATCTCGCCATGGAACTATCCACTGTCGATGGCGGCGACGGACGCCATCGCCGCACTGATGGCCGGAAATGCTGTGGTGCAGAAGCCCGACACCCAGACCGCGCTGACCGCCTTGTGGGCCATGGACCTGATGTACCAAGCGGGCCTACCGGCCGATGTATGGCAGATGGTGATCGGCCGAGGCAGTTCGATCGGGGACCCACTCTCGGCGAACGCGGACTACATCATGTTCACCGGATCCACGGCGACCGGTCGAGACATCGCCCGCGGCGCCGGCCAGCGGCTGATCGGGGCGTCACTCGAACTGGGCGGCAAGAACGCGATGCTCGTCCTCGACGACGCAGATCTCGATCGGGCAGCCGAAGGGGCCGTGCGCGCTGCGTTCCCGTCGGCAGGACAATTGTGCGTCTCGGTGGAGCGCCTGTATGTCGCCGAGTCCGTACACGACGAGTTCGTTGCCAAGTTCGTTCAGCGAACCTCTGCCTTGACCATCGGAGCCTCCTACGACTACGGGGTCGACGTCGGGAGCCTCACCACCGACAAACAACTGAAGACAGTGTCGGCTCATGTCGACGACGCCGTCGCGAAGGGCGCACGCCTTCTGGCCGGAGGGAAGCCACGTCCAGACCTGGGGCCGCTGTTCTACGAGCCGACCATCCTCGCCGACGTCACACCAGAGATGACGTTGCACACGGACGAGACGTTCGGTCCGGTCGTCTCGATCTACGCCGTCGCCGATGACGACGAGGCAGTTGCACGGGCAAACGACACCGTCTACGGACTCAACAGCAGCGTGTGGGGTCGCGACGCCACCCGCGCCCGCTCAGTCGCTGCCCGATTGCGTTCGGGGACCGTGAACATCAACGACGCCTTCGCCGCGGCATGGGGCAGCATCGACTCGCCGATGGGCGGAATGGGCGATTCCGGCCTCGGGCGTCGGCACGGTATCGACGGCATCCTCAAATACACCGAAGCCCAAACCATCGCCCACCAGTCGCGATTCGGTTTCTACCCACCAGCGGCAATCCCCTGGAACGCATGGGCACCCGTGGTGAACGCCGCGCTACGCATCTGGAAAACCATCGGCGCACGCTGACAAACACCGCCTGCCAACCGATTTCGACCACCACCACAGGAGAGGCAAGATGAGCACCGTCACCCCCACCATGCGAGCGATCGTCGTCGACGATAAGAAGAACCTCGCCGTAGAGGAAGTACCAACCCCAACGCCCGCACCTGGCGAGGTCCTGATTCGCGTTGCCGCCGCCGGTATCAACCGCGGTGACGTGATGCAGCGGCAGGGACTCTATCCGCCACCGCCGGGTATCAGCGACATCATGGGTCTCGAAATCTCCGGCACCGTCGTCGCCCTTGGTCCCGGCGTCGACGGTCCGGCACTGGGCCACGAAGTGTGTGCCCTGATCGCCGGAGGCGGGTACGCAGAATACGCAGTAGTCCCCGCATCTCAGTTACTACCTGTACCCGCAGGCGTGACTCTGATCGATTCCGCTGCTCTGCCCGAGGTGGCGAGCACCGTCTGGTCCACGATCGTCACCGACGCAGGCCTGCAAGCCGGCGATCTGCTTCTCGTCCACGGCGGCGGCAGCGGAATCGGAACCCATGCCATTCAGGTGGCCAAGGCGCTGGGGGCGCGCGTCGCGGTCACCGTCGGATCAGAGGCCAAGGCGCAGCGCTGCCGAGACCTCGGTGCCGACATCGTGCTCAACTACCGAGATCAGGACTTCGCAGCCGAACTGGCGGGCCAGGTAGACGTCATCCTCGACATCATGGGTGGGAGCTACCTCAGCCGCAACATCGATGCCCTCGCTGTCGGAGGTCGGCTGGTGATCATCGGCATGCAGGGAGGCTTCACCGGTGAGGCGAACGTCGGTGCACTCATCGGTAAACGTGCGCGAATCATCGGCCTCAACGTGCGCAACCGCCCGCTGACTGGCCCCGGCTCGAAGGCGGAGATCGTTGCGGCCGTCGCCACTGACGAGTGGCCGTTGATCGAACAAGGGCTTATTCGACCGATCATTTCGGCAAAGCTACCCCTGGCCGATGCAGACGAGGGGCAGGCGTTGCTCGAATCGAAAGACTCGGTGGGAAAAGTCCTTCTCCTGCCGCAGAGTTCGTGACAGATCTCAACCGACTGGAGCGAATGGCCCCTCACAGGGCACCCACCGCGCACGCACACACAGAATCACCCTCACCACCTTCATGAAGGGATGAGAAATGTCGAACACCGACACCGTCAAAGACCTCGGCGCCAAGCTGATGAACGGTGCGCACAAAATCGTGCTCACCGTCAGTGGAGGGCGACTGCTGTCCAAACCCTTCGGAATGCCGGTCGTCGAGCTGCACACGATCGGACGCTCGTCAGGACTCCCGCGGTCGTGTTACCTGACAACCCCTGTCCGAGAAAAGGACTGGATCGTGCTCGTCGCGTCGAAAGGCGGCGACGACCGCGATCCGGACTGGTACAAAAACCTCCAGGCCCACCCCGACGCCGAACTCGTCATGGACGGAGAACGCTTCGCGGTACACACACGCACCGCGTCCGCAGGAGAACGAGCCGCACTGTGGCCCAAAGTCGTTGCTGCCTATAAAGGCTACGCAGCCTACCAACGACGAACACAGCGCGAAATACCACTGGTGATCTGCCAACGGTGAGAAACGACCACCACGCAGCACAAGACGAAGGCCCACCTCGTCCGTTGTGCACTCCGATTCGTCACCGCTTGCACAGCTCGAGCGCTCCCCTTGTCCTGATCGCGCCCGCGATGGCAATAGGGTCGCACTTCTACGAACCGCTGGTCGCAGAGTTCGCACGGCACGGGTGGGAGGCCCATGCTATTCGACGACGAGGATTCGAACGCGGCGAGCCCCGCGCCGACCGCAGACACGATTGGTCCTACCAGGACGAAATCGACGACATCGAGGACGCAATTACCTGCGCGCGGAGGGATCATCCCGAGCAGCCAATCCTGTTGCTCGGGCACAGTCTCGGCGGTCAACTCGTCGCCGGACACCAACTGAACCACCCGGCGGTCGAGGCAATGGTCACCGTAGCTGCTGCGCTCCCCCACCATCGAACCTACCGATTCTGCGGGCTACACGTCTTGCTCATGGGCGCAGTAGCCGTCCCGCTGCTCACCACACTGTTCGGCTACGTACCGACACCGGCTTTCGGCGGCCCCGGCGCTCGCACGTTGATGCGGCAATGGGCCCGCACGGTCATCACAGGCAACCCACCGTACAAAGCCGATCGGCCGATCGCGACGCCCGCTCTCGTCATCAGTTTCGCATCGGACGCCATGGCCCCACCACGATCGGTGGACATCTTCGCGGAGAAACTGTTCGACACACGCGCGGTGACACGATGGCAGTACGAGCACGACGACGTCTTGCCCGGTGCGAGCAACGATCACATCAGATGGGTCCGGGGAAGTTCACAGGTGGTCGCACGCATCGTTGCCTGGTGGGAGAAGCCATGACGGTCGCCTCCGACACGCGCGAACATCAATCCATTGACGACCCGACAGGCAATATGTTTAGGTCATGTGAGAGGTGCACACATTCAACCGAACGTCGATCGCTCGTCGGCAGTGCGGGGTCGAAGTAGCGACTACTACCCGATGCAACTGGAGCACGAAACTACTTGCTATGCAGCGGGTTTGCGTACTTCTGCCAGGTACCCTCCCTTCGAATGTACCGGCACTTCTGGACCGAGTTTTCGAAAGACCAACCATCGCCTGCTTCGTCCCATCGTTCCCCCACCCGAGAGGCCAGCTGACATGTCCGAACTACCACCACCGCTCACTCCCTACCTCGAACCGGCAGCGAAGGAGCTGTGCGAGGCCACCGACCCCCACCCCCGAATCTACGAAGTGCCACCCGAAGAAGGACGAAAGATACTGCGGGACCTACAAAGTGGCGACGGCGTCGCACGACCCGACGTCGACGAAGAGTGGGTGGACGTCGATGCAGGCCAATGGGGAACGGTCCGCACTCGCATCATTCGACCGAAAGGCGCTACCGGACCACTGCCGGTGGTGTTCTACATCCACGGCGCCGGATGGGTTTTCGGAGACGACAAGACACACGATCGACTGTTTCGCGAACTCGCGGTAGGCGCCGACGCTGCCGGAGTATTTCCCGTCTACGACCGCGCGCCCGAAGCCCAGTACCCGACCCAAGTCGAACAGAACTACGCGGTTGGGCAGTGGATACTCGAGCACGGAGCCGAGCACGGCCTGGACACTACCCGCATCGCGGTGACCGGGGAGTCCGTCGGCGGATGCATGTCTGCGGTCTTTGCACTCATGAACAAAGAACGTGGAGGCATCGACCTCAAGGCACAGGTGTTGCTCTACCCAGTCACCAACGCGGACTTCGATACTCCGTCCTACCTGCAGTTCGCCGAAGGCTACTACCTCACCCGCGACGGCATGAAATGGTTCTGGGACGCCTACACCTCCGACCCCGCGAAGCGCGCAGAAGTGCACGCCTCGCCGCTACAGGCTTCCCTAGAGGACCTCGCCGGACTCCCGACCACGTTGGTCATCACCGACGAAGCCGATGTCCTTCGGGACGAAGGAGAGCAGTACGCGAATAAGCTCCGCGAGGCAGGTGTCGACGTGACATCGGTGCGCGTGGCCGGAATGGTTCACGATTTCCTGTTGCTCGACAGCCTCCGAAACACCCGCGCTGCCAATGTTGCACGGACCCTCGCCGTGGACGCACTCCGTGCCGCACTGCACGGCAGCTGACACAAGTCCGAGCCACGACAGGTAGGCGACAGCGGCGGCACGGAATTAGATCAGTTTCCAAGAGAAACCAACCCCCACCTGTACGGATGCGGCGCCAACTGCACTGCACACTGCGCTAATAGATGTTGCTGCCAAGCCGGCATCAGGAGCGGACGACGGTAGAGCTGCGCCCAGGAATCGCCGCCCACGTGGCGGCCATGCCTGGGTGACGAGTGCGCGTGGCGATATCGTGCGCGCACTGCATCGCCCGGCTCTATGCCCTGCTCACGTGGTTATCGACACCAATCGATCTATTTAGCGCCCGTCAGGAGTGCGCGGCTGACCGAGGATCTGCCGACGCCGAGCGTTGCGGCTATGGCGTCGAGGCTCTTGCCCTGTTCGCGGAGGGTACGGGCGAGTTCGGTGCGTTCGGGTGTCATGACGGTCGGGCGGCCGCCGTGTCGGCCTTGGCGTCGGGCGGCTTCGAGGCCGGCGTGGGTGCGCTCGACGATCATGCGGCGTTCCATCTGAGCGAGGGCTGCCATGATGTGGAAGAGGAATTCGCCGCCAGCGGTGGTGGTGTCGAATCCTTCTGTGAGGGAACGGAATGCGATGCCGCGTTCGCCGAGGGTGTGGACGGTGTCGATGACGTGGCGGACGGATCGTCCGAGGCGATCGAGTTTCCAGACGACGAGGACGTCGCCGTCATTCTCGCGGAGGTAGTTCAGGCATTCGGTGAGCTGGGGGCGCTGCGCTGTGGAGCCTGATTCGTAGTCGGTGAAGATGCGGATCGCGCCGGCTTGTCGGAGGGCGTGCTGCTGCAGTTCGGGGTTTTGTTCGAGGGTGGAGACGCGGGCGTATCCGATGATGCTCACAGTCTCGGTCCTTCTGGTCTGCTGCTGTGTTGTGGGATAGTGTGGCTGTTCATGAGCTGGAGGTCGACCTCGGGGCTCCAGTGGGTGTGAAACTTGGTGGTGTCGAGGTCGGCAAGTTCTGGCTCCGGAGTGAACGGCTTGGGGGTTGGTCGGATCTCGGTCGGCTGTGGGTCATGTTGTGGTGCTTCGGGTTTGATCTGGCTAGCCCACGTGTAGGTCTGTTCGGGCATGGTGTCGTAGTGCTCGATCATGGCCTGCCAGTGTTCGGGGAAGGTCATGGTGGCGCCGCGGGGTGATGTGGAGTCCGCGGGTACGTCGGTGACGGGTTTGATCGCGGGCCTTAGGACGTCGGCGAGGATGGTTCCGCCGTCGATGTAGGCGAAGTTGCGGGCCGCTTGGACGGCGTCGACGCTGAGTTCGCGCCACTCGATCGCCCATCCGACGTCGCGGGCGAGTTGGTCGAAGAAAACCCTTTGGGTGCGGGAGTTTCCGTCGACAAACGGGTGGACGCTCGTGAGATCTCCCCAATGTCCGGCGAGGTCGTGGACGAAGGTTTCGTGGCTGTGGTGGTTGAGGTAGACGTCGCTGTTGATGTCGGCGAAGACTCGATCGAGTTCGCCGGGAATGGCGGCGGGCGGGTCGTGGAAAATGCCGAGATCGCCTGGCGCGGTGTCGATAGCGCGAATTTCACCAGCCCACTCATACAGGTCACCGAGTAGGTGCCGGTGGATCGCTTGCAGGTGTGCGAAGTCGAAGTGTCCGTCGATCGGGTTCGCTGCCAGTTCCGCCATTCGTGTTGCGGCGATGAGGGCTTCGGCCTGCGCGAGCGTGTGAGGGTCGGTGTATCCGAGTCGATTTCGCAGGACCGTCGTACCTGGATAGCAATAGTCGCTGCTCACTGAGCGGTGCGGGCGTTCAGTTCGGCGAGTCCGCGGGCGATCGCTTTGTCTCCGGTGATCTCGCCGTTGAGGACAGCTCGGGCTGCTGCTTCCGCTTCGGCAGTGAAGGGGACGCCACCCATTTCGAGGCCGGCGCGGATGCCTGCTATTTCCCGTTCGATCTCACCTGCGGTCAGGATGCGGGTGGGTTTACGCGGAATCTCGTCTCGTGTCGTCATGGTCCGCTCCCCCGGTTCTCGTTTTGCGGCTGTACGCGTTTCTGCGGTTTCGACGCCGCCGACCCTATGTCGGAGGTCGCCGGCGGCGTGTTCGTCGTTCTGCGTTGAGAGTGATGCTATCGAACCGACCGAAAACGGTCTCCTCCACCGTTTCGGTCGATCTAGTTTCGGTCATGAGTTTCGGTCGACGGTTTCGCGTGGTCGCTCGATCGCGCCGATTCGGGTCGATTCGTGGGCCGAATACGAACGTTTGCGGTCCGCCCCCTCCAATCGAACTTGCCGCCACGTCATGCCTCCTTCGAACAGAATTTGGCTAGCCGACGGGCGGGCCGAAAATTTGTCCTCCCGCTTGCCGCCTGTAGTACAGAGCAATTCCAAAGCAGATAGACGACGCGATAAGGAAGCCACCGGCGATACGGGTGAAGACCGCATCTTGAGTGATCAGTAGCACTACCCCGATCGCGCCTAGTGCCACGCTCGCACTCACTTGGCCAAGCAACCGCAGTCGCGATCCATTGCCATTCCGCATAGATGTGGACTTGCCCTTGTCGCGCCACAACGTGATCCAGCCAATGACGAGCAGCGCGATCCACAAGATCTGGATCCAGTCACCGCGAATAGCGCCCTCCACCAGTAGGAAAAGCGCGGCAACGGCCACGGTTGCCACTGCGCTGACTCGAAGACACTTGGATTGAAGCATGACTGAGCTTGAGGCTCGACCGCCTATGTCGTCAACGTCAGTCGCTCGTGAATCCATTTCGCACAGAGGAAATTCTGTTTTCTGACGTAACAGCTTCGGTCCAGGTCCCACGAATCGATCGTTTGCGGTCGGACCTTGGAATCGACATATTGATTTAGCTGGGCGCCGGGTTTGGGCGACATCGCGGGCACATAGAGTCAAAGCAGCGCGAGAGTACTTGGCGAGTGCTGAGGCCTACTCCATTGAGAGGATCATTCATGGCTCGTTGGGGACGACGCATCGCCGTTGCATTAGCAGTCAGTGTGGCCGCGGCGATGGTAGTTGGTCTTTTGTATATCGCGCTAGGTACCCGCTCGATTGATTCCTCCTCGACGGATCCGACGACTTCCGAGCAGCCGAACCACGACGCTCCCCAGACGAACGAGGACTTCAAGAGGGATTCGAAGTTGGGGCGAAGCCCGAGAGAGACCCCGGTGCCAGGCGAGTCGACGATCGGCACTTCGGGTGGATACACAGCCGGTTCCTAGCCGAGTGGAATCTGATTGACCGAATTCGGCCGTTTCCGGTCAGGCTTCGGATCGTATGAGGTGATCAGGGTTTCGCCGACAACACAAGTTGCTGCATCAGCAGCGCACTCTCCCGGCTGGCGAAGCCCGTACCTGAGGCTGGCCCGATTCAGGCCCTGTGACTCACCTTGACCTTCAGCGCTGCAACGATCACTACGAGCGAAACTGCGGTTGTGATGGAGTTTCCCCACCCGAGCGCGAAGTAGTTCGCGGCTGAATCGAAATCCAATGTCTTGCAGGAGGATACGGGAAATGGGACCCACGCCCACCCTGCTTCTTCGAGCACGCCGCTTGAATACAAACTTGATCGACAGAGCTCCGGCGCTGAGGCCGGGAACCCCCACCGAGAGGTCGCACCGAAACTGACGATCAATCCAAGTACGCCGAGAGCCAGCGCGAAGGAGGAGGCGTTAAAGAAAGCTCGAACTACGCCCCCGGATGAATTCATGTGCACAGCGTACGTTCTCTCTGGATATAGAAACTGACCAATTGCGAGTCACTCCCTGCCGTGACATCGATCCACTCACTGTCCCAATCGAGTTCGTCTCGGGCAGACGCACCAAGGTCCGCAGGCAGTGACCCGGACGCCGTCAACACGATCCCACCACCTCGCGCAGAGTTCAGTAGCCACAGCAGCTGGCGGGTTGCTCCCTCACGCATCACCTCGAAATAGTTGTCATATCCGCCACGAAGCTCCGATTTGGCAACTGCGGCAAACAGTTTCGGCGCGGAATGAACCGACAGGCGACGCAAGAACTTCTCGAACAGCGAACTGCCCACAGGCGGTGACCTATGCAGTGCCACTGCAATGGTGACTGCTGCATTGGACTCTGCGGGAACAAAACGTTCGGGATCGAACAGTCCGTTACTCGCCTGCACGTTCAGGAACTCGCGATACCCGATCGGACCGCCAGAATCCTCCGGCGGGCACGCCCTCGCACCGTCGAGACACGATGGCTCAGAAATCGGCTGGTCTTCGACAATCTGCTCGAGAACCAACGTGTGACTCCACCTTGCGCGGGCGTTGTACTCATAACGGACGTACTCCCCTACCGCGGTAACTGCCTCGTCGATCCGGACTTCGTCCTCACCAAACTCGTCTTCCTGGTATCCGTCGCGCTCGATCACCTCTGGCGCGATATACCGATCTGGGCCATTGTCCGTTGAATGATGGACACTCACCCACTGATGAGCGTGTTGATCTCCCCACCCCATCACCGCCTGCACAATCGAATGAAGTTGGTCCAGTTCGATATTCGACGGAACCGAAAACCGTCTCCAAATAGGCGGCGTGATGCAGTCGATTTCGATCCGCATGACAAAGTTCGCCACCTCCGGCCGTCGACGCTGATTCCGCATCTGCCTCGGCGTAAGGACCTTCATCGGGCTTTGCGCCGCTTGATATGCAGGTACCAAACGCAGATGTGAACCTTTCCGAACTCGCTGACCTGTCATCTATGGAGGCTAGATCTACCTACCGACAGCCGAGATACTCACTGCCACAAGGTTGCCCGATTTGTCGGGGCTCGCACCTCGTCGCTGGTCGGCTGTCAAGTCCTGATCAACACGGACCTGCGCAGGCATTATTAATCATCCACTGCGCGGACAATAGTGTGCGCCGATTACCGTAGACCTGACAGCTACCGTACGAAAACAGTGCCCAGCGCCTGCTCGGACTGGCACAGAACATGAGGATCCATGAGCGACCAAGACACGACCGCCGACCAGCCCCTCCACATCAACGGCGCAATTGCCTTGGTGACGGATGAGCGCGACGAGTTGGTTCGCCTGTGCGTCCAGACCCTCGCCGAACTACTGGGCAGTGAGCCTGCCACCGATGACGATGGCGACATCGTCGTGCCGGTTCACGGGTTTGTCGTCTACGTAACTGTTGCGGATGACGGCCCTCAGATCAACGTCTGGTCCTCGGTCCTGACGGGCCTCGGCAATCCCTCGCACGCTGCGACTCGACTGATCGAACTCGCGCAGGAATGGCCACGCCTGCGCTTCGCCTTCAGCGGCGACCACCTACTGGTCTCCACGATGCTCGACGCCGATCCCTTCGCTCCGCAGCATCTGCTGAACCTGATCGACGAGGTTCACGACTTCACTCACGAACTCGACGACGATTTTGCTGAATCCTTCGGAGGGTCCCTCGACTGCGACGCGGATGACGACAGCTACGCCGGCGACTGCAATCCCGGCGGTTGCGACGGAGACTGTGACTGTGCGTGCGGCGATGAAGCAGACGCCGTCGACGGAGATCTCGGCATTACCCCAGTCAAATAGGCTGGCTCTCCGATCAGCTCCGCCAAGCACTCCATGGAGTCGTCACGATGCGACGTAGATCTGTGTGCGGTGCCAGTCCAGATAGACAACATCTGGACGCTCCGCCTTGTCCGGCAAGATCAATCGGTCTCTCAACGGCGGCTTTCCGAGTGCCGCGCGAAGGGGACCTTCGATCTCCATATCGCTCTCGACGCCGGCCGCATAGTGGAGGTTCAAGTCCTCATCGACGGTGATGAGCCCTGTATCGAAGGCAATGTCATGCGTCGGGCAAGCGGTGAAACCGTTGCGATGATCGAGTCGCTCTTTGTCAGTGCTGTCCCGCCAGGGCTTGATATGACTTGCAGTCAGTAGGCGCGGCCGGCGTCGGCCAGCGATGTTCGCGCTGAGGCCGCAGAACACGCAGCGGTGCTCGTGATTGCTGAGTACCCCAGCGGCGAACCGATGCTGGCCGATCCGAACTCTGGAGGTCAGCAACCGCTGAGTGGTAGCGATGGGGATATCTTTACGCTCGCTAGACCACTTTTCGAGCGACTGCTCCAAGGATCTCTCGATCTCACTTTGGACTAACTCTTCTTGTCCCGCCAACCACAACGTTTCGCCGTTTTCCAATTCGAGGAAGTCTGGCAACGCATGTTCGTCAATTCCGTGGGAACGCGCCGACCGCAGAATTCGAAGGTATACGTCCTGCATCAACACGCTGTCCGAAAGCATCAACGACGCGACTTCGACCTCATATCGCCCGCCATGACTACGTGTTCCATCCAGGTTCGCCATCTTTGCGATAAAGCTCGTGGGCGGACGCTTGAACAAACTCGCAAGATGCTGGACCGGCATTCCCGCTCGATGTGCAGAAGAGCTACCGAACCGGCGATGGTCAACCAACAGCGATGCGCAGAGCGACAACACGACCTCGCTCGGAACGAACGGCACCTGTCGGCTTCCCTTCGGTACCTCCTGACGTGCGAGTACCGATTTCCACTGCGCCTCCAGCGCGGCGGGCGATGGGTCAAGAAACTCGGAGATCACCGAAGGTGCCACTATGCGCCTTCCTTGGTAAGCGTCCAACCCGCAAGTTCACACACTAGCCGGCGCCGCGCGGAATCATTCGAAGCCACTCGTGTGGTATCGCCATCCACTGATGAAGGAGTCCGGCGAACCAGTGCGCCAATCTGGCGGCCCCAAGGACCACAACGGCGCGCTGAGAGGAGGAGCAACTACCGGAACGCACTGCCCTTCGAGGTCAGTGCCTTCACCCGCTCGACGGTCCAGACTGCAAGCACATCAACCTTGCGCTTGCGACCCGTCTCCTTGTGCGTGTCGATTTCCTGTTCCGCGATGATGTCCTTGATCCCGTCGGCATCGAGGGCCGAAAGACGCTCCAACAGAACCTCTTCCCCATCGGCTTTGAAGACCTCGAACGGATCGAAAGCGCCGGGCTCCCGCTTCACCTTCGGAGCCGCCGCACGACGGCGCGGCGCCGGCGCAGAAGCAGGTACCACAACGGCGGATCCATCCGACGGAACTGCGAAAGCGCTTTCGATTGCCTTCGCGAAGCGCGGGGTACGGGCAGCTTCCTCTGCAACTACCTGAACCAGTTTGGCCAGCAACACCGATGCCGAGGCATTGGTTGCTCCCAACTTGAGGAGCGCTGCACCGGTTTCCTGCACCTGCACGCGACGACGCGCCTCATCGATACCCGCACTCATAGCTTCGCCTGCGCTTCCGTGAGAATGTTCTGCGTAATTGCACGCATCTGATCGAACTGACCTGCATTGCCGTACTTCACCTTCAAAGTGCTGTACGGGTGAAACTCCGCCGACGCGGCAATCTGATTCGACTCCGCGAGATACTCCGGCAATACGTGAGGGACGTTGGGATCGCGTCGAAGATTTCGCACAGTCGTGCGGTGCACCGCCGAGTTGGACTTGTACTTGGTGATCACCAACCCGAGTTCGAAGAGTTCACGGCCGAGTTCTTTGCCGAACTTCGCGATGTGCGTCTGGATCTGCGGAATGCCGTACGTGGAGAGCACATCCGGGATCGTGGGGATCACGTAGCCGTCAGCCATGGCCAATCCGTTGAGTGTGATCGGCCCGAGATTCGGCGGGCAATCGATCAGAACGTAGTCGTAGTACGGCATCACCGGGGCGACGGCATCCCTCAACAATTCAACCGGCTTGGTGGAGTTCCGATCAGCAACCCGAAGGGCACTGATCTCCTCCTGTAGCTCGATCAAATCGAGAGATGAGGGAAGCAGATCCACACCCGTCACTCGCTTGACCGGAGAAACTCCGCGCTGAATCGAAGCTTCAAGATCGAAGTTCGACGTGCCATCGACAGCGTCACGGAAAATGGTTGCGCTGGTCAGCCCTTGCTTGTTGAGTTCGAGCCAGTGATCCTCACTGATCATCATCGTCGTCAGATTGATCTGCGCATCGAGGTCGATCAACAGCACGCGCTGACCGAATTCGAGCGACATGAACTCGGCCAACCCCGCGGTGATCGTCGTCTTACCGACGCCGCCCTTGAGGTTGATCGTCGCAATCGTCTTAGCCATCAGAACCCATTCCTGTCTCCCACCACAACACACCTAGTTCGCATCGACGATCGCCCCTGTCCCTGACTGCTTCACCCGAAAACCGATTCGCCCCAACGGCTCCGCCGCGTGCGGAAGCGCGTACGAGAACAACGTCGCAAAATCGCGCGAGTCCACGGGACCAGCCTGTGCCCGTTTCAACTGACGAGGAGCCGGATCGTTCGCCAATACCAGAATCAATGCACCGCGAGTCTTCCGATGAAGAGCACCCGCAAGCGGTCCACCGTTCTTCTTCGGGCTGCCCGCAATGTGCTCGATCGCATCGCGCTCACGGACGGCCGTACCGGTGAAACCTGTTCGGTACTCGCGTTCCTGACGCTTGCGATTGACGATCGGAAGTTTCTCGTGCCAACCCTTGATCTCGATCGGCTCCCGGGTCTTGGGGTACGGCAGCAGAACTGCAAAATCCTCGAGCAATCCGGATTCGATTGCGGTCGAAAGCGCTTCGCGGTGGGGACCGAAATCCCACCCGTTCGCCCACTCGAACTGGTCGACGGCCTCTAACACCACATGGGCAGGGACAATGCCGTATCGCGCAGTGAACGATCGCGAAACATCATCCTTGTCAACGAAATTGAAGGACCCTGTTTCGCCCAACGACTTCAATAATGGTGCAACCGCGTCGAAGTGCCGAGCGTTGATCGAACCGTCACCTCGCGGGGGCTGCATCGTGAAGCTGAAACTTTCACCGCCCATGCCTCGATAAACCAGATCGGCGTTGAACATCTTGTTTCGAGCCGTCGGCCTCAGCCACGGCAGCTGCTGAAACACCATCGGCGGCACATCGCGTGGAGTGACCCACGGTTCGCCCTTCTCGTTCACGCCGCTGAACCGAGTGAGCTCGTTCCGGAACTCCTGCTCGTCCCGAACGATCGCCTCGAACGCCTTGTACATGTCGTAGTCCGCGCCGGCGGGTCCGCCAACCGTGCGGCCGATGAACAGGCGCACCAAGTCTCGGTACCCGGGGCGGAATCCGAACCATCGTCCCATCTGCATCAATGTGTCAGCTTGGCCCGTTCGACGCGTGTAATAAGTGATGGTCAGGCCCTCGACCGTGAAGCCGCGACTCAGCTTCGTGCCGCCGACCAGAATCTTCCACACGCCGCGTTCCTGGAAATCGAGGGAATCCTGTTTGTAGTCCTTCTCGGCCGCACCGTTGACCACGATAACGGGGCTGGTTCCCTCGGAAATCTTGTCGTAGGCAGCGCCGATGAATTCCTCCAACTCGGCAAACGAACCAGGATTCTCCAGTTCACTGCCCCGAGCCGCACTCACCACCGCAAAGTCTTCGGCCCAGAGCTTGTCCAGCCGGGAAAGACTCTTGGCCTGGCTGTATCCGGCCGATTTCCACAAGGCCTTGAAGTCGTCGGCTACGGCGTCATGCTCGGCCTGCTTCACCGATTCGTGCACCAGCATCGTGTGGTGCCGATACGGCTCGGCGCCCTTCGATTCCCGGAATAGCTTGATCGCCCCGGTCAGGACAAACGAGTCGAGCGCTCGCAACTGCTCGGCTGAGCGATCCTCGTCGCACTCGGCCCGGAGATCCCGTACGTACGCTTTCTGGTTCGAATTGGCCGGAGTCTTGTCGTCGTCTTCGAGATCGTCTAGATCGTGGAAGTCCGCACCACCCATGTACGGGCCGGGCCGCTCGAGACTGACGATGAAGTCCGAAGGAAAGACGTTGACGCTGTCTTCCGGATCGACAAACACATTGGCAAAAGGTGTTGCGGTGTAACCGATGTACTGGGCACGCTCGAGTAGACCGAGGATCTCAGCAATCTGACCGTTGATCGCCGTCCGCTCGACCTGCTCGGTTTTCATCTTCTTCGGATCGATCGTGTTCACCGATGCCTGATCGGCTTCGTCGTCGATGATCAGGGCAGGAATCTGATCGAGTTCGGTCGGCACTTTCTTCAGATCGGCCACCAGCTTCTTGAGGCTGGAGACGTTCTTCTTCACGACCGCGATGCGAATATTGCTCGGGTACAGATTCTTCGGATCATTCAGAGGAAGAGAGTGATCCACTGTTTCGAAGTGCAGTGCGCTCAGGCCCGCGAGCAGGCTCTTGTAGTCAAAGGTCGAGGTGGTGAGCCGGCGGATAGCCGGGATTTCATTCGTCTTGTTCGGATCGATTTCGTGTTCGAGAAAGTTCCCGTTTCGCCAGTCCTCGTCGTTGGCGTAGTCGTCGTCCACGCCGGCACTGATGTTTTGACGACCGACCAATTCCATGTCGAGGCGTCGCTGAGTCTGGCTCCGGAGAATCTCGATCGTGCCGGTCAGAACGATGACCAAGCGGTATCCAGCGTCGATCGCCTTGGCCACGACGCCACTGAAATTCGCCGTCTTCCCGCTCTGGACGTAGCCGACCACCAAACCTTTGGACTGATACGGCTCCGGCCTGGTTGGGTCGGCGAGTCGATGCACAACCTCGGTCGTTGCGATGTCCAGCTTTCCGATTGTCGCTTCGTCCCAGTTCTTGTCGGCTAAAACTCGCTTGTAAGCGCGCCAATAGAAGTCGTGCTCGCGGCGGCGTTCGGAGGTGTACCAGGGGTCCCACGGCTGCTGAGCCGCAATGACAACGGGCCCACCTTCGCGAGGGAAGTGCGCATCCATCTCGGCGTGGGCGTCGACCGGCAATCCCAACAAGTCGTAGATCCGAGCCCGCCGTTCCGGACTTTGCGGAACAGTCGAGCCTACCCACGTCTCGACACTTTCCGCATCCCACTGCCGTAGACGCGAGGTGAGCGCCGTTCGTACACCGACAGCACTCTCATCGAGGAACACATCGATGATGTCCGCGATGGTCAGGCCATCCGGATAGCTCGCTCGCAGGCGCGCGTTGACCGGGTAGAGCACGTTCTCGGGCGGAAACCCGTCACCGAGTTCACGTGCAACCGCACGGAATACTTCATCACTCACTGCACTACCTGCTCCCGGTGCGCTGCCACTGCGGAAATCAACACTTCCTGCCACGCCTGCATCTTTTCCCTCTGACGAGCGCCGATTCTCGTTCGTTCGAACATCTCACTCACCAACAGGAAGACAAGAGTCTTGAGCACCGGAGCATCAGCCGGGTCGAGACTGCGACGTCCGAGCAGATCACGCCGAAAACGCGCATTGACCCACAAAGTTCGAGTCTTGAGGTCGACTTCGAAGAACTGATCACGCGCCAAGGCTCGCCAACCCACCGCAACAGGATCATCACCGACGCTGAATTCGAAGGCGTCGCTGAAGGAATCGAGCACGTCTTCCGGAAAGCCGGATGCCGGCTCGATGACGCTGATCGGCCGAGGTGCAGAACTTCGGGCTGCCCGCACGACGCGCTCGGCATCGGTCAGATACGAACGGAATCCACCGTTGCCATCCGTGAAGACGGCCCCGTCGACGGCAGCCGACGCAGTGGCGTCGAGCGTCACCCCCGATTTCTCGGGATTGATGGTGATGTGCTGCAGCAGAGATTCGTTCAGGTCGACAGCAATTCGTGCCAATCCGTAGTCCGGTCGGCCCCGCACTATCGCGTTCCAGCCGCCGATCTGCAGGAGTCGATCGTGCCGATAGAAGTAGAGCCCCTGCTGGTCACGGCCAGGGGCGCCGTGGATGCGAAATTCCGGTGCATTGCTCCGGGCGGGCCACAGGTGAGCTTCGGCGGTTACTGTGGCACCGGCGATCGACACGGTAAGTGTCCGAGGGTAGTTGGGGTCGCCGGTGCGCGGATACCGGAACGGGTCGATGACACTGACTGTGCGCAGCGCGCCGGCGCGTCCCGCTTCGACGTCGAAGACATCGACAGTCAGAGCGATCCGGCCGGATTCGATGAGACGGTGAAATACGACGCCGAGGTGACTGCGCACGTCGTTGATGGTCTGTTCGAGCCAGCTGGTCTGCTCGTCCGCGTGCGCGGACATGAGAAATGTTGTGATGCCGCGCCATTCGACAACAGTTCCGGTGTCGAAGGGAAAGCGGGGCGTGACTGCGTCGAAGAATTCTTCGGCTTGCCGGTCCTCGATCACCGAAACTGACTGACGCCCCTGCACTGAGGCCGAGTCGATCTCGCGGCCCTGCGTCGGGTGCCCGGACTTTCGAGACCACACTCGGAGCAACCGAGCCTGACTCAACGACGCCGCCTTCATCCCTACACCGAAATGACCCAGGTCCCCGGCGGCATAGTCGCGTCGGCGGCCGTAGGTCATCGCGGAATCAATGGTGTCACTGTCCATGCCGGAGCCGTTGTCGATCACCATCATCGACACGATCCGTGTGCCGTCCTGAACGAACCTGATCAGCACGTGGGAGGCCTCGGCGTCGAGGCTGTTGTCGATCAGATCGGCGAGCGCTGTCGCGATGGTGTGGTGCAAGCCGATGGCGCCGGCGAGGGACTCGTCCGCAGCAAGGATCTTGGTGCCCACTATGCGGGTGTCCGCGACGTCAGTCATGGGATGCATCCTTACCCTCTACCTCGTCGATTTCGGATGCTTCGCCGCGCCTCCATGCCGCCTCCAGGAAGTCCAAAACCACGTCTTCACCACGATCTTCGTACGCGCGCAGTATCTTTCGTGGACGGTCTTCGCCGTCCAGACACACGGCTTCGGCGAGAATCCGCACCACATGTCTCTCGGCAGTTCGCAATGGCTCGCGATTGCCAACCTCTGCAAGTGCCTGACGTAGTGGGTCGATGTCAGAGTGAACGATCGCCGGTCGGACCACGCGGAAGGTTCCGTCTTGCCACAGCTCGAGCAACACGTCTTCGCCCTCCACAGCGGAGAGTTCACGCAGGAATCGGCGGATAGTGCCGAACGTCGGCTGCGCTCCGGTCCATCGAACTGCTTGAACGCCGAGGTGACTCTCCAACTCGATGTTCGCGCCGCGCGCACAGCCGGCAGCGACCGCGACACCGGCGGGTACAGCAAACCCGGAGCCCCGCAGATGATCAGAGGTCACGGTCAGTCGATACCGCCACGTACTACCTGACCGGTACAGGCGGCGAGTCAACTCTGGCGTCTTCGCAGTGTTGCGTGTCCGCTTGCGCCGGACTATCCCGTCACCACCAATGTTGAACTCACTGGTTCCTTCAGCCTCTCCCGAAGAAACCGATTCCTCCCCAACGGAATCCGCGCTTCCCCAGGCGTGCAGCCGCCACACTGCGCCGTCGAGCGCCACGCGATCGTCGGCCTCGAGCGCGCGCTCGATCGACCGGTCACTGCGATCGGACTTCAGCAACTCCACAAGCTCGACGACGGACTTCGGCGATCCGACGGCTTCGAGCGCGCCGACTGCCAGATCGGAGATCCGACGCGCACGCGTCAGCGCAGAATCCGCCACTACGACAACGCCGCACCACGCAAGCCACTTCTCCAGTTCGCCGCGTGACATCGACACAACTTCGGCGACGTCGTCGAGTGCAACTACACCGTTGGGGGACTCAAAGTCTTCCAGCAAGGTCTGAGTGCGTTTCTTGGCCGCCGCGACGCCCGGAGCGGCTGCCCAACCGTCAGTCACCTCGAAGTAGTCGTCGAGACGGTCCAGAACCAACCACAGCGGAACTCCGTAACCAGGCACCTCCGCCGCGATGCTCGGATGCACGTCGAGGAGGCGATCAAGCGAAGCTACCGGCTGAATCTCGACGCGCAGGCTGGCAAGCAGGTTCCCCACGGCTGTCCCGAATCCGCACGCCGCGTTGAGTTTGGCTTTCACGTCGGCCTCGATCTGCCCGACCCGCCCCGAGCCCACACCGAGCTTGGCTCCGATCGCTCCCCTACGCTGCGGCACTCGCGCTACGATCCGCTCACGCAACACCAACGACTCCCGCTCGTCCAACTGGGAGAAGAGATTGTCGATTTCGTCAATCGCGTCGGTACGGTCGGTGTCGGGCAAGTCGTTCGGCGTCAGAGCCGAGATCCGGGCGGCGACTTCCTGAATCGAGGCCGGAGATTCGTCGTCGATCTCGACGGTGACGAGTGGTCTGCTGTCCTGACCTCGGACCCGTCGCCACATAGCAAGCTGAGCGAGATCGTCGAGCAGCGCTGTGATCGCGGGTGGGGCACCTGCTTCCTCAGTGGCCTCGACGCGGGCGAGCGGAGTCGTCATGACCGCACAGACCAACAGGTTGAGCACTATGTCGTGCACCGTCTGTTCGCTCGTTCCGCGCACGCCGAAGATCTCAGCGGTCGTGTGCATCAGCAGTCCGCCGATTGCTTTGTCGGTGGTGAGCCGAGACAGTGCAGTCACTGCGCGAGTATCCAGACTCAACGCCTCCAGCGGGAGATCTTCACCAAGTAGCGGAAAGCTCGCTCTTAATACCGCTGCCGCGTGGTGAGCGATGTAGAGGGACGCCAGCTCGGAGAGAACCTTCTCGAGATCGACCTCGAGAACAGTGAACGACGGCGCTTCGCTGAACCACCAATCAGGTGACGGTGCCAGCGGCTCGAGCAGCGCAGCACGATCGGATACGTAGTCGTCCAGCCAAGGAAACAGATCGACCCACAGCGTCTGACTCAGCTCGTTCGCGGGAAGCGAGTTCACACCCAACGTCAACGCACTACTCCCACTCACGGATACCTTCATTGCGGTCAAAACCGACCGCGATGTCGGTAACAAGTTACTGCAGCTCGTGAGCGGTCGCAGCGCCGGACCCGCTTACCCGACAGTCAGACTTCTCCGCTCAGTCGACGGCGGTGAAACCCTTCGCCCGATCTTTGTCGGCCGAGGTCCACAGCGTCGTCGACAGTTCGGCCTTCACCAGCGGGATAACCTCTTCCGCAAATCGGCGCAGGGTGTCCTTCTGCTGCTCGAAGTCGAGCACGTGATTGACCGACACCGATTGGAAATCGTGGCCGTAGCTCTCGTGATAATCGAGGATCTTCTCGGCGACTCGCTCCGAAGACCCGACCAATGCCGGCCCACGGTCGACGGCTTCCTCGATGGTCCGGAAGCTTGTCGACTTTCCGACCGCTTTGGGATCGTGCTTGCGTTTGTCGGCCTGCGCAACGGCGCCTTCGTAGATCGGACGGAACTCTTCGATGGCCTGCTCGGTCGTGTCGGCGAGGAACAATCCGCCCGAACCCGAACCGACATACGCCTTGGCCGGGTCATGTCCGTACGCCAGGTACTGCTCGCGGTAGTGGTCGATCAGCACTTTGTAGTTCTCACGAGGCTGGAAGGCGTTGGCGGTGACGATGGGGTCGCCCCACTTCGCCGCGAGTTCGACGGCCTCGAACGAGGTAGCCGATCCGTGCCAGATACGGAACGGGCCGTCGAAAGGACGCGGTAGCGTCGTCGCGTCCTCGAGCGAAGGCCGGTGCGTTCCCACCCACTTGACGTTTTCCTCGCTGATCAGCAGTTTGAGGAGTTCGTAGTTCTCGGTGAGGTACTCGTACTGCTTGGCGATGTCCAGACCGAGGAGCGGGAATTGAAGAACCTCGTTGCCCTTGCCGATCACGATCTCGAGGCGTCCCCGGCTGAGTTGATCGATGGTTCCGAAATCTTCGGCGACTCGGATCGGGTCGAGTAGCGACAGGACGGTGACACCAGTCGAGAGCAGGATTCTGTCCGTAGCCTGCGCAATCGCGCCCAAAACGACGGTTGGCGCCGACGAAAGAACCGGCCCGGCGTGGCGCTCACCCACCGAGAACGAATCGATACCCAGTTCTTCGGCGAGAACCGCCAGTTCGACGACGCGGTTGAGCCGATCGGACGGGGCAACTTCCTCGCCGGTCACTGGATGGGGTGGGTTGAAAATGATGTCCAGAACCTGAAAACGCATGACCCGTCTTTCTCGATAACCACACAGCACGCCTGTCCCTCGGAGGCTAGTGCGCGACTGCTCGACGGATCCGCGATCCGAGGACGCGCCCAACGCAACGAATTCGCGAAATACGCTATTCAGCAAGATCTTTCGACTCAATGAGACCATTCAGTCGATAAAACTCTCACCGATCCGAAGTCGACCGAAAACATGCCGAACTCCCGCCAGGCAGGACCTGTGTCACCGACCAATCAAGCGCACGGTAAACATGAAGTACTAAGAGTGCGTTCCCTTACTCGTTAAGAGGTACTTGTTATGAATGGTGCGGCAGCCATCGGTGATGGCATATTCCAGATTCCTGTCCCGATCACGGACAACCCGCTCGGGCACACGCTCGTCTACGCCATGGAATCCCCCGGCGGACTGATCTTGGTCGACGCTGGTTGGGGTGACGACAACGGCTGGCAGGGCCTCAACGCGGGGCTCGCCGAGATCGGACATTCGGTGACCGACATCGAGGGCGTTGTGGTCACGCACTTCCATCCGGACCACACCGGACTGTGCGGACGGGTCCGCGAGGCATCCGGCGCCTGGATCGCCATGCACGAGGACGACCACTACCTGTTCGATCAGATGGCCACTGCGCGTAATGAGGAGTGGATGGCGTACCAGCTCGACAACATGGAACGTGCCGGAGCGCCCGCAGCTGACCGTGATGCCTTCCGACTGGCTGCCGCGGGTGAGTCTCCGGTGGGCCCCGAGTCCGCTCCGGACCGCCTTCTCGCCGACGACGAGATCATCGCGCTCACCGGCCGCGGCCTCCGCGTTGTCTACACCCCCGGCCACACGCCTGGCCACGTCTGCTTCTACCTCGACGACGCCGACGTCATGTTCACCGGCGACCACGTCCTGCAGAAGACAACACCGCACGTCGGCAACTTCGTGTACCCCCTCGACGAGCGTGACGCCCTCGCCGATTTCCTCGACTCGCTCGCACGGGTGCAGAACATGAACATCACCCGCGGTCTCGGCGCTCACGGCATTCCGATCGACGACGTCGGAGGTCGCGCCGGCGAGTTGATCGAGCATCACCAGGAGCGACTCGATCATCTGCTCCAGGAGTTCGCCGACGACAAGCTCACCGTGTGGGACGTCGCGGCAAAGATGAAGTGGTACAAGCCGTGGGCCGAGATCTCCCCGATGGGAAAGACGATGGCGTTGTCCGAAGGTGCAGCTCACCTTCGCCATCTGGTTGCCCGAGAGCAGGTCTCTCAGGTTCCCGGCTCCGAGCCCGCGCTCTTCGCTCGCTCCATCTGAAAGATCAGGGCCGACAAGCACTCCGCTCGTCGGCCCTGATCTCTATTCCGCTTCGGCCTGATCGACTATTCGGGTCGACGCCGATCGCGGGACCACCACCACCGGAACCGGTGAGTACCGCACGATCTTCGCCGCCCGACTGCCGAGGAACACCCGCGCCAGTGGACCTGCCTTGCTCGAGCCGACTGTCAGAACGTCACCTCGGTCCCACTCGACGCCCTCGAGCGCCTCGGCCCAGTTACGACCATGGCTGATAACCGATTCCATGACGTCGGGTATTTCTGGCAGTGCACGCACGCGCTCGAAGGCAGCGTTGGTCTCGCGCTCGACTACCTCGGCCCACTCGGAGATGATCGGTGAATCCCCCTCGGTCCCGAGTGTGGTCGCGTACTGCGCGTTTGCGCGAACTGCAAACGCCGCCAGTCTGAGTCCGGCATCGACACGCGCAGCCACGGTCGCGGCGGCGAGCACCAGATCGTCTTGATCGGGTGTGCCCGAGTATGCGGCGGTGACGCGGCGAACCACCTCACCGGGCTTGGTTCGAAATCCCCTCGGCGCCAGGGCGACCGGAACGTCGGAGCTGTGCAGCAAGCGTGAGGTGACACTGCCGAGAGCCACGTGACCGAACACCCCGGCTGTGGACGAATCCAGGACGATCATCTTGGCTTCGTGCTCGTGAACGAGATCGAGCAGGCCACTCGACGTCGACTGAGCCTCATGCACGACATAGGTTACGTCGACGTCGGAGGGCATGTCTGCCCGCGCTTTCGCCAGTGCCGCTTCGGCTTCGGCTCGCAACTGCTGGTGGTATTCGGCGTCGACACGCGCCATCCCGGGCGGTGGCGGCGAGGGAATCACCGCGCAGATCACCAGCGGTTCACCGGACGAACGCGCCAACAGCGTTGCCAGATGGACGGTTCCGGAGCTGTCACCGTCGGGTGCGTATCCCGCGAGCAACGTCATGACTCGGACTCCGATCCCAGTTCGGCGCGGTTCTTCGCCCCGAGGCGCGAGTGCTTCATACCGTAGGCGAAGTACCAGATGATCGCGACGGTCACCCAGACGAGGAATACGTAGATCGTGACGGTTCGGAGGTCCTTGATGATCCACAGGCAGCCCAGGATCGAGAGGATCGGCGTCACCGGATAGCCGGGAACTTTGAAGCTGCGCGGCAGGTCCGGGTCACTGCGCCGCAGGATGATGACCCCGACCGAGACCACGAGGAAGGCCACCAGAGTTCCGATGCTGGTCATTTCGGCGAGGAAGTTGATCGGAATGAAACCGGCCAGAATGCTGATGACGACGCAGACGATGATGGTGTTGGGCACCGGCGTCAGAGTCCGCGGGTTCACCTTGTGGAAGATCGACGGAATCATGCCGTCGCGTGACATCGCGAACAGGATCCGGGTCTGACCGTAGATGACCACGAGCGTGACGCTGCAGATCGAGATCACCGCACCGGCGGCCAGAAGTGTTCCCGGCCAGGTAGATCCGGTCACCTGTTCGAGAATGGCGGACAGTCCGGCTTCCTGACCTTCGAACGATGCGGAATCCTGTGCACCGATCGCGACGGCGACAACAGCGATGTAGATCGCGGTGACAGACACGAGCGCAATGAGGATCGCGAGAGGGAGATTGCGACGAGGGTTCTTCACTTCTTCGCCGGCGGTGGACACAGCGTCGAGGCCGATGTACGAGAAGAAGATGATTCCGGCGGCGGACATGACGCCACTGAATCCGAACGGTGCGAAGTCGGCGAAGTGATTGCTGTTCCATCCGGCGATGCCGACCACGATGAAGAGCAGCAGAATTGCGAGTTTGATCGAGACCATGATGGCGTTGGCCTTGGCCGATTCACTGGCGCCGCGAATGAGCAGAACACCGCACAGGCACACCAGGATCACTGCGGGCAGATTGATGATGCCGCCCTGCTCCGGCGCTTGTGACAGCGCGTCGGGGATCTGGAACCCGAAGAGGTTGCCAAGTAGCTGGTTCAAGTACTGCGACCATCCGACGGACACCGCCGCGGCCGAGACTCCGTACTCGAGAAGCAGACACGCGCCGACGGCCATGGCCGGAAGCTCTCCGAGCGTCGCGTAAGCGTAGGAATACGACGAGCCCGACGCCGGGACAGCTCCGGCCAACTCCGCGTAACAAATCGCCGTGAGTCCCGCGACGACACCGGCAACAACGAAGGAGATGATCACTGCCGGACCCGCAACCGGGACTGCCTGCGAGAGGACGAAGAAGATGCCGGTGCCGATCGTGGCGCCGATGCCGAACATGGACAACTGCGCCAAACCGATACTTCGGGTCAGCTCGCCGCCGTTGGTATCTGCGCCGGTCTCCTGGTCTATCTGCAAAGCCGGCTTGCGCCGAAGTACGTGTTTGACGAGAGTAGCCATCGACGCTCCTCTAGAGTGCCTGGTAGGAAACTGTTGTATCCTCATACTGCACGTAAGTGTCCTGCGACACAACAGTTGGAGCAAAGTTGCCCAGCTCACGCCAACCGTCCGGTCTGGAATGCCCGGATCGTGAACCGCCTTCGGAGAAAACAGGGAGATCATGACCGGACCGACCATCACCGTCGACCTGCGTCGTATCGAACAGAATGCGCGCGTCCTCGTCGAAGCGTCCAATGCCAAGGGTATTGAGGTGGCGGGCGTCAGCAAATCTACATGTGGCTCCCCCAAGGTGGCGCGAGCAATGGTCCGCGGCGGCGTCGCACAGATCGCCGACTCCCGCCTGGACAACCTGGCCCGCATTCGCCGCGACGGCATCACCGTTCCCCTGATGCTGATCCGCGCACCGTCGCTGAACGAGATCGACGACACGATCCGCTACGCGGACATCAGCCTCAACTCCGAGTTGACGACGATTGCTGCTCTGGGCAGAGCAGCACGAACGCGAGGAGTCGTCCACGACATCGTGCTGATGATCGACCTCGGAGATCTCCGCGAAGGAATCCTGCCGGCGGAGGCGTTGGACGTAGTCGCTGAAATCCTTCCCATCGAGGGCATCAGACTGATCGGAATCGGCGCGAACCTCGCGTGCGTCGGTGGCATCCAGCCGACCGTCGACAACCTGTCGAATCTGGTCTACATTGCCGACGAAATCACGAAGCGGTTCTCGATCGAACTGCCGATCGTTTCCGGCGGCAATACGTTCTCTCTGCCACTCCTCGAGACCGGAACGATGCCCGAGGGGATCAACCATCTGCGTTTGGGTGCCAGCATCGTTCTGGCCGAATCACCGACTCCCCCAGGACTGTACGAACTGCTGAATAACGACGCCTTCACTCTCACCGCGGACATCATCGAGGCCAAGATCAAGCCGTCGCGGCCGTATGGAGTGTCAGGGGAAGACGCGTTCGGCCGACGCCCCGTCTTCGACAACGAGGACAAGCCGAGCCGACGCCTGATCTTGTCCATCGGCCGCGAAGACATCTCGCCGGAAGGATTGACCCCAATCGATCCGCGCCTGAAGGTGATCAGCGCCAGTAGCGATCACCTCCTCGTCGACGCCGGAGAAACAGGCGACGAATACCGACTGGGTGGGACGGTCGACTTCACGATCGACTACGGCGCGCTCTTGATGGCGATGACATCGCCCTACGTCGAAAAGCGCTACGTCCTGGGCACTGAACCGATTGATGCCAATGCGACAGTCGAATTGATCGACCTCGAAACTACCGGCCTGGCAAGCCATCTCCTCGATCACGGTCTACGTGAGGACATGTCCGGAATCGGTTTCGACTGCGTTCAAGGAGAGAATGCCGCTGCGGATCTCACAACGCTGCCGCTGTGGCTCACTGCCGAAGCCTGGCAGAACACCAGAATTCCGATCGCCACCGAACCTGGAACCGATTTGGGTGCAATCATTTTCGCTTCACACGGTGACATCGAGCAATTGCTGTCGTCGGCGGCGGATCTGCACGGCCCCAGTTTGGAGAACACCGTCTTGGTGGGCGTCAAGAACGCCACGGTCGATCACAAGCGCGCACTCGACGAGTACGGGGTATTGCTGGTGACGATCGACGAGATCGATCGCCATGGCATGGCGGCCTTGATGCCTCGCGTTCTCGCCGCGGCGGGACAGGGTGTGAACGGCGTCCACGTCCACTTCGACATGGACATCATCGACGGGCGTGTTCTCGGCGTCGACGACACGACACATCTGGGCGGCCTCACATTCCGAGAAGCGCACCTCGCCGCCGAATTCATCAGCGAGACCGGCCTGACGAGATCGATTTCGATCGGCAGCGTTGCGGGAGCGGATTCCGATCCTCTCGGCCGTCAGGCGACCTTCGTCGACGGACTGGTTGCATCGCTGCTCGGGCGCAAGGTGGTCAAAGCCTGACGTTGTCGGCAGCCCTTGCGAGAATCGTTCGATGATCATGCGGAGCCCCGGTCAGCACGTATTCATCGCACTCGGCACGCCATGGATCGATGCCGTGGTCGCGTTTCTAGAACCCAGAGCACGCCTCGATCCCTGGATCATGCGCGGAAAGATGGACATCGGTGACCTGATGATCACGGTTCTCGACACCACTCCTCGCACGGTGCTCTGCATCGAGACCGTGGCTGCGCCGTTCGACGGCACGTCGCGGATGGAAGTCGATGAACGCCCGTACGAACTCCACGGTTTGCCCACCGTTCCAGAACTCGAACAACGATGGTCCATCACGTTTCCCACGGATCCTGGGCCGGTCGACGACGCACTGGCCGACCGGATTCTCACGGCCGGCCAGTCACACTATGCGCACTACTTCGGCGACATCGACACGCTGGATCCGACGTCCACAGCTGCCCACGCCCGAACGTTGATGAACGAGCGGGGCAACTGCACAGGTTGCGGCTCACCGATGCCGTTGCGAAAGTTCAACAGCAGCGATCGCCTTCACTTTCATTCCGCATCACGGATCTTCAGGCAGGCTGAACCTGGTGACGACTACCCAGCCGTCCTGTGCCGCAGGTGCACCGGAAGGATGGCCACGTCTGGGCACACCAACTTCATCGACTACATGCTGGCGAAAAATCCACCGTGCCCACACTGCGGTGCACACAGAACCGCTCAGTGTGCCCCGGGGATGCCGGTCCATCCGTTCGATCACCTACCGTGGCTCGCCGCAACTGGCTGCGTCGTGGGACCGGACACCCCGGAATGGACGTGCCGAGCGTGCAGTCACTCATGGGGACAGATGTTCCCGCCGGATCACCCGCAGCACGACTGATCAGTTCGCGACAAAGCCGGGAAGCCGATCGATGTCCGCGATGATCGAATACTCCGCGGCGTCACCCTGGAGGATTCGACTCTGCTCGCCGTGGACGTCGACGGGGACGTCGCCGGCCAATGTCACACGGTGCACACTGCGGGCCTGAGTCCCGTAGTCGGCGATACCGTAATGCTGAGTCGCCTGGTTGTCCCAGATCGCCAGGTCGCCGGCCGACCAGTTCCATCGAACAGTGTTTTCCAACTTGATGATTCGTGCCTGCAGGATCTGGTAAAGAGCGACCGACTCTGACGGCTTGAGCCCGACGAACTCCTTGAAGAAGTGACCGAGCAGGAGGGTCTTCTCCCCCGTCGCCGGATGGATACGCACCACCGGGTGTTCGGTCTCGTAGATCTCACGGGTGAATTCGGCGTAGTAGGCCTGGCGATGCGCGTCCACCGGGTTCGCCTGATCGACAACCTCGGCATAGTCGTAGGCATTGGTGTGAACGGCCCGCAAATTCTCGACCAAGACTTTGAGCGAAGGCGGCAGTTGGTCGTACGCAGCGGTGGTCGACGCCCACGTGGTCGCTCCGCCGTACTCGGGAATGGTCGTCGCTCGCAGAATCGAGGCTTTCGGAATGCGGTCGACAAACGTCACGTCCGTGTGCCAACTGTTGGCGGCACGGTCGAGCACCAACAGCTTGTCGCCCCTGGACTTCACCGTCGGATGCGGGGTGGTCTGGGTGCCGAGGGTTCCGGCGAATTCGTACTGCGACGTGTCGTCGAGATGATGCTGCCCACGGAAGAACACAACCTTGTGCGCTGCCAGCGCATAGTTGATCGCGTAGGCGGTCTCTTCGGACAGATCCCCAGAGAGGTGTACGCCGTCGATGCGGGCGCCGATCAGCTCACCGACCTTGTGGACAGTGATTCCGCCGGCAGCGTAGATCTGCTCCGGGGTCTGGGTGACACGTTCGAGTTCGGTGACGGACATGGCGATCTCCTGTGAGTCGGTCAAGCCTACGGGCGCGGCAGTCGTCATGGCGCTGCCTACTGTGAACACTCAATCATTTACGCTACGGGCTCGAATACGGTTGAACTCGAGGTGATCTCAAAGTTCGCCGCTCCCTCGCCGGAGAATATTGCCGCTCACTGGGACGAGGCCGTCGTCGTTGTCGTCATGAGCTGTAGCGTGCGATCTGCCGCACCCACGTCTACGGAGGACAGCATGCAACCCGAGGGCCCTGCCGAACAGATTCGTTCAACGCTCGCTCGCATCGCGCATCTTGCCGATACCGGCTCGGTCGAGGATTACGTGGAGCAGTTCACGCGCGAGGCCGAATGGAACATGCCGGCCAATCCCGATCGCGGTATCCCCGCACAGGTACGACGTGGCCGTGAAGAAATTGCTGCTGGAGTTCGCGAGCGTCGCGCGGCCGGCATTCAAGGGCCTGGCACGTTCACACGTCACGTCACCACGGCGATCGCCGTGGACGTGACCTCGGAAACGACAGCCCGCGCGGATGCGGTGTGGACGTTCTACGTCGACACGACCACCTCGCCCAAGCTCAGCGGCGTCGGGAGCTACGCCGATGAGTTCGAACTCGAAGACGGGCGGTGGCGACTGTCGCGACGAGTGATCTCGCGCGGCTGACGGTCAGTCTTCTTCGCCGGTGATCGCCTCACACCAGTCTTCGACCTGATCGATCCCCTCTTCCGTCCATTCCGGGCTCATGTCTTCGAGTGCATCGAAGACAACCTCGCAGGTCAGCATCTCCGGTGAACCCTCCGACCCCGCTGCCTCGGTTCGCTCCGCAGACGCTGTCGCAACTGGGCCGGCGGCCAGCGCAACCGCCACCGCGCCTGTTCCGACCATCGCTTTCACACGCATCGGTTCTCCTCCTTCACTCTCGCTTCGGTCCTCGGGGTACCCGACTCGCCCCGCGCTACCCATCCCCGTCACTCATGTCCGACTTTCGGCGCCGACGGCATAGACTGAGCTCGTCGCCACCACGCTCTCGCAGCGTCGGGGGCGACAGATACACAGCTGGATCAGAATCGGAAGGCATCCCATTACAGAATCTCCCGCTCCGCACGACATCTACTTCGTACCCCCGGAGCAGGACAGCCCCAATCCTGTGGAGCCGGCGTCGGCCGCGTCACGCGCACGGATGGGCGAGCTACCCGAGACCGTCCGATTCAAGAATCGTTTTGCCCTCGCGATCACGACCACCACGCCGCTCGAAGCGATGGTCGAAGATCTCCTCTTCATCCGCGACATCCTCGACGCCGCAGGAATCGAGTATCTACTCGTCCGCGGAAACGACGAGCGCCCCGTGATCGCGGTGAGCTGGACCGAGCGCAAAAACCTGCGGCAGGCACTTGTCGAGGGATGCGCAAACGCACCCTTCTATTCCAAAACCGTCGACGCGAAGAAGAGCCCCGCGCTCCTTGTCGCGGACGGTGCCCTGTCGAAAACCAACAAGTCACGGATCTTCCGCTTGTTCCGTCCGCGGGTTCACGTCGCAAGCGGCATGAACTACGGCGCGAACATCGGCGTTCAAATCGAATTGTGGTCGATTTCCGACGAAGAAATCGTCCTACCCGTCGAGAACTCACTGACACGACGAACCGTCCTCCCCGAAGAAGCTGTCCGAGGAACCGTCGAGCGATTCGGCCGGATCTGGCCGACCATCGAGAACATGTTCGCCGATCATGCCTCCGATATCAGCTTCGATATCGATCTTGTCTTTTCCTGGGTCGACGGCTCTTCCAAAGAGTTTCAGGCTCAGCGCGCCAAGCGGATGCAGAACTACATCGTCGGCGAGGGGGACGAATCAGAGGCGCGTTTCCGTCAGATCGACGAGCTCAAGTACGCGCTACGGTCCATCCACATGTACGCGCCGTGGATCCGACGGATCTTCGTCGCAACCGATTCCGATCGTCCGGACTGGCTTGCGGACGATCCGCGAGTCACGTTCATGCCCAGCGAAAAGTTCTTCGCCGATCCAAGTGTGTTGCCCACCCATAATTCTCAAGCTGTCGAGTGCCAGCTGCACCATATTCCGGGTCTGGCGGAGCATTTCCTCTACTCCAACGACGACATGTTCTTCGGTCGCCCCGTCGGCCCCGATATGTTCTTCTCCCCCGGCGGGATCAGCATGTTCATCGAGGCCGACACCAGAATCGGTTTGGGACACAACGACAACGACCGCAGCGGGTTCGAGAATGCGGCTCGCGTCAACCGCCGTCTGCTACAGGACCGCTTCGGTCTGATGACCACCAGACATCTGGAGCACGCAGCGACGCCACTGCGCAAGAGCGTGATGGCCGAGATGGAACGCGAGTTCACCGAAGACTTCGCGGCCACTGCAGCAAGCACCTTCCGCGCGAGTTCCAATATCTCGGTGACCAATTCGCTGTACCACTACTACACGCTCATGAGTGGACGGTCGGTGGTGCAGAAGTCCGCCGCCGTCAAATACGTCGATACGACGGTCAAGGCCGGTTTGCGCGACATGGACTCACTGCTCGCCAAGCGCTCCATGGACTTCTTCTGCCTCAACGACGGCAGCGCTCCGGAGATCGATCTGGAACTTCGCACACGCAAGATCACGGAGTTCCTGGAGAGCTACTACCCCATCCCGGCGCCCTGGGAAGCCTAGACGAAACAAGGGCCCAGCCGATTTCGGCTGGGCCCTTGCTACTTCGGTCGATCAGCGTGCTGTCACATGCTCCCGTTGCACCGGAATGGGCAGTCCGAGATTGTCACGCAACGTCGTTCCTTCGTAGTCACTGCGGAGAACACCTCGATCCTGCAACAGCGGCACCACGTCGTCGACGAACTCGTCGAGGCCGGTCGGCACGAGGTGCGACCCGAGGATGAATCCGTCCGAACCGTCGTTGCTGACAAACGAATCTATTTTCTCGGCAACCTGCTGCGGTGTACCCACGATCGGTCCACGCTCGAACTGATCGATCACCACTTCGCGCAGATTCAACTTCTTGCTCTCGGCTACCGCGCGCAGTTTTGCGACGGTCGCGAAACGATCTTGGTGAATGAAGGCGCGGCCCTGGATGATCGGCGGAGCCTCGGGATCCGGAGCGATATCGGGTAGTGGTCCTTCGGGGTCGTACTTCGACAGATCGAGATTCCAGATCTGTTCGAGCAGAACCAAAGCGGTCTGGCCGGTGACCTGCTGGTCGCGAATCTCTCGGTACTTCTCGATCGCATCTGCCTCCGAGGTGCCGAGAACAAAACTCGCCGACGGCAGGATCTTGATGTCACCCGGGTCACGTCCGGCCGCGACGGCACGTGCTTTGATATCGCGATAGAAATCGGCCGCCTCGGGCAACTGACCGTACGGTGAGAAGATCGCGTCGGCATTGCCGGCAGCAAAATCGCGCCCCTGCGGCGACACCCCGGCCTGCAGAATAACCGGGCGCCCTTGCGGGCTACGCGGCACTGTGAATCGGCCGTTCACGTCGAAATGCGATCCATGAAAGACGAATTCACCGGCATCCGGTCGCGCGAGAAAGCGCCCTGATGCCTTGTCTGCCACGATGTCGTCGCTTCGCCACGAATCCCACAGTTCACGCACCAGCGCTACGGTCTCCTCCGCACGCTCGTATCGTTGCGCGCGGTCGAGGTATCCGCCGCGGCGAAAGTTCTGGCCGGTGAATGCGTCGAACGAGGTGACGACGTTCCAGGCGGCACGCCCTCCGGACAACTGATCGAGCGTCGCGAATTGGCGGGCCAGTTCGTACGGCTCGTTGAACGTGGCATTGATAGTGCCGGCCAATCCGAGGTGTTCGGTTACCGCCGCCAACGATGCAAGGACCGTGAAGGTGTCCGGCCTACCGATGATGTCTTGGTCGAAAATCTGTCCCGCACGCTCACGAAGGGCGAGGCCTTCGGCGAGGAAGAAGAAGTCGAACTTCCCACGCTCGGCGGTTCGAGCGGTGTGCTCGAAAGAATCGAACTCTATCTGGCTGCCCGCCTGCGGATCCCACCACGCAGTGTGATGGTTGACGCCGCCGAGGTAGGCACCCAGGATGACCTGCTTACGCTTCTGAGAACTCATGAGAATCTATTCCTCGTCTGTCAGGCGGCCGGAGTACCGGCGGCGTAGCGGTTGGGAACGTCGATGGGTAGACCAAGGAGTCCGCGAAGATTCGCCTGCGGATATTCGGTGCGGAATACGTTGCGTCGCTGCAATTCAGGCACCAGCTCACCTGCGATGGCGTCGAGGTCGTCCACGACAACGCCCGGCCGCAACCGGAAGCCGTCGATTCCCAACTGCTGCCACCGGAGCAGAAGATCTGCCAACTCAGCCGCGGTGCCGGTGAAGGTCAGCGCGTCCGAACGGTATTCGGCGCCGGCCTGCGCGTCGAGGCGAGCGAGCCGTTCCTTTCCGGTTTCTTCCGGCGTATCGAAGAAGACGACGATGTCGGTGAAGACCCGAAGAGGTTCGCCGGTGCGCTGCACGTGTTCTTCGGCTGCTCGCACTTCACCCAGGATTGCCGTGACCTGCTCCTCGTCGAACGGCGTCACGAACACCAGATCGGCCGTCCGCGCCGCCAGTTCGTACGCGACCCGCTGATGTGCCAACGCGGTAACGACGGGATGCCCCTGCGGCGGGCGCGGGGTCACCGACGGTCCACGGACCGAGAGGTACTTTCCCTCGAAGTCGATGTAGTGCAACTTGTCCCGGTCGATGAATCGACGCTGTTCGACATCACGGATCTCGGCGTCGTCCTCCCAACTGTCCCAGAGTCGCCGGATTACGTCAGCCGCCTCCGCAGCTTCGTCGAACAGGTCGCGCACGAAGTCCGGGAGGACGCCTGAAACGATCGACTGACGGTCGGCATCGGTGAGCGCTGGGATGTCGCGACGCCCGAACTGTGCTGCCTCGGATTCCGACGCCGAAACCTTCACCTGCCATCCGGCGCGACCGCGTGAGGTGTAATCCAGCGTGGCAACGGCTTTGGACACGTGAAACGGCTCGGTGTGAATGGTGGTGATGGTCGGGATCAAGCCGATGTTGCTCGTGATCGGTGCCAGTCGGGCGGCCACGAGATGCGCGTCGAGCCGAGCGCGCACCCGATCAACCGCGTCGTCGACGGGCTCGAGTGGGTTGGCCGGCACCGAGAGACTGTCCTCGATGGTGACGAAATCGAGCAGACCACGCTCGGCGGTCGTCACCACGTCAGTCCAATACGACGCGCTGAACAGCTCACTCGGGCGCGAGTGTGGCTCTCGCCAGGCTGCAGGGTGCCAACCGGCACCGTCCAGCGCTACGGCGAGATGCAACGGAGCAAGATGAGAGGAGGGGGTGGAGGTCATCGGCGCATACTCCTGTTCGAGAACTACTCGGGAGCGCACAGTGCCGACCGCAGAAACCGTCAGCACCCGACTGACGGTTCTCGTGGCGACTGCCGCTTGCGACACGCACCACGCGTATCGCCAGGTGTGATTCCGGGGCACCCCATCGGCATGAAGGGTTGCCGTCCAGCTAGCCGGTCCTTGTTGCTGGAGCTCTGCACCTACCTCGACGGTAGTGAGTACGCGACAGCCCGGCAATCGCCCAGAACTGCGCCGGAGTGCCGGAAACCGCCTGCCACCTCAGATGATCGAGCGTGCCGCCTTTTCGCTCTCGAGGATTCGAATACCGGCAGCGCTGAGCCTCCGGGCTCCCTCGGCCGCGTCGACAGGCTCACCGACCGTCACGTGCGCGCCGAGTGGAACGACCGAATGAACAATTGTCTCGTCGTACACGTGCACCAGGTTGCACCCCTGAGCCCCGTCGCGACCACGCTGCCCACCGACTTCCACGTTCAAGTCCTGGGTGTAACACGTCGACGACGCCACGGAAACCGGAATGCCGGCGAACGTCGCCGTCGTCGAATAGTGCAGATGCCCAGCAAGAATCGCCCGGACGTCGCTGCCACGCAAGACGTCTGCCAACCGGGACTGATCGCGCAACTCCACCAGAACCGCGAGATCCTGAATGCACGGAACCGGCGGATGATGCAGCGCCAGAATTGTTCCGTCGGGCGCGGGCACCGCCAATTCTGCGCGTAGCCAATCCAATTGACGATCCGAGATCTCACCGTAGTGATGACCGGGAACCGACGAATCCAGGGTGATCACCCGCAGTCCGTCAAGGTCGTAGACGTTGTCGACGGGATGATCGGTGGCGTCCTCGCCCAACAGCAGAGATCTGAAAGTAGAGCGGTCGTCGTGGTTGCCCATCGCCCAGATGACCTGCGCATCGATCTCGGCCGCCACGGGTTCCACGATGGCTTTCAATTCCGCGTATGCGTCGGGGTGTCCCTGGTCGGTCAGGTCGCCGGTGAATATCAGTGCATCCGGGCGTGCGCCCGAGGCCACGATCCCGCTGAGCACTTCCCGCAATCTCGTCGACGCATCCACGGCGTCGTACAACTCCCCCTGAGCCACCAGATGCGTGTCACTGAGGTGCACCAGGAAATGCTTCGGACGCGGGTACTCGGCATTCCGAACGCTCATCGGTCTCTCGCTTCCGCTTGCCGACGCTTAGGCGCCGGTGCGGCACCTACTGATCGTCGAGACTAGTCAACCGACCAACAGTGACTGATCGGGGCACGCCCGACGAACACGAAGCGAACTCCCGCGGCGACCCTCGGGATCGAGTAGTTGAAGCTGCGAGTAGTGTGTGGACAGTGTTGTTCCTGACCAGTCGGCGTTACGTCGACCTTCGCCTGCAGGCGAGCGCAATGTGTACGCGCTCGCTCTGACCTGACGCGTACCAGGAAACATTTCTTCGAATCTGCCCGGCCTCTGGTGCCGCGCTGCGTTTCGCTCCCTTGATTTTCGAAAGGCATAGTCATGCCCAGCTCCACCTCCACCGGCGTGCCGGAAAAGTCCACGTCCCGTTTTCCGTCCTGGGCGACGGCATTCGGACCGCAGATCGTCGCCGGTCTCGTACTCGGTGTCATCATCGGTCTCGTCGCCCGGGCAATGCCTGATGCGGCCGACGGCAACGTCAACTGGTTGGTCGGCACCGTGCAGACCATCGGCTCGAGTTACGTCAAGCTGCTCACCGTTGCGGTGATCCCGCTGGTGTTCACCGCCATTGTCAGCTCCATCGCCAACCTGCGCCAGGTCGCCAATGCAGCTCGCCTGGCCGTGCAGACCTTGCTCTGGTTCGCGATCACCGCTTTCATTGCTGTGATCATCGGCATCATCGTCGGCCTGATCACCGATCCCGGTTCACGGACCGACGTCGCCGCCGAAGCAGCGAAGGAACCCAAGAGCTCCGGCTCGTGGTGGGCGTTCATCACCGGACTGGTTCCGAACAACTTCCTGGGGCTGGGCGCAAAGACTTCCGTCGCAGAGGGAGTAGCAACCACATCCCTGAGCTTCAACGTCCTGCAGCTGCTCGTCATCGCCGGCGCAATCGGTATCGCGGCGCTGAAGATCGGCCCCAAGGCTGCTCCGTTCCTCGAGTTCAACGCGTCACTGCTCGCGATCGTCCAAAAGGTCCTGTGGTGGATCATTCGCCTTGCCCCGATCGGTACGGCCGCACTGATCGCCAACGCTGTCGCCACCTACGGCTGGGATGCAATCGGCTCGCTGGGCGTATTCACCGCCGCCATCTACATCGGTCTGGCCATCGTCTTCTTCGTGGTCTACCCCATCCTGATTGCCGCACACGGCCTCTCGGTTCGAAGCTTCTTCTCCGGCGTCTGGCCTGCGACTCAGCTCGGATTCGTCTCGCGCTCGTCGATCGGCACTCTGCCTCTGACCGAACGCGTCACCGAACGCAACCTCGGTGTTCCGCGTGAGTACGCCTCGTTCGCCGTTCCGCTCGGCGCCACCACGAAGATGGACGGTTGCGCCGCAATCTATCCCGCGATCGCGGCGATCTTCGTCGCAGGCTTCTACGACGTTCCGTTGACCTTCACCGACTACCTGTTGATCGTCGTCGTCTCGGTCATCGGCTCAGCGGCAACGGCCGGAACCACCGGTGCGACAGTCATGCTCACACTCACACTCTCCACCCTTGGTCTTCCCCTGGCCGGCGTCGGACTGCTCCTCGCAGTCGAACCGATCGTCGACATGGGCCGTACCGCAGTCAACGTCACCGGCCAGGCACTGGTCCCGGTCATCGTCGCAAAGCGTGAGGGAATCCTCGACAAGGAGCGCTTCGACGCTCCCCGCAACGGTGATCCCTTCGCCGAGGAACTTGTCGACGCGTAACCCTCGATGACTACAGCAGCGTCCTCGCACCTGAGCAATACGGTGCGGGGACGCTGCTTTTCACCCCAGATTTCACCCTTACCGAAATAAACCATTTGGTCGTTATGACCAGTATGCTCAGCCGGCACAGCCCTCCGAAGTGGAAGGGCTGCCCAGTTGAACACGAGGTCACATGAAGCTCCGCCGTCTGGCATTCAGCGTCGCAGGTTGCGCCGCAATCACTCTGGTTGCCGCGCCCGCCGCTCAGGCATCCACGGTTTTCGATTTCCTACCGATCG
>NZ_BAAILK010000019.1:168568-176181 GCF_054589475.1 Rhodococcus sp. no. 34
AGATCGCACGCATGATTCCGACTGGCTCTGCCGACGCAGTCCAGCCGTTCCTTCCCCCGGTCTTCGCACCGCCGGCGCCGCCCGCTCCGCAAGCGCCCCAGAACCAGCCGGCGCCGCAGAACACTCCCGCACCGGCGCGGTATTACCAGAACTGCACAGCCGTGCGTAACGCCGGCGCAGCTCCGTTGTACCGGGGCCAGAACGGTTACGCCCCGCATCTCGACCGGGACAACGACGGCATCGCCTGCGAGTGATCCAACGCTCGGGTTGTGGTGCACCCACAACCCGAGCACTGTTGTCGAACCGTCAGACGCCCAATGCCCGGGACAGAGTCGGCCACGCCTTCGGCAGTCGTTCACGCCAATACGTCCACGCGTGCGTGCCGTTCGGCTCGTAATCCACCTGCGCCGGAATCTTCAGCTCCTGCAACCGAGCGTCGAACATCTTGGTGCAGGCGTGGGCGGCAACCTCGATGCCGCCGCCGATCACCAGACGCTCGAGCAGTTCAGGAGTCTGCAGCGTCTCATCAGATCCGGGACGACCGTTTGCAGTCGACACGTAGATTTCCTTGCCACGCAACTTCTCTGCGTTGATCAACGAATCGTGTGCCTCCCACTCCGGTCCCCCTGGCACACCCCAGATGTTGGCCGGATCTCCACTTCGAGACGATATCGTGGCCTGGACGGCAGTTCGGCCGAGCGGATCCATCGTGGAATAACAGCCGCTGAACACGGCAACGCCGCGATACATGTCCGGAAAGCGTTGGACGAGCATCATTGCACCCATCGCGCCCATGGAATTGCCGGCAATCGCGTTGATTCCGTTGGTCTCGAGTCGCGCGTCGATCAGCGGTGGCAACTCCTCGGTGATGAAGGTTTCCCACTTGTGCAGTCCCAGCCGCGGATCCGGATTCTCCCAGTCCGAGTACAGGCTCGCGATTCCGCCATTGAGCATCACGACGTTGACGTTCTTGTCGGCGAAGAACGCCGGGGCGCCGCCGATCGTCATCCATCCGCTGCTTTCCTCTCCGGCGTCGACACCCTCGAGCATGTACAGCGCTGGGCGCGGAACCGAATTGTCAGCGGGTAGCAAAATCTCGACGCCGACCTCGCGTCGAAGTGCAGGCGACGCCACCGTCAGCCTGACCGCCTGTGGTGCGGTCACCTTCTCGCCGACGATGGCCGGGACGACGATGTCGTCGCGCAGGTCCGGTTTGGGGCCCGGATCCTCCTGAAGTGGTCCCGGGATCGTCGACCCCGAGCTCACGCTTCCCTCGACGCTGCCCAGACTTCCCGAGCTTCCCGAACTACCCGAACTACCGGAACTCGGCGCTGCCGTCGACAGTCCGCCCAATTGCAAAGAAAGTGCACAGACGGCCAAACACACCGCACCTGTGCGCGCAGATCGAATCCACGCACGCCGCTCAGTCCTCATGAAACTCCCAAACCAGTCAAAGATGTTTCCGTGAACATACCGTGCAGTTCGGACTTTCTTGGACAAACGACCACGACAAGATCTGTCGGACGCCGCCACTAGGCTGGCCCCGTGCAACAGGACTCAGTCAAGGCCCTCGACCTCGACCGAGTTCGCGCTGTCGTCGGCACGACAACCTACGACCGCGGACTTACCTACCTGCGGCAGAATGCGGTCGTGTCGATCAGTTGGAACGGCACCCCGGATACCTTGACCGGGGCCGTGGCGGGGACCGCGCGGGAGCCGTACGCCTGCACAATCTCGATAAGTCACAGCGTGGCCGGTGCTGCCACATTCACGCGTGGCATCTGCACGTGTCCCGTGCGGATGAACTGCAAACACGTGGTCGCGTTGGTACTCGCAGCGGTGGCCGAGGCGAACACGACGCCACGACAACTCGGATGGGACCGCGCGCTCGAGGAGTTGCTCCGACCAGACCCCGACGGCCGCACAACTCCCGGACTCGGCATTCAATTCATCGCGCGAACCAAAGGCGCATCGACACGGCTCCTCGTCAAACCAGTGCAACCAGGAGCGAGAGGGTGGATCTCCGGCGGACTCGCCTGGAACAAACTCGGAAGCACTTTTCAGTTCCCTGCCGACCACATCCGGGTTCTACGCGACATTCATCTCCTCCACAGCGCCGGCAACCATTACCGAAATCAGAATGCAGCGGAGATCGATCTTGCCGGGTTTCCGAGCCCGCAACTCTGGTCGCTTCTTGATGAGGCCATCAGCGTCGGCGTTTCACTCGTTCACTCGAAAGCCGGCCTCGGCAACATCTCCCTACTCTACGACGCCAACATCTGCCTCGACGTCCACGGAGCGGAAGACAACAACCTCCGTCTCACTCCCCGAATTCAGACCGATGGGCACATCGTGACTCATTCCGACTGGGGACTGGTCGGCATGCCGGCACATGGCGTCTTCGCGCTCGACGCCGCCAACGCGATCACTCTCGCACCACTGCACACGCCGATAACTCACCAATTGAGGCAGTTGATCGACTCCGGAAAATCGGTCGACATACCCGCCGAGCATCGGGATGCATTCACGTCGCGGTTCGTGTTCAAACTCGGAAACCTCGCTCCCGTCATATCTTCCGACGGTGCTTACAACCCACCGACTGTGTCCGGTCCTCGGCTACAACTGATGGCCACTTACGCGGACAACCACCGCATCGACATCGAATCGGCATGGAAGTACACCGTCGATGCCGACGAACTGATCATTTCTACCGCAGACACAACCACCGACGAGTCCGAGATCCGCAACCACGTTGCCGAAGATGCCATTGCCAAGAGCCTCGGTGCGGCCGCGGCGAAGGCCACTCTCGCGGGAACTTTGACCGGCCTCGATTCCATGCAGTTCACACTCGACCTCCTGCCCCAACTCGAAGCGCACGACGCCATCGACCTCACGGTTGCAGGAACCCCCGCCGACTACCGGCCTGCAGACGACGCTGTCGTGATCGGCCTCAGCACATCAGCCCCCGACGGGGACAGCGGATCCGACTGGTTCGACCTCGATGTCACCGTCGATGTTGCGGGACAAAGCGTTCCGTTCACAACACTGTTCTCTGCTCTGAGCAAGGGCGAGACTCACATACTGCTACCGGACGGCGCCTTCTTTCGGCTCGACGCACCTGAACTACTCGGCCTGCACCGTCTCATCACCGAAGCGCGGTCGCTACTCGATCGGCCTACCGGCAGACTCGGGATCAGCAAATTTCAGGCCGGACTGTGGGAAGAATTGACGGCGCTCGGAAGGGTGGAACATCAAGCAGCAGCTTGGAAGAAGCAGATCGCAGGATTGCTCGGCAGTTCGGGCATCGATCCCGTCGAAGTCCCGGACACGTTGACGGCAACGCTACGTCCCTATCAGGTCGACGGATTCCGTTGGCTCAATTTCCTCCGACTGCACAACTTGGGCGGCATACTCGCCGACGACATGGGCCTGGGCAAGACCCTGCAGACCCTCGCAATGATCTGCGCTGCACGGCAATCGAATCCGGCCGCGCCTCCCTTTCTGATCGTCGCTCCCACCAGCGTGGTCTCCAACTGGAAGTCCGAAGTGGCGAAGTTCGCACCGACCCTCCACACCGCTGTCATCACGGATACTCTGCGGCGCAGAAGAACCGACCTGGCAACACTCGTCGACGGGGCGGATATCGTCGTGACGTCGTACGCTCTCTTTCGCCTCGACACCGATGCGTATTCCGCCGGCCGCTGGTCCGGACTGGTGCTCGACGAAGCCCAATTCGCCAAGAACCACAAGTCCAAGGTCCACAAGTGTGCGACGGCAGTGAACGCACCCTTCAAACTCGCGATCACCGGAACACCCATGGAGAACAATCTTCTGGAGTTGTGGTCGCTGCTCGCGATCACTGCACCAGGACTGTTTCCCAGCCCCACCACCTTCACCGATTTCTACCGCACTCCCATCGAAAAGGAAGGCGACACAGAGCGATTGGCGCAACTGCGACGACGCGTCAAACCGCTGATGGTGCGGCGCACCAAGGAACAGGTGGCTGCGGACTTGCCGCCCAAGCAGGAGCAGGTACTCGAGATCGAGTTGCATCCGAGCCATCGCGCGATCTACGACACCCACCTGCAACGCGAACGGCAGAAGATTCTCGGACTGCTCGACGACGTCGACAAGAATCGGTTCACGATCCTGCAATCGCTGACGCTGCTACGCCAACTCAGTCTCGACGTCTCGCTGGTCGACGAGGAAAGCGGGCCCGTCCCATCGGCCAAGGTCGACGCTCTCGTCGAGCAATTGGACGACGTCATTGCCGGCGGACACCGTGCGTTGATCTTCAGCCAATTCACCGGGTTCCTCGGTTCTGTCCGCAACCGACTCGACGAGGAAAGAATTCCGTACAGCTATCTCGACGGTTCGACGCGCAATCGCGGTGAAGTGTTGGAGGAGTTCAAGTCTGGTGCAGTCCCCGTCTTCCTGATCAGCCTCAAGGCTGGTGGCTTCGGCCTCAATCTCACCGAGGCCGACTACTGCTTCATTCTCGACCCCTGGTGGAACCCGGCCGCCGAGGCACAAGCGGTCGACCGTACTCACCGCATCGGGCAGACACGAAACGTCATGGTCTACCGCCTCATTGCCAAAGACACCATCGAAGAGAAGGTCATGGCGCTCAAAGCCAAGAAGTCGGCATTGTTCTCGAATGCCATGGACGCCGAAGGCACACTGGGCACCGGACTCGACGCCGAGGATCTTCGCGCGCTGTTCGAGTGAGGTGCCTATTCGGTCGAACCGCACCTACCCGCTCACGGTAATGTGAGTCGCGAACGGACAACACAGAACTCCCGAACGAAGAAATCCACTTCGTTCGAACGAGAGGAACCTGAATGGGCGTCACACTTGCCAAGGGCGGCAACGTATCTCTGTCGAAGGCCGCACCCAATCTGACCAAGGTCGCAGTCGGTCTCGGCTGGGATGCACGCAGCACCAGTGGTGCCGACTTCGACCTCGACGCCAGCGCGTTGGTCACCGGCCCGGAACGCAAGGTCCTTTCCGACCTTCACTTCGTCTTCTACAACAACCTTCGCTCGCCCGACGGATCCATCGAGCACACCGGCGACAACCTCACCGGTGAAGGTGACGGCGACGACGAGGTCATCAACGTCGACCTCCCGGCTGTACCGCCCAACGTCACCAACATCTTCTTCCCCGTCTCGATTCACGACGCCGATGCGCGACTCCAGTCCTTCGGACAGGTCACCAACGCCTACATCCGCGTCGTAGATCTGTCGAACGGCTCCGAACTGGCACGCTACGACCTCTCCGAAGATGCATCCACGGAGACAGCCATGCTTTTCGGTGAGCTCTACCGCCACAATGGCGAATGGAAGTTCCGTGCAGTCGGACAGGGATACGCATCCGGACTCGCCGGAATCGCCCGCGACTACGGCGTGAACATCTGATCTCTATCGGTACACGAAACGGGGTTCGATTCGGCATTGCCGGATCGAACCCCGTTTCGGTTGTCTGCGTCGACGCGCGAGTTAACGCCGCAAGATCGCCCTCGCGAGGTGAACAGCCCAGGGCGAGTCCGCTTTGCTGCCGAACTTCCCCAGCTCGTACCCCGTAGCGCCGATCAATCCGAGCACCTCTACGGTGCTCCCTGACGTGTCACGTCTGGGAGTCTGAGCCCCAGCCATCAGGATGCTCGACGACCGAATCGACTCCAGCGCTCCCGCGACGAAACGATGACGATCCGCCGGCGACATGCCGGCGGCTACGGCAAGGAGGACAAGGAGTTCCACCGCTCTCTGCGAGCCGCCGGGCGCAACCGGAACTCCCTCGACGATCACCGACCACGTCATTGACGCGTCCCGCTCTGCCGACTGTCCCCGCTTCGTCAGAACAATCTGCCCTTTGTGCTTTCGCACCAGGCCGAACTTCTTGAGCACTGCGAAGAGTGATCGCCCTTGTGGAAGGTTTACAGGTCCCAGTTCAGGTTCGTCGAGCATCGCGTCGACCGTCGTGAAGAAATCATCGGCACCGATCCCTTCGACACCGATCAGAGCCAGAACCGCTTGAATGCGTTGGCCCGCCTCGACGTGGACCAACTCCCCGATTGCCGACTGATCGTCAATGCCTGCTCGGGCTAGGACCGCGTGCAGTTCCGGGACTCGCGAGGGTCCCAGGCATTCGACGAGCTTCGCAATGTCGTACGACGCAGCGATCTCGTCCGGTCTAGGACTATGCAGTCGATTATTGACCTCAGCGATCTCGAATCGTGTCGGCTCGAAATCAGTTTGTGGCCATTCGAGGGTCCATTCATGGGAGCGCAGCTTCTCCGAAGCGAGAACACCGAGGAGCTGCTCGTACTCGTCAGGTCCGACGCATTCCTCCGGCGGACAAGCACCGCGACCCGCGGCACACACAACTTGGAACCCTTCGGGCAGTACTTCGGAAGATTCAAGTGTCAGCGTGTGGCGCCAGTTCCCGAAGCGTCCGTAGCGATAACTGATTTCATCGCCAGGCGAGACCATGACCTCGTCCAGGCGTACCGCGGACTCTACGATCGCCGCTCGGCCGGCCCGACGCTGCTCTGCGTTGCTCCCGGAAGCTACGTACTCTTCGACCTCGCCGGGAAATCGGCTGCCGGACTTGGACCACGCGTGCGATTGACGGTCACTCCACCCCATTGCCCGTTGAACCACCGAATGCAGGTCATCCAGATTCAGATCCGACGCGACGAGGATTCGTCGCCAGATCTGAGTGGAAACATTGTCGACACTGATACGTATCGCGTATTGCGCCGGTACCGCGCGCCTCTTCGAACGCAACGATCGCGCAATCTGAATGCCCCCACGCCCTCCGCCAGCTTCTAGTACAAACCTTTGCAGTTCTTCAGGTTCCGTCGGAACGAGTCGCAAATGCGACACCCTCGAGCTGCTCAACCCCACCATGAGACTCAGCCTAGGCCAAAGTGCTAGGGACGAAGGCACAAAATCGGAGAGTACTTCGGACTTATGAGACGGTTCACAACCTATACCTTGGCTAACAAGTCGCTACGTGCGTCGGCGACGGCATCTTCCTGGCCCAATCCCTGCCCTGATGGTGAACGGCACGTTCGGTCGATCTGAGGCGACGAAAGTGCCGTTCACTCCATGCCGGGGTGCCGGCGGCGTGCCCGCCCCTGATGGTGTGAACGGTACGTTGGGTCGATCTGAGACGACGACAGTGCCGTTCGCTCGAAGTCGGGGGTGCCGGCGGCGGTGCTTTCGGGTGTTGGCGGGGTGGGGTGTTTTGGGTACGAGAAAGCCCCCCAACCAGTACTGGTTGGGGGGCTTCTCTAATGTGTGTTCGGCGGTGTCCTACTCTCCCACACCCTGTCGAGTGCAGTACCATCGGCGCTGAAGGGCTTAGCTTCCGGGTTCGGAATGGGACCGGGCGTTTCCCCTTCGCTATGACCGCCGTAACTCTATGAAACTGTCACAGTAACCTTCTTCTGATCACCTGGTTTCACCACCCGTCAACACCAGTTTCTGGTGTTGGGGGATGGAGAAAACAGGGTTTCTCATCAGTATCTGTGTGTTGTTTCAGATACCGCACAGTGGACGCGTAGCTTCTTTGTGGTAAGTCCTCGGCCTATTAGTACCAGTCACCTG
>NZ_BAAILK010000020.1:0-215 GCF_054589475.1 Rhodococcus sp. no. 34
CGGATGCGCGGCAACTCGGTGAAGTTGTGACGCGGCGGCGGGCAGGTGGTTGCCCACTCCAGCGAGTTTCCGTAACCCCACGGATCGTCGACGGTGACAACTTCGCCGTAGCGGTAACTCTTGAAGACGTTCCAGATGAACGGGAGCGTCGAGGCACCGAGTACGAAGGCGAAGATCGTGGACACCGAGTTCAGAACCGTGAACCCGTCCGAGGG
>NZ_BAAILK010000021.1:0-10767 GCF_054589475.1 Rhodococcus sp. no. 34
CACCAGCAAACCGCCCATCCAACACATCCACCAACGTCAAACCCCCCACCACAACCCCCACACCATCCCAACCACCCACCACCAACCCACGCTCGGGCGCGCCCAAAATTTCCGTATCCCCTACTGGCACTGTTGGATCCGACACGACCGACCGGAGGAGGCGGACGAAACGCTCGCCGAACTCGGCGACTGTGGTGCGCTCGAAGATATCGGAGGCATAGGTGAAGGCGGCATCGAAACCCATGGGGACGCCGTCTTTGCCACGCTGCTCGGAGAGCGACAGTTGCAAGTCGAATTTGGCGACACCGACGTCGACTGGAACAACATCGACACCCAGTCCGGGTAGTTCGAGGTGGGGATTTGCGGTGTTCTGGAATTCCAACAGAACCTGGAAGAGCGGTGAGCGAGATGACGAACGCTCCGGCGCAACTGCATCGACGACTCGCTCGAACGGCACCTCGGCTTGCCCGAACGCTGCCAGATCGACTTCGCGAGTTCGTGAAAGGATCTCCTCGAAAGTCGCGGCGGTGTCAACGGTGATTCGCAGGACGACCGTGTTGACGAACATCCCGACCAGATCGTCGAGGACTTGCTCGGCGCGCCCTCCTACCGGAGTCCCGATCGCTATGTCCGGGGAGGCGCTCAGCCGTGCCAACAGAACCGCCAGCACTGCGTGCATCACCATGAACGGTGTCGTGTTGTGATTCCGAGCGAGTTCGAGGAGTTCACTGTGCACGTCTGCGGGCACCGAGAATCGGACCGATTCACCGCGCATGGATCGTTCCGCCGGTCTCGGTCGATCCAGCGGAAGGTCGATCACGTCAGGTAGACCGGCCAGGGTGGACGTCCAGTAGTCCAACTGCTTCGCCTGGAGCGTGTCCGGATCGGCGTCACTGCCGAGCAGTTCGATCTGCCATTGGCTGTAGTCGGCGTACTGCACAGGCAAGGGCGGCCAGTCCGGTGCCCGACCGGCAGCCCGCGCCGCGTAGGCGCGGGTCAGGTCGCGGGCCAGCGGCTCGAGAGATGCTCCATCCGCCGAAATATGGTGAACCACCAACGCGAGGACATGAACGTCCGGAGTGATTCGAAAAAGAGAGCCGCGCACGGGCACGTTCGCGCTCACGTCGAACCCCTCGCGAGCGAGATCGGCGATGCGCCTGTCCAAGGCTTCCTCGTCCACGGATACTTCCCACGCGATCTTCGACGTCACGCGTTCCGAAGGCACTACTACCTGATGTGGGCCGTCAACCGACGCCGGGTAGACGGTACGGAGCGATTCATGTCGATCGACAACATCTCCCACCGCGCGCTGAATCGCAGCGACATCCAAGGCACCTGACAGTCGGACCACCATCGGAATGTTGTAGGCCGGGGACGACGTGTCGAACTGATTGACGAACCACAGGCGTCGTTGTGCCACAGACACCGGAATCTTGTCCCTGTACCAATGTGCCTGCAGGATTGGACGCTTCGAACGCGTGCGATCAACGCGGGATGACTTCGCATCCCGCACGTGACGGGCCAATGATTCGATAGTCGGTGCTTCGAACAAAGTCCGCACCCCGAAATCGATTTCTTCAGCGACATTTACGCGAGCGATCAGCTTCGTGGCAATCAGTGAGTTCCCGCCCAGATCGAAGAAGTCGTCACCCGCACCCACCGTCTCGACGCCTAGAACATCGGCAAAAATCTCGGCGAGCACTAGTTCCTCAGCGCCCTCGGGCGGTCGAAAGTCGTCCGACCGAGCATCGAACCGAGGTGCAGGTAAGGCAGCGCGATCGACCTTTCCCGCCGGAGTTACCGGCAACTCTTCGAGTAGAACAAATGCCGCAGGAACCATGTACGACGGAACACGGCTCGCGACGTACCGCGTCAACTCGGCCGTCGAGAGCGCACTTCCGCCGGCAGGCACGACGTACGTGGTAATCATCGTTGTACCGGAGGGAGCCGCACGCGCCACGGTGACTGCATTCTCGACCTGCGGACACGACTGCACGACGCTGTCGATTTCCCCGAGCTCGATACGGAATCCGCGAACTTTCACCTGGAAATCGCTGCGACCGACGTACTCGAGTGCACGGCCACGGCGCCGCCGCACCAAGTCCCCCGTTCGATACATCCGCCGGCCCGGGAGACCGAACGGGTCGGCCACGAATCGTCCTGCGGTCAACGCATACTTCCGGTGATATCCACGTGCGAGCGCGTCTCCCGAGATGTACAGCTCGCCCACAACACCGTCGGGGACGGGGTGCAATCGCTGATCGAGCACGATCTCGTCGAAACCGCGGAGCGGACCGCCCACGGTGATGTACTCCGACGACACCATAGGCTCGCCGATGTTCGACATGACGGTGGTCTCGGTCGGCCCGTAGGCATTGCACAGCCGTCGGCCGGGAGCCCACCGCTGCACAAGATCCGGTGGACAGGCCTCACCACCGACCACCACGTCGCCGAAGTCCGAAAGGCCCTCGGGAGAAACTGTTCCGAGCGCCGCAGTAGTGACAAAACCATGCGTGACACGCTGGGATTCGAGGAAGTGAGACAGCTCGTCACCGCCGTAGATCGTGCTCGGTGCAATCACCATGGTCGCTCCGGCACCGAAAGCCAGCAGGTATTCGAAAATCGAGGCGTCGAAACTCGGGGTCGAGAAGTGCAATGTTCGCGCATCCTGGGTCGCACCGAACCGCGAACGCTGTTCGGCAGCAAGCGCTTCCAGTCCGCGATGCGAGACCGTCACCCCCTTGGGGAGTCCGGTGGAACCCGAAGTGTAGATCACGTATGCAGGATTGTCGGGCCGGATCGGGTGCACCCGATCGACATCGGAGATGGAGCGCACGGACAACCGTGCAAGTCGGCCACGGAACTCAGCGTCGTCGATTGCTATCCAGGAAATCGAATCCGGCAAACGATGAAGTTCGGAAACGACCGTGAGCCCCAGTACGGCGCCGGAATCGGTCAGCATGAAGCGAACACGTTCACCCGGATAGGTCGGATCCACCGGCACGAATGCCGCGCCGGCTTTGGTCACCGCCAACATCGCGACAACCGATTCGATCGAACGCGTCAAACCCAGCGCCACACTGTTTTCCGGACCGATGCCGCGGTCGATCAAGACTCGGGCCAACTCCGACGAACGCTCGTCGAGTTCTCGATACGTCAACTCGGCATCGAGATACGACAGGGCCACGCCGTCGGGGTGTGTGCGCGCCGCACCGTCGAACAGTTCGGCCAGGGTGCGGTGCGAAGCGCGAGGGTCACTGCGTACAGGCTGCATCGCGAATCGCTCGTCGTCGGACAAGATGTCGATGTCGCCGACCATCATTGTCGGATCTGTGGTGACGGATTCCAGGACGCGCGCGAACCGCAAACCGAGGCCACGTACCGTCTCGGCGTCGAACAGGTCGGTGGCAAACGCGAGCGTCACCGTGATTCCGGACGGCGTACCCACCTCGTCGAAAGTCTCGACTGCAGACACTCCGAGATCGAAGCGGCCGAGGTCGGGAGGGTGCTCGTCAGCGCTGGCGACGGACTCGAACGTCACCTGTATCACCGGCGCATACGCAGGTACATCCTCCACCTCGAGCGACTCCGCCACCTGCTCGAGCCGTATCCCACTGTGCGGCAGCGCATTACTTCGGACCTCGACGACACTGCCCAAGAGTGCCGTGAGCGGCGTCTCCAGATCGATGCGACTCCGGATGGCGACGATGTTCGCGTCGGATCCCGCGGGCGTACCGATCACAACATCCGAAGCACCGGACAACCGGCTCACCAGGAGAGCAAAGCTTGCATGTAAGACCGCACGAGTGTCCGTCCCGAGATCACTCGCCATCGCCGTGATCCGCGCGTGGGTGTCGGCGGCGATCGCGACCTCAACCCGTCCGTTCTCCAGCGATTGCGTTGCAGGCCTGGGTCGATCGAAGGGAAGTTGCAACAGTTCGGGCGCGCCGGTGAGCTCGTGTCTCCAATATTCGAGGTGCCGCACTTCGCGTTGTCGTCGCTCGCCCTCCCGGGCCGTCGGGCTGTGAATGTCTGCGAGCTCGGCACCGGAATCAGACGCGATCAACTCTTCCAGCAAGCCGACAAAATTCCGGTGGTGCTCGCGTAAACCCACCTCCTCGTATCGGATTGGGTTTGCCCGGAAGTCGACACGCAGCCTGTCGCCGCTCGGATACACGTTGACCAGAAGGTCGTCCACCGGCCCGGAGGTGACGATGTGATACTCCCCAACCACCTCGCCCAACTGCACGTCCTGGCGAAACAGCATGACGTTGACCATGGGCCCGGCATATGAGTCTTCGCCTTCCAGACCGCTCGTCACGCCTGCGTCCCGACGGATGTCGTCGAGGCTGCAGCGCTGGTGTCGCAATGCACCCATGAGCTCATGCTGGACCTGGGCGAAGAGTTCACCGACGGTGTCGACCGCTGCGACACGGATGAGCAGTGGCGTGACGTTCACCATCATGCCGCCCGAGTCCCGCAGCACCGCCGTAGTACGTCCGGACATCGGAACATGAATCTGGACAGTCTCTTTTGCCGTCATCCGCGCGAGGTACAACGCGAGCGCAGCGATGACCGGGGCAGCGTGGTTCTCGGATTCGTAGAGAAGGGCACAACTTCGGTCCGACATCAGTGTGCTTTCGAGTCGGCTCTCGGTTTGCGCGGGCCCAGAAGCCTCCGCCAGGCTGGATCCGGCGAGGGTGGTATTGCGCTCAGCCCAGTACTCCCGGTCGGCGGCGAATCGATCCGACATTCTGTACCGCTCGTCGATGTCGTACAGCGTGCGCAGTGTCGCGGCACGACTCGGCTGCGAGTCCTTTCTCGCCGCCGAGGCCGAGTACCGATGCGCAATGCGGTTCATCATGGTCATGGCGCCGAAACCGTCGAGCGCAACATGATGGATGCGGCTGTACCACAGATAGTGCGCGTCACCCACGCGCAGCACAGCGGTCGCGACGATTCCGTCGACTGCCAGGTCGAGCTGCGTCCGGCAATCTCGGCGCATCCACCCGAGGGCATCCTCGATCGGATCGGGGGACCCACGGAGGTCGACCAAACCGACCGAGATTTCGGCCTTCTCATCCACGTACTGCATCGGTTGACCGTCGATCTCGATCACTTTGAGCAAAGGAGATTGAAACTCGTATGCCACCGCTCGCGTTTCGCGATCCAGCAGTTCGACGTCGAGCTCGCCGCGCAGCTCCACGTAGTGCGCTATCAGAATCGGGACTTCGGGATCGAATTGCTGAGCGAACCAGGTTGCCCGTTGGGCGGCCGAGAGCGGAAAGAGCGTCTCATCAGAAGGGTCGGTCCGACTTACCTCGAAGGGTTTCACAGCGCCCCGCCCCGCATGATCTCCGCGGCCGCCGAGTGCGTAGCCGCGTCCGAATCAACAGCGCGAAAGCAAGAGGCTGATCGCGCCTCTCAAGCAGTCGTACCCAGAATCGGCAAGCGCATGCACCGCCCCACCAGTCGATGTCACGTACGTATCGCTCATGTTTCGCGTGCCCGATATGTACTAAAAGTGTGAATGTGTCTCGTCACCTCGGTAATGTCCCACTCCGAGAAGACACATCCCCGAGGGGAGCAGGCGCATGGACATCACCACCATTACCGACGTGATACGCCGACCACCGGATCGTCCAGGGGACGTGTGGCGTCCCGGCGACGCCTGGCTCGCGGGAGGAACGTGGCTGTTCTCAGCGGAACAACCCGACACCCGTCGACTCGTCGACCTCAACGCGCTCGGCTGGACATCACTGGAGGTCGGCGCGACTCATTTCGGTGTCGGGGCCACGTGCACCGTTGCCGAACTGTATGCGTTTGTCCCGCCGGACAATTGGCGTGCGAGTTCACTTATTCGCGTCAGCTGCGAGTACTTCCTCTCGTCTTTCAAGGTGTGGAATTCGGCAACCGTAGGCGGCAACATCTGTATGTCACTTCCAGCCGGACCGATGATCACCCTGGCAGTTGCACTCGAGGCTTCGTTCACACTATGGGCTACCGACGGAACAGTGAGGACCGTCGACGCGTGCGACTTCGTGACCGGTGACCATCAGAATGTCCTGGAGCCGGGCGAAGTCCTTCGGAGCATCGAGTTCCCGGTGCACTCACTCACCAAACGGCACGCCCACCGCCGCTTCAGTCTCACGCACCTCGGCCGTTCGACGATCTTCATGATCGCGACGCAGACTCCTGGCGCCGACGACTTTCACCTCACCATCACCGCCGGCACCACCCATCCGATCCGGCTGACGTTCGACACGATGCCGGACGAGCACTCTCTGCGACGAGCCGTCGACTCCATTTCGGCCGACAGTTGGTTCGACGATCCCAACGGAACCCCCGACCACCGCCTCCACCTCGCCCGCCACTACGCCGACGAGCTCCGAAACGAACTCACGGGGAGCCAGTCATGAGCTACACGGTGAACGACCGGCAGTTCCACGAGGAGCCGTTCCCGGGACAGTGTCTCCGGACGTTTCTTCGGCACCTCGGACACCACGGAGTGAAGAAGGGATGCGACGGCGGGGACTGCGGGGCGTGCACAGTGTGGCTCGACGGAACACCGATACACAGCTGCATCACGCCCGCCTTTCGCGCCGACGGTCGCGCGGTAACCACGATCGAGGGACTCGGCACGCCCGAAGATCTCCATCCGATTCAGCAGCAGTTCCGGGATGCACCCGGCTTTCAGTGTGGGTTCTGCACCGCCGGGATGATCATGACCTCGGCGGCGCTCACCGACGCGCAGAAAGAAGACTTGCCGCGAGCGCTCAAGGGAAACCTGTGCCGCTGCACCGGTTACCGATCCATCGAAGACGCGGTCAACGGTGTCGGTGCTGTCGAAGTTGCCCTCCCGGGACAGGCCGTCGGAACCAGCGTCGGGGCGCCGGCGGCCACCGACGTGGTGACCGGCCGAGCCGAATACACTATGGACACCGCCATCGACGGCATGCTGCACCTGAAAGTGCTGCACTCGCCGCACGCACATGCACGCATCACTTCCATCGACACCACCGAGGCGCTCGCCGTCCCCGGTGTCCATCGCGTCTACACCTGGAAAGACGTGCCGCGCAAGCTCTTCACCACGGCAATTCATACCGACCACCTTGTCGATCCGGACGACACCTACATTCTCGACAACGTCGTGCGGTTCGTGGGTCAGCGTGTAGTGGCCGTCCTCGCCGACTCCGTCGTCGCTGCGGAAGAAGGCCGTCGGAAGGTGAAGGTCGATTACGAGATCCTGCCTTCGGTGTTCGATCCGGAAGAGGCCATGGCCGACGGCGCTCCAGCCCTGCACGGATCCGACGATCCCTTTGTTCGGGATCCCGAGCACAACATCCTGCTCGAACTTCACGGTCATGTGGGCGACATCGAGGCCGGGTTCGCCGAGGCCGACGTCATCCACGAAGGCACCTACTTCTCGCCGCGGGTTCAGCATGCGTACCTCGAGACGCACGGTTCGATCTCCTGGATGGAAGACGGACGCCTTCACGTTCGCACAAGTTCGCAGTCCCCCTCCATCGCCAAGGTCAAACTCGCCCATCTCTTCGACCTCCGCCCGGATCATCTACGCGTGTTCTGCAAACGCGTGGGCGGCGGGTTCGGAGGAAAACAGGAAGTGATCAGCGAGGATCTGGTGGCGCTCGCCACCCTCGACACCGGTCGTCCCGTCTGCCTCGAGTTCACCCGAGAAGAAGAGTTCACCACCGCGTCGCCGCGTCATCCGATGAAGCTCACGATCAAGCTCGGTGCCAAGTCTGACGGAACCCTCACGGCATTTCAGTACCGAAACATCTCGAACACCGGTGCGTACGGAAACCACGGTGGAGAGACACTCTTTGCCGGCGGCGCGGCGGTCTCGCTCTACCGCTGCGCCAACAAGAAGTTCGATGCGTATTCCGTGTACACCAACAATGTTCCGAGCGGCGCTCTACGTGGGTACGGCATGACTCAGCCCGCTTTCGCCGTGGAATCGGCCATGACCGAATTGGCCATCGCGCTGGACATGGATCCGCTCGAACTGCGTCGACGCAATATCGTCCGACCGGGCGATTCGCTCGTCGCACTCGAAGACGGCCCAGACGACGTGATCTTCACCGAAGACGGACTGGGGCAATGCATCGATCTGATCGACGCCGCGTTGAAGCGCCAACCGGTTCCCTCGCTCGGAGCGGATTGGCTGATCGGCACCGGCACTGCCAGTTCGCTACACGAGACCGCGCCACCCACCGAGCACATTTCCGAGGCTTGGCTCACCCTCGGCGAAGACTGTGTATACGAACTTGCCATCGGCACAGTCGAATTCGGTGAGGGTACTTCTACCGCTCACGTGCAGATCGCCGCGAATCAGCTGGGCACAACACCGTCACGTGTACGAATCATTCAGTCGGACACCGACCGAACCGGTTTCGATACAGGCGCTTTCGCCAGCGCCGGCCTGTTTGTCGCTGGGAACGCGGTACTTCGCGCGTCGAATGCGCTCCGCGATCGCCTACTTGCCTTCGCCGCGCACCACACCGGCGTGTCGATTGACCAGTGCTCGATGGACGACGACAAGATCGTCTGCAGTAGTACTCGATTAACACTGCAAGAGATACTCGAGGCCGCACGCCCGCGCGGGATCCGATTCACCGAGGCGCGGAAGGCATACGGATCTCCGCGCAGCGTGGTGTCCAACACTCATGGCTTCCGGATTGCCGTCCATCGCATCACCGGCGAGATCCGCATTCTCTACAGCGTCCAAGCCACCGACGCTGGGGTGATCATCAATCCGGCGCAGGTGCGGGGACAGATCGAAGGTGGCGTCGCCCAGGGCATCGGCTTCGCACTCACCGAGAACTTCCACGTAGACGCAAACGGCGCGATGATGAACCCGAATCTACGTAACTACCGGATCCCGACATATGCAGATATCCCACGCACGGAGGTGATCCTCGTCGAGTCATCAGACTCCGTCGGCCCACTCCGCTCCAAGGGCATGGCGGAGTGCTGCATCAATCCGGTTGCCCCTGCATTGGCGAACGCACTGCAGGATGCAACCGGGTCACGATTCCGGTCACTACCGCTCACCCCGGAACGCATCTACTCAGGCCTGAACCGATGACCGCGAACACGTCGGCGGACAGCGCCGCGACGGTCATCATCGGCCAGCGGGTGCGTGCCGGACTGGAGAAAGAATTCGAGGTCTGGCAGAAAGATCTCAACCGAGCCGCCGCAGATTACGCGGGCTTCCTCGGGGCAGAAATCGCGGCTCCGACGCCCACCCAACCCGATTGGGTGATCGTGTACCGCTTCGACTCCATCGCTCATGTTCAAGCGTGGATCAACAGCGCGACGAGGCAGAACTACCTCGACAGCGGGCGTCAGTACTTCGACGGCCCGGCCACGCAGCAGGTAGTGAGCGGTGGGATCAGGCCTCCGGACCCACTGCTGACCGTCGTAGTGACGCACCGAGTCGGTGACGACAGCATCGACGAGTTCCTTGCCTGGCAGGATCGCCTTCGGGAGGTGGAGAGTGCTTTCGACGGATTCCGCGGCACCGAACTGTTCCGCCCCGTCGACGGTGTGCAGGATGAATGGACCCTGCTGTATCGCTTCGACAATGCTGCCCACCTCGATACGTGGCTGACTTCCCCTGAGCGACAACAACTCCTCGCCGAGGGCCGCAAGTTTCACGACTTCGAACTGCGAACCGTGGACAATTCGTTCGGCAGTTGGTTTGCCTTCGACGAGAACGGAAACGAGGCCCCTCCACCTTCGGAGACAAAAACCTCGATCGCGGTCTGGGTCGGTCTCTACCCGACTGTCGTCTTGCTTACTTTGGCGCTGTCACCGCTGAAGCTGCCACTCTGGCTCGGATTGTTGATCGGCAACCTGTTGTCGAGCTTCATCATGAGTTTCTTCACGATGCCGTACTACGTGAATCGACTCCTGCGCCGTTGGCTGCGTCCGCCTCCGGGGATTCCTGTCGCAAAAACCAACGCACAAGGGGTGGCAATCGTCGCCGCTGTGACCTTGTTCTGGGTTGTCGTCTTCTACCTCGTGACTACTCAGTTCTGGTCGCTGCCCTGAACTCTCCGGAACACGAAAAGCCAGCGCATGTAACGGGGCATGATTCTTCCCCGGTGCATACGCTGGCATTTTCAGTTATGTCCGTTCACGCGGCCGTTGGTGGGCTGTTCCCGCCGATCGGCTGCTGGAACGGATCGATCGACATCGGTGGATAGAACACCGATTTCCGATCCGGACCGATCTCCACCCGCCACTCCGTGTGATGCAGCGTCCGATGATGATGACCACACAACAGAATCAGATTATCGAGATCCGTTGGGCCACCATCACCCCAGTGAACAATATGATGAGCATCGCACCACCCCGACGGAGTCCCGCACCCCGGAAACGCACACCCACCATCCCGAACCGCCAACGCCCGCCGCTGCGGCACCGTCGCGGTCCTTGCTTCTTTGCCGCAGTCGAGCGGAACACCATTCTCATCCAACAAAATCCGGGTGACCGTGCAGTCGCAGGCCAACATCCGTGCGGTGTCGATGCTGATCGGGCCCACCCAATCCGTCCACGCGAACCCCAACTCCTCAGTGGACGGCAGGAGATCTTTCAGAACTTTAAGGTCCGTCATATCTTTTGCCGACGCGGTGACCGTGATGTGCGGTTTCACTCCGCCTTCGATCGGACCCAACCCCGCCCGCTCGTACCGCCGCAGTAGTTCGCAGAACCCGTCCGCCCGCCGCAGCGCCGGCGTAC
>NZ_BAAILK010000022.1:0-2368 GCF_054589475.1 Rhodococcus sp. no. 34
ACTGCAACGCCGCGGCGGCGGCATCGGCGCAGCCGCACTCTGCGGCGGCGGCGGACAAGGCGACGCACTCATCGTCCGCGTCCCCAAGGCCTGAGTGTCTAAATACACCTGAACGAGCGCTCTCGCTCTGCGACGCCCCGTGGTTTTCCTCACACAACTACGGGGCGTCGTAGTTGTTCGGGCACAATGGCCTCATGGCGAACATCTTTGACGTATCCACTCCCGCGAAACGCTTCCGTCTGGTGGCGTGGTGGGAAGCTGTGACCTGGGCGGCCTTGCTGGTTGCCATGTTCTTCAAGTGGGTCCTCGGACACGAAGAAGCGATTCGCATCCCCGGAATGGTCCACGGAACCGCCGGCTTCCTGGTGTTCATCGTTGTTGCACTCCTGACCGCGTGGTCGCTCAAGTGGGACGTCAAGACCACGATCCTTGCGCTGATCTCGAGCGTTCCGCCCTTCGGCACCGTCATCTTCGAACGCTGGGCAGTGCGAAACGGCAAGCTCGGTGAGCTGTCCACGGAGTTCGAGGCGTCCAAGTGCAACGCGGCGCTCGTCTGAGTGCTGCATCCCTCTACGTAGCTTCTCGCAACTCGTGACAAACTGGGAGCCGTGACTCGACCAGGTTCCAGGCCCCCCGCGCGTTCGTCCGCAGTTGCTGCCGCCATGAGCGGCGCAGTCGACTTGTCCGCCTTCAAAGAGCGGGCCACGGCCCCACCACCGCCGCGTAACACCAGCGGCGACGGGGCCGTTTCTGCTGTCTCCGGGGCAGTGATCGAGGTGACCGAGGAGAACTTCGAAAGCGAAGTCCTGCTGAAGTCGAGCCAGGTGCCGGTGATCGTCAACATCGGTGGCCGCGCATACGAGCCCTCGGTCGTATTCACCGAAGTTCTCGAATCATTTGCAGCGCGAGCCGGCGGCAAGTGGATTCTTGCCAACGTCGACGTCGACGTGAGTCCTCGCATCGCGCAGGCTTTCGGCGTCCAGTCGGTGCCGACGGTTGTTGCCGTCGCGGCCGGTCAGCCGTTGGCCGATTTCCAGGGCGCTCAGCCGGAGGCGCAGCTCAGCCAGTGGTTCGACGCAGTCCTCCAAGCTGTCGAGGGCAAGTTGAGTGGGCCGGTCTCCGACGCGGACGAACCGGTGGAGGAGGTCGAGGATCCTCGCTTCGTGGCCGCTGAAACCGCGCTGGACGAGGGCGATCTCGACGCCGCCATCGCTGCGTACCAGGAAATTCTCGACGCCGAACCCAACAATGCGGAGGCCAAGAGCGCTGTCCGCCAGGTGAAGTTCATGGCTCGGGTTCAGGGTGTCGATCCCGAGTCGATTGCGGCCGCGGATGCTGATCCGTCCGATCTCGAACTGCAGTTCGCTGCGGCCGACCTGGAAATGTTCGCCCAGCAACCCGAGGCGTCGTTCGCCCGCTTGATCTCGGTGGTCTCGCGAACTGCCGGCGACGACAAGGCTGCCGCTCGGACGCGCCTGCTCGAACTGTTCGAACTGTTCGACCCGGCAGAACCGATCGTCATCGCGGCCCGTCGTAAGTTGGCTTCCGCTCTCTACTGACGTGTGGACCGGCAGTCGCTACTCCGTGTAGCGGCTGTCGCACACTTCCCGGCCACCGAGAACGCCGGTCCGGAACGCGTCGACACGTGCGAACCCGCTCGGAACCGTCTCACCGTTGACATCACTGGCAGCCAGGCCGTCGGTCAGCAGCCCCGATACGGCTTCGTCGAGGTCGCCGGGGGAGAGTGTGACCTGTGCTCCGGACGCCGCGGCGTTGGTGGGACTGAGCGCTGCGGTGATGACGCCGGACAAGCAGGCGGCGCGCAGGGCAGTCTGCGGAGTGTCGAGCGATTGACCGTTCTCCTTCTGCATCGCGAGGGTGTACCTCGACGCGAGCAGGACATAGGCGTTGTAGTCACCGGTGATGTTGGTCTGGATCAACTCGCGTCGCCCGACGCGACCCGGCGTGCCGCGCTCGGCAAGGTCGTCGACGCTGATTCCGATGGTGTTCGTCGACGGGCAGTACGAGACGGGTTCGGTCGCAACGGCATCGCTGCACCCGGTGTCTGCGCCGGTGAACACGACCTTCGGCGGCTCGGGTAGATCGAAGATCGCTTGGAAGGTCTTCACGAACTCGTCGAGAGTTGCCTCGGTGACGGGCAGTTCTCCGGAATCGTTGCCCTCGGCGAACTGCTGCGGGAGGTCTGCACGTCGTGACTCGATTTCGTCGGCGTCCATCTTCGCGCACGCACCGGCGCCGTCGGTGAAGCCGATCTGAGTGGCGGTGACGCGCTCGAACGCCGAACCATGGTGGCTCTCAGGATCATTAGGGTCTTCGTCGCGGATGGCGACCGCCGACGCCAACACCT
>NZ_BAAILK010000022.1:2435-20393 GCF_054589475.1 Rhodococcus sp. no. 34
GTTGAGTCCGTCGGAGGTGTTCATCGTGAAGTGCGCGGCCTTGTCCTCGGCGACGTGCCGCAAGAAGGCGCCACCGAAACAGTCGGCTTGCTGTTCGCGGACCAGGGCTGCGTCTCGTTTACCGCCGACGATCCCGGCCTTGCGTTGAACGGCATGGCCGTACTCGTGCGCAAAGATGAACGCGACGGCCACTTCACCGAACTTCTCCCGCACCTCGGGCAGCAGCAATTCACGATCCCAACCGATGGTGTGATCGATGCTGCAGTACCCGGCGTTGATGAGTTCTTCGGTGGTCTCCTCACAGAAGTCCGGGCCGTTCGATTCGGTGGGGTCCCACGAGATCAGCTCGTCGACCGGTTCGAAGGGCTTGTCGAACAGAGCCGGGTACTCGGCGGCCCAGTAGGTTTCGATGTCTGTGATGGCGTTGGCTGCCAGCGCGTCGATGTCCCCGCCGTCGGTGCCGGTGATTGCTCGGTCGGCGTTGGGGGCTCCCGGACGCAACCCACTTGGTCCTGCCGTTGCGTCGAGTCCGGCGACGCGGAAGGGATCGTGATAAATCGAGACGGCGTGGCCACTCGTTCCCTGGGCACAACCGGCGAGCAGTGCTGCCACTGCCAACAGTGACGACGTGACAATGACTACTCGCCGGCCGACCATCAACGCTCCAGACTTATCCAAATCGCTCCAGCAGCTGGCAGCGCCACCTGTGCGGAGGCTGGCCGACCGTGCCACGAATGCGACGTTGCTGTGACCGCTCCGAGGTTCCCGACTCCGGAGCCGCCGTACACCTCGGCATCGGTGTTGAGAATTTCCACCCATCGGCCGGGCTCTGGTAGCCCGACGCGGTAGCTCGAGTGCTCACTGCCCGAGAAGTTGAACAGGCAGGCGACAATCGAACCGTCAGTACCGTAACGCAGAAAACTGAGGACGTTGTTCTCGGTGTCGTTGGCGTCGATCCAGGAGTATCCACCGGGCGAGGTGTCGAGGGTCCACATGGCCGGATGACGTCGGTACGCGGAGTTGAGATCGCCGACCAGTCGCTGGACGCCGCGATGGAGAGTGCCGGTGTACTGATCGTCGAGCTGCCACCAGTCGAGGCCGCGTTCTTCCGACCATTCCGCACTCTGACCGAACTCCTGTCCCATGAACAGTAGTTGCTTGCCTGGATGCGCCCACATGTACGCAAGCAGTGAGCGCAGGCCGGACGCCTTGGCGAAGTCGTTCCCGGGCATCCGGGTCCACAGAGTTCCTTTGCCGTGCACCACTTCGTCATGGCTGATCGGTAGCAGGTAGTTCTCACTCCACGCGTACATCAGTGAGAACGTGATCTCGTGATGGTGGTAGGTCCGGTGTACCGGGTCGTGACCGAGGAACCCGAGGGTGTCGTGCATCCACCCCATGTTCCACTTCATGTTGAATCCGAGGCCGCCGACATTGGTCGCCCGAGTGACTCCGGGCCACGCCGTCGACTCCTCGGCGACGGTGACGACTCCTCGATGGTTCTTGTGGACGGTGGCGTTCATCTCCTGCAGGAACGCAACGGCTTCGAGATTCTCGCGGCCGCCGTGAATGTTGGGAGTCCATCCACCTTCCGGGCGTGAGTAGTCCAGGTACAGCATCGATGCGACAGCGTCGACGCGAAGTCCGTCGATGTGGAACTCCTCGAGCCAGAAGAGTGCATTGGCGACGAGGAAGTTCCGCACCTCGCGGCGACCGAAGTCGAATACGTATGTGCCCCAGTCCAACTGCTCGCCGCGACGCGGATCGGCGTGCTCGTACAGGGGAGTTCCGTCGAAACGAGCCAGGGCCCACTCGTCTTTGGGGAAGTGTGCAGGCACCCAGTCGACGATGACACCTATCCCTGCGGCGTGCAGGTGGTCGACGAACCAGCGGAAGTCGTCCGGGGTGCCGAAGCGGGAGGTCGGTGCGTAGTACGAGGTGACCTGGTATCCCCACGAACCACCGAACGGATGCTCGGAGACGGGCAGCAGTTCGACGTGGGTGAATCCGGTTTCGGTGACGTAGACGGCGAGTTGCTCGGCCATCTGCCGGTAGTCGAGTCCCGGACGCCACGATCCGAGGTGCACCTCGTACACGCTCATCGGGGACTGCGAAGGATCGACACCGGCGCGGGTTTCGAGCCAGGCCGCGTCGTTCCACTCATGCGAACTGGTGGTCACTCGCGATGCAGTCGCCGGCGGGACCTCGGTACCGAATGCCATGGGATCGGCCTTGTCGCGAACGGAGCCGTCGTGGCCGTGGACCCGGAACTTGTACAGCGAACCGACTGCGATGTCGGGCAGGAAGAGTTCCCAGACCCCAGTGGATCCGAGGACTCGCATGGGGGCGAATTGCCCACTCCACCCGTCGAAGTCGCCGACGACGGTCACGCCGCGGGCGGCCGGAGCCCAGACGGCGAACGAGGTGCCGTCGACGGGTCCATCCGGTGTCTCGTAAGAACGCGGATGTGCACCGAGGATGTCCCACAGTCGTTCGTGCCGACCTTCGCCGAACAGGTGTAGGTCGAGTTCACCGAGAGTAGGCAGGAACCGGTAAGGGTCGGCTGCGAGAACCGTGTGTCCACCCGGGTACGTCACGGAATAGCGATAGTCGATCAGGTCGGGGTAGGGGACCAGAGCCGCGAAGATTCCGTTCGAAACATGTTCGAGAGGAAAGTTTTTGCCGCCGATGACGGCACTGACGGACTCGGCGTTGGGACGCAACGCACGCAGAACGGTGCCGTCGGCGTGGGGATGGGCGCCGAGGACACTGTGCGGATCGTGATGTTCACCGCGCGCCAACAGCTCCAGATCGTGATTGTCCGGTGCGATACCCGAAGGGAACTTCTCGGTTGACATCACTTGCCTCCACCTGCGCGGTGCGCATTGCGTGCTTGGTAGGCCAGAGAGATCCGGGCCGGATACGGAACGGGTGGGAGCGCGAGGATGTGCGCCACCGAACGCCAGGGCTCGAGGCGGACGAAATTGGCTTGGCCCCAATTGAACTGCTCACCGGTTACCTCGTCGAGCACGGTCATGTGGTCGTGCCATTCGCGTCCGAGCGCCGGCATGTCCAACCAGACGGTGCCCTCTTCTGCAGCGAACGGGTTGAGGTTGATCACCGTCAGGACGGCGTCACCGGTCGAGGCGTCGAACTTCGAGTAGGCGATCAACGCGTCGTTGTCGATGTGGTGAAAGTGCAGGTTCCGCAACTGTTGCAGGGCCGGATGTGCACGCCGGATGCGGTTGAGCGCGGTGATCCACGGCTCGAGAGACTCGCCTCGCGCTGCTGCTTCGGCGAAACGGCGCGGCCGAAGTTCGTACTTCTCGGAGTCGAGGTATTCCTCGCTGCCGGGGCGAACGGCTTGGTGTTCGTAGAGTTCGTAACCGGAGTAGACGCCCCACGTCGGCGCCAGGGTGGCGGCGAGAGCTGCTCGCAGTGCAAACATTCCGGGCCCACCGTGCTGGAGGGACTCGTGCAGGATGTCCGGCGTGTTCACGAAGAGGTTCGGTCGGGCTTCGTCGGCCTTCGCCGCCAGCTCGTTACCGAATTCGGTGAGCTCCCACTTCGCAACTCGCCAGGTGAAGTACGTGTACGACTGTGTGAACCCGCGCCGGGCAAGGCCGTACATGCGCGCCGGACGAGTGAAAGCCTCGGCGAGGAACAAGACGTCGGGGTCAGTTTTCTTGACCTCCGAGATGAGTGTCTCCCAGAAGTTGGGCGGCTTGGTGTGCGGGTTGTCGACACGAAAGATCTTGACGCCGGCACTGATCCAGTGTCGGACGACTCGCAAGATTTCCTTGTCCAGACCGCGAGGATCGGTGTCGAAGTTGATCGGGTAGATGTCCTGATACTTCTTGGGCGGGTTCTCGGCGTAGGCGATGGTGCCGTCGGGAAGGACGTTGAACCACTCCGGATGCTTCTTGGCCCATGGATGATCCGGGGCACACTGCAGCGCGAGATCCAGTGCCACTTCGAGATCGAGCTTGCGGGCCGCAGCGACGAAGGCCTTGAAGTCCTTGAGCGTGCCGAGTTGCGGGTGAACAGCGTCGTGCCCGCCGTCGACCGAGCCGATGGCCCACGGCGAGCCGACGTCACCGGGTTCGGGAGTGAGAGTGTTGTTGCGTCCCTTGCGGTTGATCTCGCCGATGGGATGGATCGGCGGAAGGTAGACGACGTCGAAACCCATTGCGGCGATGCGGGGTAGTTCTTCGGCCGAGGTTCGGAAAGTACCGTGTTGCGGCACCCCGTTCTCGTCCCAACCGCCCGTCGAGCGGGGGAAGAACTCGTACCACGATCCGAACAGTGCACGGTTGCGATCGACGACGACAGGGTGGGACTCGCCCTTGGTGACCAGTTCACGGAGCGGAGTGGCGCGGAGCAGTTCGGCGACGTCGGAGGCGAAGGCCGGCGCGACGCGAGCAGTCAGCGCCTGATCGCTGCGCAGCGACGCCGTGACGGCCTCGAGCCTGGACCTGTTGCCCCGCGGTACCTCGTGCGCGGCCTGTTCGAACAGGCGCGCACCGATTTCCAGGTCGTTGGCCAACTCGGCCGCCCCTTGCCCGACGGCGAGCTTTGCTTCCACGGCGTGCTTCCAGGTGGCGATGGGATCGCTCCACGCCTCGATCCGAAATGACCACATGCCTTCGGCAGACGGTGTGAACACCGCGTCGACGGTGTCCGGTTCGGTCCCGGGATCCATCGGAATGCGCAGCGGCTTGGTACCTCGCGGACCACGCACGACAAGAGTGGCGGAAATGGCGTCGTGGCCTTCTCGCCACACCGTGGCGTGCACTGGGAAGACTTCACCGACCACGGCCTTTGCCGGATAGTTACCCGAGATCTCGGGTACCACGTCGTCGATACCGAGGCGTCCTGACACGGGAAGCTCCATTTCTGATGATGGATCGCGGTAAAACTTTCTTTCGCCGGGTTCAACCGTAGTGGGTGCGGCGCTGGAGTGCTGATAACGACGAATTCGGGTCTGTCGGTGGTCAGGTCGGCTCGGGCGTTCGGTTCCACCGGACAGAGTGCGAGGAACTCGACTAGGGTTCGCGGGGTGAAAGCCTTGCGTCGGTTCACTGTCCGAGCCCACCTTCCGGAGCGCCTCGCCGCGCTCGGCCCCCTGTCCACCAACCTTCGGTGGTCGTGGCATCCCGAGACACAGGATCTGTTCTCGCGACTCGACCCCGAACTCTGGCAAGCAGTCCAGTTCGATCCGGTCCGCATGCTCGGGGAAGTCGACCCCACCCGTCTCGACGAACTCAGCAGTGACGAGGCATTTCTCGGTGACCTCGACACTGCAGCAGCCGATCTCGATGCTTATCTGAGCACCCCGCGCTGGTACCAATCCCAGCAGGCCAAGGGCACATCGTTAGCCGGCGGAATTGCGTACTTCTCCATGGAGTTCGGAGTCAGCGAAGTTCTGCCCAACTACTCCGGTGGATTGGGCATCCTGGCGGGCGATCACCTCAAGGCCGCGTCCGACCTCGGGCTGCCGCTCATCGGCGTCGGACTGCTCTACCGATCCGGCTACTTTCGCCAGTCGCTGACCGCCGACGGTTGGCAGGCCGAGCACTACCCGCCGCACGACCCTCAAGGGTTGCCTCTTCGTTTGCTGACGGACGCAGGCCCGGCTTCCGAAGACGGATCGCCGGTCGTCATTCACGTCGCCATGCCCGGTGGCCGGGTGCTGCGTGCGCGAGTGTGGATCGCTCAGGTCGGACGAGTGCCGTTGCTGCTGCTCGATTCCGACATCGCCGAGAACGACGCGGATCTGCGCGGCGTCACGGACCGTCTCTACGGCGGGGACCAGGATCACCGCATCAAGCAGGAGATCCTCGCGGGTATCGGCGGCGTCCGCGCGGTGCGCGCCTACACCGCGGCGTACGGATTGCCCGATCCCGAGGTGTTCCACATGAACGAGGGGCATGCCGGATTCCTCGGCATCGAACGGATTCGGGAACTTGTCACCACCAGCGGTCTGGACTTCGATTCGGCTCTGGCCGCGGTCCGTGCCGGAACGGTCTTCACGACGCACACTCCGGTTCCGGCCGGAATCGACCGCTTCCCGGCGGATCTGGTCCGTCACTACTTCGGCGGAGCGAACGGCGAGAACGAATCGAGTTTGCTTCCCGGCCTGACCGTCGACCGCATCGTCGGGATGGGGCGTGAAGCCGATCCGTCGATCTTCAACATGGCGCACATGGGTCTTCGCCTGGGCCAGCGAGCCAACGGCGTCTCGAAGTTGCACGGCATCGTCAGCCGCGACATGTTCAACGGTCTCTGGCCGGGCTTCGACGCCGACGAGGTGCCGATCGGTTCGGTCACCAACGGTGTTCACGCGCCGACGTGGGCGGCGCCGGAGTGGATGGACGTGGCCAGGCGGATCGTCGGTCAGGAGCAACTCGAAGAAGCACGCGGGTGGGAGCGCCTGCACGAGTTGTCGGCAACCGAACTGTGGGAAACACGTAATGCGTTGCGCGGCAAGTTGGTCGACGAAGTCCGTCGTCGCGTCCGAGCGTCCTGGCTCGAACGCGGCGCGACCGAGGCCGAACTCGGCTGGACCACTGGAGTTTTCGATCCCAACGTCTTGACAGTCGGATTCGCGAGGCGCGTTCCGACGTACAAGCGGTTGACGCTGATGCTGCGTGATCCCGAGCGTCTGCGTGCGATGTTGCTCGACGAGAAACGTCCGGTGCAGTTGGTGGTGGCCGGCAAGTCGCACCCCGCCGACGACGGCGGTAAGGCACTCATCCAGCAGGTCGTGCGGTTCGCAGACGAAGCGGATGTGCGTCACCGCATCGTCTTCCTGCCTGATTACGACATGTCGATGGCCCGCTACTTGTACTGGGGCTGCGACGTGTGGCTCAACAACCCGCTTCGCCCCCTCGAGGCGTGCGGTACTTCAGGCATGAAATCCGCGCTCAACGGCGGCCTCAACCTCTCCATTCGCGACGGATGGTGGGACGAGATGTACGACGGCGAGAACGGGTGGGCCATTCCGACGGCCGACGGTGTTCTCGACGACGTGCGGCGTGACGATCTGGAAGCCAGCGCCCTCTACGAACTTCTCGAGCACGCGGTACTGCCGACGTTCTACGACCGTGATGCAGCCGATCTGCCGACGCGCTGGGTCGAGAGGGTTCGCCACACCCTCGAGAATCTGGGCCCGAAGGTGTTGGCATCACGCATGGTTCGTGACTACGCCGTCGACTACTACGCCCCTTCGGCGGAATCAGCTCGAGCGGTAGTGGCGGATGATTTTGCCGGCGCGCGTGAGGTGGCCGAGTTCCGTCGCCGTATCGAGTCGCAGTGGCCGTCTGTCGCCGTCGAGCAGGTGGACGGTTCCGGCCTGCCGGACACCCCGGAGATCGGTGCGACCATCTCTTTGAAAGCCAAGGTCCGCCTCGGCGGCTTGTCGGTCTCGGATGTGGAGGTTCAGGCAGTCCTGGGACGCGTCAGCCCAGGCGAGGAACTCACCGACGTGGTGACGTTCCCGATGACGCACTTCGGCGCCGAGGACGGAACCGAGATCTTCGAAGCCGAGGTTGCGCTTCCGGTCTCCGGCTCCGTGGGATACACCGTGCGGGTGCTGCCGCATCACCGGTTGTTGGTCGATGCGTCCGAACTCGGGTTGGTGACCACTCCGAGCGTCTGACGTAATACATTCTGCCCCGGTCCGTTCGGTCGGTACCGGGGCAGAATTGTGCCCGCGTGAGAACTGGCTCAGGGACGTGAGTCGCGGATGCGGGTGAGCGCCTTGCGGACGACTTCGGGGTTGGTCGTCTCCCAGAACGGAGGCAGCGATGCGCGAAGGTAACCCGCGTATCTCGCCGTGGCCAGACGCGGATCGAGCACGGCCACCACGCCCTTGTCGTCGGTGCTACGAAGCAGACGGCCGACGCCCTGTGCCAGGAGCAGCGCCGCGTGATTGGCCGAGACGCTGAGAAAGCCGTTACCGCCATGGGATTCGATAGCCTGCTGGCGAGCCATCAACAGTGGGTCGTCCGGGCGCGGGAACGGAATCCGGTCCAAGATGACGAGGCTCAGTGACGGACCCGGAACATCGACGCCCTGCCACAGGGACAACGTGCCGAACAGTGACGTGGGTTCGTCCTTGGCGAAGGCCTTGACGAGGGTGCCGGTGGCGTCGTCGCCCTGGCACAGGATGGGGGTGTCGAGGCGTTCACGCATCGCCTCCGAGGCGGCTTTGGCGGCGCGCATCGACGAGAACAGGCCGAGGGCGCGTCCGCCCGCAGCCTCGACGAGTTCGGCGATCTCGTCGAGATAGACCGGGGAGAGGCCGTCGCGGCCGGGCGTGGGGAGGTGGCGGGCAATGTAGATGATGCCGGCCTTTGCATGGTCGAAGGGCGACCCGACGTCGAGTGAGTTCCAGCGGAAAGCCGAAGCGTCAGAAGGTGCTTCGGTGCCGATGGCGGTACCCGAGTCGGGGCGCGCGGACGATTCCGCAGGAAGACCCCAGTTGACGGCGAGACCGTCGAACGATCCGCCGACGGTCAGTGTCGCGGAAGTGAGAACGACGGTGGATTCGGCGAACAGTCGCGAGCGCAGCAATCCGCCGACGGAGAGCGGAGCCATCCGGACGGAGCGCCGCACCGATCCGCGGAAATCGTCCGAGGACAGCCAGACGACGTCCTTGCGCTTTGCCGGGTCTGGTTCGTCGAAAGCGGTGAGAATACGCACGGCACTGTCGTGGACGTCGTCGACGGACGAGAGTGCGGCGTTGCGGGCCGCAGCGGCTTCGGGGTCTGCGGCTGCCATGCCCGGTTTGGCCGGGCCGATAGCGGTGCGCAGCGACCAGGCCGCGTCGCGGATCGCAGCCAGTGCGGGTGCCGCCCCGTCCGGGAGGCCTTCCCAGCGACCTGGCCGTAATTCCTCGAGGAGCCCTGCCCACCCCTCGCCGGCAGCTTCGAGGCGATCGGCATCCTGTTCTTCGGCGATCTTGCCGCAACGCCGGGCCGCGGCACTGATCGAGGCGGCAGTGAGATCGGCCGTGGCGACGCCGGTGACGCGGTCGACCAACTCGTGGGCCTCGTCGATCACCACGACGTCGTGGTCAGGCAGGATCTGGATGCCGGTGATGGCGTCGATCGCGAGCAGTGCGTGGTTGGTGACCACTACGTCGGCCTTCGACGCCTCGACTCGGGCGCGCTCGGCGAAGCAGTCCTCACCGACCGGGCACTGGTTCTTACCGATGCATTCGCGGGAGGTGACACTGACCTGCCGCCACGCCTGATCGGATACGCCCGGCACCAATTCGTCCCGATCACCTGTTTCGGTGTCGGAGGACCATTCGGTGAGGCGGACGACCTCCCGGCCGAGACGCGAGACCGTGAACGGATCGAACAACTCGTCCTCGGGTGGCTGTTCGGACGCGCCGGTGTGGATCTTGTTCATGCACAGGTAGTTGTTGCGGCCCTTGAGGATTGCGAACTCTGCGCGTCGGCCGAGTGGCTTCTTCAGGGCATCGGCGAGCCGAGGAAGATCTCGGTCGACGAGCTGACGCTGCAGCGCGATGGTGGCGGTGGACACGACCACGGTGCGTCCCGATTCGACCGCGTGGCGCAGGCTCGGAACGAGATAGGCGAGCGACTTACCGGTACCGGTGCCGGCCTGGACGGCCAGATGCTCGCCGGTGTCGATCGAGTGCGCCACGGCGGACGCCATCGTCAGCTGACTGGTTCGTTCGGCACCGCCGAGCGACCGCACCGCTGTCTGGAGCAGTTCGGGAACGTTCGGGAGTTGATCGGCCACCCACGAAGGTTAATGGATCCCTACGTCAGAAACGTCCACGGATGATTCCCGGGGTAGTTCCCCGGCATTCGAGTCTTCTTGCGACGAGGCCTCGTCTCGCCCGATCAGCTGCACTCCCGCCTCCCGCATCTGCACCAATGCCGACTCGATCGTGGCGGTCGACACACCAGCGGTGAAGGGGAGAAGGACAGTCGTGGCGAACCCCGCGCGCGCGGCATCGACGGCCGTGGCCTTGACACAGTGATCCGTGGCAATTCCGATCACGTCGACGTCGGTGATCTCGTGGGCGCGGAGCCAGTCCTCGAGCGTCGTTCCGTCCTCGGCTGCTCCTTCGAAACCGGAGTAGGCCGCGCTGTAGGCGCCCTTGGAGAAGATCGCCGACCCGGCGACGGAAGCGTCGAACGCCGGATGGAACTCGGCGCCGGCTGTCCCGACGACGCAGTGAACCGGCCAGCTGTCGATGAAGTCGGGATTCTCGGAGAAGTGCACCCCAGGGTCGATGTGGAAATCGCGAGTCGCGACTACGGCGTCGTACTCGTGGGAGTTGACGAAATCGTTGACGGCTCCCGCAACCGCAGCACCGCCTTCGACTGCAAGAGCGCCACCTTCGCAGAAATCGTTCTGAACGTCGACAATTATCAGTGCTTTTGCACTCACTGATGCTCACCTCCGGTGAATCGAACGGGCACAGCCGAGTCTCCGCGCGAGAGCTTGAGGCCTTCCCACGGCAGGCTCACGAGCCCTGCCTTCAGAACTGCTCTGCTCTCTTCGAGCGTCGGCGCGCTGTCGACGACCTTGCCTTCGCGAACCAGCGGGATCAGCAGTTCGGTCGCGCCGTCCGCCTCGGAAACAGGTGACGGTGATCCGGCGGGGTAGATGACTTCTTCGACGATCGTTCCGGTCGGACGCACTACGCGCAGTGCCTTCTTTGCGCCACCGCGAGATGCCTTGTTGGTGCTTCTCTTCTCGACCGCGATTCCGTCGACCTCGACAAGTTTGTAGACCATGCCGGCGGTGGGGGCGCCTGATCCGGTGACCAGGGAAGTGCCGACGCCGTACGAATCGACGGGTTCGGCGCGCAGAGCCGCGATCGCGTACTCGTCCAGGTCACCGGAGACGACGATGCGTGTTTTGGTAGCACCGAGATCGTCGAGTTGTTGGCGTACCTGACGAGCAAGAACGCCGAGATCACCGGAGTCGATGCGAACCCCGCCCAGCTCGGGACCGGCAACGGCGACAGCCGTTTTCACACCCTCGGTGATGTCGTAGGTATCGACCAACAAGGTGGTGGATACGCCGAGTGCCGCGACCTGACCGCGGAATGCCGCTGCCTCGTCCGGACCGTCTTCGGTGGTGTGCAGGAGAGTGAAGGCGTGTGCACTGGTACCCGCGCTGGGTACGTCGTGACGCCGCGCGGCTTCGAGGTTGGAGGTGGCGTCGAAGCCGGCGAGATACGCGGCACGTGAAGCGGCGACGGCGGCCTGTTCGTGTGTACGACGCGAGCCCATCTCGATCATCCGTCGACCGCCCGCTGCGCTCACCATGCGGGCTGCGGCCGAAGCGATCGCGCTGTCGTGGTTGAGGATCGAGAGAATCACGGTTTCGAGGATGACGCACTCGGCGAACGTTCCGCGGACCGAGAGGATCGGTGATCCGGGGAAGTAGAAATCGCCCTCGCGGTAGCCGTCGATGTCACCGGAGAATCGATAGTTGCGCAGCCACTCGACGGTCGTGTCGTCGAGGAACTTCGCAACGATCGCCAGTTCCGGTTCGCCGAACCGGAACTGCTCGAGTGCGTCGAGAAGGCGTTCGGTACCGGCGACGACGCCGTAGCGACGACCGTCTGGCAGCCGCCGTGCGAATACCTCGAAACTGCAGTTGCGGAAGGCAGATCCGTCGGCGAGAGCCGCCGAGAGCATGGTCAGTTCGTACTGATCGGTGAGCAGTGCGGTGCTGGCACCGGCGTCGCGGATGTCGGAAATTTGCGTAGGCACGCACACAACTCTATGCGCGAGACGACGTGGGTGGGTGTTGTCGCCTCTCGTCGCGCCGTACCCTGGATACATGGTTTTCGGCGGCGCGACCGTGTCCGGCACTTACTCGGCGAACGTAACGATGAGAGGCGCTACGGCTTCCTCTCCTCAAGCCACGCCCGAGCAGTCGGAGGCTGTTGCGACCATCGAAGCCGCAGATCGGCCCTGGGTGACCATCGTCTGGGACGACCCGGTCAATCTCATGCATTACGTGACTTACGTGTTCCAGAAGTTGTTCGGCTACAGCAAAGCCAAGGCCACCGACTTGATGATGCAGGTCCATTCGGAGGGCAAGGCCGTGGTCTCGAGCGGTTCGCGCGACAAGATGGAGGCCGATGTTCGTCGCCTCCACGCTGCCGGTCTCTGGGCCACGATGCAACGCGACGACACCTGAGAAAAGCACTTTTTCGACCGATTTGTTCGCCTAACTCGTAGACGGGAGTCCGACGCGTGCGGACGTGGAGTAGGAAGAGTTCACTCGGCGGAGTGAAGTTCAAGTCCGAGATGGACGGCCACGAGGCGGCGGTTCTGCGCTCGCTCGTGGAGTCGGTGACCGGGCTTCTCGACGAGCGTGCGTCTTCGGCGCCGCAAGACGAGCTCGCCGCCCTGACGGGCCTTCGTACCGGAAATTCGGAGACACCCGACAATCCGGTATTGGCGCGTTTGCTGCCCGACTTCCAGCGCACCGATCCGGACAAGGTCGCTCCGGACAGTGACGATCTCGACGACGCCGGCGCCAATGTCAACGGCGCGCTGCGAAGTTTGCACGAACCCGAGATCATCGACGCCAAGCGTGAGTCCGCTCGCATGTTGTTGGCTTCGCTTCCGGAGGCCGGCGGCAAGGTCGTTCTCACGCAGGAACAGGCCGACGCCTGGCTGTCCTCGCTCAACGACGTCCGTCTCGCGCTCGGAACCAATCTCGGCATCGACGCCGACACACCGGAGAGCCTCGAACCCGACGACCCGCGAGCCCCGCATCTCGACGTCTATCACTGGTTGACGTGGATGCAGGACTCCCTCGTCCAGGCGCTCATGCCATGACCACGACGCGGACCGGGCCCACTGATTCACTGACAGATGTCGCCGGCCTCGCCGTCGGTCATCACCACAAGCTCGACGAGGGAGCCACTCTCGGAAGCGGCGCAGCCACCGGCTGCACGGTCGTGCTCGCGTCGGCCGGTGTGGTCGCCGGAGTCGACGTCCGGGGCGGCGGTCCGGGTACCCGCGAGACCGATCTGCTCGACCCGAGCCATTCGGTCCAGCAGGTCAATGCCGTGCTGTTGACCGGCGGTAGTGCCTACGGACTTGCCGCGGCCGACGGAGTGATGCGCTGGCTCGAGGAACACGATCACGGGATCGCGATGGGCGCTCCCGGCCAGGTGGTACCGATCGTGCCCGGCGCCGTGATCTTCGATCTGCCGGTGGGGGACTGGACCGTTCGTCCGACCGGCGATTTCGGATTCCTCGCTGCCGACACTGCTTCGCGCGAATTCGCCACGGGCACGGTCGGCGCGGGGGTAGGTGCCAGAGCCGGAGCGCTCAAGGGTGGGGTGGGAACGGCCAGCGTCGTGATCGCCGACGGCCCCGCCGAGGGGACGACGGTCTCCGCCTTGATCGTGGCGAATCCGGTGGGTTCGGTCTTCGACCCCAGAACAGGCCTGCCGTGGGGCGTCGGCTCGGACGGCGCGGAGTCGTTCGGCCTCAGGCTCCCCGACGCGTCCGAACTCGCGTCGGCCAACGCCGTTGCAGCCAAGGGAACCGTCCTCAACACCACGATCGGTGTGGTCGCCACTGACGCCGCCTTGACGAAAGCCGGGTGCCGACGCGTCGCCGTCGCAGGTCATGACGGCCTGGCCCGAGCGATTCGGCCCGCACATTCGCCGCTCGACGGCGACACGATCTTTGCGCTCGCCACCGGTGATCACACTCCGAACTCGGAGATCACGGTTCCGGACGCTTTCCCGAACGAACTGCCGATACTCGACGCGGTGTGCGCGGCTTCGGCCCAGGTGGTCGAACGTGCGATCGTCACAGCGATTCTCGACGCCACGTCGGTAGCCGGAATCCCGAGCTACCGCGAACTCTTCCCGTCCGCATTTCTCTAAGCAGCACTCCTGGAATCGGCGGTAATCTCGAATTGAGCCTGGTCGCAAGTGACCGGATCAGAAGACCGGATCGACGGTGGAGGACGCACACGATGACGATGGATTTCAACAGTCCGGACTTCGGCACCCGGACGCCGGCACGGAAATCCGGTCCGCCCTCGGTGTGGAAGCAGTCGGCCGTGTTGGTGGGCGGCTTCGCGATCCTGCTCTACGTGATCGAGATCGTGGATGTCATCTCCGGTCAGAACGTCCAGAACGCCGGCGTCACCCCGCGCACGCTCGACGGCCTGTGGGGAATCCTGTTCGCCCCGGTGTTGCACGACGACTGGGGTCATCTGATCGCCAACACCATTCCGGTGCTGATCCTCGGATACCTCGTGCTGGTGTCGGGAATTGCGCGGGGACTCGCGGCGACCGGCATCATCTGGGTGATCGGCGGCGTCGGGACCTGGTTGTTCGCCGGCTCGAACTCGAATCACGTCGGTGCGTCCGTGCTGATCTTCGGCTGGGTCACCTACCTGCTGGTGCGCGGGTTCTTCACGCGGAGTTTCACACAGATCCTGATCGGCGTTGCCGTCTTCGTCGTGTACGGCGGAGTGCTGTGGGGCGTTCTGCCGAGCGATCCACGGGTTTCCTGGCAAGGGCATCTGTTCGGAGCGATCGGCGGCGTGGTTGCCGCCTGGGCGTTGACGTCGGGGGAGAGGGCCAAGCGCGCCGGGTCGGCGCCGGCCGTTCGACCACCGAGTTTCTGAACGGACGTGGGTCACACCCTCACTGCGGTGTGACTTCGACGCGCCAAAACCACCAAGAGCTTTTTCCCAGACGGGTAGACGTGGCAGCATGACCGGTATGCGCATGACCGTCCTGGGGTGTTCCGGCAGCGTCACGGGTCCGGATTCACCGGCTTCGGGATACCTGCTCACGGCACCGGGAACTCCGCCGCTCGTGATCGACTTCGGCCCGGGAGTTCTTGGGGCGTTGCAGCGATACGCCGATCCGGGCGAGGTGACGATCCTGCTTTCGCACCTTCATGCGGACCACTGTCTCGACATGCCCGGCCTGCTCGTCTGGCGTCGCTATCACCCCAACCCGCCGGTCGGCCGTGCTCTGGTTTACGGCCCCACCGACACCGCGTGCCGCATCGGAGTGTCCTCCGCCGAGTGCGCCGGCGAGATGGACGACATCTCCGACACCATCGACGTCCGGCTCTGGGCCGAGAACGAGCCGGTGACGTTCGGTGAACTGAGCGTCGTCGCCCGCCGGATGAATCATCCACCCGAGGCTTACGGTTTCCGGATCACCGGCGCCGACGGCCGCGTCCTCGTCTATACAGGCGACACCGGTATGTGCGACAACGTCGTCGAACTCGCGCGTGGTGCAGACGTGTTGCTCTCTGAAGCGTCGTGGACCGACAGCCCCGATCGACCTGAGGGAGTCCATCTCTCCGGCAAGGAAGCCGGCCGTGTGGCTGCGCTCGCCGGCGTCAAGGAACTTCTCCTCACGCACATTCCGCCGTGGACATCGCGTGAAGACGTGATCGCCGAAGCGAAATCCGAATTCTCCGGACCGGTCCATGCCGTCTCCGCCGGAAGTGTCTACGACATCTGATTCCCCTCACATTCGGTGCAGCGCTCACCGGGCGACCGCTAGGCTCACGAAGGTGACTACACGAGAAGACGGTAGGGCGGACGACGAGCTCCGCACGGTCAAGATCACCCGCGGGTTCACCAGTCACCCGGCCGGATCCGTTCTGGTCGAGTTCGGGAACACTCGCGTCATGTGCACCGCCAGCGTCGAAGAGGGTGTACCCCGCTGGCGCAAGGGCTCCGGCTTGGGTTGGCTGACAGCCGAATACGCGATGCTTCCCGCCGCCACGCACACACGCAGTGGCCGCGAATCGGTCAAGGGCAAGGTCGGCGGCCGCACGCAGGAGATCAGTCGACTCATCGGCCGATCACTTCGAGCGTGCATCGATCTCGCGGCAATCGGTGAGAACACCATCGCCCTCGACTGTGATGTCCTCCAAGCCGACGGCGGTACCCGCACTGCGGCTGTGACGGGGGCATACGTGGCCCTGGTCGACGCCGTGACGTACCTGCGCGCCGCCGACCTGCTCTCCGACCCGCAGCCCATCTCGTGTGGCATAGCGGCCGTCAGCGTCGGCGTCGTGGACGGACGAGTGCGTCTCGACCTTCCGTACGAAGAGGATTCGCGTGCCGAGGTAGACATGAATGTCGTGGCCACCGATACCGGCACGCTGGTGGAAATTCAGGGAACCGGTGAGGGCGCCACCTTCCCACGCTCGACGCTGGACAAGCTGCTCGACTCCGCTCTGGCTGGTTGTGAGCAACTTTTCGAGATCCAGCGTCAAGCGTTGGCCGAGCCGTATCCCGGGGTGCTACCCGAACCGAAGAATCCGGAACCCAAGAAGAAATTCGGTGCCTGAGCTGTGAGCGTACGAGTATTGGTTGCCAGCCGAAATGCCAAGAAACTGAAGGAACTTCACCGGGTGCTCGACGCCGCCGGAGTGAGCGGAATCGAACTGGTCGGGCTCGACGAGGTCCCGCCGTTCCCCGAAGCCCCCGAGACCGGAGCGACGTTCGAGGAGAATGCGCTCGCCAAAGCGCGTGACGGAGCAGCTGCAACCGGAATGCCCTGCATCGCAGACGATTCCGGTGTCGAGATCGACGCACTCAACGGTATGCCGGGTGTGCTGTCCGCGCGGTGGTCGGGTACTCACGGAAACGACGGCGCCAACACGGCTCTGGTCCTGGCTCAGCTGGGAGACGTCCCGGACGAGCGTCGAGGCGCGGCGTTCGTCTCCGCCTGTGCACTGGTGATCCCTGGCGGCGACGAGACCGTCGTGCGCGGCGAATGGCGCGGGGTGATCGCCCGCGAACCAGCCGGCGACGGCGGCTTCGGATACGATCCCATCTTCCGTCCGGACGGCGACACCCGCTCGGCCGCAGAACTCACCCCGGCCGAGAAGGATGCGGCGTCACATCGAGGGCGCGCGCTCGTACAGCTCGTTCCCGCGCTGGCGGCACTGGCCGGCTGAACCGAATCCGAAAAGTAGAGCCCTGAACGCGTCTGCGTTCAGGGCTCTACTTTTTGAAACTCTCAGAGCTGATAAGCCTGCTTCACCTGGGCGGTTCGCTTGTGCTCGAACACGAACGACAGGAACGGGATCGTGCCGGCGAGCGCGGTGGCAACCGTCGTACCGGGCTTCCACCGGGCCTTGATCGCCAAGTCGATCGTGAATACGAGATAGAGCATGTAGAACAGGCCGTGGATCTGGCCGATGTAGAACAACCACGACGGTGCGTCCGCCGAATTGTCGAGAATCAGGTACTTGTAGACCATCTCACCGGTCAGGAACAGCAGCCAGAGGCCGGTGATCCAGGCGAGAACGCGGTATCGGACCAGCGCCGACGCAACCTTCTTCTGCTTTTCTGCGTTGACTGCGGGGGTAGCGATGCTCGCTTCCGAACCGGTACTCACGTCGTGCTCCTATCGGACTCGCGAGCGGCGAGCTGCGCAAGGTAGTCGTTGTATTCCAGCATTTGGCGGGCTTCAGGGTCGTCGACGTCGAGGTTCACATCGTCGAACTCGGCCTGCGGGCGTTGCGGCAAGAGGTCGGCGGGAATCTCACGCGGCTCCGCGGCGGCTTCCTCGGCTTCGGCCTCTTCGGGGTCCACGTCTTCGAGCTGAACGAACTTGCGGTACGCGTACACGACAAACGCCGCGAACAGCGGCCACTGGAACGCGTACCCGAGATTCTGTCCCGAGCCTCCGACGGCTTCGAAGCGCTCCCACTGCCACCAGCCGAGCGCGAGGCAGCCGGCAGCTGACACGATGACCAGCAGAATCAGCGCAGGTCGGCGTTTAGTAGCGTTCTTGGACACACTAAGACGGTACCTGAGAGCTATAGTGCCTCGCCCTGCGATCTCCGACACGGTGTCGTAGAAGCCGTGCCACGGCGTGTCGTAGGAGCCGTGCCACGGCGTGTCGTAGAGGCCGTGCCACGGCGTGTCGTAGGAGCC
>NZ_BAAILK010000022.1:20469-42608 GCF_054589475.1 Rhodococcus sp. no. 34
GTTCCACAGCACCTGTGCGCTATGCCCATCCTCACCCGCAATGCCAGGCACTGAACACATTCTCCCGGCTGTACTGCATCGATAACCTCGGCGCGTATCCGAAAGCAGGGGAGTGTTTCATGCACATCAGAGTGATTCGCCCGGTCATCGACCCCACACTGACTCCGGCGGTGACAGCCGAGGTGGAGCACTGGGCGGCGCCCGGCACGACGGTCGACGTCGTTTCGCTGCCTACCGGTACGGCGAGCATCGAGTCCGAGTACGACGAGGCACTTGCCGGCCCCGGGATCGTGCAGAGGGTCGAGGAAGCGGCAGCCGACGGCGTGGACGGCGTGTTCATCACGTGTTTCGCCGATCCCGGAGTGCATGCCGCCCGAGAGATCATCGACGCTCCGGTGGTCGGCGGCTTCGAGCCGTCATTTCTGACAGCGATGAGTCTGGGCGATCGCGTCGGTGTCGTGACCATCCTGCCGAACGTCGTGCCGATGCTGCGATCGCTCACTCGGCGGTATGGACTCGATGGTCGGCTGGGCAGTATTCGAGTCGTGGACATGCCGGTGCTGGGCCTCACCGATCGGGAGGAACTGGTCGATCGACTGGCCGCACAGGCGTCTACGGCAGTGGAGAACGGTGAGGCCGACTCCGTCGTTCTCGGTTGCACCGGCATGCTCGGTGTGACCGGCGCAGTCCGAGACAGGCTGCATGGCAAAGGGATTCATGTTCCGGTTGTGGATCCGACGGCGTCGGCGATCACGTGGTTGGAGAGCTCGGTCCGTCTGGGGCTGACGCCGAGCCGGACGACGTACATGACTCCACCGGTCAAGGATCGAAAGCGCTGACCTTGCTCACGAGAACCGAAAAAGCCCCGCCGGATCAGATCCGGCGGGGCTTTTCGTTGTGCGCGAGGGGGGACTTGAACCCCCACGTCCTGAGACACTGGAACCTAAATCCAGCGCGTCTGCCAATTCCGCCACTCGCGCGCGGAATTCAAAGGATACGCGAGTGGAATCGCTCGCGGGCACACCACCCTGGTCGGGATGCGCCCGGGCGCTCTCACGCCGTTGTGGCAAGTGGATCCGCTGCCGGCGGCGTAGCGGATCTCTCCGATCGGCGCGGTTGCTCAGCGGTGCGTTGATATCGCCACGCAGCGTGGGTGAGCGTTTGAACATCGACATCGAGATGTTCGGCAACCGCAACGAGCAACTCGGCTGCGTCGGTGCTCGACAACAATTTCTCGCTACTGCTTGCTTCGGTGGCGAACCGTGCAAGCAGGTCGATCGAAGTTACCGTCAACCTCCCGGACAGGAACATCAGTGTCTCGAAGGTCCTGGGGCCGAGCCCCGGAACGGAGACGACTGCCGAACGGAGGCTTTCGGTGTCCTCGACGTCGGCACTGGACCGGCAACCGGATTCGACGAGCGCCTTGGCCGCACGAGCCGCACCCTCGGCTTTGGTGAAGTAGTTGCCCGGCACGCGCTGGCGATTGCCGAGAATCGTTGCGAGCTCGTCGCCACGGTCGGTGAAGGCGGCGAGGGCGGGCAAGCTGTCGAGGCGATCGTCGGCGGCTACCGAGCGGTGTGTGCGCCAACGGTCGACGACGGCGCGGACTCCGGTCTTCGGTGTTCCATAGGCGGCGCGCGACGAGAAGATCGCATCGAGAAGGGCGGCTTCGGACTCGCGCGGCCATCCCTGATTCCAATGCGGCCACGCCTCGCGCGGAAGCTCGGCGCCGATGAATTCGGCCGCTCTGACTACGTCTGTGTCTTTCATGATTTCTCCCCCCGAGAAGTTGTCCGGTGTGGACGCGCTGAACGTAGCGAGGGGGTCCGACAGATTGTGGCCCGGAACGCACGGGATCGACCGTCCGTCAAGGAGGTCACGAATTGGTAACAATAAATATGAGGGGTTCCTCAGGTTTCTGAAAATCCCGGTAACAGTCCCAGGCAGGGCGTTCGCGACCTACTCGCGAGTCACTTTCTCGAAGTCTCGTGAGGAAGATCACGGCCCCGAAAGTCCAGATTTCCAGGGTGCCGACAAACGTGAGGAAATCCTCATGATTCTGTGTAAACCTTGTCTTGCACGAACGCCCTGACTCCGTCGATTCTCTCGACGAATTCGCGAGCACTTCAGCCGGGCAGCACACCGCAAATCCCACCTCGCCGCAGAGGTGACCAGGAGAGGACGTACGCGTGACGATCGATGACACGACACCTACAGGAAACGGACGCGACTCGAAGGGTGGACGCCGTTTCGGCGTCGATGGGGGACAGTCCCGCACGACCAGCAAAGGTGCCCTCGTCGATTCGCTGAACAACGGCGTTTCCTACGCGATCGCTTTCGGTGGACAGGGCGCTCCCTGGCTCACCTCGCTCGAGGAGCTCAGCCGTGACAACGGACTGGAGCCCGTTCTGACCGATCTGGTCAACGACGCAGCAGCACGCCTCGCGCCCGTCGCACAGGATCTCCTCGTGGTTCGCCCGGTCGGATTCGATCCGATCGCGTGGATGCTCGAAGCCGAGATCGTCGACGAAGAAGAAGGTGAGAAGTCGGCCGGGCCTTCCGCTGCCGCGCTCACCGCAGCTCCGGTGTCACTCCCCGGCGTCTTCCTCACGCAGCTTGCGGCGTTGCGTGCACTCTCCGCTCAGGGTCTGGATGTAGCCGGTAACCCGCCGGCTGCCGTCATCGGCCACTCGCAGGGCCTTCTGGCCACGGCTGCCGTAGCCGCGCAGGGCAACGACGACGGTGAACTCCTCGCCGTCGCACAGCTCGTCGGTGCTGCTGCCAGCTTGGTCGGCCGTCGCCGCGGCGTCATCGCCGGCGCCTCCGCGAAGCCGATGGTTGCGGTCTCGGGCGTCGATCCCGAGCGTCTCGCCGCCATCGTCGCCGAGCTTGCCGAGGGTGTGGCGCCTGAGCGCGCGGCTGTCCTCGCCATCCGCAACGGCCGTCGCCGCGTCGTTCTCGCCGGGCCGCCCGCTCAGCTGGCACGCGTGCAAGAGCGTTGTGAACAGATCGAAGCCGAAGAAGCTCGCGAGCGTGAGGGTAAGAAGCGTGGCGGTTCCGTCTTCGCGCCGTCCTTCGATCCGCTCGACACCGAAATCGGCTTCCATCACCCCGCATTGACCGAGGCCGTCGAACTCGTCGGCAGCTGGGCGACCCGTTGCGGTCTCGACGCGGACCGTGCGCGCGAACTTGCGCAGGGTGTCCTCGTCGATCCGGTTGACTGGGTCGAGGCTGTCGACGGCGCAATCTCCGCCGGCGCCAAGTGGATTCTCGATCTCGGACCCAGCGATCAGCTGACCCGTATGACGTCCTCTTCGCTGCGTGGACAGGGCATCGGCATCATCGCCGCAGCCACCCGCGGCGGACACCGCAATCTGCTCACCCCCGGTGCAGCACCTGAGGTCTCACGTTCGTGGTCCGAGTTCGCGCCGAAGCCCGTTGCGCTTCCCGGTGGCCGCATCGGCGTCGAGACGGCGTTCACGAAGCTGACCGGTCGTTCACCCATCCTGCTCGCAGGCATGACGCCGACGACGGTCGACGCCAAGATCGTTGCCGCGGCAGCCAATGCCGGTCACTGGGCTGAGCTCGCCGGTGGCGGACAGGTCACCGAGGAAATCTTCGAAGACCGTGTCGCAGAGCTGAAGATGCTGCTCGAGCCGGGCCGTGCGGTCCAGTTCAACTCCCTGTTCCTCGACCCGTACCTGTGGAAGCTGCAGCTCGGTGGCAAGCGCCTTGTGCAGCGTGCCCGTACCGCCGGTGCTCCCATCGACGGTGTCATCGTCACGGCCGGTATCCCGGAACTCGAAGAGGCTGTTGCCCTCATCGACGAGTTGTCCGAGATCGGCATCACCAACATTGCATTCAAGCCCGGCACCGTGGCGCAGATCCGCTCCGTGATCCGCATCGCCAACGAGGTTCCGAATTTCCCGGTCATCGTCCACATCGAAGGCGGCCGCGCCGGCGGACACCACTCGTGGGAAGACCTCGACGACCTGCTCCTCGACACGTACGCCGAGCTGCGTACACGTCCGAACCTGGTCATCTGCGTCGGTGGCGGCATCGGAACACCCGAGCGCGCAGCTGATTACCTGACCGGTCGCTGGTCCGCCGCAGCCGGTTTCCCGGCCATGCCCGTCGACGGCATCCTGGTCGGCACCGCAGCCATGGCGACTCTCGAGGCCACCACCTCTCCCGAGGTCAAGCAGCTCCTCGTCGACACGCCCGGTACGCCGGACTGGGTCGGTGCAGGTACCGCTGAAGGCGGAATGGCCTCCGGCCGTAGCCAGCTCGGTGCCGACATCCACGAGATCGACAACGCGGCTTCGCGTACCGGGCGCCTCCTCGACGAGGTTGCCGGCGATTCCGAGGCAGTGGCCGAGCGCCGCGACGAGATCATCGCCGCCCTCGACGTCACCGCCAAGCCGTACTTCGGCGACGTCGAGACCATGACGTACGCACAGTGGCTGCGCCGCTACCTCGAGCTGACCGTTGGCATCGACGCGGCGAAGGAATTCGACTGCGGCGCCGATCTTCAGGACGCCATCGTCGAGGCGACGTCGAGCCCGTGGCTCGACATCACCTGGCGTGCTCGCTTCGGCGAGATGCTCCAGCGCACCGAGGCGCGTCTGCACCCGGTCGACCGCGGCCCGATCCCCACGCTGTTCGCTGACGCCGAGACCCTCGAGCGCCCCGAGGCTGCAATCTGCGCACTGCAGGCGTCGTACCCGGACTACTCGACCACCGTTCTGCATCCCGCAGACGTCTCGTTCTTCATCTCGTTGTGCAAGACGCCGGGCAAGCCGGTCAACTTCGTTCCCGTCGTCGACGGTGACGTGCGTCGTTGGTGGCGCAGCGACTCCCTGTGGCAGGCACACGACCCCCGCTACACCGCCGATCAGGTTTGCGTCATCCCCGGCACCGTTGCCGTCGCCGGCATCACCCGTGTCGACGAGCCGGTCGGTGACCTGCTCGATCGCTTCGAGAAGGCGACCTACGACGAATTGGTTGCTGCCGGAACCACTCCGGTTGCACTCGCGAGCCGTCGCCACCAGGATTCCGCACCCGGACTTCTCGACGCCGTTCTCTCGGCTCCTGACCTCCAGTGGGCCGGCCGCCTGACCCAGAACCCCGTCCGTCGGCTCGGCGACCTCGACGAGTGGAGTGCAGAGTCTGCCGACAAGGCAGTTCACGGCACCACCGGTTCCAGTCTGACCGTCGTCGATTCCTCGCACGTGCTGCTTTCGGTTCCGTTGGTGGCAGGCAAGTCCGTCGACATCACGATCACGATCCCCGAGTCCGTCGTCGACGGCGGCGCTCCGGTTGTCACCGAAGCCGATGCCGAAGGTGCGATGTCCGCGCTCCTGGCAGTTGCTGCCGGACAGGAACTTCCGACAGTCAAGAACGGCAAGGCTCGCCTCAACGTCGCGTGGGTTCCCGATCGCATCGCCGATCACGCCGGTGTCACCGGTTCGGGTCTGCCCGCCACGCTCAGTGTCAGCGGCAAGGCTGTTCCGGACGTCGTCGTCGGAGCATGCTGGCCTGCAGTGTTCGCAGTCCTCGGCGCAGCCAAGCTCGATAGTCTTTCCGTTATCGAAGGCATGCTCGACCTGGTCCACCTCGACCACACCGTCGACTTCGTCGGTGAACTTCCCTCCGAGACAAGCATTCTCGTGGTCAATGCCGAGGTCGCCTCGGTTCTCGACACCGACCTCGGTCGTGTCGTCGAGGTCAAGGTCGAGGTCGGTGCCATGCTCGGCGAGGGCCTCGACGCCCCCGCAGTCGTCACCATGACCGAGCGTTTCGCGATCCGCGGACGCACCGGTGCAGGCGAACTCGCCGACCCGGCTCGCGCCGGTGGATCGATCAGCGATGCGGCTGTCGACACCTCGCGTCGTCGTCGCCGTGACGCGAAGATCCTCGCTCCGGTCAGCATGGGCGCCTTCGCTCAGGTTTCCGGTGACCACAACCCGATTCACACCTCCGACAACGCCGCTCTGCTGGCCGGCCTCGGAACCCCGATCGTCCACGGCATGTGGCTCTCCGCCGCAGCGCAGCAGGTAGTCACCGCAGTCGACCCGGCCGAGACCCGCGTCCCGCCGCGCCGCCTGACCGCCTGGACCGCTCGCTTCCTCGGGATGGTTCGACCCGGCGCCGAGATCGACGTCCGTGTCGATCGTGTCGGTATCGACCAGGGCGCGGAAATCGTCGAGGTCGGCTGCCGCATCGACGGTGAACTGGTCATGGTCGCCACCGGCCGCACCGCCGCGCCGAAGACCGTCTACGCCTTCCCCGGCCAGGGCATTCAGCGCCCGGGCATGGGCCTCGATGCTCGCGCACGCTCCAAGGCCGCCCGCGACGTCTGGGAGCGCGCGGACAAGCACACTCGTAAGGCACTCGGATTCTCGATTCTCGCTGTCGTGCGCGACAACCCGGTGACCGTCAAGGCCCGTGGTGTCGAGCACAGGCATCCCGACGGTGTCCTGCACTTGACCCAGTTCACCCAGGTGGCCATGGCCGTTCTCGGTGTTGCCCAGGTTGCCGAGCTGCGCGAGTCCGGGACCTTCATCGAGGATTCGCTTCTGGCCGGTCACTCGGTCGGTGAGTACAACGCACTCGCCGCTGTCGCCGAGGTCTTCCCGCTCGAAGCGCTTCTCGAGGTCGTGTTCCAGCGTGGCTCGGCCATGCACCAGCTCGTTCCCCGCGACGAAGCCGGACGCTCCGACTACCGCATGGCCGCTATCCGCCCGTCGCAGATCGGTGTTTCCGACGACGACGTGCAGGGCTTCGTCGCCGGTGTCGCCGAGTCTTCCGGTGAGTTCCTCGAAATCGTCAACCTGAACCTGCGCGGCAGCCAGTACGCCATTGCCGGCTCGGTAGCCGGTCTCGACGCACTCGAGGTCGAAATCGACCGTCGCCGAGCAGAATTCGGTGGCAAGCGGGCATACATCCAGGTTCCCGGCATCGACGTGCCGTTCCACTCCACCGTCCTTCGCGGTGGCGTGGCGGACTTCCGCGTGTGCCTGCAGGACTTGCTCCCGCACGACATCGATCCGGATATCCTGATCGGCCGCTACATCCCGAACCTGGTTCCGAAGCCGTTCTCGCTGCGTCGTGACTTCGTTCAGGAAATCGCCGACCTGGTGCCGTCCGAGCCGCTGCAGGAAGTCCTCGCAGACTTCGACAGCTACGCAACGCGCACTCACGAGTTGTCCCGCATCATCCTGATCGAGCTGCTGGCTTGGCAGTTCGCCAGCCCGGTCCGTTGGATCGAGACGCAGGACCTGCTCTTCGGTGACGAGTCCGAAGGAGGGCTCGGGGTCGAACGCTTCGTCGAGATCGGTCTCGGCGCTGCCCCGACCGTCGCGAACCTCGCGTCGCAGACCCTCAAGCTGCCGGGCCGCTTCGGCTACCCGGTCGAGGTTCTCAACGTCGAGCGCGAAGCTGCGATCGTCTACGGCACCGACGTCGACCCCGCTGTCGATGACGACGACGAGATCGAAGCGCCTGCCGCGCAGGCTGCTCCGGCCGCCGCGGCCGCTGCTCCGGTTGCCGCTGCCGCGCCGGCTGCACCTTCGGGTGGACCGCGTCCGGACGACCTCACCTTCAAGGCGCCCGACGCCACGAAGGTCCTGATCAGCCTGTGGACCAAGCTCCGTCCCGATCAGGTCGGCCCCGCGGACACGATCGAGGCACTGTGCGACGGCGTTTCCTCGCGTCGCAACCAGCTTCTGGTCGACCTCGGCTCCGAGCTCTCCCTCGGTGCCATCGACGGGGCCGCAGACGCCGACATGGGCTCCCTGGGGGCAACCGTCGACAAGCTCGCCCGTACGTACAAGCCGTTCGGACCGGTGCTCTCCGATTCGATCAACGATCACCTGCGCAAGGTCTTCGGCCCCTCGGGCAAGCGTCCCGGCTACATCGCCGACCGCGTCAAGAAGGTCTGGGAACTGGGCGACGGCTGGGCACACCACGTCACCGCAGCAGTGGCTCTCGGTACCCGTGACGGCGCCAGCATCCGCGGCGGCGACCTCGGTGGCCTGAGCTCCGGCGCACTGGCCGACGCGGCAGCAGTGGACGCAGTCATCGACAGCGCAGTTGCCTCGGTCGGGTCTGCTCGTGGAGTCAGCGTCTCGTTGCCGGCTACCGGCGGCGGAAGCGGCGGAACCGTCGACGCAGCCGCTCTGGGTGAGTTCACCGAGAACATCACCGGTCGCAACGGCGTTCTGGCCTCGGCCGCACGCCTGGTGCTCGAGCAGCTCGGACTGAACGAAGAAACGGCAGTCGCGACGGTCGAGGACACCGAACTGGTCGACCTGGTCTCGGCTGAACTCGGCTCCGACTGGCCGCGTCTGGTTGCTCCGGCATTCGACGCGCAGAAGGCCGTGCTGCTCGACGACCGCTGGGCAAGTGCGCGTGAGGATCTCGCTCGCATTTGGCTCGGTGACACCGCGTTGTCGGTCGAGAACTTCATCGGTGCCGGCTCCACCGTCGCCGCACAGGCGAAGTGGTGGGCCACCCGTGCAACCGACGAAGGCCGCACCCCACTCGCCGAGGTCTACACCCGCATCGCTGATGCGGCTGCTGCGGCAGAATCCGACGCACCCGAGTGGGCAGGCGAGGTCGCAGTAGTGACGGGCGCCAGCAAGGGTTCCATCGCGGCAGCGGTCACGGGCAAGCTCCTTGCCGGTGGCGCAACGGTATTCGTGACCACCTCACGACTCGACGGTCAGCGTCTCGGCTTCTACCGCGACCTGTACCGCGAGAACGCTCGCGCCGGTGCCGCCCTCTGGGTGGTTCCCGCGAACATGGCGTCGTACACCGACGTCGACGCACTGATCGACTGGATCGGCAACGAAGCCACCGAGAACGCAGGCGGCGCAAAGAAGCTCATCAAGCCGGCCATGACGCCGACGATGCTCTTCCCGTTCGCAGCTCCCCGTGTCGGCGGCGAACTCTCCGACGCCGGCGCTCGCGCCGAAATGGAAATGCGCGTGCTGCTCTGGTCGGTGGAGCGCCTCATCGGCGGTCTGTCGAAGATCGGTTACGACAGCGACGTCGACACGCACTTGCACGTGGTGCTGCCCGGTTCGCCGAACCGCGGAACGTTCGGCGGCGACGGTGCTTACGGCGAGGCCAAGGCTTCGCTGATCGCCGTGGTCAATCGCTGGAAGGCCGAGCGCAACTGGGCCGAGCGGGTCACGTTGGCACATGCGGTCATCGGTTGGGTTCGCGGAACCGGACTCATGGGTCACAACGATCCGATCGTCGACGCAGTCGAAGCTGCGGGCGTCCGCACCTGGTCCACCCAGGAGATGGCGACCGAACTGCTGAAGACGGCAACCCGCGAGTCGCGGCGCGCTGCTGCCGAGGCTCCGCTCGAGGTCGACCTGACCGGTGGGCTCGCCGAGGCGAACCTCGACCTCGCCGCACTGGCCAAGGAAGCTGCCGAGGTGGCCGAGATCGCCGAGGCTGTCGACGAAGCAGTGGACGAGTCCAGCATCCTGGCGCTGCCCGCGCCGGCTCGCATCGACGACTCGGTCAAGGCTCCGAGCTGGCCCGAACTGGACGTCACCCCCGCGGACCTCGTGGTCATCGTGGGTGCCGGAGAGCTCGGACCCTACGGTTCCTCGCGTACCCGCTTCGAGATGGAGGTCGACGAGCAGCTCTCTGCCGCAGGCGTTCTCGAATTGGCGTGGAACACCGGACTCATCGTCTGGGAGAACGACCCCAGGCCGGGCTGGTACGACGTCGAATCCGGTGACCTGGTACCCGAGGCGGAAATCGCCGACAAGTACCACGACGCAGTCGTCGAGCGTTGCGGCATCCGTCGCTACGTCGACGAGGGCGCGATGATCGACAACACCGCTCCGCTGCTCACCTCCGTGTTCCTGGACAAGGATCTGAGCTTCGTGGTCGGCAGTGAGGCAGAGGCTCAGGCCTTCGTCGAATCCGATCCGGAGAACACGACGGCGACGGTTTCCGCCGAGTCCGGAGACTGGACGGTCACCCGCCGCGCAGGCACCGAGATCCGCGTTCCGCGCAAGATGAAGCTGACTCGTAGTGTGGGCGGTCAGATTCCGACCAACTTCGACGTCACCAAGTGGGGCATCCCCGCCGACATGGCAGATTCGGTCGACCGCGTCGGACTCTGGAACATCGTCGCAACGGTGGACGCCTTCCTGACGGGCGGCTTCACTCCGAGCGAACTGCTCCGCTGGGTACACCCGAGCCTGGTCGCCAACACGCAGGGCACCGGCATGGGCGGCATGACCTCCATGAGGAGCCTGTACATCGACACGCTGCTCGGCGAGAACCGTCCGAACGACATCCTGCAGGAAGCGCTGCCGAACGTCATTGCAGCGCACGTCGTTCAGTCGTACGTCGGCGGTTACGGCGCGATGGTTCACCCCGTCGCCGCCTGCGCCACGGCAGCGGTATCCGTCGAAGAAGGCGTCGACAAGATCCGACTCGGCAAGGCGCAGTTGGTTGTTGCCGGCGGGTTCGACGATCTGAGCACGGAAGGCATCATCGGCTTCGGCGACATGTCGGCCACTGCCAAGACCGAGGACATGCATGCCAAGGGCATCGAGGATCGCCGCTTCTCGCGGGCCAACGATCGTCGCCGCGGCGGATTCGTCGAGTCGGCCGGCGGCGGAACGATTCTCCTCGCTCGCGGTGACCTGGCACTCGAGATGGGTCTTCCCGTCCTCGGTGTGGTCGCCTGGGCCGGATCGTTCGCCGACGGTGTCCACACCTCGATCCCGGCACCGGGACTCGGAGCACTGGGCGCCGGACGTGGGGGAGCGGATTCGCAGCTCGCACTCTCGCTCAACGCACTGGGCGTGAGCGCCGACGACATCGCCGTGATCTCCAAGCACGACACCTCCACTGCCGCCAACGATCCCAACGAGGCAGAGCTGCACGAGCGCCTCGCCGGGGCATTGGGACGCAGTGAAGGCGCGCCGATGTTCGTGGTCTCGCAGAAGAGCCTGACCGGTCACGCCAAGGGTGGTGCCGCAGCCTTCCAGCTGATCGGGCTCTGCCAGGTACTGAGCCAGGGCATCGTCCCGCCGAACCGCAGCCTCGACTGCGTCGACGACAAGATGGCCGAGTTCGAGCACCTCGTGTGGGCACGTCAGCCGCTCAAGTTCGGTGATCAGCTTCCGCTGCGTGCCGGCCTGCTGACCAGCCTCGGCTTCGGTCACGTCTCCGGCCTGATCGCAGTCGTGCACCCGCAGGCATTCGTCGAGTCGGTTCCGGCCGACAAGCGTGACGCCTATGTTGCTGCGGCCCAGCAGCGGACGATCGACGGTCAGCGTCGCCTCGCGAAGGCGATGTGCGGTGGCGACAGCCTCTACGAGCGCCCGGCGGATCGTCGCCTCGGTGCCGACGGAACGCCGGCCAAGGCGTCGCGTCAGCTCGAAGCGGACATGCTGCTGAGCGAGGACGCACGACTCGGCGCAGACCAGGTGTACCGCTCGAATCTGCCCGGCTGCAAGTAGTAGTCACGGTATGGGAGTTCTGGGTATCGGCTTCGACCTCGTGACGGTGTCGGAGTTCGCCGAGCAATTGAACAGGCCGGGAACGGCAATGCTCGACAACTTCACACCGGGCGAGCGTCGAGACGCCGCTACCCGGAGCTCCGAACCGGCACGACATTTCGCCGCCCGGTGGGCTGCGAAGGAAGCAGTGATCAAGGCATGGTCAACTGCTCTCTTCGCCGGCCCACCGGTGCTGGGGGAAATGATCCACAATCAGATCGAGGTCGTCTCGGACGCCTGGGGGCGCCCCGGCATCCGGCTTCGCGGTGACGTGGCCAAACACCTGACCGGAGTGAAGATTCATATCTCGCTCACCCACGACGGGGACATGGCGGGCGCTTTCGCGGTCATCGAATCCGACCCGGAGTAGCGCTGCCGGACACGAAAGAGCCGGTCTCCCAAGGGGAGACCGGCTCTTTGTCGTTCGACTAGTCCTTCGTGCGGGATTCCTTCTCGGCGACGAGGAGATACGCGATCATCAACCTTTTCAGTTCGGCGACGGCGTCGGCATGCGACTGGCCGTCCTGAACCGAGAAATTGAGCATCGAATACACCACGTGGACAAGAACTTCCGCCATCATCAGGCGACGATCTCGCCGCGTACGAGGCGTCAACGGGCCGAGCATTTTCGCTACGGTCTCGGCGAACTGCTTTTCGTGAATGACTCCGGTTGCCCGCGTGGACGGCGTCGACTGCATCGCCAGCCAGACCTCGCGGCGCGACGGATCAGACGTCCACAGCCCGGCCATGTGATCGACGAAACTGTTCAGGAACCGCAACCAGTCGAGCGAGGGTACTTCGCCGCCGAACTGAGCAAGCTCGTGCTGGACCCCGACGAGGTCCTGGCGGTTCAATTCGCACACGATGACGTACTTGTTCGCGAAGAACTGGTAAAGCGTCCCAATCGGGACGTCAGCACGTGCCGCGACTTCTTCACAGGTGAACGATTCGAAACCGACATCGGTGAGGAGTTCCCGTGACGCAGCCAGGAGTGCGTCGAATTTACGCTGGCTGCGCTCTTGCGTCGGACGCTTGCGCGGCAGCAGTTCCTGCGGTTCTTCGAGGCTCTGGGGATTCTCCAGTGCTGGGTCGACTCGTCGCCGCGCGCGGTGACGAGTCGTGGGCTGCACGTCTTCCAGGCTATCGGTGTTTTCTGTCGAATTTGGGACTTGTGCATTATCCGGTGTCATCGGCCACCTACTTCGGCGGTCGTGATCGGTCGAAACGCACCGCGCAGGTGCGCGCACACGAGTCCCGATGCTGTTGCCACACCTCGATACTAGGTGACCAACTGTCCAGTAGCCGAAGAGGTTGCTGCGCGGTGTGGCGCAACGGCGATCCTGGCGCCGGCCTACGTCCGATTCGGGCAGACTGAGATTCTTCGGGCACACCGAGATTCGATGCCGAGGAGAGGGAGACGATGACGGAAGAACTGCGAACCGCGGTAGGTGAACTCATGCCGCGTGCCCGTGAGGATCTGAGTGCACTTGTGGCGATGAAGTCCGTCGCCGATGCACGGCAGTACCCGCCGGAAGAATGCGCGGCCGCTGCGCATTGGGTCCTGGAGGCATTCCGGGCTCAGGGTTTCGCCGATATCGAGGCGATCGAGACCTCCGACGGTTCGGCCGCGGTTGTCGGGCGTCGACCAGGCCCGGGCGGTGCTCCGACCGTTCTGCTGTACTGCCACTACGACGTTCAGCCGCCCGGAAACGAAGAGCTCTGGGGCTCCCCGCCTTTCACGCTCACCGAGCGCGACGGACGGTGGTACGGACGGGGCGCTTCCGACTGCAAGGGCAACGTCGTCATGCATCTGACAGCTCTGCGAGCGCTCGCCGCAGCCGGTGTGGATCCGAGCGCCCACCTGACGATCGTCGCCGAGGGATCCGAGGAGATGGGCACTGGCGGTCTCGAGGATCTGGTGCGAGATCGCCCCGAACTTTTTGCAGCCGACATGATCCTGATCGCCGATACCGGCAACACCGAAGTCGGGGAGCCGACGATCACGACGTCATTGCGCGGGATCGCGAACGTTGTGGTCCACGTGTCGACGCTCGAGGGTGAGATTCACTCCGGTGTCTTCGGTGGACCGGCGCCCGATGCGATCACCGCGCTGGTGCACATACTCTCGACGCTGCACGACAGCGCCGGAAACACCACTGTCGAAGGCTTGACCAACGATCAGGAGTGGGCGGGTGTCAGTTATGACGGCGATCAGTTCCGCTCCGACGCCGGGGTGCTCGAAGGGGTGCAGTTGACTGGTTCCGGTTCGGTCGCCGAGCAGGTGTGGGCTCGTCCGGCGCTGACCATCCTGGGTATCGACTGCCCGCCGGTCGTGGGTTCGGCGGCGGCGATCACGCCCCGCGCGTCGGCGCGCCTGAATCTTCGTGTCCCGCCTGGCACGGATCCGGCGCAGGCACAGAAGTTGTTGACGGACCACCTCCGCGCGGCGGCGCCGTGGGGCGTCCACATCGAGGTCGTTCCGGAATCGACGGGATCGCCGTTCTCGTCCTCGACGGAGGGTGCAGGTTTCGCGCAGCTGAAGTCCGCGCTCACCGATGCCTACGGCCGCGAAGTCGGATTTGCCGGCCAAGGGGGATCGATTCCGCTGTGCAGTGCACTGGCCGAGCAGTTCCCCGACGCGGAGATCGCGTTGGTCGGCGTCGAGGAACCGCAATGCCGCATTCATGCGCCCGACGAAAGCGTCGACCCGTCGGAGATCGAGAATCTCGCTTTCGCGGAGGCTCTGTTCTTGAGCCGGTACGGGAGTTAGACCGACAGATCGCGTCGTAGCTTGGCGACGTGGCCGGTGGCCCGGACGTTGTACTGGGCCACCTCGATCTTGCCTTCCTCGTCGACGAGGAACGTCGAGCGGATGACGCCCTGGACGGTCTTGCCGTACATCTTCTTCTCACCGAACGCGCCCCAGGCTTCGAGCGTCGCTTTCTCGGGATCGGAGAGCAGCGGGAAGGTCAACTCTTCGGTATCGCGGAACTTCGCGAGTTTTGCGGGCTTGTCCGGCGAGATTCCGATGACTTCGAGGCCGGCGCCGTTCAGCTCGGCGAGGCTGTCACGGAAGTCGCAGGCCTGCTTGGTGCACCCAGGGGTGCTGGCCGCCGGGTAGAAGTACACGATGACCTTGCGGCCGCGGTAATCGTGAAGGGAAACCTCGTTGCCATCGGCGTCTGGGAGCGTGAAATCCGGCGCGACGTCGCCGGCGGACAATCTACTGTTCTCGGTCACGGGAATCGAGGTTAGTCGAGAAATTGCGCGGCAGGTGGGCGCGAGGGCATTCTGCTCCTCTACGGTAGAGCGAAGTGTCGGCGCGCTGCGTCCGCACAGCAGACCCGCACACAGAGCAGCAGAACACAGACAAGTTGGAGGACACGTGCCCAGGGACACCGAGAGCATCGAACGCGAGATCGAGAAGGCGCGTAACCAGCTCGCGAGCACACTCGACGAACTGACGGTCCGCACCAACCCGAAGCGGCTGGTCGAGAACACCAAGAAGACGGTGCTCGCCAAGCTCAACGAGCCGGCAGTGAAGTACGCGCTGATCGCAGTCGGTTCAGTGGTGGGACTACTCGTGGTCCGGAAGATCATTCGCTGACCCGAGTTGTCGAAGACAGAACATGAAGAAGGCCCCCACCTGGTGAGGTGGGGGCCTTCTTGCAAGTGCGCCCACAGGGACTCGAACCCCGGACCCAGTGATTAAGAGTCACTTGCTCTACCAACTGAGCTATAGGCGCTCGCTCTTGCGAGACAGAACATTAGCCGACAGGCTCAGGAGTTTGCAAAACGCGTGTTCATCGTGGTGACGACGGTTACATCGCTTCCGGAATTCACGAGTGTGGAGGGTGCGAATCCGGCCAGCGGACGGTGCTTTCCAACTGCTGTGCGACGGCGAGAATGGTCGGTTCACCACCGCTGCGCCCGACCAGTTGGACGCTCAGGGGGAGTCCGCGTTCGGAGAACCCGGCGGGCACAGCGGCCGCCGGGTTGCCGCAGACATTCCAGATCGAACAGTAGGCGGCGATCGGCAACGCCTTGCGGACTGCTGACAGAAGGCCGGTTCCTTCGAGTTGTCCGATCGGGCGTGGCAGCGCGGGCGTGGTCGGCATCAGGACCAGGTCGAAGGTGTCGAAGACCTGGTTGACCGTCGCTGCGATTCGCTCACCTTTGCGGTAAGCGAATTTCCCGACGCGCGCGGGAGCGGCTATCCGGCCGATCGACGCGAGTGCTCGTGTGCGCTTCTCGAGTAACGCTGGATGATCGACGCGAAGTGCTTCGTCGCGGACGCCGCCGAGCACCTGGGGGAGAAATGCTGCAGTTGCGTCCGGGTACTCGGGATCGTGCTCTTCGACGTGATGTCCCAACGCGCTCAACATCTCTGCGATCGAATGCACCGCGGCAACGACCTCCGGGGACGGGCGGACGCCCCGGACCGGACTCCGGGTGGACACTGCAATGCGAAGCGGCCCGGGCGCCGACGCGGCTGACTCGGCAAAGCTGGTGCGGAGCGTTTCGGCTGTGTAGTCGTCGATCCCGGTGGTACCGGTTATCACGTCGTACACGAGCGCGCTGTCCTCGACGGAACGAGTGATAGGCCCTAGTGTGCCGAGTCCGCGCCAGAGGTTTCGGTTCGGCGCGGTGCTCACCCGACCGCGCTGCGGTTTGAGTCCGAACAACCCGCAGAACGCCGAAGGCAGTCGGATGGAACCGCCGCCGTCGCCGCCGATTGCCGCTGCGACCATGCCTGACGCGACGGCCGACGCAGATCCTCCGCTCGATCCGCCCGTGGATACGCCAGTGTCCCAAGGGTTTCTGGTGTAGCCGTTTGCAGCAGTCTCCGTGAAGGGCCAGATGCCGAACTCGGGCATCGTCGTCTTGCCGACGATCACCGCGCCGGCGTCGCGCAACCGCCGGACGACCTCCGAGTCAGCGGAGGCGATGCGGGTTGCCGCCGCACCGCCGTACGTCGTCGGCGTTCCGGCGACGTCGTTCTCGTCTTTGATCGCGATCGGAACTCCGTGCAGTGGGCCCAGGCTGTGGCCGTCGGCCTGGCGCTGATCGAGACGTGTCGCTTCGTCGAGCGCTTCGTCTGCGAGAACTCGCACAAAAGCATTGAGCGTCGAATCGAGGCGTTCGATACGGCGAAGTGTGTTCTCGGTGAGCTCGCGGGCCGATATTTCTCCGGACCGGATCAGAGCGGCCTGACCCGCCACCCCGGCAAATGCCAGCTCGCTGCCCGGTGTGGTTTCGCGCTCGGTCATCAATCCTCCAGGCCGTGGTTCCGATAACTGTGAAGTCTATTCACCACAACCTGTTCACCACGACACAAAGAAAAATCCCCACCTTCCGAAGAAGGTGGGGACCTTTGCAAGTGCGCCCACAGGGACTCGAACCCCGGACCCAGTGATTAAGAGTCACTTGCTCTACCAACTGAGCTATAGGCGCTCGCTCTTGCGAGACAGAACATTAGCCGAATCGCCGGTTCGGGAGCAAATCGCCAGGTGGAGGCGTCGCCGCTGTAGTCCGATCGGAGGAAATCCGCTGAAAGCGGTAACAAAACGGACGGTTCGGAGCGATTGATACTTGAACGTTACTGACGGCGTGGCCTTTCATGACCGTTGGTAACGAGCGCGCCTGGCATCATTGGTGCAGCGCAGTCATACCGCAAGTCCCACTTGCCTTCCGGTAAGTGGGATTCGCATGTGACGCGGAAGTTAGTCGGAGAAATTGTGAAGCGGAGTCGAACGATGAGTCGTCAAAGGTGGGGTCTGTCCGTGCGCGGGGGGAACGGTCGAGCGTCGAAGGGCGCGGCGATGATCGCGGCGTCTCTCGGTGCTCTCGTTCTGATGACCGCGTGCACGTCGGGCGGCAAGGACGTCAGTACCGAAGGGTCGGCGCCGATCGATTCCAATCCGCTCACCGAACTCATCAAGCCGAAGCTCACCTCGACCGCTGCCGACGGCGCTGTCGGCTTCTCGCCGGGCGACCCGGTCAAGATCAACGTCGCTGACGGCGCTCTGTCCGACGTGACGATGGTCAATCAGGACGGCAAGGCAGTTGCCGGCGCGATTGCTGCCGACGGTGCGTCGTGGACCACCACCGAACCGCTCGGCTACAACCGCAAGTACAAAATCGAGGCCCGCGCATTCGGATTGGGTGGCGCAAGTACGACGGTCACGTCCTTCACCACCAGCGCACCCGGCAACGTCACCAAGCCGTACGTCTTGCCCAACGAGGGTGACGTGGTCGGCATCGGTCAGCCCATCGCGGTGCAGTTCGACGAGAACATCCCCGATCGCAAGGCTGCCGAAGCCGCGATCACCGTCACCACGACTCCGGCCGTCGAAGGTGCGTTCTACTGGGTCAACAATCGTGAGGTCCGTTGGCGTCCGGAGAACTACTGGGCACCGGGCACCAAGGTCGACGTGAGCGTCAACGTGTACGGGCGCAATCTCGGCAAGGGAGTCTTCGGGCAGGAAGACGCCAAGAGTTCCTTCACCATCGGTGATGCCGTCATCGCCACGGCGGACGACAACACCAAGCAGGTCACTTTCCAGGTCAACGGTGAGACTGTCATGACCATGCCCACCTCCATGGGCAAGGACAGCACTCCTACCGACAACGGCGTCTACATCATCGGTGACCGCTTCGCGAACATGATCATGGACTCGTCCACGTACGGCGTCCCGGTCACCTCGGCGCAGGGTTACAAGACCCCCGTCGACTGGGCGACCCGAATGTCCTACAGCGGTATCTTCTTCCACTCGGCGCCGTGGTCGGTCGGGCAGCAGGGCTACTCCAACACAAGTCACGGCTGCCTCAACCTGAGCCCGTCCAACGCCAAGTGGGTCTACGACAACACCAAGCGTGGGGACATCGTCGTCGTCAAGAACACCGTCGGCGGCACTCTCTCCGGCACCGACGGCCTCGGTGACTGGAACATTCCCTGGAGCGTCTGGAAGACCGGCAACGCGGACGTCTGAGTGCGTTCCTGAAGCGCTGAACGCCAGAATGCCCCCGACCGTCCGGTTGGGGGCATTCTGCATCTGTACACCTTTTACGAGCGAAAGTGCCTCTCGGTCTATCTGAGGCGACGGGAGGTACGTTCGCTCGGTGTCAGCGTCGACCGAACGCGTCCACTCCGGTCATCTCAGCGGACAGTGTCCACAATCTGCGTGCGTCGGCGGGATCGGTAGCCCAAGGTTTCACTCCGCCGACGCTCATGTCATCAGTCTGCGCGACGTCCGCGATGTTGCAGTCCTGGAGGTACGCGCCGGAGTGATCGGCGAGTATCGGTGCCGTCGCTGCCCACACCGTTGTAGCGGCGCCCTGGGAGGGAGTCTTGAACCCCGGCACGGCGTCGCCATTCGACGTCGTCCATCCGAGATCGTGTTTCTCCGATGCAGAGAAGTGACGTTGAAGGGGAGTGAGGATGCTCCCGGGATGGACGGAGAACGCACTGATACCGCGTGAAGCGCCGGAGCTCGCCAGCTGTACAGCGAATAGAGCATTGGCAGTCTTGGCTTGACCGTACGCAAGCCAGCGGTCGTAACCGTTGCGGAAATGTATGTCATTCCAACGCACTCCCGACAGAAAATGTCCCGCCGACGAGACCGCTACGACGCGAGAGCCGTTTGCGGGCATGGCTGGCACAAGCAGGTTCACCAGTACAAAGTGCCCGATGTGATTGATCGCGAATTGTGATTCCCATCCGGAGCCGACACGGAGTTCCGGGCAGGCCATGACCCCCGCATTGCAGATGATGATGTCCGGAGTGATCCGGGATTCGAGAATTTCTCGCGCACACGATCTGACACTGCTCGGGTCCGACAGGTCGCACGCTCGCACTTCGATACCCGGAAGGTCGGCCATTGCGCTCCGTGCCTGTTCTGGTCGGCGGGCAAGAACTACAATTCGCGCGCCGACCGAAGAAAGTGACTGCGAAACCTCATATCCCAGTCCGGAGTACCCGCCGGTGACCAAAACCGTAGTGCCTGTTAAATCTTGTCCGGCAAGTACGTCGTTGGCAGTGGAGACTCGGGAGTATCCGGTGTTGATTTTGCGCTGGATGGAATTCATGGCTGCGACCGTAAAATCTGGAGTGCACTCCAGGTCAAGGAAAGGTCGCCAGGCAATGCGAGAACTGTCAATCGGTGACGTCGCTGTCCAGACCGGAATCAGTATCGATTCCCTTCGATACTTCGAACGTGAGGAATTGCTCGTTCACGAGGTGGCGCGCTCGGCAGGTGGGCGTCGGGTGTACTCCGAAAGCGATGTCTCTTGGTTGAAGCTGTGCAATCGCTTCCGAGACTCGGGTATGCCGATCGCCACGATCCGCGAATTCGCCGCTCTCGTCAGGTCAGGTCCAGGAAACGAGAAGGAGCGGCTTTCACTTTTACAGTCGCATGAGGAGTTGATTCGATCCAGGATCGCTGCGATGCAGGAAAACCTGAACGTCATCCACGACAAGGTTTCGGCGTACGAGCGACATGTTCGCGAGGGGACCGTCGTAGGTGTCTGGGAGCCGGAACCGTCGCCCGAGTGATCGTCGGCTGGGGCTATTTGCGGCGAATTCCAGCTACCCCGATGTGAGCGAAAGTGGCTTTCGGTCTATCTGAGGCGACGAGAGGTACGTTCGCTCGGCCCGGGCACGGGTTGCTCGGGAGCGCGCGATTTGTCGCGGTCGCCACCCCACCCACTTCGGGTGAACGTATCGCTGCCCCCGTCAGAGAAGGGGAGCGATACGTTCACCCGGCTGTGGAAGGGGAGATTGCGGCTGGCGCACAAACCAAAAGAACCCCCGAAAATGTCTTCCGACATTCTCGGGGGTTCCGCTTGGGTGAGCGACGGGACTCGAACCCGCGACAGCCAGGATCACAACCTGGTGCTCTACCAACTGAACTACGCCCACCATTGCCTCGGCCACCGGTTTGACCCGGCTGCTTTGACGAAAGAGATACTAGCGCGAAAGTCGGTCAGGAAGCCAATCGGCAGGTCAGGCGGGACCCAAGCCCTCTACGACGGCTGCGATCTCCGCGCTCGACGGTCCGGGCGGCGCGACGAATGCAGTGCCGCGGTAGTACTTGAGTTCGCGGATGGATTCCTTGATGTCGGCGAGTGCCCGGTGGGCGAGACCTTTTTCGGGCTGGCCGAAGTAGATTCGCGGGTACCAGCGGCGGGAGAGTTCTTTGATGGAGCTGACGTCGATCATCCGGTAGTGCAGGTATGTGTCCAGTGCCGTCATGTCCCGTGAGATGAATCCGCGGTCGGTGGCGATTGAATTACCCGCCAAGGGAGCCGTACCGGCGACGGGAACGTGCTTGCGGATGTACGCGAGCACCTCTTTCTCCGCCTCGGCGAGGGTGACCGTCGACTTACGAACCTCTTCGGTCAGTCCCGACTTTGCGTGCATCTTCTTCACGACGTCGGGCATTGCAGCCAACGCGTCGTCGTCGGCGTGGATGACGATGTCCACACCTTCGCCCAAGATGTTCAAGTCGCTGTCGGTCACCAGAGCCGCAATCTCGATGAGTTTGTCCGACTCGAGTCGCAGCCCGGTCATTTCGCAATCGATCCATACCAATTTGTCCTGCACCAGGAACACAGTAGTGCGCGCGGGCGCGGGATAAGGTCTGCGGTGGAAACTCGACGTGTGTGAGACGGCGTTCGGGTGATGACAAGAACTTCGCCGCATTGCAACGAGGAGGGCTTTTCGATGACCGTGGATCCGAAGGACGGAGCAGCGCCGCTGACGCCGGCGGAGAAGGCGAAAGCTGCCAAGGCTGCCGCTGCCGAAGCCGCTCGGATTGCAGCTGAAGCCGCTGCAGCAGCTGAAGCCGCTGCAGCAGCTGAGGAAGCAGAGAAGGAAGCGGCTGCCGCTGAGGCCGAAGCATCGGCCGGAGCCACCCCCGCTGCTCAGGCGCCCTCGGGTGCTGCCGCTGAAATCGCGGCGGGCTATTCATCCGAGGGGCGGGCACTCGAGCTCGGCTCGGTGGTGATCGACGGTGTGGCAGATCCCACCGCGCGGGTGCGGATTCCGTTGGCGACGATCAACCGTCACGGTCTGATCGCCGGTGCGACGGGTACCGGCAAGACCAAGACGTTGCAGGGCATCGCCGAGCAGCTGTCCGCCGCGGGTGTGCCGGTTGTGATGGCCGACGTCAAGGGCGATCTCTCGGGTCTGTCGAAGGCGGGGGATCCGAGCGAGAAGATGAAGTCTCGCGCAGTCGAGACGGGCGACGATTCGTGGACTCCCGCTGGGATGCCAGTCGAGTTCTTGTCGTTGGGTACTGACGGAATCGGTATCCCGGTGCGCGCGACCATCACCAGTTTCGGGCCGATCCTGCTCAGTAAAGTGTTGGGCCTCAACGAGACCCAGGAATCGACACTCGGGCTGATCTTCCACTGGGCCGACACTCAGGGCCTCGCCCTGCTGGACCTCAAGGATCTGCGTTCGGTCATTGCCCACCTGACAAGCGCTGAGGGCAAGGCCGATCTGAAGGGTATCGGCGGAGTTTCCTCGGCGACGGCGGGAGTGATTCTGCGCGCGTTGGTCAACCTCGAAGCAGATGGTGGTGACACCTTCTTCGG
>NZ_BAAILK010000022.1:42682-78229 GCF_054589475.1 Rhodococcus sp. no. 34
GAACCAGAACTCGAAACCGAGGATCTGCTGCGTGTCGTCGGCGGTGCCGGTGTGATCACGCTGTTCGAACTCGGTGCCCAGGCGGCGCGCCCGGCAATGTTCTCCACCTTCCTGATGTGGGTGCTCGCGGACCTGTTCCAGACGCTGCCCGAAGAGGGAGATCTGGACAAGCCGAAGCTCGTGTTCATCTTCGACGAGGCGCACCTTCTGTTCGCGGACGCGTCGAAGGCCTTCCTGCAGCAGGTCGAACAGACGGTCAAGCTCATTCGTTCCAAGGGCGTCGGCGTGTTCTTCTGCACGCAACTTCCGACCGACATTCCGAATTCGGTGCTGTCACAGTTGGGTGCGCGGGTTCAGCACGCCCTGCGTGCCTTCACGCCCGACGATCAGAAAGCCCTCAACAAGACCGTCCGCACGTACCCGAAGACCGAGCACTACGACCTGGAAAAGGCACTGACTTCACTCGGCATCGGTGAAGCCATCGTGACCGTACTCTCGGAAAAGGGTGCGCCGACGCCGGTGGCCTGGACCAAGATTCGTCCGCCGAGGTCGCTGATGGACACCATCGGCAACGACGCCATCAAGGCGGCCGCGTCGTCGAGTCCGCTGAATCAGAAGTACGGCCAGACCATCGACCGCGAGTCGGCGTACGAGAAGCTGACGGCCAAGGTGGCCGGTGCTCCGACAGCGGATCAGTCCCTGGATCTTCCGTCGCTGCCCGATCTGCCGCCACCGCCGCCGGCCGAGCCGGAGGGCCCCAACATCGCCGAGCAGATCTTGGGCAACTCGGCTGTCAAGAGTTTCCTGCGCTCGGCGGCTTCGGCTGCGGGACGCGAGATTTCGCGAAACATCTTCGGCACCGGTAGTCGCCGCAGGCGCTGAGGCTCAGGCGCCCGCGAGGTCAGATGCCGACCTCGCGGGCCAACAGGTCGTTGATCGATTCGCGCCTGATCAACGGCCGCGCAATCCCGCCCAGCACGGCGACGACCGGCGGCCGGCCGACGCTGTTGTAGGTGGAGGCCATGCTGTGGTGGTATGCGCCCGTACACGGCACTGCCAACAGGTCACCTTCATGTAGGTCGACGGGAAGCCTTGCTCCGACGGCAATTTCGTCGCCCGATTCGCAGTGTCGCCCGGCGACGGTGACTTCCTGGAGCGGTGCGCGCGAATGTCGGTTCACCAGTTCGACGTCGTAGTGGCTGTCGTACAACGACACCCGAGGGTTGTCGCTCATCCCGCCGTCGACGGAGACGAAGGTTCGTCCCCCGCTGATCGACTTGATGTTCTGTACGCGATAGAGCGTGACTCCGGCCCGCGCAGCGATCGCTCGGCCAGGCTCGAGCACGATTTCGGGGCGAGGGAAGCGGTTTCGGGTGCACGCGTCGTCGAGAGTTTCGTCGATGACGTGAGCGAGGCGGGTCAGATCCAATTGGGCATCTCCCGGCACGTAGGCGATCCCATGGCCACCGCCGAGATCGAGTTCGGTGAGGATGATTCGATGCGTGCGTCGTATGTCGTCCATCTGTGCGATCATCGTCTCGATCGCGGGGCGGAAGAGTTCGGGATCGGTGATCTGGGAGCCGAGATGGCAATGCAGGCCGATGAGCTGCAGGTGCGTCGCGTTGGCGACGACGGATACCGTATGTTCCAGTTCTTCGGAAAACGCTGGTAGGCCGAACTTTTGGTCCACGATGCCCGTGGACACTGCCTTGTGTCCGTGTATGTCGATGCCGGGTGTGACTCTGACCAACACCTTCTGTCGGTGGGTGCACACCGACGCGAGCCGTACCGCTTCGCTGGGGGAGTCGAGGACGATCCGGCCGACACCCGCGTTGACCGCCGCCCTCAGTTCGGAAACCGATTTGGCATTGCCGTGCAGGATGATTCGGTGGGGGTCCACGCCCGCGGCAAGCGCGACGGCGAGTTCACCGGCGGAACAGACATCCACCCCGAGTCCCTCGTCGGAGACCCAGGTAGCCATCGCTCGAATCATCAGTGCCTTGCCGGCGTACACGATCTCCGAGTCGGGGAAGATCTCTCGATACGTGCGGCAGCGGTGCCGCACGTCCGCCTCGTCGACGACGTACGTCGGTGTGCCGTACTGGTCCGCGATCTCTTCGAGGGAGACGTCGCCGATGCAGACACGCCCGCTGTGGTCGTGGCGAGTACTGATGGGCCACAACGCAGGATCCATACGCGGTGTCATTGCGCCGCGTAGGGAGGGGAAGATTTCGAGTAGCGTCACGTCGATCTCCTGAAGGTGACCCGCCGTGTTGCGGGCTACTTTCAGATCTACTCCCGAAGATCACCGGTGGGGCGGATCTTGACGCTTACTTGACGCGCCGCCGAACGAGGTTGACGCGGCCCTGACGTCCTCGACTTACTGTGCCCGTGGACTCACTGTGCCCGCCGCCGCCTCCATCCGAACCAACCGAGCACCGCGGGCAATGCCACCGCGGCGCCTCCGCCGATGACCGTCGATCGGTCGGCGGACACACCAACGGACGGAGTTCCGCCGGCACTCGGGGCGTAACCGGCGCCGTACACGGACTCGACCGCCGCTTGGATGTCGAACCCGGTTTCGGTAGCCGGCCCGCAGCTGTGCCCCTCGTGCTCGGCGTCGACGTCGTACGGCGCAGAAACGAACATCAGCTGCTCGGTGCCGAGCACGTAGCTTGTGCCACAACCGTTCCCGTTCGCGAGTGTCCCCACCGACGTCACCGATGCCAGATCGCCTTTGTAGACCCGGCTGACGTCGAACAGGTAGGTGTCCTCGAACCCGTCCGAAGTTTTCTCCGTCGGAGTCCCGAGGAAAACGGTGCTGGAGACGCTCACGGCTTCTTCCGGGGTAGCCGATGATGCGCACGAACATGCATTCGCTGCCGAGGGCAGCAGTAAGGGCAACCCTCCGGTCAAAAGAAGGATTGCCCCGACTGCCAGTGTTCTTCGCATCGCCATTAACCGACTATATGGTCTGCTATGGCCTGCTCTGAGAAGTTTGAGTGAATCAGCCGCCGAGCTTCTTGTAGAACGTGCCCACGATCGGCGCAACGACGGCACGCGGGCTGTAACCGCCCGCGACGGACATCGCCTTGCTCAAGATGCCCGGTACGACGCGCATCTTGTTCTCGGCCAGGCCGTCGAGCGAGACCTTGGCGGTGTACTCGCTCGAGATCCAGAAGAAGTCCGGGACGAGCTTGTCGACGATCGACGCTTCGGCCGGGTCCGGGGTTTCGGTGCGAACGGGGCCTGGCGCGAGCAGGGTGACGTTCACTCCGGTGCCCTTGAGTTCACCTCGCAACGATTCCGCGAAGGTGTTCACGAACGCCTTGGTGGCTGCGTACGTCGCGTTGTTGGGGATCGGCATGTTGCCGGCCGCGGACCCGACCATCAGGATGGCTCCGGACTTGCGCGCGAGCATGCCGGGCAGCACGGCCAGCGTGAGATCGTGCACTGCAACGGCGTTGAGCTCGACCTGGTCGCGCTCGTAGGCCGGGTCCAGCTCGGCGATCGGCCCGAAGGTGGCGATACCGGCGTTGTTGCACAGGATGCTGATGTCGCGGCCACCGAGTTCCTCGACCAGAACGGCACGCGCCGCGCTGTCGGAGAGGTCCGATGCACGGACCTCCACCTCGACGCCGTGCGCGGCGCGAAGCTTCTCGGCGAGGGCCTCCATGACCTCGCCACGACGGGCAACGAGGATCAGGGAGTGTCCGCGTGATGCCAGATCAGCGGCCAGTGCCTCTCCGATGCCGGAGGAGGCGCCGGTCACTACGGCGCGGGCTGTGGTTGTGGGTGTCGGCAGGCTCACGATCAGTCAGCGTAGCCGGTCAGATCTTCGCGGCCAGTCGTGTGCCCTGTTCGATGGCACGCTTGGCGTCGAGTTCGCCAGCGACATCCGCGCCGCCGATGATGTGGGTCACCACACCCGCGACGGTCAGTTCGTCCACGAGATCGCGAACCGACTCCTGCCCGGCGCAGATGACGATGTTGTCGACCTCGAGAAGTCGGGGCTTCTCGTGCTTCTCACCGAAGGTGATATGCAGGCCGGCGTCGTCGATGCGCTCGTAGTTGACGCCCGAGAGCTCGTGAACGCCCTTGTTCTTGAGGGCCGCCCGGTGGACCCAGCCGGTGGTCTTCGCGAGGCCGGCGCCGATGCGTCCTGGCTTGCGTTGGAGGAGGTAGACCTCCCGCTCGGAGAGCTCTGGTACCGGAGTGGTGAGAGCGCCCGGGGCCATTTCGGGTTCGGTGACGCCCCATTCCTGCTTCCACTCCTTGAGATGAAGAGTGGGGGAAGTGGGGTGCGTGAGGAATTCGCTCACGTCGACGCCGATGCCGCCGGCACCGATGACGGCGACGGACTTGCCGACGGGCTTGCCCTCTCGGACGACCTCGGCGTAGGTCAGCACCTTCGGGTTCTCGATGCCGGGGATCTTGGGAACCCGCGGCGTCACGCCGGTGGCAACCACGACTTCGTCGAAGGAGCCGATGAGATCTGCCGGTGCGACGCGGGTTTCGAGCTTGACCGTCACTCCGGCCACGTCCAGCATGCGGGTGTAGTAGCGAATGGTCTCGGCGAACTCTTCCTTACCCGGAATGAGCTGTGCGATCCCGAATTGCCCGCCGATCTTGTCCGAGGCCTCGAACAACGTGACCGAATGACCACGCTGAGCAAGATTGAGTGCTGCGGAAAGTCCGGCAGGACCGGCGCCGACGACGGCGAGATTCTTGGTCCGCCGAGTGGGGGAGAGGATCAGCGTGGTCTCACGGCCCGCGCGCGGATTGAGCAGGCAGGAGACCTGCTTGTGAACGAAGGCGTGGTCGAGGCAGGCTTGGTTGCAGGCGATGCACGTGTTGATCTCGTCGGACGCTCCGCGCTCGGCCTTGTTCACCCAGTCGGGATCGGCGAGCATCGGCCTGGCCATCGAAATCAATTGTGCGTCACCGCGGTTGAGGATCTCTTCGGCAGTCTCGGGCATGTTGATCCGATTCGAGGCGGCTACCGGAATGTCGACGTGCTTCTCGAGTTTGCCGGTGATGTCGACGAAGGCTGCTCGGGGAACCGAGGTGACGATGGTGGGCACCCGTGACTCGTGCCACCCGATGTCGGTGTTGATGATCGTGGCGCCGGCAGCTTCGACTTCCTTTGCCAATGAGACGATTTCATCCCAGGTCTGACCGCCCTCGACCAGGTCTGCCATCGACAACCGGAACACGATGATGAAGTTCGGGCCGACGGCCTTGCGTGTGCGTCGCACGATTTCGACTGCCATGCGTCGACGGTTCTCGGAACTGCCGCCCCACTGGTCGGTGCGCCTGTTCGTGCGCTCGCAGAGGAACTGGTTGATGAAGTAGCCCTCACCGCCCATGATTTCGACGCCGTCGTAACCCGCGGACTTGGCCAGACGCGCGCAGCGAACGTAGTTCCGGATCTGCCAACGCACCCCACGGCCGGTCAGCTTGCGCGGACGGAACGGATTGATGGGCGCCTTGATCGACGACGCGGAGACACTGAACGGCTGGTAGCTGTAGCGGCCGGCGTGCAGGATCTGCATGGCGATCTTTCCACCCGCGTCGTGAACCGCCTTGGTGATCCGGCGGTGACGGCGCGCTTCGATGCGGTTGGTCAGCTTGGCACCGAAGGGCAAGAGCCAACCGGTGCGGTTGGGCGCGTAGCCGCCGGTGATGATCAAGCCGACTCCGCCACGGGCACGTTCGGCGAAGTACTCGGCCAAGCGGTCGGTGTCCTTCGCGCGATCTTCGAGGCCGGTGTGGATCGATCCCATGACGACGCGGTTCTTCAGCGTCGTGAATCCGAGGTCGAGCGGTTCGAGCAGGCGGGGGAACTGTGTATCCGTCATGACTGAAGATGTCCTTCCGTGGCGTACTCGCCGGTGTCTTCGGTGGCGGGCTCGCCAGTGTCTTCGGTGGCGTACTCGCCAGTGGGCAGTGCGTCCAGAACTTCCTGGCACCAGTCGGTGAATCCTTCCTCGACGCGAATGCCGCCGCGAAGTACGAGGTACTGGTGCAGCGAAGAGCCGGAAAGCGCTGCTGGATTGGGGAAGTCACGCTTTTCGATGAGTCGGTAGACGTCGAGGCGGGCGGCGTGGCCGTCGCGGTGGCGAGCGACTTCGCGTCGTAGAGCGGGGAGATCGGCGTGCGCAGCGGCCCTGATCTTGATGGCCAACTCGTTGCGCAGGTGGTTCGGTTCGGACGGCTCTGCGATCCATCGGGTCAGTTCGGCGCGGCCGGCATCGCTGACGCGGTACATCTTCTTGTCCGGTCGGCCGTCCTGCGCGATGGCCTCCACCTCCACCCAGCCCGCCTCGTCCATACGCTTGAGGACTCGGTAGATCTGCTGGTGCGTCGCGCTGTGGAAGAAGCCGATCGACTTGTCGAACCGGCGTGTGAGGTCGTATCCCGACGCATCCTGTTCGGACAGGGAGACGAGCAACGCATGTTCGAGTGCCATGGAAAAAGTATCTATGCACTCAGGTGCGTATGCAACTAAGTGCGTACTAATTCGGGTGCATAGAACGTCTTGTATGTCGACTTCGGAGAGAGGCGCCGAGTCGCCCGCGCGCAGTTAGGCTTCGCCGTATGAGCGCCGAGTCCACGAGCACGCAGGCAGAGCCACCCGCAGGCATCGGCGGTGCGGCCACGAAGAGTCAAGTGTTCGCATGGGGGCTGTGGGATTGGGGTTCGGCCGCATTCAACGCAGTGATCCTCACGTTCGTCTTCTCGGTCTATCTCACCGACGCGGTCGGTGACGACCTTCCCGGCACGATTTCGGCAACTACGTGGCTCAGCTGGGCGCTCGGAATCGCCGGCTTCTTCATCGCGATTCTCGCTCCGATCACCGGACAACGTTTCGATGCGTCGGGTAAACGTAAACTCTCGCTCGCGATACTGACCGGCATCACCGTGCTCTCGATGGCGGGCCTCTACTTCGTCGAAGACAACTACCGCTATCTGTGGCTCGGATTGGTTCTGCTCGCAATCGGTTCGGTGATCTTCGAACTGGCCGGCGTTCCCTACAACGCCATGATGCGGCAGGTGTCGACACCGGAGAATCTGGGTAGAGTCTCCGGCTTCGGCTGGGCCATGGGATATTTCGGCGGAATCGTGCTGCTGTTGCTGTGCTACTTCGGGTTCATCGTCGGCGACGGCGACACTCGGGGATTCCTCGGATTGACCACCGACGGCGGCATGAACATCCGGATGGTGGCACTGCTGGCTGCAGTGTGGTTCGCGGTCTTCGCGATTCCGGTGTTCTTCAAGGTTCCCGAGTTGCCCAGCCCCGCGGTCGATCCGGGAGCGTCGAAGGCCGGGTTCCTCGACTCCTATCGGGTGTTGTGGCGCGATCTGCGCGAACTCTGGAACGTCGACAGGCGCACGATCTGGTACCTGATTGCGAGCGCACTCTTTCGTGACGGTCTGGCGGGCGTGTTCACCTTCGGGGCCGTGCTGGCTGTCAACGTCTACGGAATCAGCGCTGCCGACGTCCTACTGTTCGGTGTCGCGGCCAACGTGATTTCCGCAATCGGTGCATTGGTGGCCGGACGCTTCGACGATCGGATCGGACCGAAACAGGTCATCACCGTCTCGCTGGCGTCGATGATCGTGGTCGGCGCGATATTGATCGCGGTGTCAGGGCCGGTGATGTTCTGGATCTTCGGTCTCGCGCTCTGCCTCTTCGTCGGGCCCGCTCAGTCTTCGGCACGAACCTTCCTGGCGCGCATCACCCCGCCTGGGCGTGAAGGTCAGATGTTCGGCCTGTATGCGACCACTGGCCGAGCAGTGTCGTTTTTGGCACCGACACTGTTCGGCCTGTTCGCATGGCTCTTCGGTGCAGACCGTGCCGGCATCATCGGACTGCTGGTGGTTCTCGGCGTCGGTCTTGCCGCATTGTCGATGGTGAAGGCGCCGGAAGGGGACAGTGCGCTTCCCGTCAATCCTTGAAGTAGACCAACTGGTGTGTCGTAGCGAGCAATGCGCCGTCACTGCCCCAAATTTCGGCCGACTGATCGAAGTACCCGTTGCCGAACCGTTGGGTCCGCGCGGTTCCCAGCACGGAATTGTCTGCCTGTTCGGTCAGCGTCTGAGCGTCGGCGTGGAAGTAGATGGTCATCGAGACCGTCCCAGCCGGTGCCATCTTGCCTCGGCGCAAGAAAACTCGTGGGAAGAAGACATCGCACAGTGCAGTCAGCGACGTGAAGTCGAGAGCGCGAGCCGGCCGATCGCGCACCCAGAGCGTCGTGGTCGAGTCGGGATGCTCGCCCGACTCCAGGTCGGGGATTGCACCTTCGACAAAGCGCATCTCGTAGTTCTGTGCCCAGGCGATGAACTCGGGGAACGGCAGCAGCGCAACGTCTTCGGCCGACGGAACCTCCGGCATCGTGATTTCGGTCGACGACCAGGTTTCACGCCTGGTACCGAACACTGCCGTCGCGGTAGTGGCGACGGTTCCGTCCTGAGAAAGTTCGATGGACCAGTGTTGCGTCGAGCGGTTGGTGCGCACCGGCCGGGCGGAGATCTCGAAGGCGCCCTCGGTGATCGGACCGGCAAAGTTGACGGTCAACGACAGCGGATCGCCGAGGCGTTCGGGGTGCTTCAGTACAGATTCGAGCAACGTGGCAGCGGTGACGCCGCCGAACGGCCCGACCATGTTGTTGTACGCCGGATTGGTCTCGCCGGTCGACAGGCCGGCGGTGAGTGGCGTCAATCCGACAGCAGCGTCGAAAGGATGGGGTGGTGCAACGGTCTCGGTCATCGCAGAACTCCTGGTGATGGAATCAATTCGGCTCTATGTATGACAACATACATAGAGCCGAATTCGTCGCGGCGATCAGGATCCTGCACGTGCGAGGATCGCCTCGGCCAACTCTTCGGCTCGCTCTTCCGGAATCCAGTGACTTCCGCCGTCGAGCACGACGAACTCGTAGGGGGCGTCCACGAATTCGCCACAGCGTTCTGCGCCTGCGCGGCCGAGCGCTGTGTCGCCGGTGCTCCAGACGTACGTAGTCGGCACAGTGGTGCGATCGATGTCGCCGAAGTCGCGGGTCATCGCGCGGTACCAGTTCAAGGCGCCGGTCAGCGCGCCCTCCCCGCTCAGGACACGAATGTGCTCGTCGGCGAATTCAGGATCGATCTGGCCGTCGAACATGGCACGCAGCCGGCGAAAGTTGTCCTCCGACAACACTTCCTCGGCTTTTCCCTCCTGTCGGAGAAGTCCGATGTAGGACGAGCGTTGCTTCTGGTCCTCGTCCTCGCGGAGTGCCCAACCGAAGGCGGTGGGGTGGGGGACCGAGATCGCCGTCAGGCTGCGGATCCGGTTCGGATGGCGACCGGCGACCTGCCAGGCGACCGCCGAACCCCAGTCGTGACCGACAAGATGCGCGTCGGACAGGCCGAGCGCGTCGAGCAATCCGACGACGTCGGCTACCAGGTGCTCGATCTTGTAGGCATCCACCCCTTCGGGGCGTGCGCCGGCGGAGTAACCGCGCTGATTCGGTGCGATTACGCGGTAGCCCGCTGCGGTGAGCAGTGGTGTGACCTTGCCCCAGGATGCGGCGCTCTCCGGGAAGCCATGCAGCGCTACCAGCGGAATGCCGTCGTCCGGGCCCGAGATCAGTACGTCGAAGGTGAGGTCGCCAACGGGGATTTCGTATGTACTCGTGGAAGACATGACTCTCACCGTACGTCGAAAAGGTGAACCCGAGGTCAGTTTCGAGGTGGATTCCAGGTGGCCATTCCGAGCATGATGACTCGCAGTTGCTTCTCGGCTCGTGTGATGACGGCGGCTTCGTCGCGATACCCGGCGGTCCCGGCGTCCAGCAGTTCGACGACAGCACTGAACATCGTCGAGACGAGCAGGTCGGCAGCCATTTCCAGATCGTCCGACGACCAGCTTTCCAGTCCGGCAATTCTGGAGAGGTCGATGGTCAGTTCGCTGACGAACAACCGCATTTCAGTGGCTATCGCACGTCGTACCTCACTGACGCCGCTGTAGCGTTCGCGGCAGAGGAACCGAAACTGTCGCTCGTGTGTATGCACTTGTCGCACAAGGATGCCCAGGGACGTAGCGGCGTCCTTGGTGCTGGGATTACGCCTTGCGTCGCGCAGCATCTGGCGCAACATACGCATGCTCTCTTCGACGAGGACGACACCGACGTCCTCCAGTGAAGCGAAGTGGCGGTAGAACGCCGTCGGAACGATCCCGGCTTCCCTGGCTACCTCTCGCAGGCTGATTCCGGCGAAGCCGCGATCGGCCGAGAGGTCCATGGCAGTGTCCAGGAGCGCTTGGCGTGTGCGTTCCTTCTTGGCGGCACGACTTTCCGGTTCCCTGTTGTCGGGCTCCCTGCGCTCTGGGTTCACCGGTCCGGCCTTCGTCACGACGTCGAGTGTAGGTACAGGCATTCCGGCTCCTTTCGGCAACTCGTGTAACTCGGATCACATTCTTGTTGACATGTACTTGTGTGCACCTGTCACACTATCTTCGGTGAACATTTGTACACTGAATTCACGCAGTCGGGGGAAGCTAGCCCAGCAATCGATACACCCGGCAATCGAAGTACGAGGAGGGTCATGACAATCGCATCTGCTCCTGAGAACACGACACCGAAGTCCGCACCTCGGCGCGGACTGTCCTTGGTGGGACTGATCGAAGCCATGGCTGCTCCACATCAGATCGATCGGTACCTCGAGCTGGTCAACCCGATGGCGACGGTTCGTGACATCCGCGCGCAGGTTGTCGCCGTCGACCATCCGACGGCTGACTCCGCCACTCTCACGCTGCGCCCGACTCGCCAGTGGCGCGGTTTTCAGGCGGGCCAGTTCGTGCAGTTGGGCGTGGTGATCGACGGTGTTCGTCACACTCGCTGCTACTCGCCGGCCGGGGGTGCGTCTACGCGCAGTGGGCTGATCGAGCTCACCGTGAAAGCGCATCCGGGTGGCCTGGTGTCGCAGTATCTGTACGCCAACGCGGCACCCGGACTCGTTGTCAGCCTCTCGCAGGCAGACGGTGTGTTCTCCCTTCCCGTCGACCGCCCGCGTCGGGTGTTGTTGATCAGTGGCGGCAGTGGAATCACCCCGGTCATGTCGATGCTTCGGACGCTGGTGGAGGAGCAGCACTCGGGCGAGATCGTGTTCGTGCATTACGCGAACACCGATGCCGACGTGGCGTACACGCGCGCGCTGAAGACCATCGCCGAGCAGAACCCGAACGTGAAACTGGTACTCGTGTACACCGAAAGCGGTGGAGGTGACCTCGAAGGTTTCTTCGATCGCGGGCACCTCAACGCGGTGGCTCCTTGGATCGCCGATCCGGACACGATCGACGCCCAGGCTTATCTCTGCGGACCTCCCGGACTGATGCGGGGAGTGCGTGAGGTGTTCCGTGAGGTCGACGTCGAGCACTTGCTCAACACCGAGGAGTTCGCGCCGGCGGTGGCCGAGCCAGGGGAGGCCGGCGGCGAGGTGTCATTCACCAAAAGTGGGGTGGCGGCCGAGAACTCCGGCGAAACACTTCTCGAACAAGCAGAAGCTGCGGGCCTCAATCCCGAGTACGGATGCCGGATGGGAATCTGCTTCTCCTGCACCTCCGTCAAGAAGGCGGGCCGTACCCGAAACGTGCGCACCGGTGAGACAGACGACGAGCCGGACAAGAAGATCCAGCTGTGCGTCAGTGCTCCCGTCGGCGACGTCACCGTCGACATCTGAAGTCCCATTTTCCACACGACTGTCTGGAGACCGACATGTTTGGACTTTCACTTCCCACCCTCCCGTTCCTCGGCAACGGTTCCGATGCGAAGGACGACGCTCCCGTCGTCCTGACGTACGAGCAGGTCGAGGAGATCGGCCGCGAGTTGGACGCATTGCGCGATCGCACCGTCGCCTCGCTCGGGGCGGAGGATCGGGAGTACATCTACAAGATCATCAAGGCTCAGCGCGGGTTCGAGGTCGCAGGTCGCGGCTTGATGTACCTCGGCTTCCTGCCTCCGGTGTGGCTCGCGGCAGTCGGTGCATTGAGCGTGTCCAAGATCCTCGACAACATGGAGATCGGCCACAACGTCATGCACGGTCAGTACGACTGGATGCGTGAACCAGGGCTCAATTCCGAAGTCTTCGAATGGGATACGGTGTGCCCGGCCGACCAGTGGCGTCACTCGCACAACTACATGCATCACACGTACACCAATATTCTCGGCAAAGACCGTGACATCGGATACGGCATCCTGCGTATCGACGACGCGCAGAAGTGGAACCCCTATTACCTCGGTAATCCGGTCTGGGCCTTCGCCTTGATGGTGCTCTTCGAGTGGGGCGTGATGATGCACGATCTCGAGATCGAGAACGTCATCCAGGGCAAACGCAAGTGGCACGACGTCAAGCCGCTCCTGAAGGGCTGGTGGAACAAGGCGGGCAAGCAAGTCCTCAAGGACTACGTCATCTTCCCGGTTCTCACGGGGCCGCTGTTCGTGACCACTCTCGCGGGGAATGTCACCGCCAACCTGGTCCGGAACGTGTGGACGTACTCGATCATCTTCTGTGGCCATTTCCCCACCGGTGTCCAGAGTTTCACCGAGGACGAGACGGCCGACGAGACTCGCGGGCAGTGGTACGTGCGTCAGATGCTCGGCAGCGCCAACATCGAGGGAAGCCCGCTCTTCCACATCATGTCCGGCAACCTCTCGCACCAGATCGAGCACCACCTGTTCCCGGACCTGCCTGCGCATCGTTATCCGGAACTCGCTCCCCAGGTGAAAGAATTGTGCGGGAAGTACGGTTTGCCGTACAACACCGGTGGGTTCTTCAAGCAGATCGGTTCGGTATGGGGCAAGATCTTCAAGCTCGCTCTTCCGCCCGGTTTGGTCAAGTCGACGACCCCTCCCGGTGTTATCGTCGAGCGCCAGCGAACTGCAGCCTGAGAGGCACACACTGATGGTCGGGAAATTCGAACGCCGCAAGGACACGGTCCAGGAACTGACCGAAAGTGCAGCCAACCACGTGGGCTCGATCGCGATGATCATCGCCGGGGCCGTTCGAGACGTGACGCGCGAGATCGGCGACTGGGTGTCCGACGGAATCGAGATGCGTGAAGCAGCGAAAAAGGCTGCAGCTGACGATCGTTCGGAGTCCGTGACCATCGAGCACGACGACAGCGATCCACCTGAAGACTGGCGTTGATTCACCGCGGCGGACGGCCTGATCGCGTAACCGCGAGCCGTCTCGCCTGAACGACCGCGTTGCCCTCCGTCACAGATGACGGAGGGCAACGCGGGTTTCGTGGACTGCCTCGGCGGCCGAAGACGCGGATCGAACGCCGATCACAAGTGAGGTCCTAAGCAGCGCTGCCGAGGCTCGCCGAGTCGAAGCTGCCGAGCCCGGTGCTACCGAGACCGCTGCTACCGACTCCGCCCAGTGCGAGTGCATTGCTGCTGCCCGCGCTCAGTAGCTGGACGATGATGTTGATGACGATGGGGTCGCCGGTGAGCGGAATTGTAGGCACAGGGGGACCTGCTTTCTGTTTCGAGATGTGGTGAGAAGGTGAGCGGCGACGGGATCGTCGACGTGGTCAGGCGGGCTGTTTCAGCCACTTCCGGTGCTGCCGAGCGACACGATGGAGCCGTTGCCGAAGCCGAGTGCTCGGGAGAGTGAGCCGAAGTCGATGACCAGGCTGCCCAGGGTGTGCTGGTTTATCACGGTGGTTCCTGTCTGTGCCGCGACTGTGTGATGCGAGCGGGTAAGTCGATCAGGGAGCAGGCGTCGTGGGAGTTTCGCCGCCGCCGCCAATCGGAGAGTTGTCGGTGTAGAGGAAACTGCTGCCGGCGTTGAACATCTGTAGGACGGTGTTCAAAACGACGGCCAAAGCGCCTGTGGTTGGTGCGGCGATCATGTGCTTGCTCCTGGTTTCAGCGGTGGCGACGTGGTGGTCACCGTGGTCACCGCCATCACAGTGTCAGGCGGCTTGGAGCGGGCCCTGTGCGAGAGATTCTCTCGCACAGGGCCCGAGATTCGTCCTAGGAGACGCCGCCGCCATCCGTCGAGCCCGTGCCGGTGCTGCCCGCGTTGAAGAGCTGCAGGATGGTGTCGAAGAAGGCACCGAGGAGAGCGTTATCCTGGCCGTTGATCATGTGTTTCCCCTTAATTGTTACTGGTTTGCGCGGTGATTCGCACCACACTTTTATAGCCCGGTTCGGAGCGGAAAAGTGGGGTCCAGGCGCCACACGTGGACAGCTAATAGCGAGGATGTGAGTGTTCACATTTTCGCTGGACGATTGTCCACATCAGTGCTTGCGAAGGTCAGCGAGATCATGGCAGCGCGCAGTTTGAGCAGTTCAGAGGGCAGGGCCGGATCCAATCCGGTCAGGGTTGCGATGCGCTTGATTCGATTGTCGACGGTGTTGGTGTGCAGGCCGAGCGCCGACGCGGTGCGCTGACGATGCTGGCCGTTGGCGAGATGTATGGACAATGTCTGCAGCAGTTCCGGATTGCCGTCGAGTGGCTTGAGAAGATTGATCAAGCTGTCGCGGCCTGCGCCACCCCGAGTGAGTTGATACTCGAGCGCGAGGTCTTCCATTCGGTAGGACCGCGCCGGCAGTCTCAGGCGCCGCACGAGTTGCGCCAATTCGTGAGTGGTTGCTTGGGCGGCGGCGATATCTCGTACCGCGGCGTTCTCGGCGATTGCTGTGATCTCCACCCCGACCGTTGCGCGTGCGCGTTGGATGACCTCGCACACTGTTCCCCAGTCGGGTGTGCCCTCGATCAGGACCAGACCACGTTGCGGTGCAGGAGCTTCGAGCAGCGCCGACCCGAAGTGGGCCGCGATTTTCGATTGAGCGACGGAGAGGTCACGGTAGGCCTGTATGCGCTGGTGGTTGCCGTTGCGTGCTCCCGGGCGGATGGGCGGCAGGTTCACCAGGAGCCGCAGGACGAGATAGCGGGGTGCGAGTTCAACGCCCATCTGCAACGCAAGCTGGGTGGGATCGTCGCCGTCCAGCATGGCTTTCACGAGAGCGCCGGCGGAGTATTCCCCGAGTTGGGAACCGGCAGGAAGAGCCGAAAGATAGCTGATCGAGATGAACGAGTGAAGCCGCTGCGCAAGTGCGAACAAGAACTCGTTGAGATCCCCGAGATTGGCGGAGTCCTCGGCGTCGGCCCGGCTGAGGATGAGGGTGCGAAAAGTGCTGATGCCCTCGTTGGTCAAGTTGAGGATCGCGCTGAGTGGCACGCCTTTCAATGCTTGTTGGACGGTCATCGTGTGAATGCCGTCCAACTCTTGGTCGGTGGGAAGTTTGCGGTGATCCAATAGCTGGATCCCCACTTGGAGCCCCTGCACGATCACCGCAATCAGTTCCCGACGTACTGCCTCCGTTTGGAGGGAAGTCAACGTCGGGTTGGCACGGGACAGGTGATCTACGAGATCGCTTGCCAGTGGGATGACGTCGTTGACCGCTGTGGAGGCGGGCTTGCCTCCCAACATGAGCGGTCCCGGGTTGTTCAGCAGCGCTGGGGACATGGGTGGCCTCCTCTAGACAGGTGCGTCGCCTGGCACAGGCACCCGGAGGCTCGGCGCGTTACGAAGCGGGGTACACGCTGAGGCCTTGTTCGGGGGCATACTCGCCGCTGAAATTTGCGGATCGAATTGCGCCAGGCGTTGTGATTTCTACCACATGAACGATCGTCCAACTGTGAAATGGACAAATGTGAAGATAAGTCCATATGCCCCACGCGCTGCGGACCTAAACAATCGTCCACTTACGGTGTTTTTCGACGTCAGAGCGGAAAACGGTTTCGGAGGACACCACGAGTTCCGTCTGGGATCATTGCCGCGCCTACGGTGCTCGTCGCGGGCGATTTGCTCGGAGCAAGCTCGAGGGCCCTGGGTCCTCGCGGACCCAGGGCCCTCGAGGCCTAGGTATTGATTCGACCAGTCCGATGTACGGGAACCGGTTCAGGGTGAAATCACCCTTTTTGTACTGCTGTCTGTGGTGCGGAAATCTCTAGATGACGCCCAGTGAAATCATGGCGTCGGCCACCTTCACGAAGCCGGCAATGTTCGCGCCGTGCACGTAGTCGCCGGGCTTTCCGTACTCGGCAGCGGTGTTGATGGTGCGCTTGTGGATGCCGCGCATGATTCCGGCGAGACGCTCGTCGGTGTACTCGAAGCTCCAGGAATCACGCGAAGCATTCTGCTGCATTTCGAGAGCGGAGGTTGCAACGCCACCGGCGTTGGCCGCCTTGCCGGGTGCGAAGGCTACGTTCGCGTCACGGAAGAGCTGGATGCCACCGGGGGTGGTGGGCATGTTCGCGCCTTCGGCAACGGCCTGAACGCCGTTGGCGATCAAGGTCTTTGCGGCATCTTCGTCGAGCTCGTTCTGAGTCGCGCAGGGGAGTGCGACGTCGCACGGCACGTCCCAGATGGAACCGTCGGCGATGAACTCGGCATGCGGAACTGCGTCGGCGTACTCGCTGATGCGGCCGCGGCGAACTTCCTTGATCTCCTTGAGGAGGTCGAGATCGATGCCCTTCTTGTCCACGATGTATCCCGAGGAATCCGAGCAGGCGATCGCGACGCCGCCGAGCTGGTGGATCTTCTGGATTGCGTAGATGGCGACATTGCCGGATCCGGAGATCACGACGTTCTTGCCTTCGAGGCCTTCACCCTTTGCCTTGAGCATTTCGGCGACGAAGTACGCGACGCCGTAGCCGGTGGCCTCGGTGCGAACCTGCGATCCGCCCCAGGTGATGCCCTTGCCGGTGAGGACGCCCGACTCGTACGTGTTGGTCAGCCGCTTGTACTGACCGAACAGGTAGCCGATCTCGCGACCGCCGACGCCGATGTCGCCGGCCGGAACGTCGGTGTATTCACCGATGTGACGCTGCAGTTCGGTCATGAAGGACTGACAGAAGCGCATGACCTCTGCGTCGGAGCGGCCCTTGGGATCGAAGTCCGAGCCACCCTTGCCGCCGCCGATGGGCAGGCCGGTCAGTGAGTTCTTGAAGATCTGCTCGAAGCCGAGGAACTTCACGATGCCCAGGTTGACGCTGGGGTGGAAGCGCAGGCCGCCCTTGTAGGGGCCGAGTGCACTGTTGTACTGCACGCGGAAGCCACGGTTGACGTGAACGTTGCCCTGGTCGTCGGTCCACGGCACGCGGAAGATGATCTGGCGTTCCGGCTCGCAGAGCCGCTCGATGAGTCCGGCGTCGGCGTAGCGGGGGTGGCGTTCGAGCACTACGTGAAGAGACTCGAAGACCTCTGCGGCGGCCTGATGGAACTCGGGCTCTCCTGCATTGCGAACCAAAACCTGATCGTAAATCTGCGCTACGCGGTCACGTACGGACACCGCTCACCTACCTCGTTGTGAGAACTCTTTTACATTTCCGTTACATACTAGGCGCCTTTATTGCTGTATCGGACAACTGTCCTGTGAAGGTGAAATCGGACACAGCTGTCACTTGTGTCAGTTGAACGGGCGATTTATAACAATTTGCTCAGCTTTCACTCTCTTAACACATTCCAAATGGTTTGCTTCTGCGGTCGGGGATCACTGTGCCTGTGGTCCGAACGAGTCGAAATGATCAGAGGGGCTGCACGTGCGTAATAAACACTCCATGTCGGCGATGTTGTCGATAGGCGTCGTCACGATTGCCGCGACGATTGCCGCAGCACCGTCTGCGTCGGCGATCGGTGGACCGTGCGGTTCGGGAGGAAGTGGTTCCGCCGGATCGATGACGGGTTCGCTCGGGTCGCTGACCGGATCGCTCGGCAGTGGTTCCGCCGGTACCGGCTCCCTCGCCAACGCGCTGCCTTGGATCACCGGCGCCCCCAACGGTGCTCTGCCGGTGCTGACCGGCCGGACCAAGGCGATCGAAATGGTCACTGGCCCAGGCAGTCCCAACAACACCATCGAGCGGTTCAACGTGTCGGGTACCGACCTCGGAATCATGTGGGACAACGGTCTTTCGGGGCCGGATCACGACGTGCTGATGGCATTCGGCGACACGGTGGGCGACTGCGACACCCCGGGTGACGACTGGCGCAGCAACGTATTGTTCCGCAGCAACGACACCGCCATTGCCGACGGGATGAAGATCGACAGTTCTCCTTTGGACGGCCCCAATCATTCCAAGGAGATCATTCCGGGATTCGGCATTCCGGGTGAGTTCACCACCATCCCGACCGCTGGAATCTCTTACGGTGGTGTGCAGTACATCAGATTCATGTCCGTTCGGTCGTGGGACGAACCTGGAGCCTGGACCACCAACTACTCGGCTCTGGCTTTCTCCACGGACAACGGTGAGAACTGGGAACTCGATCCGGCGACAGTTCGCGCCAATACCGAAGGACTTGGCATTCCGGGGATTCCGGCAGTATCGCCGATCAATTCCAACTTCCAGCAGAGCGCCTTCCTCGACGGTCGGGACGGCTACATTTACGAATACGGAACTCCCTCAGGTCGTTTCGGTAAGGCGATCCTGGCGCGAGTGGCCGGCGCCGACATCAGAAATCTCGGCGCCTACGAATACTGGGACGGCTCCGGTTGGAGTCCGCGAGATACCGATGCCGTTCAGGTCATCAAGGCACCGGTCAGTGAACTCGCAGTGCAGTGGAACGACTACCTGAACAAGTACGTTGCCATGTACACCAGTGCCGAGGGCAACCTGGTGATCCGTCAGGCCGACCAACCGCAAGGCCCGTGGAGTGGTACGCAGACCCTGTTGAGTGGAATCACGTTGCCCGCGTTGTACGGCGGATTCATGCACCCGTGGGCGAGCGGACAGTTCCTCGAATTCGTCGCCACCACGTGGGACCGTTACAACGTCATCTACATGCGGACCGATTTGAACGGACTCCAGATGGCGTCGTCGGATTCGCGCGATCGTCCTGACCCCGCGACCACCGGTGAGGCTCGCGTACTCGAAGTCACGATGCCGGAAGACCGCTAGCCGAGCAAGATTCGACAACTATGGCCTTCAACTCGATCGAGTTGCAGGCCATAGTTCTGTGGGTAGTGATATTCGGGTGATACTCAGAGAATGAAGAGCATTTCCTGATACGTCGGGAGTGGCCAGTGATCGTCGGCGACGATGGTTTCGAGGAAGTCGGCCGCTGCACGTACCTCTGCCATGGCGGGCAGGAGTGCGTCCTGTGCGTGCTTGGCCTGATCGAATGGCGACTCGCCGCCGTCGGTGTCGATTGCTGCGCGCAGGGCCGCGAGCGCTGTGCGCAGAGCCGCAACGGGCGCCGACACTTCTTCGAGCGGTGCTGAATCCGGTTCGAGGCCGGCAGACTTCAGTGCGACGAAGTTCTGCGCAACTTCCGTCTGGTGGCGCACTGCAGCCGGAAGAATCAGCGTCGTACCGATTTCGGCGGCCAGGCGTGCCTCGACGCCGATGCTCAGTGCGTACTGTTCGAGTCCGACCTCGTAGCGGCTGTGCATCTCCCGGTGGTTGAAGACCTTGTACTTCTCGAAGAGTTCCATCGAGGATTCGGTGATCAGTTCAGGAAGGGCGTCCAGCGTCGTGCGAAGGTTCGGCAGGCCGCGAGACTCGGCCTCGATCTGCCAGTTCTCCGAGTAACCGTCGCCGTTGAAGACAACCGCACCGTGGTTGGTGATGATCTCGGTGAGCAGATTCTGGACGGCGGTGTCGAAATCGGCGCCGTCGGCGACCGCGGCCTCAAGTTCGGTGGCCATGTAGTCCAAGGCCTCGGCCATGATCGTGTTGATGGTGACCATCGGGCCGTTGACTGTTTGCAGCGATCCTGGCGCGCGGAACTCGAAACGGTTGCCGGTGAAGGCAAATGGGCTCGTACGGTTGCGATCGCCCGGGTCGGTCGGTAGGACGGGAAGGGTATCGGCGCCGATCATCATGGTGCCCTTGTCCTTCGACGATGTCGCGGCGCCCTTGGCGATCTGCTCGAAGACGTCGGCCAGTTGATCGCCGAGGAAGATCGAAATGATGGCCGGGGGAGCCTCGTTGGCGCCGAGGCGGTGATCGTTGGTTGCCGATGCGACCGACGCGCGCAGGAGGCCCGCGTATTTGTGGACGGCCCGGATGACTGCGGCGCAGAATACGAGGAACTGGGCATTGTCATGCGGATTGTCGCCGGGGACAAGCAAACTGCCGAGTTCGGAGTTGCCCAGCGAGAAGTTGACGTGCTTGCCGGAGCCGTTGACACCGTCGAACGGCTTCTCGTGGAACAGACATTCCATGCCGTGCTTCTTGGCGATTGTCTTGAAAGTGGTCATCAGCAACTGCTGGTGGTCCGCGGCGATGTTGCCTCGCTCGAACATCGGGGCGATTTCGAACTGGCCGGGCGCAACCTCGTTGTGCCGCGTCTTGGCGGGGATACCGAGTTTGAAAAGTTCCCGCTCGGTGTCCATCATGAATCCGAGCACACGTTCCGGGATCGCCCCGAAGTAGTGGTCGTCGAACTCCTGGCCCTTGGGCGGCTTTGCGCCGAAGAGTGTTCGGCCGGCGTTGAGGAGGTCGGGGCGGGCGAGGAAGAAGTGTCGATCGATCAGGAAGTACTCCTGCTCGGGTCCGCAGAACGACACGATGTGCTCGGGATCGGTATGGCCGAACAACTTAAGGATTCGTTCGGCGTGGAAACCCATTGCCTGTTGTGAACGCAGCAGGGGAGTCTTGTGGTCGAGCGCTTCGCCGGTCATCGAAACGAACACGGTCGGGATACACAGTGTGTTGCCGTTGGGGTTTTCGAGAACGTAGGCCGGGCTCGTGACATCCCAGCCGGTGTATCCGCGAGCCTCGAACGTGTTGCGCAGCCCGCCGTTCGGGAAACTCGAAGCGTCGGGTTCACCTTGGATCAAGGTCTTGCCGGCGAACTCCGCCAGTGCACTGCCGTCGCCGACCGGCTCGAGGAAGCTGTCGTGCTTCTCGGCGGTCAACCCGGTAAGCGGATAGAAGACGTGGGCGTAGTGGGTTGCGCCTTTCTCCAACGCCCAGTCCTTCATCGCGGATGCGACCGCGTCGGCGACCATGGGATCGAGCGGTTTGCCTTGCTCGATCGTCGCCATCACCGATTTGTAGACAAGCTTGGGCAGTCGCTTCTGCATGACCACCTTGTTGAAGACGTTGGCTCCGAACACCTCTCCGGGTGTCTCGTCGGTCGTGAAACTGACCACCGGAGGTGTGTAGGCCTCGACGTCCTTGATCGCTTGCAAGCGAACTGCATTTCCACTCATGTGCTTACCCCTCGCCCGGGCCCAGGGCTGCGCTGCTGATTGCGAGCCCGACTTCGGCAAACCCTACGAACCTCCGGTATCGGGGGTGTTTCGTAGATATTGCGCCTGTCCGCAAACTTCGAGTCACAACGGAAATCTCGATCTGTCGGAGGTCTACGGCAGACTTCGAGCGGAGGGGTCAATGCAGGACAGTCGAATCGGAGTCTTTGTGATCAGGGTTTTGGTGCCAACCACAGTGGAGCAGGGCGATCTCGCGGAAGTGCTTCGGTTGTACGACGAACTTGTCACCGAGACCCGAAAAGAGGACGGCTGCATCAATTACGAGTTACTGCAGCGCACCGAAAATCCCTGCGAGCTCGTGTTGGTGGAGGAATGGGAATCTCAGGAGCACCTCGACGCCCACACCCATACCGAGCACTTCGTCAGGTTGGTTGAGGCGCTGGACAAGCTCGAGACGGCAGCGCCGGCGCAGATCTTCACGAAGGTTCTGTAGCGGCGGAGTCAGGTTTCAGTGCTCGCTCAGGCGTCGAACAAACATTCCGGAGGGCCCCGAGCGTCACCTAGGCGACCCGTTCCGACACACGCGGAAACTGGTTTGCATCGACACGCCAGAATCATCGTAGATCCGTCGAGTCCGATGTAGGACAGCACCTTCGGGCCCCAGCCGGGCGTTGTGCAGGTGTCGGCCGACCTGCACGGGCGCTCTATACGGTGACGTCGGAGTAGGGCATATGCTCTGACACCCAAGGAAATACGAATTCCATGAGTAGCAGCACCACCGCGACCACGAGAACGATCGCCAGCAGGGCCTTCACTGGTCGGGGGCCGGGGAGCGCTCCCCAGAGGTATCCGTACATTCATTGCTCCTGGAATGCCGCGGGAATGGTGCCCGAAGTCTTCGAGATTGTTTCGACGAGAACCGCGTGGACGATCAAGCGTTCGCTGTTCGAGTAGAGCGGATGGCACGTGGTCAGTGTCAACATACTTTCCAGCGTGGCGTCGGGCTCGGCCCAAGGGCTTCCGGGCAGCGGGTTGACGACCGCAACATCCCCGGGCACGGTGATGCGCCGCCCGAGGAGATGGACGTAGTCGCCTTCGGAAACACGATCGGCTTGCTCGGGATTCAAGCAGGCTTTCGCCGCAGCGCGACGTTCGGGCGAGGCCTGGTCGAGTGGGAGCAACCGGTACGTCATCCATTGGAACTCGGTCTCCACGACGACGGCATCGCAAGCATCGAGTCGATCCAGGTGTTGGAAGACTGCGCCGGAACCATTGCGGTGCCCGGCGAGCGCGAAGTTTCCGGCTTCGCCGGGCATCTGCGAGTCCGGGTAGTGGCCGGGGCCGGCCCGCAGGTCCTCGTTGCGTGTGCCCTCGACGATTGCGTACGCGGCGCCGAGTGTGGGGAAATGCACGCGCGCGAATCCCTCGCCGAGCACAGGGATCAGCGGGGACACCGGCTGATCATCGATCGCTCCTGAGGCTTCGGGGACTTCGGCCCAGGATTCCTCCAGACTGTTGTTGAGCTCGTCCTGCAGCCGCCCCGAGACGATATTGGTCCAGAACGCCTCATAGATGACGAACAGCAGGATGACGACCCCGGCCGTGAGGAGCAGTTCGCCGATTACCTGGCCTGCGCCCGGCCGACGACGCCCTGAAACTTCGGTATCGCTCACGGACCGGGGTCTCCTCTTCACAGATCTACCGAGATAGCTGATGTGTCGAATTGGTGCCGTATCGAACTAGCTGCCCGCGTTGATCGTGGCGCTTCCGGTACCGCCGAGGAGATCGTAAAGGAGTACGGACAGGCGACCGAGGCCGTCGATCGCGGCAGAACCAGTGGTCTCGATGCCTTCGATGACGATCGGGAACGGGAGGAATGACATGGTGTTTCTCCTTCGAGGGGTGGGCCACGGGGGCGGCCGCGAGATAAATACGTCGTGACGGTGAAACAGGGCGGGTGCGACCAGGTGTATGTCGCACCCGCTCTGTTTCGGTATTCCTGGTTGGGAGTTACTCCTGGCCGGGTGCACGCTTGCGGTTACGCAGGGTGAGCCATGCGCCACCGCCGATCAGTGCCAGCGCCAGACCGGCGAGCCAGATGACGTTCGCGCCGGTTACCGGCAGGGACGAGGACTGGTCCGGTTTGGCCTGAGCAGGATTTCCCGGAGCAGGTGTGCCCGGAGCACCGTTGTGTCCACCACCGTTGTTGCCGGGAGTGTTGTTGCCGGGAGTCGACACGTCAGTGCCTGGTCCTCCGGGTACTTCAGAGCCCGGCCATGTCGGGATTTCCCACGGCGGCAGCGGGATCGGGATCGGGATGATGATCAGCCCATTGCTGCTGGTTTTGTTCTCGAGTCCCAGGACCACCGACTTGTTTGCTTCGCCGGTGAGCTTGACGGAAGTTGCGGTCGGTTCGCCGTCGATCTTCGAGACATCCGCCTTGCCTTCCTTGACGCCCCAGATCACTTCACCCCACTTGACGTTGGTGACGTCGGTGTGAGCACCGGTTTCTGTGAAAGTGATGTCGGTGTTCAGCGGGAACTGGACCCGGCCGTCAATGACGGCTGCGTCGCACTGGGCGGTCGGAGTGACCGAAGCGCCCGGCTTGACATCGAGAACACAAGACCGCGCCTCATTGTCGATGTCCGTCCACGTAGCCGTGACCTGGAAGATCGTGGATCCGTCCTTGGCTACCTGGCTGCCCTTGGGGCCGGTCACGATCTTGTCGATATCCACCTCGGTGGTCGGGATCGGGCGGTTGTGGATCTCCACCACAGCCTTCTCACCCGCCACCGCCTTGACGGTGTCGCGGTAATCGGCGTCACCGGCATCCGCGGAGACGTAGTAGTACGGCCGCGCCCAGTCGATACCGGCCAGTGGCTTGGGGTCGACCTCGGAGAAGGTGATCACGGTGTTCCGCGGCACAACCTCGTCGGACGTCCAGCTCCAGTCGTTTGCGGCATCGAGGGTGATGGTCTGGCCCACTGCCGGGAAATCAGTTCCAGCGGGGAGTGCCGGATCGATCCCGTCGATACGGACCTCGAACGTCGCGCTGTCAGGCAGGTCGGCCTCGGGTGCGCGGACGGGGTTGCCGTCAGCGTCGAGGATGAACTTCGTGAATTCGACCGATCCGAATTTCCACAGCGCCTCGTTCGACAGCGTGATCAGTCGACCGTCGGTCGGGTCGTCGGAGACTATGCCCGTCGCGGTGCCGTCGAGGTTCGAATGCAGCCACGATTCGCCTTCCGGGCTGGTGCCCCAGGAGATCGTGCCCCACTCGACTCCGTCGACATCGGGACGGCCGGTCTCGGTGAAGGTCACCTCGGTGCCGACAGGGAGGTCGACGCCGAGCGGTGTGGTCTGTCCCTGCTTGACGCTCAGCACCTGGGTGCGGTACTCCACACCGTCGCGCCAACGCGCCTCGACCGTGAACTCCACGTCGTCGCCGACGGCCTCGGCGGCCTCACCGCCGACCTGCTTTGCGATGCGCAGAGTGCCGTCGTTGACGTCGACGAAGTTCGACACCTCGATCTTGCGCAGATCCTTGCCGATGGTCACCACGGCTGCGTTGTCCGGACTGATCCTGACATTCCCGGAGTATGCGGGCACGCCATAGGCGAGACCGTCACCGTTTGCCGGAACCAGCTCTGTCAGTGTGACTTCGGTGCCGCCCGGCAGGTTCTCGCCGAACGGAACCGGGGTGCCGTCGGACGGAAGAGACAGCGTCTTGCTCTGCGGGTTGTCGTCCGTATCGAGCCAGGTGGCAATCACGTCGAAGCTGGCCGGTACGGCCGTGTCGGACGCCTTCGTGCCCGTGAGCTTTTTGCTCACTTCGAAGGTGCCTTGCGTGACCTTGGCCTCGTTGGTGACGGAGACCGTGTTCGCCGACGCGTCGGTGCCGATGGTGAGCGTTTTCGGGCTGATCACCGGCAGCGACCACGTCACGAGGTCGGTGTTCGTCGGTTGGACCTCGGTGAAGGTGACTTTCGCTCCGATGGGCAATTTGCTCAGGTCGTAGTGCTGACCGTCCTTCAGGGTGAATTGACGCAGCTCGTTGCCGGCGGCGTCGTCACCGAAGGCGATCTCTGCGTTGACGACGAAAGCCTCGAGCCCCGTGCGCGCTCCGTCACCGATGACGGACTTGGTGATCCTCGCCGATCCCAGGCTCGCTTTGTTGAGCAGTGTGACACCGACATTGCTCTTCGGCGTGATGGTCACCAGCGCCTCGGTGCGGTCCCCGTTGAGCGTCACGCCCTCTGACGGGCGGAACGTTCCTCGCTCGAAGTACACGCCGTCAACGGTGGGGAGGTTGATCTCGGACAGACGGATCTGCCAGCCGGTTCCGCGGGGGTTGATCCCACTGACCGGTGTCCCGTCAGCCTTCACCTTGATCTCGTAGGAGCTCACCGGGGCGTCGGTCGCTGGATCTTGCCCGGGGGCGAACTCCTCGACTTTCACAGTGAACTCGGTGTCTTCCGGGAATTTCTCGGAGAAGGGAGCGATCTCCTTCAGAAGCGAGAACGAGCCCCGCGACACACCTTGGCCGGTACCGCCGCCGCCCCATTCCTGCTTGACACTCTGCGTCGACTGAGTCTTGCCGTTGTAGAAGACCGAGTTCCCGTAAACCGTGCCGCGCTGATCCAGCCCACCGCTGCTGGTGCAGAGGGTGTATTCGACGTAATAGCGTGTCTCACGGGTGTAGTCGCCCGCGTCCTTCGGGAGGGTGATGGCAATCCCGTTGTCGCCGCTGCGTGTGACCGTGGTGCCCGCGGTGATGTCCGTCCCGCCCTCTTTTGCAAGGAAGTCGCGCGCGGTGACCTTGAAATTGAGGTCCTTCTTCAGATCGCCGCTGACATCACACACCGCCAAGCTGTCGGAGAACGTGTCGGTGATGACCGCAGGTGCGTCGAGGCCCTCGAGGGTGTGCCCGGAGACCTGCACCTTCCAGTCGATGGTCGTGCCGGCAGGCTGCTTCTCGCCCGCGACGTCCTTCGGTTCGGTGTTGAGCGTGCCGGTCTTGCCGCCCTCGAACTTGGGCCCCGTCACCGAAGCGTCTTTGGAGATGCCGTTGACGACCGCCGTATTGGTGAACACATCAGAGGAGTCCGGCACCTCCTTCTCGATCACACAGGACCGGAACTTCACGTAGTAGTACTGCGTCGAGTCTTGCTTGATCTTTTCCTTCGGCGTGATGGTCATGCTGAAGGATTGGGCACTCGCCGTAGCATCGGAAGCGTCGATGTCGAACTCGGAGGTGACGTTGACGTGGTTGGTTGTTTCACCGTTCAGCCCGGGTAGACGGTTCGCGCGCCAGACCGTCGGGACGAGGCCGCCCTCGCAGACCTCGTGATTGGCGCCGAGAGTCTCCTTGATGATGACTTTCTGGTCGGGGAGGCTAGCGATGAAAGTGCCCGGAAGCGTTATGCTCCAGTCGATCTCGCTGTACCGGGTGCCCCCGGCCCAACCGCCGGACTTCGACGGCCCGGTCTGTGGCGACCAATCCTGGCCGACGCCTGCCGCGCCTACGGTGTTCCCGCCGATGGTCACGGAGTTGTCGTAGACGGTGCCCGTGTTGTCCACTTCGCCGCTGGTTGTGCACGAGGTGTACTCGATGCGGTAGAGCTTGTTTCTTTCGAAGGGGCCGCCGTTGTCGAGCGCGATGCTGACTGGATCACCAGCGGCACTCTGGGTGACGGTGACGCCGCCTGCGACCGGCTCGAGATCGTTCGGGCGACCGGACAACAGCTTCGCGTCGATCAGGCTGCCCGTACACAGCTTCATGTTCTCTGAGAGCGCGTCGCTCAGGGTCACCGAACCGGTGCCGCCCGCGTCCAGTGCGGCCAGATCGGCACCGGGAATGTCGATCGTCCAACGCACAGACTGCTTGTTGCCCTGGAGTTGGCCGGACTTCTTGGCCTCGCTGATCACGCTGCCGTCGCTGATGCCGCCACCGCCGGGTAGCTCGTGCGTCACGTCGAAACTGCCGTTGATCGTGAAATCAACTTTCTCTTCGGTGGTGTACGCGACAGCCTTGGTGTAGACGAAGAAATCGCCCTTCACCTCGTCCGGGCGATCCGCCACGGCATCGGAGAGAACACACGTCATCAGATTGGTGGAAGCAACCAGATCGCATGTGCCCCAAACCGTCCCGTCGTCGCCCTCGAGCGCGATCGTCGGGTTGGACTGGAGCTTCAACTCGTCAGGGAATCCGATGGTGAACTGGTCGCCCGGTTGCGGGCTCGCGCTTGACGCGTCCCAGGTGCCCTTCACCGTGACGGAGTCCCCGACCGTGATCTGCTGGTCGTTCTTTCCCTCGACCTGGACGTCGGTGATTTTCACATCGATGCCGGGATTGACTCCGCGTGCGGCCAGTCGCTGCGCCGCCACAGAAGTCGTAGACGGGGGCGCCGTGGTTGTGATCGGCGGTTTCGCAGAAGTGGGTGACTCCGACGTGGAAGTAGGCGGCGCCGTCGTTTTCAGTGGCGCCTCCGCCGTAGTCGCGGGCGGCTTCGTTGTGTTCGGAACTGTGGTGGTCGGACCTGTGGTGGTCGAGGTCCCGATGTCATCTGCCGAGGCAACTTGGACGAATGAGAACGACGATATGACCAGCGCCAGGACCGCAACGATCATCCCCAAAGCTGCCCACCGAGACACCACCCCCTCCCCGGCACGGCGTGGGAAGACACGGTTACGCATGACGAACACCTTTCGTTCAGAACACATGATTTGGGCCCCGTTTCCGGGGCCGTCGAATAGCGAAACGGGACCTTTGAGCAGCTCTGGAGCCTGGATGCGAGCGTTGGTGATTCTCAGGCGTCCTATTGCGGAGCCGAACAGTTGGTAATCGGATCTGGTTGGCGCCAGCGCAGACCGACGGCCGGCTCTGGGTAGGCCAGGAAATTCCAAGAAAGATCGACCGCCGGTATTACCTAACGCGACGACCTACGAGGTACTAAAGGCTGCGGCCGAGGATCTTTCCTGCGCGATTCATTGCAGTTCGGGCATGAGCACCATCCCGGATAGCAATAGCAACAGCGCGATGGCTCCGAGGGGGAGTCTTCGTGCTGCGTGCTTCGCTGCCGTGACGGTTTTCATGAAATTCCTTTCTTTGGCACAACGTAAAGAAATGTGCGCGGGGCCGTTCGCGAGAAGATGCAAATTCCGCGCAAACAACGCAGAAGGCGCAAACCGGGCGATGCGCAATCAGGAATCTAACACGAGCAAATCGCATAGCTGGACACGCCATGGACGTGCGTCCATGCAAGAAAAACTGCGCTTACCTGGCTATATCTATCTTCCGTTGATTTATTTCGAGTTAACTGGCTGGTTCATCACAATTCGATCTCGACCATCAGTTATATACCTGCCTTGGCCCCTGTCGACAATCGGTGAGCGGCCGAGCCGAGTCGGCGCTGCTGTACCGAATGGGCCTTTATGCAGTTCACCGCCCCTTATTTGCTGTCGGAACGACAAGGCGTGGAGCGAATTATCTGTGCGCACACGCTCGGCATAAATGCAAATCATGTTTCTGCGTATAGGAGGAGGGTGAATTTGGGGGTGAATTCAGTCGCTGGTCATCGAAACCCCTGTTCTGAAAGGATTCAGAGATAGGGGTCACATTAGATTCGTTTTTCTTAGCAGCTTGGATTCCGGCCTGAGTTAACCGTCGATAATGCTTCTGGGGCCGACATGGCCATTCTAGACAAAGGTTCGCCCAGCTTTTCGTAGAAAGCCTTCGGTACGGTTACGTCAGTCCAGCTGATCACGCGTCGCAGCGACTATTGGCGACGCTCTTGTGCGCACGGATGAGGCACTGCCTGGGATGTGTGTGGATCTCGGAAAATGCCACGTCGGAGGCTTCTTCGAAGATCTCGAGACCTCGCAAGTTCAGGTCGTTCTCGCGCGCCTCGGCACGATGAACTGGCTTACTTTTCAAGCGCTTTCGATGCCCGGAGTCAAATGGTGACGGTGGTTGCGTAGTTGCCGACGGTGGATGCGACCGGCTCGATCGGTGCGCAGTCGCCACATCCGAGCAACCGCACCGAGTAGCTGCGAGGTCCCAGAGCCGGCGCCTCTCACGGCTCCCTGGAAACTTCGCGAAATTAGAACTTCGAATCGAGTTCTCGCTCAACCATTCTGACGCAGCTTGTGTCATTGGTGCTACGCCCACGGCCGCTAGCAAGGTCCGACTACTCCGGCTGCTGTTATACGCCCTGGGATCCGGAGCCCAGAGATTCTGTGACACTGTGCGGCGGCTCTGCTGAGCGTGTTGCATGCGACTCGGCTGGCATTGGTGGATTCTTGGCTACCGGCTCGTTGTCGTAGAACTTCGTGAGACGACCTTGTCGCAGTCGCAGGGAAGGGCTACAACGATTGGTCGGGTCCGGTCAACGACGCGGGACCGGTCGTCGGTTGGTGTGCGCCGGTGAACCGCTCGACGACGGATACAAGGACGATCGCGAGTGCCAGGATTCCAACGGTCCGGGCGATTGACTTCAGGGTCTTCGGAAGTGCCTTCTTCATGCGTGGCAGATTACTGCGGACGGCACGTAATTTGTGGGCTAGGTTTCGGTCCGTATCGGACTGCTCTGCCCAGTGGCCGCTCGTCCACGCAGTGTGACTATCCGTGAATCAAATCTTGTGGTGCCCCCGGCAGGATTCGAACCTGCGACCAAGAGATTAGAAGGCTCTTGCTCTATCCCCTGAGCTACGGAGGCGCGTGGAACATCATACTCGAGGGTTCGGGATGTGACGCGCGCCGCCCAACTCCGACGCGTTGTCGTAGTCGGTTCGCGAAGGTCCTACCCTTGAGGTATGGCTACACCCGACCTCGCGCCGACAGATTCCCCACCGGAGTCCACACAGCACAGCGGTGCACCCGCTTCTTCGACCGCGATATTCGTGGTCAGTGGACTCATCGCAGGGCTCACCGCAGCCATCGTGGTGGGATTCTCCGCGTCGCAGGCACTGACTCTTCTGGGCATCCCGGATCCAGGTCCGATCACCACGTACGGCCTCCCCGCGATGCGTGCACTGGGGGAGATCGCCGCGGTCATCGCGATCGGGTCACTGCTGCTGGCCGCGTTCTTCGTGCCGCCGCAGAAGTCGGGCGTCCTCGACGTCGACGGCTATCGGGCAGTCCGAACTGCATCGCACGCCGCGATCGTGTGGGCGATCTGTTCGTTCATGATGGTGCCTCTGACGCTCTCCGACACATCGGGTCAGCCGTTTGCCGAAGCGATCAAACCGGCGAACCTGTGGTCGGGACTCGATCAGGTCGAGATCGCCGGCGCTTGGCGTTGGACGGCGATCATCGCGGTTGTTCTGGCGATCCTGGCCCGACTGACACTGCGCTGGTGGTGGACTCCGCTCCTGCTGCTGGTCGGTCTCCTCGGACTGATGCCGCTTGCTCTCACCGGTCACTCGTCTTCGGGCGGCTCGCATGACATCGCTACCAATAGTCTGATCCTGCACCTCGTGGCGGCTTCGCTCTGGGCCGGCGGGTTGTTCGCGCTACTGGCACACGCGCGCCGCGGCGGCGATTACACCGACGTAGCAGCCCGACGCTTTTCGACGGTCGCATCCATCTGCTTCGTCGTCATGGGATTCAGCGGCGTCATCAACGCGATTGTCCGTCTGCCTCTCGACGACGTTTTCACCACGACGTATGGACGATTGATCGTCGCGAAAACAGTTGCACTGATCATCCTCGGGTTCTTCGGTTGGGCTCAGCGGAGTCGGGCGCTACCGGCGCTGGCGGAGAATCCGAAGAGTCGCTCTGCCCTGATTCGATTTGCCGGCGCTGAAGGCATCGTGATGGCGGCAACCATCGGCCTCGCGATCGGCCTCGGTCGTACCCCGCCGCCCCCTCCGCTGTCGATTCCCTCGATTCCCGAGGTCGAACTCGGTTACAACCTTCCGGACCCGCCGTCGTTCATGGCCTTCGTGACGGACTGGCGATTCGACCTCATGTTCGGCACCGCCGCCGTTGCTGCGGCGATTCTGTACGGCATCGGCCTTCGCAAGCTGGCCAAGCGTGGGGATTCCTGGCCTGTCGGCCGAACCATCGCCTGGATGAGCGGTTGTGCGGTGCTCCTGATCGCCACGTCGTCGGGCGTCGGCAAATACGCACCGGCAGTCTTCAGCGTTCACATGGGTGCGCACATGGCGCTGTCGATGTTGGGCCCAGTCCTGCTGGTTCTGGGTGCGCCGATCACTTTGGCTCTGCGGGCCCTGGATCCGGCAGGCAAGGACGGCGTGCCCGGCATTCGCGAGTGGATTCTGACCGCGCTGCACAGCCCGTTCTCGCGATTCATCACCCACCCGATCGTGGCGGCAGTTCTCTTTGTCGGCGGCTTCTACGCGCTCTACCTCGGCGGAATCTACGGCGCTACCGTCGACTCGCACAGTGCTCACCTGCTGATGAATCTGCACTTCATCCTCAGTGGCTATCTCTTCTATTGGGTGGCGATCGGAATCGACCCGTCACCGCGCCAATTGCAGCCGGTGACCAAGCTGGCAATGGTCTTCGGCTCACTTCCGTTCCACGCCTTCTTCGGCGTGGCATTGATGAGCACTACCGCCGTCATGGGCGGCGCGTACTTCCGTTCGCTCGGCCTCGGCTGGAACAACGATCTGATCGGCGATCAGCAGCTGGGCGGCAGCATCGCGTGGGCGACCGGCGAGATCCCACTCATGGTGGTCATGCTCGCGCTGCTGGTTCAGTGGTCGCGCAGTGACGGAAGGACCGCGCGCCGAACGGACCGTGCGGCCGAGCGTGACCACGACGCCGACCTCGCTGCTCACAACGCCATGTTCGCCGAATTGGCCAGGCGGGACCGCGAAGGGTGGAAACCCCGTGAGGCTGCTGACGCGGAGACTACAAGCGAGGACTCTGCGGACGAGACACCCAGCGAGAAGAAATCCGACGAATCCTCCACTAGCACCTAGCTCCGACACTGCCCGGGCCATTCGGTCCGGGCAGTGCTGTTTCTCCACAGCTGTCCCACCGATGCACAGGTGGAAATCGAGGATCCCGAGCCATGCGTTTGTCGGCCCACAATCGAAACTGCCGACGCAGTGATCGGCCCCGCGGCAGTTGGCGGGTTCTGGAGTTCGAAGGGGGATCGGACATGTACGAAACGCATGCAACGGTTGTCGGAACCGTCATCACCAATCCGGTGAAGCGGCAGACCACCAATGGCGAAGAGGTGCTGAGCTTTCGGATGGCGAGCAACACGCGTCGCAAAGACGCGGTGACCGGAGAGTGGACGGACGGAGCGACCCTCTATCTCACGGTGAGTTGCTGGCGGCGGTTGGTCACCGGCGTCGGCGCATCCATCATGAAGGGTGATCCGGTCATGGTGGCGGGGGAGTTGCGCACCAACGAGTACACGACCAAAGAGGGTGTGCCTCGTTCCGATCTCGAGCTACGGGCGACTGCGGTAGGCGCGGACCTTGCTCGTTGCATCTCGAAGATCGAGCGTCAGAGCAAGTCGACGTCGGCGGAGAATGTCGAGGACGCAGTCGACACCGTCGCTGCGTGAGGACTCACACCGAAGGTTTCGGGCAGTCGCGGGGCCGAGAGTCGTGCCCCGCGTCCACTCGCTCGAGAAGTTCGGTGAGAATTGCTCGCTCCGATTCGTCGAGGTCGTCGAACACATCCGAGGATTCGCGTCGTTGAGCTTTCGCGACGTCGGCAGCGAGGGTAGCGCCGGCGTCGGTGAGCTCGAGTAATACAGCTCGCCGATCGTTCGGATCGGGAGTGCGGCGCACCCATCCGGCCTCTTCGAGGGAATCCACGACGTCGGTCGCCGACCGCGGAACGATGCGCAATCGCTCGGCAAGAAACCCGAGTCGAACCGGCTCGCCCACTCGGGTCAGTACTCGCAGCGCTCGGCTTTGCGACGGCGAGAGGCCGAATGGTTCCAGCGCTGCCACTTGGCGTCGGCGGATGAGCCGTGCCACGGACATCACGACGTCGGTGAGTTCGCGCTCTCGGGAATGCATGGCGTCAGTCTAGCGTTGTTGGTGTCAGCCTCATAGTGAGGTAACCTCATCAATATGAAACTAGGGTGAGAAAGCCTCCAGGAGGTAGAACGTGAAACCAGATCACATGCGAAACATCGAACGATCCGCTGTCGAGATCACTCCGGCGGAATCCGTACCGGCAAAGCGCGTACTCGGACTGTTCGCGCCGTATCGAACTCAGATCGCCATCGTCACCGCGGTCATCACACTCAGCGCGATCGTGGCGTTGGGCAGTCCGCTGCTCCTACGCGAAATGCTCGACAAGGCGATCCCGGACAAGAACCTCGGACTCGTCAGCGTTCTGGCCATCGGCATGATCGCCATTGCCGTGATCACGAGCTGTCTCGGCGTGGCGCAGACTTGGATGTCCAACAGCATCGGCCAGAAACTGATGCACCAACTGCGCGTGCGGGTCTACTCGCATCTGCAGAATCAGTCGCTCGGATTCTTCGCTCGAACCCGAACCGGAGAAGTTCAGTCGCGTATTGCCAACGACATCGGCGGTATGCAGTCGGTGGTCACCAACACGGCAACATCCATCGCGCAGAATGCAACGACCGTGGCAGCCACCATTGTTGCTCTGTTCCTTCTGGATTGGCGGCTTGCCATCTTCTCGCTGGCGATCTTGCCGGTGTTCATCCGTATCGCACGCAAGATCGGTGACGAGCGCCGCAAGATCTCTGGTAAGCGGCAGAAGCTACTCAGTGATCTGTCGGTCCAGGTGGAGGAATCTCTCTCCGTCAGTGGCATTCTCCTCGGCAAGACGACCGGCGCGAAGTCGGCTCTGACGGATCGATTCACCGAGCGTTCAGCGGAAGTCGCAGACGTCGAACTCCGAGCCATGATGGCTGGCAAGTGGCGCATGGCGACCATGTCGATCACCTTCGCAGCCATGCCTGCACTGGTCTACTGGTTTGCCGGTTTCACTCTCGATCACGGCAACACCATCACCGTCGGCACCCTCGTCGCATTCACCACGCTGCAAACACAATTGTTCCGCCCCACCATGATGCTGCTCAACACGGGCGTCGAGGTGCAGAGCTCGATGGCACTGTTCAGTCGCGTGTTCGAGTACCTGGATCTGCCGATCGACATCGCGGATCCGGAAGAGTCGAAGAGCTTCGACCGCACCAAGATGTCCGGCGAACTTCGGTTCGACCACGTCGACTTCTCGTATCCAGGAACCGACAGCAAGACCCTCGACAACATCGACCTCACGGTCCCGGCCGGCGGAACCTTGGCGCTTGTCGGCTCCACGGGTTCGGGCAAGACCACTCTCGGATACTTGGCCGCACGTCTGTACGACCCGACTGCGGGATCGGTGAGAATCGACGACGTCGATCTGCGGGACCTCGATCTGGCGACGGTCTCCGACCTGGTAGGTGTGGTGTCGCAGGAGACGTATCTCTTCCACACGACGATTCGTGAGAACCTTCGGTTCGCGAAACCCGACGCCACGGACGCCGAGATCGAGCAGGCAGCGCGCATCGCGCAGATCCACGAATTCATTTCCGGTCTCGAAGACGGGTACGACACCATGGTCGGCGAGCGCGGCTACCGATTCTCCGGCGGTGAGAAACAGCGCATAGCGATCGCGCGCACAGTCCTGCGGAATCCGCCGATCCTCGTCCTCGACGAGGCGACGAGCGCCTTGGACAATCGCACTGAACGTGCGTTGCAGGACGCGCTCGACGAGCTGATGGTCGGACGCACCACTCTTGTTGTAGCGCACCGACTCTCCACGGTTCGAGATGCGGATCTCATCGCGGTCCTCGACCAGGGCGTGGTTGTGGAAAAGGGCACCCACGACGAACTTGTGCAACAAGGTGGGCGATACGCACAGTTGCTTGCGGCCTCGGGTAGCGACGCCGTCGAACTCCCGTCGGAACTGCAGACCGTGTGAGTGTAAGAAATGTCGGCCATTTCACTTCCGCAAGTTTCTAGAACGTGTTCTACTTTAATGGTCGTTGATCGACTATCAGTGGAGGCGGAAAGATCATGGGTCAGGTTCTGGACAACATCTCACAGTTCGCCGACGAGATCCGCGCTGACGGGGTCGAGGGCGACAAGCTGATGCGCTTGACGGACGGCAGCGCGAAGCGCTTGCGCGACTCCGGCGTCATCCGGATGCTGCAGCCGAAGGAGTTCGGTGGCCTCGAGGCGCATCCGCGTGAATTCGCCGAGACGGCAATGGCTATCGGTGCGATGGATGGTGCCACGGGCTGGGTCAGCGGCATCGTCGGTGTGCATCCGTGGGAGCTTGCGTTCTTCGACCGCAAGGCTCAGGAAGAGGTGTGGGGAACCG
>NZ_BAAILK010000023.1:0-17894 GCF_054589475.1 Rhodococcus sp. no. 34
GTTGCGGGTGAGTTGTATTTGTCGGGTGTGCAGGTCGCTCGTGGGTATTTCGGGCGGGTGGATTTGTCGGCGGAGCGGTTTGTGGCGAATCCGTTCGGTGGGGTGGGTTCGCGGATGTATCGCACGGGGGATGTGGTGCGGTGGATCGGTGTGTCGGGTGAGCTCGAGTATGTCGGTCGTAGTGATTTTCAGGTGAAGTTGCGTGGTCAGCGGATCGAGTTGGGGGAGATCGAGTCTGCGGTTCGGGATCAGGTGGGTGTGGGTTCTGTGGTGGTGGTGGTGTGGCGTGATCAGTTGGTTGCGTATGTCACTGCTGCGGTGGGGTCTTCGGTTGATGTTGATGTGGTGAAGGTGGGTGTGGGGGAGCGGTTGGCGTCGTATATGGTGCCGTCGCAGTTTGTGGTGTTGGATGCGTTGCCGCTCAATGCTTCGGGGAAGTTGGATCGGAAGTTGTTGCCGGAGCCGGTGTTCGAGGTTGCGGTGTTCCGGGCTCCCACTACCGAAGCTGAACTACTTGTCGCAAGCGTCTTTTCGGAGATTCTCGGTGTCGAGCACATCGGAGCGGACGACAGCTTCTTCGAGTTGGGTGGCAACTCATTGGTCGCAGCGAGGGTTGCTGCTCGGCTGAGCGCAGCAGTTTCCGTGGAGGTCCCACTGCGACTCATCTTCGCTACTTCGACGGTCAGCGAACTTGCAGAACGAATTGCACTCGGAATTCGGGTGGGCTTCGATGCGAAAACCGATGATGCACTACGAACGCTTCTGCCGCTGAGAACGACAGGGAGCGATGTGCCGTTGTTCTGTGTTCATCCACTCGTTGGACTGGCGTGGCCTTTTGCGCCGTTGGCGGCTGTTGTGGACCGTTCGATTCCGCTTTATGGATTGCAGAGCCCTGTTCTGACTGATGAGGCATTCCAAGGACGATCCCTTGACGATTACGCGGATCGCTACGTGGATGAGATCACCCGGGTTCAGCAGTCAGGCCCGTACCGAATTCTCGGTTGGTCGCTCGGCGCGATCATTGCTCAAGCGGTTGCGGCGAAGATGGAGGAGCGAGGCGAGATCGTTGAGGCGTTGATCTTGCTGGACGGTTCGCCGGAAACACGCGACGAATCAGAGCACGCTGTCCAGGTGCGCGCTGAGTTGGCTGCAATGGGGATTGTCTTCGGCGAGAACGAAAAGCTCGATGAATTGTCGGTCGAAAGGTCTGCAGAGATCTTGACGGCTGTCGACGGAGAGAGAATCGGACTCGATGCGTCTGCGATCAAGCGGTTGCTCACAAGCATTGCGATTTCGGCGAAGCTGATCAACGCCCATCGGCCGCAGTCGTTCGGGGGGCCGATCACCTTCGTGAGTTCGTTGGATCGTTCGGACGCAAAGCAAGCCGATAAGGTTTGGGGTCCGTACGCGCAAGGAGAACTGACGGATGAATTGGTCGACGTTCACCACCTGGAGATGATGTCTCCTGAAGGCGTTCGCGCTATCGGGCTGATCATTGAGCGTGTGTTGCGCGGTGGCGCCGCTGATTGATCAACCGGCGTATACGAGCCTGGTCGGGCGACGGCCAGGCTCGTATGCTTCGCTCTTCGTGATTGGCCTTGTAGGAGGTCATGTTCACCCGTGACAGCGCACGCTTGTCGATCGGAGTTTGTCGAGCGTGCGATTTCGACCGCTGCGGCTGACCATCTCGACGTCTGGGGTAGCTATGCGCAGGGGATCGGCGTGAATTCCGGATCGAGCGCGGATTTTACGAGGTCCAACGAATGCGCGTCACGAACCAGCCCCGCATGCGAGGCAGTGTTGCCTGGGCATCCATCCTGGACCCAGACGTTGTTTACAACGGAATTGGGGCCTGCGGTAAGGAACGAAGCTTCCGGAGGGGTTGAAATCTGGTCGTGAGCGGTCGCGATTACGGTATATGTAACTCCCGGTTGGGTTTCCGAGCCCGCATTGAGCTCAGTCAACAGCGGTGTCCCTTGAAGTTGTTGAACACCGGCTGGTCCCCAAATCGCCTGAACCAAGAGGTCTCCAGGAAGCCCCATATCTGAGAGTTGTTTGGCGTTTGCTTGCAAGCCGCCGAAGGTCGTTCCGTGGTTGGTAGCGCCGAGGGTGACCAGAGAATGGACGGCGTTTTTCGACGGATCTTCCGGAGTCGAACCACCGTCGAACTTCAGGTACTGGCGAGCGACGACTCCCCCTTGGGAGTGGCCTACGAGATCCACCTGGCCTGCACCCGTATGACGGCGAACTGAATCAACGAAGGTTGCAAGCTCTTTCGCTGAAGTCGCAATGTCCCTGATACCCCATTGGAGAGCGTTGGGATTGAAGATTTCCCGTGCCCCTCCATAATTGAGAGCAAATACGCAGTAGCCGAGATCAGCAAGTTGCGGGGAAAGTTCAGCCCAGGTATCAACCATGTTCGCGGTTGTTCCATGGATGAGAACTACCGGACGAGGATGATCGGCGCTCGGAACGCAATTCCAGTTGTTGGAGCCCGCCGGCGATGGACCCATAGTCGCGAAACCAGGGCTGGGTTCTCGATCATCCGCCAGGGCACTAACTGAGGTGCCAGACAGCAGGAAACACGTTCCCAGTACGACCAGCATGATCCGAATGAACCGCACCGCTGATTCCTCCTATGAAGCTAATCGGTGCCTCGTGCTGGAGTTGAAGCCAGCACGAGGCACTTGAATCAGACGCCCAGAGACTGTGCGATGAATGGCCAGGACTTGTGTAGATCGTCTTGCCAGTATCCCCATGAATGGGTACCTGTTGGTCGGAAATCCACTACTGCCGGAATATTCAGTTCGAAGAGCCGCTTCGCCATGTTGGAGGTACACAGGTTGGTTGCAAGCTCGATCGGACTGCCGACAACGATCTGGTCGAACATCGCAGCGCGGCCGTCCTGGATGCGCGGATTAGCAGGGGTGTCATTGGGGAAACCGGGGAGCCCGCTGCCGGTGCTCATGTAAATCTGTGTGCCACGCAGCTTCTCAGCGTTCACAAGGGGGTCGTGTTCCCGCCAACCGGGGCCGTCGAACGGACCCCACATGTTCTGCACGTCGTCAACGCCGCCGATCCACTCCGTGGTGGTCTTGACGAACTGCTGGCCGAGCGGATCGCTGGTCTGAGCACACCCGCTGAATGCGGCAACGGAGTTGTAAAAACCTGGGTACTCGATCGCCAGGTTGAGCACAGAAGTACCCGACATCGAGATTGCTGCAATCGACTGTTCGCCATTGCTGCCAAGTTGCTTGTTCAGCAACGGGGGGAGCTCCTTACCCAGAAAAGTGCTCCACATGTTCTTACCAAGTTTCGGGTCTTCCTTCTGCCAGTCGGTGTAGTACGACAGGCGTCCACCAACTGGCGTCGCGACGTTGACGTTCTTGTCCTGGAAGAAGTCGACGACATCGGTCTGGTACTCCCAAGTAGCGGAATCTTGTCCACCACCGGCTCCGTTGAGCAAGTACAGGATGGGACGGGGCGCGGAGTCATCGGCAGGAGTGATGACCTGAATTGGAACAACGCGGTCCATCGACGCCGCGTATACATTCACGATCTTTTGGCGATCGTTCACTTGCTCGACTGAGACGACGTAAGAACCACTCGTGACGGGCTCCACCGAATCTCCGCCGCCCTGGTGAGTGACAGGCGACGCAGTTGCGATACCGGCCGGAACCAGAGCGCACACCATCGTCACCGCGGCGACACCGGTAGCGCGCCTCCACATGGACTGCCTTGTACGCGTCAAGTTAGATACCTCTCGTTGCGTGGCACGGGTACATCGATGCTCATCCCTGGTGCCACTTGTTTCTCGAACTGTGAAGTCGGTTTGCGGTCTGTATTCGTTACGACATCGCCGCGGCGCGTCGGTATCCCCGAATTGCTGGGTAGACGAAGACCAGAATCATGCCGATGGACCAGATCAGCGTCTTGACGAGGGGTTCCGCCACAGGACCGCCCAACGACAGCCCTCTCATCGTGTCGATAGCGACGGACATCGGTTGCTCTGCCACCACTGGTTGAAGCCACTTCGGGTAGGCCATCACAGGGACGAATCCGGAATTGAAGAACATCAATAGTGTGCACGAGATGGATACGATTTCGACGAGCGGCAAGTTGTCGGAGACAGTGGCCAGGGCCGTCACCATCATGGCAAAACCGACGCCGAAAATGACGGGCAACGCCAAGATCGCGAAGGCCGCCAGCGGACCTTGATTGAATCGGAACCCCAGCAGATAGCCGACGCCGAGAATCACGATTGACGTGAGAAGAACTCGGACTGCTTCTGCGATCATGCGTCCGACGAGACTCGAGGCGCGATGCGCGGGGAGCGTCCAGAATCGACTCAGCAGTCCGGACGCGCGTTCACCTTTGAGGCCGACGGCGCTCGCAATCGACCCGAACATAGCGCCTACGAGGATGATCAGTGGAACTGTCCCGAAAATACTCGACTGGCCGGTTGCTGCTGTAATCGAATTGCCCAATACGACCCGGAACATGAGCAACATGAATGCTGGGTATATGAGGGCTTGAATGGCCGTCGACGGATCTCGCAGCCAGGTGAGCAGCAGGCGTTTGGCCTGAATCCCACTGTGCACGACCAGCGCCTTGAACGAGTTCTCGGGGAGCGCTTTATCCGGGTAAGGGAAGTTGAACCCCTCGACCGGGCGGACTACAGCCATGAATCGATCTGTCGGTTCGTTCATGACCGCCTCATACTTGCCCAGAACGCGAGTGGCGCGAACACGACGATCAACCCGATAGTCCACGCAACGACGGGAAACAGGACGCTCCAGGTGACTCCGCCTTGTGCAAGATCACGCATGGCGAATGAAAACTGCGATACCGGTTGATTGCGTACAAACGGCCGAATCCACTCGGGAAAGCCGGTCTCGGGCGCAAAACCGCAGGACAACATCCCCAGAATCAACTGTGGCAATGTCAGCGCTTGACTGGTGGCCTGCGGGCTCTTCGACAATGAGCCGATGGCGTCACCAGCGAAGGACAGGCAGGTGCTGAACGCCAGGGCGACAGCGCAGAACAAGACGGCCTGCCCGACTCCGGCTGAGAATCGAAAACCGATCAAGTGGCCGAACGCCAATGCGGCAGCAAGCGAGACTGTTGATCTGACGAACCCACTGGATTGACGGGACAGCAGCGGGATCGGGCCGACGACCGGCATGGTTTTCATCCGGTTGCTGAAGCCGGTGATCGATTCGGTCGAAGACATTTGAGCAGCCGAGATCGATGTGAATGCCATCGCCTGCAGGACAATGATCGGCATCAAGAACTGCGCGTAGTTGATCCCTTGAAGTTGCATGACGAACTTCAAGGGAAGGTAGAACCCGATCGTGAAGATCAGCGGTGCGATGACTGCAACGAGCAGCTCATAGCGCTTGACCATCGATTTGACGGTGCGTGCAGTCAGCACCCACCACTGATTGATCGCTGATGGATGCGGTCGGCGGTGCTTTCCAACGCTTAAAGCCTCGGGGACTGCAATCTTGCTGCGACTTTCCCCGCGGACAGTCACTTGATCGACCCCGAATTTTGTAGTTGTCGTCACGGCGTCTCGCTTACGTGCTGTTCACCTGTGAGTGAAAGAAAGACGTCATCGAGTGACGGGCGACGAAGCGCGATGTCTGCAAGCGGAATCCGTGCGTGGTCCAGACGACGCAGCGCTTCGGAGAGGGTTCCTGCGCCGACAGGTGCGGGGATAGCGATGCGACCGCTTTCTTGTGCCAGATCGAATCTGAAGTCGCGGGGGACCAGATTGCCCAGGGCATGGACCGCATGAGGCAGCTGTTTGAGATCTGCGGGCACAATCTCGCAGAAGCTTGCGCCGGTTCGCGCCTTCAGTTGGTCAGCAGTCCCCTCAGCAATGACTGCGCCTTTGTCGATGACGATGATGTTGTCGCTCAGTAAATCTGCCTCTTCGAGGTACTGAGTTGTCAGGAGCACGGTGATTCCCTGCTCCTTCAGTGACTGGACCAGCGACCAGACGCTCTGCCGACTGCGCGGATCCAAGCCGGTGGTCGGCTCGTCGAGGAAAACGACCTCGGGGCGAACAACCAGGCCACACGCGATATCGATTCGTCGGCGCATACCGCCGGAGTAGTTCCTCACTACTCGAGATCCTGCTTCGACGAGGTCGAATTGAGAGAGCAGGTCGGCAGCGCGCACCTTCGCCGACATTCGGTCGAGACCCATCAACCTGCCGAACAGTTCGATGTTCTCCCGGCCGGTGAGTGAATCGTCCAGGGCGGCGAACTGCCCGGTCATCATGATGGAGCGTCGAACCTCGGGAGCATTGCGCACTACGTCGTAGCCAGCCACCATCGCGCGTCCACTGGTGGGACGAATGAGCGTGGAGAGGACCTTCACCGTCGTCGTCTTGCCTGCGCCGTTGGGACCTAAGATGCCGAGCACTGTCCCACGTGGGGCGGTGAAGTTGATCCCTCGCAGCGCGTGCACGTTCTTGAAGGACTTGTGTACGTCCTCCACTAGTACCGCTGCGTCCGTGGAAAAGGGCATCAACACTCCGCTGTCTGCATTGTCGGAACGGGCACGCGCTCCCGACGGGCGCACAGATGCCTTCTGTCTTCTATCCGTGATCTCCGCTCAGATGTTACCGGAGGGTCAAACCGACACTCGGGCAATCGGACGCGTGAGAGGGAGTATGTGGCTCCTGCCAGCAACTCTCACCTTCGATTTCACCTTGTGGCAAGAATCACAAATATTCTTTGTAACGTAAAGATCTCTTCTAATTGAACGAATGACCAAATAGATTTTCAGCGCATCTGCGCAGGTGGGTATTCGGTTGCGCGGACCGGAGGTCTTTGATTTGACCGGTGACGAAAGTCCCCCGATTCCTTCCGGTTGGTCCCCTGGGCCCGCTGCTCGATGTCTTGTGGAGAGATTCGCGATACCGTTGGGAAATGGCGAACGCGACGTTGTCGGTGGTTGTTCCGGCTTTTAATGAATCTGAATACATCGAAACGTGCATCGAAGCGCTCATTGCTCAAGGTGAATATGTCGACGAAATCATCATCGTTGACAATAATTCCTCGGACAACACTTCCGAGTTGATCAAGAAGTATCAAAGTAGTTGTCCCAAGGTTCGGCTTCTCAAAGAATCCCGCCCCGGGGTGGTGCATGCGAGAAACAAAGGGTTTGACGCGGCGAGTGGAGAAATTATCGGACGTATCGACGCGGATACGATCGTGGGGGAAGACTGGGCCGTTGCGGTTCACGAATTCTTCGAGCGTCGCGACGATTTCTCGGGCGTAACTGGCCTGACTTACCTTTATGAATCTCCGATCGCCGGCCTTCAGCGCCGATGGACGAATTGGCGACTCGGTCGCGGGGCTCAGGGGGCGGTTCGGCCCGTTGTTGCAGTTCCAGGCAGTAACATGGCGATGCGTCGGTCGGCTTGGTTGGCCGTTAGGGGTGCGGTCAGCGATCGAACCGACATTCATGAGGATATCGATCTATCCCTCTGCATGGCGCATGTTCGTTGCGCAGTGGGGCAGATCTCGAGCATGGCCGCAAAGGTTTCGGGTAGACGTGGAGTTAGTTCGCCGCGAGTGTATGCACGATATAATCGAGCATCGAAGAAAACCCTCGAGCATCATGGTGTATCGAATTGGAAGTTAACATTCTTGATTGCAGCAGACAGTATTCTGCATGCAATCTTGTGGCCTCTTTATCGAATTTATGACAAGGATTCCGGACAACTCTCGTCTCGGGTCTTGGGTCGGAGGCAGCGGGCGCGGGATCTTCCCGTCTTTTCTTGATAAATCCGTCCGGTATTTATTCGAGAACGCTCGTGTCTAGCTGAAAAATCGGGAGTGCCCGATAATTGCGGACTATTGCTGGTTCTCGTTCGTTGCGAACTATTTCTTTTATTGCACGGGATTAACTGGCAGAATATTTATCTGCAGCGATTGTTACTTCTGATGTAACTTGTAGCTTTTGGAGCAGGGACGTTATTCCACTGTAGTCCTGCACGAACAGTTCGTTGTGCGGTTCCAATGCGACATCGTCGAGCATCTTCCGTCCTCCAGGTATGGCTTCAATTTCCATGATTGCTCGCCACGCGCCGAAGTCGGTCCCGCTGAACGCACGCATTGCGTCCTCGAAACCTTCGAGTAGATAGCTGCGATCTCCACCACCCAGGGAATCCCAGACCAGGACGGCCAATTCCCCGGCAATCGAGGCATGGCAGTACTCGTCGCGAGCGTGCAGCCGGATTGTCGCGCGGTTGATCGACTGCACGCCCGGATCGTCCGAGATCAGGTCGAGGTATGCGGTGATCGACACCTCGGCGACGGTCATGAACGCCAACTGTGTCAGGGCAATCTTGCGAGGCCCCTCGGCTGCGTCGAGGGCTTGCGCCCGCGTGCGGACCGTCAGGACGTCGGGCAATGCCTTGGCCGGCAGCCCCCAGCCCCTGCCTCGACGGGTCGCTGAACTGGCATTGAAGTGCATGAGCGTGTGATATTGCTCGTCGACCATCGCCTGATTGACCGCCACTGCAGCCCAATCTCCGAGACCGACGTTAAGTCGGTCTTCGGCGAGAACGTCGAAGCCGGGATTGACGACGTACTTCTCGATGTCCATGACGTTCTTGTTGAACGCGATCCATGCCCAGGCTTGCAGGCGTTGCTTCTGCTCGGGGCTCAATGCCAGGTAGGTCGGATGCTCCGCGAACGGGAGAAGTGCTTCGGGGTAGTCGGACAGCGACGAATCGAAGAGATCGTCCAGTTCCGGTTCCGCCTTCTTCACGGTTGCCCGGCGCGCCCAATTGCTCGCAAGGCGGCGGACGATTGCACTCTCGACCGGATCGGAGGCGTCGTACTCCGGGAGGCTGGGCGGACTCACTCCAGGTCTCATCGTGCCCTACTCTCTGTGCCCTTCGGCGATCTCTCTGTGCCCTTCGGCAATGCGATCGAACAAGCTCTGGCACTCCGCGTTCAATTCGCCTGAGCGATTGTCGAGCGCTGCGTCGGCGGTTTTCATCAGCGTCGTGAAGTCGCCGAGGGTTTCGGCCGCCCTGTCCACCTGTGCGGTGGCATCGAACAGTGCTTTTCGTGTCGCACCTGCATACGGATTGCCCGCTTGCACGTCCCAGTACACCTCCGGCTCGCCGCCGGCTACACGCGCCAGGAGCGCGAGCAAGGCCCGATGCGGGGGAGGGGCGACCGCGAGGAGTTCGTCCGCGGAAACTCCGAGTTCGGCCAGGGCAGCGCCGAAAGCCAGCACCGACGCGTGTGTCAGAACCTGGGTAGCCGCAGCCAACCGGTCGTGACGATCGGCGTCCATCACCGCGACCGACGCTCCCCACGAGCGCACGATGCCGAGGAATCTGTCGGACTGCGGACCGCCGACGTACGGCACTGCGATGACGGCCCGACCGCGTGGCCCGAGCGACGGACGGAACATGGGGTTGAGTCCGAGGAACTCCCCTTCTCGGCCGGCGTCGGCGATTGCTGCGTCCATCCGCGATTTGACCGACAGCGTGTCCACAACGAGAGCGCCGGATGTCCGAAGGCTCGGTAGTGCGGCTAGAGCGACCCGTTCGGGAACCGCGAGCACGATGATGCGCGAGGACTCCACGTGCGCGAGGACTTGCTCACTGGGTTTCGTGATGTCTCCGACGACTACATCTCCGTCGGGATCGCTGCCTGCTGGGTCGACGACGGTGACGGTCGACCCCCCGGCGCGAAGCAGTTCGACGAACATGGATCCGACGGCACCCAGCCCGCCGACAACCGTCGCTGTGCCTGATGACGCCGTCATGGCTGGATCTACCCGCCGTACTCGAGGACCCGCGAGGACACCGCATCGAGCGCACGGAGCAGCGTGGACGCCTTGACCGTGGTCTCGTCGAATTCTTCTTCCGGATCGGACAACGCCGTGATGGCACCGCCGATTCCGAAGGTCACGCCGCTCTCGGTGCAGACCAGCGACCGGATCACGATCGAGAGGTCCGCGGCGCCACCGAGCGCGAAGTACCCGATCGATCCCGAGTAGACCCCACGTGGGCCTGATTCGAGGCGGTCGATGATCTCCATCGTCCGTACCTTCGGGGCGCCGGTCATCGATCCACCGGGGAACGCGGCACGCACACAGTCCACCGCCGACGACCCCGGACTCAGGTGTCCGCGCACCGTCGACACCATTTGGTGAACGGACGAGTACGACTCGATCGCGAACAGCCTCGGAACGTGGACACTTCCCGGAACGCAGACCTTGGTGAGGTCGTTGCGGGTGAGGTCCACGATCATCAGGTTCTCGGCGCGGTCCTTCTCGCTGTCGAGCAGGTCCTGCCGTAGGGCAGCATCACGCGCTCGGGTGACGCCGCGCGGGCGGGTCCCTTTGATCGGCTTGGACTCGACGTTGCCGGCCGAGTCGACACGAAGGAACCGCTCAGGCGAGGCCGAGACCACCGAGATACCGGTGAAGTCGAGAAGTGCGCTGTACGGCGTCGGATTGATCGAGCGCAGATACTCGAACGCCTGCTGTGCATCGATCGTCTCGTCGACGCTCGCCATGTTGGTCAGACACACCTCGTAGGACTCACCTGCCCGGATCTCCGAGAGGGCCGTTCCGATCAACGACAGGTACTGATCGCGATCATGCCGAAGGCGAGCCTGCGTCCAGACGGTGTCGCTGATCAGCGGAACGGGGGTGCGTTCCGGAAGGTCCGCGCCGATCCGCGCCAGGGTGTCGACGGTCGATTCGAGCCAATCGTCATAGCCGGCGTCCCGGACTTTCTCGCGCAACCTCAAAACGTGAGTGCGGCCCGCGGTGTGATCGATGACGACGGCGCGATCGGCAAACACCAGAGCGGCATCAGGAGTGGGTGCCGGATGGACTGCCCTTCCTCCGGTCTGTGCTTTCAGTTCGTAGCCGAGGTAGCCCACGTAGCCGAGGTTGAAGTCGAGTTCCGGATGCGAGGGCACGAAGCGTGTCGAGAGTTGTGCGTCCAAGTAATCGAAGAAAGGAACTCGAATGTGCTCGTCGGACAAGCCTTTTCGGCTGACAGTCAGTACCTCGGCTTGCACGTCGTACGTGATGAACTCGGCCAGCGGCCCCGACGAATCGCCGAGAATCGAAAAGCGCGCACTCGGCTCTGCGGTTGCCGCGCGGTCCAGCCAGAACGCGTTCGGGCCGTCGGCGAACAGTGCTGCATAGGCCGCCGACGGGTCCACTGCAAAATCGAGAGTCACGTCGTCGACGTCGTAGTTGATCGCCGGCCGCAGGTCGGGTGTTTGCGGAACAGGTTCGGGTCGGATCACCGAATCCAGAGTGCGTCCGACGGACAGATCGCGGAAGTTCGCGAGCAAATCTATGCCGAACTCGGTGCTGATGGACTCCGGATGGAACTGAACTCCCCACATCGGCTTGGTCCGGTGCCGGACACCCATGAGCAGACCGTCGGACGTCCACGCGGTACGAACGAAGGCGTTCGGCAGATTCTCGACGGTCAACGAGTGGTAGCGAACAGCTCGGAACGGCGACGGAAGTCCGGCAAAGATGCCCGAACCGTCGTGATCGATCAGCGAAATTCGGCCGTGCATCGGGACGGGCGCAACCACCACGTCCGCGCCGAACAACTCGCACAGGCCCTGGTGGCCGAGACAGACACCGAGAAGTGGGAGAGGCGCTTCTTCGATGAAACGGCGGCTGATTCCGAAATCACGGTCGCGATCCGGCCGGCCGGGACCTGGGGAGATGACCACGTTGTCGTACGACGCGAGATCGAGGGAATCCCAATCCGCGTCGTTGCGGACCACGGTCGGCACAACCCCGTTGACCTCGGTCAACAGGGTGAACAGGTTGTAGGTGAACGAGTCGTAATTGTCCACCAGAAGGGTGCGGGAACTCATGTCGATGATCCTGATCTCGGTCCGACGGATTCCCGAACAGTGTCCTCCTCCTCAACAGGTGCGTTGATCACCAGGTCTTCGAGTCGACAGGTCTCGGCAATCATCAGCTCGTACAGGGCGTTGAAGAAGTCGGGGGAGAGGTCGTGTCTACGGGCGAATTCACGCGCCCGCTCCTGCACGAGGCGGACACGGCCGGGTTGCATCATCGGAACCTCGCGGGAGCGCTTCCACTCGCCGATGCGCAGGCAGAGTTCCAGCCGCTGCCGCACCGTCTCGAGAAGTAGAGCGTCGATGGCGTCGAGGTCGCGCCGGAAGCTGTCCAATCCCTCGGCCTCGTCCGGATACGACGAGGTCTGCGTGCCTGCTTCGGAACTCGTTGTGGTCAAGAACTCTTCCACGAGGCCTCCCGGTGCTCGGCGTGACGCGAGGTCGACAATGTGGTGCCCGGAACGCAACCCACCTCCGGACACCGGCACCCCGACCGACCATCGCCGTTCGGGGAGGTGTTCCACGATCGTCATTCGCCGAAACCTGCGGTGGTGCCTAATTCTGCGAAACCTGATTGGCGGGCGAATCAGGTTGCGATGCAGGCGGGTTCGTGAGTGCCTACTTGGGGGAGACCCAGGTGGTGATTTGGGCGTGGACTACTTCCTTGCCGCCCCGGTCGAAGATCGAGATGGGAACGAGAAGTTCCGTGCCACTCTCGATCGCCGCGAAGTCCGGCAAAGTCTCGAGTCGGGCGACCGCCCGCAGGCCGGTCTCGGCCTTGGCGAGGTAGTCGACCTTCATCGACTTGGGGATCCAGCGGTGCGAGTTCGGAACCGTCGCTTCGCTCAGCATGCCCATCGCGACCTCCGCGAGGTTGCAGGCAGCGATCGCGTGGAAAGTGCCGAGATGATTGTGGACGCCCCACCATTTGGGGGAGCGGACCTCGCAGAGCCCTGGTTCCAACTTGGTCACCCGGGGGAGAACAGAGGCGAAATAGGGCACGCGAATGGACATCGCCGCCGAGAAAACTGCATGTCCGAGGGCGTTGTCCGGCAATTTCTGCCATCCGCGATAGGTAGGGCTGGAGGTAGTCATAGGCGTATCTTACTTCTGAGTAAGGTTGTTGTCGCGCAGCTCACTCGGAATAGGCAGTTTGGGGGAGTTGAGGATTTGGGCCAGGTACGGCATACTGGTCGGGTTGCCTTGTCCGGGACGCGGTCGATTGCGGCCGTGATCGGGTAAGGGTAAGACGTCACAGACGATCGATCGCAGATCCCGTCAGGGTAATCGGGTCAACGACTGTGACCATGCAAGACGAGAAGTAATGCAGGACGGAAGCAGTACCTACTTTGTGTTCGACATCGAACACGTCCGGTACGCATCACGCGCCAGATAATCGAAAGATTGTCCGGCGCAGGATGAGTGAGAAGGCGACACGCCCGACCGCGTGTACCGGAGAACAATGACAAACGAACAGCGGCAGCAGATCCTGATCTCGATCCGAATCTCGGTAGTCCCGAGAACTTGGACTTGGTCCCGATCGCTTCAGTGTTCGTCGTGTCATCGTCCAGGCAAGGACTGTGCAGACGAGGTAGCTCGAGCCTGACCAGGCGGGCTACGAAACGCGGCAAGAAAAGGACACTAAGCGTGGCGGGACAAAAGATCCGCATCAGGCTCAAGGCCTACGACCACGAGGCGATCGACGCGTCAGCGCGCAAGATCGTCGAGACGGTAACCCGTACGGGTGCCCGCGTCGTTGGACCTGTGCCGTTGCCGACCGAGAAGAACGTATATTGCGTCATCCGCTCGCCGCACAAGTACAAGGACTCGCGCGAGCACTTCGAGATGCGTACTCACAAGCGGCTGATCGACATTCTCGACCCGACGCCGAAGACGGTTGACGCGCTCATGCGCATCGACCTTCCGGCCAGTGTCGACGTGAACATTCAGTGACGGCGGAGACAAAAACAATGACTGATACCAAGATCAAGGGAATCCTGGGCACCAAGCTCGGCATGACCCAGGTCTTCGACGAGAACAACCGGGTTGTCCCGGTCACCGTCGTGAAGGCTGGGCCGAACGTCGTAACCCAGATCCGTACCGAAGAGCGTGACGGCTACAGCGCCGTTCAGCTCGCGTTCGGCGCCATCGACCCGCGCAAGGTGAACAAGCCGACTTCCGGCCAGTTCACCAAGGCTGGTGTGACCCCGCGTCGCCACGTAGTGGAGCTCCGCGTTGCGGACACCTCCGACTACGAGGTCGGCCAGGAGCTCACCGCCGAGGTCTTCGAGGACGGCGCATACGTCGACGTCACCGGAACCAGCAAGGGCAAGGGCTTCGCCGGAACCATGAAGCGTCACGGCTTCAAGGGACAGGGCGCGTCGCACGGTACCCAGGCTGTTCACCGCCGCCCGGGCTCCATCGGTGGCTGTGCAACTCCCGGCCGCGTGTTCAAGGGCATGCGCATGTCCGGACGCATGGGTAGCGACCGCATCACGACGCAGAACCTCTCGGTCCACAAGGTGGATGCAGAGAACGGCCTGCTGCTGATCAAGGGTGCGATCCCCGGCCGCAAGGGCGGCCTCGTGATCGTCAAGAGTGCAGTGAAGGGTGGTGCACGGGCATGACCAGCACCGAGACCAAGTTGACCCTGGACGTCAAGGTCGCCGGCGGCAAGACCAACGGCACCGTCGATCTCCCCGCTGAGATCTTCGACGCTCCGGCCAACATCGCGCTTCTCCATCAGGTTGTCGTCGCGCAGCTCGCAGCTGCTCGTCAGGGAACCCACTCCACCAAGACCCGCGGCGACGTCCGCGGCGGTGGCAAGAAGCCGTACCGCCAGAAGGGCACCGGCCGCGCACGCCAGGGCTCGACTCGCGCACCGCAGTTCGTCGGCGGCGGAACCGTTCACGGCCCGCAGCCGCGTGACTACAGCCAGCGCACCCCCAAGAAGATGAAGGCAGCCGCTCTTCGCGGAGCCCTCTCTGACCGCGCACGCAACGAGCGCATCCACGTCATCACCGAACTGGTTGCAGGGCAGACGCCTTCGACCAAGGGCGCAATCGCGTTCCTCGGCGAGATTTCGGATCGCAAGAAGCTGCTGCTCGTCGTGGGTCGCCAGGATGTAGCCGCTTGGAAGAGCGTGCAGAACCTGGAAGGCGTGCATCCCATTGCACCCGACCAGCTCAACACCTACGACGTGCTCAATGCAGACGATGTCGTGTTCAGCGTCGAGGCACTCAACGCGTTCATCCACGGGCCCGCAGAGAGCGCTCAGAACAAGGAGGACGCCAAGTGAGCACCATCGCTGACCCCCGCGACATCCTGCTCGCTCCGGTCATCTCCGAGAAGTCCTACGGACTGATCGAGGAAGGCACCTACACCTTCCTGGTGCACCCGGACTCGAACAAGACGCAGATCAAGATTGCCGTCGAGAAGGTCTTCGGCGTCAAGGTGACCAGCGTCAACACCGCCAACCGTCAGGGCAAGCGTAAGCGGACCCGATTCGGTTACGGCAAGCGCAAGGACACCAAGCGCGCGCTCGTGACCCTGTCCGCTGACAGCAAGCCCATCGAGATCTTCGGAGGACCGGTCGCGTAAGCGCCGGGACTTGACGAGACATAGAGGACGAGAAGACTCATGGCAATCCGTAAGTACAAGCCGACAACACCGGGCCGTCGTGGCTCGAGCGTCTCGGACTTCGCCGAGATCACTCGGTCGACCCCCGAGAAGTCGCTGGTTCGCCCGCTGCACGGTCGCGGTGGACGTAACGCACACGGTCGTATCACCACCCGTCACAAGGGTGGCGGACACAAGCGTGCATACCGACTGATCGATTTCCGTCGCAACGACAAGGACGGCATCCCGGCAAAGGTCGCTCACATCGAGTACGACCCCAACCGCACAGCAAACATCGCACTCCTGCATTACGCAGACGGTGAGAAGCGCTACATCATCGCCCCCAAGGGCCTGGTGCAGGGTTCACCGGTCGAGTCCGGTGCAGGCGCCGACATCAAGCCGGGCAACAACCTGCCGCTGCGCAACATCCCGACTGGTACCACCATCCACGGTGTGGAACTGCGTCCCGGCGGCGGAGCCAAGATGGCTCGTTCCGCAGGCGCCAGTATCCAGCTCCTCGGTAAGGAAGGCAGCTACGCCACGCTGCGTATGCCTTCCGGTGAAATCCGTCGCGTCGACGTGCGCTGCCGCGCATCCGTCGGCGAGGTCGGCAACGCCGAGCAGTCGAACATCAACTGGGGCAAGGCCGGCCGTATGCGTTGGAAGGGCAAGCGCCCGACCGTTCGTGGTGTCGTGATGAACCCGGTCGACCACCCGCACGGTGGCGGCGAGGGCAAGACCTCAGGTGGACGCCACCCGGTCAGCCCGTGGGGTAAGCCTGAAGGCCGTACCCGCAAGAACAAGGCAAGCGACAAGATGATCGTCCGTCGCCGCCGCACCGGCAAGAACAAGCGCTAGGAGGGAGTGAAGGATGCCACGCAGCCTTAAGAAGGGCCCGTTCGTCGATGACCACCTCCTCGCGAAGGTGGATGTACAGAACGAAAAGGGAACCAAGCAGGTCATCAAGACCTGGTCCCGTCGTTCGACAATCATCCCGGACTTCATCGGCCACACGTTTGCAGTTCACGACGGCCGCAAGCACGTCCCCGTGTTCGTTTCCGACTCCATGGTCGGACACAAGCTCGGAGAGTTTGCACCGACCCGCACGTTCAAGGGTCACATCAAGGATGATCGGAAGGCGAAGAGGCGATGAGCAACACCGAAACCGCCAACCCGACTGCCAAGGCTGTAGCGAAGCACGTTCGCGTTACGCCGATGAAGGCACGTCGAGTTGTGGACCTGGTCCGCGGGCGCTCGGTTGAAGACGCCCTGAACATCCTGAAGTTCGCGCCGCAGGCAGCGAGCGAGCCGGTCGCCAAGGTGATCGCCTCCGCAGCAGCCAACGCCGAGAACAACCTCGACCTCGACCCCAGCACGCTTGTCGTTGCTACGGCGTTCGTGGACGAGGGCGCGACCCTCAAGCGGTTCCAGCCGCGTGCACAGGGACGTGCGTTCCGTATTCGCAAGCGCACCAGTCACATCACCGTGATCGTGGAGAGCCTGCCGAAGACCGGAACATCGACCCGTAATCGCCGGAAGGGAAGTGCTCAGTAGTGGGCCAGAAAATCAACCCGCACGGCTTCCGTCTCGGCATCACCACCGACTGGAAGTCTCGCTGGTACGCAGACAAGCAGTACGCGGAGTACGTCAAGGAAGACGTCGCGATCCGTAAGCTCCTCGCCACCGGCATGGAGCGCGCAGGAATCGCGAAGGTCGAAATCGAGCGCACCCGTGACCGTGTTCGCGTGGACATCCACACTGCACGTCCGGGCATCGTCATCGGCCGCCGCGGCGCCGAAGCCGATCGCATCCGCTCCGAGCTCGAGAAGCTGACCGGCAAGCAGGTTCAGCTGAACATCCTCGAGGTCAAGAACGCAGAAGCTGAAGCACAGCTCGTCGCACAGGGTGTGGCCGAGCAGCTCTCGAACCGCGTTGCCTTCCGTCGTGCAATGCGCAAGGCCATCCAGTCGGCCATGCGTCAGCCCAACGTCAAGGGAATCCGCGTTCAGTGCTCCGGTCGTCTCGGCGGCGCCGAGATGTCCCGGTCGGAGTTCTACCGCGAAGGCCGTGTGCCGCTGCACACGCTTCGTGCGGACATCGACTACGGCCTCTACGAGGCCAAGACCACCTTCGGTCGCATCGGCGTCAAGGTCTGGATCTACAAGGGCGACATCGTCGGTGGCAAGCGTGAGCTCGCCGCCAACACGGCCGCACCGGCCGGGGATCGCCCGCGTCGTGAGCGTCCGAGCCGTCCGCGTCGTTCCGGTGCCACCGGTACCACTGCGACCAGCACCGAGGCCGGCCGCGCAGCGACCGCAACCGCCGATGCTCCCGCAACTGAACAGAATCAGGAGGGCTGACGCATGTTGATCCCACGGCGGGTCAAGCACC
>NZ_BAAILK010000023.1:17981-23127 GCF_054589475.1 Rhodococcus sp. no. 34
CGTTCGGGTGCCGCCAAGGGCGGTACCCAGGTGACCTTCGGTGACTACGGCATCCAGGCTCTCGAGCCTGCCTACATCACCAACCGGCAGATCGAGTCCGCTCGTATCGCCATGACTCGGCACATCAAGCGTGGCGGCAAGATCTGGATCAACATCTTCCCGGATCGCCCCCTCACGAAGAAGCCGGCCGAAACCCGAATGGGTTCCGGTAAGGGTTCGCCCGAGTGGTGGATTGCCAACGTCAAGCCCGGACGCGTTCTGTTCGAGATGACATACCCCAACGAGGAGATTGCTCGTGAGGCCCTGCGCCGCGCGATGCACAAGCTCCCGTGCAAGTGCCGGATCGTGACCAGAGAGGAGCAGTTCTGATGGCTACTGGAACCCCAGCAGCAGAGCTCCGCGAGCTCAGTGAAGACGAGCTGGTCACCCGGCTCCGTGAGTCGAAGGAAGAGCTTTTCAACCTTCGTTTCCAGATGGCTACCGGCCAGATGGACAACAACCGACGACTGCGCACCGTTCGTCACGAGATCGCGCGCATCTACACCGTCCTGCGTGAGCGTGAGCTCGGACTCGCTGTGGGTCCGGATGCAGGTGACGCGGCATGAGTGAGGAAAAAGCAGTGAGCACAGAAGAGCGCGCGAGCCGTAAGGTCCGTGTCGGATACGTCGTGTCCGACAAGATGGAAAAGACGATCGTGGTCGAGCTCGAAGACCGCGTCAAGCACAAGCTCTACGGCAAGATCATCCGCCGTACGACCAAGGTGAAGGCGCACGACGAGAACGGCGTTGCCGGCGTCGGCGACCGCGTTCAGCTGATGGAAACCCGTCCGCTGTCCGCGACGAAGCACTGGCGTCTGGTCGAGGTCCTCGAAAAGGCCAAGTAAGCCTGATCGAATCCTCGAGCTGATCGAGTATCACCGAATGGCCCGCTTCCCCTTGGAGGAGTGGGCCATTCGGCTTTCCGGGGGCTTTCGGGGCTTTCCGGGCGAAGGGTTCGAGTTGCGTCGAGTACGGCTGATTTGGTATTCGGCGAACCCTTCCCTACAATAGAACGGTTGCCTGTGGCAGAGGTGTGTCTTCACGTGCGCAGCTCGAACGGTGCTTGCAGTGATCGTCTCCCGACGTCAGTCGGTGGGACTGCAGCTCAGACACGACGCAGGTGGCAACAATGACCGCGCGCACCGGGTCGGTAATCCGTTGCGCACGAAATTCCAGGTCTAGGGAGATCAAGTGATTCAGCAGGAGTCGCGAGTTCGCGTCGCTGATAACACGGGTGCCAAGGAAATCCTTTGCATCCGCGTTCTCGGCGGTTCGTCACGTCGCTACGCCGGGATCGGTGACGTCATCGTCGCCACCGTCAAGGACGCAATCCCCGGTGGAAACATCAAGAAGGGTGAGGTCGTCAAGGCCGTCATCGTTCGCACGACCAAGGAGCGCCGTCGTCCGGACGGTTCCTACATCAAGTTCGACGAGAACGCTGCAGTGCTCATCAAGGCTGACAGTGATCCCCGTGGAACCCGCATCTTCGGACCCGTCGGCCGTGAGCTGCGCGAGAAGAAGTTCATGAAGATCGTTTCGCTTGCCCCGGAGGTGCTGTGATGAAGGTGCACAAGGGTGACACCGTTCTGGTCATCGCCGGCAAGGACAAGGGCGCGAAGGGCAAGGTCATTCAGGCCTACCCCGCGACCGACAAGGTCCTCGTCGAAGGCGTGAACCGAATCAAGAAGCACACCGCGGTTTCCGCGAACGAGCGCGGAGCATCCTCCGGCGGCATCGTCACGCAGGAAGCCCCGATCCACGTTTCCAACGTTGCAGTCGTCGACTCGGACGGAAACCCCACCCGCGTGGGCTACCGCACCGACGAAGAGTCCGGCAAGCGCGTTCGGATTTCCCGGAAGAACGGGAAGGACATCTGACATGACCTCCACCGAAAACAAGGTCCAGCCGCGCCTCAAGGCACGCTACCGCGCTGAGATCAAGGACGCGCTCAACAGCGAGTTCGACTACTCGAACGTCATGCAGATCCCCGGCGTCGTCAAGGTTGTCGTCAACATGGGCGTCGGCGACGCCGCCCGTGACGCCAAGCTGATCAACGGCGCTGTCCATGACCTGTCGCTGATCACGGGCCAGAAGCCCGAGATCCGCAAGGCACGTAAGTCCATCGCGCAGTTCAAGCTCCGCGAAGGTATGCCCATCGGTGCACGCGTCACCCTCCGTGGTGACCGCATGTGGGAGTTCCTGGACCGCCTCGTGTCTGTCGCTCTGCCCCGTATCCGCGACTTCCGCGGTCTCTCGGGCAACCAGTTCGACGGCAACGGCAACTACACGTTCGGCCTCAACGAGCAGTCGATGTTCCACGAGATCGACGTGGACAAGATCGATCGCCCCCGCGGCATGGACATCACCGTCGTGACCACCGCAACCAACAACGAAGAAGGCCGTGCACTGCTCAAGCACCTCGGCTTCCCGTTCAAGGAGAACTGAGCGCATGGCTAAGAAGGCATTGGTCAACAAGGCCAACAAGAAGCCCAAGTTCGCGGTTCGCGCCTACACCCGCTGCCAGCGGTGCGGTCGCCCGCACTCGGTGTTCCGCAAGTTCGGCTTGTGCCGTATCTGCGTTCGCGAGATGGCTCACGCCGGCGAGCTTCCCGGAGTTCGCAAGAGCTCTTGGTGATCTGAGGCCCTTGGGCTTCGTCACACCACGCATGTGAATGGGCGTGGGTTCCTTTGGAACCCACGCCCATTCGTGGTTTTCATCGAGATGTGAATCGTGCCGATCCTGAAAAGAACTGCCCCGCTGCGACTCTGGTTGAAAGCGATCATCGTTCGTCGGTGTCGTTCTTCGGTGCCGAACGAGCAGTTCAGATTTCGGGGTGCGTCGATAGCTTCCCGATCGCATCCTTCGGGCGGCAGTGGGGGAGGCGACATGGGATCCCGGTGGACACCTGCGCCAAAGTTCCCTACACTAGAGCGGTTGCCGTGGCTGACGCATGCGTTCAGCTCGGTGCGGTAACTTACGCCGTCTGACACAAGTCGGACGGCCCAGCCGAATTGCTGGAGGCCCACGATCGGATTCGTCCGGTGTTGCATGGGAACCACAGCGAGAAAGGTGTCGAGGTCGACCTATGACCATGACTGACCCCATCGCAGACTTCTTGACGCGTCTGCGCAACGCCAACACGGCGTACCACGATGAGGTGAAGCTTCCCCACTCGAAGATCAAGGCGAACATCGCCGAGATCCTCAAGCGCGAGGGCTACATCTCCGATTTCCGTACCGAAGACGCAGAGGTCGGCAAGACCCTCATCGTCGATCTGAAGTACGGTCCCAGCCGCGAGCGTAGCCTCGCCGGCGTGCGTCGCGTTTCCAAGCCCGGTCTCCGGGTTTACGCGAAGTCCACCAACCTGCCCAAGGTCCTCGGAGGCCTCGGCGTGGCCATCATCTCCACGTCGTCCGGTCTGCTCACCGATCGCCAGGCGGCCAATCAAGGAGTAGGCGGGGAAGTCCTCGCCTACGTCTGGTAAGGGAGGCCACCACAATGTCGCGTATTGGAAAGATTCCGGTCACCGTCCCCGCGGGCGTTGACGTCACGATCAGCGGCCAGGATGTCACCGTCAAGGGTCCCAAGGGCACCCTCGCGCTGACCATCTCCGAGCCCATCGCAATCGAAAAGGCAGAGGACGGCTCGCTGAGCGTCACGCGCCCCGACGACGAGCGTCGTAGCCGCGCGCTGCACGGTCTGTCGCGGACCCTGGTTGCGAACATCATCACCGGTGTCACCGAGGGTTACACGAAGAAGATGGAGATCCACGGTGTTGGTTACCGTGTGGCACTGAAGGGCAAGGACCTCGAGTTCGCGCTCGGCTTCAGCCACCCGGTGCCGATCGAGGCTCCTGAAGGCATCACCTTCGTCGTCGAGTCGCCCACCCGGTTCTCGGTGTCCGGCATCGACAAGCAGAAGGTCGGGCAGATCTCGGCCAACATCCGTCGTCTCCGTCGTCCGGACCCGTACAAGGGTAAGGGCGTGCGTTACGAGGGTGAGCAGATCCGCCGCAAGGTCGGAAAGACGGGTAAGTGATATGAGCCAGACTGCAAACCAGAAAGCCAAGCGGATTCCGCTGGGCAAGGATGCGTCCACCAAGCGTCGTCTCTCGAAGACGCGTCGTCACTTCCGTCTCCGCAAGAAGGTCTCCGGCACGCCCGAGCGTCCCCGCTTGGTCGTCAACCGGTCCTCGCGCCACATCCACGTCCAGCTCGTGGACGACCTGGCCGGCCACACCCTGGCCTCCGCGTCGACCATCGAAGCAGACGTGCGCGTGGCAGAAGGCGACAAGAAGGCTGCGAGCGCGAAGGTCGGTCAGCTGATCGCCGAGCGCGCCAAGGCTGCCGGCGTGGAAGCAGTTGTCTTCGACCACGGCGGACACGGCTACCACGGTCGCATCGCGGCCCTGGCAGACGCGGCTCGCGAAGGCGGGTTGAAGTTCTGATGACCAACATTTTCAACGGAAGGACAGCCTGATGCCGGGACGTCAAAGGCGTGACGGCGGAAGCGGACCCGCCGGACAGAATGGCCCCAACAGCGGTGACAACAGCAACGCTCGTGGGGACAACCGTGGTGGCGGCCGTGACCGTCGCGACGGTGGCCGTGGCGGAAACGCTGCGGAGAAGTCACAGTTCATCGAGCGCGTTGTCACGATCAACCGCGTTTCCAAGGTCGTCAAGGGTGGTCGTCGCTTCAGCTTCACCGCTCTGGTGATCGTCGGAGACGGCAACGGACTGGTCGGCGTCGGCTACGGAAAGGCCAAGGAAGTTCCCGCGGCCATCCAGAAGGGTGTCGAGGAGGCTCGCAAGAGCTTCTTCCGCGTCCCGATGATCGCCAACACCATCACTCACCCCGTTCAGGGTGAGGCTGCTGCCGGCATCGTCATGCTTCGCCCGGCAAGCCCCGGTACCGGTGTTATCGCCGGTGGCGCTGTGCGCGCCGTGCTGGAGTGCGCTGGTATCGCGGACATCCTGTCGAAGTCGCTCGGTAGCGACAACGCCATCAACGTCGTGCATGCGACCGTTGCTGCGCTCAAGGGTCTGCAGCGTCCCGAGGAAGTTGCGGCTCGCCGCGGCCTCACCCTCGAAGAGGTTGCACCCGCCGG
>NZ_BAAILK010000023.1:23228-29777 GCF_054589475.1 Rhodococcus sp. no. 34
CTCAAGGTCACTCAGATCAAGAGCATCATCGGGACCAAGCAGAACCAGAAGGATTCTCTGCGCACGCTGGGTCTCAAGGGCATCCGTCAGACCGTTGTTCGTGAGGACAACGCACAGAACCGCGGTCTGATCAACGTGGTGCGCCACCTCGTAACAGTTGAGGAGGTCTAACCATGACCATCAAACTGCACCACCTGCGCCCCGCTCCGGGATCCAAGTCCAACAAGATTCGTGTTGGACGCGGTGAGGGCGGCAAGCGTGGTAAGACCGCAGGTCGCGGTACCAAGGGCACCAAGGCACGTAACACCGTGCGCGTGGGCTTCGAGGGTGGACAGATGCCGCTTCACATGCGTCTGCCCAAGCTCAAGGGCTTCACGAACCCGTTCCGCGTCGAGTACCAGGTCGTCAATGTCGGCGACATCGCCCGTCTGTTCCCCGAAGGTGGAGCAATCACGGTCGAGGATCTCGTCGCCAAGGGCGCAGTCCGCAAGAACCAGCTCGTCAAGGTTCTGGGCGACGGCGAACTGACAGTTGCCGTTCAGGTGACCGTCGACAAGTTCACCGGTTCCGCCAAGGAAAAGATTGCTGCTGCCGGTGGTTCCGCCACCGAGCTGTGAGTGATCACGCGTAGCTAGTCCGATGGCCGCAGCGCAGCGTTTGCTGCGGTGCGGCCATCGGCGTCTACGAGGTCGTGTCACAGGTACGAGGTCGTGTCACAGATTGGTCGTGCATGCTCGGACGGGCCAGTATTCTGGTCACCGAGTGGCAAATGTATCTTCGGCTTACCCGGTTTTCGTGGTCTGCCCGCCTAGTTCCCAAATGCTCACTGTTAGAGTTCAAAAGTTCGACAGGTCAAAACGATCTGTCTCCCTACCGTCGTGCCAGGAGGATCTTTGCTTTCCGCCTTCGTCTCGGCCCTCAGGACCCCAGACCTGAGGCGGAAGATCCTCTTCACCCTCGGCTTGGTGGCTCTGTATCGGGTCGGCGCTCTCATCCCGTCCCCAGGTGTCGACTACGGCCGTGTGCGTCAGTGCATCGATATCGCCAACTCCGGTGACTCAGCAGGTATCTACTCGCTGATCAACCTGTTCTCCGGCGGCGCTCTACTGCAGATGTCGATCTTTGCGATCGGCATCATGCCGTACATCACGGCGAGCATCATCGTGCAGCTCCTGACCGTGGTGATTCCGAAGTTCGAGGAACTTCGGAAAGAAGGCCAGTCCGGCCAGGCCAAGATGACGCAGTACACGCGTTACCTGTCCATTGCTCTGGCAATCCTGCAGTCGACCGGCATCGTCGCTCTTGCGGCACGCGGACAGTTGCTCCAGGGCTGTGACGACATCATCGCCGACAAGTCGATCTTCGGACTTGTCATCATCGTGCTGGTCATGACTGCCGGTGCTGCCATGGTCATGTGGTTCGGCGAGGTCATCACCGAACGTGGCGTCGGCAACGGTATGTCCCTCCTCATCTTCGCCGGTATCGCATCGCGTATCCCGAGCGAGGGCAAGGCAATCCTCGACAGCCGTGGTCCGCTGGTCTTCGCCTTCGTCTGCCTCGCAGCGCTGCTGATCATCGCCGGTGTCGTCTTCGTCGAGCAGGGTCAGCGTCGTATCCCGGTGCAGTACGCGAAGCGGATGGTCGGACGCAAGATGTACGGCGGATCCTCGACTTACCTGCCTCTGAAGGTGAACCAGGCCGGCGTCATCCCGGTGATCTTCGCGTCTTCACTGCTGTACCTCCCGAACTTGATTGCACAGCTGACTTCGGCCAGTACAGCGGTCGACCCCAGTTGGTGGCAGCGCCTCATCAACACCTACCTGGTGAATCCGGCCAACCCGGTGTACATCGCGATCTACTTCGGCCTGATCGTCTTCTTCACGTACTTCTACGTCGCCATCACCTTCAATCCCGAAGAGCGCGCCGACGAGATGAAGAAGTTCGGCGGCTTCATCCCCGGTATCCGACCCGGTCAGCCGACCGCGGACTACCTCAACTACGTGCTGAGTCGCATCACCCTTCCGGGTGCGATTTACCTCGGCACCATTGCTGTTCTGCCCAACCTGTTCCTCGACATCGGGAATGGCGGCGGCGCGCAGAACCTGCCGTTCGGTGGCACCGCGGTGCTGATCATGGTCAGCGTCGGCCTGGACACCGTGAAGCAGATCGAGAGTCAGCTAATGCAGCGTAACTATGAAGGGTTCCTCAAGTGAGACTTGTCCTCCTTGGTCCTCCCGGTGCCGGCAAGGGCACCCAGGCCGCTATCTTGTCCGAGAAGTTCGGCGTTCCCCATATCTCCACGGGTGATCTCTTCCGCGCGAACATCGGTCAGGCCACCGCTCTCGGTGTGGAAGCAAAGAAGTACATCGACGCCGGCGAACTCGTACCGAGCTCGATCACCAACGACATGGTGAAGGCTCGCGTCGCAGAACCGGACGCAGCAAACGGTTTCCTTCTCGACGGATTTCCGCGCTCGGTCGAACAGGCTCAGGCACTCGAGGGAATCTTGAAGGATCTCGACACCAAGCTCGACGGTGTCCTCTCCTTCGTCGTCGACGAGGACATCGTGGTCGAGCGTATGCTCGCCCGCGGTCGTGCAGACGACACCGAGGACGTCATTCGCAACCGACTCCGGGTCTACCGCGACGAGACGTCACCGCTGTTCGATTACTACAAGGACAGCATCGTCTCCGTCGACGCGATCGGCGAGGTCGAAGAGGTCAACGCTCGCGCACTGGCAGCGTTGGGTAAGTAATGGTCTTCGGGCGCAAACGCAAGGTTGTTCCGTTCCGCTCCGCGGGCGAACTCGACGCGATGGCTGCTGCCGGCGCGATCGTGGGTTCGGCTCTGGTGGCGGTTCGCGCTGCGGCGAAGCCCGGTGTCAGCACTTTGGAATTGAACGCGGTCGCTGAATCCGTCATTCGTGACGCCGGCGCCGTGCCCTCGTTCCTCGGGTACCACGGCTTCACCGGCTCGATCTGCTCTTCGGTCAACGATCGCGTCGTTCACGGAATCCCTTCAGCTCAGGACATCCTGGCTGAAGGCGACCTGGTTTCCATCGACTGTGGCGCGATCCTCGACGGATGGCACGGTGACTCCGCTTGGACGTTCGGTGTCGGTGAGATCAGCGTCGCCGATCAGGAGCTCAGCGAAGCCACTCGGCTTTCCATGGAAGCCGGGATCGCGGCAATGATCGCCGGCAACCGTCTAACGGATGTTTCGCACGCGATCGAGGTCGGTACTCATGCCGCCGAGAAGTTGCACGGTCGTTCCTACGGCATCGTCGACGGATACGGCGGACACGGAATCGGCCGGGAAATGCACATGGATCCGTTCCTCGCCAATGAAGGTGCCCCGGGTAAGGGTCCTGAACTGGTTGTCGGATCGTGCCTGGCGATTGAGCCGATGCTCACGCTCGGGACCACCGACACGGTGATTCTCGACGACGACTGGACCGTTGTGACGACCGACGGGTCCCGTGCGGCGCACTGGGAACACACTGTCGCAGTGACCGAAGACGGTCCGCGGATTCTGACACTCCGGCCGGAGTAGTCGACACAGTCGCTGACAAGTGTTGGCAGCGAGCATGATTCATGTTCGAGAAGTCCCAGCCTCATTTCGAGGCTGGGACTTTTTCGATGGGGGAGCGGTGTGCGTCGTCACCCTGACCGGAGGCGCATTTGGCCTGGTCGTTTACATCGCGTAACATGGCTAGGCGGTGCGCTATGCGCGTCGATAGTTCGTGTGCCTACGCCCGGATCGCTCCGGGATCGGGCTTTCGAACTGCCGACGATCTTTCCATTGCGTGCCAATGTAACGGAAGCCGATGCACGAAGCATGCCAAACCAAACGGATCGCGGAGGATATGGCTAAGAAAGACGGGGCCATCGAGGTCGAAGGACGAGTAGTCGAGCCGCTGCCCAATGCGATGTTCCGCATTGAGCTCGAGAATGGCCACAAGGTCCTCGCCCACATCAGCGGAAAGATGCGTCAGCACTACATTCGCATCCTCCCGGAAGATCGCGTTGTCGTAGAGCTCTCGCCCTACGATTTGTCGCGCGGACGCATCGTTTACCGCTACAAGTAACGAACTTCCCGGACCTGACCTGGGTCAGGGAGAAGTATGTCTGCCGCGGTTCATCGCGGCGGGCTGCGACAAAACAGGAGATCAGAAGACGTGAAGGTTCAGCCGAGCGTCAAGAAGATCTGCGAGAAGTGCAAAGTGATTCGCCGTAACGGTCGAGTCATGGTGATCTGCGAGAACCTGCGTCACAAGCAGCGTCAGGGCTAGATCTAGCTTTTCGAAGATCTGCTTGGCAACAAGCAAAGAAGACCTCCCAGTACCAGCCATTGTTGACGAGACCCCACGCGATCGTTCACCGATCGCCAAGGTCGGACAATGGTTCACCCCCGGCACGGAGGCCGGGGCCCCACTGAGTTAGTTGATGAGATCATCTGCGCCTTCGGGCGTCGGTACTCGGCAAGAGGCACAGGGGAAGGGCTGGGAGCAGACCTCCGCACACCGATAAGGAAATGCCACCATGGCACGTCTCTCTGGTGTTGATCTTCCTCGCGAAAAGCGCATGGAGATCGCACTGACATACATCTACGGCATCGGCCGTACCCGCTCCAAGGAAATCCTTGACGCCACCGGCGTCAGCCCGGATCTCCGGAGCAAGGACCTCTCGGACGAGGACCTGGCAAAGCTCCGCGAGTACATCGAGGAGTCGCTCAAGGTCGAGGGTGACCTTCGCCGCGAGGTTCAGGCCGACATCCGTCGCAAGATCGAGATCGGCTGCTACCAGGGCCTGCGCCACCGTCGTGGTCTGCCCGTGCGTGGTCAGCGCACCAAGACCAACGCCCGTACCCGTAAGGGTCCGAAGCGCACCATTGCCGGCAAGAAGAAGGCGAAGTAATGCCCCCGAAGTCACGTAGCACCGGTCCGAAGAAGACCCAGAAGACGCGTCGCAGGGATAAGAAGAACATCCCGCACGGCGCCGCTCACATCAAGAGCACCTTCAACAACACCATCGTGTCCATCACGGACCCCGCCGGAAATGTCATTTCCTGGGCGTCTTCGGGACACGTCGGCTTCAAGGGTTCGCGTAAGTCGACTCCCTTCGCCGCTCAGCTTGCTGCTGAGAGCGCTGCCCGTAAGGCGCAGGAGCACGGTGTCAAGAAGGTTGACGTCTTCGTCAAGGGACCGGGATCCGGTCGCGAGACCGCAATCCGTTCCCTCCAGGCTGCTGGCCTCGAGGTCGGCACCATTTCCGATGTAACCCCCCAGCCGCACAACGGCTGCCGTCCGCCCAAGCGGCGTCGGGTATAGCGGGAAGGATAGGTAGAAGAAAATGGCACGTTATACCGGACCCATCACCCGCAAGTCGCGTCGTCTGCGCGTCGACCTCGTTGGAGGCGACCAGGCATTCGAGCGTCGCCCGTACCCGCCCGGACAGCACGGCCGCGCGCGTATCAAGGAGAGCGAGTACCTGCTCCAGCTGCAGGAGAAGCAGAAGGCTCGCTTCACCTACGGCGTCATGGAGAAGCAGTTCCGCCTGTACTACAAGGAGGCGAACAACCGCCCCGGCAAGACCGGCGAGAACCTGCTTCGCATCCTCGAGTCGCGTCTCGACAACGTCGTGTACCGCGCAGGCCTCGCTCGCACGCGCCGTCAGGCACGTCAGCTGGTCACGCACGGTCACCTTCTCGTGAACAACAAGAAGGTCGACATCCCGAGCTACCGCGTCTCGCAGTACGACATCATCGATGTCAAGGAGAAGTCGCTCTCCACGCTTCCGTTCCAGGTTGCGCGTGAGACCGTCGGCGATCGCCCGGTTCCCGGGTGGCTGCAGGTTGTCGGCTCGCGTCTGCGGATCCTGGTTCACCAGCTTCCCGAGCGCGCGCAGATCGACATCGCTCTGCAGGAACAGCTCATCGTCGAGTACTACTCGAAGTAAGGCGCTTCGCACCCCGTGAGTGGTTGAGGAGTCTCCGGACTCCTCAACCACTCACAGGGCCGCAGGCCCTTTCCCATCGTGGGCGTCAAATAGTGGACGTCCGTACAGGAGGAAATACCAATGCTCATTTCTCAGCGACCCACGCTGACCGAAGAGGTCATCGCTGATAACCGCTCGAAGTTCGTCATCGAGCCCCTGGAGCCAGGTTTCGGGTACACGCTCGGCAATTCGCTGCGCCGCACGCTGCTCTCGTCGATCCCCGGCGCTGCTGTCACCAGCATCCGTATCGACGGCGTTCTCCACGAGTTCACCACCGTCCCGGGCGTGAAGGAAGATGTCACCGACATCATCCTGAACCTCAAGGGCCTCGTCGTGAACTCCGAAGAGGACGAGCCGGTCACCATGTACGTCCGCAAGCAGGGCCCCGGCGCTGTTACTGCGGGCGACATCGTGCCCCCGGCAGGCGTCACCGTGAACAACCCTGATCTGCACATCGCCACCCTGAACGACAAGGGAAAGCTGGAGATCGAGCTCGTAGTCGAGCGCGGTCGCGGCTACGTCCCCGCCGTTCAGAACAAGGCGTCCGGCGCAG
>NZ_BAAILK010000023.1:29849-64104 GCF_054589475.1 Rhodococcus sp. no. 34
GATCGGCCGTATCCCGGTCGACTCGATCTACTCGCCGGTGCTCAAGGTCACCTACAAGGTGGAGGCCACTCGCGTCGAACAGCGCACCGACTTCGATCGGCTCGTTCTCGACGTGGAAACGAAGAACTCCATCACCGCACGGGACGCGCTCGCTTCGGCGGGCAAGACCCTGGTTGAGCTCTTCGGCCTGGCCCGTGAGCTGAACGTCGAAGCAGAAGGAATCGAGATCGGACCCTCGCCTGCCGAGGCCGATCACATCGCTTCCTTCGGACTCCCCATCGAGGATCTGGACCTCACGGTCCGCTCCTACAACTGCCTCAAGCGCGAAGGTGTTCACACCGTCGGTGAGCTTGTCGGCCGTACCGAGTCCGATCTGCTCGACATCCGCAACTTCGGACAGAAGTCCATCGACGAGGTCAAGGTCAAGCTGCATTCGCTCGGCCTGTCCCTCAAGGACAGCCCCGCATCCTTCGATCCCACCACCGTTGCCGGCTACGACGCCGCCACCGGAACGTGGAGTGACACTGATGCCGGTTCCTTCGGCGATGCCGAAGGTACCGAGGACTACGCCGAGACCGAACAGCTGTAGCAGCTCAGGTCCTTTACTAGGAGATCATCATGCCCAAGCCCAAGAAGGGTGCCCGCTTCGGCGGGTCGGCTTCCCACCAGAAGGCGATTTTCGCCAATCTGGCTACCGCGCTCTTCGAGCACGGTCGCATCACCACCACCGAGTCCAAGGCCAAGGCATTGCGCCCCTACGCCGAGAAGCTCGTCACGCACGCAAAGGCCGGCACGCTGGCTCACCGTCGTGAGGTGCTGAAGGTCATCCGCAACAAGGATGTCGTTCACACCCTGTTCGCCGAGATCGGCCCGTTCTACGCGGACCGTAACGGTGGATACACCCGCATCATCAAGACGATCCCCCGCAAGGGTGATAACGCTCCGATGGCAATCATCGAGCTCGTCAAGGAAAAGACCGTCACCTCCGAGGCTGACCGCGCTCGTCGCGTCAAGTCCTCGCAGGAAGCTCCCGCCGCAGAGAACGTCGTCGAGGCCGTAGAGGCCGACGCGACCGAGGCTGAGGTCGAGAACGCTGACGCAGTCGTCGAGGCCATCGAGAACGAGACCGCAACTGCGGCCGACGCTCCCGAGGCCGAAGAGGCCAAGAAGGACTAGTCTCCCTTGGTTTCGGCACACGCTGAATCGAACGAGCCCGCCGCCCCCATCGGGGACGGCGGGCTCGTTCGATTGCGGCTCGACATCTCCTACGACGGCACCGACTTCTCGGGTTGGGCCCGCCAGACCGATCTGCGCACCGTGTGCGGTGAGATCGAAGACAAGTTGGGAACGGTGCTTCGACGCCCGGTTCAGTTGACCGTTGCCGGTCGAACCGACGCCGGTGTCCACGCCACCGGTCAGGTAGCGCACGTCGACGTTCCGGGAGAGTTGCTCCCGGACGATCCGTCTCGACTCGTGCGCAGACTTGCACGATTTCTGCCCAAGGACGTTCGGGTCAAACAGATATCGGTGGTTCCGGGTGACTTCGATGCGCGCTTCTCCGCGATGCGACGTTATTACGAGTACCGGGTGACCAACGCGGCGTTCGGAGTGGAACCACTACGCGCACGCGACACCGTCTCGTATCCCAAACCACTCGATCTCGGAGCGATGCAGGAAGCGTCGAATCGGCTGCTGGGTCTGCACAACTTCGCGGCATTCTGCAAGCGTCGAGAAGGCGCCACGACGGTGCGGGAGCTGCAGCGTTTCGACTGGACCCAAGTGGGCACGGTGTTCACGGCGTACGTGAATGCCGATGCGTTCTGCTGGTCGATGGTTCGCAGTCTCGTCGGCGCAGTCCTCTCCGTCGGTGAGGGACGGCGCACCGCCGACTGGGTGGCAGGTTTGCTCGACGAAACGTCGCGATCCAGTTCCATCCTCGTTGCTCCGGCGCACGGACTTTCGTTGGTCCGCGTGGACTACCCCGACTACTCGGAACTGGCTGCCCGCAACGCGATTACCCGTGAGACCCGCGAGATTCCGTCTTCGGGTGGATGCTGCGGCGACTGAACATCACCATGCAAAATGCCCTCCCACTCTGTGTGGGAGGGCATTCGTATCGGGGGGGCTATCCCGCCAGTTGGCGCGCGATGACCAATCGCTGAATCTGGTTGGTGCCCTCGAAGATCTGCGTGATCTTGGCCTCGCGCATGTAGCGCTCGACGGGGAAGTCCTGGGTGTATCCGTACCCGCCGAATACCTGAACGGCGTCGGTGGTGACCTTCATTGCCGCGTCGGTGGCCACGAGCTTGGCGACGCTCGCGTTGCGTGAATACGGAACTCCGGCGTCGCGGCGGCGGGCTGCATCGAGGTAGGTGGCTCGCGCGGAGTCGACTGCGGCAGCCATGTCCGCGAGCACGAAACCGAGTCCCTGGTGATCGATGATCCGCTTGCCGAATGCCTTGCGCTCCTTCGCGTAAGCGACCGCGTCGTCGAGCGCGCCTTGAGCGATTCCGACGGCAACGGCGGCGATTCCGAGTCGGCCGGAGTCGAGAGCGCTAAAGGCGATCGGCAGCCCCTGGCCGCGCTGACCGATCAATCGCTCCTCAGGAATGAAGGCGTCGTCGTAGTTCGCGGAGGCAGTGGGGACCGCGCGTAGCCCCATCTTCTCTTCGGGTTTTCCGAAGCTGAGGCCTTCGGTGTCCTTGTCCACCAGGAGGCAGGAGACGCCGCGTGAACCGTCGTCACTGGTGCGTGCGAAGAGGTTGTAGAAATCCGCCCTGCCGCCGTTGGTGATCCAGGCTTTCGAACCGTTGACGCGGTAGCCACCGTCGGTGGGCGTCGCCTTGCACGACAACGCGGCGGCGTCGGATCCGGCCTGCGCTTCGGAAAGGCTGTACGCGCCGATGGTGTTGCCGCCCAGCATGTCCGGTAGCCAGCGGTTCTTCTGTTCGTCGGTGCCGAAGGTGAACAGCGGGAAGCACGACAGGCTGTGCACGCTCACCGCCACTGCAACCGCTGCCCAGCGTGAGGCGATCTCTTCGAGCACTTGGAGGTACACCTCGTACGGCTGATCGCCGCCGCCGAACTCCTCGGGATACGGAAGGCTCAGCAGACCCGCCTGTCCGAGTGCGGGGAACACTCCGTCTGGATACTTCTCGGCCTTCTCGTATTCGTTGACCTTGGGCGCGAGTACCTTGTCCGCGACATCACGCGTCAGTTCGATGAGATCGCGAGCTTCTTGGCTGGGCATCAGGCGTTCGACGGGCACGGTCGGCTCCTAGCTAGGTAATAGTACTGAGAACGATACTGCAGTACTGTTGTAGGTATGGCAAGGCTGGTTCACAAGACGACTGCGCGCAGGGCAGAGTTGTTCGATCAACTGGTCGAACTGTTCTTGAGCGAAGGTTTCGCCCACCTCACGCTCGACGAGATCTCAGCTCGTCTGCACTGCTCCAAGAGCACCTTGTACACCGTGGCGGCCGGCAAAGAGGATCTGGTGCGGGCTGTGACAGTGCACTTCTTCCGGGCGGCGACCGATGCAGTGGAGAGTGCAGTCGCCGCCGAAACGGCCCCGACTCGTCGAGTCGCGGTGTATCTCGAAGCAGTGGGTGATCGGCTGTCCGCGGCGTCCAGTCAGTTCATGGAAGACCTGGCCGAATCGGTGTCGGCGAGCCAGGTCTACGAGAAGAACACGTCGATCGCTGCTGATCGAGTGCGATCGCTCATCGTCGAGGGAGTCGATTCGGGCGCATTCCGGCAGGTACACGCATCATTTGTCGCCGATGCCGCTGCGGCGACGATGGTTCGGATCCAGCAACGCGCGGTCTACCGGGCAACTGGTCTGGACGATGCCAGCGCTTATCGGGAACTGGCAGCACTCATCACGGACGGGATCACTGCGTGATCAGTCGCTAGCATCGACGTTCATGGCACCTTTGAACGTCGAAGTCATCGTAGGTTCGGTCCGCGAGGGGCGAATGGGACGAGCAGTGGCGGACTGGTTTGTCGAGCGCGCAACCGCGAACCCGTCGTGGAACGTATCGGTGATCGACCTCAGAGAGCTGTCGTTGCCGCAGGATTTCTCGGATTCACCTGCCACGGAGGTTTTCCGCCGGCGAATCGGGCGCGCCGACGCTGTTGTCGCCGTGACCTCCGAATACAACCACGGGTATCCGGCTGCTCTCAAGACCGCATTCGATTCGGTGAAACACGAGTGGCGTGCCAAGCCGATCGGATTCGTGTCCTACGGCGGGATTTCAGGTGGTGTTCGGGCCGTCGAGCAACTGAGGCAAGTGGTGGCGGAGTTGCACATGGTCTCGGTGCGTCAAAGCGTGACCATCCACCGGGTGCGTAAGCAATTCGGACACGAGCCGTACGGCGTCGATTCGATTGCGATCGATGCAAGCGAGAAGATGATTCGTGAATTGGATTGGTGGGGAAGCGGATTGCGGATGCAACGTGCAAGTGATCCCTATCCCGGCTGATCTTGGATCTACGCGATCACGCCATCTGGTGAGCGTCGCCGGCTCGTGGACGGCCGATGAACGATGTCTCGGAAGCGATGGTCACCAGAGTCAGGTCGACGCGCGTACGGCCGGTTTCGACCGTGATCTTGTCTCCGAGTGCGAATGGCTGGACTATCGAGATTTCAGGGTCGATCCGAGGCCATTGGCGTGGATGTCCGTACACATAGATCGCGGTCACGCCGGCACGCGGAGACAACCCCTCGACGCCGTCGAACACGACAGTGTTGAAGGCGCCCTCAGGCCCACCGCCCTGCCCGGACACGCGGAGTCGGTCAGGCACTCCCATCGAGTCGGTGAGCGCGGTCCACGCTTGCGGTCGATCGGTGTGGACGAGTACCAGTGCGCCGGTCGCGATGGCTCGAAAGATCAACTGCTGAGCCAGATAGAGTTCGCCGGCGACAAGAACGGTGTTGACGCCCGGCCCCGAAATTCTGGCCGCGACACCGTGCCCGTTTCGGTCCGAGCCGATGAGTTGGCCGCACCCGGCAAGGGGTAGAGCGAGTGAGTCGAGTGTGCCCCCGTCCATGCGAACGCCCGGCGTGATGCCGTCCAGCGCGGCCAATGCGGTTGGCAAATTGGTCAGCAATCCGTCGCGCTGGCGCCCACGTAGCGAGACCAAACCGGCCAGCGGTGCGTTCTCAGGTGGATTGCGCGTGGTGAAGCGACATGTCGCACTGACCTTCGCCTCTCCGCGTTGTCCGGTGGGTCGTAACCGAATTGTCACGGACGTCCCGACCGTTGCCACTGCCCACACTCGGGTCAGGGTCGCAGTGGTGATGAAACGGGGTTCGATCCCAAATCCGACGTTGGACACGCCAGGCAAGGGGGTACTTCGCCACGTTTCGGTGACCTCGTGGCCGGCCACTCCTCTTGTCACCTGGGCAGTGGACGACGCGATCTCCGGTGCGGTCAGGATCCGCGCCTTGCACCCCGCTGAATCGAGCACCCGGATGACACGATTGGCGGCAACAGCTATCGCGCGGCCGGCGCCCTGTTCGCCCCCGCCCCGGCGTTCGACTGCTGCACCACCCTCCAGCGCGTCGAAACGTAGTGCAAGCCAAACACTTCTGGTGGCGGTGGCTGGTAGTGGTCCGATGAGACGTTCGTAGACTTCGGTGGCAGGCGTTCCCGACGCGGCGCGGTATCCGTGACTGACGATGTCGATGCCGGTGAGTGAGATGTCGTGCTGATAGAGACAATTGGCGAGGGCTGCCGTGGGCAGAAGGTGGGAAGCGTCGAACGAATGACGGCCGATCCTGGTCAGGTAGTCGCGTGGGGGAGCGATCTCGACCACAGCGACGAGCGAAGATCCGTCCACTCGGAGCCCGATGGACTGCTCGGAGGGAGTGTGAAAACTGACGATCGTGCTGCGGTCGACGTCCTTGCGGTGCAGATAGCGAAAGTACCTGACAATCCAGGACATTACCGACCAACCGCCCACATGAAGCAGCATTGATCCGGCAACCACACAACCGATTGCCAGCCCCCAGAACCAATCGAGCCCACTGGCCATCGCGATTCCGCCCGCACCGATTCCGAAAATCTGTGCCGGCACGAACTCGCGCGTCGAAATCCTGTGTGACGACGGCCAATGCTTCAACCGCGATCGGTCCACGGTTCCTCCCCGATACCTGACCTGCGAACTACCCGAAAATTTCCGCCCCAGCGGAACTGTACTGTGTCTTCGCAAGGGGATGTAAGGCACGGGGGGAATGATGGCTGCGACACCTACCACGCGCTGGCAGGTCAACGGGTACCGATTCTTGGTCAGGCGGATGGAACATGCGCTGGTCAGACGAGACGTGCGGATGCTTCACGATCCGATGCGATCACAGTCGCGCGCGTTCACCGTCGGAATAGTCCTCGCTGCACTGGGATTGGCGGGTTGCGCTGTACTCGCTCTGTTTCGGCCACAGGACAGAATCGGCGATGCAGAGATCGTCGTTGCAAAGGAATCGGGCGCGATGTTCGTCGCCATGGAGGGTACGTTTCGCCCTGTGCTGAACTTGGCCTCCGCACGACTGATTCTGGGTTCGCCAGGAAAACCTGCAGTAGTCAAGGCATCCGAGGTCGAGGCGAAACCCCGGGGCGCGCTCGTCGGCATTCCCGGCGCACCGTCCGCGCTGCCGGAATCGGCCGACCCTACCAACGCCGCGTGGACGGTGTGCGATTCCGTCGGATCGGACGGGAGAAAATCGTTGACGACTTCGGTCCTGGTCGGCTCGTCCAATGTCGGCGAAAACTCGACATATCTGACGAATGACCGTGCATTCCTGGTGAAGTCGGGTTCCGATCACTTTCTCGTGTACGACGGGAAGCGAGCGGAAATCGATGTGGACGATCCGGCGATCATGCGGGCTTTGGGCCTGGAAGGAGCACAGGCGCGACCGATCAGTATCGGATTCCTCAATTCGATTCCCGAAGTTCCGCGCATCGAGGCTCCGCGAATCCGCCAACTGGGATCGGCGCCCCGGTTTCCTCTGCAGAACAAGACTGTCGGCTCCGTCGTCCAGGTTTCGGTGGGTGCGGACCCGCAGTACTACGTGGTACTCGAGAACGGGATCCAGAAGATCGGTGCGGCGGTCGCCCAACTGATCTACTTCTCGGATTCGCAGGGCGCCACCGGGATCGCGAGCGTCACCCCTGATGCCATCAGTCGTATTCCCTCGGTGAGTGAGCTGGCCGTCGACTTGTTGCCGCGGGTGGTTCCGGAGATCGTCGATGATCACGGCGCACCTGTCGGCTGTCTGGAATGGGCTCCCTCACCTGCAGTCGAGGGCGCCGAAAGTAGTTCTGCAACGCTGAAACTTGTCGCTGGATTGCGGGTTCCGATCCCGGAGGGTGGCAAGTTGGTGTCCTTGGCGCAGGCGGACGGATCGGGTGACAATCTCGACAACGTCCATGTCGAACAGGGATTCGGCGGATTTGTTCAAGCGACCGGAATCGAGACGAACAGCACCAGGCACGACGGAGTGTTCTACGTAGCCGATACCGGTGTGAAGTACGGTGTACCGGACGAAATCTCCGCTCGCGCGCTCGGATTGACGCGAACGCCTGATCGCGCGCCTTGGCAGATGCTCGACCTACTTGCATCAGGTCCCGCGCTCGAGAAGAGCAATGCACTGATAGCTCACGACGGAATCGCCCCCGATACAGCGCCGGCCGCTCCGGTGAACTGAACACTGCTGACGGTTCAGGGATCGATGTTCTGGCGTTCGGGAAGATGCCGACGAATTACTCGACGAAGAGGCATCGATGCCAACAGCGTCAGTAGGGCGAGGGTGCCGACCGTTCCGGCTCCGACGAGTGCCGTGTCGCGAGATCGGTTGTCGGGGGTCGGCGGCGTGGGTAGGGGATCGATCGACACCGACTGATGGTTGACCTTGACGCGTTCTCCTGGGGCCAATTCGCCCGTCACTGCCGCAAGTGGATCGATGACGCCGTGACCGACGTAGGGATTCCAACCCTGCGCCGGAGCGTGGGCGGTGGCTTCGATACGTTGCGTGACCTGAAGCGCCGTCAGTTCCGGGTGAACCGACCGGACCAGTGCGGCGGTTGCCGCGACAAAGGGCGCAGCGAAACTGGTCCCGTTGAACGACTGTACGGCGCCGTCGGAGCCGTACACCCCGTTGGTCAGACCGGGCGACGTCGGGTGAAGTGAGGTGATTCCGGTGCCGGGCGCCGCCACGTCGACCCACGGACCGCCGAGGCTGAAGGAACTGGCGGCGCCATTGGGGTCTACCGACCCGACCGTGAGGACATAGTCGTCGTACCAAGCCGGACTGGCAATCGTCGTAACCGAGTTCCATGGATCGGCTAAGGGGTCGACGGGATCCGGCGGCGGATTCTGGTTCTTGCAACCTCCGGATCCGACGTTACCTGCAGCTGCGACGACTACGACGTTCTTCGCGATCGTGGCGTATTCGATTGCAGCGCCGAGTCGTTGGTCGTTGATCCCGTCCCCGGCAGGCTTGCAGGCGACTTCGGAGATGTTGATGACGCTTGCACCCATGTCCGCAGCGTGACGGACGGCCGATGCCATGGTGTCGACGTTTCCGTACCCGGATGAGTTCTCGGCTACAGCAGGGTCTTCGCGTTGGCCGGCCACCGAGAAGGCGGCACTGGACTGCCTGATCGAAATTATCTGTGCGTCAGGCGCAGCTCCGGAGAATCCGGAACCCTCGACTTGCTGGGCGGCGATGAGACCGGCCACGACAGTTCCGTGTGCGTCACAATCGTCGGTGCCGTCGGAGGTACCGACGTAATCACCGCCGCCGTCGAGCGATGGCAGCCGGGGATGTCTGCTGACACCGGTGTCGATGACAGCAATTCGCTGTCCTGCCCCTCTGGTGATCGGCCACACAGAATCGAATCCCAGATCTCGTTGAGAACGTGGAATGTCCGCACCGTCACCACCTGCCACGGCTGGGACGCACAGGGTTCGTTGTTCGGTGGGTTGTGGAGGTGCAGGCGGACCGTCCTCGGGCAGCATTGCAGGATCGATGGGGGAGGGAACCGCGCTCGATGCGCCACCTGCCCCGGCGAGAACGCTGAAGGCAACGATCACGAGACTGGCGCAGATGTTTGTTGCACGTCGAATCACCATCGATCACCGATCGCTCAGAGGCCACGCATGAGCGCGAAGAGGCCACTGACCCAGCAGATCAGCGGAACGATTGCTGCAATCGCAGCGAGGTCCAACAGCTCGGCAGCGCGTCGCATCACGGGGCTGAATGTGTTCTGGGGGGCAAGGATTCCCAGAACCAGTGCCAGGAGGAGAACGGTCATCGTGATGGCGAAGACGACCAATGCATGGTCGCGATGGGTCCATGCCATGTCGCCCAGGAGAACGAGAATCACCGAGATGCCTGCCGCGACGAGTGGCACAGCCTGCTGTGCGCCCGCGTAGGTGCGCCCGCGAAACATCAGCACGACGGCCGTCGCGAATGCGAGAGCAAGATTCGGCCAGACGATCCCCTGACCAGGCCAGGACCACGCGAGTGCGACGGCAGCGACGAGCGCGACCACTGACGTGGCCACGATCAGCCCGGTCAGATAGCTACGCGCCCGCCCTGCCCTTTCCGCCAACTCGGTCAGCCCGGGTAGTTCGGGTTCGGGCAGTCCGTCGCGGTCGTCGTCGAGGGGATTACTCGGCGTCGGAACAGGGGGAAGCGGTAGTCGCGCGAACAACATCGACAGTCGAGCGGTGAACGTGAGAACGATCAATGCGGCGGCAATCACCGCGCCGCTGACGGTCGCGGTGCGCGCCTCGGGAAGCGTGGTAGTGACGGCAAAGGTGCCCACCGCCGCGAGAAGGACGACGAGAAGTGCTGTGAAGACAGCTAATCCGGCGCCGCACAAGCGGAAGCAGATCAGAGTTACCGCAGCGGCAGATGCCGAACCGAGAAGCAGATGAGCCGAAAGAACAGTGCCGGGCACGCAGAGTGCGCCGGAGACGAACGCCAGTGGCACCGAAGCGCATCCGAGCGTGACGGAACTTCCAGAGTCTCCGTACACCCGCGCTGCCACGACGGCGGCGACGGTGAGCACCAAAGACGTCACTCCGCCGCAGACGGCGCCGATCAGTCCCGTGTCGCCGAGGACCAGGGCGAGGGCCGCGACGAGCGCAGCGACGAGGGCGGCGGTCGAGCCGACAATGCGCGCGGTGACCGGAGTCCAGCGTCGGTAGACGTCCGCATCCGTGGCCGCGACGGTGTACATGATGTCGTCGAAGAGTGGGGGCGGGGCAGCGGTGTCCGAGGCCTCGAGTACGAGCAATTCTCCATCGCGGATTCCGTGCTCGTGCAGCGACAGCGTCGGTGCCAGCGGTGCCCTGCCGACTTTCGACAGAGTCCAGTCGACGGGCTCGAATTGTTCGGTGGTGTGGTCGAACTCGTTGAAATTGCTGTGGTTGACAATTGTGTCCACAATGCCCGGAATGACCACGGTGAGTGGAACACGAAGCGGCACCGCAAGATCCACCTGCGAATGGGCTGAAAGTACCGTCAACCTGCACAGTTCGGCAGAATGACTCGCACCTCGTCCGTTTCCGGTGTTCGCAGCGCTGGTTGTAGTGGTGCTGGTCAAGATCTGTCCCCTCCCATGACGCGATTCCCCCTTCGCGTCACCCCAGTTCACCCGAACAATACGACATGAACTGCGCGCCCGTATCGGACACAGCGCCGACAACAGGTGGCACCGACCCGAGTGTCGGTGTTGTGATCTACTCTCTTGCAATTGCGCGAGTACGCCTTGGGGGGCCGGCGGTAGTCGGACGAGGCGCCTGGCGGCAACAGCTGCAGCACCGATGGGGGTGGGTGAATTGAGCACTGTCAGATTTGCGCGTCGAGCACGCCGTGAATCGCCGCGCACACCGGGCGGCGAGGTGACGCTTCAGGCCCCACCGGAGATACCTCGCGTCACGCCGGGAAACCTACTGACCAAACTACTTCCGGTGATCATGGTGGTTGCCATGATCGGCATGGTGGCGCTGATGTTCTCTTCCGGCATGGCGCGCAATCCGATGTCCCTGCTGTTTCCGGTCATGATGATGGTGTCGATGCTCGGAATGCTCGCCGGGGGCGGTCGTAGCGGTGGAGCAAGAGCGTCCGAGGCGAACGAGGACCGCAAGGACTACCTCCGGTACCTGGATCAGATGCGTAGTGATGTTGCTGCGACGACTGGTGCGCAGCGTGCTGCTCTCGAGTGGAGCAATCCCGAGCCGTCGCTGCTCTGGACACTGGCCGGGACTGTGCGGATGTGGGAGCGTCAGATCACCGACTCGGACTACTGCCACGTTCGGGTAGGTCTGGGTACACAGCGATTGGCCACCAGACTCGTGTCTCCGGAGACCGGGCCGGTCGAGGATCTCGAACCCGTCGCTGCTGTCTCACTTCGGCGATTCGTCCGTGCACATTCGGTTGTGCAGGACCTGCCGACCGCCGTCTCGCTTCGCGGATTTGCTGCGATGTCCATCGAGGGGCAGAGAGATTCCGCTCGTGCGCTTGTCCGCTCGATGTTGATGCAACTGTGCACATTCCACGGTCCGGACACGCTCCAAGTTGCGGTGGTGTGCGGTCCCGATACCGAATCCGAGTGGGAGTGGGTCAAGTGGCTCCCACACGTGCAACACCCGCAGTCTCAGGACGGCACCGGCACTGCACGCATGGTGTTCGGTTCGTATCTCGAATTCGAAAGTTCCCTCGGGGAACCGCTTTCGATGCGTGCTCGATTCGCTCGCAACACTCCAGCCAGTGCGGGCGTTCCGCATCTCGTGCTGGTCGTGGACGGTGGCTTACTCGAAGGTGACACCGGCCTGTTGTCCGAATCCGGGCTCGACTCGGTGACCGTCCTCGACCTGTGCGGGTTCTGCCCGCGGCTGGTGGCGACGCGTGGCTTGCGACTGGTCGTCAGTAGCGATCAGATCGGCGCGGTGAGCAGCGCAGGAGTTGAGAACTTTGCGAGGCCTGACGCTGCGACGACGAGCCTGGCGCAGGCGTTCGGCCGTCGCATCGCACCGTTCCGTGCGGCATCGCAGAATGCCGTCGACGCAGCTGACGACGACCGATCCCTTCGGACGTGGAGCCAGATGTTGGGGATAGGAAACGTTGCGAGGTTCAATCCTGAGCATGGCTGGCTTCCACGTCAGGGGCGCGACCGACTCCGTGTGCCGATCGGTGTCGGACAAGACGGAAACCCCGTCGAACTGGATCTGAAGGAGTCGGCCGAGAACGGTATGGGTCCGCACGGGCTGTGTATCGGAGCCACCGGTTCTGGCAAGTCGGAGTTCCTGCGAACCTTGGTGCTCGGCCTGATCGCGACCCACTCTCCCGACGCACTGAACCTCGTCCTGATCGACTTCAAAGGTGGTGCAACCTTTCTCGGCCTCGAGGAGGCGCCGCACGTTGCTGCGATCATCACCAACCTTGCCGAGGAATTGGCGATGGTCGATCGTATGAAGGACGCGCTCGCCGGCGAAATGAATCGTCGACAAGAACTGTTGCGTGCGGCAGGAAACTTCGCAAACGTGTCCGATTACGAGAAGGCGAGGCTGGCCGGCGCTGCACTAGATCCCTTGCCGGCACTTTTCGTGGTTGTCGACGAGTTTTCCGAACTGCTCAGTCAGCAGCCGGAATTTGCCGAATTGTTCGTGGCCATCGGGCGATTGGGCAGGTCACTTCACATTCACCTGCTGCTGGCCAGTCAGCGACTCGACGAAGGAAAGCTTCGGGGTCTCGACAGCCATCTTTCGTATCGCGTCGGGTTGAAAACGTTCTCGGCGAACGAGTCTCGTTCCGTCCTCGGCGTTCCCGATGCTTATCACCTTCCGGGTACACCCGGTGCGGGATACCTGAAGTCCGATTCTGCTGAGATCGTTCGCTTCCAAGGTGCGTACGTGTCAGGCCCGTACGAGGGCGAGCGGATCGTGCCCACTCGATTCTCGGTCGATTCCCCCGTCGAACTGGCGCCGCTGCCGTTTACCGCGAAGCCCGTGATCGGACCAGAGGCCGTTGTCGTTCCCGTCGAGCCCGACGTCGTCGACATGGGTGAAATCGGTGACGATGCACGTACTCTCATGGGAGTCCTCGTAGACCGCATGCGCGGTCACGGTCCACGTGCGCATGAAGTGTGGCTCCCGCCGCTCGAGTCATCTCCGACGCTTGACCAGTTGTTGCCGCGGTGGGCGACCGGTGATCAACCTCGCGGAAATCTGAGCGCACCCTTCGGCATAGTCGACAGGCCGTTCGATCAGCGCCGCGATCTACTCGTCGCCGATCTCAACGGATCGACTGGCAACCTCGCGATTGTCGGCGGCCCGCAGTCGGGAAAGTCGACGGCGTTGCGCACGTTGATCTTGTCTCTGAGCATGACGCACACGCCGGAACAGATTCAGTTCTACTGCCTCGACTTCGGCGGTGGAACGCTCCTCGGATTGAAAGATCTGCCGCACGTCGGATCGGTGGCAAACCGCTTGGATTCCGACCGCGTCCGGCGCACAGTTGCCGAGGTACTCGGTGTGGTCGCCAAACGGGAGCGACTGTTTCGTGACCTCGGCATCGAATCGATGGCCGATTTCCGTAGATTGCGAACAGTTGATCCCGCCGGGGAAGGTGAGTCTGCGGGACTCCGAGAGGACCCGTACGGTGACGTCTTCCTCGTCGTCGACGGTTGGCCAAGCGTTCGTTCGGATTTCGAATCACTCGAGCCCCAGATCAACATGCTCGCCGGTCAAGGTTTGTCCTTCGGTGTACACGTGATCGTCACGACGTCGAGGTGGGCCGAGATCCGGCCGGCACTCAAGGATCAACTGGGTACTCGCATCGAACTTCGTTTGGGTGATGCGGGAGATTCGGATGCGGGTCGCCGGAAAGCCGGCCTGGTGCCGGAAGGTCGACCGGGTCGTGGCATCACTCGCGACGGACTCCACCTTCTCACCGGACTACCTCGAATCGACGGCCTACCGGGTAGTGAGAACTCGAGTACGGCTGTGGTGGCGACGGTCGAACGTATTGCAGCCATGTCGAATTCGCGTCCGGCACCCACCGTGCGGATGCTCCCGGATTCCTACTCGCGGGCAGAACTTCTCGAAGCTGTCGGGACCCGGTGGCCCTCACCGAGTGCGGCCGACGGTCGGTGCCTCACCGTGCCGATCGGGCTCGGTGAGACCGACCTCGCCCCGGTGTACATGGACTTCCGGGAACACCCGCACCTGTTGATATTCGGCGACACCGCGTGTGGGAAGACATCTCTCTTGCGTGGAATAGCCGAAGGGATCATCGCGTCGAACACACCGGCCCAGGCCAAGGTGATCATCGGTGACTATCGGCATTCCCTGCTGGGCGTGGTCGAAGGGAATCACCTCGGCGGGTACTCGGCGTCGTCGACGACCTTCGGTGAATTGATGGTCGACTTGGCTCGGATCGTCGCTGCCAGAATGCCGAACGCCGAAACAACGCAGCAGCAATTGCGGGAACGGTCGTGGTGGAGTGGGCCGGAGATTTACGTACTGATCGACGACTACGACCTTGTGGCCACACCGAGTGGAAATCCGGTGGCGCCGTTGCTCGAATACATTCCGCACTCGAAGGACATCGGTTTGCACCTGGTTATTGCCCGCCGTTCCGGTGGTGCGGCCAGAGCACTGTACGAGCCGGTCATTGCGAGAATTCGCGACATGGCGCCGGCCGGATTGATCATGAGCGGAAGCCGTGACGAGGGAAATCTCGTCGGCACTGTCCGCGCGTCGGCGATGCCGGAAGGCCGTGGGGTTTACGTTTCCCGCTCGCAAACCCAACTTGTCCAAGTTCCGTGGATGCCACCGCTGTGACCGCTCCGTCCGCAGTGTCGGTCTCGTTACATTGGGGTGCATCGAATATCTGGGTCGTGTCGGGTCAACGCGAATTCTGTTGCAGTGCAGACCTCCGACGCGAACCGGCGTCGGGCCCCGGTGCGGCCGGCGAGAATGCGATCGATTACATCGACGACGATTATGTCGACGTGGATGGTCGGGTTGTCCCGACAGTCTTGGAGGTGGCCAGGCTGATCTCCAGTGCGATGGACGGGTGCGGAATCGTCGACGCAGACATTCTTCATCTCAGTCATCCCTCGGATTGGGGTGCCCCACGCAGGCGGCGATTGCTCGATGCCGCACGTCGAGTGGCGCACGACGTCGTACTCGTTCCGACGTCGATCGCGGCTGCGAGGTCGGCTCATACGGCTTGGCGATCGCGGTGTGTCGTCCTCGAACTGCGCGGCGGAACGGTGGTCGCTTCTGTTGTCGCTGAGGTCGACGGTGAACTCCGAATCGACGGAACCCAAAGTTCGGAGATCGCAGACGTTGCGGGGTTGTTTTCCGCAATCGGGGATCTATCGGTTCGGGACGCTGTGGTGTTGGTCGGGCCGCGCTCCCATGTTGTTGCGGCTTCGCTCGAACGGGGGTCGACGAATGTTCACGGCCACGCGAGCATCCGAATTCTGGACGAGAGCCGGGTGGCTGCGTCTCTGGTGGATCCTCAGACGCTCGTTCGCCAGACAACCGCGCGGGACAGTTCGGGACGAATCGTCGACAATTCGGCTTTCGGCGCCGGGTGGGTAGGCGATACGGATGGCGCGAAGTCGATTCCTGGCGCGGACTCGAATGCCTCTTCGCCGAGTCGCGTCGGCGGGCGGCGCGGAGGCCGTCGATGGTTCGCGGCGGCGCTTGCGGTGGTCGCCGTCGCCGGTGCGGTCGCAGGAACGGTCGTGGTGTCCACTCGCGATCGAAACGATTCTCGGTTGACGGGGTCGGTCGCAGCCACGGCGGAAGACGAAGTAGAGATCGTGGAGGCGTCGAAAGAGCAGGAAACGCCTGCGCCGAAGACTTCGATCTCGTCGATCGAGTCCGGGGCCACGCCGGAACTTACTCGTGTGGACGTGGGAAGCGTTGCGGCAGAAGTGCCTTCCGATTGGAAGCTTCTGTCGCGAGGGACCTCGAGCGGGCGTACAGATTTGGTACCCGGTTCGGGTGCGGATCGCAAGATCGTGGTCATCGAGAAACGTCTTGCGGAAGGTGTGGGATTCGATTCCGTCGAAGCTGTTTTGCGTCAGCAGTTTTCGACGTTCGAGGACCCATTGCGGTTCGCAGAGTTTGCTGTGCTCGACGATGCCGCAGGAAAACGGGCAGTGGTGTACGTCGAGTTTCCGGACGATTTCTCCGAGGTGCGTTGGCACGTGTACGTCGACAACGGACGGCAAGTGAGTATCGGCTGCCAGTATCTGGTCGGTGAGTGGGGCAGTCTCGAAGCGGACTGCCTGCGGATGTGGCAGTCAGTCGAATTCACACCGTGACTGGATCGGTCGGTTCTGAAATATTCTTCGGTCGGGCCGGAACCGTTGGTACGAAGGTCGCGTCAAAGTATGTGTAGCGCACATCAGGGAGTTCCGCTCGACCCCGGTGCACATCCGACGGACAAAGCCCGTTGTGTGTGATCGCCGATACCGAACGGTACTCACCGAATCCAGGGGGACGACATGGGCTTTACCGCAACTACCGCTGAATTGATCGATTCGGCGGGGACCATCGACGGACATCTCGGTGACATCAGGGGGCTGGTCAACGCTGTTCGGTCGGAGGCCGACGCTTCGCACAATTCGTGGAACGGTGCGGCGCAGGTCGAATACGCAGGAATCATGGAGCGATACAACAGCGCGGCCCTGAAGTTGGACACAGCTCTGACCGACATCTGCGAGCAGATCAAACAGGCCGCGGGAACCTTCGACTCGACCGAAGACGACAACGTCAGCTCGCTTCGCGGCGCGACGGTGAACATGTCTTGACCGCCAGCTCTTCATCGTCCGATCAAGCAATCCTCAGCCAGTAGTTCTCACAAGTTAGTTCTCACAAGTTCTCTCCAGTCACACCGAACCGGGAGCAGTTATGTCCGACAGGATCAAGTACGACTTCGGCGGCCTCGCAATGCTGTCCGATCAGATGAAACAGCAGGCCAAAGCGATCAACGACAAACAGGGCGACATCAAGGTCGTCGTAGACAAGCTGCAAGCAGGCTGGGAAGGGGCAGGTTCCGAAGCGTGGAACGACGCACAGCGTCGCTGGGCCCAGGCTTCCGAAGAACTGAACATGGTTCTCGCGCAGATCGCCGGAGCGACGGCGAGCGGCTCGGAGAAGATGCAGGAAGCTGATCGGATCGCCGCAAACGGGTTCGGTCGCTGACAACATCCCATGCCGTGATGACACCCCGCCTGCCCCGGTACCGTCAGGTTGCCGGGGCAGGCGCATGTCGATCGCTCGCATCGCTGTGCTGGACGATGATGCTGTTGGCAGGAATGGCTGCGCTTTGACCTGGCAGCGGGTAGACCGGTATCGTCTATCGGTGGCGTGCCGTAGGGCTCCGGCAGAAATGCGTGGAGACCGGCGGTTCTCGGGTCTCAACTGGCCGCCGAGGATCGTTTACGCGATACGCACATGGTCAGCAGTGGAATGAATTAAGACGAGGAAGATCTGTGTCTACGTACACCCCGAAGGCCGGAGATGTGACCCACACGTGGCACGTCATCGACGCCACTGACGTGGTGCTCGGCCGTCTTGCCGTTCAGGCAGCGAACTTGCTGCGTGGCAAGCACAAGCCCACCTACGCGCCGCACATCGACGGTGGTGACTTCGTTGTCATCATCAACGCAGAGAAGGTTGCCATCAGCGGCAACAAGCTGCAGGGCAAGAACGTTTACCACCACTCCGGATTCCCGGGTGGCCTGAAGTCCCGCACTGTCGGTGAGGTCCTCGACAGGACTCCCGATCGTCTCGTCGAGAAGGCCATTGTCGGCATGCTCCCCAAGACGAAGCTCGGCCGCGCAATGAGCAGCAAGCTCAAGGTTTACGCGGGCCCGAATCACCCCCACACCGCGCAGCAGCCGGTGCCGTTCGAGATCAAGCAGGTCGCACAGTGACATCGCCGGAAGAGCAGAACGTGTCCGAAGAGAACATTGAAGCAGTGGAAGAGCTTGTCTCTGACGCAGTCGAGGTCGTCGAAGAGGTTGCTGCAGCTACGCTCGCACCGATCGTCCTCGATCGCCCGGTCCAGACCGTCGGTCGCCGCAAGGAGGCTGTCGTTCGCGTCCGGATGGCTCCCGGTACCGGTCAGTTCAAGCTCAACGGTCGTACGTTGGAGGACTACTTCCCCAACAAGGTTCACCAGCAGCTGATCAAGGCTCCGCTGGTGCTCGTCGAGCGTCCCGAGTCTTTCGACATCATTGCACTGCTGCACGGTGGCGGCCCGTCCGGTCAGGCAGGCGCACTGCGTCTGGCTATCGCGCGCGCACTCATCGAGGTAACCCCTGATGATCGTCCGGCCCTCAAGCGTGCAGGCTTCCTGACGCGTGACGCCCGCGCGGTCGAGCGTAAGAAGTACGGCCTGAAGAAGGCCCGTAAGGCATCGCAGTACTCCAAGCGCTGATGCTTTGCCGAGGTTGACCCGACGGGTCTGCTTCGGCACCTGTTCACCACAAGAGCGGGCGTCCATCGTTACCGGACGCTCGCTCTTGTGTTTCTCGGAGAAATTCCCTTCTCGAGTTCCCTTCTCGAGGTTCACAGGATTCAGGAGTCGTTCTATGGGTCGGTTGTTCGGTACTGACGGTGTTCGTGGACTTGCCAATTCGGATCTGACTGCAGATCTTGCATTGAGATTGGCAGTTGCCGCGGCGAGCGTACTGACAGCCGACACCTCGGACGCACGTCCGACCGCCGTGATCGGCCGCGATCCTCGCGCCAGCGGTGAGATGCTTCAAGCCGCGGTGACCGCAGGATTGAGTTCCGCGGGTGTCGACGTGCTCGACGTGGGTATTCTTCCGACTCCGGCAGTTGCATACTTGACGGCAAAGCTCGACGCCAGTCTCGGTGTCATGATCTCTGCATCGCATAATCCCATGCCGGACAACGGAATCAAGATTTTCGCAGCCGGTGGACACAAGCTGGATGATGCTGTCGAGGTGGCGATCGAGGATGCACTCGACGGCACTGCACCGCCCGTCCTACCGACAGGTGCCGGGATCGGCCGCGTCCGTACGGTCGACGACGCCGCTCAGCTGTACCTTGCGCATCTGGCGAGCGCGGCGAGCGAGCCACTCGCTGGACTCACCGTTGTGGTCGACTGCGCCAACGGCGCTGCTTCCGCGCTCGCACCGGTTGCCTACGCGGCAGCGGGCGCTCGCGTCATCGCGATCAGCGCCGATCCCGACGGCCTCAACATCAACGACGGCTGCGGATCGACGCACCTGGAGAATCTTCAGAAAGCCGTAGTCGATCACGGGGCGGACCTAGGCCTCGCGCACGACGGCGACGCCGACCGTTGCCTGGCCGTCGACGAGACCGGAGCGGTGGTCGACGGTGACGCGATCATGGCAGTTCTGGCGATCGCGATGAACGACGCCGGTGAGTTGGTCGAGAACACTCTCGTCGCGACTGTCATGAGCAATCTCGGTTTGCACATCGCGATGCGCGAGGCCGGTATCAACATCGTGACTGCTGCCGTAGGCGACCGCTACGTCTTGGAGGAACTGCGCGCGGGCGGATACAGCCTCGGTGGCGAGCAGTCAGGCCATGTCGTGTTGCCGGCGTTCGGCACCACGGGCGATGGGATTCTCACCGGCCTCCGGCTGCTCGGACGCATGGCTCGCACGGGTAAGTCGGCATCCGCGCTGGCCGCAACGATGACAACCCTCCCGCAAGTTCTGATCAACGTGAAGGTTGGGGACAAGGCGACAGTCGCAGCATCGCCGTCGGTACTCGCAGCAGTCGCGGACGCAGAGCGCGTCCTCGGTGACGGTGGTCGCGTGCTCCTGCGCCCGTCCGGGACAGAGCAACTGGTCCGCGTCATGGTCGAGGCCACCGAACTTCCGCTCGCGCAGAAGCTGGCCGACGAGTTGGCCGAGATCGTCGGTTCGGTTTAGCCCCTCATCACGGCATTCGCGTTTTGAGGGAACGTAATTGCGCCCTGCTGCGTCCAAGGAGTCAAAGGCCGCTCGACGTGCGAGTGGTTCCGCTGAAACTTGGGGGCGCTCGTGGATGTCGACCGCGCTGGAACAGATGAATTGGCACGCCATGCGGTGTCGGTGGCCCAGGCTCTGCGCGATTCTGCCGAGCCGATCAGGCGTCTGCGATTCAGCGGTGCCGTTTCGGGCCGTGATTACGCCGAGCACGGAGCCGCGTTGGCGTCGGCATTGGCGGTCCTGAATTCTCGCTTGACTGGCCGTGCGGATCTTCTCGATACGTTGGCGCGTCGGCTTTCCTCTTCGGCTGAGGTGATCGCTGAGGTGGACGGTCAGGGTGCGCAGCGATTGCGAGACTCCAGCGGGTCGGTCTCATGAGACCGACGAGCGGTACCGCACAGGCAGTACCAAACAGCTACTATTGCGTCGAAGATATTCTTGCACTGCGTGATTCACGCGTGCGTCCCGACGAAATCCTGGATGCTGGTGCGAGGGGATTGCAGTTCTTCGATCGATTTCACAACCTGGCCTCTCGGTTGGGCTTCGAAGAACGGATGCTTACGTCCTACGAGGATGCGTATCGCGCAGAGGCTGGTATCGATTTCGAGGCACTAGTGCGAGATGCGTCGGACATGGCCGCAGCGGTGGACGGTTCGGTCGCCGAGATCGCGATGCTGACGACCCTGGCGGAGAATCTTCCTGCAGTGTGGAATGTTTCCGGCGTGGGTGCGGTCGTAGATCAGGCCTTCGCGGCGCGGCGTGAAGCTCGGTCCGATGCGGATTCGGCGCCACTGTTGATCACGCTGGCCGACGAGTTCGCGCGGACGGTTCGAACGGCTTTGGCAGACAAGGCTTTCAAGGTGGCAAGCCTCGACCGGGCGACGATTGGCGGTCTGGGTGCGGGGGAGATCGACCAGCTGACTCACGTCGCTTCCACCGGTCGTGGTGCGGCGCCATGGCTGGACACGGTTTTTCGTTCGGCGTATCTCGATACTCGCGATGAATTCGACAGGGCGTGTGCGGAGTGCGCGAGCGCGGTTGGTCATGCTTTTGACGCCGCGACCCAGTGGGTGACAGACGCGTTCACGTCAACCTTTCCGATCGCCGAGCCGAGTGCATCAGGTGTCGCCGCCGCTCCTGTCTCTTTCTCGATCGGCGGCAACACTTGGGGCTTCTCGATTGCGTCCGACGGTCGTGGGGTGAGTCTGGATGTTGCAGGTGCTGACGGGAACTCTGTGTCGGCCACCCTGGAGTTGAGCGAAAATGGTTGGCCGAGAATAGTGCTCGATGCCGATCCGGAGATGTCGCTGCACGAGGCGCTCCCGCAAGAAGCGTCCCAGCCTGCGACACTCCAGCCCGAAACTCCCGACCCTGAGATTCGCGAGCACGAGGTGCCGGTTGAATCCAACGCCGAGTTCTCGCCCGCGCCGGACCCGGATCCGCCTTCCACAGTCCCCGACGAGTCGATCGTGGCTCCCGACGGAGAGACGGGCGCTGAGTTGGCCGGAGCTGGTCCGCTGTGAAGTCCGTTCACGCGCCGTTCGAAGCGATCCGTCGAACCCTCGATTCTCAACTCGACGACTTCCGTGAGCGCAGAGTGGCCGCAGCGAGCGCGGAATCGCACCAGGAGCCGCCGTCCGAAACGACATCCGCCGAGAATGACACGGATGGGGCGGTCAGGTCCGGCCCGTATCTGCGATCCGCGTCAGAGCCGACGCCGACGCCGCCGTGCTCGCCGCCGGAGTCGGTGGCGAGTACGGACTCCTACTTACGCAACAGCTGGCTGGCCCGCGCGTCGGAGTGAGGTTCGACCGGCAGCAACGGCGCCGTGTGCGGAATCTCGACGTCGGGATCAGCAAAATCCTTGTACTTCTTGTCGCCGGTCAGATGGAACAACAGGAAGCCCGTGAGCAGGCACCGTGTGGCGGCCTGTGTCTTGCGCTCGGATCCACCGAGGCCCAGGGCGCCGAGGAGTCGGCGGCCTTCGATCAGTCCGGCGTCTTGGGCGTCATTCACGGTACGTGCGATGACGGGACCGCCCCACTCCACGCTCAGCGGCCGGGCATTGCTGGTCAAGGAATCGACGTCGTCTTCGCCGGCGAGGATCAATCCGGGCGCTGTGATCTTCGACGCGTAGTTCTCCGCCTTGGGTGCTGTCGGGGCCGGGAACAGTGCGGCTACCGCACCGACATCCCCGCGCTGCGCTGCGGCCAGTACCGCAGCGCCCGCGCCCATGCCGTGACCGGCAAAGGCGACCCGATCGGGTTGGACGCTGATCTGTCCGGGGCCGAGTCGCACGCCGACGCAGATGTCGAGCGTCGCTCGAAGATCTGCAGCCAATCCGAGATGTGACGGGACCGGACCGCGTTCGCTGTCGGGCGCCGCTGCGACAATTCCCCAGGAAGCGAGGTGCTGGAGTGTCTGCTCGTACTTGTGGGACCCGACCATCCACCCGTGCGCGAAGGCAACGGCGGGGAGATTGAAACCGGTTTCCGGCGTGTACACGACACCCGGCTGTCCGGCCAGGGCGAGGTTGCCGCGGAGAACTCGGTGCGGGCCGCGCTTGGACAGCTCACGGGTCAGTGTTTTCAGTTTCGGTGCCACGGTTGAAGACGTTATCCGATGAGCCGCCTCGTGTATGCGGAGCGGACGCTGCAACCAGGTGCGGGAACCGCAAAATGCGCCCACCGCCGATGTCCAAGTACCCTGAGTCACCATGTGCGGAATCGTGGGATACGTCGGCCACCGCCCAGCTCTGGGCGTTGTGGTGGAGGCTTTGCGACGAATGGAGTATCGCGGGTACGACTCGTCGGGAATCGCGATTCTCGACGGAACCGGTGGGGTCGAGATCGAGCGTAAGGCCGGTAAGTTGGCCAACCTCGAGGCGGAGCTCGGCGAGTACGGTGCGGATCACTTCGTCGGTACGTCCGGTATGGGCCATACCCGTTGGGCGACGCATGGGCGTCCGACGGACCGCAATGCGCACCCGCATCGTGATGCCTCGGGCAAGCTGGCTGTCGTTCACAACGGAATCATCGAGAATTTTGCCCCGCTGCGTGCGGAGCTCGAGGCTGCAGGCGTCGAACTGCAGAGCGACACGGATTCCGAGGTCGCGGTTCACCTCGTCGCCCGGGCGTACGCCCAGGGGCCGACGGCAGGTGATTTCATCGAGAGTGCGCTGTCGGTGGTTCGTCGGTTGGAAGGTGCGTTCACGCTCGTCTTCACGCACGCTGATCATGCGGACACGATTGTCGCCGCGCGCCGCTCGACACCGCTCGTAGTCGGTGTCGGTGAGGGCGAGATGTTCCTCGGCTCCGACGTCGCTGCATTCATCGAGCACACACGCGATGCGGTTGAACTCGGACAGGATCAGGCAGTGGTGATCACTGCCGACAGCTACCGGATCTCCGACTTCGCGGGTAACGAGGCAGAAGGACGCCCGTTCCGCATCGACTGGGATCTCGCGGCCGCCGAAAAGGGTGGTCACGATTACTTCATGCTCAAGGAGATCGAAGAGCAGCCGACTGCTGTCGCCGACACGCTCCTCGGCCACTTCGAGAACGGGAAGATCGTCCTCGACGAGCAGCGGTTGTCCGATCAGGAACTGCGCGACGTCGACAAGGTGTTCGTTGTCGCTTGCGGTAGCGCTTACCACTCCGGTCTGTTGGCGAAGTACGCGATCGAGCATTGGACGCGTCTACCTGTCGAGGTCGAACTCGCCAGCGAATTCCGTTACCGCGACCCGGTTCTCGATCGCTCGACGCTTGTTGTCGCAATCTCGCAGTCGGGGGAAACGGCCGATACGCTCGAGGCTGTCAAGCACGCCAAGGACCAGAAGGCACGCGTCCTGGCGATCTGCAACACCAACGGTGCACAGATCCCGCGTGAAGCCGACGCAGTCCTCTACACCCGGGCAGGACCGGAAATCGCGGTCGCGTCCACCAAGGCGTTCCTGGCGCAGGTGACCGCGAACTACCTCGTCGGTTTGGCTTTGGCACAGGCTCGCGGAACCAAGTATCCGGACGAGGTCGCCCGCGAGTACGCCGACCTCGAAGCGATGCCCGCATTGGTCAGCAAGGTACTCGAGACGGCAGAACCGGTGCGCGCGTTGGCGCGCCAGTTCGCGCACGCGTCGACCGTGCTGTTCCTGGGGCGTCACGTCGGCTACCCGGTGGCGCTCGAGGGTGCGCTCAAGCTCAAGGAGCTCGCGTACATGCACGCCGAGGGCTTTGCCGCCGGTGAGCTCAAGCACGGCCCGATCGCCTTGATCGAGGAGGACCTTCCGGTCATCATCGTCATGCCGTCGCCGCAGGGCCGCGCTGTCCTGCACTCGAAGTTGGTGTCCAACATTCAGGAGATCAAGGCGCGCGGGGCGACGACTATCGTCATCGCTGAGGAAGGCGACACCGTCGCCGCGGCGCACGCGGATCACCTGATCGAGATTCCGGCGTCACCGACTCTGCTGCAGCCGTTGCTGTCCACTGTTCCGTTGCAGATCTTTGCGGCCGAGGTTGCCGCGGCGCGTGGCTACGACGTCGACAAGCCGCGTAACCTGGCGAAATCGGTTACGGTCGAGTAGCTTTCGCTAGAAAATCGGGCCCCGCAGTCGCAAGACTGTGGGGCCCGAGCGCGTTACGGCGTCTCGACGACGACGGTTCCGCGCATCTCGGGATGCGGTGTGCAGGTGTAGTCGTAGGTTCCGGGTTCGGTGAACGTGTAGGTGTAGGTTCCCGATTTCTTGAGCGGACTGCGGAGTTTGCCCTTGGCGTCCCCGAGGCCGTTGACGTCGTGGGCCATTCCGTTGTCGTCGAACACCCACGTGACCGTCTCGCCGACATTCACGGTGATGGACGCGGGGGAGTACGCCATCCCGGAGATGGTCACCACGGGTCCGCTGGCCGTCGTTTCCGGAGCCGGTGGTGTGGAGTCGGTGCCGGAACTGCACCCGACCAGACCGAGAGCGAGCACGAGACCCGCGATTGCCGGGCGAAGACGTGATTTCATGGTTTCGAGGGTAGCGACGGCAACTGAAGGGTTCCGACATGCGTGGGTACTACACAGCCGATCAGGTGCGAGCAGCTGAGGCGCCGCTGCTCGACAAGCTGCCCGACGGGGTGCTGATGCGTCGAGCGGCGTACGGTCTTGCGCGAGTAGTCGCGGACGAATTGCGTTCCCGTACAGGGTCGGTCGCGCATCGGTCGGTGACGCTGCTGGTCGGTACGGGCGACAACGGCGGTGATGCCCTGTGGGCCGGTGCGTTGCTCCGCAAACGAGGTGTGAGCGTGCGGGCCGTGTTGCTCGATCCGGCGCGCGCTCATCGGGCGGGCCTCGATGCTCTCTTGAAGGCCGGCGGCCGAGTCGCCGCCGAAGTCGGGTCGCCGGATCTGGTGATCGACGGCATCGTCGGGATTTCCGGGCACGGCGGTCTACGGCCTGACGCGGCCGATCTCGTCGGCCAGGTGGATGCACCGATCGTGGCGGTCGATCTTCCGAGCGGCGTCGACGCGAACACCGGCGCAGTGGACGGCCCGTCGGTGACCGCTGATGTGACGGTCACATTCGGTGCGCTCAAGCCGGTACACGTACTCGCGGCTCCGCTGTGTGGTCGTGTCGAACTCGTGGACATCGGATTGAGCGTCGGCGAACCCGACTTCGGTTCGCTCGATCCGGAGGAGGTCGGTGCGCTGTGGCCGGTGCCCGGTCCGGAGGACGACAAGTATTCGCAGGGTGTGGTGGGCATCGTTGCGGGAAGTGAGCAGTATCCCGGCGCGGGCGTGCTCTGTACCGGTGCCGCGGTTACCGCGACCGCCGGCCTGGTCCGCTACGCCGGGCACGGCGCCACCGAGGTGCTCGCCCGGTTCCCGGAGGTGATTGCGAGTGAGACGTACCGAGCCGCCGGGCGAGTTCAGGCGTGGGTGGTCGGCCCCGGTATGGGTACCGACGACGACGCCGCGCGACTTCTGGCGTCGGTGCTGGCTACTGATGTACCCGTTGTTGTCGATGCGGACGGACTTACCCTCCTCGCTCAGCGTCCCGAACTTGTCGCAGCCCGGACCGCGCCGACACTGTTGACGCCCCACGCCGGCGAGTTCGCTCGATTCACAACTCTTGGCGACGACAGGATCGCGGCCACGCGTGCTCTTGCCGCACGCCTCGGAGTCACGGTCCTGCTGAAGGGCCATACGACGGTGATCTCGGATCCCGGCGGTGAGGTGCTGGTCAACGACGCCGGCGGCTCCTGGGCATCGACGGCAGGTTCGGGTGACATCCTCTCCGGTGTGATCGGTGCGTTGCTGGCGGCGGGTCTGAGCCCTCTCGAAGCCGGGGCCGTCGGGGCGCGGGCTCACGCGTTGGCTGCGAACATCGCCGCTGCCGGCGGTCAGAGCGATGTCGCCGGAGCACCGATTTCGGCTTCACCCCTGCTGGGAGGTCTGCGGGAATCGGTGCGTGTGCTTCGCTCTTTTGCCCTCGATTGAGGGTGTTCAAACCCGAACACGTGTCCGATTCTGCGTGGGTGGCAGGATTGTCGCCATGACGCTTGCCCAGGGAAGAGCACCGAAGGAGCCTGCGGAGGGGAAGGCGAGCCGACTCGACGACGCAGTAGGGCCGCAGACGGAGGCAGTCGTCGATCTGGACGCGATCGCGCACAACGTGCGTGTTCTGCGTGAATTTGCCGGGGATGCAGCGTTGATGGCGGTCATCAAGGCGGACGGATACAACCACGGCGCAGTTGCGGTGGCGCGGACGGCGCTCTCGGCGGGAGCCCGGGAACTCGGCGTCACCACCATCGCGGAGGCACTGGTCCTTCGCGAGGCAGGCATCACCGCTCCCGTCCTTGCCTGGCTGCACGGCGTCGACGCCGATTTCGCCTCGGCGATCCGATCGGACGTCGAGATCGGCGTGTCCTCCCCGCGACACCTGGCCGCTGTCGTCGGCGCGGCACGGGTTCTGGGACAACAGGCGACGGTGACGCTCAAGGTGGACACCGGTCTCAATCGCAACGGCGTATCGAGAACCGAGTGGCCGCAGATGCTCGACGACCTCGCCACTGCGCGGGACCAGGGCACGATCAGGCTGCGCGGAGTGTTCTCTCACCTCGCGCACTCGGACGAACCGCATCACGACGTCATCGACATGCAGAAGCAGCGTTTGATCGACGCGGTTGCCGACGTCCGCGCTCGCGGATTCGACCCCGAAGTCGTTCATCTTTCCAACTCCGCTGCTACAGTCACCCGTCCTGACCTGCGGTTTGACATGGTTCGGCCGGGAATCGCGATATATGGATTGTCTCCGGTGCCCGAACTCGGAGATTTCGGTTTACGACCGGCGATGACGCTGCGAGCGAAGGTGATTCTGGTGAAGAAGGTAGCCGCCGGAGAGGGCGTCTCCTACGGGCATCAGTGGGTCGCACCGCACGACACCACTCTGGCGCTGCTTCCCGTCGGCTACGCCGACGGTTTGTCTCGCTCACTGAGTGGCAAGTTCGAAGTGCAGTTGGGCGGTAAGCGTCGCCAGGCTGTCGGGCGAATCTGCATGGACCAGGTATTGGTGGACCTGGGTCCGGACGGTGACGGAGTTCGCGAAGGCGACACCGCGATCTTCTTCGGCAACGGCGATCACGGCGAACCCAACGCGCAGGCCTGGGCCGACGTACTCGACACCATTCACTACGAGGTCGTGACCGGGATACGTGGACGCACTGTGCGTACGTACATCGGGGGAGAGACGTCATGAAGACTGCAGGAAAGATGAGCATTCTCGGTGGCCTGCTCAGCGCCGTGGCGCTCGGCTCGATGGCCGGTGTGAACGCATTCAAGACCGCGACGCGTCCAGGCCGGGAAATCTACGCGGACGAGGATTTCGACCTCATGACGCGCGACCGCAAGAGCACGGTGCGCACCGAGGACGGTGTCGAGCTGGCAGTTCGCGAAGTGGGACCGGACGACGCTCCGCTGACGGTCGTTTTCGTGCACGGATACTGCCTGAGTGCGCTGTCCTGGCATTTCCAGCGCCGCCAGCTCGAAGAGCGATGGGGCAACAAGGTTCGCATGGTGTTCTACGACCAGCGCGGACACGGAGACTCGGGCATGCCGCGTTCGAAGAGTTGTACGGTTTCTCAGCTCGGCCGCGACCTCGCGACCGTCGTCGAGGCCAAGGTACCCAAGGGGCCGATAGTTCTGGTCGGTCACTCGATGGGCGGCATGACGGTACTCGCGCTCGCCGGTCAGCGACCCGAATGGTTCGAGGGCCGAGTCATCGGCGTGGGGCTGGTCGCGACGACGGCGGCAGGCCTGGCCGAGACCGGCCTGACCCGCAATCTGCAGAATCCGATCATCGACGGATTCCGGTTGGCAGTGCGCACCTCACCAGGAGTAGTTCAGCATGCCCGGGGCGCTGCGCGAGTATTGATCACGCCGATCCTGCGTGCGGCCTCGTACGGCACCGATGTCAGCCCACGGCTGCATGAACTCTCGGACGGCATGCTCGACCGGACCTCGGTTGTGACCATCGTCAATTTCCTGCGGACGTTGGAACTACACGACGAGTCTGCTTCTCTCGAGGTCCTCGCGCACACACCGGCAGTCGTGATCTGCGGCGATCAAGACATGATGATTCCGTTCATCAGCTCCAAGCGTCTCGCCGCCGATCTCCCCGAATCCGAACTCGTGCGAGTTCACGGGGCCGGCCATCTGGTGCAGCTCGAGTTCCCGGCGATCGTGACGGACGCAATCGACAAGTTGGTGCAGCGAGCGCAGGTAGAAGAGCGGTCCGATGTCGGCTGAGAACTCCACGGGACTTCCCGTGTCCGGACAGATCACGTTGGAAACGGCCGAGGATACCGAGGCTTTCGGCCGACGCTTGGCGGCGGGACTTGTTGCCGGCGACCTGGTGGTGCTGGACGGTCCACTCGGGGCAGGCAAGACCGCGTTGACGCGCGGAATCGGCGCCGGGCTCGGGGTGCAGGGCCGGGTGACGTCCCCGACGTTCGTCATCGCTCGTGAGCATCGTCCGGGCACCCGCCCCGGCGGCGGAGTTCCCGTCGGCATGATCCACGTGGACGCATACCGGCTGGGAGACAGCGGACCGCATGCGCTCGACGAACTCGATGCCCTCGACCTCGACACCGACCTCACCGATGCAGTGGTGGTGGTCGAATGGGGTGGTGACGTCGTGGAAAGGCTCGTCGAACGGCACCTGCGAGTGCAGCTTCATCGGGAACCCGAATCGGATGTGCGGACTGCGAGTTGGTCCTGGACGTCGTGAAACGGAGTTTGGTGTCACAGACGTCGTGAAACGGCGTTTCGTGTCACAGACGTCGTGACCCTCCCGGGCCGGAAGTAGTTCTTCACGTGCGGGTACCCTGAGAAATCGTGCTTGTTCTCGCAATTGACACCTCCACTCCGGCAGTCACTGCCGGAGTCGTCTCCCTGTCGGCTTCGTCACCGGACCCAGTGTCACTGGACGCAGAGTCACCGGACACAGTGGAGACGCTTGCCGTGCGTGTCACGGTCAATCCTCGTGCGCACGCCGAGGTCCTGACCCCTCACGTCCTCGAATGCCTCGCCGAGGCAGGACTCACACCGGCCGACTTGAACGCCGTCGTCGTGGGTGTCGGGCCAGGGCCGTACACCGGACTGCGTGTCGGCATGGCGACGGGCGCTGCCTTCGGTGACGCACTCGGTGTTCCCGTGTACGGCGTGTGCAGCCTCGATGCGATCGCGGCTGCGGTACCGACCACACAGAGCCTGCTCGTCGTGACTGACGCGAGGCGTCGCGAGATCTACTGGGCGCGCTATGACGGCGGAGTGCGCGTCGAAGGACCGGCTGTGAATTCCGCCGGCGACGTCGATCCTGCGCCTTCGACGCTGATTGCCGGATCCGCTTCGCACGTGGACTTCTTCGATCTACCCGTCGACCCGGCGGAGACACCTTCACCGGCCGGGTTGGTGACAGTCGCTGCTCGCGAGATCCTGGCCGGCTCGGTTCCGGCCCCGCTGGAGCCGCTGTACCTCCGACGCCCGGACGCGAAGACCCTTGCAGAACGTGGCAAGTGAGACAGAGCAGATGAAGTACAGCATCGAGCCGATGAACGTCGATGACGCCGAACGGTGCGCGGAGTTGGAGCGCGCGTTGTTCGCGGGCGACGGACCCTGGAGTGCACAAGCGTTCGTCTCGGAACTTGCAGGCGCACATAATCATTACTTCGTTGCCCGGGAGCCTGACGGTCACGTCCTCGGCTACGCCGGAGTCGCATTGTTGGGGGCGTCGCCCAACATGGAGGCCGAGGTTCACACCATCGGTACAGCTCCCTCGGCTCAGCGGCTCGGAATCGGCGGCGCGTTGCTCGATGCGCTTCTGACTCTGGCGGATTCACGGCAGTGCCCGGTGTTCCTGGAAGTGCGCACCGACAACGAACCTGCCATCGCGCTGTACCGGCGCGAAGGATTCGAGATCGTCGGAACACGAAAGAAGTACTACCAGCCCAGTGGGGCAGATGCGTACACGATGAGACGGCCTGCCGTGCTCGGTGTCCGCGAAATTGAGGAGCAGCAAGCATGATCGTCATGGGTGTCGAAAGTTCTTGCGACGAAACAGGTGTCGGTATCGTCCGCTGGAACGGTGACGGAACCTGCGAATTGTTGGCCGACGAGGTGGCATCGAGCGTGGATCAGCACGCCAGGTACGGGGGAGTGGTTCCCGAAGTGGCCTCGCGGGCTCACCTCGAGGCGATCGTGCCGACGATGCGCCGTGCCCTTGCTGCCGCCGGTATCGAGAAGCCCGACGCGCTGGCCGTCACCATCGGACCCGGACTGGCCGGCGCGCTGCTGGTCGGTGTAGCCGCAGCGAAAGCCTATGCGGCAGCATGGAACATCCCGTTCTATGCGGTCAATCATCTCGGCGGTCACGTCTCGGTGGACACTCTCGAGCACGGTCCGTTGCCCTCGTGCGTCGCATTGTTGGTCTCCGGCGGTCACACACACCTGCTTCACGTCGAAGATCTGGGCAAGCCCATTGTCGAACTGGGCACGACTGTCGACGACGCCGCCGGTGAGGCCTTCGACAAGGTGGCCAGACTGCTCGGACTCGGCTTTCCCGGTGGACCGGCACTCGATGCTGCTGCGCAAGAGGGAGATCCGAACGCAATCGCCTTCCCTCGCGGCATGACGGGGCCGCGCGATTCGCGGCACGACTTCTCGTTCTCGGGACTCAAGACGTCCGTCGCGCGCTATGTCGAATCGAAAGAGCGCGCAGGCGAGACCTTTTCGATCCCGGACATCGCTGCCTCGTTCCAGGAAGCGGTTGCAGACGTCCTGACGATGAAGGCAGTGCGTGCAGCCAAGGACGTCGGGGTCGACACGTTGGTTCTCGGCGGCGGCGCCACGGCCAATTCGCGTATCCGCTCACTCGCCGAGCAGCGCTGCGCCGAAGCGGGCATCACGTTGCGCATTCCGAAACCTCGACTGTGCACGGACAACGGCGTGATGATCGCATCGTTGGCCGCTCACCTGATCGGAAACGGCGCAGGCCCTTCGGAATTGAGTGTTGCGACGGACCCGGGGCTGTCGGTCTCGGTCAGCCAGTTGATGCACTGAAAATCGGCCGACTGAGAATCAGCCGACCGGGGCGGGTTCCCGATCCGGTGTGGTCGCGGGACCGTTTTCGGGCATCGAGGTATTCGGTTCACCGGGCTTCGTCGTCTGATCACCACCACCAGGGGTAGTGATTTCGGTTTCGGTGGAACCGGATCCAGGAGTCTCCGGCGTCGTCGGGTTCTCGCCGCCGCTCTCACCCGGGCCGAGACCGCCGCCGGGGTTTGCCTCGGTCGGATCGACCGGGGGCGTCGCCTCGGTGTCCGGCAGCGTCGGCCACCACGCCGGTGGATCGGGCAGCGTGATTCCGGGAATGGTCGGCCAATTCGGAGTGGTCGTTGTCGTGGTCGGCGGCGTGGTTGTCGTCGAGGTGTCCGGGATCGGCGCAGGCGGAAGTGTGTACTGATGCGTTGTGTACGAGTGCGTGTCGTAAGGCTGCGAGTCGAACGGGGTGGTGGGATACCCGTACCGAGGATACGTGCTGCCGGCTACCGAAGGCAGAGGATCATGAGACGGAATGATCGTCGATCCGGTGCTCGGTGTCGCTTCGGGGCTCACCGTCGTCGTGGTCGACCCGGTTCCGACGGGCGAGACCGCGGTGTCGTCGGTCGGTACCAATTCCTTTGCGCCGTAACCGAGTACCAGTCCGCCGACCACGAGCGCACCGATCAACGCTCCCGATACCTTGGCGGTGGATCCGGAGCGCTGGTCACTTCCGGAGCCCAGCAGCGGGAAACGAATTGCGGTGATCGAATCTGCCAGGAGTGCAGCACCTTTGGTTGCCGCAGTCTCGGGCTCGACGATCTCGACCATGGGGACGTCGACGGCAGCGGCGACGGCGGACCGCACGGCCGGAATGTGTGCGCCACCGCCGATGAGTACAACGGCACCGACGGGCCGCGGTGAGCCCTTCACGACTTCACGGATGAAGGTGACGGCGCGCTCGATATCCGGGGCGATGATGGCCTCGAACTCGTCGCGCGTGATCGCCATCGCGTCGATCGGAAGGTCGATGGTCACCTTGGTGGACGTGGACAGTTGCTCTTTGGCGACATGGCACCGGGCGGTAAGAAGTTCCGCGTCGGTGTACCGGCGCAAGTGCCCTGGCGCCTTCTCCGTCACGAAGTCGACCAATGCCCGGTCGATTCCGGCCCCTGCGAGGGCGTCTATACGGTCGGAGTGCAGAACTTCACCGGTGTGGTCGACGACGGACACCGTCAGACCTTGATCACCGACGTCCACCTGAGCTGTCGTGTCGTACCGCTCGGTTTTCCCTGTCTCGGCGAGATACGCGTGTACGGCGGCAGGCTCGGGGATTGCACGGACCTGCTTCGGCGAGCGCGAAAGAGATGACCTGATGCTCGCGAGTTGATCGTCCGTGCGATAGCTGACACCGATCGAGCGCGGCGCTTCAGATCCGTCCGTTACCTGCGTCGTCATCAGCTTGATGGATGCTCTGACAAGGTCACCGACGTTGGAATTGGCCTGATCCGCCGAGACGAAGCGAGTCTCGGCAGGCACGGCGCCTGGCGCGTTTGTGCTGGTATCGGTGTCGACGAGTGCTGAATAGACACCGGAAGATCCAGTGGAAATTCCCAGTGAACAACTCATCGCACACCTCCTCACAGTCAATACCGGTCAATGTTCAATCGACCTCCGTTATATGAACGTTACAGAAGGTTCGTGAGGATTGCTCAGTGCTTTTCGTCTCCGTGACGTCCTTTTCGGACCGAAAGGGTGGTTTTACCTGCGAAATTGTCGATCATTGATTCATGCGGAAAAAAGGCGATTCTCCCCACATCGACCGGGAACGACGACGCGCGCTGATCCGTGGTGCAGTGCTTCGGCCCACGCTGACGGTGATCGCCTTCGGATGCGCGTATTTCTTTCTGCCGTGGATCGATGTACATACCGCGAGTGCAATCTTCCTCTTGATCGGTGGAGGCGCCGCGGTACTTGCCGTGACCACCTGGCAGGTGTGGCGAATTCTGCGTTCCGATGTGCCATCTCTGCAGGCGGTCGAAGCTGTGGCGGTGGTGATGCCGACGTACTTGTTGTTGGTGTCCATCACCTATTTTTCGGTGGAGCATGCAAGCCCTGGCAGTTTCACCGAACCGCTGTCGCGTATGGCGGCGCTGTACTTTTCGTTGTCCGTCTTCTCGACAGTCGGATTCGGTGACATCGCCGCGCAGACGGACCTTGCCCGGGGGCTCGTGAGCCTTCAGATCGTCTGCAATCTGGTGTTGATCGGATTCGGTGTTCGATTCGTCGTTGCCGCAGTGTCGTGGGCGAAATCGCACCGCTCGCCTTCGAGCGGACCTGAAATCACCTAGGACACTGCGGCAATCGGAGTCATCGTCCGGTGTGAACCAACAATTCGACGTTCTGGTCGACGCCGGTACCCGTCAGCTTCGGGTCGCGGTGGATGTCGTTGAACGACAGTTCGCGGTACAGCGAGGCGAGCCCGGCCGCCGACTTGTCGCTGTAGTCGACGGAATTGGGACTCTCCGCCTCGAAGAGCGTCGCAAGCAACGACACCGTTCCGTCGTGGTTGTCCGCGATCTCGATGATGCGTCCGAGTTGCGGGTAGTCGATGTGAGAGGCGGTGTTGATCTCCCAGAAGCCCTGCTCGGGGGTCGCGCCGGGCCACGGGGTGAT
>NZ_BAAILK010000023.1:64180-69657 GCF_054589475.1 Rhodococcus sp. no. 34
CTTGTTCTCGTGGGTGTGTCCGTTGACCCAGGCAAGTACGTTCGGGAAACGATGCAGCAAGTCGAGAAGCTGTGAACCGCGCAGGCGTGGCTCGAGGACGTTCTCGGGGTCGGGAACGAGATTGTCCATCGTGTCGCTCGTGTGGTGACTGAACAGCACGAAATACGTGTCACCTCGCGACTCGGTGACGCGAGAGCCCGCGGCGTCGTAGTAGGTGCTGCTGCCGGCGCGCAGGGTGTTCTCGATCCACTGGAACTGAGCGGCGCCCAGCGAACCGTCGACGAGGCCCGCGCGGTTGGTGGAGTCCATGCTGATGCCGACGACGCCCGGTGCGATCTCGAACGAGTAGTAACCGATACCGGTTTCGCCGGCGTCGGGGGCGAAACCGTGTCCGACGGGGCCGGGACCGGTGTGCGCGGGATCAAGATGTGCGGCGATGAACTGTCGCGGTGTGAACGGCGCGCGCGACGGGTCGGGGGTGACCTGGCGCGGCGGCGTAGTGAAGGCGGACAGGATTCCGGGTATCGCACTGGGATCGAACTTGGTGGCGACGTCGATCTGCTTGGCCTGCTCCGGTGAACCGGGCACCTCGAACTTGAGAGATCCCGTGTACATCGCTTCGAGCGGCGGGATGCCGCTGGGCACCGTGCCGGACACCGAATCGTCGTGGTTGCCGAACACGCAGTACCAAGGGGTGTTCAGGCCGGGGCTCGACACGGGCGTGAAAGCGGCACCGAAGAAATCGGGGATCTCCGGGAATCCGGCCTTCTTGTACATGTCGAGCATCGGTGACTCGGGGTTCCAGTAGAGATCGGCACCCGAGTTCTGTACACCCTCGTAGCGGTCCTTGGCACCGGTGTTGGCGACGACGGTTCCGCCGTTGAGTGAGGTGAGGAACCAGTCGAGTTCGGCGAATTCCTTGTTGTCCGTGTTGTCGCCGGTGGTGACGACGGCATCGAAGGGGCGCGACGTGTGCGGGCCACTGCCGATCGAATTGACCCGGCGGACAAGTGAAATCAGCCCGTGCGCCGTCAGGGTCTCCTGGGGACGGAACGCCGAGCCGGTGATCTGGTGGACGTACTCGAATCGCATGGGGGACTGGGCGTCGACGATGTGGACGTCGGTCAGCTGCACGAGTGAGGCGAGTGCGGTGCGTCGGTCCTCGCGTCCCGACTTCGGCTCGGCCAACTCGCTGCGCACGATGTTCGCCCAACCGGGTCCGGCGGTGAGCTTGGTGTAGCCGTTGCTGCTGACGGGGGTGGACACGGACTCGAGTGTGGTGCCAGGACCTGACGTCGGAATGGTCGACGCGCCTGCATATTGCAGGCCCCACGGCTTGCCAAGGCTGACCGCGCCGACGGCGCCGAGTCCGGCGAAGGTCAGAAAACTACGGCGATTGATGTTCGTCACGAAGTGAACAATAGGTGAACGTGGTGGACGGCTGTCCTGTTTCGCTCTGGACGAAGAGAAAAATGCGCCCAGTCCTTGAGGGTTGGCACTCTCACGTATAGAGTGCCAATTGGCGCTGATCGAGTTCCGGCACCCGCGACGACGGGACTGCAGTGACGCGCCGTAAACGGCATACCCAAACAGCTGTCCGAGGATCGCCTCGGACGCACATACCCCAAAGTGGAGGGCTCATCGTGGCGAGCGTCAACATCAAGCCGCTCGAGGACAAGATCCTCGTCCAGGCCAACGAGGCTGAAACGACGACGGCTTCCGGCCTGGTCATTCCTGACACAGCCAAGGAAAAGCCCCAGGAGGGCACCGTCGTTGCAGTCGGCGAAGGCCGCGTCAACGAGCAGGGCAACCGCATCCCGGTCGACGTCAAGGAGGGTGACACGGTCATCTACTCCAAGTACGGCGGAACCGAGATCAAGTACGCCGGCCAGGAATACCTGATCCTGTCGGCACGCGACGTGCTGGCTGTCGTCTCCAAGTAAGACACACGTGATCCGCCCCGGAGTCCACACAGGATCCCGGGGCGGAATGCGTTCACGCCCCGAAGATTCAGGAGCTGACAGAACAGATGTCCAAGCAAATTGCGTTCAACGAGACCGCACGCCGCGCTCTCGAAGCCGGAGTCGACAAGCTTGCCGACGCCGTCAAGGTGACCTTGGGCCCGCGTGGACGCCACGTCGTGCTCGCCAAGGCATTCGGCGGCCCCACCGTCACCAACGACGGTGTGAGCATCGCCCGTGAGATCGAGCTCGAAGATCCCTTCGAGAACCTCGGCGCACAGCTCGTCAAGAGCGTCGCCACCAAGACCAACGATGTTGCCGGCGACGGCACCACCACCGCGACCGTTCTGGCCCAGGCCATCGTCCGCGGCGGACTCAAGAACATCGCAGCGGGCGCGAACCCGATGGCTCTCGGCGTCGGCATCAACGCCGCAGCCGACAAGGTCGTCGAGGAACTGCTCGCCGCAGCCACCCCCGTCGAGGGCGAGAAGTCGATCGCTCAGGTCGCCACCGTCTCCTCGCGTGACGAAGAGATCGGCAAGCTCGTCGGCGAGGCACTCACCCGTGTCGGAACCGACGGCGTCGTGACGGTCGAGGAATCCTCCACCGTTGCAACCGAACTCGTTGTCACCGAAGGTGTTCAGTTCGACAAGGGCTACCTCTCGCCCTACTTCGTCACCGACATCGATGCGCAGAAGGCCGTCTACGAAGACGCGCTGATCCTGCTCTTCCGCGAGAAGATCAGCTCACTTCCCGACTTCCTTCCGCTGCTCGAGAAGGTTGCCGAATCCGGCAAGCCGCTCTTGATCATCGCCGAGGACGTCGAGGGTGAAGTTCTCTCCACCCTCGTGGTCAACTCCATCCGCAAGACCATCAAGGCCGTCGCCGTCAAGGCGCCGTTCTTCGGTGATCGTCGCAAGGCATTCCTCGACGACCTCGCAGTCGTCACGGCAGGCACCGTCATCAACACCGACGTCGGCCTCTCGCTCAAGGAAGCCGGCCTCGACCTGCTCGGCAGCGCTCGCCGCGTTGTCGTCACCAAGGACGAGACGGTCATCGTCGACGGTGCAGGCACCGCTGACGACATCGCGACCCGCGTTGCGCAGCTGCGTCGCGAGATCGAGAACACCGATTCGGATTGGGACCGCGAGAAGCTCGAAGAGCGTCTGGCGAAGCTGTCCGGCGGCGTGGCCGTCATCAAGGTCGGCGCAGCCACCGAAACCGATCTGAAGGAACGCAAGTTCCGCGTCGAGGATGCGGTCAACGCAGCCAAGGCAGCAGTTTCCGAGGGCATCGTCCCCGGTGGCGGATCGGCTCTCGTTCAGGCCGGCACGGCTCTGATCGGGAACCTCGGCTTGACGGGTGACGAGGCCACCGGCGTTGCCGTGGTCCGCGAAGCCCTCAACGCCCCGTTGTTCTGGATCTCCAGCAACGCAGGCATCGACGGTTCCGTCGTTGTCAGCAAGGTCGCCGAGATGACCAAGGGCGAAGGCTTCAACGCTGCCACCCTCACCTACGGCAACCTGCTTGCCGACGGCGTCGTCGACCCGGTCAAGGTCACTCGCTCGGCAGTGGTCAACGCCGCTTCCGTCGCGCGCATGATCCTCACGACCGAGAGCGCCGTCGTCGAGAAGCCGACCGAGGAAGTTGCCGACACCGGACACGGTCACAGCCACTGACTCGCTGCTCGTAGTTTCGACAAAGAAGAGATCCCCCACCGGATTCCGGTGGGGGATCTTTTTTCGTCTGGCGATCAGATGAGCGGGATCGTTGCGAACGGCTCGCTCGTCGGCTGCTGCGATCCGCCGGGCGGTTCGACAGTGAACGCCAACTTCGTATTCGGACCGATGCCGTCGAGCACCACCTGGGTAGTGGGTTTGACGTCGCCCGGAGCCATCGTCCCCATCGGGATCATCGTGGTGTCGTCGGTGTCGCCCGGCACCAGCCACATCTGGTAGACGGTATCCGGACTCGGGGGAGTCACGTCGTTCATCACGAGGACTGCGGCGTCTTCGGAGGGCGAGAACAGCGTCGTGGCACTACCGCCGCCCGGGATGTCACGCGTCGTTGCATGAACGTCGGGTGCTGCCATGATTTCGGATGCGGGGTTCGGCGGCGGCGTGTTGTCGGACAGCGTGCGTCCGATTCCGATGCCGCCGACCAGGATTGCGACTGCGGCGGCCGCCGCAAGAGCCATGGTCCACGGGCGTCGACGGTTACGACGCTCGGCCAGCGAAACCGGGGCGTTGGGAGCCGCGGTCTGTTCTGCGATCGAGGCGAGGACGCTGCTGCGCAGCGACGGCGGGGGCTCGACAGCGTCGACGACGGTCATCGCGGCCATGGTTTCGGCGGTGAGCCGGACCTGGGCGTCGAATTCGGCGCGGGTCGCGGAGTCCGAAGCGGCAAGTCGTTTGTCGACCTCACGGCGCTCGTCGAGGTCCAACGCATCGATCGCGTAGGCGTACGCGTAGTCGATCAGCTCTTCGTCCATCTCACATCACCCCCAAACATCCACGTAGGCGCAGTAGTCCGTCGCGAATTCGCGACTTGATCGTGGGAATCGCCACGCCGAGATCTTCGGCCACCTCGCGGTACGTTCGGCCGCCGTAATAGGCGAGAGTCACTGATTGGCGCTGAGTGTCCGTCAGCGTTTCGAGACAGTCGGTGACAGCACGATGCTCGTCTCTTCGTGTCACTTCGTCGCTGACGACGTCGAACTCGGGAGTGGCATTGGTGGTGTCGTAGAGAGCCTGTCGATCCGAACTCGACTGTTCGGAGCGCACGCGATCCACTGCGCGCCGGTGGGCAAGTGTCAGGAGCCAGGAAAGCGCGGACCCCTTGGCAGGGTCGAAGCTGTCGGCTGATTTCCAGGCCTGGAGGTAGACCTCTTGGACCGCTTCCTCGGAGAAACCTGGATCACGGAGTACACGAAGAACCATGCCGTACACACGGGAGCTGGTTCGGTCGTAGAACTCGGCGAAGGCGCTCTGGTCGCCACCGGCGACGTTCGCGAGGATCACTGCCAGCTCGCGTGATTCCGCGATTCGCGCGGTGCGGGCCGCAGAATTGTCCGTCGGGCATGCGTCGGCCGCATCCGACGCATGGTCTGGCTCGCTCACGAAGAGTTGTCTCGCTTCATCGCGTACAACCGTAGCGTGCATGTCCGGTTCTTTTCTCTTGGCCCGCCGTTGGCCGCTGTGCGCCTTTATTAACCGCGGGGGGTTGTTAAAGGCGCACAGCAGGTGGGGACTACTGCGGCATCAGCACCGAATCGATGAGGTAGACGGTGGCGTTTGCGGTCTTGACTCCACCGCAGACGACAGTTGCGTCGTTGACCTTGATGTTGTCACCGGATCCGGTGACGGTGACCGTTCCGCCCTCGGCGGTGGGGTGCGTTCCGTCGATCGCGTCAGGGGCGATCTGGCCGGGAACCACGTGGTAGGTGAGGATCTTGGTCAGCGTGGCGCTGTCCGTCTTGAGGCTGTCGATCGTGGCGGGGTCGATCTTGGCGAATGC